>JAKATG010000019.1:0-154449 GCA_021828105.1 Pseudomonadota bacterium
GTGCTATCCTGATTGAGGACGACGAGGGATTTGCTCATATCACTTTGCATGGGGGTCACGCTCCATCAGATGTGTGGACAACGATGGGCATCTTACCCTCGTCGTCCGCCCCATTGAATCTTCTCCCGCAAGCGGGAGAAGGGGAATGCGATGAACAGCGCCCACATGCAATCAATCCTGCGCCTTGGCAAACACATAGCCCGCGCCGCGCACCGTGATCACGCGGCGCGGCTTCTTGGGGTCGTCCTCGATCACGGCGCGAATGCGCGAGATGTGCACGTCGATGGAGCGGTCGAACGCCTCCAGCCGCTGGTGCTTCAAGAGGTCCATGATCGCGTCGCGCGTGAGAACCCTGCCGGCATGGCGGGCCAGCGCCAAGAGCAGCTCGAATTGATGGCTGGTCAAGGCGCAGATCTCGCCGTCGCGGCGGGCTTGGCGCGCATCGACGTCGATCTCGAGGCGGCCGCAGCGCAGGATTTCCGCTTTCCGGTCGCCCTTGGCCCGGCGCAGTATGGACTTCAGCCGCGCCAGGAGCTCGCGCGGCTCGAACGGCTTCGGCAGATAATCGTCGGCGCCGAGCTCGAGCCCCACCACCCGGTCCATGGCCTCGCCGCGCGCGGTCAGCATCAGGATCGGCGTATCGGCCTCGGCCCGGATGCGGCGGCAGACCTCGAGCCCATCCATGTCGGGCAGCATCAGATCGAGGATCAGGGCGTCGAAGGCGTGCTGTGCCTGAGCCGCGATGCCCAAAGCCCCCTTCGCCGCAATCGTCACGCTGAAGCCCGCCCCGCCGAGATAGTCTTTCACCATCTCGGCCAGGCGAGGGTCGTCCTCGATCAGGAGAATACGGTCGGCCACGGGAGCATTCTAGAACGCATCGGCTTTTCCGAAAACCGCATACACTTTTCGGGCCGATGCTTTAACCACGATGCCACCCATGCCAGAAGCCTCTGCGCTCGGCCAGGAGCTCGGCGAGCTTCTGGCGCTGCTGCGGTGTCAAGGCTTCGGCCGCATCGCCCAAGGCCTGGGTGATGCGCTTGCTCGCTCCCTCCCACATCGCCATGTGCTCGGCGCGGAATTTTTCCAGCTCGGCGCGGTCGATGGTGGGACGGGTGAGGAGATCGCGCGCCCGCTCGCGAGCCTTCTGCCTCTCACCGATGAGCGGCAGAAGGTCCTTGAGCGCGGATTTCACGATGGCCCGCAGCTTGTCCTGCTGTTCGGTCGTGGCATCGATCTCGATGGCGAGATGGCGGATCGCGCGGTCGACATGGTTTTCGATCTGTGCCGGATCGGGCGGACCCCCCATCCATCCGCCGTGATGCCATCCGCCGGGTCCGAAGCCCGAGCCCCAGCCAGATTCCTCGCTCATGGCCTGGCTGACGAAGACGCCCGTCAGGCCCGAGGCAAGCACGATGATCAGGGTGAGCAACAGGCCACGCGCGCCGCGGCGCGGCGGGGAGGGCGGCGGGCCGTTATACGGCACGGGGAGATTGGTCTGGTCGGTCATGAGCGGTCTCCTTCGATGAATGTCGATAAGGTTTGGGCTTTGCGCTCATGACAGAGTGAGGGGCGCTCGTTTCGCGGGCTTCTCTCCATTGTAAAGTTTTGTGAGGCTTAGGCGCCGAAGCTTTCTCTGCAAAGCTCTCTTGACATCGTGGGCCAAAGCATGCGTTTTGGGAAATATCAGGATCGGACCATGTGCGCCCGCAGGCTCAAACCTTGCGGGCATTTGTTTGAACCCTTGGCTCGAGCCTCAAGGCGCGATGGCTTTATACCGAGTGGCCATCGCGCTTTGTCTTTGCTTTGATCGCTCCGGAGAACTTTTCCGAAATCAGCCGGTGAACCGGGCCCAGACGGCGGAGATGCGGTCGCCCCAGCCCAACTCGTGGAGATTGGGCGTGTCCGAGTAGAACGTGATGGAGGCGCCGCCGTCGTGGATATGCTCCCAGGCCACGCAATGGCACCTGGCAACCAGGACGGACGACATGATGTCGTTCCAGTCACCGCCGAACAGGCCGAGGCCGTCGTCGAATTGCATCATGTCGTCGACATATTCATCGGGCGCGAAGCCGGCAGAGTCGCCGCCATAGTTGACATGCTCGAAGATCCGCATGCCCAGATCAAGCCGCGGCTCGATGAGCGTGGGGGTCAGGCCGCCGGCGGTCAAGGCCGTCTCGACCTCGCTGCCGATCGCCTGCTGGGCGCTCCTGAACTGGCGCAGATGATGGTTGCGCATGATCGAGCGATCCGAGAACACCACAAGCGCCTGCCCACCGCCCTTCAGCGGCGTCGCCACATAGTCCAAGGGGCGGCCATTGAGCCGGGCGATCTCATTGTAGTCGACGCGCTTTCCGTCGAGGACGATGGGAACCGACGCGGCAGGCGCCTTGATCTCCGATCTCGCCGATGCGCCGGAATTTGCCGCGGCGCGGGCAAATTTTTCCTCCAGCGCCTTCTGCGTGCCGATCACACGCGGCTTGCGCATGCGCGCCTTGCTTTCGACGAACTGCTCGAGCGTGGTGATGCCGCGCTGCGACAATTCCTTAAGGGCCGTCCTCACTTCAGTCGTCATGGTTACCTCCAGGATGGTGGGTCAAGTCATCATGGACTGTGCTAAAGGCGGGCAGCATACGGATCGCTTACGGCACCTTTGCCGTCGTGGGAAATTTGAAGCACCGTCCTCTACCGGCTGTCCGGCAGCGTCGAGCCTCAATCGGGTGATTTCGACTTTGTGCTTCGGGCGCGACCTTTGCCGGCGGTGGCCGCGCGCGTCTTCACGTGGTCGATGAAGGCCCTGAGCTTCGGCGTCATCTGATGGCGGCTGGGATAATAGAGAAACACGCCCGGCGCCGTCGGCGCGAACCGGTCGAGCACACGCACGAGCTTTCCCGCTTTCACCATCTGGGCCGCGATGGGCTCGGGCACTTGCGCAAGCCCGGCATGTTCCACGGCGGCGCCCAGCATGGTGGGAAAGTCATGGGCGATCAGGGGACCCGAGACGATCGCCTCGACCGGCTTGTTGCCCTTGACGAACGACCAGGGCGCCACCGACCCGTTCGAGCGGCGCAGGCGCAGGCAGGCATGCTGGCGCAGATCCTCGATAAGCTCGGGCCGGCCGCGGCGGCGCAGATATTTCGGGCTGCCGACGACCACCAGCGGGAACGGCGGCGACAGCCGCACCGCGACCATGTCGCCTGAGATGAACTCGCCGAGCCTGATGCCGGCGTCAAACCCCTCGGCCGCGATGTCGACCAGCTTCTCGCTGACCGCGATCTCCACCTCGACCTCAGGGTAAGCCTGGCAGAAGGAGGCGATCAGCGGCTCGAGCAGGATGGGCACCACCGAACGCGGCACGGTGAGGCGCAAAAGCCCGGCCGGCCGTTGCCCGAGATCACGTGCCATAGCACTTGCGGCGATGAGCTCCTCGAAGGCGGGCCTGGCGCGCGCCAGGAACCGCTCGCCGGCCTCGGTGAGGCCGACACTGCGCGTCGTGCGGGTGAAGAGGGCGGCGCCGACACGCGCCTCGAGCGTGCGTACCGCCTGGCTGATCGCCGAGGGCGTGACGCCCAGATCCGCCGCCGCCTTGCGGAAGCTGCGGTGCCGGGCGACGCTCAGAAACGCCTCCACGCCGTCGAGCGCGCCGTGCCTGACTGTGAAGTTCCGCTTCATAGCCTGTCGAGATTATCGCCGATAGTCGCTCGCCGGAAGCGGTCCTATATCCGACGCGCAATTTACGGAGTCCTCTGATGTCGACGGAACTCGTCTTCCAAATCCAGCTCGTCCTCGGCTATGCCGCGTGGCTGCTGTGCCTTGGCGCCTATATCCTGCCCTGGCTCAAGTCGATGGAGAGCGTCGAGGCGCACCGCGCCATCGCCATGCTGCACAGCTTCCGCTTCTTCGGGCTGGTCTTCATCGTCCCGGGCGTCGTCGGCTCCAATTTGCCTTCGAGCTTCGCCCATTTCGCCGCCTATGGCGATCTGGCGACCGGCCTTCTCGCCATGCTGGCGCTGCTCACGGTCCGGATGCGTCCGCTCTTCTGGTTGTTCGTCGTCGCCTTCAACCTGGTGGGGACGGCCGATCTCATCTTGAACTATTATCACGCGATCGCGGTCGGCCTTCCGGCGCAAGCAGGAGAGTTCGGTGCCGCCTATGCGATCCCGATCATCTACGTGCCCCTCTTGATGATCACGCATGGCGTCGCCTTCACTTTGCTGATGCATCCTCGAGCCAAGGCGCCGTCCTGATGGTGACTTGATATTCCGCCACGTAAGTATCACTCTCTCGCCGCGCCTAATGTCATTCGCAAATCACAGGAGGTGTTTCAAAATGGCACCGTTCGCCTATGTGACGAATACGGGTTCTGGCACTGTCTCGGTGATCGATCTCGCGACCAACCTGGTGGTGGCCACGCCCGCGACGACCGGGGCACCCATCCGCGTGGCGCTGACCCCCAATGGCAAACGCGCCTTTATCACGAGCCGGCAGACCGCGACCGGCTCCTTCGTCTCGGTGCTCGACACCGCCACCAACACCGTCACGGAGACGATCCCGGATGTGACGGATTTCTTCATCGCCGGCATTGCGCTGACCCGCGACGGCAAGCACGCCTATATCGCCAATTCCGGCAATGACCACGCCGTCAAGGTGCTCGACACCGCGACCAGCCAGGTGACGGCCACGATCGACATGGACAATTCGATCGATGTGGCCGTCGCGCCGAACGGCAAGCACGCCTATGTGACGAGTTTCCAAGGCGTCACGGTGATCGACACGAGCACCAACACGGTGGTGGCCACCATCCAGGTCCCCAAGGGCTCCACCAGCACGACGGGACGGGGAATAGCTTTGAGCCCGGATGGCAAGAAAGCCTATCTGACGAATGGCGGCGCCAATGCGGTCTCGGTGATCGACACCCAGGCCCACAGCGTATCGGCCACGGTCGCCGTGGGCGCCGACCCGGTCGGCGTGGCCGTCACGCCCGACGGCAAACACGCCTATGTGACCAATCATGGCGCGGGCAACGTGTCGGTGATCGATACCGCCGGCAACACGGTATCGGCCACGATTCCCGTGGGGGCGGAGCCTTTCGGCGTGGCGATCACCGCCGACGGGAAACATGCCTATGTGACGAATGCCGCCGCGACATCGAACATTGTTTCGGTCATCGCCACCGCCACCAACAAGGTCGTGGCGGAGATCACGGTCGGCAACAAGCCCTTCGCGATCGCCATCACCCCGCCGGCGCCGGTGGCGGCATAGGGTCGTCAGCTCTATCGGTGCCTGCTATGGTCGATGAGGCTAGGCGCGGATAACCGGGGGAAGACCATGTCCAGTGACAGCACGCAAAAACCAATCCTCGTCGTGGGCGCGGGTCCTGTGGGACTGACCATGGCGAGCGAGCTCAGGCGCCATGGGGTGCGCTGCCGCCTGATCGACCGCGCTCAAGAGGCGCTTCCCTTTTGCCGCGCCATCGGCGTCACGCCGCGCACGCTCGAAGTCTGGGAGGATATGGGCATCGTGCGCGAGATGATCGACAGCGGGCTGTGGATCACGGGCTTGCGTTCGGTGATAGATGGCAAGCCGGCGCAGGAAGTTGTTGCGCCGCCGCTCGGCCTGCCCTTCGCCCAGCTGGGCCTGCCCCAATACGAGACGGAACGCCTGCTGACCGAGCATCTTCAAAATCTCGGCGGGGACATCGAACGCGGCACCGAGCTCGTCGCCTTGACGCAGGACAGCAACGGCGTCGCCGTCACGCTGCGCAAGGGGGAGGGGGCGACGGAAGAGGCGCGCTTCAGCTATGTCGTGGGCTGCGACGGCGCTCATAGCGCGGTGCGCAAGGCGCTCGACATCGGTTTCGACGGCGAGGCTTATCCCTGGCCTTTCATGCTGGGCGACGTGCACATCGCCTGGGATCTTCCTTACGGCATGGCGTTCCGGGCGGTAAGGCCGAGGCCAGATGGGCCGCCCGACATGTTCATCGCCATTCCGCTACCGGAGGCCGGACGATATCGCGTTTCCATGCTGGCGCCGGCCTCGCTCAATCCGGAAGGCGGCACGGAACACGGCATCCAGGCCGAGTTGAAAGGGCCGTCGCTTTCCGACCTGCAGGCCGTTGCCGACGATATGGTTCCCGCCAAGCCAAAGCTCTCCGACCTGCGCTGGTCGTCGGTCTTCCGTATCAGCATGCGGCTGGCGTCCGAGTACCGCAAGGACCGCGCCTTCATCGCGGGCGATGCCGCCCATATCCATCCCCCGACCGGCGGGCAGGGCATGAACACCGGCATCCAGGACGCCTACAATCTCGCCTGGAAGCTGGCGCTGGTGGTGCAGGGCTCAGGCCGCAGCGAGCTGCTCGACAGCTATGATGCCGAACGCCGCCCGGTCGGCGCCGATGTGGTGAAGCGCACCCAGGCGGCGAGCGAGAATTACGGCCGCGAGAAAGGCAAGGCGCCCGACCGCCTGGCCGACACGCAGATCCTGGTCTCCTATCGCGGCACGCCCTTCGTCGCCGACGAGCCGTCCTTGGCGACGGACGGACCTTTGGCCGGCGACCGCGCGCCCGATGTGCAGGGATTGGTCCGGTCGGGCTTCGGCTTTCCGCTGCGCCTGTTCGACATCATCAAGGGAACCGGCCACGTCCTGCTGATCCAGATCGACGATCGGGCGCAAACGGATGATGCGGCCGCCTTTGCGCGTGATCTGCGAAAGCAATGGGGACCATCGGTTCGTGCCGCGGCGATCACCCGGACGGCGGTGCCCGACATGCCGCAGCTCCCCGGTTATCTCGACGCCGAGGGCGGATTCGCCAAAGCCTATGGAAGCGATGCTCGCGCCGTCATGGTGCGGCCGGACGGATACATTGGCTGGCGCGGCGCGTCCTGGCGATCACCGGGCCTGGCCCAATATTTCGGACGGATCTTCGCGCGTCCCTCCTAAGCCTCAGTGGCGATGGTCCGGCATGCGCGGGACGCCGGGCGTCGATGAATGCTCGATGTCGTCGCCGACGATCGCGACCCAGTCATGCTTGCGATGCTCGTAGACGGAGAAGCGGGGCTTTGGAAATTGGAGATTGGCGAAGGCGCCGAGCGGCACGGCGACGAGACCCGGCCAGCCTTCGATCACATAGGTGACGGTCGATCCGCATTGGGGACAGAAGCGATAGGTGGCGCGATGGCCGCTGTCGGCGACGCGCTCCCAAATCTTCGCTTCGCCCGTAACCCGAACCTGGTCCTCCGGCCAGCGCGCCTGGACGGCAAAGGCGCTGCCCGAGCGCTTCTGGCAATCGAGGCAGTGGCACACCGACACGCGCACCGGCTCGCCGGTGCATTCAGCCGTGAGCTGTCCGCAGCGGCAGGTGGCCGTCCTCGTCGCGTCGGTCATGGCTCAACTCCTCGATCCTTTGATCGCATTGGCGCGCGCGGCATAGGTGATCCGCCCGTCGCTCGCCGCGGGCAGGCGCGCGCGCACCCGGCTCTTGAGCGCAGCGTGGTCTTGCGGGGAGAGCGCCGCGATGGTGGGGCCAAGCGAGGGCGACTTCATGCCGGTCATCCACCAGTCGTCGAAATCGGCGAAGGTCCGGTGCACGGTGATCTCGCGCGTCTCGACGTTCTCGAGCCCCGCCCCGTTCCACAAATCCAGCATCGCCTCCATGCGCGATGCCTCCCTTTGCGGGGGGCGTGGCGCCGTGATCTCCATGGCGCGCATCTCGATGAGGAGCGGTTCCAAGGGAAAGCCGCCACCCGGCATATCCCACATATAGGCCGCGACGATGCCGCCCGGCCGCACCACGCGCAGCATTTCCGCGACAGCTTTCGCCGGCTCCGGCACGAAGACGAGGACGAGCGCCATGATGGCGGCATCGAACCTGTCGGCGGGGAAAGGAAGCGCCATCGCATCGCCGAGGCGGAATTCCGCCAGGCGCGCGCCCGGACGGGTGCGGGCATAAGCGAGCTGTCCTTCCGAGGGGTCGATGCCCTGAACCTCCGAGGGGGCGCAGTTCTCGACCAGGAGCTCGGTGAAGGCGCCGTTGCCGCAGCCCACATCGATCCAGCGCAAAGCTTTGGGCGGCGCCAGCCAGTCGAGGAAGGTTTTTCCCGCAAGCCCGCTCCAGATCCCCATCATCTGCTCATAGGCCGCACCATCATCGAAACGGATTTTCTGTTCGCTCATGCAATAGCCTTTCGCCGGCTCATCTTGCGCCACAAAATCTGATTATACTCGAGCGGTGACGAGGAACACACAATGGAGACCGACCATGGATGACAAAGCCGCGGCAGCCCGATCCTTCGTGCGAGCGCCCAATGCCGGGTCCACGATCAGTTTCCTCAGCGTCACCCATCTCTACAAGGCGACCGCTGCCGAGACAGGCGGATCCTTCTCGCTCTGGGAAGCGGTGCTCCCGCCGGGCTCGGGCGCGCCGCCGCACACCCATTCGCGGGAAGATGAAGCCTTCTATGTGCTGGAGGGCGAGCTCACCTTCGACTTCGAGGGCGGAACGGCGCCCCAGCGCGTGGCACCCGGCGGCTTCTTCTTCGGCGCACGGGGCGTGCGCCATGCGGTCCGCAATCTGGGCGACAAGCCTGCCCGCGTGCTGATCCTGAGCGCGCCCAGCGTCGGCCTCGACCAGATGTTCGCCGAATTCGAAGCCGCCCATATCCAAGGCACGCCGGATTTCGCCAAGCTCATCGCCATCGGCGCCAAATATGGCGTGACGATCGAGCTGCCGCCGACTGAACGGTAATCACGTCACATTTGTCACTCCCGCCGTTCCGGGTTCCGCCTTAAGTGTTCTCGTGTGAGACGGTGAGAGCAGCGAGACGAAGGAGGCGAAGCCATGACCAATATGACGAACACCGGGAACCATCGTGTCCTTCCCAGGGTGCAATGGATCGCCGAACGCAAGAAGCTCCTGGCGCGCGAGAAGGAAGCGATGCGCCTCAGAGATCAGGTCGCCCGCGAGCGCCGCGCGCTGCCCTGGGTGCGCATCGACAAGGATTATGTTTTCGAGACGCCGGACGGCCGGCGCACGCTGGCCGAGCTGTTCGACGGCCGCCGCCAGCTCCTGGTGCAGCACTTCATGCTCGGCCCCGGATGGGAGGAAGGCTGCCCGAGCTGCTCCTATATGGCCGATCACAGCGACGGCATGACGGCCCACCTGGCGGAGCGCGACGTCACGTTCGTCGCCGTCTCGCGCGCACCTCTCGCCGAGATCGAGCGCTTCCGCCGGCGCATGGGCTGGCAGTTCACCTGGGTGTCGTCGCATGAGAGCGACTTCAACTATGATTTCGGCGTCAGCTTCACGCCGGAAGAGGTGGCCAAAGGCGCTATCGGCTACAATTACGGCACCTCGCCCCATAATGAAGAGGAGTTGCCCGGCATCAGCGCGTTCATCAAGGATGATGCGGGCGATGTCTTCCACAGCTATTCGACCTATGCGCGCGGCGTGGAAGTGATGATGGGCACCTATAACATGCTCGACCTCATGCCCAAGGGCCGCGACGAACGCGACGTCGATCACAAGATGGAGTGGGTGCGCCACCACGACCGTTATGAGCCGGGAACGGCCGCCGCTTCATGCTGCTGAGGCCCGTCAGACGATGAGGACCATGGGATTGGCGCTCGGCATTGTCTTCGCGGTCATAGTACTCGTCATCGGCCCGGCTGCCGAAGCCGGGTCGCCGGCGAAAAACATCGTGCTCGTGCATGGCGCCAATACCGACGGTTCGGGATGGCGCGGCGTTTATGACATTCTGACAAAGGACGGGTACCGCGTGAGCGTGGTCCAGCAGCCGCTCACCGGCCTCGCCGATGATGTGGCGGCGACGAAACGCGTCCTCGACCGGCAGGAAGGACCGGTCATCCTCGTCGGCCACAGCTATGGCGGCGCCATCATCACGGTTGTGGGCGCGGATCCCAAGGTCAAGGCGCTGGTCTATGTCGCGGCGGTGCAGCCCGACATAGGCGAAACGACCAGCGGGCTCGCCTCGTCGATGCCGGGAGAGGTGCCGGCGAGCGACCTGAAGCTGACCAAGGACGGCTTCATCTTCGTCGACTCGGCCAAATTCGCTGCCGACGTCGCGGCCGATCTGCCGCCGGCGCTGGCAGGCTACATGGCGAACGCACAGACGCCGGTGGCCGCCGCCGCTTTCGATGCGCCGGCGACGGTCGCCGCCTGGCGCGACAAGCCGAGCTACGGGATCATCGCCACCGAGGATAGGGCGCTCAATCCCAAGCTTGCACGCTGGATGTATGAGCGCTCGGGCGCCCAGATAACCGAGATCAAGGGCAGCCACCTGGTCTACATCTCTGAGCCCGAGGCGGTTGCGCGCGTCATCGAAAAAGCGGCCCGCGCTGTCGGCGAGGAGTAGAACGAAGCCCGCAGTGAAGCGCATCGGACAAGGTTGACGCACGATCTTCGAGCGGCTGAGCGAGCATCCGTGCTCGGTCGGCGAACTGGCTCGTGCCCTGCCGGTGAGCCGGCCGGCGGTCTCGCAGCACCTGAAGGTGCTCAAGGATGCCGGTCTCGTGGTCGACATGCGGGCCGGAAAGCAACGCATCTACCGGGTCGATCCCGAGGGGCTGGCGCGCCTTCGCGCGGAACTCGACCGGTTCTGGAGCAAGACGCTCGCGGCCTACAAGCTCGCCGTCGAGCAACCACCGGAGAAGTCGCAATGAGCACGCATGTAAAAGGACACGTCGAAGGTTGGGAAAGCGTGCGCGACGGTGTTGCCGGCGATCAAGGCTGGCCGCTGTATCTGCAGCGGTACGCCGAGCTGGTGGCGCGTCAGGCCTGAAACCCCAGAAGGCTGGAAGATGATACCTAGGTTGGGCGGGCATTCATTGTTTTGCGATCCGCGCCGGTGAGCGCGTGGAACCACTCGCAACGCACGGCGTTTCATATGGTTGGAGAAAGAGCCGCGCCGCCGCCCCGGCGGAGCGAGGGCCGTTGCGCGGCTCGCGAGTCAGGTCGGGGAGGAAATGCCATGAGAATGACCGTTTCCGTCATCAAGGCCGATGTCGGCTCGATCGGCGGGCATACGAAGCCATCCACAGCCATGCTGGACAGTGTGAGGAGCGAGGTCGCAAGAGCGATCGATACCGGCCTCCTGATCGACGGCTTCGTCTGCCACACGGGCGATGATATCGCGATCCTCATGACCCACACCCAGGGCGAGGGGAGCCGCGAGGTGCACCAATTCGCTTGGAACAGTTTTCTCAAGGCAACGTCGATCGCCAAGGCCGCCGGGCTCTATGGCGCCGGCCAGGATCTCCTGGTCGACGCGCCGTCGGGAAACATCCGCGGCGCCGGACCCGGTGTCGCCGAGCTCACTTTCGAGCACAGCCTCTCAGGTGTCCGGCCCGCCGAGTCCTTCATGGTGTTCGCCGCCGACAAATGCGGCCCCGGCGCCTACAACCTGCCGCTCTATCTGGCCTTCGCCGACCCCATGTATTGCGCCGGCCTCATGCTGCCCCAGATGATCAAGGGTTTCAGCTTCCACATCATCGACATGGACAACACGGCGGGCGACAGCGTGATCGAACTCGATGCGCCGGAAGAGGGCTACCGCATCGCCGCATTGCTGCGCGACAATGAGCGCTTCGGCATCGATCGCATCGTCTCGCGTACCCATGGAGAGCCCGCCGCTTCCGTGTCGGCGCAGCGGCTCCATTCGATCGCCGGCAAGTATACCGGCAAGGATGATCCTGTCGCGATCCTCAGGAACCAGGGGATATTCCCGGCGCCGGAAGAAATCGTCTCGCCCTTCGCCAAGGCGCATTTCGTGGGCGGCGACGCGCGCGGCTCGCATGTCATGCCGCTCATGCCCGTGCCCATCAACACGGCCGTGACCGGTCTCTACTGCCTGCCCATCGTCTCCTGCGTCGGCTTCTCCATCGACAGAGAGGGCCGCTTCTCCGAATCCCATACCGACTTCTTCGACAACCCGGCCTGGGACGAGGTCAGACGGTCGGCCCAGCGCAAGGCGATCGAGATGCGCAGCCAAGGCTGGTCCGGTGCCGCCATGCTGCCCTATTCGGAGCTCGAATATGGCGGCTTCCGCGACACGGTCGGCGGCCTCATGAAGCGCTTCAAGATGCGTGACGAGCGCCGGCCGCAAGCCGCCGAGTAGAACTGCCGCATCATAACCGAAGCCTTCCATTGCCGCGTGCCGAAGCCGTACACGCGGGGGGCGTGCGACTATTGATCTGCCGGGCGCGGGACGTTAGGAATCGGGCTCGACAGAAGGGATATGCCGATGGGGATTTCACGCCGCGCGCTGCTGGCGTCCGGGCTCGGGCTCGGTTGGGGACTGGTGCAGCACCAGAAGGCGCTGGCGCTGGCGGGCGAGCCGTTTCCGGTGTTCGAATCCGATGCGCAGCAGATACCCTACAAGTACCGGCGGCGCAGCGTGGACTATAAGACGAGCGAGCCGCCGGGGACGCTGATCGTCGATACCGAGGCGCGCTTTCTCTATCATGTGCTCGGCAACGGAGAGGCGACACGCTATGGCGTGTCGGTCGGAAAAGCCGGCCGGTCCTGGTACGGCGAAGCGGAGATCAAGCGCAAGGAGAAATGGCCGGTATGGGTGCCGACGCCTGAGCATCTCGCCGAATTCCCGGACATGGCCAAATTCATCCATGGCATGCCGGGGGGCCGCGACAATCCGATGGGCGCGCGCGCCCTCTATCTCTATCAGGGCGAGGTCGACACGGTGATCCGCATCCACGGCACGCTGAAACCCTCCATGATCGGCAAGAAAGTCACGGCGGGATGCATCGGCCTCCTCAATATCGACGTGATCCACCTCTATGAGCGCGTCGAGCTCGGCACCAAGGTCGTGATCCTGTCGCCCGCCTGATCGCCGCGCCGCCATTGCTCAGATGAAACGCTCGATGATCTCGATGAGACGGTCGCAGGAGCGCGCCAGATGCTTCTGCGGCACCGTCGCGATGCCGAGAAGGAGACCCGATCGCCCCGCGGCCGGCCGCTTATAGCAGGCCGACAAGGGGACGGGCGCCATGCCGAAGGCAAAGGTCTCGCGGGCGATGGCCACATCCGGCACGCCGTCGGGCAAAGGCAGGATGGCCGACAATCCCGCTATCGTGACGCCGCGAGTTTTCACCTCTGCCTGAAGGCCGTCGAGCAACGCGTCGCGCTTCGCCGCATAGGCCCGCTTGGTGCGCCGCAGATGGCGGATATAGTGGCCATCGCGCATGAACTCGGCGGTCGCCAGCTGCACCGAAGGACCGGGCGCCGGCGCGAGACAGGCCGCGACTTCCGAAAAGCGCGAGAGGAGCGGCAGGGGTGCGACGAGGAAGCCCAGCCGCAAAGTGGGGCTGATGGTCTTGCTGAACGAGCCGATATGGATGACGCGGCCATCGCGATCGAGCGAGGCGAGCGCCGGCGCCGCGCGGCCCTTGAGCTGCAGCTCGCTCAGATAGTCGTCCTCGATCACCCACGCGCCCTCTTGCGCCGTCCAATCGAGGAGGCGCAGGCGCCGTTCGAGCGACAGAGTGACACCGAGCGGCGCCTGCTGGCCTGGCGTTACGACCACCAGCTTGGCGTCCGGCGCCTGCGCCAGCCCGTGATCGACATCGATGCCGCCGGCATCGACCGGTATGGGGGCCAACGACAAGCGCGCGAGCTCGATGGCGCGGCGGGTGAAGGGAAAGCCCGGCTCCTCCATCCAGGCCTTTGCGCCTTCGAGCCCGAGCGCCCGGAGCGCCAATCCGAGCCCGCCGGCGAAGCCCGAGGTGATGATGACCTGCGCCGGCGAACAGTCGATGCCGCGGGCGATGGCGAGATAGGCGGCGATCTCGCGGCGAAACTCGAGCTCGCCGCGCGCATCCGGATAGACGAGCGCCGCGCCCGCTTCGGCGCGCACGGCATGGGCGCGGATGCGCGCGAAGAGTGTGGCCGGAAAGATCTCCGCCGCCGGCACCCCCATCTGGAAGACGGCCGGTCCACGGTTCATCTCCTGATACATTTCCATGAAGGAGCCGGGATCGGGCGGCGGCTCGGCGCGGGCGAGGGGGCGCGGCCGCTCGGCGACATGGGTCCCGGTCGCGCGCGAGGCCACGATGAGCTGCGCCGCGGACAGCCTTTCATAGGCGGTGCGCACGGTGCCGCGCGCGACCCCGAGCTGGGCGGCGAGGTCCTGCCAGGAGGGGAGCCGCGCCCCCGGCGCCAGCACGCCGCTCTCGATTGCCCCGCCGATCGCCTTGCGTATCTGCTCGGCGAGCGGCGTCTTGGCGGAGCGATCGAGCTTTAGCTGGAAAGTCTTGGCCATGGTTCGTAGTACACGATTTTTGTACTTTCTTGGTGCTTTTTTCAGGCCCAGAAAAGGGGCATCTCTTGGGGCGAAAGGAGACCCACCATGTTGAAGCAAACCATCCTCGGCGCAGCCTTTGCCGGCCTGGCGCTCGTCACCACCGCCTCCGCCCATGACACGGGCGACAAGGTCACGCCCAATTTCGAGCAGGCGATCCCCAATATCCCGGGCAAGACGCTCACCGCACTCGTCGTCGACTATGCGCCGGGCGCGGCCTCGGCCCCCCATGTCCACAGCAAGACCGGCTTCGTCTATGCCTATGTCATCGAAGGCTCAATCGAGTCCAAGGTGAATGACGGCGCAGCCCACGTCTACAAAGCGGGCGAGAGTTGGTCGGAGCCCCCCGGCGCCACCCATTCCATCAGCCGCAATGCCAGCCAGACCAAGCCCGCCAGGCTGCTCGCCGTCTTCGTCGCCGACACCGGCGACAAGGACCTCACCAGATATCTCAAATAGACCGATCATCCAGGAGAAGAACAATGACCAGGCGTATCGATTACAACCAGATCGCGCCCAGCGGCGTCAAAGCTCTGGGCTCCGTCTATGGCTATGTCATGCAGAGCGGCCTCGAGCCCGAGCTCGTCACTCTCGTCTATCAGCGCATCTCGCAGATCAACAACTGCGCCTATTGCCTCGACATGCACACGCGCGAGCTCACCAAGATGGGTGTGAAGATCGAAAAGCTGGCGCTCATCCAAGCGTGGGCGGAAGCTGGCCACCTCTTCAGCGCGCGCGAGCGGGCGGCCCTCGCCTGGGCCGAGACGGTGACGCGCGTGGCGGACACGAACGTGCCGGATGAAGCCTTCGCGGCGGCGCGCGCCGTGTTCGAGGAAAAGGAGCTGGTCGATCTCACCATCGCGATCAGCCTGATGAATGCCTATAACCGGATGGCCATCAGCTTCCGCAACACGCCCCAGGCGGCGATCGAGAAGTGAGCCCATGCAGCGATCGCCCGAGAGCCATGAGCCTCGGGCGATGCTTCTTTTGTCAGACAAAAGAACTTGACGCCTCCTTCGCTCTGCGCTTGAGCTTTCCCAAAAGGGAGGATGGAAAATGCTGGTTCTGGTGACAGGGGCCACCGGCAAGGTCGGCCAGGCGCTCATTGCCCGGATGGCGCGCGGGCCGGTCGCGGCGCCGCTCAAGATCCGCGCTCTGTGCCATAACCGCGTGCTGCCCGAAACGGCGATCCTCTCGGTGATGAAGGGATCGATCGCCGAGCGCGAGGTCTGCCGCGCGGCCCTCCGCGATGTCACCCATGTCGTCCATCTCGCGACCTGCAAGGAGACGCCCGAAGATGTGATGGACGTGACGGTCAAGGGCCTGTTCTGGCTGCTCGAGGAATTCCGCCTGAGCCGTAAGGCCCAAAGATTCGTGCTGATCGGCGGTGATGCGGCGGTCGGCCATTTCTTCCACCGCCATAAGGCGCCGATCACCGAGGATGCGCCCCATATGGCCTATCCCGGCTGTTATGCGCTGTCGAAAGTGCTGGAAGAGGTGATGCTCGAGCAATATGGCATCCAGTACGGCATCGACTGGTGCTGTCTCAGAGCGCCTTGGATCATGGAGAAGGACGATTTCCGCTACACGCTCTCCTTCGGCGATGATGTGTTCGGCGGGCCGGAGTGGAAGACCATGGTGACGCCCGAGGAAGCGGAAGCCTGCCGCGCCAGTGGCGCGGTGCCGCTGCTCCAGGAGATGGACGGGACACCCATCAAGCGCAACTTCGTCCATGTCGATGACCTGGTCGAGGCCATCCTGCTGGCGCTCACCGCCAAGGCGGCGCGGCAGCGTCTCTACAATATCTCGATGGACGAGCCGGTCGATTATCAGCTCGTCGCCGATCATCTGGCCCGGACGCGCGGCCTTCCGGCCAAGCCGATCCGGAGCTCCTTCGTCAGCAACTGGATGGACAACTCTCGCGCCAAGGCCGAGCTCGGCTGGCGTCCGGCCTATGACACGCGAAAGCTCATCGATGCCGCCTGGGACTATCAACGTCAGCCAAGCGACCCGCGGCGGGTCTGGTATCCGGGGTGAGCGGGAGTGCAGCTCAGCGATAATGCCGCGGATCCAGGCGATCTATCCGCCCGTCGATCTCGCGGCGCGACAGGCCGATGTCCTTGAGCTGCTCGTCGGTCAGCCGCAGCAGCGCAAGCCGGCGGCGGCGTTTCTCGAGGCGCAGGTCAGTCCAGCCGAAGATCATCGACAGAAGTTCGAAGAGCGATCGCTGCAGCGGCATCAGAGAATCTCAAAGACCTCGTAAGTGACGCCGCCCGGACGGCGCTCGCCTGTCGCCACGGCGACAATGCCGTTGAGCCAGGCATGAACGGGTGCCGCGGTCTCGAAACAGGGCGTCGTGCGCAGGTAATATTCGGAAGGCGCGACCGCTTCGCCCTTCGCCAGACGCAGGGAGGCGGCCGCGGACGCACGCCTTATGCCGCGATAGGTCATGAGGATGAGGCTCTCGTCCTCCGCGATGAGGAGGAGTCTGACATCCTGCTGGAACGTCCCATCGGCGCGTTCGAGCAGGAGGTCGGAGCCGATCAGCGGCGATACCTTTCCTTTGAGGCGCTCGCCGTCGAAATGTCCGCCCGAGACGGGAAAAATGCGCCGGCCGCCAGCGGGCGTCCGCCCCAGCTCCAGCGCCGGGTGAAGGTCTATGAAGAGTGTCAGCAGGTGGCGCGATTGCAGGGTCAAGGCAAATCTCCTATTCTTCAGCCCGACACTGCGCTGGGGCGCTTCACCCTCAAAACGCGCTTTGCTTGTCGTCATCACAAGGAAAACTGATCATGCGGCCGTCTTTGGAGTCTTTGCGCATATTGGAAGCGTGTGTCTCGGCCGGCAGCTTCGCGCGCGCCGCCGAACGCCTGTTCCTGACGCCGGCGGCGGTCAGCTTGCGCATCCGCACCCTCGAGGCCGAACTCGATCAGGCGCTCTTCATCCGCGCCGGAAGGCGGGTCATCCCGACGCTTGCCGCCGTCCAGCTGGCCGACCGGGTGGGCGAGGCCTTGGCCGGCATCAGCGCGGCGCTCGATGAATTCCAGGCAGCACTGCCGCTGCTCAGGGTCACCGCACCGCCGACCTTTGCCGCGCGCTGGCTCGCTTCGCGCCTTTCGCGCTATGCGGCGCAAGGGGCGCTCGGCATCGAGCTCGATGTCTCGACCGACATACGTGATCCGGATCTCTTCGACGTCGCCATAAGGACGGGCGCCGGCGGCTGGCCCGGGCTCGAGGAGTATCCGCTGACACCAGTGGAAGTGACGCCGATGCTCTCACCTTCACTGCTCGGAACGCGGCGCCTCGTGGCGCCCGAGGAGCTCAGCGACTTCACGCTTCTGCCGCATCCCGACTGGGAGCCCTGGTTCGCGGAAGCAGGATGCAAACTCCCGCAGGGCTTGCGCTTTGCTTCCGTCGATTATCCGACGCATGAGCTCAACGCCAATGCGGCACTGGCGGGCGCCGGCGTAGCGCTGCTGTCGCCGTCCTTGTTCCGGCCGCTCTTGCAGGAAGGATTACTGGTCGCACCCTTCGCTTGCGTCTTGAGCGGACCCGCCTGGCATTTCGCGCTGATGCGCAGCGACGACACCCGCCCCGCACCCCAGCATTTCCGCGCCTGGCTTTGCGAGCAAGCGCGCGCCGCCCAATGATCCACTCAGTCAAATCAGCAAATGGGAGTCCAATGCCTGGAAAATTCGTTATCGCGAAAGACGTCGAGCCCCAAGTCGGTGATTTCGGCACGCTCTTCTGGCTCAGCACGCCGCCCAATACCGGGGCCAAGCAGCTCACTGTGATCGATGTCAATCTCGGTCCGGGCCAGGGGCATAATTTCCACAAGCATCCCGATCAGGAAGAAGTGATCCTGGTTATCGCGGGAAGGGTCGAGCAGTGGATCGATCGCGAGAAGCGCATGCTTGGCCCGGGCGATTGCGCCTTCATTCCGGCCGACGTCGTGCACGCCTCGTTCAACACGAGCGGGGAGCCCGTGAAGCTCGCCGCCATCCTCGGACCCTGTGTCGGACCAGCCGGGTACGAGCTGGTCGATGTCGCCAGCGACGCGCCATGGAAGACGCTGCGGCAGTGAATCGGTCCGGGCGCGGATGAGATCTCAACCGTGCCCGGTACAAACACTCGCTGCACGCCGCTCACGAGTCAGTTCGTGGGATGAGCATGCTTCGGCGCCGAGTCCGGCACCGTGAAGTTCACCGTCACCAGCTGTCCCGGGATGGGGTTGTGATTGGCGTCGACCAATCCGATCTTCACCTTGTGCGGGCCAGGCGCAAATCCCGCGATGTCGACCGTGTTGTTGTCGCTTGCATCCGCCCACCACCAGGGAAGGTCGTCGACGCTGACATGCAGATGCCCGATGCGCGGAGACACCTGAAGCGCACCTTCTCCAAACACGGGAGCGATGCGCAAATTCTCGACCCGGTACTGGGCCCAGAAGACGCCGATTGCCAGTCCTTCCGCCAGCGGGGGATCGACGATCAGCTTGGGTGCGGGCTCGTTCTCGATTGCGAGATAGGGTGTGGGGCCGCGGATGTCCCGGGCGCTGGGGGTCGCGTCTTGGGCAAAGGCGTTGGTGATCAGCACGGTGCCGGCCGCGATGGCGGCGAGGGTTTTGATGAGCGTGGTCATTGCATTTCTCCTTTCGAACGGCGTTCAATTTGCCGATGCACAAAGGATGCACCTTTTCAATTTCTGTGAGCAGCCGGTAATTTTAAGAGTTATCCTTCCAGTCAATGGAAGGATAACTCACGACGCCATGTGCCGCAGCATGTCCGAGAGTTCGACAGGGGCAAGGATCATGGCGTCATGGCCGGTGGCGAGCTCCAGATACTGCCAGCCCGGCTGGCGGCGGGCGTGGTCGTGCGCCGGTGCGGCGGGAGGGTAGGTGGGCTTCACGCAGGCGATGTAGGTGATCTTGCGTCCGTTGCCGAAAGGGTGCTGGAGATGCAGCCTGTCCTCGAATCCCCGGAACGGCTCGGGCCTGAGATTGTGCGCCAACCATGCGGCGTCTTCCTTTGCCGTGACGCCGAAACTGGCGGGAGGCGGCGCCGGCAAGGTCAGCCCGCCGCTCGTTTCCTGCGCCAGCTTGCGCCGCTCCGCCACGATCTCAGGCGCGTAGCGGCTGAACACGCTCTCGCCATCCTGCGGCAAGGCCGCGTCGAGATAGATAAGATGCGCGATCCGCTCCGGCACCCGGTCTGCAGCACCCGTGATCGGCCCACCGGCCAGGCTGTGACCCACCAGAACGGCGTCGGTCACCTCGTCCGTTTCGAGAGCGGCGATGATGTCCTGAATAAAGGTATCGAGGCCCACTTCGGGCGTCAGCAGATGAGCGCGCTCGCCATGACCGGTCAGCGTCGGTGTCAGGACACGATGACCCGCCCCACGAAGCCGCTCGGCGACCCGCGCCCAGCACCAGCCGCCATGCCAGGCCCCATGGACCAGGACAAAGGTAAGGCTTGGTGTCGCCATAGGCTAGGCCGCTTGTCCGGCGGCTTCCAGGATCAGCCGGGTGATCTCGTCGGGATGGGAGATGAGCGACAGGTGGCTCGACTTCACTTCGATGGTCCGGGCCGCCATGCGCTTCGCCATGAAGCGCTGGAGATCGGGATTGATCGTGCGGTCCTCCGTCGAGACGGCATAGAAGGCGGGCTTCGAACGCCATGCGGCCTCACTCGTCTTGCCTGTGAGGAGGGCTTTCTGGAAGGGTTCCTGAACCGCATAGAGCACCTTGGCCTTCGCTTCCGGCAGGTCGCCCGCGAAATCGCGCAAGAATGCCTCCTCGCTGAGCCGCCCTTCATCGCCATCGAAGACGATGCCGGCGGATGCCGGGGGTGCGGGAAATGTCTTGGCGAGCGCTGCATAATCTTCGCCCGCATCCGGCGCGCGCGCCGCCACATAGACGAGTGCCGAGACATTCGGATGCATGCCGGCCTCGGTGACGATTATCCCGGCAAAGGAATGCCCGACCAGGACCGTGGGACCATCCTGCCGCGCCAGCACGCGTTTCGCCGCAGCCACGGCTTCGGCAAGCGTCGTCAGCGGGTTCTGCACCGATGTCGCATTGATCCCCGCCGATTGCAGCCGGGCGATCACCTCGGACCAGCATGATCCGTCAGCAAAGAGGCCGTGCACGAGAACGACATTGCGGGCCGCGGTCTGAGAAGTGGCGGCGGCCATGCCGCGGGTTGAGATCAGCGAAGCGGCGGCGCCGGCGACGAGACCGGCCGAAAACATGCGCCTGTTCATGACTTTTGCTTCCTTTGAGGGAGAGTTTCGATACTGAACCTACCAGCACTTACGAGCGCGCTGCCACTTTCGTTACGGAGCCAGGATTGACTCTTTTTCATCTTCGCGATCCGTTGGCGTCTACCTCTTTTTTTTGGCATCGGCTTATCGAAAACCGCACGCCGATGCTCTAGACCGTTTCGAGCGGGCTGAACCGGACGGGGATGAGTTTTCGCTCGGCAAGCTTTCCGGTCGCGTCCTTGTCGATGACGGTCAGGACCTGTGCCTCTTCGGCGCCGACAGGCAACACCATCCGCCCGCCGGGCTTGAGCTGCTCGAGCAAAGCCTGAGGCGTGCGCTCGGCCGCCACCGTGACCATGATCTTGTCGAAGGGGGCATGCTCGGGCCAGCCGCGCGACCCGTCGCCGACACGAATGCCGACATTGGCGTAGCCCAGGGCCTCGAGAAGGGCCACGGCACCGCTGGCAAATTCCTCGATGATCTCGACGCTCCAGACCTGGCGCGCAAGCTCCGCGAGGATCGCGGTCTGATAGCCGAAGCCGGTGCCGATCTCGAGCACGGCGTCGTGCGGCTGAGGCGCCAGCAGGTCGGTCATGAGAGCCACCATGAAGGGTTGCGAGATGGTCTTGTCGAAGCCGATCGGCAGCGGCATGTCCTGATAGGCATAAGGCGCCACCTGGTCCGGCACGAAGAGATGCCGCGGCACCTCATGCATCACGGCCATCACCCGTTCATCGAGCGCTGCCTTGCCGATATCCTCGCTGGCGAGATCGGCAAGAATCTCGATCATCTCGACCATGTGTTTGCGCAGAACCGCGAGATGCCTTTCCTCCATGGGCTTCATGACGGCGGGCACTCCTCAACCGACTTCGCTGCCGGACAGTCTATACCGTCCGACGAACCGGCTCCAGGTCCCCCTGGGGAACGATGCCTTGAGTCGTGAAGCAATATCGCCTCAAATGCGATCCGGGGCGAAGACGGAGGAGCGCAGGCGATGGCGAACAACGAGTTGTTTGAGAAGGGCCTCGAGAAGCGCAGGCAAGTGCTCGGGTCCGAATATCTGGACGCGAACTTTGCGGGCGCTGATGACTTCATGATGACGTTTCAGCGCGCCGTTACCGAATTGGCCTGGGGCTATGCGTGGAGCCGTCCCGGACTTGACCAGAGGACGCGGTTTATTCTGACGCTCGGCATCCTCGCCGGGCTGGGCCGCTTTCAAGAGCTGGGCATCTACACGAAGGCTGCCGTCTCGAACGGTGTGACGGTCGACGAGATCAAGGAAGCGTTGATCCATGTCACCGTCTATTGCGGGACGCCGGCAGGCCGCCAAGCCTTCCTGGCGGCGCATGAGGCGCTGAAGCCGTCAAAGGGCTGATCCCGCGCATTGGGGGGAACAGCAGTCTCTAACGTATCATCACGTTGGCTCTTTTGGTGCTACTGAGAATGTGGCGGTCAGTCAGCGGAAGGCAGCGTCCATTGCACGCCGTCGAAACGTGCGAAGTCACGATCGAAGCTCAAGACCGCCGCTCCGTGCTCGATCGCCAGCGCGGCAAGATGTGCATCCGTCGTCAGATTGCCGGCGGTGCCAGCAGACTTCAGCAATCGCCCAAGAATCTCGGCGTGCCGGTCTCCCGGATGTATGACTTGTGCCTGGGGATGTCCAAGCCAACGCTCGATGACATGCAGGGCGTCCTCTATCGACAAAGGCCTCGGAAAGATGCCCCGGCGCGTGGCGAGACGCAAAAACGCCAGAAGCGCCGTCCACGCAAAGGCAACGCCGCGTGGATCATCGAAACCCTGCCGCAGGGCTCTCAACGCAACCGCATGCTGGTCGCTAGAACTGTTGACGACGTAGAGAAGTACATTGACGTCCGGCAAGATCATCGGCTGCGCCGGTACCGACTGATGAGTTCTTCATCCTCCAGCTCGGCGGCGAGCGCGCCAGCCTTGGTGAGGTCCAACCGCGGCTGGCCCATATCGAAGGTGAGGGGTTCGAACGCTTCGCCGCGCCGCTTTGTACCGCGCAGTCCGGCGCGAATCGCGTTGTTCAATACCTGTTTGAACGGTTCACCGCGCTTCTGCACCTCTTTGCGCAGCATTGACTCAACGTCCGGATCCAGTGTGACAGTGGTTCGCATGATACATCACGATGCCAGAAAAATTGCTGTCATGATGCCTCAGGCTGCGAAAGGTGTCAACTCCATCGGCGGCGTGTCGTGTGGCATTCCCAACCCGCGATGTCAGGCGGCAAGCTTCATGACCACATTCCCGCCCTTCTTGTTGAACTCGAACGGCCATGAGACATGCTCGTGCGTGATCAGCCATCCGCGGGACGATCGTTGACAGCAAACGGTCGAGCGCACCCAGGCTTCTTGAAGCCCGGCCTTTGCCAAATGGAGGTTTCCTTGATCCAGGTTGAGCATATGGGCAAAGGCGACATCCCCGCTCAGCGCAATATCCATGTCGCGGGTTTCCAGGCCGATCGGGCCTTCATATTCATCGAACCAGCGCAGGAAATTACCCCGCACGGCAGCGGAACCAATGAAGCCTTGAAGCGGGGGCACACAGTCGAAATAGACAATGTCGGAGGAGTAGAGCGACATGAGGCGATCAATGTCCTTTGCCCGGCAGGCCTCAACGCGATTGTCCAAGAGTGCGGTAACCTCTGACTGCGCGGAAGCCATTGCGTCCTCCATTCGAGAACCAGCGAAGCATCTTGCGGTAATGGAGGCGCTGACCAATAGGTTCCTAATGAGGCGAAGCTAGCGGAGCCTCATGAGACCATAGCGTTACGTCACGATGCCGTTGGCGGGCTGCAAGGGCGCGGGCAGGTCGTTCTCGCCCAAGAGCTCGCGCAGCTCGATCTCGATCTGGCGGCTGATCTGGGAAATCGGCACGTCATTGGCGCCGCCCTCGAAGGGGTTGGACGTGCTCTCTCCGACCTGATCCAGCGAGGCGTACATCCAGCCGATGAGCATGCTGAGCGGAACGACCAGCCACACCATGTTCCCCTTCATGACGCCCTCGATCTCGGCATCGAGGCCGGCGAGTTGGCCGATCATCCCAAAGGGCAGCAGAAAGCAGAAGATGGTGACGAACATGGCGCTCACCACCGCATATTGCCTTGGATAAGGGAAGTTCTTGATGCGCTCGCTGCGCGATTGCTGATCATAGAGCTCGCGCAGGACCTTCAGCATCTCGAGATAGGACTGGACCGACAAGGCGCCCTGATCGAGCAGCGCTTTCAGATCTGTGCCTTGCAGCTGCAAGGCGCGGGCGGCGGGATTCGCGGCGCCCAAGATGGTCTGCGCGTCCTCGCCCGAAACGCTGCTTGTGAGTTCGTCCTGCAGCCGGGTTTCCTGCTCGAGGACATAGTAGTGCCGCTTGAACTCGGCATTGGCTTTCCGATCGACGGTCTCCCAGGGCTTTGGGCTGCGCAAGGCGAAGCGCAAGGCCGTGAGCCAGGCGATGTGGCGGTAGATGAGCTTTCGTGCCGCCTCCGGGTTGAGGAAATCGCGGCACAGCGCCCCCCACAGGCGGCTGCTCGTCGAGATGGCCGACCAGGCCTGCTGCGCCTCGAGGCTGCGGCTGTAGGTCTGGGTGTTCTTGAATGCCGCGACGAGGGTGACGGTCGTTCCCAGGAGCAGGATGACCGACCACGGCAGCGACAGCCCCTTGAAGCCCACAAGGCGATAGAGCAGCACCGAGGCCGTGCTGACGATCAGGAGCGCGAACAGGCTTCGGCGCGACCAGGACAGAAATTCGCGCGCGCGATAGGATTTCCCGACATGCATGGCGTGCTCCGAAAGCGTAATCGCGGCGCCGAAAGACGCCGGGTGTTGTCACCGGTCATATCGGACCATGATCGGCTGTTCCGGGACTTCGTTGCTATCGCGCTGAAGGATAGGTTCACCTGAACGCGGAGATTAGGCCTCAAGTCTTGACATCCGGATAGAATTGCGGGGCTTCGCGGCGCTCGAACATGCCGTAGTCGCGAATGATCCGCACCTGCCGGTGCCGGATCGATGCGACGGATAGGGGCTTCGGCGGCGACCAGGCGGAGGCGGCTTCGGCATCCATCCAGGACGCCAGGAGGGCGAGCTTGCCGCGTTTGTAGATGCTCTCGAACACCTCGAGTGCGACGATCCCTTGCTGCGCCGGCGCAAGGCCGAGCCGGGCAAGCACTGGGTCGAGCGCCTCATCTCCGGCCGGCGTCAGTTCGGTGATGGTCGCTGCCTTGGCCTTGCCGATTTCCGTCTCGTCGAAGCGACTCTCCGTGACAGCCAGACCATCGGGCGGCGCCGTATCGGCGGTGATCTCGCCGATGCGCAAATGATAATCCGCAAAAATCTCGAAGCGTCCCTTTTCCTGGACGGCGTGATGCTCGCTTTGCGTGCGCCATCTGACGACCGCCTTCTCGTCGCGCCAGGTCGACAAGGACAATAAGCGGCCATCATCGCGCTTGCTCCTGAAGCGCTCATTGTCGATGAAGCCTTCCATGGCCTCGAGCTTCGGCTTCAACTGCTTGGCCAAGGCGAGATAGTCATCGAAGCGATCGGGCTTGGGCTGCACCTCGAAAATGACGATGAACATATGATCTCCAGTCTTTCGGGATCCCCTGGCGCGGCCGCTCGCCGGATCCTAGATTGCCCATCTGACGGCAAAGAGGAGCGACGACATGGCAATCACCGGCGGCTGTCACTGTGGCGCAATTCGCTACGAAGCAGAAGGCGAAGCACTGACGCATGCGCTGTGCCATTGCGCCGATTGCCGGCGCAGCGCCGGAGCGCCCATGGTCGGCTGGGCGATGTATCCGCTTGCGGCCTTCAAGGTGACGAAGGGCAGGGCGAAGACCTACGGCTCCTCCGAACACGGCCGGCGGCATTTCTGCCCCGATTGCGGCACCGGCCTCTTCTATACCAATGAGAAAATCTTGGCCGGGCGCATCAATATCAGGAGCGCCAGCTTCGACAATCCGGACGCCGTGCCGGCCCGGGCTCATATCCAGACCGCAGAGCGCATCGGATGGATGGCGCATGTCCATGAGCTGCCGGCCTTCGAACGCTATTCGGCGGGGAAAGCTTCGTAATTCAACAGCACGACCCCGCTGGTGTAGGCGACCGACTTTTTCAGCCTGAGCCGCTGCGCTTCGTCGAGGCCGGCAAATATGCTTTTCCCCGCACCCAGGGCGATAGGATTGACGAACAGATGAAACTCATCGATCAGCCTCGACTTGACCAGGGCGGAAACGAAGGAGACGCCACCATAAACGATGATGTCCTTCCCGGCCGTGCTTTTGAGCCGCCCGATCGCTTCGGCGAGGTCTCCGTTCTCGACATCGGTGTTGGTCCATTCGGACTTGGCGAGCGTCTTGGAAAAGACGACCTTCCTTGCTTCGGCGATGCGCCTGGCGATCTCGTGCCAGGGATCCTCGCGCTGCGTCGCCTTCTCGTCCCAATAGGGAATGAAGTCGACCGCGGTTTTCCGGCCGATAACGATCGTGTCGGCGCCATCGAGGAGGTCGCGGGAATGGGGCTCCATCTCGCTCCAGGCCTTGTCGTCAGCGGGGCCGCTCGCGTCAAAGCCGTCGGCGCTGACCTGCATCTGCAATTTGAGCCTTTTCATCGCATTGCTTTCCTTGCATGAATGATCCTCGGGCCGTCGCCGGGAGATCATAGCGCTTGGTACCAGAACTGGCATGCTCATCGAAGCTGATATAGGCTGGGGCTTCCGCGAGGGACCAGATGAAAAAATATGACGCCATCGTCATCGGCACAGGGCAGGCAGGGCCGTCGCTGGCCAAGCGCCTCGCGGAATCGGGAACGACGGTTGCGATCGTCGAGCGAAAGCATTTCGGCGGGACCTGCGTCAATACCGGCTGCACGCCGACCAAGGCCCTGGTGGCGAGCGCCTATGCCGCCCACATGGCGCGCCGCGCCGCCGAATTCGGCGTGGATATCGGCGGGCCGGTCACCGTCGACATGAAGCGGGTCAAGGCGCGCATGGAGGCGATATTCACGCCTTCGACCAAGGGCGTCGAAAAGTCCCTGCGGAACACCGAGCGCTGCACCGTCTATCACGATCATGCCCGCTTCGTGTCATCGCGCGAGGTCGCGGTCGGAAACGAGGTGCTCAGCGCCGACAAGATTTTCATCAATGTCGGCGGCCGCGCATCGGTGCCCGACATGCCCGGGCTCGACGAGGTCGACTATCTCACCAACAGCTCGATCCTGAAGCTCGATGTCCTGCCGCGCCACCTGATCGTCGTCGGGGGCAGCTATATCGGCCTCGAATTTGCTCAAGTTTATCGCCGGTTCGGCAGTGAAGTTACGGTGATCGAAATGTCGTCCCGCCTCGTGCCGCGCGAGGACGAGGACGTTTCCTCAGCTATCCATGACGTTCTGGAGCGCGAGGGGATCAGCATACGCCTCAACGCGCAATGCCTCGCTGTCGGAAGACGCGGCAACGACATCACCGCCAGCGTCGAATGTACGCAAGGAGCGCCCGAGGTGGCGGGCAGCCATCTTCTGCTGGCCGTCGGGCGGCGTCCCAATACCGACGACCTCGGACTGGACAAGGCCTCGGTTGCCGTGGATGAGAAGGGTTACATCAAGGTCGATGACGAGCTGCGCACGAATGTGCCGGGCATCTGGGCGATGGGCGATTGCAACGGCCGGGGCGCCTTCACCCACACCGCCTGGAACGACTTCGAGATCGTCGCGGCCAATCTGCTCGACAACGACCCGCGGCGCGTGAGCGATCGCATCCCGGCCTATAATCTCTATATCGATCCGCCGCTCGGCCGCGTCGGGCTTACCGAAGCCCAGGTGAGGAAATCAGGGAAGCCGGCATTGATCGCGACGATGGCGATGGAGGATGTCGGCCGGGCGTTTGAAAAGAGCGAAACGCTGGGCTTCATGAAGGTCCTCATCGACCGCGAGACGAATCAGTTCCTGGGGGCTTCGATCCTGGGAACGGGCGGCGATGAGGTGATCCACTCCATTCTCGACCTGATGTATGCCAAGGCGCCTTATACGGTGATGCAGCGGGCGATGCATATCCACCCGACCGTATCGGAGTTCGTCCCGACGATGCTAGGCGAGCTCAAGCCGCTGACGTGAGCCTGCGTCGTTTCTCCTATTGAAGCCGCAGGAGCGCGCACTACATACCTCTCTCCATGAAAAAAATCGGCTTTCTCTCCTTCGGGCATTGGTCACCCTCGCTCCAGTCGCGGACGCGGACGGCGGCGGACGCCTTGTTGCAATCCATCGACCTGGCGGTCGCCGCCGAGGAACTGGGCGCCGACGGCGCTTATTTCCGCGTGCATCATTTCGCCCGCCAGCTCGGCTCGCCCTTTCCGCTGCTCGCCGCCGTGGGCGCCCGGACGAAGCGCATCGAGATCGGAACGGCGGTCATCGACATGCGATATGAGAACCCGTTCTATATGATCGAGGATGCGGGCTCGGCCGACCTCATTGCCGGCGGCCGGCTGCAGCTCGGCATCAGCCGCGGATCGCCGGAGCAGGTCATCGATGGCTGGCGCTATTTCGGTTACGTCCCGCCCGAGGGCAAGAGCGATGCCGACATGGCCCGCCATCATGCGGAAGTCTTTCTCGAATTGCTGAAGGGCGAGGGATTTGCCCAACCCAATCCGCAGCCGATGTTTCCCAACCCGCCCGGCCTGTTGCGGGTCGAGCCTCACTCGGAAGGCTTGCGTGAGCGGATCTGGTGGGGGGCCGCCACCAACGCCACGGCGCAGTGGGCGGCGAAGCTTGGCATGAATCTGCAAAGCTCGACGCTCAAATTCGACGAGGGCGGCGAGCCGCTGCATATCCAGCAGGCCAAGCAGATCAGCGCCTTTCGCGCGGCCTGGACGGAAGCCGGACACAAGCGCGAGCCCCGCGTGTCGGTGAGCCGCAGCATTTTCGCGATTGTCGATGAGCGCGACCGCGCCTATTTCGGCGGCAGCGAGAGCCGGGACCATTTCGGCTATATCGAGCCCGAACGGCGCGCCGTCTTCGGCCGCACCTATGCCGCCGAGCCCGACGTCCTCATCGAGCAATTGAAGCAGGACGAGGCGATCGCCGCGGCCGACACGCTGCTCCTCACCGTGCCCAATCAGCTCGGCGTCGAGTACAATGCGCATGTCATCGAGGCGATCCTGAAGCATGTCGCCCCGGCGCTCGGCTGGCGCTGAGGTCACGCGCTGGCTTTACGGACAAAGGTCAGGGAAACCAGCCCGGCAAGCACTGCAAGCACCACGCATATCCACACGCCGAGAAGATAGGCATGCTCGAGTCCGCCAAGCCCGAGCAAGGCGATAGCGATGAGAGGGCCTGCGGACGCCAATCCGTTGTTGATGGCAGACGCGATGCCTGATTTCTCGTCCGGCGCCGAATTGAGAGCCGTCGCGGTCAAGGGCGCCACGGTGAGTGTCAGTCCGATGCCGAACAGCACGATGCCCGGCAGCACACCGGTGAGATAGGTCGTCTGAGGTCCCAAGGGCAGGAGCATCACCATGCCCGCGGCACAGAAGAAGGGACCCAGGCCCATGAACCAGCGCGGGCCAAAGCGCGCGGCGTAGCTTCCGACCTGGCCGGACGCGACGCCCAGCATCGCCGAGACCGGCAGGAAGGCGGCACCCGCCGCGGTCGCCGAAAAGCCGGAGACAGTTTGCAGGAAGTACGAGAACAGGAATCCGAAGCCGCCAAACGCGGCATAGAGGAGCAAGGTCGCGGCATTGGTGGCCGAGAAATTCCGATTGCGGAAGAGCGCGAAATCGACCAGCGGACGCGACGCACGCCGCTCCCACCAGATGAAGGCGAAAAAGCACACCACGCCGCCTGCGATCGCGGCGATGGCCAGCACCGGCCAGTCATTGGCGGGCCCTTCGATCAGTCCGAAGGTGATGCCGGCAAGGAAGAGGAAGGCCAGGATGGCGCCGGCCCAGTCGATCCGCAAGTCTTTGCGCATCGGAGCGTCCTTCAAGGCAGAGTAGCCCAATGCGAGCGCAATGAGGGCGAGCGGCACGTTGAACAGGAATATCGCGCGCCACGAAAACACATCGACGAGATAGCCGCCGACCAGAGGGCCAAGCGCCAGTACGATCGAGGTCGCCGCCGTCCAATAAGCGACAGCCCGCGTGCGCAGGTCCTTCGGCAGTTGCGCATTGAGGACGGCAAGGCTCACCGGTGTGAGAAGCGCTCCGGCGATCCCGAGCACCGCACGAAACAGGATGAGGGTGAGGCCGCTCCAGGCCAGGGCGCAAAGGAGGGAGAGAGCCAGAAACGCGCAGGCGCTCCACAGATAGACGCGCCTCAAGCCCAGGACATCGCCGAGCGACCCGCCAAAGAGAATGCATGAGGCAAGTGTCAGATTGTAGCCGTCGGCCACCCATTGCAGGCTGGCGAAGGGCACGTTCAATGTCTTGCCGATGCTGGGCAGCGCCAGCGAAACCACGCTCTCGCCCAGCATCACGGCACTGCTGCCCGTGATGGCAGCAGCAATGGTCAGCACGTTCTGGGATAGAGGAAAGCGGCGCATCGTCCGCATTCTATGGCCCGACGAACGGCGGATTCAATGTATCCCAGAGGATATGTCAGCTGAGCATTTTTGGACGGTCCGTGCGCCTATCGGCTCAGGCGGCCTTGCCCTGCTGCTTCATGAATTCATTGGCCCGCTTCTGCAGCTCGGGCAGCGCCACGTCTTCCTTGTGGGTCGCGACCATCCAGCTGTTGCCCGATTGATCCTTCACCCCGCCGCAGCGGTCGCCATAGAACATGTCGGCAGGCTCCATCACCGATTGGCCTCCGGCTCTAACCGCCTGCTGATAGACCCGGTCCACGTCCGGAACATAGAGGTAAAGAGTGGATGCCGTCGCCTTGGCCTGCTCGCTTTCCTCACCAAGCATCACGCATGAATCGCCGATCTTGACCTGCGCATGCATGATCTTGCCGTCCGGGCGCTTGATCGGCTCATGCGAGACTTGCGCATCGAAAGCCTTGCGGAGGAAGTCGATGATCTTGTCGACCCCGCGAACAGTCAGATAGGGGGTTACACTGTGAAATCCTTCAGGAATGGGCTTCACGGCCATGGCAGGCCTCCTTTGCTGAGAATGGAGAGCTCGCGCGGGCGGCGAGCAGTACACCCTTGCAACCATTGGAGGATGCGAAGGTTCCGGGCAGGACGGCCGGGCCGATTTTCTGCCCCATCTTTGTCGTCTTTCCCTGTTTGGTAGGGAACAATTGGGGCAGAATCGGATCGGCGGGGGCGAATACGACGCATATCGGGGGCGATGGAGCGTAACACTGACTTTCAGGATTGCCCGCATGATTTGCAGTTTCAGGCTTTGGATTTCTGCCCTGACGATGGCCATGGCCGCGACCCTCGCCGCCCCATCGGCGGGCGCCGCCTCCTTCGAGGCCTGCGTGAAGCGCCTTCGGGGCGACGTCATCAAGGCCGGCGTCAAAGCCGATATCGCCGATGCCGCCTTTCGCGACATCAAGTTCGACGAGAAGGTGGTGCGCTTCTCGCGCAACCAGCCCGAATACCGCCTGGCGATCTGGGACTATATGGCCTTTCTGGTCGATCCGGCGCGCATTGCCGACGGCAAGCAGATGATGGAGGTCGAGGAGAAGACCCTCCGCGCCATCGAGAAGGCCTATGGCGTCGACCGGTTCGTCCTCGCCGCACTTTGGGGCGTCGAGAGCGACTATGGCAAGATCGAGGGCGATTTCTTCCTGCCGCAGGCCTTTGCGAGCCTCGCTTGCGCGGGACGCCGTCCGGGGATGTTCAAGGGCGAACTCATCCATGCGCTGAAGATCGTGGGCGCCGGCGATGTGAAGCTTCAGGACCTGCACGGGTCCTGGGCGGGCGCCTTCGGCCATACGCAGTTCATGCCTTCGACCTATCGCAGACTCGCCGTCGACTTCGACCGCGACGGGCGGCGCGACACGATCAACTCGGTTCCGGACGCGCTCGCCTCGAGCGCCAATTTCCTCAAGAAAGCCGGCTGGCGCTCAGGCCTGCCCTGGGGCTTCGAGGTGAGGGTCCCAAGTTCCTATAAGGGGCCGACGGGGCGCTCGCGCAAAGCATCGATCGCCGCCTGGGCCAAGCGCGGCATCACGCGCGCCGATGGCAGGGCGTTGCCCAGATCGGGCTCCTATGGGCTGCTCCGGCCGGCAGGCAAGAGCGGGCCGGCCTTCCTGGTGTCGCGCAATTTCGACGCGCTCTATTCCTACAATGCGGCGGAATCCTATGCGCTCGCCATTTCGCATCTCTCCGACCGCCTCAGCGGCAAGGGCGCCTTGAAGACCGCCTGGCCGACCAATGATCCGGGCTTATCGCGCGCCGAGCGCAAGCGCCTGCAGGAACTGTTGATCGCGCAAGGTCTCTATAAGGGCGAGGCCGACGGACGGATGGGCCCGCTCACGGCCGCCGCGATCAAGGAAGCCGAGAAGAAGGCCGGATTGAAGCCGACGGGACGTCCCGGCGCGCGAATCTTGAAGGTGCTCGCAGGGAGTTGAGCGGGTCGTCTGAGTAGGGCGCCCGCTCATGGCGTCTTCGCCAAATGCCGCTTCAGTCGCGCTACGTCCTCAGGCGACCAGTTGCCAACATCCGTCACGGCCATCCAGGCGTCGATGTAATGCTCCGCGGCGTAGACATGGCCGTGGCCGATCGGCGTCGTGGTCGCCATGGCCATGTCCAGCACGAGTTGAAGGAAGGTCACGACCGGATACCACCGCAGTTGCGGCGAGACGTCGGGGCCCCGTGGCGACGACATCCAGGCCGGCGCGCGGTAGAGGTCGTGATAGTCGAAAAAGGTAACCGGGTCGCTGGCATATTGAAGATAAACGATCCGCATCGGCCCCCAGGCGGAGCCTTGCGCAATGGCAGCGCCGTCCTGGTTCATGAACCGGACGAATGACCCATCGCGAAATCGCGGCAGCCAGGCGGGCGAGTCCGGATTCCGGTTGGCGGTGATCCACCTCCAGATCCGGCTGGTATAGGGCGGGCCGCTCCACAGCGCGCCGTTATAGGGATCGCCGAGCACCTCGATCAGATCGGTCGACTGCTCGGAGTTCATCGCGCCGAGACTGAGCCCGTAGAGATAGAGCCGTGGCCGACTGTCCCTGGGAAGCGTCGTCCAGTAGCCGTAGATTTCCTTGAAAAGGGCACGCGCGGCGTCAGCGCCATAACCGGGCTCCGTCAGCAGGGACAGCCAGCTTGCGAGATAGGAATACTGCACGGCAATGCTCGCCACGTCGCCACTATGCAGGTATTCGATACTGTCCATCGCCGGCGGATCGATCCAGCCCGATCCGGTCGGCGTCACCACGATGATGACGGCGCGTTTAAAGCCGCCGACGCGCTTGAACTCCTCGAATGCGAGCTTCGCCCGCTGTTCCGGCGTCTCCGCGGATCGCAGCCCGGCATAGACACGAATGGGCTCGAGCGCTTCCTTGCCCGAAAAGGCGCCTATGTCCCGGGCGTTGGGCCCCGAAGAGACGAACTCACGCCCGGCGCGCCCGAGCTCTTCCCAGTCAAGCAATGAGGCGCTGCTTCCCGTCTTGAGGGGATCGGAAGGTTGCTCCGTCTCCGGTTCGATCAGGGCGTCAAATTGCTGGTACGACGAATCCGCCATGTGCAGCGCGGCACGGAGGAGAACACCATTGATAACCGACCAGAACAGCGCGACCGCTGCAACGAAGCCGATGACATTCGACACCCGCCGCGGCACGAAGCGCCGGCCTTTTGCCGATATGAAGCTCAAGGTCAGCTTGAAGAGGCGCGCCAATGCAAGCAGGACGATGAAGGTTGCCAGCGCGATCAGCCCGACCTCGAGCGGTTGCGCGCTCGCGACGGGTTCGAGACCCATCAGCTCACGGATCGAATTCTGCCATTGTGCCGCTCGCCAGAGAAACGAGACCGCGACGACCGCGCAGATGATGATCGCTGTGAGCTTGGCGACGCGCAAGGCACGAGCCTGCGGCCTGGGCAGTTCCAAATAGGTCCACAACCAGCGGCCGAACACGCCGATGCCGTAGCCAACGGCCAGAGAACATCCCGAAAGCGCGCCCTGGGTCAGGAAGGTCCGCGGCAGCAGTGTCGGCGTCAGCGACGCGGCAAAGAACAGCGTTCCGAGGAGCAGGCCACCGGCCGACAGCGAGTACCAGAGCCTGACAAGCCAGTTTCTCTTCATCCAGGCATCCTCTTAACCATCATTTCCGCTTGGGACTCAAAGGAATGTTTCATACTATGAAATCGCGAGTCGGCCGTCACCGCGGCTCCCTGGCGGCCTTTAGGGGTAATTCATGAGCGATCGCCCGATGATCGGCCGTTTGGCGACCGCAATTCTCGTCATAGCGCTGCTCTATTTCGCCCAATCGTTTTTCGTGCCACTGGCTTTCGCGCTGTTCGTGATTGCCCTGGTCTGGCCGCTCCAGGCGGCACTGCAGCGGCGGATGCCGAAACTGATCGCTTTGCTGATCACGCTCAGCGGCACGATTTTCGTGATCGGCGCGGTCGGCTCGCTGAGCGCCTGGGGGTTCGGCAAGCTCGCGCAATGGCTTTTCCTCAATGCCGGCCGATTTCAGACGATCTATCGCGACTGGGTCGCCTGGCTGGAGGAGCACGGCATTGCCGTCGTCGGCCCCATCACCGACCGCTTCGACGTGGCCTGGCTCTTGGGTTTCGTTCAGGGCATCGCCGGCCGGCTCAACAGCTTTACCGGCTTCGCCGTCCTCGTGCTCATCTTCGTCATGCTGGGGCTGCTCGAGGTCGACGACTTCAACGCGCGCCTGCGCCAGCCGGGTGTTCAACCGTTCGGCGAGAAGATGTTGCGGGCAAACCGGGAGATCGGTCACAAGCTGCGCCGCTTCATGGTGGTGCGCAGCTTGGCCAGCGTGCTGACGGGCTTCGTCGTTTGGGGCTTCGCGCTCCTCGCCGGGCTCGAGCTCGCCGCAGCCTGGGGCGCGATCGCGCTGGCGCTGAACTACATACCCTTTCTCGGACCGCTGATCGCCACGCTGTTTCCGACGCTGTTCGCCATCGCCCAGTTCGAATCCTGGCAGATGGCGGTGATCGTCTTCATCAGCCTCAATATCATCCAATTCGTCATCGGCAGTTATTTCGAGCCGCTGCTCTCCGGCGCCTCGCTGAAAATATCGCCCTTCGCGGTCATCTTCGCGGTGTTCTTCTGGACCTTCCTGTGGGGCCTGGCGGGCGCCTTCATCGGCGTGCCCATCCTCATCGCCTTCGTCATCTATTGCGCGCAAGAGCCGTCCAGTCGCTGGCTCGCGGCATTGCTGTCCGCGGGCGCTCCCGCCAAAACCGAAGATCCATAAGAGCACGCTGTGAGCTGATTCTTCAGCCACCGTTCAGTTTTTCGGGGATCTCGCCCGGCCGATAAGCGGGCAGTCTGCCGGCCGGCAGTATCGTCAAAAGCGCAAGCCCCGCCATGATCAGGAGACCGATCTTGAGCGCCAGCAGCCGGGACTCGGTGTTGATGCGAAGGGCCTCGGCCTTCTGCTCCGGTGTGGCGGTGGTGCCTGCAACGATCGTCTCGAGCTGCTCATTGCTCACAAAAGTGATGCTGTCGAGATTGACCTGCGACTGGATATCGATCGGCAGGGTCGGATTCTCCGCGAGCTGGCGCATGACCGCCGAGCTCAACAGGCCCACGAGCAGGGCCCCGGCAACGGCGGTGCCCAAGGCGGATGCGAGATTGTTCGTGGTACCACGCAGCGATCCGACGTCGCCGGCGAGTTCCTTGGGCGAGGCCGTAACCAGGACGTTGAACAGCAATGTCACGAGCGATCCCTGACCGATGCCGAACACGACCAGGCCGAAGAGCACCGGGATCGAGCTCCAGTCGTTACGGACGACGAAGGCGAGCCAGATGAGGGCCACGGCGCAGAGCACGAATCCGAAACGACCGATTTGTCGTGGCGTGAATCTCCCGTAGAACCGGACGATCAGCATGGCGGCGAAGAAAACGGTCAGGTTGAAGGGGAGCATGGCAACGGCAGTCGCCAAGGGAGAACGTCCCTGGACGATCTGGATGTAAAGCGGCACCGAGAAATTGAGCGCAGCCTCGAGCGCCACGACGGAAAACATGGCATAGACAGCCGCGCGCTCTTCGGGCGAATCCAGTACGGCCAACGCCAACAGGGGCGATCGGCCGGCGACTTCACGGCGGCGAGTCCACATCAGAAAGCCCTGGCCGAGCACAATTCCGACAACGATGAGAATGGGCGCCGGCGACAGGCCGAGCACATTGAAGGGGGCTGTCGGGCGTGCCAGCATAAGTCCCCAGCCGTTGAGATTGTTGAAACCGAAGCTGATGAAGATGATGGCCAACGCCGCAAGCAGGACGCCAATGAAGTCGATCTGCACCTCCGGGCGTCCACGATCAGGCTTGAGCCGGAAACTCAGCAGCAGCACGAGCGCCGAAACGGCGATCAGAATGCCGAATACCGGCCGCCAGCCGATATAGGTGCCGAGCACGCCGCCGATGAGGAACGCCAGCACGCCGGCGCCCGCCCGGGCGGATCCCAGGGTGCCGAGCGCCGTCGCCTGCTGCGTGCCATGGTAGTTTTCGGCAATCAAGGCAACCAGAGCCGGAACGATGACGGCTGCCGCTGCCCCGCACAGCGCCTGGGCGGTGATCATCGCCGTCGCGTTTGGGCTGAAGGTCATCAGCACCTGAGACAATCCGAACACGACGACGGCCAGGCGGAATACCTGCAGCGCCCCGAAGCGCTGAACGAGCTTGGCGCCCAGCATGACAAAGCCCGCAACGATCATGGAGTAAGCGACAATTCCCGTGGCGACGACCGTTGGTGCCACGCCAAAGCTTTCCACCATGCCGCGCATCGCCACCGGCAAGGACGCCACATTGAACGACATGATGGCTTGGCCGAACGCGATCGCGATCATGGGGATCCATGACGCTCGCTCTTCCGCATGGTTTTGTTGGGCGGATGTTGTCGCAGTCATGGATTGTCTCCTCTTTGCGGCCTGGCAAGGCCGAGGGTTATCGGCCGGGCGATGACATGAGCAGGTCAAGCCCCAGCCGCTGTGACAAGAACTGCGCCACCAATTGACCCTTGACGCTGTTGCCTGCTTCATCGAGAAGCGGCGCGAAAGTGCCGAGCCCGCCCTTGCCAGGCGAGACCGTGACAATTCCTCCTCCGATCCCGCTCTTGCCCGGAAGCCCGATCTCATAGAGCCAGTCACCGGAGGTTTCATATAGTCCGGCAGTCAGCATCACCGCCAATGCGTAGTGACAGACATCCGGATTGACCACTTGCTCTCGCGTGAGGGGATTGAAGCCGCCGCAGGCGAGCGTTGCGCCCATGATGGCGAGATCCTTTGCGCTCACATTCAGTGAGCATTGCCTTGTATAAAGATCGGTGGCCTCGGCGGGGTCGCAATATAGGCGGCCCAGGCTCTCGAGCATCCAGGCGATGCTGCGATTGCGGAAATTCGTTTCCGACGCCGAGGCGTAGACCTCATCATTCAGCGCCAGCTCACGGCCGGCGAAACGAGACAGGCCCTCGAGGATGAAACGCCACTTCGCTTCTTCATTGGCGCCCGGCACCAGGCTGGTCGTGGCAATGGCCCCGGCATTGACCATCGGGTTGGTGCGGCCGTCCGAATTGCGTTCGATGCCGGCAAGAGAGTTGAAGGCATAGCCCGTCGCATTCACGCCAAGCCGCTCACGCGCGCCGGTCGCACCGATCACATTGCAGACCTGCGCGAATATGAACGGCTTGGATACGCTCATGATGGTGAACTCGTGCTCCGCGTCGCCAACGGCGAAGACACGTCCATCCACGCCCGCGACGCAGATGCCGAACAGATTGGCCGGCACACGGGCGAGGGCCGGATAAACTTGGGAGGTCTGTCCGAGCGTGACGGATGCAAAGCGTTCATGCGCTTCCGTCACCAGCCGCGCGACATGATCCGGCTGCGGCAGCTTGCCTGTCGAAACATACGCGCTTTCAGGGTCGAGCAAGGGCTTCGGTAGGTTCATGCATTCGCCTCCCTCGCATTCCGTTAACGGATACGGTCGCAGCGCATAGAGGGCTACTTGCCTTGGTGATGCGAGGCTAGCGCATCAGGCGCACCCTGAACCATTGGACCTTGGGCCAACGGTCGGTGCTGTATTGCGACAAAGTTTGAATGGCGATGTGGGTTGGGTTTTCGACTGGCCCGACGCTACCTGCGCCAGGCCAGTCCCGCGAGAGCATCCGCATCAGGCCGCGGTCTGTGCGGCAGCGGCAGAACCGACCGCCGTCGTTTCGATGTCGATATTGCCATGGACAGCCTTGGAGTAGGGGCAGATCTCATGCGCCATATCGGCCAGGATGCGCGCCGTCTCATTGTCGACGCCCGGCACCGTGACATCGAGGCGGGCTCTGAGGAAGAAGCCCTTGGGGCCGCCATGGAGCAGCTGGATCTCGGTATCGACCTCAGGCGCGGCGGCGAGCTTGATCTTGCGCTGGTCGGCGGCGAGCTGGATGGCGCCCAGATAGCAGGCGGACCAGGCGGCGGCGAAGAGGTTTTCCGCCATTGGATGGGGCTCGGGCAGCTTGATGTCGAGCTTGCCGTCGACGCTGCGGGTCGAGCCGTCGTGTCCGGCGACGGTGTGGGTCTTGCCGGTGAAATAAAGCTTGTCGGCCATGGGAGTATCCTTTCCTGTTTAGTTTAAGATCGTGTCCGATTAAATCGGATGCGATGTAAATATATAAACGCCGAACCGATGTCAAGCCCTTCCGATTAAATCGGATACGATATATATAGGAGGGACCCTGTCGAGACCCGGAGATGCACTATGCCCCATCCCCCGAAAACCCCTAGTGAAAACCCTAAGCTCCCGGATTTCCTGTGTTTTGCGGTCTATTCGGCCAATCTGGCCTTCGGCCGGGTGTATAAGCCGATCCTCGACCAGCTCGGCCTGACCTATACCCAATATATTGCGCTGGTGGCGCTGGGCGACGAGGACGACCAGACGGTGGGGGCGCTCGGCGAAAAACTGTTCCTCGAATCCAATACGCTGACCCCCATCCTCAAGAAGCTTGAAACGATGGACTTGATCAGGCGCCAGCGCGACCCGGCCGATGAACGGCAGGTGCGGGTACAATTGGCGCCGTCAGGCCGCCGGCTACTGGAGAGGATCGAGAAGGAGGCCGGGCCATCGCTCATCGACGCGACCGGGCTGGGCAAGGACTTTCCCGCGCTGCGCAAGGCCGTGGCGGGCTTGCGCGACAATCTCCTGCGCTCGCTCGAGGCCCCAAAATGACCCGCGATAAATACAATGCTTTCTGCCGATCGCTCAAGGCGACCACCCATGTCGTGCAATGGGGCGGTTCGCATGTATGGAAAGTGGGGGGCAAGGTCTTCGCCGTCGCCGGCTGGGACGAGGGCCATGAGCCGCACATCACCTTCAAGGTCTCCGACATCGGCTATGAGGTGTTGAAGGACCAGCCGGGCCTGCGCCCCGCACCCTATCTCGCCTCGCGCGGGATGAAATGGATCCAGCATTACGCCAAGCCCGGCCTTAAGGATCCGGAGCTCAAGCAATATCTCAAGGCCTCGCACCGGATCGTGGCGCAAGGGCTGTCGAAGAAGAAGCAGAAGGCGCTGGGGCTGGTGTTCGATTGAAACGGTGACCGGAGGTTGGCCTCATTCCCGAGGCGTCAGACCCAGGCGGCGTTCCTTTCGGCAGAGCCATCCGGTTTATGATTTGTCGAGGCTGTATCGATGCTCGGCTGGAATCTCGGCACTATCGATCAGCTTCCTCTCAGCATCGGTAAGTTCCGCGCTGGCGATTGCCTCTCGCTGCGCCTGCTTCAGCGCATGAAAGGTCTCGGCCGAGACGATATAGACCGTTTCCCGGCCATATTTCGTCACTCGGATCGGCTCCGTAAGCGCGCGATCATGATAGACGCCGAAATTCTTCTGGACCTCGGAAGCAGAAGCTGTTTTTGACATGTAGCACCTTTTCCGTATGTTCCGTAACATACGGATTGCCAGAGTATTTTTCAAGAGGGTGCGTGTCCATTGATCACCTCCAGGAACGCCTCGCCATAGCGCGCGAGCTTGGCCGCGCCGATGCCGGGGATATTCGCAAGCTCGACAATGGAGCGCGGACGGCGTTGGGTGAGTTCTGCCAGCGTCTTGTCGTGGAAGATGACATAGGGCGGCACGTTCTGCGCCTTGGCGAGCTCCATCCGCCTGGCGCGCAGCTTCTCGAACAGGTCGCGCTCGCCGGCGGGAAGCGCTTCGCTGGCTTGGCGACGAGCCGCCTTCCGGCCGTCCTTCTTCAGGACGCGCAGGCGCAAATCCGGCTTTTGGCGCAGGAACTGCCGGCCCTGCGGAGAAATGAACAAGCCGCCATGGCCCGCCACATCGACCGAGATCAGCCCATGGGCGACGAGCTGGCGGACGATTGAGCGCCAGGCATTGCGGTCGTGCTCCTTGCCGATGCCGAAGGTCGAGAGCTTGTCATGAGAAAGGCGCTCGATGCGCTCGTCGGGTTCACCCAGGAGAACCGAGATGACATGCGCCTGGCCGAAGCGCTCGCCGGTGCGGTAGACGCAGGAGAGAAGTTTCTGGGCGGCGATGGCGCCGTCGAAAGTCTCTGGCGGATCGAGACAAACATCGCAATTGCCGCAAGGCGCACCGTCATCGCCGAAATAGCGCAACAGCACTTGGCGGCGGCACCGGCTCGATTCGGCGAAGCCCAGCAGCGCATCGAGCTTGCGGCGCTCCATCTGCTTGCGTTGATCGGGCGCCTCCGATTCCTCGATGAAGCGGCGGCGCAGCGCAATGTCCTCGGCGCCATAGAACATCAGCGCCTCGGCGGGCAGGCCGTCGCGACCGGCGCGGCCTGTCTCCTGGTAATAGGCTTCGATGCTGCCGGGCAGGTCCGCATGCAGGACGAAGCGCACATCGGGCTTGTCGATGCCCATGCCGAAGGCGATGGTGGCCACGATGATCACGCCTTGCTCATGCTGGAAGCGGCGCTGGTTTTCCTCGCGCGCCTTCATCTCCATGCCGGCATGGTAGGGGAGCGCGGTGAAGCCGTGACCGCTGAGCGTCTGGGCGATGTCCTCGGTCTTGCGCTTCGACAGGCAATAGACGATGCCGCTCTCGCCTTTGCGACGGTTGAGGAATCGGAGGATCTGCTGCGTCGTGTTCGTCTTCTCGGTGGCGCCATAGCGGATATTGGGGCGGTCGAAGCCGGAGACGAAGCTGTTGTGATCGCCGATGTCGAGATGGGCGACGATCTCGGCCCGCGTCGGTTCATCCGCCGTGGCGGTCAGCGCGATGCGCGGCACTTTGGGGAAGAGGTCCGCAAGGCAGTCGAGGGCGCGGTATTCGGGCCGGAAATCATGGCCCCATTGCGACAGACAGTGGGCTTCGTCGATGGCGATGAGCGCGAGGTCGAGGGACTTCAGCCGGTCGAGAGTCTCGGACCGCAAGAGCGTTTCAGGCGCCATATAGAGGAGGTCGAGCTCGCCTTGTTCGACATCGCGCCACAAAAGTTCCTTTTCGGCGCCCCATAGCCTTGAATTGAGCGCCGCCGCCTTGACGCCGGCCTGACGCAAAGCCGCCACCTGGTCTTCCATCAGCGCGATGAGGGGCGATACGACGAGGCCCAGGCCTTGACGGATGAGCGCCGGGATCTGGTAGCAGAGCGATTTGCCGCCGCCCGTCGGCATCAGGACGAAAGCATGATTTCCCGCGAGCACATGCTCGATGATGTCGCGCTGCCGCCCGCGGAAGCTGTCATAGCCATAGATGGTGTTCAGGATGGAGAGCGGGTCGGTCGGCATGGAGAGGATCAATCTGGGAAGAACGACTCTTTAGACCATGCCGGACCGGGTTTCCATGCGCCATCGCGGCTGAAAGGACTATAAGGGCGGTTTTCCCCGAGTCGGTGCAGGAGGCCCCATGCTGAAAGTGATCGCGGAGGATTTCATCAAGCCGGAGGCGGTGACGATCGTGCGTCCGCTCTATCGCGAACTCGTGGACATGACCCGCCGCGAAGCGCTCTGCATCGCTTATGATCTCTTCGTCGACCAGAAGGATCCCGGGCATTTCATCTTCATCGAGGAGTGGCCGGATCGCGCGGCGCTCGATATCCATTGCGCCACGCCGCATTTCACCCGCCTGGTGCCGCTCATCAATGCGCATCAGCGCAAGCCGGGAACCTTCATCCTGATGGATGGCTTTTAGAGCGCCGGACCCGCATTTCAGGTCGCCGGGTGTTTGCTTTCAATTGAAACACGGCGGGCGGGTGATGGATGCTCGCGGAAGGCCGCCGCCAGCGTCCGGAGCGCCGCGCGGGAGCGCGCGTCCGATAGTGTCGTGAGCAGCACGATCTCGGATGAAGGAAGGGCAGGGAGCCCGAAGCGCTTGCTGACCTCGACCGTGCCGGCCGGCGCGATCCGGGTTGGGAAGGCCGCGGTGGCGAGGCCGGCCGCGACCGCATCGGCAATGACGAAGGAACCGCAGCCGAGGAAGACCTCTCGCCACTTTATGCCCTTGGCATCGAGCGCCTGCGTGGCGAGTTCGCGGATGCGACAGGAAGGCGATGATGCCGCGAGGCGCAAGGGCTCGTCCTTCCGATGCACGAAGTCCGGCGTGGCGTACCAGCCGAAATGCTCCGGCGCCAGCACCTCGCCGTCGCGGCGGTCGTCTTCGCGGCGGATGATCGCCGCATCGATCTCGCCGCGGTCGAAAGCATCGAGCAGGTCGCGCGAATTATCGAGCCTGACCTCGATGGTGAGTGCCGGATCATGGGCATTGAGCCGCGCCAGCAAGGTGGGGATCTCCGGCCCCACCACATGATTGGCGATGCCGAGAGCGAAGTGGCGGCGGGTCGAGGACAGTCCGGCGATGGCGCGGTCATGGGCGGCGAGGAAATCGCGGGCCGACTCGATGAACACCGCACCCTGCGCCGAAAGGCGCACCAGCCGCGGCGTGCGCTCGATCAGTTTCTGGCCGAGCCGGTCTTCGAGCCGCTTCAGCTTCACGCTGATGGCGCCTTGCGTGGTGCCCAGCACTTCCGCCGCGCGGGTAAAACTCTGGTGATCGGCGATCGCCACGAAGGCCTGGACCGCATCGACATCCAAGGTGGTCATGTTATTCATCCAAAATCGTTGTCTCTGATATATTCAATCATCCAGTTATAAAATGATCAAGCGGCGACTACGTTCCCGCATAAGCGACATGCGGGGCGACCCCGCGCGCGCTCATCATTCCTGGAATCCTCTTCCATCGACCCGATTTGTCGAAAGGCCGAACCATGCCTGCCGCCGTGACACGCCGTAACGTCATCGTCCTCTGCGCCATCTGCCTCTCCTGCCTCATGTTCGGCCTGGAGATCTCCTCGATCCCGGCGATCCTGCCGACCCTGGAAAAGCTGCTCCATGCCGACTTCAAGCAGCTGCAGTGGATCATGAACGCCTATACGATCGCCGTGACCAGCGTGCTGATGGCGACCGGGACATTGGCCGACCGCTATGGCCGCAAGCGCATCTTCATGATCGCGATCCTGGCCTTCGGCGTCACCTCGCTGATGTGCGGCGTGACCGAGAATGTCCCGGCGCTGATCGCGGCGCGCTTTCTCCAGGGCCTTTCCGGCGGCGCGATGCTGATCTGCCAGATCGCCGTGCTCTCGCATGAATTCCAGGGCGGACGCGAGCGCGCCATCGCCTTCGGCTGGTGGGGCATCGTCTTCGGCATCGGTCTCGGCTTCGGCCCGATCATCGGTGGCGCGATCGCGGCCTTCCTGGGCTGGGCGTGGGTGTTCCTCATCCACGTGCTGTTCGCCGTGCTGGCGCTCGTCCTCACGGAGACGGGCGTGCATGAATCGAAGGATCCCGGGGCGAGCCATCTCGACTGGCCCGGCATGCTGACGCTGTCGCTTTCGGTCTTCTGCCTCGCTTTCTACATCACCCAGGGGCCGGATCTGGGCTTCGCCAGTGGAATGGCGCTCGCCTTCCTCGGCGTCGCCTTAGCGAGCCTCATCGCCTTCGTGATCGCCGAGAAGGTGAGCCCACGACCGATGTTCGACTTCTCGGTCTTCCGTATCCGAAAGTTTTCGGGCGCGATCCTGGGCTCGGCGGCGATGAATATCAGCTTCTGGCCGTTCATGATCTATCTGCCGATCTGGTTCCAGGCCGGGCTCGGCTATGACGGTGTCACCGCCGGCCTCGCTCTGCTCGCCTATACGCTGCCGACGCTGGTGATGCCGCCCCTGGGCGAAAGACTGTCGCTGCGCTTCAGGCCGGGTCTCGTCATTCCCGTTGGCCTCTTCACCATCGGTCTCGGCTTCATCCTGATGAAATTCGGCAGCGCCGCGGCGCAAGCGAGCTGGCTCACCATGCTGCCCGGCTGCCTCATCGCCGGCATCGGCCTCGGCCTCACCAATACGCCGGTCACCAACACCACGACGGGCGCGGTGTCGAGCGACCGCGCCGGCATGGCGTCCGGCATCGACATCAGCGCGCGCATGGTGTCGCTGGCGATCAATATCGCGGTGATGGGCTTCATCCTGGCGAGCGGCGTGCTGGCCTATCTGAGAAGCGCGTCGTCTCTGGGCTTGCCCGATGCGGAATTGCGTCTTGTTGCCGAGAAGATCGCCGCCGGCAATGCCGTGTCGGTTGGAGGCCTCTCCGGCGAGGTCGTCCATGCGGCGCTGGCGCAGGGCTTCGGCTGGGTGATGCTCTATGCCGGAATAGGGGTCTGGATCATGGCGGCCCTGAGTTTCCTCATCTTCAACGCGAAGGTCGTTCGTCCGGCGAAAGTTCAATTCGGAGAGTGAGCCTATCAGCGACGGCGTGCCCGGATATCAACTTCCTTGCGCCAATTCTCGTCGTCCAAGCTGCGTTCGGCCATCCAGTGAAACGAGGCCGGCGCGCTCTTCGTGTCCCGATCGATTTCGGTGAAAGTCCAGCGCATCGTGCCGCCTCGGGGGTCGGGACCCGTCTGGACGATATCCTCGCCCCGCGCCCGGCCAATCTGCTGTGTAAAGAAGCCGGTCGCCGGGTCATTCCACAAGATACGCCAGGCATCGAGGGCCGGATCGTAGATGCGTAACGTCGTGCCATACCAATTGCCCGCGCCGGGCAGTTGACCGATGCCGGGCTTGCGGTTGTGAAGGAGCGGTATCATCCACACGTCCTGAATTGCGCGCCCCTCCAGGATCCAGCCGGCATGAATCTCCCCCTGGCCTTCGTGCCTTTGCCCGTCTTCCGGGAAGGTGGTCACGGCCATTTCCCAATCGCCCACGAGCCATGCGAAGAGCGCAAGCTTCTCGGCACGTTCCCGATCAGGGCCGGCGGCGTGGAGCACATGCGCAAAGGATAGTTCGCCAGGGTCGATCGAACGGAGCGATGTCACGGCCATGACGGCCTCCTTTCCGCACCAGCTCAGTAGATTTTTGGGAACAATCTGAAGGGTGCTGGTTACCAACACGGACCGCGGCGGTGGGTTCCTTGCTTATGCGGACTTCTCCATGAAACGCGTCATCGCCGCGAAATCGTCCTCCAGATGGCCGGCCGCGACCGCCCGCCTGAAGACCGTGTCATAGGCATCGACCAGGCCGCGGTCGAGATTGCGCATCTGGGTGATCTCGATCAGATGCTGCAGGGCGCCGTGATGCGCCGAGATCGAGGACAGCGTCTGCTCGTCGCCGGCGAAGCGCTTGGCTTTCGTCCGCGCGATCAGATCGGAGATGAGGCCTTCGATGACGGGAGCGGTCTCCGTCCACTGCTGCGCCAGTGCGGCGAGGTCGACCTTCTCGGCCTCGCATAGAGCGATGGCATGGAGCGTGCCGAACAACCCGCCCCACATCTGGCTGAGCGCGGCGCTGTCGAGCGTGCTGGCCGTCCCCGGATCTTCACCGACATGGCGAACATTGCCGAGTGAAAGAAGCGTATCCTTATGCGCAGTGAAGGCGGCAAGGGGACCTGAGACCAGGATCACGCCTTGCGCGCTGCCGATCAGATTGGGCGTCGCCAGGATCGCGCCGTCGAGATAATCGGCACCTTGCGCCTTCGCCCATTCAGCCGCACCACGTGCCCCTTGCGGCGTGCCGGAGGTGAGCTCGACAATCAGCTTGCCCCGCAGCGTGCCGGCCGCCCTATGCAGAAGCGCCGCCGAGGCGTCGTAATCGCTCACATTGACGACCACGATGCCGGAGGCCGATATAGCCCGGTCGACGCTTTCCGCCACAGTGGCCCCCAGCGCTGCCAAAGGCTCTGCCTTGTGCGGCGTGCGGTTCCAGACCGTGGTCGGATGCCCGTTTTTGATAAAGGCTCGCGCAAGCGCCGATCCCATCCGCCCGGTGCCGATCACGCTGACTGGTGTTTTCACGATCCGCCTCCTACATTTCGTTGATCTGCGGTAGCTGGTGCGGGGGCAGGGCGGCGGCAATACGGAGCACGAGGTTAGTGCTCACCATTGGGTAAGGAGAACAGTGATGGATGACTGCGGTTTCACGACAGCCGTCAGGATCATCGGCGGGAAGTGGAAGGTCGATATTCTCTGCGCGCTCAATTCGGCGCCGCGCCGTTTCGGCCGTTTGCGGCAACTGATTCCCGGGATCAGCGAGAAGATGCTGGCGCAGCAGCTGCGCGAGATGGAGGCGGATGGCCTTGTCCATCGCCAGGTTCACGATGTCTCCCCGCCCAAAGTGGTCTATTCCCTGACCGATCACGGCGTGGCGCTCACCGGCGGCGTCGAAAGCCTTTGCCAGTGGGGAGAAATGTACCAGCGCCAGGCTCTTGCTTCCCGGGAGCTGACGCCTGCGGCGGTCTAAGGCAGGAGCGGCGATGCCTAATCCGCCCGAAAGACGAGCGGCAGCTTGTCCAGCGCATGGATCGCATTATTCGGACGCCAGACTGGATCACCGTTGAATTCGATGTGACCGACTTTGGCCACGATCGCCTTGAGCAGCGCCTCGATCTCGGCGCGCGCCAGCTGCTGGCCGACGCATCCGTGAATGCCGGTGCCGAAGGCGAGGTGGCCGGCGGTCCTTCGGGCAACCTTGAACCGATCGGCGTCGGGCCAGTGGCTTTCATCGAGATTCGCGGCGCCCAGCACGCAAAGTATCTTTGCTCCTGCGGGAATCGGAATGGCGGCGACCGTCGTGCCGTGTTGGGCCGTACGGCAGAAGGAGTGCACGGGAGACGTAAATCGAAGCGTCTCTTCGAAGGCGGCGCGGACAAGTGCCGGATCACGCTTCAGCGCCTCATATTCCTTCGGGTTCGAGGCCAGGCACCACAAAGCGTTGCCGATCCCCGCCACGGTGGTGTCGAGGCCTGCCGACAATAACGAGCGCACCAGCATGCCCGCTTCGGTCTCCGTTACCTCACCGGCATCGGCCGCCTCATAAATGGCTCTGCCGAAGCCGCCAGGCTTGAGCCTGTAGCGCTTGCAATGCTCCGTGATCCACGGAACGACATCCGCGGCCTTCGCCATCGCGGCGCGGCGGAGCTCATTGTCCGGACCCACCGCATTGAAGACCATCGCTGCATAGTCGAGAAGCCGCCGGCGATCGGTCTCCGCAAGCCCGACGGCTGGCGGGAAGACCCGTGCGGGGAAGGCCTCCGCGAGTTCCGTGACGGCTTCGAAGGATCCTTTCTCCAGGAGCTCGTCGACGAGCGTTTCGGCCGCGCGCTCGAACTGATCCTTGAGGCCGGCGATGGCGCCAGCGGACAGCGCCCGGGCCATGACGGTCCTGGTCTTCGTATGATAGGGCGGATCGGCCTCGAGAATGATGCTCGGCGGCCGCCAGGGCTCCTGCAATTGAAAATCCTGCAGGCCGACGCCGCGCGAGGAAACGAAGCGCTCATTGTCGGCGAAGACTTCCCTGGTCTCGGCATAACGCCCGCAGGCGAGAATGGCGTATTTCGGTATGTAGGCAAAAGCGCCTTTGGCGCGGAGCTCCCGGTAATATTCGACCGGATCGGCGAGGATTTCCGCATCATAGGGGTCGACGTCCCATGCCGTCACGCCGGGCGGCGGTGCAATGGCGATATGACCTTCGTGAATTTCCATGTTCCCTCCTCGACAAGCTGCGCGAGGGGCGCGAGGGTCGCGGTGATCGCGTTCCCGGCGCAGCATGTTTCAGCGCTCGCCGATGCTAGCGGACGCGTGTCCCTGCCGCCGCGTCCCAATGGAGCGGCTTTTCGGATTTCGGCAGCGGCGCATCACTCGCGCCGATGGTCGTGCCGACCGGCGTGTCGGGCGGGCAAACGGCCACATAGCGGGCATAGCCGCCCGTGCCGCCCTTGAATCGGGGAAAGCCGATGGTTACCAGACAGCCCGTCGCCGGCACGCCGTCGAGATTGGCGACGCCCTCGGCCTGTGTGTAGCCATTGTGCATGAGCCACGCCTCGCCCTCGAGCGTGGGCGTCGTATCCGTGTCGAGCGGCTCGTGGCCGTGGAGCAGGATATGGCGCTGCTCGTGCAGGAATTTCAGCGCGTCGAGCGACACGCCGGGGAAGGGCTTGCGCGTGGCGAGCTCAGGCTTGGGCCAGTCCTTCGACCAGTCGGAGCGCACGAAGACGACCGCGCCTTCCGGAATCCGGCCGTGCTCCTTCTCAAAAGCCCCTATGTCAGCGACCTGCAGGTGATATCCGGCATTGCTGGCCACCTTGTCGACGATCGAGATCACCGCCAGCGGGCGCAAGGAATAGGTCGGCGGCAACTCGTCGATCGAGGGATATTCCGGCGCCCAATGCGCCGGGGGATCGAGCTGCGTCCCGAGCTGATCGGTCGCGAGGTCATAATGCGTCGCCTCGAAGCCGTGCTTCTCATAGGTGAACTCATCGCCTTTCTTGGCGAAGCCCTCGATGTCGCCGCCGGCCTTGCTGCGCGCGAATTTCGACGGGCCGAAGCCGTACCACACGGGAATGTCGGGCGCGATTACATGCGTCAGGTCGATGTATTTGGCGCCCTTGAGCGATGCGTCATAGACGCTCCACAGTCCTTTGCCGTCCTGAGCGTGCGCTCCCGATGCCGACAGGCCGAGGGCAAAAACGATAGTCGCGAAGTTCTTGTTCATGACTTCTCCTTTCGGTTGGTCGCCTGCGGGACGTCGCCGGCGTGGCTTCACAGAGCCATTTCGAGGATGACGAAGTCAAGATCGTCGCGCAGCGGCGTGCCGACCTTGCTGGCGCCATAGGGAAAAGCAACGGCACCGGTTCGGTGGTAGCCACAACGCTCATACCAGGCGATGAGCGATTGCCGTTGCCGTATCACCGTCATCACGGCGCTTCGCGCGCCGTTGCTTGCTGCGAACTGCTCGGCATCGGCGAGCAGGGCGCGACCAAGTCCGGCGGACTGAAGTTCCGGATCGACGGCCAGCATCGAGATCACGCAACGATCCGCGCCATCCATCTGGATGGCGACACAGCCGAGCAATGCCGATGATCTGCCGCCACGTCGGACCAACACGGTTGTCGAGACGTCGTCGATCATGGCCACAACATCTCGCAAACTGGCGCGGTCACCGGCGAGCAACTTTGCCTCGTGGATCCATCCGAGGCGGCCGCCGGCGCCCCGATAGGCTGCGTTTACGAGATCGGCAATAGGCGCCGCATCGATCAGGGTCGCGATTTCGGATTGCCTGAAACGCGCCTGAGGGAAGGGGATGGGAACTGTCGAAGCCAGCCGCCGCGGACACGTCGCAGAGACGTGCCAGAGCAGATCGTCATTGGATCCGGCCCGCTTGCCGGGCCGGGAACCGAGGGCGGCATAGACGAAGCGCAGCAGGGTTCCATCTTGCGCGGGCTCAGTCTGGCTGGCAATGAAACGCGCGGCTTCACGCATGGCTGGCTCCTGTCTCAGATCTGCCTTCGCGCGGGAGAAACAGCGCATTTCGTTTCACTTCCGCTGAATGCCCCCGTAGATTGGCGCCCGCACATTGTGGAGACAATGATGTACAATTCAAATACATTCCTGTGATTCCGAGGCACAATGCGCGGTAGCGATTACGCCGAGCTGAAAGCATTCGTGACGGTGGTCGGGCATGGCAATTTCGCCCGGGCCGCGGCGGAACTCGGCATTTCGGCATCGGCGCTCAGCCGTACGATCGGCGAGCTGGAAAAACGCCTAGGCATGCGTCTGTTGAATCGCACGACGCGCAGCCTCTCCTTGACCGACGCCGGCGAGCGCCTCCACGCGCGCTTCAAGCCGGCGATGATGGAGATGGAGGCAGCGGTTCAGGATGCCGTGAGTTCGCGCGACAGGCCGGCCGGAATGTTGCGGGTGCATGTGCCCAATGCTCCTGCCGCCGCCTTTCTCGAGCCGGTTCTCGGCAAGTTTCATGCGGCATATCCGGATGTTGTTCTCGATGTGACGGTCGATGATTCCGTCCCCAACATTGTCGAGGCTGGCTATGACGTCGGCGTTCGGCTCGGTGAATCTCTCGAAGCCGACATGGTCGCCGTCAAGCTCGGCGGCGATCAGCGTGAAATCGTCGTCGGCTCTCCGGACTACATCGCTCGCCATGGACGCCCGCGCGAGCCGGCCGATCTGCTCCGCCACCGCTGCATCAATTGGCGTCAGCCGGGAAGTCCCGGCCTGTACAAATGGCAGTTCGTGAAGAACGGCCGATGGTTTTCCGTCACCGTCGACGGACCGCTCATCGTCTCGCATCGCGCCATGGCCGTTACCGCCGCGGTCCAGGGTGTCGGACTCGCATTCCGGGCGGAGGGGCTTCTGCGCTCACTGATCGATCAGGGCAAGCTTGTCCCGCTCCTCGAAGAGTGGTGCGGGAACTTTCCCGGCTGGTACCTGTGCTATCCAAAACAGCGCTACACCGCGCCGAGCGTGCGCGCCTTCGTCGACTTCCTCAAACGCTCGACCGGCCCGCGGGGACGAACGAGCGCCAGGTGACGGCCCGTCAGCTTGAGATCGATGTCCATCCCTGTACAATCGGCAAGGGCCACGGCACGGGACATTCTCCAACCAGGGAGATATGGATGAAGCTCCTGATTATCGGCGGCGGCATTGGCGGCCTCACGACGGCGCTCTCGCTCAACCGGGCCGGCATCGATATCGAGGTCTTCGAGCAGTCGCAGGAGCTGCGCGAGCTTGGCGTCGGCATCAACCTGCTGCCGCATGCGGTGAAGGAGTTGGCGGGGCTCGATCTTTTGCCGGCGCTCGACGAAGCCGGTATCCGCACCCGCGAGCTGATCTATCTGAACCGGCATGGCCAGGCGGTGTGGCGTGAATTGCGCGGCCTCGATGCGGGCTATGAAGTGCCGCAGCTCAGCATCCACCGCGGCAAGCTGCACGGCGTCCTCTTGCGCGCCGTCATGGAGCGGCTCGGTCCGTCGCGTCTTCATACCGATCGCCGGCTGGTCGACGTCGAAGAGCGTGACGGCCGCGTCACGGCAAAATTCGAAAGCCGCGCAGCAGGCGGGCGCTTCACCGCCACAGGCGACGGGCTGATCGGCGCCGACGGCATCCATTCGCGCGTGCGCGGCTTCTTCTATCCGGACGAAGGACCGCCGCGCTGGAGCGGCATCATGCTGTGGCGCGGCGCGCTCAACTGGCCGGTGCATGAGGATGGCCGCACCATGGTGATCGCCGGCGGCAATGCGGCAAAATTCGTCTTCTATCCGATCCATTTCGATAAGACGCGCCCCGATCAGCGCCTGACCAACTGGGCGGTGATGGCGCGCATCACCGACAATGAGGGACCGCCGCCGCGCCGCGAGGACTGGAATTCGCTCGGGCGGCTGGAAGATGCACGCGCTTTCGTCGAAGGCAGTTTCAGGCTGGGCTTCGTCGACCCGGCCGAGATCATCACGGCGACCGGGACCTTCTATGAATACCCCAATTGCGACCGCGATCCGGTGTCCTGCTGGTCCTTTGGCCGGGTGACGCTCTTGGGCGATGCGGCGCATCCCATGTATCCGGTCGGCAGCAATGGCGCGAGCCAGGCCATCCTCGATGCCGCCGCCCTTACGCGCCATCTGACCGCGACGCCGGAGGTGGCGGCGGCCTTCACCGCCTATGATGCCGAGCGCCGGCCGATGACCGCCGACATCGTGCGCAACAACCGCCGCGGCGGACCGGAAGGCGTCATCGACCTGGTCGAGGCCCGCGCGCCGCACGGTTTCGACGATATCGAAACCGTCGCAAGCCATGCCGAACGCGAGGCGATCGTGAAGGGCTATGCGTCGATGGCGGGCTACAGTCGCGAGCAGGTCAACCGGCGCTAAAGCGCGATGGCTTTACATCGAGTCGCCATCGCGCTTTATCCTTTTGTTTGCGCATGATCTTTTCGGAAAACCGGTATCCACTTTTCCGGATCATGCGCTAGGTGATGAGGGCTATTTTTTCTTGAGCTTGGCGCCGCGCTTGAGCCGGCGTATGGCGCGCAGCTTCCCGCTCGGACCGCCGCCACAGAAGAAGCGGTCGCCGCCATCGGATTCGAGCCCAGACACGACGGTACCGCGCGGCATGTCGATGCGTTCCAGCACTTCGCCGGTCTCGGGATCGATTCGCCGGACATCGCTTTCGTCACCTTCCCAGGTGCCGTGCCAGAGCTCGCCGTCGATCCAGCTGACGCCGGTGACGAAGCGGTTGGTCTCGATGGTGCGCAGGATCTTGCCCGTCTCGGGTTCGATCTGATGGATCTTGCGGTCGCGATACTGGCCGACCCAGAGCGTGCCTTCGGCCCAGGCGAGCCCCGAATCGCCGCCCGCACCCGGCGCCGGGATCGTCGCCATCACCTTGCCGGTCTTGGGATCGATCTTCTGGATGCGGTCCTCGGCGATCTGATAGAGGTAGCGCCCGTCGAAGGCGGTTCCGGCATGCGCGGCGACATCGAGCGAGCGCACCGTCTTGCCGCTCTCGGGGTCGAGGGCATTCAGCGTCTCGCCGACCGCGAACCAGACATGCTCGCCATCGAAGGTCACGCCATGCACCTCGTCGACACCCGGAAAGGGGCCATATTCACGAATGATTTCGGCAGTTGATCGTTTCATGGGGGCCATTTTAGTCGCTCGGCAGAGGGGCGGGGAGTAACAAGGTTGTCGTGAAGCCGGGGAGCGGCGGGGTCATCCACCGGCGCGCCCGGCCATGGCCATAGAACTGCACCTTGCCGCCCTCCGCTAGCTGGTCGAGCGCCCGCTGCACGCTGCGCTGGCTGGCCCCCAGCGCCAGGGCCAGGGCCGAGCTCGACCAGGATTCGCCATCGGCGAGGAACGCGAGCACCGCGGCATGCCGCTCCTCGACCGGCCTCGCCAGCACGACGACCTCAGGCGTCATGTGTGGCACGAGGGCAAAGCCTTGCGGCGTGGCGCTCACCTCTGCGAGCTTGCGCAGCTTTTGGCGCAGCCTTCCGATCTCGACCCGCAAACGCGCGCGATGCGATTCATCCGCATGCTTGCCGCCGAAGGCGCGGGCGATGAGCCTGTCCCGCGGGGCACCCTCGGGCCACGCTTCGGCGAGTGCCCGGGCGAGCGCGAACAGCACCGGACGCCGCGCGAGCGAGACCACCGTGTTGGCGTCCCGCACTGCATGCCGGCAGGCATCGACGACGAGCGCGTTGGATGCGAAGAGCGCCTCCACCTCATCGAGGCGGAGAAACCGTTCCTTGCCTTTGGTGATGAGACGTGCCGCGGGCGTGTCGATGTGACGCGCAGCGCTTTCGACCTCTGCCGCGAGCGCCGGGATCCGCGCCTTCAGCGCGGCGCTTTGGGCCCGGGCGAGGGCCGCGCGCGCCGTCTTTATCTTGAGACGCCGCATCGCAAGGCCTGCGACCACCAGCTCATGTGCAGTCAAGAGAGCGGGCGGGAAGGGCGCCGGATCGAGGAGCGCGAGCCGGCGCTCGGCCTCATCGAGCCGTCCCAGCAAGAGGAGGCGCCGGACCTCGATATAGCGCGCATGCGCGGCGTTCACTCTATCGCCATGCGCCTCGAGCGTCGCCCGCGCACCGCCGAGCGCTTGGGGTGCCCAGGTGAGGTCGCGCGCGGCGAGAGCGATCTCGGCCTCGGCGAGGATGCAGCGCGCGCGGGCCACCGCCTCTTTCGGGCTGAAGGCGCGTGCCGCCCGCTTGAGCAGCGCCTTGGCGCGATCGAGATCGCCGAGTTGCGCCATCGCGATGCCGCGCAGCGCCAGCGCCGGCGCATCGTCGCGCAGCGCGACCCGCTTCAACGCGCCCAGGGGATCACCTGCGGCGAGGGCGCGCCCAGCAGCCGTGATCAGTGAGTCCATCTAAAATGCCGCCACACTTGTCACTCCCTGAGGTTCGATAGCCGCCGTTATCCTTTCTGGCAACCACCCGGCCTCTGGAAGGAGACGACCCATGAACGATCTCACGCCTTGCAATGCCTATGGCATGCTGACCGCGCCCGCGACGCTCACCATAGAGCGCTTGTTGCCGGGACCCATCGAGCGCGCCTGGGCCGTTCTCATCGACAGTGACCTGCGCCGGCACTGGCTGGCGGCGGGTGCCATGGCGATGAAGCTCGACGCGCCTTTCGAATTCGTCTGGCGCAATGACGAGCTTTCCGGGCCATCGCCGCGCCGCCCCGCCGGATTTCCGGAGGAGATCAGGATGAGGAGCCGCATCACCGAGCTCGATCCGCCGCGCCGGCTCTCGATCGCCTGGGACGGCACCGGCGATGCGACTTTCGCGCTGACGCCCCATGACCACAAGGTGCTGCTGACCGTCACCCATCGCGGCCTAAGCGATCGCCAGACCATGCTCGCGATCTCGGCCGGCTGGCACATGCATCTCGACATCCTGGTCACTCGCGCCAGTGGCGGCGAGCCGGAACCGTTCTGGGACGGCTGGAGCCGCCTCAGGCAGGAATACGAACGGCGCATCCCTGCATGAACGAACGACACACCCCTCGCAAACTGGAGAAACCTATGAACATCAAATGGGTCACGGCCCTCATCGCCTTGAGCCTTGCGGGCATTATCCCGGTAAAGGCGAGCGACACGACGCTGGCACCGATGCCGTCCGAGCTCGAAGCCCGCTTTGCCTTGAGCGCGGCGCCCAAGGCCTTGCGCGACCAGGCGAGTGTCTATCTTCTCGATCCGGGGAGCGGCTACACGCTGCACCGGCAGGGAACGAACGGTGTCGCCTGCATCGTCCAGCGCACCGCCTGGGAGCTCGCCGACTTTCGCGACGATATCTACATTCCGCTCTGCTATGACGCTCAAGGCACGCAAACCTACTTGAAATACATCATGGATGCGGCGACCTTGCGCGCGCAAGGCTTGAGCCCCGCAGCGCTCAAGGCCGAGATCGAGAAGCGCTACAAGGACAAGACCTACAAGGTGCCGGAAAAGCCCGGCCTGTCCTACATGGTCGGGCCGGTCATGCGCACGATCGGGCCTCCCGACATGCAGGTCCATACCATGGCCATGCCGCATCTGATGTTCTATGCGCCTTACACCACCAATGAAGACATCGGCGCCGTGCCCGATCTCGACAATCCTGAGAGCCTGCTCAATCCCTTCATCGACAAGCAGGGCAATGCCGAGCAGAGCTATATGATCCAGCTCATCGGCGCAGCGGAGAAGGCGAGAATCCTCGCCGAGGAGAAGGCGCTGATCGAGGAACTCTGCGCCTATCGCGATGTTCTCTGCCTAGCGCATGCGCACTGAGCTGACGCAACGGCGGAGATCGGAATCCCGACATAGTTGTCACTCTCGCCGTTCCATCGACCGGCGCTAAATCTTGTCTCATGACCACCGACAACTGCGAGGAGAGAGCGATGACCACACATCCGACCGGAACACGCGAAGATTGGCTGAAAGCCCGCCTCGATTTGCTCAAGGCGGAAAAGGAGCTGACCCGGCGCAGCGACGAGATGGCGCAAAGGCGCCAGGCGCTGCCTTGGGTCAAGGTCGACAAGGCCTATCGCTTCGAGACCGAGGATGGGCCGGCGACGCTCGCCGACCTGTTCCGCGGGCGCTCGCAGCTCCTCGTCTATCACTACATGTTCGGCCCCGACTATACGGCGGGCTGCGCCACCTGCTCGACGATCGCCGACGGCTTCAACGGCTTCGCCGTCCACCTCGCCCATCACGGTGTGATGCTTTCGGCGGTATCGCGGGCGCCGCTTGCGAAAATCCAGGCCTACAAGAAGCGGATGGGCTGGACCTTTCCCTGGGCCTCCTCGTCGGGCGGCGATTTCAATTTCGACTTCAACGTCTCCTTCACCGAAGCGCAGCAGCGCGACGGCGGCATCGAATACAACTACCAGCGCGAGCCGGCGTGGACAGCACAGGGCATCGGCGACACGATGACGAAACGCGGCGAAGGCCCTGTCGCCGAGAATGCAGACATGACCGGTACGGACGTCGCCACCTATACGCGTGAAAGGCCTGGCATGAGCGCGTTCGTGCGCGAGGATGGTGTCGTCTACCATACCTATTCCGCTTTTGCGCGGGGCCTCGACGGCCTCTGGGGCATGTATCAGTGGCTCGACCGGGCGCCGCTGGGCCGCAACGAGAGCGGCACATGGTGGCGCCGCCACGACGAATATGAGCGCCAGGCATGACAAGCGGTGACGGGGTCACGCCAGCCGGGCGCGCCTCCGAGCATGCCTTTTTTGTTGTCGCGGCGCTCTTCTTCGCGGCAAGCGTTACCACGACCATCGTCTGGTGCGTGTCCATGTCGGCGATGGACGGGATGCCGATGCCCGGCGGCTGGACGATGTCGATGATGTGGATGCGGATGCCGGGACAGGCCTGGCATGAAGCCGCAATGTCGTTTCTCGTCATGTGGACGGTGATGATGGTGGCGATGATGCTGCCTTCTCTGCTGCCGATGCTGCGACGCTACCGCCAGGCCATTGGCAGCAATGGCGGCGTGCGCCTCGACCGACTGACCATGCTCGTCGGGGCTGGCTATTTCACTCCATGGGTCGTGTTTGGTCTTGCGGTCTTTCCCGTGGGCACGATCTTGGCGGACGTGACGATGCGCGCGGACGGAGTTGCACGTGCCGTTCCGATCGCGGCGGGTGTGATCGTGCTCATCGCCGGCGCCGCCCAGTTCACGCGCTGGAAGGCCCGTCACCTGGCCTGCTGCCGCGAGGAACCGGGCAGCCGCACGATAGCGGCGGACGGCGCCACGGCGGTGCGACACGGCCTGCGCCTCGGTCTCCACTGTGCCGGCTGCTGCGCCAATCTGATGGCGATCCTCCTGGTGTTGGGGATGATGGATCTCTTCGCGATGGCGATGGTGACGGCGGGCATCACGCTCGAACGTCTCGCACCCGATGGTGCGCGTGCCGCGCGAGCCATCGGCATCGTCACTATCGGGGCAGGGCTGTTGCTGATCGCGCGCGCCGCCGGATGGGGTTAGGCGGGAGCAGCCGCGTGCAGTCGTATATAAAGTCAGGATAATAAATTAGTATTGACTAATTGATTAGCAATGACTAATATATTTACATGCTTGAAGCTGTCGCCATCGATGCCGTCATGCGCGCCCTTGCCGATCCAACGCGGCGGGCCGTGTTCGAGCGGGTGGCGAGTGCTGAGGAGATCACCGTGGTCGAGCTGACGCGGGGCAGCGGGGTGACGCAAGGCGCCATCTCCCAGCATCTCAAGTCGTTGAAGCAGGCGGGCCTCGTCGCCGAACGCGCCCAGGGCCGCAACGTCTATTACCACGCCAAGCCCGAGGGTCTGGCGCCGCTCGTCGATTGGATGAATCACTATGGCGTCTTCTGGCGCGAGCGCTTCGCCAATCTCCGCAGTTTGTTGAAGGAAATCGATCCATGAAGGACGCCAAGCCCGACACCCATGCCATCGTGGTCGATGAGGTCATGCCGCATGCGCCGGAAACGATCTGGAAGACGCTGACGACCGGCGCGCTCATCACGCGCTGGATGATGCCGCCGAAGGACTTCGCGCCCGTGCCGGGCAATCGTTTCACCTATCAGACGACGCCGGCCGGCGCCTGGGACGGCGTCATTCGTTGCGAGGTGCTGGAAGTGATCCCGAATGAGCGCTTTTCCTATAGCTGGAAGGGCGGAGATGCGGGCAATTCGGGCTATGGCTCGCTCCTCGATACGATCGTCACCTGGACGCTGTCGCGCGTGGCCGATGGAACACGCGTGCGCCTGGTCCATTCGGGCTTCGTCACGCCGCGCAACGATACCGCCTTCAAGAATATGAGCGAAGGCTGGAAGAAGATCATCCCGCGATTGGGCGCCGTCACCGACGAGCAGGATTGAAGGACAGCGAAGGAGAAGGACATGAGCGAAGCCTATAGCGGTGGATGCGCCTGCGGCGCGATCCGCTACGAGATCGCAAGCGAGCCGATATTCACGAACGACTGCCAGTGCCTGACCTGCCAGAAAAAAAGCGGCACCGGGCATGGCTCCTATCTGAGCTTTTCCGGCAGGGAAAAAGTGAAGGTCACCGGCGAGGCGACGCTCTGGGATGTCGCCAGCGACAGCGGCAATGTGAAGACGCATGCCTTCTGCCCCACTTGCGGCTCGCCCGTCTATCTGACCGTCAAGGCCATGCCTGACGTCTTCATCGTGCATGTGGGGAGCCTCGACGATCCCGGCCGCTACAAGCCGCAAGTGGTGACCTATGCCATGCGCGGCCATGCCTGGGACAGACTCGATCCGGCGCTCCAGAAATTCGACAAGATGCCGCCGATGTGAAAAACATTGGTCACGCTTCGGCCAGCACCTTCTCGATTCCGGCGGGCGCGATGCCGAGGGCGTCGAATCCGGCGCAGGCGGGAGAGGCGACAGTGTCGATCGCCATCAACTCCACCTGGTTTCGTGTGATCGGAGCCTCGGGCAGAAACTCGGCCATGGAGGCGAGAGCTTGCCAGGCCGCGAAGGGCAGGGGGATCAGCTTGCGCTGCCGACCGAGGCGATCGCCGATCTTTTGCAGCAATTCTCTGTAGGTCCAGACGCGGGGACCTCCAAATTCATAGACAGCTTGCGGCGATACCGTCGCGATGATGCGCGCTATGGCTTCCCCGACATCTTCCACATAAGCAGGCTGCAGCCGCGTCTGGCCGCTGCCGAACAGGGGAAAGGCCGGAAATTCGCGTAGAAATCCAGCGAGCGGCACGAGAAATGCGTCATCCGGTCCGAACATGACGGCGGGGCGGACGATGGCCGCCTGCGGGAAGGCGGCACGGACGGCATTCTCGCCTTCTCCCCGGCTGCGGATATAGGGTGAAGGCGATGCGGCATCGGCGCCGATGCCCGAAACATGGACGAGCCGCGCGACGCCCGCTGCCTGCGCGATCTCAGCAAGTCTGCGCGCCGCTTCGACATGCACGGAATGAAAGGTCCGGCCGTCCCGCTCGACATAGAGGCTGACGGCATTGACGACGCCGTAGGCGCCCTCGACCGCGTCTCTGATCGAGGCGTCATCGCCGATATCGGCCCGGATCATTTCGAGTTCCGGCGACCTTCCGGCGAAGACGTCCTTGCCGCGGTCCGGATGCCGCGCGGCGACGCGCACGGCAAAGCCATGTTCCAGCACGTGGTGAACGACGCGCCGTCCCAGGAAGCCGGTTCCGCCGAAGACGACGACTATGCGCGTCATGGGGCGATCTCGACGCCCTGATCGAGTGCGGTCAGGAACGTCATCAGCCTCTCCACCGAGAATCTGTCGAGCTTGTATCCGGCAAGCGCCGATACCTTCGGCTGATCGGTGCCAAGCTTTTCCGCCGCCGCGGCCTGGGTCAAGCTTCGACGGGCAACGATGCCGTTGATCGTGCGGGCAAGGCGCAGTTTCGTTTGGCGCTCCTCGGCGTCGGCGTAGCCCAGATCGGCAAACACATTAGCCGTGCCACGGATGATCGTCGTCTCATCTTTCTTCACTCGCATAACGTTTCGCTTTGCCATAGCCGCCCTCGCTGTCCTGCCGCGCGACTTCAGCCGCCGCTCTATGAGGTCGATATCGACCTGGGCCGCCGATCCCTTCGGGTGATTTCTTGTGGACTTCTGGGGTGGAAAATCAAGAGCCGACCGACCTCAGCGGCTCGGCTTGGACATGGTTTTCGAGCCTAGAGATGAAGTAGAGCGCTTTGATGAACGGGCCTTCTCGAGCTCGCCACGTAGGCCGCTGAGCGGTTAGCCCGCCACCTTCACCACGATCTTGCCGAAGGGCCCGCGGGCCAGGTGATCGAGCGCCGCGGGGAAGTCGGCCAGTGCATATTCGGCATCGATCACCGGCTTGAGGCGGATTCGGTCGACGGCGCGAACGAAGGCTTCGAGCCCGTTGCGGTTGCCGACCTGGATGCCTTCGACGGTCACTTGCTTGGCGGCGAGTGGGAAGAACGGTCCTGAGATATCGAAGCCTTCGAGCACCCCGATGAGCGATATCCGGCCAAAGACGGCGGCAGCCTTGATCGATTGCTCGAGATGCGGGCCACCGACGATTTCGAGAATATGATCGATGCCGCGATCGCCCGTCAGCCGATAGACCGCCTCGACCCAGTCGCCTTTCTTGCGGTTGATTCCATGTGTGGCGCCGAGCGTCTTGGCGCGCGCGAGCTTTTCGTCATCGCCTGAAGTCACGATGATCTCGGCACCATGAGCGGCGGCGATCTGCAGTCCGAACAGCGCGACGCCGCCCGTGCCTTGCACCAGCACGGTCTCCCCGGCGTGGAGATGGCCGCGCTCGATCAATGCTTCCCAGGCGGTGAGACCGGCGCAAGGCAGCGTGCTCGCCTCGGCGTCATCGAGACTTTCGGGCGCCTTCACCGCCCAGTCCTGGTCGAGCGCGACAAATTCGGACAGCACGCCCTGGAGCGCGCCACCCAAGGTCAGATGATTCGGCTGGCGCGCCGAGCCCAAGGCCGGACCATCGATCCAGCCCGGAATGAAGGTCGAGATGATGCGGTCCCCGTCCTTGAAACGCGTGACGGCAGGGCCCGTCTGAACGACCACGCCCGCCGCATCGGATGCCGGCACGAAGGGCTCGGTCCCTGGGGTGAAACCGAGTCCCCGATCGATGAGCATAAGGTCGCGATAATTGAGCGAGACGGCGCCGACCTTGACCAGGATCTCGTTCTCCTTGAGCGCAGGAATCCTGGTCGTCGCCAATTCCAGATTGGTGCGGCCGGCGGCTTTCAGTGTCCACTGCTTCATCGTGTCGGTCCTGACATGTTGGTTCATGACGTTGCTCCTAAGGGTCAGTGATAAGAGCCGCAGTGCTGAAATCGTGAGTGACAAGCGTGTCGTGATCCGCTTGTCCGCCGTCCCCGCACCTGGATCTTGTCCAGATATATTCGCGACCTCTGGATTGCACTGGGGGTCATTTTTCTTCAGAATGTAGAGAAATTATCTACAATCAAGGTCCAGGCATGAGCGACCGGCTGAGCGGAATTCGTGAATTCGTCACGGTGGTGGAGGCGGGCAGTTTTGCCGCCGCGGCCTTGCGCCTCAATCTCTCGCGCTCGGCCGTCGGCAAGGCCGTGGCGCGGCTCGAAGCGCGGCTCGGCACGCGCCTGTGCCAGCGCACGACGCGGGTGCTGAGCCTGACGGAAGACGGCCTCGCTTTCTATGAGCGCTGCACGCGCGCTCTGAGTGAGCTCGAGCAGGCGGAACTGGCGCTGGAATCTGGACGCGCGGAGCCCGCGGGCAAGGTGCGCGTGACCGTCCCGGTGGTGATCGGCCGGCGCTGCGTGGCGCCGGTGCTCTTCGATGTGGCGCGCCAGCATCCGGCGCTCGTGCTGGAAGTCTCCTTCACCGACCGGCCGGTCGATCTCATCGAGGAAGGCTATGATCTGGCGGTGCGCAACGGCGCGCTGCCCGATGATCCAGGTCTCATGTCGCGGGCACTGGTGCGCCAGCGCATGACGGTCTGCGCCTCTCCGGCCTATCTCGAGAAGCATGGCCGACCCGCTGATTTGGCCGACCTGTCGGCGCATCAGGCGATCGACTATGCCAATCCGCGCTATACAAGAAGCTGGCTCTTTCCGAGCGACGAGGGAGCCACGACCGAGATCACGATGAAGGGCCGCATCCGGCTCGACGATCTCGAAGCCATTGGCGATGCCGCAACGGCAGGGCTGGGGCTTGCCTGGTTGCCCTGCTGGCTGATTCGTGAGCGCATCGCGCGTGGCGAGCTTGTCCGCCTTTTCAACGGTCCCGCGACGGAATTCGCGACATCTGCGCTATGGCCGCGCGCACCCTTCCTGCCGCTGCGCGTCCGCGTCCTCATCGATGCGCTGGCGGCGCGGCTGCCGGCGATGATGGGGTAGGCGAGGCGGGGTACTGGCGTTATGCTGGATGCCGACAATGGAACAGCGAGGCCCATGAATGACCACATCCGATCCGCGCCGTATCATGTGGAATGAAGCCCTCGCGATGATCGCGCGGGCCGAGCAACTGCATCAGCGGTTCATCGAGCCGGGAGGCTCGGGGGCCTGCTGGGAGCCGCCCGTCGACATCTTCGAGACCGCGGATGAGTTCTGGATCATCGCCGCCCTGCCGGGAGTCGAAAAGGATGATCTGAAGCTTTCCATAGACGGCGATGTCTTGCGCGTGGCCGGCCGGCGCCGGCTGCACGTCGCCGCGCGGACCGCCGCCGTCCATCGCCTGGAAATCCCTTATGGCCGTTTCGAGCGCAGCATCCGCTTGCCGGCGCAACTCCTGACGCTCGATCGATCCGAGCTGGTGAATGGCTGCCTGGTCATTCGTCTCGGCAAAGCATGAGCGAGGGTGCCATGGTTGAAGCTTCCTCCCCGCAGAGCGCCCTGCCTTCCGACAGCCTCATCATTCTTCCGGTGCGCCAGATGGTGCTGTTTCCCGGCACCGTATTGCCGCTGGCACTCGGCCGTCCGCAGTCGATTGCCGCCGCCCAGGAGGCGGTTCGCGCCGAGCGGCCTGTCGGCATCCTGCTGCAAAAGGATCCGACAGCCGAGGATCCGTCGCCCGAGCAGCTTCACCGGATCGGCACGAAGGCACAAATCCTGCGCTATGTCACGGGAGGCGACGGCACCCATCATCTCGTATGCCAGGGCCTGAACCGTTTCCGGGTCACCGATTTCGTGCCAGGCCATCCCTATCTCGCCGCACATGTCGCGGAGATCGGCGTGTCGGAGACGATGACGCCCGAGATCGAGGCGCGCCTGCGCCTGCTCAAGGAGCGGGCGCGTGAAGCGCTGGCGCTTCTGCCGGCGGCACCCGCCGAGCTTGCTGCCGCCATCGAGAGCCTGACATCGCCTTCAGCCCTTGCCGATTTCATCGCCGGCATTTCCGACAGCACGCCTGAGGTCAAGCAGCAGATCCTGGAGACCATCGACCTCGGCCAGCGCATGGACAAGGTCCTGGCGATGCTGGCCGAACGCATCGAGGTGCTGAAGATCACCAGGAGCATCGGCGAGCAGACGCAGCACACGCTCTCCTCGCAGCAGCGCGAGCACATATTGCGCGAGCAGTTGCGCCAGATCCAGAAGGAGCTGGGCGAGGGCGACGAGAAATCCGTCGAGCTGGCCGCCTTGCGTGAAGCGGTCGCGAAAGCCGGGATGTCGAAGGAGGCCGAGGACCAGGCCAAGAAGGAGCTCAAGCGGCTGGAGCGCATGCCGGAGGCCGCCGCCGAATATGCCATGATCCGCACCTATCTCGACTGGCTCGTCGAACTGCCCTGGTCGAAGATGACGCCCGACACGATCGACATCGCCGAGGCGCGGCGCGTGCTGGACGAAGATCATTATGGCTTGTCCAAGATCAAGCGCCGCATCCTCGAATATCTGGCGGTGCGCAAGCTCAATCCCGAGGGCAGGAGTCCCATCCTGTGCTTCGTCGGACCACCGGGTGTCGGCAAGACGTCGCTCGGCCAGAGCATCGCGCGCGCGACGGGACGCAACTTCGCCAGGCTCAGCCTCGGCGGCGTGCATGACGAAGCCGAGATCCGCGGCCATCGCCGCACCTATATCGGCGCCTTGCCCGGCAACATCATCCAGGCGATCCGCAAGGCCGACAGCCGCAATCCGGTCCTCATGCTGGACGAGATGGACAAGCTCGGCACCGGTGTTCACGGCGATCCATCTGCGGCGCTTCTCGAAGTGCTGGACCCTGAGCAGAACGGGACCTTCCGCGACAATTATCTGGCCGTCCCCTTCGATCTCTCCAAGGTGATGTTCATCGGCACGGCCAATGTGCTCGACATGGTGCCGGGACCGGTGCGCGACCGCATGGAGGTCATCGAGCTGCCGGGCTATACCGAGACGGAGAAGCTCGAGATCGCCAAGCGCTATTTGCTGAAGCGCCAGCTCGCCGCCGCGGGCCTGAAGCCCGAACAATGCGAGATCACGGAGGCGGCCATACTCGCGATCATCCGTGACTACACGCGCGAGGCGGGCTTGCGCAATCTCGAACGCAATATCGGGGCGATCTGCCGGCATGTCGCGGTCAGGATCGCGGAAGGAGAGGTCGATCACGTGAAGATCGATCCGGCGGCGGTCGAGACGATCCTGGGCGCCCGCCGATTCGAGAATGAGGTCGCGATGCGCACCAGCGTGCCGGGTGTCGCGACCGGTCTTGCCTGGACACCGGTCGGCGGTGACATTCTCTTCATCGAGGCGACGCGGGTGCAGGGCGGCAACCGGCTCATCCTCACCGGTCAGCTGGGTGAGGTGATGAAGGAGAGCGCGCAAGCGGCGCTGACCCTGATCAAGTCGCGGGCAAAGAGCCTCGGCATCGATCCGGCTGTGTTCGAGAAATCCGATATCCATGTCCATGTGCCGGCAGGCGCCATACCGAAGGATGGGCCGAGCGCCGGCGTCGCGATGTTCACCGCACTTGCTTCGCTGCTGACCGGCCGGGTGGCGCGCAGCGATACGGCGATGACGGGCGAGATCTCGCTGCGCGGCCTCGTGCTGCCGATCGGCGGGGTGAAGGAGAAGGTGCTGGCCGCGGCCCGCGCCGGCATCACCACCGTCATGTTGCCGGCGCGCAATCGGAAAGATCTGGAGGACGTGCCGGAATCGGCGCGCAACCAGGTGCGTTTCGTGTGGCTGGAAACGGTCGACGATGCGGTCAAGGCGGCCCTCGTGCCGGCCGGTGAGAGCGATGGGAGCCAACCCGCCGCGAGCGACACTTCATCGCCTGATCGCCGTGCCGCGCGCTCGCTTACCGAAAGCGGCTGAGGCTTCGGAGAACCCATGAAGATGAATGGAGCAAAGCGCGGAGCAGCCTTCAGAAGGGCCGTGCTCGCGGCGTTGACAACCGCGCTCGCGATCCTTGCCGAAACCGCTTTCGCGCAAGATGCATCGACCAGCCCGCCGATCTGGACCGTGCCCGAAATCGGCGCATTGCCCTACGACGACTACGGCAATCTGGTGCGCAAGGGGCGCGATCTGATCACCGCCACCTATGTCCATATCGGACCGAGCGCGCCGGCGGACAAGCGCTATGCCGGCAACAACCTGGCCTGCACGAATTGCCATCTGCAGGCCGGCACCAAGAAATTCGGGCTGCCGATCTTCGGGCTGTTCGAGCTGTTTCCGCAATACAACACACGGGCCGGTGCCGAGATCACGATCGAGGATCGCATCAACAATTGCATGACACGAAGCATGAATGGACGTCCGTTGCCGTCCGATGCGCCGGAAATGGCGGCATTCGTCGCTTATGTCAAATTCCTGTCGACCGGTGTTCCGGCCGGAGAGAAATTGCCGGGGCTCGGCGCCGGCCAGATGCCCGAACTCGACCGCGCCGCCGATCCGGCAAGGGGGAAATCGGTTTATGCCATGGCCTGCACCCAATGCCATTATCCCAATGGCGAGGGCATCGCCCGCACCGGCCTCGAGGTAAAAGGGGGCTACTGGGTGCCGCCGCTTTGGGGCCCGGATACGTTCAACGACGGCGCCGGCATGAACCGCCTCATCACCATCGCGAATTTCCTTCACTACAACATGCCGCACGGCGCCGATTATCGGAACCCGCAATTGTCGGTGGAGGATGCGTGGGACGTCGCGGCCTATGTCGTGTCGCAGCCGCGTCCGCAGAAGGAAGGCCTCGAGCGCGACTATCCGGATCTGCTGACCAAGCCGGTGGATGCGCCTTACGGCCCTTATGCCGACGGTTTCAGCGAAGAGCAGCATAAATACGGACCGTACGCGCCGATCCGTGAAATGCTGAAGCGACTCAAGGCCGAGAAGACGCCTTCGACATCGGATCAGTGATCAAAACGAGCTCAGGAGCCGACCACCTCAAGACCGCCAATCCTTCAGCTCATCGTCGAGATGGGCGTGCTCGCCTGGCACCTCGGCCTTAGCGATAAGCGCAATCTCCTCTTCGCTGAACTCTTCGAGCCTGACAGCGCGACGGTTGCGTCGTTTCAGGCGGGCATATTCTAGAATCATGACCAGGCGATAGCATCCAAATCTTTCATGGTGCACATATTACATGGAAACTGCACAGTCTGTAATCCCAAGTTAGTTGCACTCAAAGGCTAACCGACCGCGGAAATCAGCGTTCTGCTTGCGGGCTTGCCTTCATCGACATGAAGCGCGAAGCCGGTGGCGCCGGGGTCACCGATCTCGGGGCGCAACTGCATGCTGGGGATGAGATAGTCGCCGCCATTCTGCCGGCGATAGGCGATGGGTGCTATGGTCGCGAAGCTGCGCATCCGCTCGCGCAAGTCCTCAGCGATTGGCGCGAAGCCCGCCTCGTCGAGCTTGTCGGCGCGATAGACGACGAAGGGCGGCAGCACGTCATAGCCCGGATAATAGAGAATGCCGTGATTGATCGGGAACAGGAGGTCGTCGATCGGCCCATTGACGCCGCGCGGCGCATAATGCTCCGCCCAGCCGCCCGCGGTCACGATCAGCATGGCGCGCTTGCCGGCGAAGGTGCCTTCGCCATAGCGGTCGCCCCAGCGCTTCTCGCTGTGCTCGCCGACGCCATAAGCGAGACCATAGGCGAAGACCCGGTCGACCCAGCCCTTGAGGATCGCCGGCATGGCGAACCACCAGAGCGGAAAGTGAAGAATGAGCGCATCGGCCCAGAGCAGCTTCTCGATCTCGGCTTTGACGTCGCCGGTCAACGCGTCCTGGGCATATGCATCATGCGACGCCGTGACCGGCTTGAGCCGTTCCTCAGGTCTGAGCAGCGGGAAATCGGCACGGTCGACCTCAGATTTCCAACCATCGGCATAGAGGTCGGTGAGGCGCACTTCATGGCCCTGGGCCTCGAGCTCTTTAATGGCGACATCGCGCAGCGCGCCGGTGAGCGAGCGCTGTTCGGGATGGGCGAAGACAAACAGGATTTTCATGGGCGAGATCCTCGACGTGGCGACAGGCCCCTGAGGTAGACGCTTCATGAGCATTCCGGTAGTTATAGGGAATGCATATGATTATGCCGAAAAATGGATAAATCGGACATCACCCTCGAACGTATGCGCAGCTTCGTCCGCGTGGCCCAGCGCGGCAGCCTGTCGGCGGTGGCGCGCGAGTTCAGCCTCGGCCAGTCGACGGTGACGCGGCATCTGCGCGAGTTGGAAGAGGCGGTCGGTGTGCCCTTGCTGAGCCGGACCACCAGACGGATCACGCTGACCGATGAAGGCAGCCGCTATTATGCCGATTGTGTTCAGATCCTGAGGCTGGTGGAGCAGGCAGGCGATGAAGCGCGCGGCACACGCGGGGCGCCCGCCGGCCAGATCCGCATTTCCTGCTCGGCCGCCATTGGCGTCCTCCATATCAGCCGGCTGCTTTTCGCCTTCCAGGACCGCTACCCCGATATCGGCATCGATCTCAGCCTCACCGACGAGCGCATCGACCTGGTGCGCGAAGGCGTCGACATCGCGCTACGCCTGGGGCCGCTCACCGACAGCTCGATGAAGCTGCGCCCGCTGGGCATGAGCCGGCGGCTGCTGGTCGCGGCGCCTGCCTATCTTGCGGCGCGCGGAAGGCCGAAGGCGCCGCGCGACCTCATCGGCCATGAAGGCATCCGCATGTCGAACATAGCGGGAAGCGAGACGCTCGTTTTGGAAGGGCCGCGCGGCGCGCGCCATGAAGTGCCTTTCGGCGGACGGTTCCGCATCGACCATGGGCTTGCAGCGCGCGAGGCGCTCGCCGCCGGACGCGGCATCGCGCCTGCGCATCATTGGCTGATCGATGATCTCCTGGCCGACGGCCGGCTCGAAGCAATCCTTCCCGATCATGCGCCGCCCGCCGTACCGGTGAGCCTGCTCATCGTGCCGGAGCGCTCGGGCATTGCGCGGGTCAGGCTCCTGGTCGATTTTCTTGCGGTAGAGATCTTGAGCGTTCCCGGCATCGGGCGGCGAAAGGCCTGAACGGTCAGGTGTTGTCAGAAATGGATGTGCATGAGAGAATGACGCCCTTGCCGCGCGCAAGCCGAATTCTCCCAACAATCCGAAGGTGATCACGATGTCAGTGAAATGCATCAACCCGGAAGGTATTTCCACGCCCGAATCCTTCACCCATGTCATCACCGCCAAGGGCAGCAGGATGGTGTTCATCGCCGGCCAGGTTGCCGAAGACAATGGCGAGCTCGTCGGCCCTGGCGACATGGTGGCGCAAGCGCGGCAGGTCTTCGCCAATATCGGCCGCTGCCTGAAGGCCGCTGGCGCACGTCCCGACCAGGTGACGAAGCTCGGCATCTTCGTCGCCAATTACCAGCGGGACTATCTGCCTCAGATCGAGGAGGGCCGCGTGTCGCTGTTCGGCGATCACAAGCCGACCGACACGCTGGTCGGCGTGGCGGCGCTCTCGCATCCCGATTTCATGCTGGAAGTGGACGTGATCGCGGTCGTGGATGAAGGTGAATGACGCAACGCCCCATCAATGCCCTGGTGACCGGCGCCGGTAGCCCGACCGGCATCGGATTTGCGATCGCCGAGGCGCTCGGCGGGCAGGGCTGCCGCGTGGTCGTCGCCTCGACGACGGCGCGCATCGAGGAGCGGGCACGCGAATTGCGCGATGCCGGCATCGATGCCACCGGCCTTGCTGCGGACTTGACGGATCCTGAGGCCGTCCGGTCGCTAGTCGATGCCGCGGGCGATGTCGATGTGCTGGTCAACAATGCCGGCATGGCGAACCTCGGCACGCTCGACAAGACGGGACCGCTCGAGACCATCAGCGATGAAACCTGGATGCTGACGCTCAATCGCAACCTGACCACGGCCTTCCATGTCACGCGCGCGGTGCTGCCGGGAATGAAGGCGCGAAAATGGGGTCGCATCGTCAATATCTCATCGACCACCGGGACGGTCGCAGGCATCGCCAATGACAGTGCCTATGCGGCAGCGAAGGCGGGGATGCTCGGCCTGACGCGCGGGCTCTGCCTCGAAGTGGCGGCTCATGGGATCACGGTCAATGCGGTGGCGCCCGGCTGGATCGCCACCGGCTCGCAGACGGAGGCGGAGGCGCGAGCGGGGCGTGCGACACCGGTCGGGCGCTCCGGCACGCCGGCCGAGATCGCGAGTTGCGTCGCCTGGCTCTGCGCGGAAGGCGCTTCCTACATCACCGGCCAGTTGATCGTCATCGACGGCGGCAATTCGATCATCGAGGACAAACATGGCTGAAGCAAAAACGGCTCTCATCAGTGGTGCTGCCGGCGGCATCGGCGGCGCGACCGCACGGAAATTCGTGAGCGAAGGCTGGAGCGTGCTGCTCACCGACCGGGACGAAGCGGGCCTTCGATCGATCGCGCGGGAGCTCGGCGCGCCATTCCTTGCCGGCGACATCCGCGCGCGTACGACCTGTCTCGATATCGTCAATTGGGCGGTCAAGGAAACGGGCCGCCTCGATGCGCTGGTCAACGCCGCCGGCATATGGCGCGAGGGGCCGACGGAGAGCTGCAGCGAGGAGGATTTCGACACGGTCTTCGCCGTGAATGTCAAAGGCCTCTATTTCCTGACCGCGGCGGCGATCCCGGCCTTGAAGCTGAGCGAAGGCCTCATCGTCAACCTGTCGAGCGACGCCGGGATCCAGGGCAATCAGGGTGCGGCGCTTTATTGCGCCTCCAAGGGGGCGGTCACGCTCTTCACCAAGGCGCTGGCGCTCGAGCTCGCACCCTTTGGCGTGCGCGTCAATGCCGTCTGTCCGGGCGACGTCATGAGCCCGATGCTTGCCTTCCAGGCGCGCCGTTATGGCAATGGCGACGAGAAGGGGTATCTCGACCAATTGCTGCAAGGCTATCCGCAAGGCGAAAGCAGGGCACGTTTCATCGCGCCCGAGGAGATCGCTTCGCTGATCTTCTATCTGGCGCGCCCCGAGGCGGCGCCGATCACCGGGGCCGCGCTCTCGATCGATTTCGGCTATTCGGCAGGCAAGTTCTAGCTCACACCGATCGAGGCGGCTTTGCGCTGCCAGGCCGCGAAGATACCGTTGAGGCGCTGCATCGGTGTCGCGGCTTCAGCGAATGTGAACGAGCCTTTCTCCATCATCTCGGCCGCCGCGTCGATGACCGCGCCATAGATGCGGCGCGCGAGGGCGCTGCCGATGCTGATCCGCGCCACGCCCAGCTTCGACAGTTGATCGACGGTCAGGTCCGCGCCGACGAGGCCCATGACGACATTGAGCGGCCGGTCGATCGAGCCGACGACGTCGCGGATCTGTTCCGCCGTTCTGAGCCCCGGTGCATAGAGCACATCGGCGCCCGCTTCCTGGAATGCCTGCAGCCGTCTGATGGTGTCGGCGAGATCGGGCCGGCCATGCAGGAAATTCTCGGCGCGCGCCACGAGCTGGAACGGAATGGCCTGGCCGCGGACGGCGTCGGCCGCCGCTCTTATGCGCTCGACCGCGAGGCCGAATTCATAGATCGGCGCATCGGGACGGCCTGTGCTGTCTTCGATCGAGCCACCGGCGAGGCCCAGATCGAGCGTGCGGCGTATCGTGCGTTCGACGCTTTCGGGCGTGTCGCCATAGCCATGCTCGAGATCGACGCTCACCGGCAAGTTGACGGCTTGCGCGATCTCCACGGCATTGGCGAGAATGGCGTCGGTGTCGAGGATGCCGTCGGGCAGGCCGCGCGAGAAGGCAATCCCGGCGCTCGTCGTCGCCAGCGCCTCGAAGCCCGCATCGGCGAGGAGACGCGCCGAGCCGGCATCCCACGGATTGGGAATGATGAAAGCGCAGCCGCGATGATGTAACGCGCGCAAGGTTTCGGCTTTTTCGAGCTGTGTAGCCATCGGACTGATCCTTCATCGTTATGACGATGTTCTAGATCGTTCTTGCTCATCAGCAAAATTTGTAGTTTTTTGCTTGATCATAAGCGAAGCGCATAGGTGATTTCATGGATGCCGAAGCCCTCGAGACGTTTCTCGCCGTACATCGCGAGCGCGGCTTCTCCAACGCAGCGCGAAAGCTCCTGCGGACACAGCCCGCCATCTCGCGCCGGATCAGCCTCCTGGAAGAGGAGCTTGGCGTGCCGCTCTTCGAGCGTGCCGCGCAAGGGCCGGTCCTGAGCCAGGCCGGCCACGCGCTGCTGCCTTACGCGGAACGGGCGCTTGCCGCGCTGATGGACGCGAAGAACGCGGTCACCGCGTTGAAGAGCGCCAAGGCGGGAACAATCTCGCTCGCCGTCGTCGGGACCCTTGCCAACACGCCGCTGAGCGCGGCCTTCAGGGCCTTCGCCAAGAGCCATCCGGCGGCCGATCTCAGGCTGCGCACCGCGACGAGTGCGGAGGTGTCCGATCTCGTCCGCCGCGGCGATGCGGCCCTGGGCTTGCGCTATGAGGAGGACCTGCTGGCCGATCTCGATTGCGAGCTCATCGCGCGCGAGCCGCTGGCGGTCATTTGCGCCAAGGACCACAGGCTTGCCGGACGCTCGGTCGCAGGGCTGGCCGATCTCCGCTACGAACGCTGGCTCGCCTTCCCTGAGATTCCCGGCCGGCGGGAAATTTCCGCCGCCCATGTCTTCTCGCTGTTCCTGGCGCAGGGTCTCGACATCGACTGGATCGGCGTCGACAGCCTCACCGCCCAGAAGCGCCTGGTCGAGGCTGGCTTCGGCCTGGCGCTCATGGAGCAGAGCGCTATTGCCGATGAGCTCAAGACGCGCAGCTTGAGCACCATCACCGTCAGATCCCTGAAGGCGACGCGGCGGATCATGTTGGTGACGCGCAAGGGCGGCTATCTGAGCGGTGCGACGCAGGAGTTGATCAGGCTGCTGCGCAAGTCCTACAAGCGCTAGCGCCTGAAGCGCGGCCAGGGGAGGAAGGTGAAGCCGGCCGTTGCCGCGGCAAGCAGGCCTGCGATCACCAGGAATGCGGTGAGGAGGGGATCGGTGCCACTGGCGGTCGCGAGTGACGCCGCAAGACCGGTGAGCCATTGCATCAGAGCGATACCGAGGAACACCGCCATGGTGAATACCGCGAGCGCGCGCCCGGCGACCTCGTCGGAATAGGCGGCGCGTACATCGGCATATTGCAGGACGGTGAAACCCGTCAGGATCCCGGCGAGGATGGCCAGCAACACATCGATGATCGCCTGCCCCGAGAAGGCCAGCGCGAGGAAGACCAGGACATAGAGGATCGCCGTGCCGATGATCCAGAAGCGGCGCATGCGGTCGGTCACGGCGAGAAGCCCGAAGAGCGGCGGCCCCAATATCGTCGCGATCGAGACCGCCAGCATGACATGGCCGCTTTCGATGAGGGTGAAGCCATGCCGGTCCATGAGCATCGGCACGGCCCAAAGGCCGCGCAGCGAGATGAACGCGCTATAGGCGGCGGCCCCCAGAGCCAATATGCCGAGCGTATGTTGCTCGACCAGGATCGGGCCGATCTTGCCAAAAGCCTGCCACAAAGTTTCGCGCTCCTGCCGGCGCTGCGGCGCTTCGTTGGAGACGAGGCGGAAGACCGCGACGAGCACCAGGGCGGCGCAGGCGGCGAGCACGAGGAAGCCCAGGCGCCATGATCCGTGCTCGACGATCCAGGCGAGCGGTGTCCCGGTCGCCAGCATGCCGATGCCGCTCAGCGCGAGCACCAGCCCCGAAAGCCGCGCGAAGTGATCGCGCGGATAGCGGTTGGTGATGAAGACGATGGTGCCGAGGAAAGCGGGCGCGCAGCCGATGCCGATCAGGAACTGGCCCGCCATGAGAAGGGGAAGGCTGGGTGCCAGGCTTGAGAGCAGCGCACCGAGCACGGCGATCAGGAAGGCGGCGCTCACCGTGCGCCTTGGGCCATAGATGTCGAGCGCGACACCGATCGGGAACTGCGCCAGGGCGAAAGCCAGATGAAAGGCGGCGGCGACGAGGCTGATATCCTGATCCGATGCGGCGAAATCCGCCTTGAGCCCGCCGGCGATGACGGTGGCGACGGTACGGAAGGCCTGGCTCATGGCCGCGACCGCGGTCAGTGCCATGAGCATCATCCAGAGCGGCACGGCTTTGCCGGTGGGCGCGGAACGAGCGTCTGCCAATGAGAATGCGCCGGAGCGTCCCATGATCCGTTCCCTTCATATAACCAGGTTGATGGTTAGAGTCTGTCACTCATGTATTTGACTGTCAACCCCCAAGGGGGTTAGAATGTTCCGCATGACAGCGATGCTGATTTCAACGGTCAGCGAGGACCTCTGCCTCGACTACACCCACACCGTCTCCTGGCGTGGCGGTGATGCGCCGATCGAGCGGCTCGAGGACATCGACGATCTTCTCCAATGGATCGAGCACAATGCGGGCGTGGAACGTGAGGTCCTGCGACGGATCGGGCGCTGGACTCGCGACAACCCGGAATACGCGCAAGCGCTTCTCGATGAAGCGGTCACGACGCGTGAGACGATCTATCGCATCTTGAGCGCCATCGCCGAAGGCAAACCGGTCCCGGACAAGGATTTCGCTCGCCTGACAAGAGCGATCGCCGAGACACCACCGCGCAATGCGCTGGTGCGTTCGGATGGGCGCTTCGGCTGGCGCATCGCCGAGCTTCGCCCCGTCGTGGCGCATCTCCTGGCGCCGGTCTTGTGGTCGGCCGGCGATCTCATCCTCGCCGCCGATCGCCGCCGCATTCGCCGCTGCGCCAATGAGGAATGCCTGTGGCTGTTCCTCGACGAAAGCAAGAGCGGCACGCGGCGCTGGTGCGACATGGCCTCGTGCGGCAACCGCGCCAAGGCACGCCGCCATTACTCCAAGACCAAGCAGAGCTGAGAACGCTCAGAGCAGGGGCCTCATCAGCATCTCGAGGCCGAGCAGCAAGAGGCAGATGAGGAAGCCCAGGCGGAATGCCGGCGGGCTCACTCTTTTGCGAAGCGCCTGGCCCGCCCACATGCCGATGAGCGCGGGCGCCAGGGCAAGGGCCGACAGCGTCAGATTTCCCACATGGAACTGGCCACGCCAGGCAAGGCCGATGGCGAGAGCGATGGTGGAGATCGTGAAGGACAGGCCGAGCGCCTGGACGAGGTCATCTTTCTGAAGGCCGAGAGCCTGGAGATAGGGCACGGCCGGAATGACGAAGACGCCGGTGCCGCCGGTGACGATGCCGGTGGCGAAGCCGATGAGCGGCGACAGCCACGGCTCCAATTTCGCCGGCACTGCGAGCTGCCGGGCGAGCAGGGTATAGATGGCATAGACGACCAAAGCCGCGCCGAGCGCCGCCGTCGAGAGATCCGTGTTTCCGCTGGTGAGAAGCGACGTGCCGAGGATGGTTCCGAGGACGATCGCCATCATCATGGACCATAGCCGTTGCAGGATCGCGCCGAAGCTCGGTCCGGCGAAAAGCTGCCAGACATTGGTAACCAAGGACGGCACGATCAGGAGGGAAGCGGCGGCGAGGGGAGAGATGAGCGCCCCCAGCACGCCCATGGCGACGGTCGGAAGACCCATGCCGGTCACGCCCTTGACCATTCCCGCGACAAGGAAAGTTGCCGCAATGGCAATGAGTGTCGACTGATCCGTCATGGTCAATTGCGCCTAGAGCAAAGTAGTGGCTTTGGCGATAAGATTGCACCGCCATGGTCGAACCATGATATTTATCGGCCACGCGATCTCAAACCGGGGGACAGCCATATGCAGAGACGCTCGATGCTGCGTGCCGCGGCGGCCTTGCCTTTCCTGTCCATGGCGCCGGAGCGCGCGACGGCCGTAAACCAAAAGCTGTCGCGCCTGCGTCCCGGCGATGAAGGTTGGCCTTCAATCACGGATTGGGATCGCCTCAACCGGCAAGTCGGCGGTCGCCTCCTCAAGGTCACGTCGCCCGTTTCGGATTGCGTCGGCTCGCCGGACGCGGCGCGCATAGCGGAAACCTTCGGAAAGCTCGCCAATCCCTATTATCTGGGCGACGAAGCGGGACTGACCCAGGCCTTGGGTTGGGTCGACGCCTGGACGTCCGAGCCCAGCGCCTATGCCGTCGCCGCCGAAACGACGGAAGATGTCGTTGCGGCGGTGAATTTTGCGCGCGAGCACAGATTGCGGCTCATCGTCAAAGGCGGCGGCCACGGCTATCAGGGCACGTCGAACGCCGCCGGCTCACTCCTGATCTGGACGCGTCGGATGAAAGCAATCGCGGTGCATGACGCTTTCATCGCCAGAGGCTGCGAAGGCAGGCACGCAGCCGTGCCCGCGGTGACGATCGCGGCCGGCGCCTTGTGGGGACAGGCCTATGACACGGTAGCGAGCCAAGCCGGCCGCTATGTGCAGGGCGGTGGCTGCCTGACGGTCGGGGTCGCGGGGCTTGTCCAGGGCGGCGGCTTCGGCCCGTTCTCCAAAGCCTATGGCATGGCGGCGGCGAGCCTGATCGAGGCCGAGATCGTGACTGCCGACGGCAAGGCGCGGATCGCCAATGCCTGCACCGATCCGGAATTGTTCTGGGCCATCAAAGGTGGCGGCGGCGGAAGTTTTGGCGTCGTGACGAAGCTCACGCTGCGCACGCACGAATTTCCAGCGTTCTTCGGCGCCGTCTTCGCCACCATCAAGGCATCATCGGCCGAAGCCTTCCGCCGGCTGATCGCGAAGACGATCGCCTTTTATGGCGAAAGCCTGTTCAATCCGCATTGGGGTGAGCAGATCGCCTTCCGCCCGAACCATGAGATCAATATCGGCATGGTATTCCAGGGGCTCGATCAAGGCGGAGCGGAAAAGATCTGGCGGCCCTACTTCGAATGGGTGAAGGGCGCGCCTCAGGATTTCAGCATGGCCGGAGAGCCCGTCATCATGGCGGCCCCGGCGCGCGATTTCTGGCGCCCGCAGTTCCTGAAGCAGCTTCCGGGCCTCGTCCTGGCGGATGACCGGCCTCAGGCGCCCGAAGGCAACATATTCTGGGCGAGCAACAAGGAAGAGGCGGGGCAGGTTCTTTATGGCTACCAGTCCTCATGGATCGCGGCGGCCTTCCTCGCCGGCGAGCGGCGGGAGAGACTGGCCGATGCTTTGTTCCGCGCGGCACTGCACTGGAGCGTGTCGCTCCATTTCAACAAGGGCCTGGCCGGTGCGCCGGCCGCCGCGATCGAAGCGGCGCGTGACACGGCGATGAACCCCAAAGTGCTCGATGCCGCGGCGCTCGCGATCATCGGGGCCAATGGACCGCCGGCCTATCCGGGTGTTCCAGGACGCGAGCCCGATGTGGAGCAAGCCCGCCGGGAGGCCGCGGCGGTTGCTCGCGCGATGCAGGAACTGCGTAGCCTGATGCCGGACGCCGGATCCTATGTGTCGGAAAGCGACTTCTTCGAGAAGGACTGGCAGACGTCGTTCTGGGGGGCCAATTATGCGAGGCTCCGCGCCGCGAAGGAGATGTATGATCCAGAAGGCCTCTTCATCGTGCATCACGGCGTCGGCAGCGAGGGCTGGAGCGCTGACGGTTTCACCCGGTCCGGCTGAAATTCCGCCGCCATAATCCCGCCCGGACAGGCTATTACTAGGCCGATCCGATTCTGAGGATGGCCCCATGAAACTTTCCCTTTCCGCCTCGACCATGGCGGTCGCAGCCTGCCTGTTCGCCACACCGGCCGCGGCGTCGTTCGAATCCTGCGTGAAGAACATCCGCGCCCAGGTCCTGAGCGCCGGCATCAAGCCCGATGTCGTCAATGCCGCCTTCAAGGGCATCGCTTTCGATGAGAAGGCGGTGCGCTTCTCGCGCACCCAGCCCGAATACCGCACGGCGATCTGGGACTACATGGCCTTCCTGGTCGATGACTTGCGCATCGCCGACGGCGGCAAGATGCTGCGCCGGCATGACAAGACCTTGCGCGCCGTCGAGAGGGCCTATGGCGTCGACCGCTACATTCTGGCGGCGCTTTGGGGTGTCGAGAGCGACTATGGCCAGGACGAAGGTGATTTCTTCCTGCCGCATGCCTTGCCGAATGTCGCTTGCGGCGGGCGCAAGCCCGGCGTCTTCACGACCGAGTTGATCCAGGCCTTGCGCATCGTCGCCGCGGGCGATGTGAGGCTTCAGGATCTCAAAAGCTCATGGGCCGGGGCCTTCGGCCAGACGCAGTTCATGCCCTCGACCTACCGCCGCCTCGCGGTCGATTTCGACGGCGACGGCCGCCGCGACACGATCCGCTCGGTGCCCGATGCGCTAGCGTCCGCGGCCAACTTCCTGAAGAAGGCCGGCTGGCAGTCGGGTCTCATCTGGGGTTTTGAGGTGAAGCTGCCGAGTTCCTATTCGGGTCCGGTCGGCCGGTCGCGCAAGGCGCCCATCTCCGCCTGGGCCAAGAGGGGCGTCGTCCGGGCCGATGGCAGCGCGCTGCCGTCGGCGGGATCATTCGGACTCATCCGGCCGGCAGGTGCCTCCGGCCCCGCTTTCCTCGTCTCGCGCAATTTCGATGTGCTCTACTCTTATAATGCCGCAGAGTCCTATGCGCTGGCGATCGGCCATCTCTCCGACCGGCTCAGGGGCAAGGGCGGGTTCAAGACTCCTTGGCCGACCGATGATCCGGGGCTGACGCGGGCGCAGCGCAAGCGTCTGCAGGAGCTCTTGATCGCGCGAGGCTATTACAAGGGCGAAGCCGATGGACGGATCGGGCCAGTCACCATAACGGCGATCAAGGCGGCGCAGAAGAAAGCCGGCATGAAACCGACGGGCCGGCCCGGCACGCGCATATTGAATGTGCTGGCCGGGAACTGATCGGCGATCGGGCATTCAACTGGCCGGCCGGGGTCTTGACAGATCTAAGACGACCGGTCATATTCAGCATCATGCCCCGCATCTCCAACCGTGAGCAGATCCTCGAAGCCGGCCGCGATTTCATCCATCGCCAGGGCTATAGCGCCAGCGGCATAGCCGAGATCACCGCGGCGGCGGGCGTGCCGAAAGGCAGCTTCTACAGTCATTTCGAGAGCAAGGAGGCTTTCGCTTCCGCGGCTCTCGACAGCTATTGCGCGCAGGGCGAGGCGGCCTTTGTGCTGCTCGAAGGCGCAGGCCCTGCGGATGAGCGGGTACGCGCCCATTTCAAGGCGGTCGACAAGCTCGTTTGTGGTCAGTCCTACGCTGCCGGCTGCATGCTCGGCAATTTCGCCATCGAGGCTGGGCCGCTCTCGGAAAATCTGCGCAAGCATGTCTCGGCACTGCTCGCGCGCTGGACGACGCGGCTCGCGGCTTGCCTGGAAGAGGGCCAGAAAGAGGGCTCGGTCGGCACAGCGCTTCCGGCCGAAACGCTCGCCCGCTTCCTCGTCGGCGCCTGGCATGGCGCGGTGCAGCGCGCCAAGGTCGAGCGCAATGGCCGCGCGACCTCGGCCTTCCATCGCACGCTCGAAACCCTTCTGAGGCCCTGAGGCGCCCATGCACGCTGCCATCGCAGGCTATTTTTTACGACCGCATCGAAAATGACCGGTCATCTTAAATCTCATCCCCACGCAACCAGGAGCAGACACATGACCCGCATCACTCGCCGTCGCTTAGGCCTTGGCCTCGCAACCGTGGCAGCGCTCGCCGCTACGCCGCTTTCCGGCATGGCCCAGTCCGACAGAAGCAAGGTAGCGCTGCCGACCATTTCCCGCCGCAAGGTCGGCAAGGTCGAGATCACGGCACTGTCGGATGGCTTCGTCGATATCCCCATTGGCGTCTTCACCGGCGCACCGACGCCCGAGATCGAGAAGGCCTTTGCCAGGCACTTCGCCCGCCGCCCGGACGGGACCTATCGCCTGGGCTTCACCCAATGGCTCGTCGATGACGGCGATCGCCTGGTGCTGATCGACAGCGGCTATGCCGGCGCCACCAAGACGACCGGGCATCTGGCCGATGTCCTCACCGTCCTCGGCGTCGAGGCGAAGGACATCGACGCGGTGCTCATCACCCATATGCATGACGACCACACCAGCGGCCTCGTCACGCCGGAGGGAACACATGCTTTCCCCAACGCCGATGTGTTCATCCATCGCGACGATGTCGCCTATTTCACCGATGAAACACGCGCCGCCGCCGCGCCCGATATCCTGAAGCGCAGCTTCGCGGTGGGAAAGCAAGTTGCGGCCCTTCCCCGCCTGCAGCGCTATGACGGTGAGCGCAGTCTGACCGCCGCCATCTCGGCGGTCGATCTCAGGGGACATACGCCGGGCCATATGGGCTATCGCATCAGCGACGGCGGCGAGAGCCTGATGATCGTCGGCGATGCGCTGTTCCACCCGGCGATCCATCCCGGGCGCACCGACATCGGCATCGCCTTCGAGCCGGATCCGGCCGCGGCCGCAGCGATGCGCAGGAAGCTCTTCCCGCGCGCGGCGGAAGAACAGGCACTCCTGGCCGCGACCCACATGCCGTTTCCGGGCTTCGGCCGGATCGTCCGCGAGAAGGACGGGCTCCTCTGGGCGCCCGCCGACTGGGAACTGAGCGGCTGATCGTCAACTCTTCTTCTGCGGATGGATCGTCTCGCCGCGCTTCAGCATCCGGACGAAGGTTTCGATCTTCTTCCTTCGTCCGGCTTCCGTCTTCATATGATGGACGCGGAAGGCGAGGGCGTAGCGGTTCTGCGCGCTGAGCTTGGCGAGCATCGCCTTGGCCTTGGGCTCGGCATCGATGGCCGCCTGAAGATCGGCGGGGATCGTCATCTCCTTGCCGCTCCGATAGGCGCGCTGCCAGCGCCCGTCGGCCTTGGCGGCGTCGACCTGTCTCAGCCCGTGTTCGGTCATGCGCCCTTCGGTGATGAGGCGGGCGACATTGTCGACATTGATCCGGCTCCAGATGCTCTTAGGCCCGCGCGGCGTGTAGCGTTGCAGATAGCTTTTGTCGTTCAAGCTTTTGCGGATCGCATCGATCCAGCCCCAGCACAGGCAGACATCGATCGCTTCCCGCGGCGTGATCGATTTGAGACCCGATCCCACTTTGTGGATCTTGATCCATATTTCATCCTGGCGATCATGGTTCTTGCTGAGCCAGGCGTAGAAGCTCTCGGCATCTTTGAATTCGCGAATCTTGGCGGGATCGACCTTGACGGGGGGCATTGGCGTGTCGGCTTGAGGAGGGAAGGGAGATGAGCGCATAGTAGAGCCGTGGCTGGTTCTGGCAAATGCCGGATGACGCAGGAGTATAGGAGCCATGCCCGTATCCGCCCCGAAACTTTCAGTGAAGCCCGTCACCCAGTCGACCTGGCCTGATTTCGAGACGCTCTTCGAAGGCAAGGGGGCGCCCAAATATTGCTGGTGCATGGCCTGGCGGCCGATGGCCGACCGTGTCGAGGCCGACAATGTGGCACGGAGGCAGGCGCTTTATGAACGTGTGCGAAAGCGTATGCCGATCGGGCTTTTGGGATATATCGCCGGCGAGCCGGTCGCGTGGTGCTCGGTGGCGCCGCGCGAAACATTCGTGAAGCTGTCGGACGGTCAGGATGACGCGGAAGAGGGTGTGTGGTCGGTCGTGTGCTTCTTCATCCGCCGCGATCACCGCAAGAGCGGGCTTTCGCGACACATGTTGGATGAGGCGGTGAAGTTCGCCAAGAAGCGCGGCGCCAAGGTGGTGGAAGCCTATCCGGTCGATCCACAATCGCCGAGCTATCGCTTCATGGGCTTCGTCTCGCTGTTCACGGGCCGCGGTTTCAAGCTGGCGGGCCGCGCCGGATCACAGCGCCATGTGATGCGGCGCGCCATTTGAACCCAAGGTAAGCCCGCCCTTGCCGGTTTGTGAGAATCCGAAGGCAACAATTCCGCGGCACGTGCGTTGATTCTCCTATACGTCTGTTCAGGAGACTAGCCATGCAAGTGCAACAGATCATGCAACGGCAAGTGAGCTTCGCCGAACCCAATATGACCATACGTGACGCGGCGCGGAAGATGCGGGCCGATAATCTTGGCGCATTGCTGGTCACCGACAATGGCCGCCTTGTGGGCATGGTCACCGATCGCGACATCGTGGTCCGTGCCGTCGCCGAAGATGGCGGCAACGGAGCCACCAATGTCCGCGACGTGATGTCGGAAGGCGTCTGCTATTGCTTTGAGAGCGATGAGCTCGACCAGGCGGCGAGGGTCATGGCCCGCCATCAGGTTCGGCGCCTGCCGGTGATCAATGGCGAGCAGCAGCTCGTCGGTGTCGTGGCGCTCGCCGACCTCGGACGCTCCGCCGACGGCGCCGCCCAGGACGCGCTCAAGGGCATTTCGGAGCCGACCGACACCGAGCGCCGATAGACCAAACGCGGATTTGGAGCGTGGAGCCTGAGGCTCGTTGTGCAAGAAAAGCGTGCCAGGGTACGTGGCTAAGGACACCTGCGCCGTTTTAGGGAGTCGGGCGAAGAGGATTGATAACCTTTATTCCGACGAAATCTCTTTCATTGTCAGTGACGACCACGCACTCATTCGCTTCGGCAACTGCTGCGATCATCGCGTCGAAACCACTCCGCGGCCGGCCTTTTGCCGTGCCATCTGCCATGAGCCACGCCCAGATCAATCCAGCCTTCTCATCGAAGGCAAGGACGCGTCCGGCGAAAAGAGCCTGTGGACCGTCAGGACCAGAAAACCACGCCTCGAGCTGCTGGCGTTTCCTGCCGGCGGGTTTCTCGAGAATGCCCCGGCGGATTTCGGCTACCGTCAGTGAAGCAATGAAAAGATCCGTATCAATCTGCTCGCTCATCCAGCTGACCAACGCGTCGGAGGGATGAGGTTTAACGAGATTGCTGATGATATTGGTGTCGAGCAGAAAGCGCATCAGAGCTCGACCTTACGGCCAACTTCGCGAGGTCGTGTGACATCGAGATCCACCCCGACCAGGGGAGAGCGGCGAAGTGCTGCTAGGATGCCGCCTTTCCGGGGAGGCTCCTCCGCAACGGCTTGATTGACGGTGGCGCGCAGTCGCGTCGCTTCGGGCGTATTCTCAGCCAGGCGGCGCGCCAGCGAGCGGATGAGGTCACGATCACTGTCGCGGCCGAGCACTTCGAAACGTGCAAGCCCACGCTCGCCGAGGCGAGTGCGATAGTTATGGATGGCTCGCTTTTGCGATGCGCTCATGAAATCTTCCTTATATCCAGTAATATATCCAGAGGCCTCTCTCTTGGCAAGGCAGGAGTGTATTTGTTCTTGTTTTGTACTATATTGAAGAATGTGAGTAAAGGCGTGGTGAGGTGTTCATGCAGTATGCATTCAGCTTTTATCGAGACCAGCGAGAACAGCTGTTCTTTTGTGTGCGTCCAGACGCTGAAACGGGCCTTCTCATCGATCAATACAAACGGCGATTCTTGCGAGAGAGGTGCCTTGATGGCCAGTTGCGTGACAAAGGTCTGCTTCATATCACTCTGCATGGTGCCGGCAGGTATGAGGATCTGCCGAAGCATATCATCGCCGCGGCAAGACGAGCGGCCAATGCCATTTCGATGCCGCCCTTCTGGGTGACGCTGTACGCCATCGGGAGCTATCCTCAGTCCAAAGGGAACATCCCGCTAGTCCTGCTTGCAAGAAGTAATGCTCTCCAGGGATTGCACCAGGGCATGGCTAGCGAAATGAGAAGAAACGGCTTCAGGGCTGACAAAAGCTTCAACCCGCATATGACGTTGCACTACTGTTCACAGGTGATACCTGAACAGCCGATTGAGCCCATCTCTTTCGTAGTCCGGGAGTTTGTTTTCATCCGTAGCGAATGGGGCTTATCGCGGCACAATGTAATCGATAGGTGGCCGCTACAGAATTAGCTTATCCACGTGCCGCTGACGACGTTTCGCGGAAGAAGCGGGCCGTCGGCTCGTCCATCGGAAAGAAGCTCTCGATGCGGATTTCCTGGACAGTGATGTCCTGCGGCGTGCCGAGCGTCGCGATGGTGGTGAAGAAATGCAAGGAGACTTGGGATTTCCGCATATGGATGGGAAGCAGCGGCAGCGCTGTTTCCTCGATCGCCGGCGAGTGCGACAACTCCAGCAATCCTTCATAGGAGAGGAGGCGTGCCAGCAGCGCCGTCGACTGCGGCGAGCCGTCGACCACGGCATCGCCCTGGACGCCGCGGATGAAATGGAGGGCGACCTCCTTCCAGTTGACGACGAAAGGCCTGAGGATGGCCGGCGACAGGAGGGCGTCCGCCAAATTGACCTCGCCCTTGGGCACAGCACCCAGGATGAACTCGACCAGGCGCGCGGCGCCCTGATTGGCGCGCTTCAAATTCCAATGCCGGTCGACGACGAAGGCCGGATAGGGCTCCTGCTGCGCGAGGATATGATCGAGCGCGCTGTCCACTTGCGCGAGCTCGGGCTCGCCCAATCTGCCTTCCCGCCAGAGGGCGGCATAGCCGGCGGAAGCGAGGAAGGTGTTTTGCTGGCGCAACGATATGTTGAGGGCGGCAGAAAGGTTGAGCACGATCTGCTGGCTCGGGGTCGCGCGGCCGGATTCGAGGAAGCTCAGATGGCGCTGCGACGTGCCGGCGGCGCCCGCGAGCTCGAGCTGCGAAATGCCGCGCCGTCTGCGCCACCAGCGCAGTTGCTGGCCGAAATTCCTGTGCCCGGCGCCACCCATGCCCCGCATGACCTCATGACTTTGGCTCTTCATAGCATGATATCGCGCGAGATTTGCAGGCTCCAGAACGGGATGGCGCTGTCATTCGAGGCCAAGGAGCGGTCGATGCCGATATCGCGCAGCGCCCGTTCGTCGAGATGCTGAAGACATCTCAGGTCACGGCGCCGGCGGCGCCAGGCTGCCATGAGCCTGAAGAAGACGCGAAAGATATTTGTTCGGCGGTCACGCCTTGTGCGCGACGCCGTGAAGATCGCGTGAGCCACGGAGCTACCTCGGAATTGTCCGGGCAACCCTGGCGGCAGCGCCTGGCCGGCGCAATTACCACCCGGTAATCAGGGATCAGGCGGATGGGGCAGGGCGCTCGTCGAGGATCATGGGATTGGGCAGCGGCCTCAAAGCGATGCCCGCGGCAGCAGCGGTCTTGAACACATGTTCCTGCATGATCGCCGCGGCCTTCTGGCTGTCGCCGGCTTCCAGCGCATCGACCATGGCGTAATGCTCGCTCATCGATTCGAGAAAGCGCTGGGTGCGCGTCACCGGCAGAGGGTAGCGCCAGGTGCCCTGGAATTCCTCGCTCAGGCCCTCATAGATGTCGCGCAGCATCGGATTGGGGCAGGCCCGGCAAATGGTCAGATGGAAGATGCGGTCGTGATTGATGATGGTGACGAGATCGCGCCGGTCCCAGGCCTCGATCATGACCGCGGTCGCCTCGCGCAATGTCGTGAGCGTCTGGGGGACGACGGTGCGCGCCACATCGGCGATGATCAGGCTCTCGATATAGAGCCGGGTCTGGTAGATATCCTGCTTGGCATAGCGGTCGCTCAAGCCGCGTGGCGTCAGCTGCTGGCCGCCGGCAGCCACGATATTGGACGCGATGAAGGTGCCGCGCCCGGGCTCGATGCTGAGAAAGCCCAGGGTCTCGAGAATGGATACGGCTTCGCGCAACGAAGCGCGCGAGATGCCGAGCTGGCGTGACAGTTCGTGCTGCGAGGGGAGTCTCGCGCCGGCAGCCAATTCACCGGAGAGGATCATCTCTTGAAGTCGCTTGGCAGCGGTATCGGTGACGTTGGCGCGCGGCATCTTATCCTCGGATCATCCTTGCCCAGTCGCGTCGGCCGCCCGGTCCGATGCTCCTTTTGATTTATCCAGCCGATTCAAAAGGATCAGCAGGCTTCTTGAATCATCTAGCGAAGTCGGCGCGGCTCCAAAAGGGCGGATCCGCGAGGGCACGTCTTGCCTCCATGACAGCCTGGTCCTATAGAGATCATACCGGTCTGACCTGTTAAAGCAAATGGGTCGGCGGCACGAAGTGGACAGACAAGATTCACATCCGCAAGGCGCGATGGCGCGCGGAATCACGGGAGGACCATCGAATGAAATCTCGCTCAATTTTGTGGAAGCTGACGCTGGCCTTGGGGCTCGTCGCGGGCCTGGGCGCAACGCAGGCCGCCGATCTCAATGTCGGCGCCAATGTCGGCAATGTGCCCTGGGAGTTCCAGGATCAATCGGGTGCCATCGTCGGCTTCGAGATCGACCTCGTCAACGAGGTCGGCAAGCGTCTCGGCAAGTCGGTCGAGATCGTCAACATCCCCTTCAACGGGCTGTTCCCGGCGGTCGAGTCGGGCCGCATCAACATGGCGGTCTCCTCGATCACCATCACCGAGAAGCGCCTGGGCTCGCTCTCCTTTGCCCAGCCCTATTACGACAGCGACCAGTCGCTGACGGTGAAGACCGACAGCGGCATCAAGTCGACGGGCGATCTCAAGGGCAAGGTCATCGGCGTCGATACGTCATCGACCGCGACATCTGGGCCACCAAGGCCAATGAGACGATCGGCTTCGGCACCATCAACCGCTATGAGGGTCTGGCGCCGGCGATGCTCGATCTCCAGGCCGGCCGCATCGACGGCTATATCAGCGATATCCCGGCTCTCCTTTACTACACCAAGGACAAGCCCGAGCTGAAAGTGGTCGAGCGCATCCCGACGGGCGAGAAATATTCGATCATGTTCGCCAAGAACGATCCCTTGGCCAAGGACGTCAATGAAGTGATCACGGCGCTGAAGAAGGAAGGTTTCATCGCCGGCCTGCACGAGAAATGGTTCGGCGCCAAGGCCGAGGACACGACCTCGACCGTGCAAGTCACCGACATGCCGGCGACGCACTAGGCCTATCCGAGCAACGGGGCGATGCGGGGAAAAACCTGCATCGCCCTTCGCATCTTTCGACTGAGTAAGGCCGCTCTTGGATATTTTCACCACATTCTTCAATGGCCGGGTACTGGTCGAGACCTTGCCGCTGTTGCTCATGGGCCTCGAGGTCACGGTCGGCCTTGGCCTTGCGAGCATTGTCGCCGGCATGGTCTTCGGCCTCTTCATCGCCCTGGTGCGCCTCTACGCGGCGACGCCTTTCCAGGTGATGGCCATCGTCTATATCGACATCTTCCGCTCGATCCCGATCCTGGTGCTGCTCATCATCGTCTATTATGCGCTGCCCTTCATCGGCATCCGCCTGACTTCCTTCTGGGCCGCTTGGCTCACCCTCACCCTCATCTCGGGCGCCTATACGGCCGAGATCTTCCGGGCCGGCATCGAAGCCATTCCCAAGGGCCAGTTCGAAGGCTCGCAGGCCTTGGGGCTCAATTACTTCCACATGATGGTCGATGTGATCCTGCCGCAGGCCTTCAAGATCGTCATACCGCCGCTGACCAACAACTGCATCAATGTGATGAAGGACACGGCGCTCGCTTCCGTTGTCGCCATGCCCGATCTCCTGAAGCAGGCGACGCAGGCGCAGGCGCTCGCCGCCAACCCCACTCCGCTGATCGGCGCCGCCTTGATCTATATCGCGATGCTGTGGCCGCTGGTGGCGCTGGTCACGCGCCTCGAGAAGCGCTTCAAGGCGGGGAGGCGCTGATGCCGGGCTTCATCTCGCTCAAAGGTGTGTGCAAGGCCTATGGCAGCTTCCAGGCGCTCGACAATGTCGATCTCGACGTCGCCGAGGGCGAGGTCGTCTGCATCATCGGTCCTTCGGGCTCGGGCAAGTCGACGCTGGTGCGCTGCATCAACCTGCTCGAGCGCTACCAGCAGGGCGAGATTTCCATCGCCGGCGTCAAGGTAGCGCCCGACCGCGATCATCTCGCCAAGGTCAGGGCCAATGTCGGCATGGTGTTCCAGTCCTTCAATCTCTTTCCGCATCTGACGGTGAAGCGCAATGTGATGCTGGCGCCGATGCGGGTGCGCAAGCTGAAAGCCGCCGAAGCCGAGACGCGCGCGCTGACACTGCTGCGCCGCGTCGGCATCGCCGACCAGGCGGAGAAATATCCCGAGCAGCTGTCGGGCGGCCAGCAGCAGCGCGTCGCCATCGCCCGCGCCCTCGCCATGGAGCCGAGAGCGCTGCTTTTCGACGAGCCGACCTCGTCCTTAGACCCCGAGATGGTGGGCGAGGTGCTCGACGTCATGCGCAACCTCGCCAAGGCCCATGTCACCATGATCGTCGTCACTCACGAGATGGGCTTCGCCCGCCAGGTCGCCGACCGGGTGATCATGATGGATGGCGGCCGGATCATCGAGGAGGGCACTCCCAAGGAGATATTCGACCGCCCGCGCGAGCAGCGCACCCGTGATTTCCTCCAGGCGGTCCTGACCCATTGAGGCAATGAGATGAATGCAAGGCAAGAACAGATGACGGCCCTCGATATGGACTTCGTGCGCCGGCAGTTTCCCGGGCTCGGCCAGGGCTGGGCATTCTTCGACAATGCCGGCGGATCGCAGATCCTGAAGCGCGCCGTCGACCGCATCCAGGAATTCCTGTTCACCCGCAACGTGCAGACCGGCGGCAGCTATGAAGTGTCGGTCAGAGCGCGCCAGGCGGTGGAGCAGAGCCGCATGGCGCTCGCCACCTTCGTCAATGCAGGCCGCCCTGAGGAGATCGTCATGGGGCCTTCGACGACGGTCCTGCTGCAGCAGCTGGCGCGCGCCATGCGCCGGCAGTTCTCTCCCGGCGATGAGATCATCGTCACCGATGCCGATCATGAATCCAATATCGGCCCGTGGCTCGGTCTCGCCGAGCAGAGTATCGTGATCAGGACCTGGCGCGTCCACCAGGAGACCTTCGAGCTCGACCTCGCCGATCTCGAAAGGCTGATGACGCCGAGGACGAAGCTCGTCTCCGTCTCGCATGTATCGAACGTCCTCGGCACCATCAACCCGATTCACGAGATCGCGCGCATCGCGCATCGCCACGGCGCCAGGATCTGCGTCGATGCGGTCGCCTATGCGCCGCACGGCGCCATCGATGTAAGGGGTTGGGACGTCGATTTCTACGTCTTCAGCCTCTATAAGGTGTTCGGGCCGCATCACGCCGTGCTCTACGGCAAATATGGGCATTTGCTGGAGCTCGACAGCCTCTATCATTATTTCTATGGGCGCGATCGGGTTCCGCACAAACTCGAGCCGGGCAATGTCAATTACGAATTGTCCTATTCGGCGCTGGGCATCATCGACTATCTGACCGAGCTCGGCGCGATGAGTGCGCCCCAAGGCACGCCCAGAGAAAAGATCGTCGCCGCCTTTGCCGGCATCGCCGCGCATGAGCAGGTGATCGGCGAGCGGCTGCTCACCTGGCTCCGAACCCGCAATGACTGCCGCATCATCGGCAACACGCGCGCCGATGCCAAACGCGTGCCGACCATCAGCTTCGTGGTCGAAGGTGTCGACAGCGGCGCTCTGGCGGAGGCCGTCGATCCCTTTCATGTTGCCGTCCGCTTCGGCGACTTCCATGCCAGGCGCCTGATCGAGGCGCTGGGGCTCTCGGACAAGAGCGGCGTGCTCAGGGTCTCGATGGCGCATTACAACACTGTTGCGGAAGTCGACAGCCTGATTGCGGCATTGGAGGCGGCGATCAGATCGGCGAAAGCGGCAGCCTCGGGCTGAAACCGGTATCCACTTTTCCGGATCATGCGCTATGACATGGTGTGAATGACCATGTTGGAGGCCGATAGATGAAACGCGGCAAGGTCGATCCGGAGCTCGACCATTTCGATATTGCTTTGCTGAATGTCGTTCAGGAGAGCAATCTCCTGACGACCGAGAAACTGGCGGAAAAGGTGGGCCTGTCGGCGACCGCCTGCCAGCGCCGGCTCAAGCGCATGCGCGCCGAAGGGGTGATCGCGGCCGACGTCTCGCTGCTGTCGCCGGAAGCCGCGGGCACACCCGTGACCTTGATCGTCCTCGTCTCGCTCGAGCGTGAGCAGCGCGACCTGCTTGACGGCTTTAAGCGCCGGGTCGCCACCTATCCCGAGGTCACGCAATGCTACTACGTCACCGGCAATGCCGATTTCATCCTGGTGGTCCGCGTCGCCTCGATGGAAGACTATGGCGCTTTCACCGAACGGGCCTTTTTCGGCGACAAGAACGTCAAGGCGTTCCAGACCTATGCCTCGATGCAGACGGTGAAGTTCACCACCAAATTCCACATCGCGGAATGACGGTCATTGCCGGGTTCGGCCGCTCCATTGGCTGCGGTCGGTCGGCCCTTCGGTGACGATCACCAGGACTTTCGCCTTCCCGTCGAGCCCCAATTGGGCGGCGAGCGTCTTGTCGGCGAGGAGCCGCTCGAGGCCGGCGAGGCCTGCGGCACCCGATTCACCCGCTTCGATGACGGGGTCCACACCCTTGGGCCAGGCAAGATGCTTGACCGCCTGGCGCGCATCCTCTTCCGCGACGGTGATATAGGCATCAGCCAGCGCATGGACGATGGGCCAGGCGAGCGGCGAGGCGCTTTGGCATTCGAGCATGGCCATGACGGTGGAGGGGCCATGCGGCAGCGTGACCAGGCGTTGGGCTTTGGCGCTTTCGGTGAGGCAGGCCGCGCGCTCGGGCTCGACGATGACGAAGCGCGGCGTCCCGTTTTGTCCGGCAAGAGCGCTCCAATGGCCGAGCACGCTCGCGGCGAGGCCTCCGACGCCTGCCTGCACGAAGACATGGGTGAAATCGAGCTTGCGCTCTCGCGCCGTCTCGAAGACCTCGTCGACCAGGATCGAGTAGCCCTGCATGACATGGCCGCAGACCTGCGCCGTTTCAGGATCGCCGGCCGAGACGATATCAGGAACGAGGATCGAGCCGCGGCGGTCGACCGATCGTGCCGCTTCCGCGATCGAGTCATCGTAAGACCCATCGATCCGTACGATGGTCGCCCCCAGCCTCTCGATATGGGCGACGCGTTCTTCGCTCACCCCGGCATGCAGGAAGATCGTGCAGCGGGCGCCGATCAGGCGGGCGCCGGCGGCAACCGAGCGGCCGTGATTGCCGTCGGAGGCGCAGCAAAAAGTGAGATCGGCGGAGAGCGCGCGGATTTCGGGGGTCAGAAGCTCATGCGGCAGGACCGGGCGGCCGAGAGCCGCTTCGGCATGCTTTTGCGCCACGCGCATGACCGCATAGGCGCCGCCCAGGCCCTTGAAGCTCGAAAGCCCGAGCCGGAAGGATTCATCCTTGGCGTGGAGGCTTCCGATGCCGAGCCTCGCGGCCAGCGCATCGAGCGCCAGCAAGGGTGTCGGCGGATGATGCGGGAAGTTTTTCAGGAATTGGCGCGGCACGGCCGCGGCATCGGCGGCGCACCACCAGGGCAGGGGCCCAAGCTTGGGGCGCGTCCCGGGTGCCGGAATGACGGCGGTTGCGTTATCGATCATCGCGGAAAAGTTGTTCATGCGGTGAGCCTGCTGTGCACGATCTCTGACCAATAGGCGATGCCGGGACCGATGGCTGCGTCGTTGAAGTCATAATGCGCATTGTGCAGCGGCTGGCCGTTGGCGCCTTGATCGCCATTGCCGAGGAAGGCGAAATTGCCGGGCTTGTGATTGAGGAAGAGGCCGAAATCCTCAGATCCCATGAGCGGCGCCGGATCGGCGTCGACGCTGGTGATGCCGGGCGTCGCCTGAGCGGCGGCCAAGGCATGCCGGCTCGGCGCCTCGTGATTGACGGTGGCGGCGAATTCATGGCTGTAATCGACCGCGACCTCGGCGCCGAAGCTCAAGGCGGTGCCTTGCGCGAGCTTGCGCATCTCGGTTTCGATCGTCTTCTGCACCTCGGGGGAATAGCTGCGGGTGTCGCCTTTGATGGTCACGTTTTCAGGGAGCACATTGCGCGTGCCGTCGGTCAGGACCTCGGTGACCGAAACGACAGCGGTATCGAGCGCCGAGACCCGGCGCGACACGATCGTCTGCAGCGCCAGGATCAGATGAGCAGCGATCACCAACGGGTCATTGGCGACATGCGGGCGCGCGGCATGGCCGCCTTTGCCGCGGATGCGGATCTCGAAATTATCTTCCGACGCCATCAACGGGCCGGGACGTGTGGCGAAGGCGCCGACCGGCATGCCCGGCATATTGTGCAGGCCATAGATTTCTTCGAAGGAGAAGCGCTCGAGAAGGCCGTCGGCGATCATCGCCTTGGCGCCGCGGCCATGTTCCTCATTGGGCTGGAAGATGAAATAGACGGTGCCTGAGAATTGGCCGCGCTCGGTGAGATAGCGGGCGGCGCCGAGCAGCATTGCCATATGGCCGTCATGGCCGCAGGCATGCATCTGGCCCTGATGGCTCGAGGCATAGAGGAGGCCGGTATTCTCGGTGATCTTCAGGGCGTCCATGTCGGCCCGGAGCGCAATGGCCTGATTGCCCAGCCCGCGCTTGAGCACGCCGACGACGCCGGTCCCGCCGATCCCCTGATGCACCTCGAGGCCGAAGTCGCGCAATTTGTCGGCGACGAAGGCCGAGGTCTTGTGCTCGCCGAAGCCCAGCTCCGGTATGGAATGGAGATGGCGCCGCCATTCGGTGGCGGTTTCGATAGTGAGGTCGTCCGGTCGCGCGGGCATGGGCGGCTCCGTGATCTGCGCTTCGTGATGCCGCCCCTTTTGCCCGAACAGCGAGAGCTAAACTCGGCAAAAAGACCGGCCAAATGCAGAATTGCGGCGCCATTCAGCGTCCCGGGCGATGTCAGATAATGGGACAGTCCTGGAAGCGGTTCCCATCTCGCGTAAGCCAAACGTAAGTCCCGCTTCGGCAGTCTCGCGACAATGCCGACCGCAACCGTTCAAACAGTGATCTTTCGGGTAGACTGAGCCCTGAGGATGCGGCCCGTTTCGCGCGGGCCGCAGGCCGCACCGGGGGCCGATTGCAATGCAGGAGGAATCCCATGCGCCGAATTGCAAAACCAGCCGTGCTTGCAGTCCTTTTCGTCGGATTGCTCGTGATCGCATCGCCCGCCTCAAGTGAAGAAGAGGCATGCGGGATCGTTCACCAGCAGCGCCGCGAGCCGCTTGAGGGCCAGCGCTTCTGGCCGCTCGCCGAGCATGGCGGCCGGGCTGTCCTGGACAAGAAGACATGCCTCGTGGCGAGCACCGATATCTGGACCGAGCCCGTCACCTTGAGTGAGGCGATGGCCCGCTGCGCCACGCTGGGGCAAGGCGGTCCCTATGGCGAGATGGGATGGCAGCTTCCGACCATGGCGGAGCTCACCAGCCTTGATGGCGAAAGCCAGGGGGCAGATCTCCCGTCGACGAAGCGGAGCGAGACGCCCTATTGGACGATAACGGAATGGCCGGGATCGGACAATTCATACGCCACCGTCATGTTCAGCGGGCGGACGACGATCGTCGTGCCAGCGCCCGCAACCGAGAAGGCCGGCGTCTGGTGTGTTCAGGGACTGCGCGCAACCGGTCTCAAGTGACCATCGCGGGGCCTGAAAATTCCCTTACTCTTTGCCCGGCGGAGCAGGCTTGAGGGATTTTTTCTTCACCCCCGACCTCAGTCCATCCATCAGGAGCGCCACCAGCCGTTTCGAGCGATCGCGCCAGTCGGGCGTCTGCGGCGCGCCATAGATGCCGGAAAGCGCGCTCATGAGATCCGAGTTGTCGATATCGGCGCGGATCGAGCCATGGGCGATGGCGGCATCGATGAGCCTTTGCAGCGCCGCCGGGATCTTGCCCGACGCCTCGGCGAAGAATTCTGAATTGCTGGCGAGGAGCAGCTTCAGGCTTTGCGCCATGCCGCGCTTGGCGGCGATATAGTCGACGAAGCGCTGCATCCAAAGGCCGAGAGCGACATCGGGGGGATGCTTCCTGGCGAGATCGTCGGCCGCCTGGCACAGGGCCTGGACTTCCCTTGCATAGACCACCTCGACCAGATGCTCGCGCGTCGGAAAATGGCGGTAGAGCGTGCCGATGCCGACTTGGGCGCGTTCGGCGATCTCTTCGAGCGAGGTATCGATGCCGTGCTCGGCGAAAGCCAGAGAGGCAGCCTTGACGAGCTTGTCGCGGTTGCGTTGGGCATCGGCCCGCAAGGTCTTTTCCGCTGGGGCAGGGGCGGCCTTCGGCTTTTTAACGGGTCGCTTGGCGGTCAATTCACACACCAAACACAATTAAGGTCTTGAATCGTCATCCCCAAGCTCTTAAGTTCCGAAAACCGGAGGCGCCTCCGCTTATACCACGGGCGCCCCCTAAGTGTTATCCCATCCGGAACCGAAATGTCATGCCCTTCATTAGGGGACAGAGTGAGGCCCGAATCCATGACAAAACCCCTGAAGCTGAAGCTTGAAGTCAATGGCAAGACGCATGAGGTCTCGGTCGAGCCGCGCGTCACGCTGCTCGACGCCCTGCGCGACCACCTGCACCTTACCGGCTCGAAGAAAGGCTGCGACCAAGGCCAGTGCGGCGCCTGCACCGTCCATGTCGATGGCGAGCGCGTGCTGTCCTGTCTTACGCTCGCGGCACAGGTCGAAGGCCGCGCGATCACCACCGTCGAGGGCCTGCGCCCCGACGGCGGCGATCTTCACCCGGTGCAAGCCGCCTTCCTCGCCCATGACGCGTTCCAATGCGGCTATTGCACGCCGGGCCAGATCATGTCGGCGGTCGCCTGCATCAAGGAAGGCCATGCCGGCTCCGATGCCGAGATCCGCGAATATATGTCGGGCAATCTGTGCCGCTGCGGCGCCTATCCGCATATCGTGGCGGCAGTGCGCGAAGCGAAGGAGGCGATGGCGTCATGAAGGATTTCTCCTACACCCGTGCCGCCTCGCTCGCTGAGGCGCGAGAGCGTGCAGGCCAGGCCGGCGCGATGCTGCTCGCCGGCGGCACCACCCTGGTCGACCTCGCCAAATGCGGCGTGGCCATGCCCGATGAGGTCGTCGACATCACCCATATTGAGGGCCTCGATGCGATCAAGGTCGACCGCGACGGCGCCCGTCTCGGCGCGCTCGCCAGGATGAGCCATGTGGCCGACGACGCCCGTATCCGCAAGGAATTCCCGGCCGTCTCGGAAGCTCTGTGGCAGGCCGCTTCGGCCCAATTGCGCAACATGGCGACGATCGGCGGCAACCTCATGCAGCGCACGCGCTGCGCCTATTTCCGCGACCCCGCATCCTTCCCAGCCTGCAACAAGCGCCATCCGGGCTCGGGCTGCGCCGCTCAGGGCGGCGTCACCCGCAATCACGCGGTGCTGGGCACGAGCTCCTATTGCATCGCCACCAATCCGGGCGATCTCGCGGTAGCGCTCACCGCGTTCGACGCCGTCATCCACCTGGGCGAGCGCCAGATCGCGGTGGACGACTTCTTCCTCTTGCCGGGAGCGACGCCGCATCAAGAACATGCCGTGGAACCGGGTGAGATCATCACTGCCGTCACCATCCCGGCCTCGGCGGCGGCGAAGCGCTCGACCTATCTCAAGGTGCGCGACCGCCAGTCTTATGAATTCGCCGCCGCCAGCGCCGCGGTTGGGCTCGAGCTCGAGGCCGACGGCAAAACCATTCGCGATGTACGCGTGGCGCTGGGCGGTGTCGCGACCAAGCCCTGGCGGGCGCGTGAGGTCGAGACCCATCTCAAAGGCAAGACGCTCGCGGCCGAAACGGTGAAGCGCGCCAGCCTCCTCGCCATGGAGAGCGCCGTCGCGCAAGGCGACAATCACTACAAGATCGACCTGGCGCCGCGCGTCATCGCCCGCGCCATCCTGAAAGTCGGAGGCATTGCATGACTGAAGTTGCCACAAAGACTCCGGCCAAGCCGAAGCGCGGCGATGCGTCCGACAGCGGCGCGCCGCTCGGCAGCCGCCTCTCGCGCATCGACGGCCCCGCCAAGATCAAAGGCGCCGCGCGCTATGCGCTCGAGCACCATCCCGCCAATATGACCCATGCGGTGATCGTGCAGAGCACGATTCCGGCAGGCCGCATACGCGCCATCGACAAGAACGCCGCGGAAGCAGCACCAGGCGTGCTGCTCGTCCTGACGCCCGACAATATCCTCCCCCTCAAATCGGCGACGACCTGGCTCGGCACGCCGGGCCCCGAAGGGCCTTATCTGGCGCTGACCAAGGAAGTCAATTTCACCGGCCAGCATGTCGCCGCGGTGGTCGCCGAGACCTTCGAGCAGGCGACGGCGGCAGCAGCCCTTCTCAAGATCGACTATGAGGAGGGAAGGGCGGTCGCGACCCTCGATGATCCGAAGGCAGGCGAGGGCAACGCCGTCGACCCCATGACGGTCGAATGGGGCGATGCCAGGACAGCGTATGCCGACGCGCCCATTCGCATCGAACGGGAATACACGACGCCACGCGAATATAATGTGCCGATCGAGCCGCATGGGCTCATCGCCGAATGGCAAGGCGACAGGCTCACCGTCTGGGAGCCGAGCCAGTGGATCAATTTCATGGCGCGCACCTATGCCGAGTGGTTCGACATTCCTTACGAGAGTGTGCGTCTGGTCTCGCCCTATACGGGCGGCGGCTTCGGCTCCAAGGCCTTCGCCATGGCGCATGGCGCCATTGCCGCGGTTGCGGCGAAGATGCTCAAGCGCCCGGTGAAGCTCGCGGTCACCCGGCCGCAGACCTTCACCGCCTTCGGCGGTCGCGCGGCGACGCGCCAGAAGCTGGCGCTCGGCGCCACGCGCGACGGCAAGCTGCTCTCGATCATCCAGACGGGGGCGAACGAGACCTCGGTCGATGGTGTCTGGGTCGAGCCCTTGGGCGCCGTCACCACCCTCATGTATGCGACGCCCAACCTGTCCTCGCGCCAGAATGTCGTGCCGGTGAACACGGTATTGCCCAGCGCTCTGCGTGCGCCCGGCGAGAATCCGTCGGCCTATGGCATCGAATGCGCGATCGACGAGCTCGCCTATGAGGTCGGCATCGATCCGGTGGCGATCCGCCTCATCAATTATGCCGAAGAGGATCCGCAGGCGAAGAAGCCGTGGTCGACGCGGCGCCTGCGCGAAGCCTATGAAGAGGGCGCCAAGGCCTTCGGCTGGGCCAAGCGCAAGCCCGAGCCCCGCTCGATGCGCGACGGCCATCATCTGATCGGCTGGGGTGTCGCGGCGGGGACCTATCCGGTGCGCCGCACCGCCGGCCAAGCCCTGGTGCGCATCCTCGCCAATGGCCGCGCCGAAGTCTTGAGCAGCGGCATCGACATGGGGCAGGGCACCTATACGATCCTGGCCCAGACCGCGGCCGAGGTGTTGGGTCTCGCCGTCGAGAAAGTCGACGTGAAGCTCGGCGACTCCGAGCTGCCGGGAGCGCCCGTCGCCGGCGGATCGCAGCTCGCCAATCTCATGACCGGCGCCGTCCACAAGGCGGCGAGCTCGGCGCGCGACGAGTTGATCGGGCTCGCCATCAGCGATCCCAAATCGCCGTTCGGACGCCTGCAGGCGAATACGCTCGCCATCGCCGATGGCCGGATCTCATCACCGCGCGGCAAGGAGAGCCTGTCGATCGCCGAATTGATGCAAAGGCTCGGCCGCGACAGGATCGAGAGCCTGCGCGACACCCTGCCTGAGAACGCCAATAGTGCCGAGGATAAGCACACGACCTTCACCACCATCACGCGCATGCGCTCGCCGACCGAGGGCGACTACTCGCTTCATGCCTGGTGCGTGCACTTCATCGAGGTCAGGGTCGATGAGGATTTCGGCACGGTCAGGGTGTCGCGCGTCGTCTCGGCGCTCGATTCCGGCCGCCTCTACAATCCCAAGCTCGCCGAGAGCCAGTGGAAGGGCGGCATCATCATGGGCATCGGCCAGGCGCTGCTCGAGGAAGGGCTCGTCGACCGCCGTCATGGGCGCGTGATCAACAACAATCTCGGCGACTATCTCATCGCCACCAATGCCGACATTCCGGACATCGAGGTGATCTCGGTCGGCGTGCCGGATTTCCATGCCTCGGCCTTGGGCGGCAAGGCGGTGGGCGAGCTCGGCATCGTCGGCGTGGCGCCGGCCATCGCCAATGCCGTCTATCACGCGACCGGAAAGCGCATCCGCGACCTGCCGATCACGCTGGAAAAGCTGCTTTGACCTATCCCTCACCGGAAAGATCGCGGCGCGCTTTGTCGAGCTCTTCGGCGTAGCGCCGCATCAGACGGTTTTCGCTGAGCACACCGATCACCGTGCGGTCGGCGAGGTTCCGGACGACGGCAAGCTCCTCGGCGCCGGCCTGGCCGAAGGCCTCGGCGGCTTCCTGCGCATTCATCCCCGGCACCAGCACCCTGTCGGCAAATTTCACGAAGGCCGACAGGGGTGCTGAGGGATCGGCGTGATGGCTGTGGAGCTCGGCCACGATCAGCATGCCGGCATAGTGGCCTTGCGCATCCAGGGCGACGGCGCAAGGAGCGGCACCCAGCGGGACCGCTTCGCGGAAGGCTTCGACCGTTGCCGTGGCCGCGATCGTGCTCGCGTCTTTGGTCATCATCGAGGCGACGGTGAGGCTGCGTATCCACCCCACATCCTGCGCGCTGCGGATCGTCTCGCCGCGCAAGTGGAACCGCCAGGTCGAGAAGGAATAGCCGAAGGTCTCGCGCACCAGGATCGCGGTCATGATCGCCGAGGCGAGCACCACGCCGGTGAGGGCGAGGTCGCCGGTCGATTCGAGCGCCAGGAAGCTCATGGTCAGAGGTCCGCCGATGATGCCGACGGCGAAAGAGGCCATGCCGGCCACCGCGGCGACGCTTGGGTCGATGCCGATTGCCGGCATGGCCAGGGCGCTGACACCGGCGAACAGCTTGCCGAAGAGCGCGCCCAGGAACAGCGAGGCGAAGAACAGGCCGCCGCGGAAGCCCGAGCCCAGCGAGATGGTGGAGGCGGCGATTTTCAGCAGGAAGAGACTCGCCAGGATGGCAAGGCCGTGATCGAGGCTGAAGACGCCTTGCAGCGCGCCATGGCCGCTCGACAGGATTCCAGGCGTCACCAGGCCGAGGAGCCCGACCGCGACACCGCCGATGACGGGACGCAGCGCGGAATCGAATCTCTTGAAGCCGCGCTCGATCACCGCCACCAGATACATGATGGCGATCGAAAACGCGCCGCCCAGGAGCCCCAGGAGAATGAAGGGGATATACTGCTGCGCGGCGAGCTCGGGCAGGCCCGCCAGCGCGATCGGAAAGGGCGCGCCGCCAAGCCAGCGCACGGCCAGCGTGGCGGTGATCGCAGCCGCCATCACCGGCGCCACATTGGCGATCGAATAGATGCCGATGATGAGCTCGAAACCGTAGAAGGCACCGGTCAGGGGCGCGTCGAAGGCGGCAGCGATCGAGCCCGCGGCACCGGCCCCGACGAGGATGCGCATGTCGTTGCGCCGCAGCCGGAACAGAAGTGCCAGCCGCGAGGCGAGGCCGGATCCCACTTGCGTATAGCCCGCTTCGAGCCCGACCGATGCGCCGAAGCCGCTCGACAGCACGGTCTGGCCGGCGATGATGGCGGTGTCGGCGAGCGACATGCGGCCGCCATAGAGCGCATTGGCCTCGATCGGATCGACCGGCGTCGGATAGTTGCGCCGTCTGAGCCAGAGCACGCTCAGTCCCAGGAGCGCACCGCCAATGGCCGGCATCGCGGCTTGGAAGGGATTTGACAGCGCCATCATCGCCGACAGCCGGTTACCGGTGGGCAGGTCGAACAGCAGCTGATGCATGATCTGCACGATGGCGCTCATCGCGGTGACGAGCGCGCCCGCCACTGCGCCGATGACCACAGCCAGGAGCACGATGACGATGCCGCGCGCCTCGAGCATCGCGAGCGCGCGCAGATGAAGCGGCGGCGGGCGACGGTCCTGGTCGGGCAACGGATCGGCTGACGGCAAATCGGTCTCGTGGGATGAGGAAAGCCCCATCTGCCTGATACGCCCGATGATGGCGCGTAGCAACCGGCGAACAGAGCTATTCGGGGCGCAGCAGCTCCACTTCCGTGCCGTGCACCGTCGTGCTTTCGGCCATGTCGCTCTTGCGGCCGGACACCAGCGCATTGATGTTCGCCGCACCCGGCGATGCGCCGGGCCAGCGGCCCTTATGGACGATGCCGACGCCGCGCTGCGTCGCGGGCGACAGGGTGACCGAAAGCGGCAGGCGGCCAATCTCATTGGCGAGCAGCACCGAATCGCCCTCGGCAAATCCTCTCTCCGCCGCATCGTCGGGATGGAGCGTGATGGTGGCGGGTCCCAGCCTGCGGCGGATGACCTTGTCATTGCCGTAGCTCGAATTCATGAGCCACAGCCCGGCGGGCGACAGGATGCGGAAATGGCCTTTCGCGGGCAGAGGATCGGCATGCGGCAGGGGCACGCGCGGCAGGCCTTGCGCCTCGGCGCGATCGCTTGCGAGCTCGATGCGCCCCGACGGTGTCGCGAAGACGAGATCGGCGAACTGGATGCGGGGCTCCGGGAAGACAGCGACCGTTCCCGCCTTTGCGAGATCGGTGAATCCGCCGCGATAGGGCGTCGCGGCCAAGAGACGCGCAATGAGCGTCTGGTCCGGCTCATAGAGTGCCGCGTCATTGAAGCCCATGGCCCGGGCGAGCTTGCGGAAGATCTCGCTATTGGGCAGCGCTTCGCCCGGCGGGTCCGCGGTTTTCACTTGCGCCGAGACGGTGAGGTCGAAATAGGAGAGGACGAGATCGTCGCATTCGAGGAAGCTCGCCGCCGGCAGCACGATATCGGCATAGGCCGTCGTGTCGGTGTGGAAGAGGTCGATGGCGACATGGAACAGATCGGTGCGCTCGAGTGCCCGGCGCAATCGTCCCTGTTCGGGTGAGGAAGCGGCGGGATTGTTGTTCCAGTTGAAGAAGGCTTTGGCGCGGCCGCGATCCTCGATCGCCGGGGCGAGGTCCATATGGCTGACCGAGCCCGTGCCGCTGCGGGCAAGCGACGGCTCGGTGACCGTGGCCATGTCGATGCCGCGCATGGCCGATCCATTGATATAGCAGAAGCCCGCGCCCGCCTTGCCGAGATTGCCGGTGAAGGCGATGAGCGCCGCGAGCGCCCGGAAGACATTGCCGCCCATGGGCTGGCGCTGCACGCCCTGGCCGAGCCAGAGGAGCGACGGGCCTTCGCCATAGGCGATCGCTGCCGCTTCGATAAGGTCTTCAGGCACGCCGCATAATTCGGCCGCGCGTGCCGGCGTCATAGCCGCGATGGCGGGCAAGAGTTCTTCCGCGCCGATCACATGCCGGGCAAGGAAAGTCTCATCGACCAGGTTTTTCTCACGCAGGACATGAAGCAGGCCGAAGGCCAAGGCCGCATCGCTGCCGGGCCTGAGCTTGAGATGGATGTCGGCCGTGGCCGCGGTGTCATGCGCGATCGGATCTACGACGATGATCCGGCTGCCGGCCTTCTGCGCCTCCTTCAGCCAGTATTTGTCCTGATGCGGCGCCGAATGGGACGGGTTGGCGCCCCAGACGATGATGCAGCTGGCGTTGCGGGCGCTGTGCGGATCGAAGCCCTCGACCGATGCGCCGAAGACGAGCGCGAGCGCCGAATGGCCGGCCTTGTTGCAGACCGTGTCGGGATCGACCTCGGTGGCGCCGATGCGGTTGAAGAAGCGATTGGGAAAGGCGCCGCCGAGAAGCCCGACCGTGCCGGTATAGTGGGTGTGGATGATGCTGCGCTCGAAACCCTCATCGATGAGGCTGTTGAGCTTGCCGGCGATCTCGGCCGTCGCCTCGTCCCAGGAGATGGGGGTGAATTCGCCTTTGCCCTTGGCGCCGATGCGCTTGAGCGGCCGCGACAATCGCAAAGCCGGGTCACGCCAGGCGCCGTTATAGGCGATAGCGCATTTGCCGCACAAAGCGCCGCGGCTCACCGGATGGTCGGGATCGCCCAGCACATTGGCGACGACGCCGTCCTTCCTGGTGACAATGATGCCGCAGGCATCGTAGCAATCCCTGGGGCAAGTGGTCTTGATGATTTCGCGCTGGGCCATGGACAGACCCTAGCATGAACGCCGCCGGGGCAGCCTGTCCACTTGCGTGAAGGCCGCGCAGGCCAGTTCAGGAGGGATGCAGCTCCTTGGCGCGCGCCTTCAACTCCTGCACCAGGAAATCGATCAGGCTGCGGACGCGCGGCGTGTCGCGCAGATCGGCGTGAACCCCGATCTTGACCGGCTGGAAGGGTTCAGGCGTCGGCGGCTCGATGCGCAGCAATCCTGCTTTGCGGTCGCCCAGGACGCGCGGCAGCACGGCCATGGCTTCGCCCGCCTCGGCGGCCGCGATATGCGACTGGACATCGTTGGTCCTGAGCGTCACTTGCGCGCGCGATGCGATGGACATCAGCCATTCGATGGGCACCACCTTGATGGGCGAATCGACCAGCGAGACCACCTTGTGGCCGGCGCATTTCCTGGAAAAATCCGGCTGGCCGTGGCGCTCGACATAGGCGAGCGACGCATAGAGCCCGTAGGAGACGTCGGCGACCTTGCGCTCGACCAGGTCTTCCTGCTCAAAACTCCCGATGCGCACCGCGATATCGGCTTCGCGCCGCGACAGGTTGAAGCGCCTGGGATCGTTGATGAGATTGATGGCGACGAGCTTGTGGCGGCTGGCGAAGCGCGCGAGGAGGGGCGCCAATATGTCGTCGCCGAACCAGGCGAGGCTCGTCAGCGTGATGCTGCCCTGAAGGCCGGTGTCGCGCCCGGCGATGCGCCGCTCCACCGCTTGCGCATGCTGGTCCATCTGGTCGAGCGCCTCGATGAAGGTGGCGCAGAGCGGGCTCGGCACCAGGCCGCCCGCCTCGCGCTCGAACAGCTTGCCGCCGATGCCCTTCTCGAGCGCGCTCAAGCGCCGGCTCACCGTGGGCTGGGTGGTCCCGAGCGCCCGGGCGGCGGCCGAGAGCGAGCCATGCCGCGCTATGGCATGGACAATCTTGAGATCATCCCAATCCATGGGTCAGGCTCCGTCAGTGGCGGGCATGCGTTTCATTTGCCACGGCGCAATGAGCTCTGGCAATCTGTCGCCCGTTAAACAAGGAGGCAGGGGTGATCTACGAAATCTGTGTGGATTCGGTGGCGGGCGTGCGCGCCGCCAAAGCGGCGGGGGCGCATCGGGTCGAGCTGTGCGCCAATCTTCTCGAGGGAGGCACGACGCCGAGCCGGGGCACCATCCGCAAGGCGCGCACCATCGCCGGCATCGGGCTTCAGGTGATCATCAGGCCGCGTGGCGGCGACTTCCTCTATGACGAGGATGAATTCGCCGTCATGCAGACCGACATCGAAACCGCCAAGGAAGAGGGCGCCGATGGCGTGGTCATCGGCCTCCTGACGCCGGAGGGCGACGTCGATGCGGCGCGCACTCAGCGTCTCATCGCCAAGGCGCGGCCCTTGTCGGTGACCTTCCATCGCGCCTTCGACATGACGCGTGATCCTTACGCTGCGCTCGAAACCCTGATCGGGCTCGGCGTCGACCGGATCCTTACCTCGGGGCAGGAACCGAGCGTGCTGGAAGGGCTGCCGCTGATCACCGAGCTCATCCGCCGCGCGGGCGAGCGGATCATCATCATGCCGGGCGCCGGCATCACGCCGCGCAATGCTGAGCGCATCATCGCCGCGGCCAGGGCTAAGGAGATCCATTTCGCGGCCCTCGAGCCGGAAACGGGCGGTATGAAGTTCCGCCGCCATCACGTCTATATGGGCGGCGAATTGCGCGCCCCCGAATATGACCGCCTCGTCACTTCGGGCGACACCATCCGCGCGGTGATGTCGAAGGGCTGATCACCAGAGCGTGTAGCCGCCATCGATCACGAAGGCAGCGCCCGTCACATAGCTGGACGCCGGGGAGGCGAGATAGACCGCGAGCGGGGCGATCTCATGCGGCTCGCCGGTGCGCCCCATGGGCACGGCGCGCACGAAAGTCTCGATGACTTCCGGGTGCTTTTCGGCCCAGGCGATATTGGGCTCGGTCATGAACAGGCCGGGGCAGATGGCATTCACCGTGACGCCGCGCGGCGCCCAGTCGGCGGCGGTAGCGCGGGTGAAATGGATGAGCGCCGCCTTCGCCGTCTCATAATGGCGCCCGCCAATGCCCCGATTGGCGATGAGCCCGCTGATCGAGGCGATGTTGATGACGCGGCCTTTGCCGCGCTTCAACATGGCGCCGCCGATGATCTTGGTGGCGAGGAAGCAATGAGTCAGGTTGAGGTCGATGAATTTCTGCCAGGTGTCGAGATCGGTGTCCTCGATCGCGATGTCGAGATTGCGCCCGCCGACATTGTTGACCAGGATGTCGATCGGCCCGGCTTCGGCCAGCACGCGGTTGCACAGGTCCTCGCATATCGCCGGCTGCGCGATATCGCCGGCGAAGGTCCACACGGTGCGTCCACGCTCGCGTATCTCATCGGCGGTGCGTGCGAGAGCGTCGGGATCGCGCCCGTTGATGGCGATATCGGCACCGGCTTCGGCCATGGCGAGCGCAATGGCGCGGCCGAAGCCGCGGCTGCCGCCGGTGATGAAGGCACGCTTTCCAACCAGGCGGAATTGATCGATCACAGTCACGCAAAAGCCCCCGCAAGACAGCTTGGCACCATCATATTATCTGATAATCTAGCCTTTCCACCCTGTCGAGGGTCCTTGGGGGAGGATGCGAAAGAGCTGCTGGCATTGGTCTGCCCGACGAAGTTGGATATCGCTCACGCAGACAGTTGCAGCCGCGCCGAATATACATAAGAATGCCTTTTCGGCCTTCGACCGACACAGCAAAAAATTGAATCAATCCGGGAGTAGACAATGACGAAACGCAAGGAAGCGGAAATGATCCTCCAGCAGGATCTGCGTCAGCAGTTGTTGCGCGGCCGCATAGACCGGCGCACATTCCTCATGCGCAGCATGGCGGCAGGCTTGAGCGCCGCGGGCGTGGGCACCGTTGCCAAGAACGGCGTTGGACCGGCCTTCGCGCAGGACCGTCCATTGACGCCGACCTTTTATCAATGGATCGAAGATCTTCATCCCGGCATCCCGAAGGTCAACGAGAAATTCCCCGGCATCAACTACCAGATCGCGCCGGTCGAGGGTTTCGGCATCGAGCGCTTCGTCGCCGAGGCCAAGAACAAGGAAAGCACCTGGGACGTTTATGTCGGCCAGACGCCTTTCGTCGAAATGTCGGCGATGAAGGCGGCCGACGTCATCGAGCCGTGGGACGATTATATCCCGAAGGACGTGATCGACGACATGATCCCCTCGATCCGCGAGGAGAACACGATCGACGGCAAGCTCTACGGCTGGCCGTTCTTCCTCGATGTGATCGGCAATTCCTGGCATTCGGGCATCACCACCAAGGCGGGTCTCAAGGATGAGGCGCCCGCCACCTGGGACGACCATCTCGCCAATGCCAAGAAGATCGTCGAGTCGCAGGCCGCCCCCTTCGGCGCCACTTTCGACTCGCATGGCTGGCGTTCGGTCGCTCCCTTCACGCACAGCATGAGCAGCAACGTCTATACGTCGGAAGGCCTGTTCGACTTCACCAGCGACGCCGCCGTCGAGGCGCTGAAGCTGATGAAGAACATCATGGCGGTGTCGCATCCCGACATCCTGCTCGAAGGCGCCTCCGATGGCGGCGTCAACGGCACGCCGGACGAGGTCGCCTTCGCTGCCGAGCGCGTCGGCTACTTCAGCAAGTATTTCAACGCGCCCTTGCGCATGGCGCAGAACTGGGACGATCCCAAGCTCCTGCATATGGGCCAGTTGCCGAAATTTGCCAATGGCGAAGGCTCGACGGTGTTCTGGACGACGGGCTGCGCCTTGTTCAAATACGGCAAGAACAAGGAGAAGGCGTCCGAATATATCAAGGCGCTGACCTATGACCGGCAGATCTGGCAGGATTCGATCGCCGGCACCAAGGCCGCCCATCCGGGCCAGTTGCCGCCCTACAAGTCCATCTATGCCGAATGGGAAGCCAAGAGGCCCGACTGGATGCTGGATTTCGTGCCCCTGGTCCGTGCCCAGCTCGACAAGGCCAAGGCGATCAACAACCACATCTTCGGCCTGCAGCAGTTCGTCATCGGCAAGCCCATCTGGGAGACCTATCTCAAGGGCGAGGAGGCGGATCCGAAGGCGGCCTTGCAGAAGGTGGTCGACGCCGTACAGGCCGAGATCAAGCGCGGCAAGCAGTAGATTGAATGAGAGGGCGTGGGGACCGGAGGCGCGTGGCGCCCCGGTTCTCCCTCTCATTGTAATGTACTCGAGCCCCTCTGATCCGTTAGCATAGCGCATGGCAGAGACGACTTTTTCCGATCGAATGACGCGGCACCCGGCGCACAGCGCCGACACGCTCGGGTCGCGGATGACGACGCTGCGCAACACGATGAGCCCCTGGTGGTTCCTGCTGCCGACGCTCGTCTTCTTCATCGGCTACCAGGCCTATCCGATCATCCGCGTCCTGTGGATCAGCTTCACCGACTATCAGTATCTCTCCAACGAGCCGGCGAATTTCGTCGGGTTCGGCAACTATGTCGCGGCGTTCAAGGATCCGCTGATGTGGGCGAGCCTGTGGCGCGCCACTCTGTTCACGATCATGTTCCTCCCCGGAACGATCATCCTGCCCTTGCTGCTCGCCATCCTCGTCGACCGGGTCACCAATCCGAAACTGGCGACGTTCTACCGCGTGGTGCTGCTGATCCCGGCGGTGATCCCGAGCACGCTCGTCTTCGTGCTGTGGAAGTGGATGTATAATTACCAGGTCGGGCCGATCAATCATCTGCTGGTCGACATATTCGGCCTGTTCACCGTGTATAATGCGCCACAATGGCTGGGCGGCACGCCGCTGACGCTGCCCGCCATCGCGATCATGGAATGGTGGTGGGGGCTCGGCTATCACACGATCTTCTTCCTGGCGGGGCTCGCCGCGATCCCGCGCGACCTGCCGGAGGCGGCGCGCATCGACGGGGCCAGCGAATGGTCGATCTTCTGGCACATCACGCGGCCTGCCTTGGCGCCGATCATGATGATCCTGGTGGTCCTGCGCTTCGGCACCGCCATGGCGGTGATCGATGAATATCTGATCTTCGGCGGCTTCAACCGCGACTCGCCGACCTATACCTGGACGATCTTCATGTATGACCAGGCCTTCAAGCTCGGTCTCTGGCGCCAGGGTTTTGCCGCCGCCATCGGCATGATCGGCGCCGTCGCCATGATGATCGTCATGGTGTTCCTGATCCGCATCTTCAGGCCCAAGGGTTAGCGCATGACCATGGCCGCATCCGCAAAACCGCAGCAAGGCTGGTTCCGCGAGAACCGCAGCGCCATCATCCGCCACGGCGTGATCAACTTTTTCATGCTGATCATCCTCGCACCCTTGGCCTGGGTGCTGATGATGTCGATCAAATCGCGCTCCGATGCGATGCGACCCGACTTCTGGCCGCGGCGTTTCGATTTCACTCACTACGCCTATGTCTTCGACAAGATCGACACCTTTCCCATCAATCTGCTCAACAGCATTTATGTCACCACCGGCACGGTGATCATCACCACCCTTTGCGCGGTGCTGGCGGGCTACGCGCTGGTCCATATGAAGCCCAAGGGCGGCGGCCTCGTGGTGGCGCTGCTCCTGGTCTCGCTCTATTTCCCGGTGCGCGTCGTCTCGATCATCAGCGTCTATGAGATCCAGGACTATCTTAACCTCATCAACAGCACGTCGGGCCTCATATTGCCCTATGTCACGCTCAACCTGGCGATCAGCGTGCTCATCATGCGCAGCATCTTCCAGCTGGTGCCGCATGAGGTGGTGGAGGCGGCCAAGGTCGATGGCGCCGGACCGTGGCGCACCTTGTGGGAGATCGTCCTGCCCATGGCGCGCAACGGCCTGGTCGTGATCTTCATCGTGAACTTCGTCACCGCCTGGGGCGAGTTCCTCTTGTGCTCGACGCTGACCAACGACCAGATCGTGCGTACCATGCCGGTGGTCCTGGCCGGCGCCCAGGGCGGCCTCGGGCAGTGGTCCTGGCCGGCGCTGGCCGCGGTCTATGTCCTGGTCGTGACGCCGGGCATCATCGCCTTCACTTTCGCCCAGAAACTTTTCTTCAAGGGCCTGATGGAAGGCGTGGTGAAGGGCTAGGATCCCGTGCCGAGGCTTGCGCCGGCGCCGGTTCAGTGCAGATATACCCCTTGCCCAGGGAGGAAGACATGACGCCATCGGAATCCGGCAAGCGCGTCGATCTCTATGGCGCGAGCTATCGCAATTTTGCTCATGACCTCTATGCCGACATTCGCCGCGAGGCCTTCGGCGAGGACATCGGCCAGACGAGCTGGCTTACCGCCGAAGAGCAGGATCTGTTCATCTCCTGGCTCGGGCTCACCAAGTCGAGCCGCTTGCTCGATGTCGCCTGCGGCTCGGGCAAGCCGACCTTGCGCATCGCCCAGAAGACCCAATGCCATGTATCGGGCGTGGATATCCATGCGGAAGGCATCACCAGCGCCACGGCCAATGCCCGGGAAGTGGGCTATGAAGGCCGTGCCCATTTCCATCATGCCAACGCGGCCGAGCGGTTGTCCTTCGACAATGCGAGCTTCGATGCCGTGACCTGCATCGATGCGATCAACCATCTGCCCGACCGCCCGCGCGTCCTCGCCGACTGGCGCCGGGTGCTGAAACCCGGCGGATGCCTGCTGTTCACCGATCCCATCGTCCTGACCGGCCTCATCACCAATGAGGAGATCGCCGTCAGGGCATCGATCGGTCTCTTCGTCTTCGCGCCGCAAGGCCTTGACGAAACGCTGTTGCGGCAGGCAGGGTTCGACGTCGAGCGCGTCGAGGACCGCACGCCGAACATGGCCGGCAACGCGGCCGGCTGGCATGCGGCACGAGAGAAAAGGGCAACCCCGCTGCGGAAGATCGAAGGCGACGATGTGTTCTTCGGCCAGCAGCGCTTCCTCGAAACCGCAGCGAGGCTCGCCGGAGAAAGACGGCTCTCGCGCTTCGCCATATTGGCGCGCAAGCAATCATGAGCAAGCTTCTGTTCGCCGATTCGCTGATCAGCTCCGGACCGCATCCCGATATTCCGGACGAGCATCGCATCTTCGCACCCTTCATCGGCGATTGGGACCTGATCGTGAAATGGTTCGACGAAAGGGGCAAGCTTGCGCGCGAGGAGCGCGGCGAATGGCATTTCGCATGGATCCTCGAAGGCCGCGGCGTCCAGGATGTGTGGATCGTGCCGCCGCGGAACGAGCGAGGAGGGCGCATCGATCTCTATGAATATGGAACGAGCCTGCGCTTCTTCGACAGTGAGCTCGGAGCCTGGCAATCGACCTGGATCGGGCCGATGCATCGCCTGGTGCGCACCTTCCTCGCGCGCCGGATCGACGACAAAGTGGTGCTCGAGACCACCGAGGGCGAGGTGCCGCGCATGCGCTGGTCCTTTGCCGATGTCACCCAAGACTCCTTTACCTGGCGAAACGAGCTGTGGACCGGCGCCGACTGGCGCATCCAGCAGACTTTCGACGCGCGCCGGTCTTCCGCAAGATAAGACTGCCCTTACGTGACTCGCCTTCGCCATTGAATGACCGGCTTTGGCGGCTTAATGAGTTGTCATGGTATTGATGCAGGATGTGTTCCAGCCGCTCGGCCTCGCCGGGCGGTTGCTGTTTCGCTACTGGCCGCAGCTGTTGCTGCTGGCCGCCCTGGGCTGCCTGCTTCACGATCTTCTGCTCGATCTGGCGGTGCGCGTCGGCATGGAGAACGCGCTGTTCGGGATGGTGATCCTGTCGCTGGTCGTTCTCGCCAAGCTCGCCATCATCGTGATGATGTTTTCCGTCCTGCGGCCGTCGCTCTCGGGGCTTGTCGCCCTGGAGCAGGCGAAGACCAGGGCAACATCTCAGGCTGAGCGCCGCAGCAACCACATTCTCGCCGTGACGGCCGCGGCGATCTTGCCGTTCTTCATTTATTACGCCGCCTGGGGCTTCCTCGGCGATACGGTGCGCGAATATTCGAGGCTCGCTCTGTCGCGCGTGCCCTTTGGCGAGAGCGCGCGCTTCCTCGATCTCCTGCAGGCGCGCTGGCTCATCGCCTCGATCATCGTTTGCTGGCTGATCCGCTGGCTCGCCAAATATATGAACCGGCGGGCCACCGTGCCCTATTGGCGCTTCCTGGTCGTCGCCTGCGATGCGACCTGGCTGTTCATCGGTCTTTACGGCATCGGCCTCTACAAGGATCAGCTGATCGAGAAGCTGGGGGCCGGCGCTTTCGCGGCGTTCTCCTTCATAAGCGAGGCGCAAGCGGCCGAGGCTTTCAGGCCGGTGGAGTTCCAGCCTTTAGGCTTCTGGACCGATGTGCAGAACCTCTTCTTCTTCGCCCTTCTGCCCCTGGTCTGGCTGGTCATGGCGGCGATCATCAATGGCTATGAGGTCGCGAGCATCAGCAAGCCCGCAGCGGATCCCGGGGCCAAGCCGTCGAGCTGGCGCAAATGGCTCGGCGATTTCATCAGCCATTTCCTCGGCGGCTATCGCTCGCGCTATGCGCCGGTATGGAAATGCGTGCGCCTGACGCTCGCCGCGGGACCGGCAACCTTGCTGACTTTCGTGATCGCCTATCAGGCCGTGAGCTGGATTGGCGCCTGGGCGTGGGTCGGCCTTACCCGGTGGATCGGCGCCGCCGATCTCGTCACCTGGCAGATGCTGGCCGATCCGATCACCATCTTCATCGGCAGCCCGAGCGATCTCGACGGCGGCATCCTGCTCGATGCCATGAGAATCTGCCTGCTTGCCGCCGTCCTCGACTATGCCGTCTCATCCGAGAATCGGCGCAACGGCGAGATCAGCGCAGTACAAGGTAGGCCGGCCTGACATTGGCCGCGGAGACGATGAGATCGAACTTGGTGACGTCGACCGGCACCAGGAATGTTTCCGCCATCTTCACCGTCTCGCCCGACTTCAGCGGCTTGATCGTCGCCGAGCCGCAGGTCACGCGCTCATCGATCGAAGGCCTGGCTTTGCGGACCGCGTAAGGCGTCAGGAATTGCGGCAGCCACCTTTTTTCGCCGCGGTCGCTGAGCTTGATGCGGCACATGCCGGCGGCGAAGGCGGCGGGATCCGCGATCTTGGCTTCGAACTCGGCGAGGATGATGGCCGATTTCTTGTCGTCCTGGCGCAGCTGATAGAGGCCTTCGAGCCGCCATTCCGCCCCGCCATAGGAAATCGTCTTGCCCGGTTCCGCGGTCAATGGATCGAGGTCCTGCTCGGCGCGCCAGCCGGTCACGCCGCCATAGGATCTGACCCCGATGGCGACGGGCAAGAGCACGATCAGCGCGGCAAGGCTCAGCCAGCGCATACGCCGGTCGCGCGGTGTCAAAGGCGGCAGCACGCTCATTCCGTGGCAATGCTCCAATCGGTGGACGAAGAGCCACGGACGAGGGCAAGTGCGGGATGAATGGCGGCCTTGGCCGGGAGATCGGCCGCGATATGCATCTCATTTTCGAGGGCGAGGAACGGGGTGGGCGCAACGAGGATCGAACCGCCTTGCCATTCGCTTTCAGGGAATTCGAAGATCATCAGCGCGCGCGAGGGGAGGCCGGGCTCGAGGCGCTGGACGGTCAGAAGACCGGGGGCATTGGACAGGCGTTCGCTCGAAGCATAGCGCACGCCATCCGGTCCGAGCCAGGCCGCCGAAGTGAGCGTGATGCTCTCATGGCGCGCGGCGGCTTCCGCTTCGACGACGGCCCAGATGCCGGATGTGCTGTAGAGCCGATCCTTTCCGAAGGCGGTGAGTCTGATCTCTCGCGCCAGGCGGATATTCGTCACGGTCAGCTCGAAATTGCGGCCTGAGAGTTTTTCGCCGGCCTTGCCGGCGACGGCGATCGGGCTGGTGATCTCGCCATAGCCCGGCCGCGTCTTCTGCAAGCTGTAGAGAACGAGGATGGCGAGCCCGATCGCCAGAACGTGAGCGAGCTTGCGGATCATGGCGCGGCCTCGGTCTTGACGGGGAGGACGACCTTGGCGACCGGCGGCCGGTCGAACCAGCCCGGCGCGCCATAGAGATTGTCGCGACGCTTATGGATCTGGCTGGCGACGCTGAATTCGACTGATTTCGGCGGCGCCGCTTGCGCCGGCCAGTACCATGTGGCGATCACCCGCTCCGGCATATTGGGATGGAGGTCGAAGAGAATGGCATTGTCGCGCGCGAGGTAGAAGCTCGGCGGGTCGAGAGTGGTGGGCGCATTCGTGATCGTCAGCAGGCGCATATAGGCGTTGCTGGTCGCGGCCGATCGGTTGGTGAGTTCCATCTCGACGGCGAGGCGCGCGCCTTTGGTCGATGATGAGGAATTGCCTTCCTTGCCGAATTTTGCATCGAGAAGCGTGACGGTGAAGCGCCCGGTATCGAGAGCTTCGCCCGCCGCGACGACAGGCAATTGATCGGGATGGGCTGCGTGATAGAGGGCGGCGGAAAAGGACGCGACGGCGGCAGCGCCGGCACCCAGCCCGGCAACGACAAAAGTGGCTGCTCTTTTTCTGTATGAAATGAAGTCGGGACGTTTCAGCTGCACAACCCTCCGGATGAAATGGAAATGAAGGCCGCAGCACGGATTGTCAATCAAAAGCGCCCTCAGCTTTACTTCGCGATAGCCGGGCTATTTGCAGGGGGAGCCATTGGCTGAAAGTCATTGTTGACTAGTATGGTAGTTGGTGCAAACTGGTCGCAACCGTAGGGAGGAGCGGTTGGGAACCCACACCACGATCGATTGGGGCGTCGAGCAAGGCGCGCCGGTCGGGCCGCAGGTCTATCGGTCGCTTCGTGAACGGATCATCCGCGGTGAACTTGAGCCGGGCGGGCTGATCTCCGAAGCCGAGATCGCGCGCGCCTTTGCGATCAGCCGGCAGCCGGTCCGCGAAGCCTTCATCAAGCTTGCCGAAGAGGGGCTGGTCGAGATCCGCCCGCAGCGTGGCACCCTGGTGCGCAAGATCAACATCGCTTCCGTCATGGATGCGCGTTTCGTGCGCGAGGCGGTCGAAGCCGATATCGTCAAGATCGTCACCGAAAAGCGTGATCCGCGCGTCATCTCCAACTTGCGCCAGCAAGTCAGGACGCAGCGTGAGGTCGCCCGACAGAATGCGGGCAGTTTCATGCAGCTCGACGAGGCGTTCCATCGCACGCTCGCCACTGCCGCCGACAAGGCGCATGTCTGGACCATCGTCAACAATGTAAAAGCCCAGATGGACCGCTTACGCCAGCTGAGCTTTCTCAACAGCTCGGCCGCCGGGCGCGCCGTCACGCAGCATCATGCCATCGTCGAAGCGATCGCCAGGGGCGACGCCCAGGGAGCCGATACGGCGATGCGCACTCATCTGCGCCAGATTCTGCTCGATCTGCCGGTCTTGGCCCAGCTGCGGCCGAACTACTTCGAGAGTCTCGACGTCCAATCCAACGCAACGTGAACCGTTACTGCTAGGGAGGAAAACATGATTTCACGCCGCACGATCGGAAAAACCTTTCTGCTGGCCGCCACCGGTCTTCTGATGGCGGGCACGGCGCAAGCCCAGGAAGTGCTCAAATGGGCGCATGTCTATGAAGTGACGGAACCCTTCCATACCGAATCGGTATGGGCCGGCGAGGAGATCGCCAAGCGCACCAACGGCCGATACAAGATCGAAGTCTACCCGGCCTCGCAGCTCGGCAAGGAGGCTGACATCAATCAGGGCCTGAAGCTGGGCACGGTCGACATCATCATCTCCGGCTCGAGCTTCGCTGCCAAGGAATATGCGCCCATCGGCGTGACCTACTTCCCCTATATCTTCCGCGATGCCGATCATCTGCTGAAATACGCCAAGAGCGACACCTACAAGAAGCTGACGCAAGGCTACGCCGGCAAGACCGGCAACCAGATCGTCGCGACGACTTATTACGGAACGCGCCAGACGACGTCGAATCGGGCGATCTCCAAATGCGCCGACATGCAGGGCCTGAAGATCCGTGTGCCGGATGTGCCGGCCTATCTCGCCATGCCGCGCGCCTGCGGGGCCAACACGACGCCGATCGCCTTCGCCGAAGTCTATCTCGCTCTGCAGAACGGGACCGTCGAAGCACAGGAAAACCCGCTGACCACGATCGAGGCGAAGAAGTTCTTCGAGGTGCAGAAGAACATCGTGCTTACTGGCCATATCGTCGATCATCTGAACACGATCGTCTCCAAGACCCGCTGGGCCAGCCTCTCGGACGAAGACAAGAAGATCTTCGCCGAGGTCATGCAGGAGGCGGCGGCACGCGCCACGCAGAAGATCGTCGCCCGCGAGAAGGAGCTCGTGCAGGTGTTCAAGGACAAAGGCCTGATGGTTACGGACGTGGACAAGTCCGACTTCGAGAAGAACGTGCTCGAGAAGACGAAGTTCGAGGACTTCGGCTATGACAAGGCCGACTGGGAGGCGATCAAGGCGATCCAATAGCTGGCGCTATTTCCCCTTCTCCTACGCATGCCCTCGCGGGGAGAAGGGGAAATGAATGGAAGGGGGAGGAGTCATCCATGATCCAGCAGGAGCACCATACGCAGGTCACCGCCGAGGAGCTGGCGCAGGCCTTCGAAGAGGAGGCGGCGCCGGTCGATCTTTCGCATCACGGTTGGGAGGACTGGGGCACCCTTGCTTTGTTCTGGCTGATGGTCGGATGCGTCTTCCTGCAGTTCTTCACGCGCTATGCGTTGAACAACAGCCTGGCATGGACCGAAGAGATCGCCAGCAACACGCTGGTCGTGGTGGTTTTCATGGGTGCTGCCATGTGCGTGCGGACCTCGCGGCATATCCAGGTCGATGTCCTTTACCACTATTTGCCCGCGGGCGCCGCGAAGCGCCTGTCACTCGCCGTCGACGTCATTCGCGTGGGCTTCTTCGCCTATGCGTCCTGGCTCATGTGGCGCTATGTGGCGATCGTCGCGGATGAGCGCATGACGACGGTCAACTTGCCGCGCAGCTGGTTCTTCTACCTCGTATTTGTCGCCTTCGTGCTGATGCTCTTGCGCTCCGTGCAGGTGCTCGTCCAGAATCAGCGACGCGGATATTCCGTGCTCGAACATCCCGAAAAATTCGACACGCCGGGAGCCTGATCCATGCTGCTTCTGGTTGGTGGTTTCCTTGTCCTGATGTTGTTCGGCGTGCCGGTCGCCATCTCCATGGCGGTGGCATCGGTCGCTTATCTTTTGATCTATGGCGTGGCGCCCGACCTCATTGCCGCCCAGCGCATGATCGCCGGCGTCGAGAGCTTTCCCCTGCTGGCCGTGCCCTTCTTCATCCTCGCCGGAAACCTCATGAATATTGCCGGCGTCACCGGCCGCATCTACTCTTTCGCGCTGGCGCTGGTCGGCTGGATGAAGGGTGGCCTGGCGCAGGTCAACATCATCGGCTCCGTCATCTTTGCCGGCATGTCCGGAACGGCGCTCGCCGACGCCGCCGGTATCGGCACGATCGAGATCAAGGCGATGAAGGACCATGGCTATCCGGTCGATGCCGCCGTCGGCGTCACCGCCGCTTCCTCGACACTGGGGCCGATCTTCCCGCCCTCGCTGCCCTTCGTCATCTACGGCATGATGGCGAATGTCTCGATCGGGGCGCTGTTCATGGCGGGGATCGTGCCGGGCGTCGTGATGACGGTCCTGATGATGATCGCCGTGGCCTTCTTCGCTTACAGGCGCGGCTGGGGCTCCGATACGCCGTTCTCGCTGGCCAAGCTTGGTGAGGCAGGCCTCGAGATCGTGGTCGTCGCATTGTTTCCGCTCGCCGTCTATCTGCTCATCCTCACCGGCCTCTCGATCAATGTCGCCGTGCTGATCGCGCTCGTTGTCCTGGTGGCGCTCGACTGGTATTTCGATTTCTCGGCGGTGATGGCGCTGATGACCCCGGTCATCCTGATCGGGGGCATGACCATGGGCTGGTTCACGCCGACGGAAGCGGCGATGGCCGCCGTGATCTGGTCTCTGTTCCTGGGGTTGGTGCGCTACCGCACCATGACCCTCAGAACCCTCACCAAAGCGAGCTTCGATACGATCGAGACGACGGCCTCTGTGCTGTTCATCGTCACGGCGGCTTCGATCTTCGCCTGGCTTCTGACGGTGAGCCAGGCGGCGACCGTCTTTTCGAATTTCATCTTTGCGCTCACCGACAACAAATGGGTGTTTCTGATCCTGGTCAACATCCTGATGCTGGTGGTCGGCTGCTTCCTCGACACGATCGCCGCCATCACCATCCTGGTGCCGATCCTGCTGCCCGTGGCGGCGAGATATGGAGTGGATCCCGTGCATTTCGGCCTCATCATGACGCTGAACCTTATGATCGGTCTGCTTCACCCGCCGCTCGGCATGGTTCTTTTCGTGCTGTCGCGGGTAGCGAAATTGTCGGTCGAGCGCACCACCATGGCTATCCTGCCCTGGTTGATACCGCTGCTGCTGGCGCTTCTGCTGATCACCTTCGTGCCGATGATCACGCTGTGGCTGCCGCAGCAGGTGGGGCTCATCCGTTAGGGAGACGAATATGAGCGCCGTCGCGGTTGCAGCCACTTTGTTCGGGCCTGAGGATCTGCGCATGGTGGAGCAGCCGCTCGGACCGCTGGCCGCAGGCATGGTGCGCATCGCCTTCGGTGCCGCCGGCATTTGCGGCTCGGACATGCATTATTTCCGCCACGCCCGCACCGGCAACTTCGTGGTGACATCGCCGCTGGTGCTCGGCCATGAAATCGCCGGCACCGTGGCCGAGCTCAATGTAGCGGGCACCCGTCTGAAGGTCGGCGACCGTGTGGCGGTCAATCCATCGCGCTGGTGCGGACAGTGCGCGCGTTGCCGCGAAGGTCGCGTCAATCTGTGCGAGAACATCTATTTCATGGGCTCGGCCTCCAGGACGCCGCATATGCAAGGCGGCTTCGCCACGTTCTTTGATGCACTGCCTGAGCAGTGCATTGTGGTGCCGAAGGACCTGTCTTTCGCTTCGGCCGCGCTCGCCGAGCCGTTCGCCGTCTGCCTGCATGCCACGGCTCGGGCCGGCGATCTTGCCGGCAAGCGTCTCGCGCTGTTCGGGGCCGGGCCGATCGGGCTCTTGACCATGCTTTCCGCGAAGCTCGCCGGTGCGGGGCATCTGACCGTGATCGACATTGCGCGCCAGCCGCTCAGCTTTGCCGCGAGACTCGGCGCGGATGAGGTATTCGACATTTCCGGCGAAAGCGATGCGCTGCTGGCTGCGGCGATGGACCGGCCTTTCGATGTCGTGTTCGAAGTGACAGGCGCGCCATCGGCTCTGGCGCTGGCCATCGGCGCGGTGCGCCGCGGGGGTGTCTTGGTGCAGATCGGCAATCTGCCGGGCGGTGAAATCTCCGTGCCGGCCAATGCCATCATGGCCAAGGAGGTCGATTTCCGCGGCTCCTTCCGCTTCGGTCATGAATTCATGCAGGCGGTGGAACTGATCGTCAGAGGCAAGATCGACGTGCAGCAGCTCATCACGGCACGCCGCCCGCTCGCCGATGCGCCGGCGGCGCTCCGTCTCGCTCTCGATCGCAGCCAAAGCGTCAAGGTCGTGCTGGAGGCATAGCCAGGCGGAAGTGAAAGGTTCGCACTTGGGAATGCATTTTTGTGCAGAGAGGCGGCGTTTGACTTATGACGCCGGAATAGCGACCTTGGTCCGGATTGTCGCGTCGCTTGAGGAAGATCATGTGCCTTGCAGAGCTCGCCGCCTACGGCATCGACGAGGTCACCGGTTTCGTGCCGCGAGGCGAGCCGCTGCGGCGCCTGCCGCCTATCTTCGATGCCTGGGAAGATATCGTTCCCGATATCTCGGGCCTCATCCGGACGCGCGGCTTGCGATCGAGGCTCGAAGCTTTCCCGTTGCTCGATACGTCCGGTCTTGCCGATGAGCCATCGCGCGAGCGCGCAATGCTCATTCTCACCGTCTTCGCCAACGGCTGGGTGTGGGGCGGGAGCGAGCCGCATCTCAGGATTCCAGCGCCGATTGCCGTGCCGCTTTGCGCCCTGGCGGAACGGCTCGACCGGCCGCCGCTCGTTCACTATGCCTCGATGCTGCTCAGGAACTGGCGCAAGCTCGATCCGGTACAGCCTGTTTCAGCCGACAATGCGCGCATGCAGATCCAGTTCCTGGGCGGTGTGGATGAAGACTGGTTCTTCATGGCCTCACTGGGCGTGGAGCTGGCCGGCGCCCCCTTGTTGCGGATCATCCATCAGACGATCGGGGCGACGCAGAGCCGAAGCGACGCGGAACTGGCCGCCGATCTCGAGCAGGTGGCGGCGGGCATGGAGCCGGTGCTCGCGGCTCTCGCGCGCATGCGGGCATGGTGCGATCCGCATGTCTTCTTTCACCGCGTCCGCCCTTATCTCGCCGGCTGGCCCGCGCTGGGCGCCGTCTATGAAGGGGTGTCCGAGAGCCCACGGGTCCATGTCGGTGGCAGCGCCGGCCAGAGTTCGTTGATCCAGGTGCTCGATGCAGCGCTCGGCATCGATCACGGCACCAGCCGGGCCGGCATCTATTTGCGCGACATGCGCCGCTACATGCCGGTCGGCCATCGCCGTTTCATCGCCGATGTCGAACGCCTGTCGGAAATGCGGGCGCGCGCGAGGGCAGGATCACCTGCGCTCAAGGCCGCCTATAATGAGGCGGTGGAACAAGTGGATACGTTCCGCCGCCGCCATATCGGGCTGGCGCACGACTATATCCTCAAACCTTCCGGCCTCGCCGCCGATGAGAAGGGCACCGGCGGCACCGACTTCGTCGATTTCCTGCGCGACGCCCGCAATGAGACGGCGCGCAGCAAGATCTGAAGCAAGCCCTGGCGCGCCGCCGGCACGCATCTATTCCCAGGAGTGCCGGCGGCGACTACACTGAGTTCAGGACACCCCGCTCGCTACAGGAGCCTCGAAATGCCTCTCCTCAACACCGCGTCCGAAACCCAGCCCGAGATCGCCGCCTGGCGGCAAGAGCTGCACAGCCGGCCCGAGCTCATGTTCGATGTGCATGAGACGGCGAAATTCGTAAGCGAGAAATTGCGCGCCTTCGGCTGTGACGAGGTGGTGACCGGCATCGGCCGGACCGGCATTGTCGGCCTCATTCGTGGCCGCCATGGCGAGGGACCAGTGATCGGCCTCAGGACCGACATGGATGCGCTGCCGATCGTCGAGGCGACCGGGCTTCCTTATGCATCGCAGATTCATGGCCGCATGCATGCCTGCGGCCATGACGGACATATGGCGATGCTGCTTGGCGCGGCCCGCCATCTCTGCGAGACGCGGAATTTCCGCGGCGCCGTGGCGGTCATCTTCCAGCCGGCGGAGGAAGGCGGCGGCGGCGGGCGTGAAATGGTGGCCGACGGCATGATGGAACGCTTCGACATCACCCAGGTCTTCGGACTCCATAATGAGCCCGGCATTCCGGCGGGCCGGTTCTCGATCCGCACCGGCGCCATGCTCGCGGCCTATGACGAGATCACGATCCAGGTGAAAGGGCGCGGCGGCCATGCCGCCATGCCGCATCAGACGATCGATCCGATCTTCATCGGCGCGCAGATCATCACCGCGCTCCAGGGCATCGTCTCGCGCAACACCGATCCGGTCGAGTCGCTCGTGGTCTCGATCACCAAATTCCATGCCGGCGATGCCATGAATGTGATCCCGCCGGTGGCCGAGCTCGCCGGCACGGTGCGCACGCTGTCGAAAGAGATACGCGATGCGGCAGAGACGCGAATCCGCGAGACGGTGGAGAATGTCGCCAAAGCTCTGGGCGGCGAGGCGACGCTCACTTATGTCCGCAAGTATCCCGTCACCGTCAACCATGCGGCGGAAACGCAGCTTGCCATAGCGGCCGCGCGCGAAGTGATGGGCACAGGCGCAATCGAGACCGAGGCGAAGCCGATCATGGGGGCAGAGGATTTTGCCTTCATGCTCGAGGCGCGGCCGGGGGCCATGATCAATCTCGGCAACGGCGACACGGCCTATTGCCACAGTCCCGACTACGACTTCAATGACGAGATCATCCCGGTCGGCGTCAGCTACTGGGTCAGGCTCGCGGAAATGGTGCTCAAGCCTTAGGCATTCTTTCATGACGGACGCGCAAGAAACGGGCTGCGCGCGACGACGCGATGACCAATAAGAACCGGCAGTGTTCTTATCGGAGAGGTTTTCACCGTGTCATCTCTTGCCAATAAAGTCGCCATCGTCACCGGCGCAAGCTCAGGTATCGGCCGTGCTGCAGCGAAGCTCTTCGCCGCGGAGGGCGCCAAGCTCGTGGTTAGCGCCAGGCGCCAAGCTGAGCTCGATGAGCTCGTCACCGAGATCGAAGAAGCGGGCGCCGCCGCCATTGCGGTCGCGGGCGATATCAAGGCCGAAGCGACCGCTCGCCGCCTGGTCGATGTGGCGAAGGAGCGGTTCGGCGGCCTCGACGTCGCTTTCAACAATGCCGGCGCCACGGGTGAGATGGGTTCCGTCCCCGACATCAGCGTCGCCGGCTGGGATGAGACCCTCGCCACCAACCTGACCAGCGCCTTCCTCAATGCGCGGCATCAGATCCCGGCCATGGTGGAGCGGGGTGGGGGCTCGCTCATCTTCACCTCGACCTTCGTCGGCTATTCGATCGGCTTCCCGGGCCTCGGCGCCTATGCGGCGAGCAAGGCGGGGCTCATCGGGCTGGCGCAGGTCATCGCCGCGGAATTCGGCGCCCAGCGCATCAGGGCCAACGCCCTGTTGCCCGGCGGCACCGATACGCCCGCGGGCCGCACCGTCATCAGCACGCCGGAGATGCGCAAATTCGTCGAAGGCCTGCATGCGCTGAAGCGCCTGGCGGAGCCGGAAGAGATCGCCCGTTCCGCCCTCTATCTTGCTTCCGATGCGTCAAGCTTCATGACCGGCAGCGCGCTTCTCGTCGATGGCGGCATATCGGTGGCACGGACATGAACGCCCATCCGTCTATCCGCGATATTCCTTGGTGAATGCTGCCGTCATCTCGGCGACCTTGCCCGCTTGATCGGGGTGGAGGGTTCTGACGAATTCCGCCGCGAAGGTGAGGGGAGCGGTGCCCGGCGCCGAGACGATCCTGCCGTCGGCGACGGCATGCGGGACGTCGCGGTAATTTTCCTGGCCGTCATAATCGGGGACGCAATGGGTGATCCACTCGCGGCTGTTGCTGGTATGCGCCGCCTTGGCGAAGAGCCCGGCGCGGGCCAGAGCGAGCGTGCCGGCGCAGATGCCGCCGATCACGCCGCCGCGGCGTGCGACGGAGGTGAGCAGCGGCGTTACATCGGGCGCCGCCTGCAACCAGCCGTCGGAGCCGATGACGGCGATGCCGTCGAGATCCTGGTTGGCTTCGGGATCGGTGCCGCGCTCGGGCGCGAGCCTGAGCCCGCCGATCGATTTGACCGGCTTGCCTTCGGGCGACAGGGCGACGACGCGTCCATCGAACCATTCCTCACCGCCGCCTATCGCCGCCGAAAGGAGGCCAAACTCCCAATCGGCACAGCCTTCGATGAATAAGAGGCCGATCGTCTTTCCTTTGGGCATCCAAGCCTCCGACATCCGCAGGGCAAGGCGCGATTATAACGCTCCGAGAGCGGCGAAGCACGCGCAAGATTACAAATCCGTGAGCTTGCCTTTGCGCTCCGCCCGTCTTCGCATGCCTGTCACACAGCGGCGATAGCAAGCTCGACCTTACCAACGGTCGCAGAATCGAACACAGGAGATACCTCACATGTCGTCCATCAATCGCCGGACGCTCATCAAGAGCGCGGCCGCCACAGCCGGCGTGACCCTTGCGGCCCCCTTCATCGCGCGCGGATCCTATGCCGCCGGATCATCGGGCACGCTCAATATCTTCGCCTGGGCCGGCTATATCTCGGACGAGATGCTTGCGGCCTTCGAGAAGGCGACCGGCATCAAGCCCGTCTACACGCCCTATGGCACCAATGATGAGCTGCTCAATCAGATGCGAGCGAGCAACGGCGCCGGCTACGACGTGATCTGGCCGGCCGTCGACCGGGTGCCGAACTATGTCGAATTCGGCCTGCTGCAGCCGATCGACGAGGCCAAGGTCGCTTGGGACAAGGCGCTGACCAGCGCGGTCAAGGGCTCGGAGACGCTCGGCGCCGTTGTCGGGGGCAAGCGCTACCAGGTGCCGACCGATTGGGGCACGGAAGCCTTGTCCTTCGACAAGAACGCATCGCCGCTTGAATATGGCAAAGCCTCCTATGGCGACATCTGGAAGCCCGAGATGAAAGGCAAGGCGACGATCCGCGGCCATTCCGGTCTCGTCGGCCTTGGCCTGTGGCTCGAAGCCCAGGGCAAGCTGCCGAAGCCGATGCGCGACAGCTTCAAGGACGAAGCGACGATGCGCGCCAATTACGACGTCATCCTCGCCGAGGCGGTGGCGCGCAAGGGCAATATCGTCCAGTTCTGGTCGAATGAGAACGAGGCGCAAGGCGCCTTCCGCACCAATGGCGCGGTGATCGGGCAGACCTGGGATTCATCCGCCGCCGGCCTCGCCAAAGAGGGCCTGCCGATCGGCTTCGTGGCGCCGGTCGAAGGCGCCCTGACGTGGATGGAAGGCGTCTCGCTTCCGGTCGGCGCCAAGAATGTCGAGCAGGCCTATGCCTTCGTGAACTGGATGCTGACGCCCGAGGCGGGCGCCCTCTATGCCAATCATACGTCGATCAACACGACCGCGGTCGGCGCCGACAAGCTCCTGTCCGACGCCTCGAAGGCGTTCTTCGCCGCCGCCTATCCGGGCGATGCCCTGGAGAAACTCTGGTGGTGGCCGATCCAGGACAACTGGTTCGTCGCCATCCGCAACGAATATCAGGACAAGTTCCTGTCGGCCTGATGCAACCGGATGGCGGAGGCGCGACAGCGCTCCCGCCGTTCCTTTGATGGATTGCCATGTCACATTCGGTTGAGCTTGCCGGCATCGAGATGATCTTCGGCGCCGTGCGCGCGGTCGAAAAATTCTCGGCGACGGTCGAGGGCGGCGAGTTCTTTTCCATCCTCGGCCCTTCGGGTTGCGGCAAGACGACGGTCCTCAGGCTCGTCGCCGGCTTCATCCAGCCGACATCCGGCCGGATCGTCATCGGCGGCAAGGACGTGACGGGGCAGGGCCCGCATCAGCGCCCGACCTCGATGATCTTCCAGTCCCTGGCGCTGTTCCCGCTGATGCCGGTGTGGGAGAATATCGCTTTCGGCCTCGAAGTCAGGGGCGTTTCCAAGGCGCAGCGCCGCCGCCGCGCCGATGAATTGCTCGAGCTGATCGCACTGCCGGGCTTTGGCGATCGCATGGTCCATGAATTGTCCGGCGGCCAGAAGCAGCGCGTCGCCATAGCGCGCGCCCTTGCCGTCGATCCGGAGGTCCTGCTGCTCGATGAGCCGCTTTCGGCGCTCGATCTCAAGCTGCGCCAACATATGCGCGCCGAATTGCGGGCGCTGCAGAAGCGCACCGGTGTCACCTTCATCTACATCACCCATGACCAGTCCGAAGCCCTGGCGATGTCGGATCGCGTCGCGGTGATGAGCGCCGGCAAATTGCAGCAGATCGCGACGCCGCGCGAGCTCTATGCCAATCCGGCGACGTCGTTCGTGGCCCGGTTCGTCGGCGAGACGAATGAATTCACTGGCCGGGTGCGCGATGTCGCGAACGGACTGGCCGCGGTCGAAACCCGGCATGGCATGCTGAGAGGCCGCGCCGGTCCGGGTGTGAAGAGCGGTGTCGAGGCCGCCCTCTATGTGCGCCCCGAGGCTGTTTCGCTCAGCGTCGGCGCGCCGGGCAACCGCATCGCGGCATTGGCCGACCGGCTCGAATTCGAAGGTGCGGTCGCGATGCTGCATGCCAGAACCAATGATGGCGCGCCTGTCCTGGCGGCGATCGCCAATCGCCGCCTCGATGAGGCGCCCTTGGCGGGCGGCCCCATCCAACTCTCCTTCGCGCCGGCGGAGGCGCTGGTCCTCGCTTATGTCTAGCCTGATCGAGCGGTTCGGCAAGGGGCTCGGCGGATTGATCGTGCTGATCGTCGCCTTTTGGCTCGTGGGGCTCGTGCTGGCGCCCAATCTGATGATGCTCGATTTCTCGTTTCGGCCCAATCTGATGCCGAGCCAGGTCGGAACGCCGGCGGATCGCTACACGATCGCCAATTTCGTGGCGCTGTTCAGCGATCCGGTGCATCGCGCCATCTTCTTCAAGACCGTTTGGGCCAGCGCCCTGGTGACGGCGACGACACTCGTCACGACCTATCCTCTGGCCTATTGGCTGGCCAAGCGCGCGAGCCCCACCGGTGTCGCCTTGGCGCTCGTGGCGCTCATCATCCCTTTCTGGATCAATGAGGTGCTGCGCACGCTCGCCTGGTACATCCTCTTGGCCTTCAACGGGCCGCTCAATGCCGTGCTGATCGCCACAGGGATCATCGCCGAGCCGGTGCGCTGGTTCGGCGATTTCGGCGTGCTCGCCGGCATGGTCTATGCCTATATCCTGTTCATGCTGTTTCCGATCTACAATTCGATCTCGACGCTCGAGACGGCACAGATCGAAGCGGCGCGCAATCTCGGCGCCTCGACGGTCAGGATCCACCGCCGCATCGTCATTCCCCATGCCAAGGCCGGCATCGCGACGGGCTGCGTCTTCACCTTCATGCTGGCCGCCGGCAGCTATGTGGCGCCGGCGCTGCTCGGATCGCCCGGGAGCCGCTGGTTCACCGAGATCATCTACAACTGGTTCTTCGAGGGCGGGAACTGGAATCGCGGCGCCGCATACGCACTCGTTTTGCTCGTCCTGTGCATGATGGTGGTTATGGCGGCGCTGCGCCTGTTCCGCGTCAATCTCGCGGATGTGGCGAAATGACGTTGGCACTCGATGCCGGCATGCAAGCGGGCGTGCGGACGCCAAGGGGCGGGACGACGGCGCTCGCCGACCGGCTGCCGCAGCTCATCTTCGCCGCTTACATGATCCTGTTCTTCGCTTATCTGTTCCTGCCCTTGCTGGTCATGACGGCGGCGACCTTCAACACCAGCAAGTTCCCGACGGTGACGCCCTGGCTCGGCACGACGCTCGGCTGGTTCAACGCCTTGTGGGCCGATCAGGCGATGTGGCAGGCGTTGCGCTTGTCGGTCTTCATCGGTTTCTGCGTGATCGCGATCTCGCTGCCGGTGGGCACTGCCGCGGCGCTCTTCCTGATGAGCCTGCAAGGGAAGGCACGGACTTTCCTCTATGCGGTCATGGTCTCGCCTTTGCTGACGCCGGGCGTCGCGATCGGCATTTCGACGCTGATCCTCTGGCGCCAGGCCGGCATCGGCGGCGGCAGTTTCCTCATCATCCTCGCGCAATCGAGCTTCATCTCGGCCTATGTCATGCTGATGGTGGCAGCGCGGCTGCAGCGCTTCGACCGCACGCTGGAGGAGGCGGCGGTCGGTCTCGGCGCCTCGCGCTTCATGATGTTCCGGCGCATCCTCTTGCCCTATCTCAGGCCCTCCTTGCTCGCCGCCATGCTGATCGCCTTCCTGCAATCCTTCGAGAATTACAACACCACCTTGTTCGTGCGCGGCACCGAGACACCGCTCACCGTCTATATCGCGACGAAGGTTCGAACCGGCCTGACGCCGGCCGTCAATGCGCTGGGCCTCATCCTGATCGCGCTCACCATCGTCGCGGCGGTCGCGATGGAGCTTGCGAAACGGCGCAGCGGTCAGGCGCGCTGAGCGGAAGCGGGTGGCTTGCCCGACATGATCATGCTGACGATCTCATTCTGGTTGGTCTGCCTCGTCAGCAATTCGCCGGCCAGCCTGCCGCGATAGAGCAGGGCAATGCGATCGGTCACCGCCATCACGTCGTTCATATTGTGGGTGATATAGATGACGGCGACGCCCTGGCGTGCCAGCTTGCGCGCAAGCTCCAGAACCTTGTTCTGCTCAGGGACGCTCAGCGCCGCCGTCGGCTCGTCGAGGATGACGAGATTGGCCTTCCACCTCATGGCCCTGGCGATCGCGATCGCCTGGCGCTGGCCGCCGGAAAGAGAATCGACATTGACCCTGAGCGAAGGGATGTGGATGTCGAGTTGCTTCAACGTCTCGGCGGCATCGGTTTCCATCTTGCGCTTGCGCAGGATGCGGATCAGTCCGGGAACGATGTCATAGGTCATCTCGCGGCCGATGAAGAAATTGTCCGCGACGGCGAGGTTGGGCACCAGCGCCAGGTCCTGGAAGACGGTCTCGATGCCGAGATGATGGGCGCGGTCCGGCGAGGTGATGCGCTCGACCATGCCGTTACACAGGATTTCACCGGAGGTCGGCTGATATACGCCGGCAATGATCTTGACGAGCGTCGTCTTGCCCGCGCCATTGTCGCCGAGGAGCCCCAACACCTCGCCGCGCCTTATGTCGAGGCTGACATCGTCGAGCGCATGCAGGCCGCCAAATCGCTTGGTCACGCCGCGAAGGCTGAGGAAGCAGTCCGTGCCGCCCGCGTCAGGCGTGGCTTGCGCATTCGTCATCATGGCGTCCGCTTCTCTTCTCATGCGATCAGCCGATCAAAGAAACTCCTGCCGTGGCTCAGGATCTGCTCCTCGCTCTCGCTATAGCCATAGACCTGCGCCTCGTACTCGATCGACAGCGCGCCATCGAAGCCGTGGCGGCGCAGGCCGTCGATCAGCGACCGGAAGTCGATGGTGCCCTCTCCCAAGGGCGGGAATTCGAATTGCGGGAACAGGCCTTTGCCGTCCTTGAGATGGACATGGGCGATGAGATCGCCCAGCTCATCGACGACCCGGCGTGGATCTTCCTTCTGGACCTCGAGATGGCTCGGATCGAAATTCACCTTGAACGGAACGCCGGGCAGGTCGCGGCGTATCCGGTGATAGTCATCGACCTCGTGGAAGAGGTGGCCGGCGATCGCTTCTATGCCGAGACCGATCCCGCGCTCGCCGGCATGGATCGTGGTCAGCTCGACGGCATACGTGAACCAGCCCCAGGCCTGGTCGCGATCGATATTGGCGGCCAATGGGCCGGACAGGATATGGACGAAAGGCGATCCGACATCGCGCGCGATATCGATGCACCCTTTGACGAAGTTGATCGCCGTGACGCGCTCGACCGGGTCCTCGCTCACCATGCCGATATGGGCGCCGACCGCCGGAATCGCGAGGCCACGGGCCCGGCAGGCCTCCGCCACCGCCTTGCGTTCGGCGAGGCCGGCGGCGGGCGTGATATGTGCGGGCGCCCAGGGCAGGGTCTCGGCATTGAGCTCGATGGCTTCATAACCGGCATCGGCGATGAGGCTGACGGCATCGTGCAGCGGGCGCGACGGCAAGCCGACACTGTGGAAGCAGGATTTCATCTAGGGCCTCATGTGTAGTCGGGGATCGTGAAGGGCGCGTCCTCGCCGAGCGGCAGATCGGTCCATTTGCCCGAGCGCATCGAGAGATAGGCGCCTTGCACGAATTCCTGCGCGCGCAAGCCGTCCAGCCCGGTGATCCGGGCGGGCTTGCCTTCCTTGATGCTGTCGCAAAAAGCCTCGAGCTGCGCGCGATAGGGACTGCGGCGCGGCGGCTTGACGGTGATCCAGCCGCCCTCGAAGCCCTTCCACCACGCATCGGGATAGTGCGCCTCGCGCAGCACGTCGGGCAGGTCGGCCGCCGCGCGCTCGGTATAGACCGCAAGCGGCGCCGAGGCGAAGGGCGATGCCGTTTCGCTGGCAATGTGGATGGTTCCTTCAGTGCCGTAGAGATCGGTGCCGTCGCCGATATTGGGCGAATAGCGGTTTCCGGCCAGGCTGCCGCGGGCGCCGCTGGCAAAGCGCGTCAGCAGGAAGACGTTGTCATCGACGCGCTCCGGCAACTCGCTATGGACCAGTTCCGCGAAAACGCCCGAGAAGTCGCCGATCAGGTGGCGTGCCAGATCGATGCGGTGGATGGTGAGGTCGATGATCGTGGCGCCGCCCGACTGCGCGAGGTCATAGCGGTAGCGCGTGCTTGCCGGATAGGCGGTCGACTTCTCCGAATAGATCGAGCGCATCTGGTGGATCTTGCCGATGAAGCCCGCATCGATGAGCTGCTTGGCGATCTCGACTTGCGCCCAGAAGCGCTGATTGAAACCGACCTGGAGGATGACCTTGGCCTCCTCGCAGGCCTTGACCATGCGCCGGGCCGCGGCGGCGTCGACGGCGAGCGGCTTCTCGCAAAGCACGTGCCTGCCCCTCTTGGCCGCCGCCATGACGCCGTCTTCATGGAAGCGGTTCGGCGTCGCCACGATGACGGCATCGAGCCCCGGCGTATCGAGCATTCTCTCGAGATGATCATGGGCCTTGCCGCCGAAATCGGCGGTGATCGCTTCGGCGCGCTTCAGATCGGTGTCGAAGACGGCGGCGAGCTCGGCGCAGGCGCTGGCCTTGATGGTGGGCGCATGGCTGAGGCGCATGATGGCGCCGGCGCCGATGAGGCCGATCTTGATCTTGGGTGAGGACATTTGCAGGCTCTTCCAATGAGACGAGGTGTTGCTACTTGATGATCCTGAGCTTGCCGCGCCGGATCGAGATCATGACGGCGACGATGAGCACGAGGCCGGTCAGCACGGTTTGCACATTCGAGGAGACGCCCATGATCACGAGACCATTGGCGAGCGTCATTATGACGAGGCTGCCCACCACCGTGCCCAGGATAGAGCCCGAGCCGCCGGTGAGCGGCGTCCCGCCGATCACGACGGCCGAGATGGCGAGCAACTCGAAGCCGGTGCCGACGGTCGGGCTGCCGGAGCCGAGCTGCGAGGTGAGGATGCCGCCGCCGAGGCCGGCCAGGGCGCCGGACAAGGCGAACATGGCGAATTTGACCTTGTCGACCGGAACGCCGAGGATCCGGGTCTTCTCCTCATCGCCGCCGATGGCGAAAGTGTAGCGCCCGAAGGTCGTGAAGGCGAGGAGGGCGCCCATGACCACCGCGACACCGGCGGCGATCCAGAACGGCATCGGCGGGATGCCGAAGATCTCGAAGCTGCTGGTGAGCGGGATGGAGACGGGGCTGCCGCCTGTGAAGATGATCGTGGCGCCCCTGGCAATCGACAGCATGCCGAGGCTCACGACGAAGGAGGGAATGCGGGCAAGGACGAAGATCGCGCCATTGATGGCGCCGAGCGCCAGGCCGACGAGCGGGGCGAGCACGATGGCGAAGGCGCCCCAGTCGCCGGCGAAACTGGCGGCCACGGCGCCGGCCAGCGCCATGACCGAGCCGACGCTCAGATCGATGCTGCCGCCGATAATGATGAAGGTGACGCCGGTGGCGACGATCGCCAGGACCGCGGAGTTCTGCAAGATCACGCCGAGATTGCCGAAGGTGAGGAAGCGGTCGGGCGACAACATGCCGAAAACCGCCACGACGGCGACGAGTGCGAGATAGGCGACATAGCGAGAAAGGAACTCGCCCAATCTGAATGATGCCATTGGGCCTCTGCCTGAGTGATGCGGGCAATCGCCGTGGGCGACCGCCGCCGGCGATCGCCCGTCGTTACGATGACTTATTTCGTCGCCAGCGGGAAGGTCTGGCTCTTGGTCGCCGGGTTGTTGGTCAAGGTATACTCCTTGACGTCGTAGGGCGGTGCATTGTCGATGAACTGCTGCTTGAAGGCGGCGAAGTTCGCGCTGTTGACCCCGAGCAGATCGAGGCGAACGACATCGTTGATCGGATCATGGCCCTTCACCTTGTCGTAGGCGATCATCACGCCGAAGCCGAGCTGCAGCCAGTGACCGCCGGTCGAGAACACCATGTTGGTCTTCTGCTCGATGAGCTCCAGGACTTGCGGTACGAGATCCATGCCGCCGAGCTTGATTTCATCGGAGCGGCCCGCCTGCTTGATGGCGCGGAACGCACCGAGGCACAGCGCGTCATTGTAGCACCATACCGAATCGATGCTTCCCGCGGGATGGGCGGAGAGCAGGTTCTGCATGGTCTGATAGCCATTGTCCTCGGATTCCCCGCCGCCGCTGACATATTGGACGAGCTCGACGCCGCTCGCGGCGGCGACGCCTTCGCGCAGGCCCTTCTCGCGGCCTTCGGCCACCGACGAGCCGGGCAGGCCGCCGACGCCGACCATTTTCTTGGCACCTTGCGAGGCGAGGAACTGGGCAATGTCGCGTCCGGCAGTCACGTCATTGGGGCCGATGAAGGCGACATAGGGGGCATCGGCATTCTTGGGGTCGAAGCCCGGATAGCGATCGACGATCACGATGGGCAGGTTGGCCCGGTTGGCGAGCTTGATGAGGCCCGGGGCGCTGGCGGTCGATTGCGGCGTGACCACGAGCGCGTTGACGCCGGCCGACAGCATCGACTGGACGTCGGCGAGTTGCTTGTCCTCGCGGTTGTCGGCGCCGACGACGGTCAGCTCCACGCCGAGTTCCTTGCCGGCATGCTCGGCGAATTTCACGGCATTGACCCAGAAGGGGTTGTCGAGAGTGGGGATCGATACGCCGATCTTCACCGAATCTGCATATGTCAACGATGTTGCGGAAAAGAGACCTGTGGCGAGGGCCACCGCTAAGCCGGCCGAACGAATGACGGCACGGCGATTAGGCGCGAATTTCATGTCCAATCCTCCCAAAATGAAGCGGAATGCCGCTTCCCTGAACACCGGATCGCCGCATGGGTTATTGGTTTAGCAACGCCATAGCCGTTCCGGCCATCAGTTTTTAAGCTCTTCGGTTCGTATTAGTCAACATTGATGATCAATGTGAGACAAAATCTCGGATTTCCACGGTTTGCGCCATAGCCCGCAGGTGAGCTCGTTTATAGAAGGACAATCCATTAGGTGAATGGCTATTTGCCGAGATGATTTATGCAACGGTGTTGACCATTCTGCATCAATATGTAAGATGTTGCCATCGATCCCGTTTAGGAATCACGCATTTGGAAATCCGTTCCGTTACCAAGGCGATTCGTCTTCTCGATGCGCTCGGCGAGGGCAACGGTGTCTATGGCGTCTCCGAACTCGCGCGCATGGTGGAGATCGACAAGAGCTCAGTGTCGCGCATGCTGCGCACGCTCGAGCAGTCGGGCTATGTCGAGCAGGATCCGGTCACCCAGCGCTATTCGCTGGGCCTCGCCGTGGGCGTGCTGGGCTACAAGGCCCTGCGGCGCATGGATCTGCGCGGCGCCGCGCGTCCGTTGCTCGAGCGGCTCGCGGAAAAGACTGGTGAATGCGCGCATCTCGCGATCCTCGCCGACCGCCGGGCCTTCTATATCGATCAGGCCGCGCCCGAGAAAGGCGTCGGCGTCGATGCGCCGATCGGCACGCTCGCCCCCTTGCACTGCACCGCTCTCGGCAAGATTCTGCTGGCTTTCCAGCCCGAGAGCATCAAGGCGGAACTGATCGGCGGCATGACATTCGAGCTGTTCACGCGCCGGACGATGGCCAGCGCCGAGGTGCTCGCCGGTCATTTGAACAATGTGCGGGCGCAGGCCATGGCCTTCGACGACGAGGAATACAGCATTGGCGTGCGCTGCATGGCAGCGCCGGTATTCCGCTATGACCACACGGTCTGCGGCGCGATCGGCATTTCCGGCCCGAGCCCGCGCATGACCGATGCGCGCCTGTCCGAATGGGAGCCGTTCCTGCGCGACATCGCCAAAGAGCTTTCGATGCGGCTCGGCTGGGACGGGTCGCTGCCGCCGGCGGAACAACAAACGGAAAGCCTGGCCACGGCCTGAGCGGTCCGACACGCCAGTATTGGAGGTATTGATGAGTGAGCGTGCAATACGCGCACGAGCACGAGCTATTGCGTCTGCCGGAGGGATTTCACCAGCGCTGTCATCGGGCGCGCTCGCGCCGCGCATCGACGTGTCGCTTTCGGAAGGAGTCGTGCTCGGCCTGCTGAAGCAAGGGGTCCGAAAGTTCTTCGCCGTGCTAGGGCACGGCAATACCGACATCGGCGAGATCCTCAGGATCTACAGCGAAGAGGGGGCCTTGCGTTTCCTCCATTGCCGCAATGAGATCGCCATGGCCCATGCCGCGACTGCGCTGGCCTGGATCTATGGCGAGACGCCCGCGGTCCTGTGCTCGATCGGGCCTGGCGCGCTGCAAGCCTATGCCGGCTCCCTCGCCGCGGCCTCCAACGGTGTCGGCGTCTATCACCTCTATGGCGATGAAACCACGCATGGCGAAGGCTACAACATGCAGCAGGTCGTAAGTGCGCGCCAAGGCGAGTTCGGCCGGCTCACCGACATTCTCGGCCGTTCCTTCGTGCTCCATACGCCGGAGGCTTTGCGCGACGCGCTGCGCCGCGGTACGCAGACCGTCCACCGTCCTTATTTTGCTGGTCCCTTCTATCTGTGCCTGCCGATCAACACGCAGCCCAAATTCATCGCCGAGCTCAATCTCGAAAGCCTTCCCGACCGGCTGTCGGTTCCGCGGACGGCGCCGGCCGATGATGCGGTCTTCGGGAAGGCGGCCGATCTCATTCTGTCCTCGGCCCGCATAGCGATCAAAGCCGGCGGCGGCGCTCGCACGGCCGCCGAATCTGTTCGTCGTCTCGCCGAGCGGATCGGCGCTGCGGTCATCCTGTCGCCTAACTCCACCGGCGTGCTGGCGGATGCGCATCCGCTCAACATGCATGTCGGCGGGAGCAAGGGCTCGATCTCCGGCAATTTCGCCATGGCGGAAGCCGAGCTCTTGATCGTGATCGGCTCACGCGCGGTCTGCCAGTCGGATTGTTCCGGCACCGGTTATCCGAAGGTGCGCCATGTGATCAATCTCAATGGCGAGATCGCCGATGCGACGCATTACAACCGCACCACCGCCTTGACCGGCGACATCGATGCGGTCGTCGCCCGCCTGCTCGATACGCTCGGCAATGCCGCCCGCTCCGATGCGACGGCCCACGCCTCTGCGGCATGGCTTAAGGAATGCGCCGCACAGAAATCGAAATGGCTGGCCCTGCGCGCTGAGCGGACTTCCGCCGCCGCTGTCTTCGATGCCGCGTGGGATGCCGAAATACTGGCGCAGCCCGCCGCCGTCGCCGCCGTCGCCCGTTTTGCACGCGAGGTCGGCGCGCTCAAGGTCTTCGATGCCGGGGACGTGCAGGCTACCGGTTTCCAGGTCGTCGAGGACGACACGCCCTTCGAGACGGTGACGGAATCGGGTGCGTCCTACATGGGCTTCGCCGCAAGCTCGCTCCTCGCCGCGGCCGCGGCCGACAAGCCGCGCTACATGATCGCCTTTTCCGGTGACGGCTCATTTATCATGAACCCGCAGATCCTCATCGACGCCGCCGTCCACAAGCTCAGTGCCATGGTGGTGGTGTTCGACAATCGCCGCATGGGGGCGATCTCCTCGCTGCAAAGCGCGCAGTTCGGCAACGACTTCGGCACCAATGATGATGTGGCTGTGGATTTCGTCGCCATGGCCAACGCCGTCGCCGGCGTGAAGGGCTTCCATGGCGGACGGACGGCCGATGAACTGCGCGAGGCCCTGAGAGCGGCTTATGCGCATGACGGCCTGTCAGTGGTCCATGTGCCGGTCTATTGGGGCGAGGCCGTCATTGGCGGCATGGGCAGCTATGGACGATGGAACGTCGGACCTTGGGTGCCTGACGTCGAGAAGCTCTATGCGGATCAGGTGATCTGACCGGATTGTCCCGTTTTACTGCTGGATTTGGTGCGATGTACGAAAATTATGGTCTCTTCATCGATGGACAATGGCGCGAGGCGCGGGACAAGCGCGTCATAGCGGTGATCGATCCGGCAACGGAGGAGCGGATCGGCGTCGTTCCGCATGCCGGACCGCAGGATCTGGACGAGGCTTTGCGCGCCGCGGCCGACGCGGCAAGCAGCTGGGCCGCGACACCCGGTTGGGAGCGCTCGAAGCTTTTGCGGCGGATCAGCGATGATCTGCGCCAGCGCGTCGAAGCCGCTGCCGCGATGATGGTGCGCGAATGCGGCAAGCCGCTGGCCGAGGCGAAGGGTGAGTTCCTGGCCGCCATCGACCAGTTCGACTGGTATGCCGACGAGGCGCGGCGCATCTTCGGGCATACGCTCGCCGGCCGCGACGGCGGGACCAAGCTCACCGTCCAGTACCGGCCGGTGGGACCGGTCGCGGCCTTCACCGCCTGGAACTTCCCCGCCCTCCTGCCTGCGCGCAAGATTGCCGCGGCTTTGGCGGCGGGCTGCACGGTCGTCCTCAAGCCGTCTGAAGAGACGCCGTCGAGCGCCTTCGTCTTCGCCGACGCCGCCAGGAAGGCGGGCCTGCCCGATGGCGTGCTCAATGTCGTGACGGGCGAGCCGGCCGAGATATCGCGCCATCTCATCGCCTCACCGGTGATCCGGAAAGTGTCCCTGACCGGCTCGGTGCCGGTCGGCAAGCTGATCATGAAGCTCTGTGCCGACGGACTGAAGCGGCTGAGCCTCGAATTGGGCGGACATGCTCCGGTCTTGGTCTTCGCCGACGCCGACCCCGTTGCCGCGGCAAAGGCCTGTGCCGCGGCCAAGTTCCGCAATAGCGGGCAGGTCTGCATTTCGCCGAGCCGCTTCTATGTCCATGCCTCGATCCACGCGCCCTTCGCGGCCGCGATGGCCGAGAGCGCCAAGGCGCTGCGGCTCGGCTCAGGCCTAGATCCTCAAACCACCTGCGGTCCGATGATCAATGCACGTGGACGCGAGCGCGTCGAAAGCCTGGTTGCCGACGCCGTGAGCCATGGCGCCAAGGTCCTGGCCGGCGGAGCGCGGCCTTCCGAATTCAATCGCGGCTTTTTCTATCAGCCGACCGTGCTCGACATGGTGCCCGAGGCGACGAGGGTGATGCGCGAAGAGCCCTTCGGTCCGATCGCGCCGATCGCGAGCTTCGAGAGCTTCGATGAAGCTATTGGACGCGCCAATGCGACACCCTTCGGGCTCGCGGGCTATGTGTTCTCGAGCTCGCTTTCGACGGCCAATAGAGCGGCCGATGCGCTCGATGTCGGCATGGTCGGGGTGAACGACATGATGCTGGCCTCCGCCGAGATACCCTTCGGCGGCGTGAAGGAGAGCGGCTTCGGCCGCGAAGGCGGGCAGCTCGGTATTCTCGATTATCTCGAAGCCAGGTATGTGAAGATGAGGCACACATGAGGCTGAAAAACCATGACGGGCGATAGCGCCAAGGGACTGAGGCGCGGCCTCACCAATTACGGCGACCGCGATTTCAGCCTGTATCTCAGGCGGTCGTTTGCGAGCTCGATGGGCTATAGCCGTGAGATGCTCGATCGCCCGATCGTCGGGATCGCTCATTCGGCGAGCGGCTTCAACAATTGCCATCGGCATTTTCCGGAGATGATCGAGGCGGTGAAGCGTGGCGTCCTGGCCGCGGGCGCGCTGCCGGTCGAGTTCCCGACGATCTCGTTGGGCGAAGTATTCCTCAATCCGACCAGCCTCAAATTCCGCAATCTCATGTCGATCGACGTCGAGGAGATGATCCGCGCCCAGCCGATGGATGCGGTGGTGCTGCTCGGCGGCTGCGACAAGACGGTGCCGGCCCAGCTCATGGGGGCGGCATCGGCGGATGTGCCGGCGATCCAGCTGGTTGCGGGGCCGATGTCGACCGGGCGCCACCGCGGCGAACGCCTGGGAGCCTGTACCGATTGTCGTCGTTTCTGGGCGAAGTACCGCGCCGGCGACGTCGACCGGCAGGAGATCGACATGGTCGAGCGGCGTCTCGCCTCGACCGCTGGAACCTGCGCCGTCATGGGGACAGCCAGCACCATGGCAGCGCTCGCCGAGGGGCTGGGCCTGATGCCGTCGGGCGCCGCCACCATCCCGGCCGTCGACGCCGATCGTCTCAGAATGGCCGAGGACACCGGCCGGATCGCCGTTTCGCTGATCGGCGCCGAGCATTTGCGGCCGAGCCGGATCCTGACCGAGAAGGCCTTCGAGAACGCCTTGCGGCTTCTCCTGGCCCTGGGCGGCTCCACCAACGCGATCATTCACCTCGCGGCCATTGCCGGCCGTCTCGGCGTCAAGGTCGACCTCAGGAAACTCAATGCGCTCAGCGACACGACGCCGGTGCTGATCGATCTCAAGCCCACCGGTGCCGGCTATATGGAGGACCTGCATGCGGCAGGCGGCATACCGGCGGTGCTGCGCGAGCTTCGTTCCTTGCTTCATCTCGATTGTCTGACGGTGACGGGAGAGACGATCGGCGATCGCGTGGCCGCGGCGCCTGAGTGGGTGGATCGCAGCTATGTCAGAAGCTGTGCCGATCCGGTGCGCGAGAATGGCGGCCTCGTCGCGCTGTTCGGTAATCTGGCGCCGCGTGGCGCGATCTTGAAACGGTCGGCCGCCGACCCGACGCTGTTCGAGCGTGAGGGGAGAGCGGTCGTCTTCGAAAGCCTGACGGATCTCGCCGCTCGCGTCGACGATCCCGCTCTCGATGTGACGGCGGAGGATTTCCTCGTCTTGAAACATGCGGGACCGGCGAGCGAAGCGGCCATGCCGGAAGCCGGCTACTTGCCGATACCGGCGAAGCTCGCGCGGGCCGGCGTCATGGACATGGTGCGCATCTCCGATGCGCGCATGAGCGGCACGGCCTATGGCACGATCGTCCTGCATGTGACTCCAGACGCTTCCTCCGGCGGGCCACTGGCGCTGGTGCGCAATGGCGATCGCATCAGGCTGAGCGTACGGGAGAGGACGATCGAGCTTCTTGTTGACGCGGGCGAGCTCGACCGCCGCGAGGCCGAAAGGCCGGCGCGCGATGCACCGGCGCGCCGCGGCTATGCGAAGCTCTATGACGAGCAGATCCTGCAGGCCGATGAGGGCTGCGATTTCGACTTCCTCACGGCTGAGCCAAAGCCTTGACCGCCCAGGCCCGGCCCATGAGGCGGATGGGGACTTCCCTGCCGAGGTTTTCGGCAAGCCGCGCTTTCAGCCAGGCGCGCCGGTCTTCGGGAAGCGACAGGCAATAGCCGGGGGCAGGGCCGGCACCGAGCGTGAAGGGCCGCCAGAACGATTCGAAGTCCGCAAACACCGTCTCGATCTCGAGCGGCTCGATGGCAGGCGACGGCAATCCGGCCTCCCGGCACAGGTTGGCCAATCCCTCGCGCGTGCAGAAGGGAAAGCGCTTGGCCTCGTCGAGCCCCTTCGCCTTTTCATCGATGGCGCCTGCCGCCTTCCAGAATTCATCGATGAAGCCCATGCCGCCGCCGGGATAGTCCCAGACATAGAAGGAGAGGAGGCCCTGGGGCTTCAGCACCCGTTTCATCTCGGCGAGAGCGGCGAGCTTGTCGGGGATGAAGTTCAGGACGAGAGCGGACGTGACGACGTCCATGACGGCATCCGGCGCCGGCAGCTTGCCGGCATCGGCCATCTCGAAGGTGACGCGTTTGTCGGTCACCATCGAGCGCGCATAAGCGATGAAATCCTTGGAGGGCTCGATGGCGAGAATGGATTTGGGATTGCAGTCGGAGAGGAGCGTGGCGGTCAAGGCCCCTGTACCGCAGCCGATCTCGAGCCAGTCGGCGCGGCGCGGGGGCGAGAGCCAGCGCAGGAACTCGCTCGCCATCTGGCGGCTCCAGCGCCCCATATAGTGTTCGTAGTTCTGGCCCGCACTCCACGCGTCGAATTGGGCAGGCTGGGTCATCGTCATGATCTATCCTTTTGAAGGTCAGATTTTCGGCGAAAGCCGGCGCGCCCAGCGCGGGGGACATTACTGGGGAGCGGGGCCGGAAGGAATAGCTTTCGCTTACTGGCATGTTGTTTTTTCCTCTAGAAAGCCTTGTGGCGGCGGGCAAAAACGCCAAATCACTGATTTTCCTCAATTTTATCATTTGGTTGAATAAAGTTCCGCTTGCCCCTAGTCTGGTTGCGCGATTGCAACCGGGGACGGAACCTCATGACACTCAGCAGGACGGCAGGCCTGAGGCTTGCCATGGTGGCTGCCTTGTCATCGCTGGCCGCAGGCGAATGGGCAGCGACCGCGCAGGCAGCTACTCCAACACGTGACGACGCCATGGCCGCTTGCCGCGCCAGATATGGCAAGAAGGTCACCAATGTCATCATCAACAAGGACGGCACGCTCACCTGCCAATGGCAGGTCGTGCGGGAGATGACGCATGCCGAGGCCTGGGAAGCCTGCCGGAAGCAGTTCGGCGCAACCCAGGCTTTGGTGCATAAGACAAAGAAAGGCTGGCGGTGCCGGTACAAGGCGAGATATTGACCATGTCTCCCATCGTGAAGATGAGCGGCAAATGGGAATGTCGGTATTATGGCCGCTTCTAGGCTTGCCGGAAGCAGCGCTTGAAAGCCTTCGCGCGCATCACGGACGATATGATCGTCGATTGGACCAGGCGCTTTGCCGCTTGGCCGAGCGAGCAGAGCGCGCTCATGGAAAACGATCCGGCGGTGCGCGGTTTCGTCACCGATTGCGTTCGGCCGCTGATCGAAAGTTTCGGCATCGCCTGCCGGATCGATGCCATGGGCAATCTCGCCGCCGTCATCGGACCGGCGACGGCGCCGATCGAAATGGCGCTCATCGGCTATGCGATGACCCATCCGCGTTCCACCATGCGCGATCCCTTCGCGGCCGACCTCGTCGAGATCGACGGCGAGACATCCGTGCGGGGCAGGGGCGTCAGCGAGCAGAAAGCGGCCCTGGCCGCGGCCCTCGCTGCATTCATCGACACCGCTTCCGCCAAGCGCCTGTCGGCACGCGTGGCCTTCATCCTGCTCACCGCCGGCGAGACCGGCCGGCACGATGCGATAGAAGCCGCCCTTTCAAGCCTTGCCGACAAGCCGCGCCACGCCATCCTCGCCGTCGGCACGGACATGAAAATCTCGCTCGGCAATCGCGGCCGGCTCGATATCGACGTCACGATCGAAGGCATGGCCGCCCATAGCAGCACGCCCTGGGAGGGACGCGATGTGACGGCCGGCATTGCCGCGATCCTGAATGTCGCCCAGCGCCTGTCCGGCGACGGTCAGGCCGCCGCGGAGCTGGGACCTGCGACCTTGACCTGCACCGCGATCAGGACTTGGCCGGAGGCAACCCATACGATCCAATCGCGCGCGCTTATGATCTTCGATCGCCGCCTGTTGCCGTCGGAAGACGTCGATGAGGTCTTCGAGGACATCGCTTCCGCCTTCCGGGCGGCGACCCCGCTCACGCTCCGCGTGACGAAGGGACCTCATATGCTGGGGGCTCACCTCCCGCGCACATCCTCCTTCGTGGCGCGTCTTGAACGGGCTCTGGCCACGGCGGATGCGGCCATGCCTGATTACTATCTTTCCCACAGCGCGCTCGATGCCGGCTATCTGGCGGCTCACGACGTCGAGACGGTCACCTGGGGACCGGGCAGTCCGAAGCAATTCCATACCGATGATGAGTCGGTTCGGGTCACCGACCTCTTGACCATGGCCAGGACATACAAGACCGTCCTGGCGGGATTTTGCGGACGGAAGTGACGCACTTCATTCGGACGGTTATTGATGGCAGTATCCGCCGATGAATCGTTTCCCCGAGAATCACCGTCGGATGCGTCTCACGGCGGCTGCGTTCTTCCTGGCGGCAGCCCTCTCGTCATTCACGGGCGAGGCCGCCGCCGCCCGTGGCGACAAGATCTATGATCACGCCTGGGCTTGCTCGACCTTGTACAGCCGGGCGCCCATCAAGGTGCTCAATGGCGATGACCCCGAGACCGCGACCTGCCTGGGCGAGGGCAAGAAGGGCCGCCCGCCGATGTCGCGCGGCGACGCCTGGAGCCTATGCCGCGAGCAGTTCGACACCACCACCCAGTTCATCAACTGGACAAGCAAGGGATGGCATTGCCGCTATTATCCCCGTTAGCAAAGTGACAGATCATGACACTACTCTTTATCGGCATAGTGATCTTCATCGGCTCCCATCTGCTGGCCATGTTCTTCACCGGACCGCGCGACCGGCTGCTGGAGCGCCTGGGGGAGGGCCCTTACAAGGGCCTGTTCTCGCTGGTTTCGGCGGTCGGCCTGGGCCTCATGATCTATGGCTTCTACACGACGCGCGGCGCGCTCGAGCCCGACGACTATCTCTATGCGCCCGCACCCTGGACGCGCCATGCCGCGATGGGGCTCGTCCTCCTCGCCTTCATCTTCATCGGCGCCTCGCATGGCAAAGGCTATCTGAAGCTATGGCTGAAACATCCGATGTCGATCGGCATCGGCCTGTGGGCCATTGCCCATCTTTTCGCCAATGGCGAGCGGCCGGATGTCATCTTCTTCGCCTCGTTCCTCGCTCTCGCGGTGCTCGACATCATTCTCTCGAGCCTGCGCGGCAAGCTTCCGCATCATGAGCCGCAGGTCAAATCCGATGTGAGGGCCGTCATCATCGGCGTCATCCTCTATCTGATCTTCCTGTTCGGCTTCCATCCCTATATTCTGAAGCTGCCGATCGTCGCATGATCCTGCTTGGCCTGGGCGTCGTCCTTTTCGCCCTCTGTCATCTCACCCTGGCGGTGCCGCAGGCGCATGACGCGTTGCGCCGGCGCTTCGGCAAATATTACGGCCCGGGTTTCGGGCTCCTCTCGCTCATTCCCCTGGTGCTGATCATCCTGGGCTGGCGGATGTCGCCTTTCGTCCCGGCCTATGAGCCGCCATCCTGGGGCAGGATCGCGACATTCATCCTGGTGCTCCTGGCATTTCTCTGCCTCGGCGTTTTCCTGTTCCGCGGCAGCTTGCGCCAGCGCCTGCGCTTCCCGCTCGCCTGGGCCGTCGTCTTCTGGTCGCTGGGCCATCTTCTCGCCAATGGCGATCTGGCGAGCCTCATCCTGTTCGGCGGCATGTTGATCTATGCCTTGGCGCATCTGGCGCTGGGGACCGCCAATGGCATTCGCCCAAGCTCCGTCGTGCGCCAAGGTCATGACGTCATCTCGATCGTGATCGGGGTGGCGCTCTACGGTGTCGTTGCGCAATTGCATGCGCTCTTCACCGGCGTCCCGGTCGTTACGCTTTCCTGAGCTACGCAGCGTTCGAGCGCTTCGGCAGCTTCCAGTTCGGGCGGACGAAGTGGCAAGTATAGCCGTTCGGATAGTGTTCGAGATAATCCTGGTGCACGGCCTCCGCTTCCCAGAAATCGCCGACGGGGGCGAGTTCGGTGACGACCTTGCCGGGCCAGAGCCCTGAGGCGTTCACATCGGCAATCGTGTCCTCTGCTGCCTTCCGTTGCTCCTCGGAGGTGTAGAAGATCGCCGAACGGTAACTCGCTCCCACGTCATTGCCCTGCCGGTTCCTTGTCGTCGGGTCATGGATCTGGAAGAAGAATTCCAGGATCGTGCGGAAGTCGGTCTTGGTGGGATCGAAGATGATCTCGATCGCCTCGGCGTGGCTGCCATGGTTGCGATAGGTGGCGTTCTTCACATCACCGCCCGAATAGCCGACGCGAGTGGAGAGTACGCCCGGATAGCGGCGGATCAGATCCTGCATGCCCCAGAAGCAGCCTCCCGCCAGCACGGCACGTTCAGTCTTGGCGCTCATCCTTGCGCTCCTTCCTTGGCAAACAACTTAACGTACTCGCCGTAGCCCTGCTTTTCCAGTTCGGCGAGCGGGACGAAGCGGAGCGAGGCCGAATTGATGCAATAGCGCAATCCACCCGCCTCGCGCGGGCCATCGGGAAATAGGTGGCCCAGATGGCTGTCGCCATTGGCCGAGCGCACCTCGGTACGCACCATGCCATGGCTCATATCGCGGTTCTCGACGATATTCTTGACGTCAACGGGCTTGGTGAAGCTCGGCCAGCCGCTGCCGCTGTCGAACTTGTCGACGGAGGCAAAAAGCGGCTCGCCCGAGACCACGTCGACATAGAGACCGGGCTTCTTGTTGTCCCAGTATTCATTGGCGAAAGGACGCTCGGTGCCGTCCTCCTGGGTCACCCGGTACTGCTCGGGCGTGAGGCAGGACAGCGCCTCGGGGTTCTTCCGGTAGGTGTTCATTTCCGTCCTCCTGTTCGGTTTTGCCCATAGATGGGGTTGGATCGGCCCGGGGTCCAGTGCCTTGCCGTCATGGTTTCGATGCCGGCAGGTACGGGCGGCCCTGGATTGTCCGATATGCAGGGCTGCCCCGCAATCCCTTGAGCGGGTTGCCCCCCTCCCGCGACCGCGATAGTTTGCCCGCCATGTCTCTGCACACCGACCAGAAGCGTCTCACCGCTCCCGAAATCACCGCGCGCAAGGGAGGCGACCCGATCGTCGCCTTGACCTCCTACCATGCCCATACTGCGGCGATCGCCGACAAATACTGCGATTTCCTCCTCGTCGGCGATACGCTCGGCATGGTGATGCACGGCTTCGAGACGACCCTGCCGGTGCCGCTCGAGCTCATGATCATGCATGGCCGCGCCGTGATGCGCGGCGCCAAGCGGGCCCTCGTCGTGGTCGACATGCCTTTCGGCTCCTACGAGGAAAGCCCGGCGCAGGCCTTCCGCAATGCCGCCCGTGTCGTGAAGGAGACCCAATGCGGCGCCATCAAGCTCGAAGGCGGCCGGCGCATGGGCGAGACCATTCGCTTCCTCTCCGAAAGGGGCATTCCGGTAATGGCCCATATCGGGCTGACGCCGCAGTCGATCAATGTTCTGGGCGGCTTCAAGACGCAAGGCCGCAAGCACGATCAATGGGCGGAAATCGAGGAAGACGCCCGCATTGTCGCGGAAGCGGGCGCCTTTTCGGTGGTGCTCGAGGCGCTGGTCGAGCCGCTGGCGGTCAAGATCACCAAGTCCGTTCCCATCCCGACCATCGGCATCGGCGCCTCGGCTCAGTGCGATGGTCAAATCCTCGTGATGGAGGACATGCTCGGCCTCTCCCCCAGGGTGCCCAAATTCGTGCGCGAATTCGGCGAGGTCGGCAGGGCCATAGAAAAGGCGATCAGCTCCTATGCGACGGAAGTCCGTGCACGGAGCTTTCCGGGCTCGGCCAACGTCTACGAAGACAAGAAGTAGACCGTCTGCTGCCGACTTTGGATTGAAACAATCCGAAGGCATCGTCGCCCCGGCTTGCTATAACAGTCCTACGAATCATGGGAAGTCGATGATCCTCTCACGGCGGTCCTTCATGCTCGGCGGTGCGGCATTGGCGGCAGTGCCCGCGAAGGTTTTGGCCGAGCAGACGGAGGACGGCTTCACCCTCCTGACCATGCGCCCGGTCGATGCCCGGCTCATGGAGAGCGACAGGCCGGCGACGAAGCTCGAGAGCCTTTCCGGCGCCTGGCCGCCGCCCGTCTTGCGCGCCAGGCAGGGCGAGGAATTCAAGGTGCGCTTCGTCAACGAGCTCGACCGCCCTGTCGCCTTGCATTGGTACGGCCTGCGCGGGCCATCCGATCTGATGAGCATCAGCGTGGCGCCGGGCAAGGACAACGCGTTCGACTGCGTCTTCATGCCGCCCGATGCGGGGACATTCTGGCTATCGCCGGTCGCCGACGTCTCGCGCCAGCGCGAGATGGGGCTTTACGCGCTGGTGGTGGTCGAGGAACGCGAGCTGGCGGAGAAATTCGCCGAAATTCCGCTCATCTTCGACGACTGGCAGCTGACCGATGACGGCCAGATCGACGCCTCGACCTTCGGCAATCTGCAGGATGCCATCGGCCAGGGGCGCCTCGGCAACTGGTTCACGGTGAACGGGGCCTACCGCCCGAAGATCGACATGTCGGCAGGCCTCGTACGCCTGCGCATCCTCAATGCCGCCAATGTCCGCACCATGGCGATCGTGTTCAAGGGCGCCGATCCCTTGGTCATCGCCGAGGACGGTCAGCCGGTTCCCCCGCGCGAGCTCAGCCGTCAGGGCCTCATCCTGGCTCCCGGACAGCGCAGCGACCTCCTGGTCGGAGAAGGCGAGGAGACCCTGACGCTTGCCGTCAACCTGTTCGAGGATATCATCGAAGCCGCCTATCTCAACCGCAGAGGCGCTTCCCAACCCGTGGCCCTGCCGGACAATTTCGCGCTGCCGCCCAATCCCATCTCGACGGACCTCGACCTGGACAAGGCCAGGACCGTCCCCTTGACCCTGGAAGGGGGCGAGAAGGGCGGCATGACCGGGGCGCTCTATGGCGGAGAGAAACTCGATCTCAGGGCCCTGCTCGAAAAAGGCATGGCCTGGGCGATCAATGGCACGGCAGGCCTCGCCGCCCAACCCTGGGAGACCTTTACGGAGGGGGAGAGCGTGGTCCTCGACGTCGACAACCGGACCAAATTCGACCAGCCGCTCCATATCCATGGCCATGTCTGGAAGATCATCGAGGACCAGCCCCAGCCCTGGCGCGACACGGTGGTCATACCGGCGGGCGCCCAGGCGAAACTGGGCTTCGTGGCCGATAATCCCGGCGAATGGGGCATCCAGAGCGCCTTTGCCGAGCGGGTCGATTCGGGCCTCATCACCTCTTTCGAGGTGACTGCGTAAGCTTTTGCCTTGATTTGGCCGTTCGGCTAAATTAGCAGCTCCATCAAAGCCTTATAGAATCCAAGGTGGGAGCCCCATACAAGTGAGCGACGAATCGCTATTCAGAGAAGTGGACGAGGAAGTCCGCCAGGAACAATACAAGAAAATCTGGAAGCAGTACGGCAACTATTTCACCGCCATGGCGGTGCTGGTGGTCGTCCTCGTCGCCGGCTTCAAAGGCTGGCAATATTGGCAGCTCAGCCAGTCGGAAAAGGCGGCCCGGGTCTTTGCCGACGCCGTGACGAAGCTGGAAGAGGGCAAGACGGCGGATGCTGAGGCGGCCTTCGCCGCGATCGACCACACGGGCTATGCCAAGCTCGGCAGTTTGCGCCGTGCCGCGGCCCTCGACGGCCAAGGCAAGAAGGATGAGGCGGTCGCTCTTTACGACGCCCTGGCCAACGACCAGAACAACGAGCAATCCATTCGCGACCTGGCCCGCATCAGGTCCGGCTATATACTGGTCGACAAGCAGGCCCCGGCCGAGCTCATCAACCGGCTCGGCGCCTTCGACAACGAGCAGAGTCCCTGGCGCGGCCTCGCGCGCGAGATATTTGCCCTCGCGGCCTACCGGACGGGTGATTATGCCATGGCCGACCGCTATCTTAACGCAATCATTGCCGACCAGGGTGTAGCCTTGGAACTGCGCCAGCGCGCGCAAACGCTGCTGGAAGTGATCACACCTCTTCTGAGTACGAAAAAGTAAGGCGTGGTCGCGAAACTGCCGGACTTTTCGGGCAGGACCACGCGGAAAAGGAACAACGCCGATCATGCGAACCAACAGGCTCTGGCCGATCCTGGCAACCTCCATCTTCCTATCAGGCTGCAGCACGGCCTCGGATTTGCTCGAGAATGTCGCGGGCGAAAAGGATGTCGTGCTGCCCGGCAAGCGCGAAAGCGTCCTCTCTCCGAACGACTCGACCGCCGGCCAGAATCTGACGTCGAGCGAGCCGATCGTCATCCCGACGGCGGAGACCAATTCGAGCTGGGCGCAGCCGGGCGGCCAGGCGACCAATTCCTTCGGCAATCTGTCGGCCGGCGCCACGCTGTCGCGCGCCTGGGCGGCGAGTGCCGGGGAAGGCACGACCAGCGAAGGCCGCATCGTGGCAAGCCCGATCGTCGTCGGCGGCACCGCCTATGTGCTCGACTCGCGCAGCAATGTGACGGCGATCCGCACCTCGGGTGGCGGCCAGCTCTGGCAAGTCTCGCTCATCCCGGAAGGCAAGAGCACCCGCGCTTTCGGCGGCGGCCTCGCTTCCGACGGCCAGCGCATCTATGCGACCTCGGTCTTCGGCGAAGCGCTGGCGCTCGATGCCTCGACCGGCGCCATCCAGTGGCGCAAGAAGCTCGGAGCACCGGTGCGCGCGGCACCCACGGTCGCCAATGGCGCGATCTACTTCACCGGCTCGAGCAACGAAGTCTTCGCGCTCCGTGCCAGCGACGGCGGCGAGCTGTGGAAATATCAGGGTGCGGGCGGGCGTGCCACGATCGCCTCGAGCCCCAGCCCCGCCGTGTCCCAGGGCTTCGTCGTGATCCCGACGACGGCAGGCGAGATCGTCGCCTTCACCGCGAGCGACGGCCTTGAAGCCTGGAGCGATGCCCTGACCTCGAGCGACCCGACCGCCACCGCCACCAATATCGGCAGCGTTGCCGGACGGCCCGTCATCGACGGCAAGCAGGTCTTTGCCATCTCCAATGCCGGCCGCATGGCCGCCTTTGACCTGAGCAGCGGCGAACGGCAATGGGCGCGCGATATTTCCGGCTCGCAGACGCCCTGGGTCGCGGGCGACCATGTCTTCGTCATCGTCAACGGCAAGACCTTGATGGCGCTGTCGCGCCGCACCGGCGGCGTGCGCTGGAGCAAGGATTTGCCGGGCAAGGTCTGGGCCGGGCCGGTTTTGGGCGGCGGCCGGCTTCTCGCCGTCAGCTCTGACGGCCAGCTCGCCAGCATCTCCGCCCAGACGGGCGAGATCCTCAACACGACGAAGATCGGCGATGCGTTCTACATCGCGCCCGTCATCGCCAATGGCACGGTCTATCTGCTTTCGGATGATGCCGAGCTGATCGCTCTGCGCTAATCATCCCCTATGACCGCGAAAGTCGCGATACTCGGCCGGCCCAATGTCGGCAAGTCGACGCTGTTCAACCGGCTGGTGGGCCGCAAGCTGGCGCTGGTCGACGACCAGCCGGGCGTCACGCGTGACCGCCGCGAAGGCGAGGGCCGCCTTGCCGATCTGACCTTTCGTCTTTTCGACACCGCCGGCCTCGATGCCGCCCCGCGCGGCAGCCTCGAGGACCGCATGAGCGCCCAATCGGAAGCGGCCATCGCCGACGCCGACGTCTGCCTCTTCGTCATCGATGCGCGCGCCGGCGTGACGCCGGTCGATCGCGAATTCGCCGGCAAGCTCAGGCGCCATGGCAAGCCGGTGCTGGTGCTCGCCAACAAGTCGGAAGGCCGCGCCGGCGAGGCGGGCGTCCTCGAGGCCTATGCCCTGGGACTTGGCGATCCGATCGCCATATCGGCCGAGCATGGCGAGGGCATGGATGCGCTCTACGATGCGCTCGTCCCCTTCGTGAAAGGCGAAGAGGACGACGCGGATGACGAGGCCGAGGCGGCAGAGGCGGAGAACAGGCCGCTCAAGCTCGCGGTCATCGGCCAGCCCAATGCCGGCAAGTCGACGCTGGTCAATGCGCTTCTGGGCGCCGACCGTCTCCTGACCGGGCCCGAGGCCGGCATCACCCGCGATGCCATCGCCATCGACTGGTCGTGGCGCGGCAAGCCGGTGATCTTGTGGGACACGGCCGGCATCAGGCGCAAGTCGCGCGTGACGGGCAAGGTCGAGAAGCTCGCGGTGGCGGATGGCCTGCGCGCCATACGCTTCGCCGACGCGGTCATCGTGCTGATCGATGCCGGCCTCGAGATCGAGCGCCAGGACCTGACCCTTGCCGACCTTGCCGCCCAGCAGGGCCGGGCTGTCGTCATCGCGTTGTCGAAATGGGACATGGTCGAGGACAAGCAAAAGCGGCTCAAGGATGTGAAGGAGGACATGGCGGAAATCCTACCGGAGATCAGGGGCGTCACCATCGTTCCGGTCTCCGCCCATCAGGAGAAGGGGCTCGACCGGCTGATGGAGGCGGTCTTTGCCGCCGCCGAGAAATGGAATACCCGCATCTCGACGGGCCAGCTCAACCGCTGGCTCGAAGGCATGCTGGAGCGCAATCCACCGCCCGCGCCCTCGGGCCGGCGCATCAAGATCAGATACATGACGCAGGTCAACGCGCGGCCGCCGACCTTCTCGCTCTTCGGCAACCAGCTCGACAACCTGCCCGAAAGCTATGTGCGCTATCTGATGAATGGCCTCAGGGAAAATTTCGACCTCTGGGGCACGCCCTTGCGCTTCAACCGCCGCGGCGGACGCAATCCGTTCGACAAGGACAGAAAATGACTCAAAGCCTCACCACCGTCGTCTTCGATATCGGCAATGTCCTCGTCGCCTGGGACCCGCGCCATCTCTATCGCCGCTATTTCTCAGGCCGCGAGGACGAGATGGAGTGGTTCCTGAAGAATGTCTGCACGCCCGCCTGGAATGTCGAGCAGGATCGCGGGCGGAGTTTTAGCGAAGCGGTCGAGCTTCTGGTCAAAGAGCATCCGCCTGAGTGGCATCCGATGATCCGCGCATTCGATCAGGAATGGCACGAGACGATCTCAGGGCCGATCGACGGCAGTGTCGCCATCCTCAAGAAGCTGAAGGCGAGCGGGGTGCCGGTCTATGCCATCACCAACTGGAACCAGGACAAGTTCCGCGAGGCGCTCCAGCGCTTCGATTTCCTCAACAGCTTCGACGGCATCGTGGTGTCGGGCGATGAAGGCCTGCTGAAGCCGGAGCGGGAGATCTTCGACATCTTCTTCAAGCGCTATGGCGTCGTTCCGGAGAGCGCCGTCTTCATCGACGACAGCAAGCACAATGTCGAGGGCGCCCGCGCCGCCGGCATGCATGCCCTGCACTTCACCTCGCCCGAGGCACTGGCGCGCGATCTGCGCGGGCTCGGTTTCTCGGTTTAGGCGCCCAGCGGCGAAAACAGCGAATATCAGGGATTATCAGGGATTATCAGGGAATTTTCGTAAAAGAATCTCCGCCTGAGTAATATCAACGGCTTAGCTTTCCGGAGCAGGGAATTCAGAATTTCCAGGAACAGGGGACTCAACTTTTGATCTCCGCGCCCGGGGCACCATCTCCCAGTCTGGCATTTCCCAAATCTCACCCTTTGGCCCGCTATTGCAAGAGGGATCTCCATCGCGCTTTCCAGGAGAACAGTTCCGATCATATCGAGGCTGGCGCGATTTCGTGTTATCAAGATCTTTTGTGCGCTGGCTGGGGTGAAACATGAAAGAGATCCTTGTTGCCATGTGGTCCGCGATCTTGGCGCGCGGGATTGTGAGCGTCCTGTTCGGGCTGTTTGCCATCTTCTGGCCAGCACAGTTCCTTCAGTTCCTGGCTCTGGCCTTCGGCGCCTATGCGCTGATCGACGGCCTGCTTACGATCTGGAGCGCGCTGTCGCCCAAGGCGGAAGGATCGAACCGTGTCCTGCTGATGATCAATGGCGTCATCAGCGCCATCGTCGGCCTTGCGGCTCTGATCATCCCGGGCCAGATCGCGGTCTACCTCATCCTGCTCATCGGCCTGTGGAACATCGCCATGGGCGTGCTGCAGCTCGTGGCGGCCATCGTGCTGCGCAAAGAACTCGAAGGCGAGATATGGCTCGCCATAGCGGCCATCATCTCCATCCTGTTCGGCGCCGCGATCGTCGCCAACTGGGTCTGGGGCGTCATTGCGGTTGCGCTGTTGATCGGCATTGCGGCCCTGGTCGTGGGCGTGGCCCTCATCGCCTTCGCATGGCGCCTGCGCGGCATCGGCAACCAGTTGCTGGCGCGCGAACGGTAACGGTGCTGCCTCAGACCTGCTTCTCGGGCACCGGCTGCGCCGAAGGGCGCGTGCGCTTGAAGACCTGGCCGAAGCCACCGCGTTGCACGATCTGCTGGTCAGCCAGCGCGCCGATGAGGATGACGGTGCCGATCACGGCGAAATTGAGCGAGCTCGGAATGCCCAGCAGGTTGACCAGGTTCTGCAGCACCTGCAGCAGGATCGTGCCGAGCACGATGCCGAGCACCGAGCCTTCGCCGCCACGCAAGGAACAGCCGCCGAGAACGGCGGCGGCGATGGCATAGAGCTCGTAGAAATTGCCGTGCGAAGCGGGTGAGATCGAGCGCGTATACATGGCGAGGAAGATGGCGGCGAGGCCGGTCAGGCCGCCGCAGATGATATAGGCGGAGGCGATGACCCGCCCGGTGCGGATGCCGGAATAGCGTGCCGCCTCTTCATTCTTGCCGACGGCGAAGAGATAGCGTCCGAAGACCGAGCGGTGCAGCACCACGCCCATGACGATCGCGATGAGGATGAAGGCGATGAAACTGTGCGGAATGCCGAAAGTGCGGCCGGCCACCAGCCATTCGAGTGTCGGGAAGCTGGTGCCGAAGGCGAAGCCCGCTGTCGCATCCTCGGTATAGAAGCGAGCGATGCCACGATAGATCAGGAGGCCGCATAAAGTGACGATAAAGGGCTGCAGGTTCATCCGGGTGACCAGGAAGCCATGCAGCGAGCCGAGCATGAGGCCGGCGAGGATGATGACGAGGAAGGCAAGGACCCAGTTCACCTGATAGGTAGAGAGCAAGTCGATGAAGATGACGCCGAGGAGCGCCAGCATCGAGCCGACCGACAGCTCTATGCCGCCGGTGATGATGACGAAACCGACGCCGATCGAGAACAGGCCATAGAGGCCGATGAGGTTCATGGTGTTGGAGAGATTGATCGGCAAGAGGAAGCGCGGATTGATGAAGGCGACAATGGCGCCCACCACCAGGATGAAGACCAACAGACCGAGATCTTTTTTCAGCATCGCTTATCCTATTGCAGCCTCTGGCCGACCGCCAGCTTGAGCACGTTGTCTTCGCTGAACCGGTCGCGCGCCAGGAAACCGCTGATTTGGCCTTCATGCATCACCGCCATGCGGTCGCTGACCCCGATCACCTCTTCCATGTCGCTCGAGATCATCAATATGGCGACACCGCGATCGCTTAGAGCCCGCATCAGCTCATAGATCTCCTGTTTGGCGCCGACATCGACGCCGCGCGTCGGCTCATCGAAAATGATGATCTTAGGCGCCATCGAGAGCCATTTGGCGAGCACGACCTTCTGCTGGTTGCCGCCCGAGAGCGTGCCGGCCAGGGTGCGGATCGAACGCGACCTGATATTGAGCTGCTTGCGCTGATGCTCGGCATTCTCGGCTTCCGGGACCGCCTGCATGAGCCAGTTGCGGGAATAGGCGGCAAGATCGGGAAGCGAGATGTTCTCCGAGATCAAGACATCGAGCAGGAGACCCGAGCGCTTGCGGTCCTCGGGAACGAGGAAAATGCCGTTATCGATCGCTTCGCGCGGCGATGCGATCGTCAGGATCTTGCCATGGAGCCTGATGTCGCCGCCGAGCTTGCGATCGATGCCAAAGAGGACCCGGGCGAGCTCGGTGCGGCCCGAGCCGACGAGCCCGGCAAGGCCCAATATCTCGCCTTCCCGCAAGGTGAGGCTGACACTGCGGTGGGGGAAGGCCGCGGTGCGCAACTCATCGAGAATGAGAGCGTCGCCGCGCGGCGGTGCGGCGGGCGGCAGGTAGAGCGATTTGAGGCTACGCCCGATCATCAGGCGGATCATCGCCTCATGCGTGATCCGGTCGCGGTCGAGCTCACCCACCTTGCGCCCGTCGCGCAGGACGATCACCCGGTCGGCGCAACGTTCCACCTCATGCAGGCGATGCGAGATGAAGATGATGCTCACTCCCGACGCCTTGAGATCGGCGATGATCTTGAGAAGGCGAGTGGTCTCGGCCACCGTGAGGCTCGAGGTCGGCTCGTCCATGATGACGACACGCGCGTCGAGCGACAGGGCCTTGGCAATCTCGACGAGTTGGCGCTGCGCCAGCGACAATTCGGCGACAGATGTCGCGGGCGTGAAGTCGGCGCCCAAGAGGTTGAGGAGCTTTTGCGTCTCCAGATGCGTGGTCCGGTTGTCGACGAGTCGAAACGGACCGCCTTTGAGCGGCTCACGCCCGATGAAGACATTGGCCGCCACATCGAGATTGTCGAAGAGATTGAGCTCCTGATGCACGAAAGCGATGCCGGCGCGAGACGCCTCGGCGACGGTGAGAACCGCATGGGCCGTGCCCGAAATGCGGATCATGCCGTGATCCGGCGCCACGACGCCGCCCAGGATCTTCATCAGGGTCGATTTGCCGGCGCCGTTCTCGCCCACGAGCCCGACCACCTCGCCGTGAGCGATGGCGAAATTGACATTGTCGAGGGCGACGACCCCCGGATAAGCCTTGCTGATGTCGCTGAGTTCCAGAAACGGCGCGGCCATTGCCGGCTCAAGCTCCTCGCATCTCGATGATCCTGGCTTTCGAATCCTCTGACGATTTCATCGCAGATGCAAGTGAGGCTGCGGCCGGCATCCCGAACTGCCGGCCGCCATAGCCCCCGGGGATCTACTTTCCGACCCTGGCCTTGAGTTCCGTCTCGAAGGCATCGACATTGGCCTTGTCGATCACCTGGCCGGGCACGATAATGAGGCCGTCGGCCGGGATGCCGGCCTTGTCGCCCTCGAGAAATTTCGCCATTAGCTTCATGCCCTGATAGCCCCATTCATAAGGATTCTGCACGACGGTGCCTTCGATCGTGCCTTCGCGCACGCCGCCCAAGGTGATCGGGTCCTCGTCGAAGCCGATGACTTTGATCTGGCCGAGCTTGCCCGATTCCTTGAGCACCTCGTAGATCCGCGGCGTATTGTACGAATAGAAGCCGACCATGCAGGTGACGTCCGGCATGGCGGCGAGCGCGTCCTCGACATTGCGCTTGGCGCGCGTCTGGTCGATGTCATCGCCGCGCACGTCGACGAGCTCGACCTTCGAGCCCTTGATGACTTCCTTGACGCCTTCGATGCGCTCGCGCGCATTGTCGGCGCCGGGCAGGCCGACGAAGCCGACGCATTTGCCGCCCTCAGGCAGCGCCTTCAGCATCAACTGGCCGGCATTCTTGCCGAGTTCGACATTGGAGCTGCCGATATAGGCGATGCGCTTGCTTTGCGGCGCGTCGCTGTCGGTGGTGAAGAGGGGGACCTGGCCGCCGACCCGGTCGAGCGCTTCGGTCGAGGTCTTGGGATCGATGGCGCTCACCATGATGGCCGAGACGCCGGCGGCGACGAGGTCATCCATCAGGCGCTGCTGGATCGCGGCCGCCGCCTGCTCGGGATATTTGAGCTCGAGCGTGTAGTTGGGGAGCTCCTCCTGCGCCTTCTTGACGCCCGCTTCGGCGATCTTCCAGAAATCCGATGCGCCATTGACGACGAAGGCGAGCGTCTTCTTGTCTTGCGCCGTGGCGCTCATCGTCATCGACAGAGCCATCGCCAAGGCGGCACCCGCCATGAGCAAACGTTTCATGCTTTCCTCCCTGAAGTGCCGCGCGGGGATTTACCGGACGGCAGAAATGTTGCTGTTTATTTGTATGACAAAAGCTAGGCGATTGATCGCAAGGCGTCAATACGGAGCGATCGTTTCCCGCCGCGTCGTCCTATTTTGATTGATGCAAGACGCGACCGTCGCAAGCTGACGGGATTCGCTCAGCAAAACCCTGCATTCCCTCAGATGTTTGAACTGGGGGTCAGATGTCTCAGCTTTGCAGGACCGATCGTGAATCTATCCAGCAATACCCTCATGCTGAAGGTGCCCGGCGAAGCCGGGCCTCTAAGCATCCATCAGGATAGAGCGAGAACGCTGCGACACACCCTTCGAGGCTCGCTACGCTCGCACCTCAGGGTGAGGTGTTGAGCCGATTGTGCCTGATCGGATCCTACCGCCGGCCCGCTTCGAACAAGAACCACACGCGCCGCTCGGCCTGATCGATCCAGTTCTCGAGCAGGCTCGCGGTGGCGACATCGCCGTGCTCGTCGCACACGTCGTGCGTTTCGCGCATGCGCTGGGTGAGCTCCAGATTGTCTTCGCGCAGCTCCGCCAGCATGTCGTCCGGTGTGACGAAGTCGGCGTCGTTATCGGCCACGCGCTGCAATTTGGCGATATGGCCGATCGATCGGATGGTCGTTCCGCCGATCTTGCGGGCGCGCTCGGCGATCTCGTCCGTCGTCGAGAAGATCTCGGCGGCCTGCTCATCGAGTAGCAGGTGATAGTCGCGGAAATGCGGGCCGGAGACATGCCAGTGGAAGTTCTTGGTCTTGAGATAGAGCGCGAACATGTCGGCGAGGAGTGCAGCGAGGACGGCGGAAATGTCCTTGACCGCGTTCTCACCCAGATTGCCGGGGGTGGCGAGCGGAGCTTTTCGGCGCTCGCGAGCGTCTTTGTCCATGGATGGCCTCCGAGGGATGGATTGCGAATTGCGCAGATCGATCTTTATGAAGCGCGTGACCGGCGGAAAGTTCCATACCTTCCGGCCGGCCGCTTGCGCCGCGACTATGTCGCGAGCCAGGGGGAAGCCCTAATGAATTTTCAGCAACAGCCTATTGTGCCGGTTCCGCAGGCCGCTTGAACTTGAACAGCCCCGTGGGCGCATATCTGTAGGTAGCGCCCCTGACGGCCCGGAAATCCGGCAGGCACATCTGGACCAGTTGCTCGGCGACCGTTTCGGCGCTCGGCACGATCTCCGGGTCTTCGCCCGGCATGGCTTGCGCCCGCATGCGGGTGCGCGTCGGCCCAGGGCTGAACATGTTCACGCTCACCGTCGTCTGAGCGCTTTCCGCCACATAGGTGCCGACCAGCGCCTCGAGCGCCGCCTTGGAAGTCGAATAGGGTCCCCAATAGGCGGTCGTCTTATAGGCCTGACCCGAGGTCACGAAGATCGCACGTCCATCATCGGAGCGTTTGAGCAGGGGATCGAGCGAGCGGATGAGCCGCCAGTTCGCCGTCACATTGACGGCCATCACCTCGTCCCAGGTCTTGGGCTCGATATGGCCCAAGGGCGAAAGCTTGCCTAGGATCCCGGCATTGCCGATGAGGATGTCGAGCTTGCCCCAGCGTTCATAGATCGCAGCACCCAGCCGGTCGAGGGCGGGAAAGTCCTTGATGTCGGCGGGCACCAGCGTCGCCGAGCCGCCCGCGCTCTTGATCTCGTCGTCGAGCTCCTCGAGCCCGCCCTGGGTGCGAGCGAGGGCGATGACATGGGCGCCATTCCGGGCGAGGCCAATGGCTGCATATTTGCCGATGCCGCGCGACGCACCGGTGACGACCGCGATGCGGTTCTCAAGTTCTCTGGTCATGAAAGCTCAGCCGGCCTCGGCGAGGAGCGAAAGCTGCTGTTTGGCCGATTCACCGACGATGTCGGTGAGGTGGGTCGGATAATCACCGGTGAAGCAGTGATCGGTGAATTGCGGCCGGATCGGATCGCGCTTGTCATAGCCTACGGCACGATAAAGCCCGTCGACCGAAAGGAAGGCGAGTGATGTGACGCCGATATAATCGCGCATCTCTTCGAGCGTGTGGGTGGCGGCGAGAAGCGATTTCTGCTCCGGCGTGTCGATACCGTAGAAATCGGGATGCCGGATCGGCGGGCAGGCGATGCGCATATGCACCTCGCGCGCGCCCGCTTCATACATCATGCGCACGATCTTGACCGAGGTGGTGCCGCGCACGATCGAGTCATCGACCAAAAGCACGCGCTTGCCGCTGATCACGGCGCGATTGGCATTGTGCTTGAGCTTGACGCCGAGCGCGCGGATGGTCTGGGTCGGCTCGATGAAGGTGCGCCCGACATAGTGGTTGCGGATGATGCCGAGCTCGAAGGGGATCTTGGCCTGCTGCGCGAAGCCCAGCGCCGCCGGCACGCCCGAATCCGGCACCGGGATGATCACATCAACATCGGCCGGCGCCTCCTGCGCCAGCTGGCGGCCGAACTGCTTGCGCACCTCATAGACCGAGCGGCCGCCGAGGATGCTGTCAGGCCGCGAGAAATAGACATATTCGAAGACGCAAGGCCTCGCCTGCATGCGCGGGAAGGGTCTGAGCGACTCGACGCCGTCTTCGGAGATGACGACCACTTCGCCATTCTCGACCTCGCGCACGAAGCGGGCGCCGATGATGTCGAGGGCGCAGGTCTCCGAGCACAATATATAAGCGCCGTTGAGCTCGCCCAGGATCAGCGGCCTGATGCCGAGCGGATCACGTGCGCCGATGAGCTTCTTATTGGTTATGGCGACCAGGGAATAGGCGCCTTCGAGCGCCCTCAGCGCATCGATATAGCGCTCGACGAGGCGCGGCTTCTGCGAGCGAGCGACCAAATGCAGGATGACTTCCGTGTCCGATGTCGACTGGCAGATGGCGCCGTGATTCCGGCCGGGCGCCGATGCGACATCGTTGAGATCACCCACTG
>JAKATG010000020.1:0-153084 GCA_021828105.1 Pseudomonadota bacterium
CCGCCGAGGCACATGTCCTCTCCTGGTGCTCGCAGCAACGCGGAGGGCTTGGTGGCTCCCGGCAGAGCGACCCGTCCTGCCAGTCTAATCCCCGGCACAGGACACCAGAAGGGTACAGGGAGGGGCCGAATGCGCAGCATTGGGAGGGAGAGGGGGAAATGACGGCGATTTCTTCTCCGCCGGTTCCCCCTCACCCTAACCCTCTCCCCCGCAGGGGGAGAGGGGATACGTCACTCCTTCAGCGCGAATTGCAGGAGGAGGGTGCGCTGGAATTCGGGGCGGTAATTGTTGTCGGAGACGACGGTGATGCGGGTCTCGCCATTGAGCTTCGAAACGGCGATGCCTTCCATGTTGTCGATGCGGTAAATCGGCATGCGGCCCGAGAAGACGAGGCTCGGGCTCACTGCCCCGCCGGCAACGATGTCTTCCGTCCGGATGCGGCGGATCGCCATGCCGGGCAGCGTCGTGGCGCTGAAACTCCGCTCGACCGTGATGATGTCGCCATCGGGCAGGATGGCGAGATCGGTGATGGCATAGTCCTCATACTGCTTGATCGCGAATTCGAAAGGCTTCCGGCCGCCCCAGACGAAGGCGCGGATGTCGCCATTCTCGTCCTTGTTCAATTCCGAGATCGCGATGATCGAGCCGGCAAGGGGGCCCGAGGCGAAGCGGCCGATCGCTTCGAGCTCCTTGTTGGACGGACCGTTGACCGCGGCCTTGGGCAGCTTCAGGTCCTTGAACCTGGCCTTGAAGCCGTTCTTGCCGAGATCGAAGAGGCCGGCGCGCGTCCGGCTCTCGAAGCCCACGATCACCTTGCCGTCGATCTTGCCCGGCTGCCAGCCGGCCAGGGCCTCGGCGTCGCTCCTGATCTTGCCCTTGTTCGGCTTGCCGTCGGGCCCGAGGATCGGCGCCATGACCGCATTGTCGAGCCCGGAAAGATGGCCGTCGGTATAAAGAATGTCGGCCTTGAACCAGAAGCCGCGGTCGCTCACCGCGAGAAGGCGGGTGCCGTCCTCGGACAGCTCGAGCGAGGACAGGCCGCCGAAACGCTCATCGTCGCTCGCCAGCTCGAGGCCGCCCCGCCATTCGAGCCCGCCGAAGGTGACGAGCTGCGAGAACAGGGTGAAGGACTTCACCGGCAGGGCCCTGACGGTAAGCGCTTCCTCCTGAGCCCGGGCGGGGAGGGCGGCGAGAAGCACGACGGCGAGCCAGAGCCAGAGCCGCTTCATCAATTGAGCCGGCGCTTGACGGCGGGTTTGGCGGGCGGCTTGCGCGTCGGCGCCGGCGCCCGCTCCTCGAAGAGCTCGGCGAGCTTCTCGGTCATGGCGCCACCCAGCTCCTCGGCATCGACGATGGTCACCGCGCGCTTGTAATAGCGCGTCACGTCATGGCCGATGCCGATGGCGATGAGCTCGACCGGCGAGCGGTTCTCGATGTCGGTGATGATCTGGCGCAGATGCTTCTCGAGATAGTTGCCGGAATTGACCGACAGCGTCGAATCATCGACGGGGGCGCCGTCCGAGATGACCATCAGGATGCGGCGCTGCTCGCTGCGGGCGAGGAGGCGGTTATGCGCCCAGATCAGCGCCTCGCCGTCGATATTCTCCTTGAGCAGGCCCTCGCGCATCATGAGGCCGAGATTGCGGCGCGACCGCCGCCACGGGCTGTCGGCGGACTTGTAGATGATATGGCGCAGATCATTGAGGCGGCCTGGATTGCCGGGCTTGCCGGCGGCGAGCCATTTCTCGCGCGACTGGCCGCCCTTCCAGGCCCTGGTGGTGAAGCCCAGGATCTCGACCTTGACGCTGCAGCGCTCGAGGGTGCGCGCCAGGATGTCGGCGCAGGTCGCGGCGACGGTAATCGGCCTCCCGCGCATCGAGCCCGAATTGTCGAGCAGCAGCGTCACCACCGTGTCGCGGAACTGCATGTCCTGCTCGACCTTGAACGACAGCGCATGCAAGGGATCGATGATGATGCGCGGCAGGCGCGAGGCATCGAGCAGGCCTTCCTCGAGGTCGAAATCCCAGGAGCGGTTCTGCTGCGCCATCAGCCTGCGCTGCAGGCGGTTGGCGAGGCGCGCCACCACGCCCTGGAGATTGGAAAGCTGCTTGTCGAGATAGTTCCTAAGCCGAGTAAGCTCTTCCGCATCGCAGAGGTCCTCGGCCGCGATCTCCTCGTCGAACTGATTGGTGTAGACGCGGTAGAAATCCTCATTCGACAGCGACGAGAAGGGCAATTGCGGGCGCCAGGGCTCCTCGCCGTCCGGGCTCTCCTCGCTCTCCATGTCGTCCGGCAGGTCGTCGATATCGAGCTGCTGGGCGTCCATCTCCGAGGCATCGGTCTCGCCCTCGCTGTCCTGCAGCTCCTCCGAGGCCGATTGCTGGCTCTCCTGCTCCTCGCCTTCCGGCGTCTCCTGCTGGTCGCCGCTATCGGGCTCGGCCTCTTCATTCTCGTCCGAGTCGTCGTTCTCGTCGGGATCCTCGCCGAGCTCGTCCGCCATGTCGAGAGCGGCGATGATGTCGCGCGACATGCGCGCGAAGGCCGCCTGGTCGGCAATGGCATTGGTCAGATGGTCGAGATGCGACGACGCCTTCTCCTCGACCCACGGCCGCCACAGATCGACGAGCGCCTTGGCCTCATCGGGCGGCGCCTCGCCGGTCAGCCGCTCGCGCACCAGGAGGGCAACGGCTTCCTCCAGCGGCGCATCCTTCTTGGTCGCAGGCCGTCCGGAGAACTTCTTCTGGTAGCGGTCCTGCAGCATGGCGGCGATGTTCTGGGACATGCCCGGCATGGCGCGCGAGCCGATGCTTTCGACGCGCGCCTGCTCGACCGCCTCGAACATGGCGCGGGCGTTCTTGCCTTCCGGACGATAGCGGTTGTGCACTTGATCGTCGTGATTGGCGAGACGCATGGCGAATGAATCGGAGACGCCGCGGGTGATGGCGACTTCCTGGCGGTTGAGCTCGATCGAGACTTGCGGCAGCTTGACCTTCTTGCCCTGGAGGGCCGGGGTCTCGGCGCCGAAACTGACCGAAAGCTCAGGCTCCCCGGCAATGGTCTTCATCGCCAGGGTGAGGACATTACGGAACTCGCCTGCCGGTCCTTCGCGGTCCTGGGCCATGGCCCATCAGCCTCTCATGACAGAGCGACATGCGCCGGGGATTCGGGAAGTTCCTCGCCGAAACAGCGCTGATAGAATTCTGCGACCAGGGCGCGCTCGAGCTCATCGCATTTGTTGAGGAAGGTGACGCGGAAGGCGAAGCCCAGATCGTCGAAGATCTCGGCATTCTGCGCCCAGGTCATCACCGTGCGCGGGCTCATGACCGTCGACAGGTCGCCCTGCATGAAGGCGTTCCTGGTCAGATCCGCGACGCGCACCATATTGGCGATCACCTTGCGGCCCTTCTCGTTGTCGTAGCTCTTGGTCTTGGCCAGCACGATGCCGACTTCCTGCGCATGCGGCAGGTAGTTCAAGGCGGTGACGATCGACCAGCGGTCCATCTGCGCCTGGTTGATCTGCTGGGTGCCGTGATAGAGGCCGGTCGTGTCGCCGAGACCGATGGTGTTGGCGGTCGAGAACAGCCGGAAAGCGGGATGCGGGCGGATGACGCGCGATTGGTCGAGCAGCGTAAGTTTTCCTGAGGATTCGAGGATGCGCTGGATGACGAACATGACATCGGGACGGCCGGCGTCATATTCATCGAAGACCAGCGCCACATTGTGCTGATAGGACCACGGCAGGATGCCTTCGCGGAATTCGGTGATCTGCTTGCCGTCTTTGAGCACGATCGCATCCTTGCCGATGAGATCGATGCGGCTGATATGGCTGTCGAGGTTGATGCGGATGCACGGCCAGTTGAGGCGCGCCGCGACCTGCTCGATATGGGTCGACTTGCCGGTGCCATGATAACCGGTGATCATGACACGGCGGTTATAGGCAAAGCCGGCCAGGATCGCGAGCGTGGTCTCGCGGTTGAAGAGGTAATCCTCGTCGAGATCGGGCACATGCTCGCCGGCCCGGGAATAGGCGGGAACTTCAAGGCTTGAATCGAAGCCGAACAACTGCCGCACCGACACCTTCATGTCGGGGAGAGGGGCTGCTTCGCCATTGGTGGTCACGGTCATGTTTATAGCCAATTGTATCGTCACTCGGAATGCGGAGGGTTCTAGACGGTCAACGGGGCCGGAGCAAGGCTGCTCGGGGGGCCGGCTTTAAGACCTAGGTCCACAGGTGTGAAAAGCGGCTTAAATCTGGATGCTCCGGATCAGCAAAAGCCGGTCGAGCGTAAGTAATCATAGGCCTGGATGACCGCCTTCAGCGTGTCTTCATTCGCCCGGCTGCCATTATTGGCGTCCGGATGAAGCCTTTTCACCAGGGTCTTATACTGGCTGCGGACCTTTTCCCTGGTGGCCGTCTCATCGAGGCCCAGCGTATGCAAGGCCTTCAATTCAGCATTGCGAATGGGGCGGGCGGCGTTGCCCCCTGCCGTCGGCTGGCCGTCCTCGCCCAGGAGATTGAACGGGTCGCGGAAGTCGCCGGGCCGGGCGCGCCTGCCCTTGGCATTCATGGTGCTCGAATTCTGGCCGAGCTTCCAGGTCGGGCGATGGCCGGTCGCGGCCTCCTTCTGGAAGTCGCGGATGGCGTCGTCCTTCATGCCGTCGAAGTAATTGTAGGTCTTGTTATACTGCTGCACATGCTCCAGGCAGAAGGCATGGAACTGGCCTTCCTGGTTGCGCCCCTTAGGCGCCTTGTGACGGCCGGGCCTGGCGCAGCCCGGCCATTCGCAATTCGGATGCTTGCCGCGCGTCAGGCGTTCTTCGCCGGGCTTCACCCTGATCTTGTCGAAATATTTGGAATCGAGTTTCATCGTCACCAATTATGGGCATCAGTTGATCGAGGAGCAAGTCATGGCGCTCGGACCCGTAGGCATGCATATCAAGAACAAGCTTCAGCGCGTCTTTCAGCCGCAGACGCTCGACGTCGTCGATGAATCGCATCTGCATGCCGGCCACGCCGGATCGCATCCTAATGGTGAAAGCCATTTCCGCGTCAAAATTGTGTCTGACGCCTTCACCGGCAAGAACCGCGTCGACACGCATCGCATGGTGAATGACGCGCTCAAGGAAGAGCTCAAGTCGCGCGTGCATGCGCTCGCCATCCAGGCCTCGGCGCCAAAATAGAAGTCGCCGCCTGAATCGCCGTCACGAAGCCAGCCGCAACATCCGGCACTCGACCAGCATCGACACAAGAGCGACTTTTTCCTCGGCCTCGAGGCCGCCCGGCAGCTCGCGCACATAGAAGGCGCCGGTCCGTCCGATGAAGTCCAGGGCGTCGCGCGCCAGATCGTTGACCGCGACGACCGGCTCGTCGTCCTTGTCGAGGAGCTCGATCATGCCGTCGGTCGAGCGCAGCTTCAGCCGCCCCTGGTGATCGTTGAGAACGCGGCGATTGAGCGCGACATGGCGCGCATCGATCCAGATTTCGGACAACGGCGTCCCGAAGAGCTCCTGATAGCGCGCATTGAATTCCTTGAAGGTCGTGCGTTGCCTGGGGGCGAGACCGGCGTCGGGTGAGTTGCTCGGCGCATGCGGAACATAGCGGCCGAAATACAGCTTGCAGAATTCGACATACTGCCTGGTGAACAGGATGAATTGATGCCAGCACTCGTCGATGCGCAACGAATACATGTGCCAGCTCTTCTCGGGATCGAGGGCGGCGATGACGAGATAGCGCTTCACTTCCACGAACAACGCCTCGGCTTCCGCCGGCGTGTCGACCATATGATCCTTGACCAGCTTCTCGATGAGGAACGGCGCCTCGTAGTCGAGTGCCGCAAAGATCCTGGCTGGTGCCCGGTCTTCCGCGGTCATCACGTCGCTCATGCGCCGATCCTCCTGAACAGGCCCGTCTCCTCCAGCACCGCGACGATGTCCATGCGCTCCGCATCGGAGAGGCTGCCTGGAATGGCTGCCGCGGCGAAGATCTCTTCGCGGGCGATGAACGCCATTGCCGCGCGCGCGGAATCGGCGATGGCGAACTCCTCGCGAAGTCCTTGCGGCGTCTCAGCATCGAGGGCCACCATGTCGCCGTCGTCGCGCAGGCTGAGCCCGAGGCCGGGATGGGCGCGCGCCAGCGTGACGTGCCGGGACCGCTCGGGAGCCTCGCCCAGGAACTTGCGGGTCTTCATCGTGCCCATGAGGCGGCATCTTTCCCGCAGCGCCGCGCCCTCGGCCGCCTGCATGGACGCGGTGATCCGGGCGAGAAGATGCACGCATTTGTGGCGCTGCCGGGCCGAAACCACACGCGCATAGGGATGATCGCCGAGACCGGCGAAACGCCGGCGCCGGCGCGCCCGCAGCATCGGCAGTTCCTCGTAATTCTCCTCAGGCGGCTTCCCGTCCAAGGGACTCGACATGTGGAAGGACAGCGACCAGTCGGGCGACATGTTCTTCGGCTCGTGAATGCAAGGCTCGCTGATGAAGCCGACCCGCCCCGCCTCTGCATGGAACCTGTTCTTGGGCACGAGCTGGCGCGTGCGATAGGATTCGGCGCGATCATAGGTCAGGACTTCGAGCTCGTTGCGGCAAACGGCGGTCACGGTCCAGGCCGTATGCTCGTGGGCGCCGGCACTGTGGCCCGGCGCCCAGTAGCCCAGCGCAAACCTGACACCCAGGCCCGGCATGGTGAAGAAGGGGACCAGGCCGCGGCGCGGCACGGCGCTCTCGATCAAGTCCAGTTCCCGCGCGATGCAGTCGGCCAGGAACTCGTCGTCGAGCAGGGCTTCCTCGACAAGAGCCCGCGCCTTCTGCACCAAAGGCCGATCGGGATGCGCCGCATCGCCGCTCCGCGGAAAATGGAGCGCATCGAGCTGGTCGAGGAACGCCTCGAACCTCATTGCGGCTGCGAGCTGCAGATGCTGCAGTCGCACCAGGAAATGCAGTCCATGCAGACCGAGAAGCAGATCGGATCACTTGCTTCCGACCGCCGCACACGCATGCGCAGACGTCCCTTGCGGACTTCCTCCATCTTGGCAGGGGCTTGAGCGGGAGTCTCCGGCTCGTTGAGGCGCAGAGTGGTGATCGTCGCATCCTTCTTCACCCACAAGATCACCGCTCCAAGCGAAGAGCCCGGCGCCTTGATCGAGTGGATGATCGCGGCCTTCGGAATCTCGACGCATTCGGAAAGATTGTCCAGGCGCGGAAACAATCGAACCTTGTCCTTGCCGGCGGTTGGACCGATGAAACCCCGCAGGCTTATCGACGTCTGAGCGCCGCTCGCCAGCAACAAGGCGAGCAGCGGATTCTCATGCAGGTTCTTCGCAGACGCATCTTTACCGGCCATGTGCAGCACCCCGCATCGGCAAAAGCCAAGAGCCCCGGCGAAAAGACTACATCATTCCGTATGAAGGACAAGATCGGCGGAGGACGGCCGCTGTCCCATTTTGGCATGAAAAGAGCGCCGTTTTGCAACGGCGCCCAGTCAGGGAGGAATCCCTTGTCGTCAACTGGCTAGAGATTGCCCTTCGCCATCTCTCCTGCGATGTGATCGGCCTGGCGGATGGCAAGCGCCACGATGGTGAGCGTCGGGTTCTCGGCACCGCCCGTCGTGAACTGGCTGCCATCCGACACGAACAGATTGGGGATGTCGTGCGCCTGACCCCATTTGTTGACGACGCCGTCCTTCGCGTTCTCGCTCATCCGGTTGGTGCCGAGATTGTGCGTCGAAGGATAGGGCGGGGTGTGGAAGGTCTTGACCGCGCCCACCGCCTCATAGATCGCCGAGCTCTGCTTGAAGGCGTGATCGCGCATCGCCGTGTCATTGGCATGATCGTCGAAATTGACATTGGGCACGGGCTGGCCGAACTGGTCCTTGTCGCTCGCATGCAGCGTCACGGCGTTCTTAGCCTGCGGCATGTCCTCGCCCACGATCCACAAGCCCGCCATGCGGTCATAGGCATCCATCGCCTCGGCGAAGGAGCGCCCCCATTCGCCGGGATTGAGGAAGGCCGCCATGAACGGCACGCCGAGCGCCAGCGTCTCCAGCTCATAGCCGCCGGCGAAGCCGCGCGATGTGTCATGGCGCGCCTCGTCCTGGACGATGCCGGCCATGGTGGTGCCGCGATACATGTGCACCGGCTTGGCGAAGATCGCATAGACCGACCCCGTGGTGTGGCGCATGTAGTTGCGCCCGACCTGGCCCGAGGAATTAGCAAGCCCGTCGGGGAATTTCGCCGAATGCGAGTTGAGCAGCAGCCGTGGGCTCTCGATCGAGTTGCCGGCGACGCAGACGACGCGCGCCTTCTGCTTCATCTGCTTGCCGTCCTTGCCGGCATAGACGACGCCATCGACCTTGCCCTGGTCGTTGTGGGTGATGGTCAGCGCCTGGGCGTCCGGCCTCACTTCGAGATTGCCGGTCGCCTCGCCGTCGGGAATCTCGGTATAGAGCGTCGACCACTTGGCGCCCGACTTGCAGCCCTGGAAGCAGAAGCCGATCTGCAGGCAGGAGCCGCGGCCCTTGCGCGGCTCGGAATTGATCGACATGCGCCCGGTATGGACTTCCTTGTAGCCGATCTTCTTCGCGCCCGCCTCCAGCACCTTGAAGTTGTTGTTGCCGGGCAAGCCCGGAATGTTGTTGGTGCGGGTCGTGCCCATCTTGTCTTCGGCCTTGGCATACCAGGGCTCCATCTCGGCGAGCGTCAGCGGCCAGTCGAGCAGACTGGCGCCGGCTATGTCGCCATAGGTCGTCCTCGCCTTGAATTCATGATCCTGGAAGCGCAGCGACGCGCCGGCCCAGTGGACCGTCGAGCCGCCGACCGCCTTGACGATCCAGGCGGGCAGGCCCGGAAAGTCGGTGGCGACGCGCCAGCTGCCCGAGGTCGTGCGCTTGTCGAGCCAAGAGAGCTGGCTGAAAGCCGCCCATTCGTCATTGACGAAATCCTGGTTCTCGATGCGCGGTCCCGCCTCCAGGCAGACGACCTTCACGCCTTTCTGCGCGAGCTCGTTGGAAAGCGTTCCGCCGCCGGCGCCGGAGCCGATCACCACGACGACCGAATCATCATTGAGGTCAAAAGGTGCGGGCATGATCCATCCTCCTCACAACCAGTCGATGTCGCCGAAGCCGCGATTGATGTAGCCGCCCTTGTCGGCGGAGGCACCCTCGTAGCCGAAATGCGGCCACAGCTCCTTGTTGTTGTAGAGACCGGTGATCATGGTGCCGCGCACCTTCTGGAAGAACGGCGTGGTCTCGATCTCCTTCAGGATCGCGACGCGCTCGTCTTCGGAGGACGTGGCGCCATAGCCGCCGCCATTCTTGAGACCGGCCGCCTTCTTGTCCAACTGGGCGACGCCATCCTCGAGCAAGGTCTTGAGCGCCGCGTCATCCTTGGCGGCCTGGTCGAGGCTCTCGACCACCACCGCATAATATTTGTCGGCGATCTTGTCATGCGGATAGATATCGCGCGCCATCTTGACGAGGGTCGCGAAACTGTCCTGCGACAAGGCGACGGGCTCAGCCGCCTTGACGATGCCGACGGGCATCACCGTCGCTGCCGCAGCCACGGCGCCGCCGGCGCGCAGCATGTCGCGCCGCGAGACCTTTATGCGCTTGTCGATCAATCTCATTGCAGGTTCCTCCCATGAAGAAGCCGGTAATGCCTTTCAGGTGTACCGGCCATGACGCTGCAGGACCTCGATCTTGTAGCCGTCGGGATCCTGCAGGAAAAAGAACTTGGCGAGCAGCTTGCCGTCGCGAAAAAACTCCTTGACCGGCGTCGGATCGAGTCCCGCATCGCTCGCGCGCTTGTGCTCTCGTGCGACATCATCGGTCGAAACCGCGAGATGGCCATAGCCCGTGCCGTGCGTGTAGGGCTCGCTCCTCCCGTGATTGACGGTCAGCTCGACCTCGAAATCATTCTCGTCATTCTTGAGATAGACGAGGGTGAAGCCGTCGAAGCCGAAACGGTCCTTCACCTCGAGGCCGAAGGCCTTCTCGTAGAAGGCGACCGACTTCGCTTCGTCGATGACGCGGATCATCATGTGGATCGGTTTCGCCATTCTCAGTCCTTCTGGGTTGCGATGTAGTCGATGATCGCCTTGCGGATCTCAGGTCTGGTCTGGCGATAGAGCATGGTGGTGCCCTGCACCATTTTCTTGGGGAAGGTGATCCACTGATCGAGCGTCTCGGCCGTCCACACGATGCCTGACGTCTTCAGTCCAGCGGAATAATTGAAGCCTTCGATGCTGCCGGCCTTGCGGCCCATCACGCCCCAGAGCGGCGGGCCGGTGCGCACGCCGCCGTCTTTGGCAATGACATGACAGGTCTGGCAGTTCTTGACGAAAAGCTGAGCGCCATCCTCGGCCGCCAAGGGCGCGGCGCCGGCAATCGTCAAGGCAAGTGCACTCATCATGACGCCTAAGCGGTTCATCCCGCTCAATCTAGGCACGAACGGAGCAATGCGGGTATTATCACCCTACTACATCGAAAAATTTCATCGCCGCAGGGATCAGCCGGCGGCGCGGCGCGGTTCTGCCGAATTCAGGCCCTGTTCGAGATAGACGAGGCAGCTGCAGCGCAAGAGCGATGCGAAATTGCTCACCTCGCCATGGATCTCGAGCGCTTCGTCATGGAGCTGCGACAGGAACTTGCCGACGGTCATGCCCTGGGCATGCGCGATATCTTCGATGATCCGCCAGAAACGCGCTTCGAGCCTGACGCTCGTCGGGTAGCCTGAAATGCGCACCGAGCGTGTCTCAAAGGCATAGCGTTCAGGATCCTGTCCCGCGAATATCCGGCACATGACGGGGTTCCTCCACGATTTAGCACCTCTTGAACGGGGCTTGTCACGGGGAGTGTACCAATCGAACCAATGGCGAGGCAAGCCATCGATCGCTGGGGTCAGATACTACTTTTGACACGCTGCTCGAAGGCTTCGAGACTGTCGCCCGGCCGGGCCCGGCGGTGGAAATAAACCTTGCGGGCGAACCAGTTCATCAAAGGCGTGCCGATCGCCATGTCATAGAGCCAGTTGGGCGGTGCTGCATCCATGACGCGGCGCAGAAGAAGCTTCTGGCGCATGGCCGGGATCTCTTTTGCGAGAATGAGCTCCGGCGGCGGTCCATGACGGGTCAGATGATCGGCGATGAGTTGGGCGGCCCTGCGGCCATAGCGGAAAGCGAGCCTGATGCCGCCGCCGGTCAAGGGCGAGACATGGCCCGCGGCATCGCCGATGAGCAGGACGCGCGGCGCGGCAAAGGGATGGACCGGACCGCCGCAGGGAATGCGCCCGCTGCGGCGTTCCTTCACGCTCTGCTTCGAGAAGCCGAAGAGCCGCTCGGTGGCGCCGAGGAAGCCTTTAAGATCGGGCTTGGCGCCTTCGCTGGCGGCGAGGCCCACCTGGAAGAAGCCGGGCGCCGGCGCCACCCAGGCGAGATAGCCGCGCGCCAGGCGCGAATCGAGGAAGCAATGCAGGTAATCGGGATCGGCCTCCGGCAGCTCCGGATATTCCACTTCGAGGCCGGTGAGGAAGCGGCTATTGCGGCCGAGATCGAAGAGGCGGGCGACGGTCGAGCGCGCGCCATCGGCGCCGACGAGATAGCGTGTCCTCAGGCCGAGCTGCGGCAGGAAGATCATGTCACCCTGGCGCACCGCATGGCTGAGCTTGACCGAGCAGCGGATGCGCGCGCCCGCGGTCTCGGCCTCGCGCGCCAGCCAGCGCAGGAGATCGGCGGTGCGGCTGGTGAGGAAATAATAGCCCGGAGCGAAGAGATCGACGGAGCGCAGCGCAGGCGAATAGAGCCTGACGCCGTGCACGCAGCGGGTGAGGTCGGGCGGCAGGTCGACTTCCTCCGCCGCTTCCTTGACCAGGATGCCGGTGGTCGAGATGCGCGCTCCCGGATCGCGCTTGGCCTCGAGGACGAGGGTGCGAAGCCCGCGAATGGCGGCCGCCCGGGCGCAGACCAGCCCGGCAAAGCTCGCGCCCACGATCACCAGGTCATATGCCGCCGTGTCTTTCATGACTGACGTCAGGATAGACCGGAAGGCGGTTATTTGAAGGCAAGAAACCCTCGCCCGCCAAGCTAGACCGCATCCCAGCGGGTCCGCTCGATCAGCACCGCCGCGGCGACGTCCCACGCTCCGAACTGCCCGACCATCTTCTCTCGCGTGATAGGGCCCTTTCGCATTGGAGCAAACCATCTCGACGAGATGGCCCAGGCCGTGCTCATGCAGTTGAGCTCCAGAACATAGAGCTGGCCGGTTTTGCTGTCGCGGATGATGTCAACGCCGCTGACCGGCACATCGGGAAATGCCGCATGGCAGCGCGCGGCGAGCTCGATGACATCCTTGTCGGCAACCAGCTGGAATAGCCGTTTGCTTGCATCGCCGGGATTGGAGGCAATCGCGCTGCTTTGCACCTCATCCGTAATGGACGACAAATCCGGCAGCGGGTCGGTTACCATGTTGAGCAGGCAATAAAGCGCGCGGCCGAACAGCGTGTTGACGCGATAGTGGCGGGCGCTCGGGCCCGTCTCGATGAACTGCTGCACCATCAGTGGAGCCGTCTCGCCCGGATGCCATTCGGGATTGTCTTCCGGCTTATGGAATCCCACCTTGTCAGTCGGAAGAATCGGGAAGCCCGCGCCATGTGACGAACCCGCGCGAGTGGGTTTGATGAGCACGTGTGAACCCCAGACAGTCGGGTCGAGCGACAGTCCTGGAACAAACTTCGCCGTGCGCGGGACCGGAATATCGAGGGCCGCCAAACGCGCCAGCTGTTCGTCCTTGCGGATGACGCGTCCCTGATAGATGCGCCCGCGCCGCGGCCTGAACGCGCCCAAGGGTGTCGGCGACACGATCAGGCTCGGCCGGCGGCTGGCCAGCTCCGCCAGCGCATCATCACGCCGCAGCGTGCTTGCGATCGCCACCGCGATGTCCGGCGCTGCCGCCGCAATCCGATTGCGGATCTCTATGAAGTCTTCCACCGCCTGCTGCCCCGGCGTGTTCACCAGGACAAGGTTGCGGGGCGTCTTGAGGTTCTTGGGTGAGAGCGGCATGACGTTGGCCTATTCTGCCGGGATTACCCGCAAGGTGGTGATCTGATGACGGCGCTTGCGCAACACCTCGAAGCGGAAGCCGTGAAAGGTGAAGGCCTGGCCGGTATCGGGGATCATGCGCGCCTCGTGGATCACGAGCCCCGCCACCGTCGTCACCTCGCCGTCGGGCAGATGCCAATCGAGCGTGCGATTGACATCGCGGATCGGCACAGCGCCGTCGATGAGCACGGAGCCATCCTTCTGCTTGCGGATGCGCGGGCGCTCGGCATCATGCTCGTCGGAAATGTCGCCGACGATCTCCTCGAGCACGTCCTCGAGGGTGACGAGGCCCATCACCTCGCCATATTCGTCGACCACCAGCGCGAAATGATTCTTGCGCCTGAGGAAAGCGGCAAGCTGATCGGAGAGCCTGCGCGTGTCGGGCACGAACCAGGGCGGATTGACGAGCGCCTGGACATCGATCTTCGCGGCATCCCCGCCGTTCTCGATAAGGGAAGCGAACAGGTCCTTGATATGCAGGATGCCGATGATGTTGTCGGGCCGGTCCTCCCATGCCGGCACGCGGCTGTGGCCGCTGCTCAGAACCTCCCTGATGATCTCGTCCTGCTTCATCGCCACATCCACGCTCGTCATCTTGGTGCGATGGACCATGACGTCGAACACTTCGAGCTCGGAGAGATCGAGGATGCCGCCCAGCATGTCGCGGTCCTTCTTGACGAAGGCGCCCTCCTTGTGATGGAGGTCGATGGCGCCGCGCAATTCCTCCTGCGCGGTCTGCGGCTTGACGAGCCCTAGCCTTTCGAGGAACCGCCTCAATCCTCGAATGAGCGCCGTCATCTCGAGGCCTGCTCCTCGGCAAGGAAGGCGAGGACGTCCTTCTCCTCGACATCGCGCGCGATGAAGGCCTCGCCGACACCGCGCACCAGAATGAAAGTGAGCTTGCCGGCCACCGCCTTCTTGTCCTGGCGCATGATCTCGATGAGCTTGCGAGGCTCTGGGAGCGCCCCTTCGATATCGGCAAGCCGGGTCGGCAGATTTACCGAGCGCAGATGCTTCTCGATGCGCGCCGCCTGGCCCTTGGCGATGAGGCCCAGCCTTTCCGAGAAGCGGAAGGCCTGCGCCATGCCGATCGCGACGCCCTCGCCATGGAGGAGGCGCGATGAGTAGCCGGTCGCGGCCTCGAGCGCATGGCCGAAAGTGTGGCCGAGATTGAGGAGGGCGCGCACGCCCGTCTCGGTCTCGTCCTCGGCCACGATTCGGGCCTTCATCTCGCAGCTCCGGGTGATGGCCTTGATGCGCGCCTGCGCATCGCCCGCGAAGACCGACGACGCGTTGGCTTCGAGCCAGGCGAAGAACTCGGCATCGCCGAGGAGGCCATATTTGGCGACCTCGGCATAGCCTGCCGCGAGCTCGCGCGGGGGGAGCGTATCGAGCAAGGCGATGTCGATAAGGACGGCGCGCGGCTGATGGAAGGCGCCGACCAGGTTCTTGCCATGGGGCGAGTTGATGCCGGTCTTGCCGCCGACCGATGAATCGACCTGCGCCAGAAGCGTGGTCGGGATCTGGATGAAATCGACGCCGCGGCGCAAGACGGCCGCCGCGAAGCCGGCGAGATCGCCGATGACGCCGCCGCCGAGGGCTATGACCATGTCGCGCCGCTCGATGCCGGCGGCGAGAAGGCTGTCGCAGGTGTCGGCGAGATGGCGATAGCTCTTGGTCGCTTCGCCCGCCGGAAGCACGATGCTCTTCGCTTCGATGCCGGCCGCGGCAAGGCTCTGGCGCAAGGGCTCGAGATGAAGCTCGGCGACATGGCTGTCGGTGACGATGGCGGTGAGCGGGCGCTTGAACAGCGGCCGCAGGCGCTGTCCCGCCTCCTTGAGCAGGCCTTCGCCAATGGTGATGCCATAGCTGCGCGATCCGAGATCGACGGCGACAGTAGCGTTGGCGGCGGCGAGGTCAGCTTTGGGCATTGTGCAGACGGTCCCAGCCCGGCCAGCGGGCCAGGTTCCTGATGATGGTGTTGACGATGGAGGTATGCGCGACGTCGCGACTGTCGACGGTGAGATCGGCTTCGGCATAGACGGGGTAGCGCTCCTCGATCAGCTTGCGCATCACCGCTTCGGGATCGGCATTCTGCAGCAGCGGGCGGTTGGAGCGCCGGCGCACCCGGCGCATCAGGAGGTCGAAATCGGCCCTGAGCCAGATGGCGATGCCGTGGCGGCGAATGGCCTCGCGCGTGTCACCATTCATATAGGCGCCACCGCCGGTCGCCAGCACCTGAGCGCCGTTCTCGAGCAAGCGGGCGATCACCTTACGCTCGCCGTCGCGGAAATAGGCCTCGCCATGCCTGGCGAAGATCTCGGGGATGGTCTGGCCGGCGGCGAGCTCGATCTCATGGTCGGCATCGACGAAAGCGAGGCCGAGCTTCTCGGCGAGCCTCCTGCCGACCGTCGTCTTGCCGGCCCCCATGAGGCCGACAAGCACGATCGCATGGCCATCGAGGCGCTGGCGGACGGTGGTCGTATCCTTGCTGAGCGAGCGGCGGGCCATCTGTCGAGGTCTTGCATCAACGTTTCTGCGCCATCGCCTAGCGCATTATATGGTCAAGGGGAATTGTTTCGCCGTTTTACAAGCTTTCACCAAATATTGTCGCCCTTCTGGGAGTGTGGCTTGCCCGAATCTCTTGGCGAGGGTCGAGCAATCGGGCAAAAGGACTGCCGGTTGAGGAAGGACGTGGCGTGCCTGATACCGTTCGCTTTCTATTAATCATCGCGTGCTTGGCTGGGGCCGTCTATGGGGCGGCGTGGGCGCTTGCCAACTACCCCCCGGAACAGACCCAGATCGTCAGGCCGCTGCCGCATGAGAAAATCAGACAGCAATGACAAGGGCCGGGACAGCCGGCTGATCGAGCGATTCCTCGAAATGATGAGCGCCGAGCGCGGCGCGGCGCAGAATACTCTCGCCGCCTATGAGCGCGATCTTTCGGACTATGCCGATTTCCTCAATGCCAAGGGTTCGGGTCTTGCAACCGCCAAGCCGGAACATATAAGGAACTATCTCGCCGGCCTTGCCGAGCAGGGCCTCAAATCATCGAGCGCCGCCCGCCGGCTCTCGGCGCTACGGCAGCTGCACAATTTTCTCTATGGTGAAGGCATCGTTAAGGAAAATCCCGCCACGGCGGTCGATGCGCCCAGGTTGCGCCGCCCCTTGCCCAAAGTCATGACGGAAGACGATGTCACCCGACTCATCGAGGCAGCTTCGGCGAGAATCGGCCGGCTCAAGGGCAAAGCGCGGGTCAAGGCCTTGCGGCTTCATTGCTTGCTCGAGCTCCTTTATGCGAGCGGATTGCGGGTGTCGGAGCTCGTCGGCCTCAGGAAGCAGGCCCTCGCCAAGGCTTCGCCATTCATCATGGTCAAGGGCAAAGGCGGGCGCGAGAGGCTGGTACCTGTCTCGCATAAGGCGAGCGCCTCGGTCTCGGCCTATCTCGATGCCCTGAAGCAAGACGGCGATGACGGGAGCCCCTGGCTTTTCCCCTCGCATGGCGAGGAGGGCCATCTGACCCGCCAGCATTTCGCCCTCGAGCTCAAATCATTGGCCGCCGAAGCGGGGCTTTCGCCTGACCGGATCTCGCCGCATGTGCTCCGGCACGCTTTTGCCAGCCATCTCCTGGCGGGCGGGGCCGATCTCCGGGCCGTCCAGCAGATGCTGGGCCATGCCGATATATCAACGACGCAGATCTATACCCATGTCCAGACCGACCGGCTGAAGGCCGCGGTCGAGACCCATCACCCTTTAGCGAAGTCCGGTTGACATCCGGGGCAGGGATAGCCAGTTTGCGCCGCAATTTGGCGGGAACCTCTCCCCCGTTCAGGTTGGATCAACCGGTATGGGATAAAAAGGGGCCCAGTCCTATATAGAGACCTTCCCCATCCCGAGGTTCAATGCACGCCTATCTCGATTTCGAAGCCCCCCTTGCCGAGCTGGAAGGAAAGATCGCGGAGCTCAAGGCCATTGCCGCTCCCGAATCCACCGTCTCGATCAGCGAAGAGGTGAAGGCGCTGGAGAAGAAGGCGGCAAAGAGCCTGGCCGATCTCTATCAGAATCTGACGCCCTGGCAGAAGGCGCAGGTCGCGCGCCATCCCGACCGGCCGCACAGCGCCGATTACATTGCGAACCTCATCACCGATTACACGCCCATGGCGGGCGACCGCAAATTCGCCGAGGACAATGCCATCATCGGCGGCCTCGGCCGCTTCCGCGGCGAGGCGGTCTGCGTCATCGGCCAGGAAAAGGGCCACGACACCCAGACCCGCCTCAAGCACAATTTCGGCATGGCGCGGCCGGAAGGCTACCGCAAGGCGGTGCGGCTCATGGAGACTGCCGACCGCTTCGGCATCCCGGTCCTCACCTTCATCGACACGGCCGGCGCCTATCCCGGCATCGATGCCGAGGAACGCGGGCAGGCGGAAGCGATCGCACGCTCGACCGATTGCTGCCTGGGGCTCGGCGTGCCGCTTATCTCGGTGATCATCGGCGAGGGCGGGTCGGGCGGGGCCATCGCCATCGCCACCGCGAATGCCGTGCTGATGCTGGAGCACGCGATCTACAGCGTGATCTCGCCGGAAGGTGCCGCCACCATTCTGTGGCGCGATTCGACCCGCGCCAAGGATGCGGCGAGCTCCATGCGCATCACTGCGCAGGATCTGAAGAAGCTCGGCATCATCGACGACATCATCGGCGAGCCTCTGGGCGGCGCCCATCGCGGGCGCGAGCAGGTGCTCGCCTCGACCGATGAGGCGATATCGCGCTCGCTTCGGGCCTTCGGCGCCATGCCGCCCGATGCGCTCAAGCAGCAGCGGCGCGACAAGTTCCTGGCGATCGGACGGGATCTTTAGACAGCCTGGCGTTCGCGGCGGACCCCAGGATTTGAGGCAATCCTGATGAACGCGAAGCGGATGAACTCAGTTCCTGACAGCACTGCTTCGAGCCAGCTCGCCTCCTACCATGCTGCTCCGCTCTCGGATGATAGGCGAAGAGCAGCAGGGCTCGCGTCGACGAGAATCACCGGTAAAGCGGGCCCTCCACATGGTCAAGGAGCTCCGCCACATTATCCAGGGAAAGCCCTGACTTGAGATTGCCGAGATCGCGGGCCATTACCTTGAAGGGCTGCTGCCTGGCTGTAATGCGCCGGCTTGCCAGCCCGCGGCGCAGTGTCTCGTTCACGACATCGCGGAAAGGCCGGCCGGCACGGCGCGATTCCGCCTTAAGCTTGGCCGCTACATCTTCGTCGAGAGTGAGTGTCGTTCGCATACTTGAATCTAGCTCTGCTGAGCCTTGGCCGGTGATGGCCCCATAGTTGCTGCAACCAGGCACTCATGCATGAGGTATTTGCCGCTGGCAGCGCGTGGCAGCTCCGACACTTTGATGGGGATGACCCTGAAGCCGGGCGCCATGCACCGATCGATGACGTCCTGTGCCTGCCGTTGGGCCAGCTCGGCAGCGCCGTCGACGGGAATGTAGAGAAATTCGATATCCGACAGGGTGCGCTGGATGAGCTTATACTGTTGCAAACCCAGCATTTGCGCTCTTTTGGGATCGACCCATGGCATGATGGGCTCACCGGTCGGCAACTTGAAGAGGTTTCTCTCGCGGCCGACAATGCGGTCCAGCGACAGTGTTGATTCTGGACAAGGCGGCCCTGCGCTCACGACGGCGTAGTCTCCGGTTTCGTAGCGCACGAGCGGCATGGCCATATTGTAGAGCGGCGTGACGATCACTCGGCCAAGCTTGCCGGCGGGAGCCGGCCGGCCTCCGTCATCGAGAATTTCAACCATACTGAGCCGGTCCGCGGGGTGGTAGGCGCCGCAGCTCGAACATTGTGTGGCGATTATCCCGGTCTCGATACTGCTGTATTTGTCGACCATTCGACAGGTCGGAAGCTCGCTGACGATCGCCCGCAATTGTTCCGGCACGACCTCTGATACAGTGACGATCAACCTCAGCGGCAAAGTTACCCCGGAAGTGGAAGCGTGTTGCAAGATCCCAAGGGCCATCTGTGGACCGCTGTAGAGCAGCGATGCGCCCGTTCTTGTGATGAAGTCGAAGGCCTCCTGAACGTCACCACTGTGCAGGGTGCGCAGAAGGGTTCCTGATTGTTGTCGTAGCTCTCTGATCGTGCCCTGTGGATCGCGCAGGGTTGGATTGCGAACGACTGCCGCGAACCTATGCTCTGGGATGTTCCAACCCCGAAGCAGCCGGTTATTCTCAAACACGCTGATCTTGTTCGATCTTTCAGTGTGCCGGACCTCCATGGGCTGGCCCGTCGATCCGGAAGTCATATAGGTATGTATGCGTCCTTCCGACGGCGGGACATTGGGATTGTAGAAGCGCTGGGTGCTGGCCCTGACCACGGATTTTGGCGTTATCGGGATGTCCTTCAGGGCGATCGATGTCCCTTGTCTCACGCCTTTGGCCCAAGCCTGGTCACGATAGTAGGGTGAGCAGCCGGCAGCGTTGGCGAGCATGGCTGCCAAAAGCTTCGGCAAGTCTGGTTTGAGGGCGCTATCCAAGACAGGTGAGTTCCGCCAGTGGTGTGGCGGGCCACATTGTGCTGCAACCGCAGACCAAAGGCAAACGTGGAATAAGAAACGACGTTGGAAGAACCCGCGCACCGATCTCTGGATGCGGGCGTTTTGCTTCCTGGCCCCATAGCGAAGCTTCGCCGCAAAGCTGCCCTCATTTCTGGCCAGTCTCCCGGAAATGCCCATGCGGATCCTGACACTGTTCCTGATCCTGGTTGCCGTCGCGGCGACGGGCTACGCCGTCTACGACAGATACAACGACTACAGCATCGCTGAAGCGCGCCGGACCTTGCCGACACGGCTCGCGGCCAAGGGCCTGCGCCAGGGGCAACCGGTGTATGTGCGCATCTTCAAGCAGGAAGCCGCCCTCGAATTGTGGATGGAAGGCGATCAGGGATGGCGGTTGTTCCAGTCCTATCCGATCTGCCGGTTCTCAGGGCATCTCGGCCCCAAGCTCCAGCAGGGCGACCGGCAGGCGCCCGAAGGCTTCTATCACGTGAGTCTCGCTCAGCTCAATCCCAACAGCCGGCATCATTTGTCATTCAACCTCGGCTTCCCGAACGCCTATGACCGCGCCCATGGACGCACCGGCTCGTTCCTCATGGTGCATGGCGGCTGCAGCTCGGTCGGCTGCTATGCGATGACCGATCCCGCGGTCGACGATATCTATGCGCTGGTTTCCGCAGCGTTGAGAAACGGGCAACAAGATGTCGACGTCCATGCCTTTCCGTTCCGCATGACCGACATCAACATGATACGGTATTCACGTTCACGCTGGATTGATTTCTGGCGCGACCTCAAGGCCGGATATGACCTGTTCGAGAAGGGCAGGCGCATCCCCGCGGTGAAAATCGCCGACAAGCGCTATGTCGTCGAGGGCTAGACGCTCTCAAGGCCGGCCCGAAACCAAGAGCAAATCCCGCCAAAGTTGAAGACTTTGGCGATAAGGATTTGCTCCAATATTAATTGGCGCGAATCCTTTTCGGCGAAGTGATTCCACTTCGCCGGGATGCGCGCAAAAACGGGATCAGACTGAATGACTTACTTCACGCGCCGCCATTTTATCACCGGTCTCGCCGCGACCGCCGCCCTCTCGCCCTTCGCCCGCACGGCGCGTGCCGCACCAGAGGCGAGCAAGATCACGGCGACGACGCGCGTCATCGAGGTGAAGGGCAAAGCAGCCACGGTGTTCAGCCTCGAAAGCAAGACCGGCTTCATCTTCGATGCCGGGCAGGATATCCGCCTCACCCTCGCCAACCGCTTGAGCGAGCCGACACTCGTCCATTGGCATGGTCAGACGCCGCCCAGCGAACAGGACGGCGTGCCCATGCTCTCGCAGCCGCCGCTCAAGCCCGGCGAAAGCTATTCTTACGAATTCCATCCGCGGCCGGGCACGCATTGGATGCATTCGCATGTCGGGCTCCAGGAGCAGAAGCTCCTCGCCGCTCCGATGATCTTGCGCGACAAGGCCGATCTCGCCGCCGATGTGCAGGAGCATGTCGTGCTCTTGCATGATTTCACCTTCCGCGACCCGCAAGAGATCCTGGCCGAGCTCAAGGCGGGGGGCGGCGATCACGCCGCGCATGGCAGCGGCGGCGCTTCAGGCGACATGAGCGGCATGGATCACAGCAAGATGGCCAGCGGTGAACCTTCCGCCATGCTCAACGACGTGCGTTTCGATGCCTTTCTCGCCAATGACCGCACTCTCGATGATCCAGAGATATTGCGCGCCGAGCCGGGCGGCCGGGTGAGGCTCAGGATCATCAACGGCGCGGCGGCCTCCAATATGTGGGTGGATCCGGGCCAGCTCGAAGCCCAACTCATCGCGGTCGACGGCAATGCGATCATGCCATTGCGCGAGAAGCTGTTCCCCCTCGCCGTCGCCCAGCGCATCGATCTCGCCATCGAGCTGCCGCGTGAAGAGGGCGCCTGGCCAATTCTCTTTCGTCCCGAAGGCACGACGGCGCGCACCGGCATCATCATCGCCACGGGCGACGGCAAGATTGCGAAGATCGCGGGCGAAGGCGAAATGACGCCGGCGGTCGATCTCGCCATGGAGCTCAGGATGCGGGCCAGCAAGAGTCTCAGGCCCGAGCCCGTCACCCGCACCGAGATGCTGATGCTGACCGGCGGCGGCGCCGACTATGTCTGGGGCTTGAACGGCAAGCCGTCGCTGCAGCATGAGACGCTGTTCGGGGTCAGGCTCGGCGAGCGCATCGCCGTGATGATCCACAATATGACCCAAATGTCGCATCCGATGCATCTGCATGGCCACCATTTCCAGGTCATCGACATCGGCGGGCAGAAGATCGCCGGCGCGCTCCGCGACACTGTGCTGGTGCCGCCCCAAGCCGCGGTGACCATCGCCTTCGACGCCGACAATCCCGGCAATTGGGCCTTCCACTGCCACCATCTCTATCATATGAATGCCGGCATGATGGGCGCCGTTGCTTATGTGAACGCCGCCTGATTCCCAAATAGCGGCCCTTTTTGCTTTCTTCGTTCGCCGGTGACAAAATCCGCACCATGCTGGACCAAAGATTCAATCCCGACGTGCGCAAGGCGCTTGCGTCGCTTCTGGCTCACACCGCCGCTCATTCGCCCTATTATCGCGGGCAGGCCTGGGCAAAGAGCGTGCGGGGAGGGGCATCGGTCGCCCTCAAGAACATCCCGGTAACCGCAAAATCGCTCGTCAGGGAGCAGCCGGACCGCTTCTACATTTCCGCTGTTCCGCCGTCCGAAGGCAAAATCATGAGCAAGTACACCTCAGGGTCCACCGGTCACCCCATGGAGGTGAGGCAGACATCGAAATTCTACGCGATCAACGACCTGGAGCGCACGCGGCTGCTTGAAGGCTGGGGATTTGAGCGTTACTCGTGCGGAGTCGTGATCAATAATCCGGATGTCGAACATCCGAGAGGGTCGACAACGAGTAAATACAAGAAAGGTGGATCGATCCATCAGCTCTATACGAGCGATGCCTATGAAGCCGTGGACTTCATAGCGGAGAAGGGCGCGCAGGTGCTGCACAACCGGCCATCCATGTGCGCGGCGATTCTTCAGCACGCGGCGGACAGGGGGATAAAGCTGCCCTTGGCGCTGATCACCACGACGTCCGAGCTCGTTCCCGATCAGTTTCGTATGACGGTCAGATCACTGCCGGGTTGCCGGCTCGTCGACAGATATTCGGCGGTGGAGACCCTGCTGATCGCAACGGAGTGCGCACAATGTGGCGCCTATCATCCAGCCGATCGCAAGCTGGTGCTCGAAGTTCTCGATGACAACGACAAGCCTGTCAAGGCGGGGAAGATGGGCAGGATCATCGTCACTTCGCTATTCAATCTTGCCATGCCGCTCATTCGCTACGAGATAGGCGATTACGCCGTCATTGCCGAGGCCGATACCTGCCCGCGCGCTTCGATGTCGCTCACCCGCATCGTGGGTCGCGAAAGAAACGTATTCAAGATGCCGGACGGACGAAAGGTCATGCCATGGCTGGATCCGGAAGTGGCCTTGAGTGCCGGCCTGCATCAATTCAAGATGATCCAGCACAGTTTGGCGGAAATTGAGCTGCTGTATATCCCACATGGGACTGTGGAATTGTCTTCAGCGCGCGCCCAGGAGCTTGTCGAGGAGCATATGGGGCCAGGCTTCAACGTCAAATGCACCAAGGTCGAAAATCTGCCGCCGGCGCCAAACGGAAAATATATGATGCATGAGTGCCTCATCTGAGGCGATGCAACGGTGGAGACGGCGCCAGATTGGACCTTCCACTGCCTCAATCTCCATCATATGAATGCCGGCATGATGGGCGCCGCCGCTTATGTGAACGCCGCCTGATTCCCAAATAGCGGCCTCTTTGCTTTCTTCATTCACCGGTGGCAAAATCCGCACCATGCTGAATCAAGGCCTCAATCCGGACATGCGCAAGGCGCTGGCGTCGCTCCTGGCTTACACTGCCGCTCATTCACCCTATTATCGCGAGCAGGCCTGGGCAAAAAACGCACGGCGCGGGGCCCTTGTTTCCCTTCGGAATATTCCGATCACCCCGACGTCGGTGGTCCGGAAGGAAGCGGGCCTTTTCCATGTCCCGGACGTGCCGAAATCCGAAGGAAAGATCATCACAAAGTTCACGTCGGGATCGACCGGTCGCCCTCTCGAGGTCAGGCATACGGCGCGATTCTACTCGATAAACGACGTTGAGCGAACCCGACTTCTCACCGGTTGGGGTTTCGAGCGCTATGCGTCTGCAGGGATCATCAAATATCCCGACGCCGATCATCCGCCGGGAACGGTGAGGACTAAGCTGAAGCCCGAGGGTTCAATTCACCGCCTTTATACGGCCGACGCCATCGAGGCCGTGGACATGATTATGCGCACCGGCATTCAGGTTCTTCATGTTCGACCTGCGTTCTGCGTGGGAATTCTGCAGCACTCGGCTGACAAAGGCATCAAGCTGCCCGTGCAACTGATAACGACCGTCACGGAGCTTGTCTCAGATGAGCTTCGCGCGATGGTCGGAGAAATCCCAGGATGCAAGCTGGTCGACAGATATGCGACCTCCGAGACTTTGCTGATCGCAACGGAGTGCGCTCAATGTGGCGCATATCATGCGGCGGACAGAAAGCTGGTCGTAGAAGTGCTGGATGATGACGACACGCCCGTCAAGCCAGGAAGAATGGGTCGAGTGGTGGTGACTTCGCTTTTGAATCTCGCCATGCCGCTCGTCAGGTACGATATGGGCGACTTGGCCCTGCTGGCGAAACACAGCTGTCCGCGCTCCACCGTGACGCTTGCCCGCATCGTGGGCCGCCAGATAAATCTGTTCAAGACGGCGGATGGCCGTCGGATATTGCCGTACATCGACTCGCGATCGGCGAGTGAGGCCGGCTTCAGGCAGTTCAAGCTCGTGCAGCGCAGCTTGACCGATATCGACCTGCTTTATATTCCCTCGCCCGATCGGACCGAAGTGCCTCAGGACCGTGGCCAGAGGCTCGTCGATCACCACATGGGGCCGGGCTTCAACGTCACATCGATCAAGGTCGATGAAATGCCACTCTCTCCGGGCGGCAAATTTCTGATGCATGAGTCCCTGATCTAAGGGCTATGCAACGGCGGAGACGGCGCCAGATTGGGCCTTCCACTGCCCCGATCTCTGTCATATGAATGCCGGCATGATGGGCGCCGTCGCTTATGTGAACGCCGCCCGAGATCCTACCTGGCATCCATGGGGGCGGGCGTGAAGCAGGCCGATATCCTGATCGTCAATGCGCGCGTGCAGACGCTCGACGGCGAAGGCACGCGGGGTAATTCAATCGCGATCGGCGGCAACGAGATCATCTTCATCGGCGATGCGGCGGCGGCCCAAGCCCTGGCGCACAAGGCAACTCGCAGGATCGATGCGCAAGGGGCAAGCGCGCTTCCGGGCTTCATCGAATCGCACATGCATATCTTCTCGGGCGCGGCCGAGCTCGACCAGCTGCATCTGACCGGGGTCAAGGGCTTTGCCGCGCTTGCCGAGAAGGCCAATGCCTATGCGGCGGCGCGTCCCGAGCTCAAGCTCATCGTCGCGCAGGGCGCTGACTATACCATCCTGTCGAAGGAAGAGCGGCTCACGCGCCATCATCTCGACCGCATTGTCCCCGACCGGCCGTTCATGATGTTCTCGCCCGATCATCACACGGCCTGGGCCAATAGCGCAGCGCTCGAGCGCGCCGGCATCCTCGCGGGACGCGATGTCGGGGTCGGCAGTGAAATCGTGATGGGCGAAGACGGCCTCGCCACGGGCGAATTGCGCGAAGGCGGCGCCATCGATCCCGTCAGGGCACTGGGAGGTGCGGGACGCGAGCGGCTCGGCCTCGAGACGGGCGGGGAGCCGGAGGTGGCGCCGAGCCCTGAGGAGCGCCAGGCCGACCGCGAGATCATCAGACGCGGCCTCGCCCACTGTGCAAGGCATGGCATCACCAGCTTCCACAATATGGACGGCAATTTCTATCAGCTCGAGCTGCTCGACGAGATCGACCGGGAAAGCGGATTGCCGGTGCGGGCGTGCATCCCGTTCCATATGAAGAACTTCATGAAGCTCTCGGCGCTCGAGAAAGCGAGCGAGATGCATAGGCGCTACCGCTCCGAGCGCCTGAGCTCGGGCTTCGTCAAACTGTTCATGGACGGGGTCATCGATTCGGGCACCGCCGTCATGGCCGAAGGCTATGCCGATCCTGAGGTGAAGAACGGCGATCCCTTGTTTTCGGCCGAGCATTTCAACGAGATCGCGATCGAAGCGGACCGGCGCCAACTGCAGATTGCCGTGCATGCCATCGGCGATGGCGCCGTCGCGCGCGTGCTCGACGGCTATGAGGCGGCGGCCAATGCCAATGGCCGGCGCGACAGCCGCCACCGGGTCGAACATATAGAGGTGATCCTGCCTCAGGATATCGAGCGCTTCGCCAGGCTCGGCGTCGTCGCCTCCATGCAGCCGCCGCATCCGCCAGGCACGATGGGGCTGCCGCTCGAGCCTACGATCGGCCTCATCGGCGAACGGCGCTGGGCCTATTCCTATGCCTGGCAGACCTTGCGCGAGGCGGGGGTCAGGCTCGCTTTCGGCAGCGACTGGCCGGTCTCCGACATCAATCCGTTGCGCGGCATCCATGCGGCGGTGACGCGCCGGGCCTGGAAGAAGGGGCTGCCCGAGCAGCGGCAATCGCTCAGCCAGACGCTCTTGGGCTATACGGCCGATGGCGCCTGGACGGAATTCAAGGAAGACCGCAAAGGCCGCCTCAAGCCCGGCATGCTGGCCGATATCGTCGTGCTGTCGGACGATATCGAATCGGTCAACCGGCAGGAAATCGACAAGCTCCAGCCTGTCGTGACGATCTGCGATGGGCGGATCACCTTTGAAGGCTAGAGCAAATCCCGCCAAAGGCCTGCCCCGGACCCGATCCGGGGTTGCAGACTTTGGCGACAAGGATTTGCTCCAGCTTATCGATTTGGCGCGGCTCCTTATCGGCGAAGTGGAGACACTTCGCCGGGAGGCGCGCTAATGGAGGTTCGATTCCTCGGCTGCGGCGATGCGTTCGGCAGCGGCGGGCGCTTCCACACCTGCTTCCATGTCAGCGACGACACCGGTGCCTTCCTCATCGATTGCGGCGCTACGTCACTGATCGCGCTCAAGAAATTCGCGATCGATCCCAACGCCATTCGCGCCATCCTGATCAGCCATCTGCACGGCGACCATTTCTGGGGACTGCCCTTCTTCCTCCTCGATGCGCAGCTCGTCAGCCGCCGCACCGCGCCGCTTGTCATTGCCGGGCCGCCCGGCCTCAAGTCGAGGCTCGCGACAGCCATGGAAAACGGCTTTCCGGGTGCCGCCGCTCTCCCCTGGCGTTTCGTGGAAATGGAGCCTGGGCAAAGGCTTAGCTTGGCCGGCCTCGCCGTGACGCCGTTCCTCATGCGGCATGCGTGCGGCGCGCCGCCTTTCGCCTTGCGGATCGAGGCGCAAGGCAAGGTCCTGTGCGATTCCGGCGACACTGAATGGGTGGACGAGCTCATAGAAGCGGCGCAAGGCGTGGACCTGTTCATCGCCGAAAGCTACTCTTTCGATGAAAAGATAAAATTCCATCTCGATTTCAAGACGTTAGCGTCTCATCTGGCCGAGATCGGCGCCCGCCGGGTGATTCTCATCCATATGAGCGCCGATATGCTGTGCCGCGTCCAGGAGACCGGTTGCGAGGCGGCCCGAGACGGCTTGGCTGTGAATATCTGAGCCGCCGGGGCGACTATTTTGGGCATTCAAGCGGCTGGCAATGCATAAAAATATTGATCTAAGGGAATCTTTCCTACCCAGGGGCATCCAAACTGCGCCTTTTTTGCAACACCTCCCGAAAATCGCCTATCTTCTGCCTAAATCCGCTTCCGGGGCCGCCGCATTTGACTTAACGTGCCTTCATTGACTTTGAGTAATCAAAACCAGAGTCGGCAAGTTACTCGTTGAATAACGGAAGGGGACTAAGATGCGAAAAGTTTTATTGTCTGCCGTGTCGATCGCGAGCTTGGGGCTGGCTCTGTCGGTCGCCCAAGCGGCTGATGTGATACCGGAACCGGTGGCCGCGCCGACTTGGACTGGTTTCCACATTGGCGTCGGTGGCGGTGCGGGGTACAACACCTATGACGCCAATTCGTTGTTCGAGAAGGATTTCTTCGACGACGAGGGCGAGCCCCAAAGCGGTGGTCCGGAATTCACCCTTGACATCGATGGCAACGATCTCGGTGCTTGGTATGGCTTCGGGACAGTGGAAATCGGCTTCGACGTCCAGTTCGACAACTCGCCGATCGTCCTCGGCATTCTGGCCAATTATGACTTCAATGGAAATAACGACGCGGATGCCTCGTCGACGTTTGATGAGGATGATGACGACGACGACTTTAGCTCCGTCTCCTCGATCAAGGCTGAGATTGACGATACCTGGTTCGTAGGCGGCAGGGCCGGCGTTGCCTTCAACGAAGACACGCTCATCTACGCTTTGGGCGGTTACACTTGGGCGAAAGGCAAGGTCGAGGCCTTCCATGCCTACAATGATGATGACGACGATGACGCAGCCCTCTTCGAAGAGGACGAGAGCGTCGATGGATGGACCGTCGGCGGCGGCATCGAGCACATGCTGACGGAGAATCTCTCTCTGAAGGTTGAATATCGCCATGACTTCCTCGACTCGATCGAGTGGGATGAGAAGGCCTTCGATCCGGAATGGGGTGTCGACGAGGAAAACCGGCATTCGGGCGAGGTCGACTTCGGTCGCGACACGGTCCGTGCGGTCATCTCCTGGCGCTTCAATCCTTTCGATATGTGATCTCGTTTCTCACGTATGAAGATGGACGAAAGGGCCCGCAAGGGCCCTTTCTGTTAAGTGGTGCGGTGCAGCGCAGGGCTAGACTCGGGATGAGATGCCGCGATAAGGTCCTGCGGAGGAGTTGTGATCGATGCTGAAGCTCGACCTGCGCAGTCGCTTCGTCCGCATAGTCGATTTTCCCTCCGGCGAAGTGTCGGAAAAGGCTGGTTACCTTTCAAAGCTTTCGAAAACCTATGAAGAAAGCGGTCTGAGGGATCGGGCGCCTTTGGCGATTGCCATTCTGTCCGTCGCCTTTCAGCAATATCCGCAATGGATAAAGTCACCTCTCAGGTTGTATTTCGATAGCCGGCCGTTCCTCGACCTGTTTGCCGCAGCTCTTGTGATTTCCGCCGCACTGACGGCCTTCGCCCGAACCAGCAGGCTGGGCGTGGGATTGTTCATCGTCGTCGCGGCGATTGCAATCGTGCCGGATTGGACCGTAATTGCCAATCACTCCTATCTTGCCCTTTGGTCCATTCCGGTCGCCGTCCTGTTCAGGGAATGGTGGAAGTCGGATCTCTATGCCTTATACCTGAGAATGACCATCGGCATCATCATGCTCGCGGCTTTCACCCAGAAAGTTCTGGCAGGCACTTATGTCGACGGCTCCTACATTGCCTATCTCAGCGCTCATGGCTCGACGACGGAGAGCATGTTTGCCTTTCTGTGCGACGGCACGTCACCGGGGCCTTGCATCTTTCAGCAAGGGATATCCATATTCATTCTCGCCTGGCAATTCGCCGTCGGCATACTCCTGCTGCTTGGCCTCAACGCGCTTCTCTTCCTTGCCGTTGAGATCAGCTTCCTGTTGGGAGCCGGCGTCTTCGCCGACGAAATGAACTTCCAGGTCCTGAACATCGCCTTGCTGTGCGTCGTTTTCCGGTTCGGCATGCCGCTCTGGCTGCTGGCCGGAAGCCTCGCCCTTCTCATTGTCGATCTCTATGGCATCGGGCACATTGTAAGAACGGTTGTGAGCTATGTGGCGTAAGATCGACGTCAAATGGATCGTCGTCGGTCTGCTGGTCCTTCACGTCGGTTGGATCGCAAATCATATACGCTGGGTTCTCAACGAGGAGATAAATCCGTGGAAGCTAGGGGGCTACGCCATGTACACCGTCCCCAGTCCCAACTTGAGAATTCGCGTATATGATGCGCTTAATCCGGAAATCCGAATTCCTGTCAAGATGCTGCAATTCGAAGCGGCCACGCGTTTCACCAATGGCGGGAGAACCTTTCGGTGCGCCGGCATACCTGAAAGATCACTGCGCGCCTTCTTCGACGAGAACAAGGATCTGATCGGAAGAAGCCTGGTATTCGTTTATTTCGAACGAAGTTTTGTCCGCTCACCGCCATCAGCCAAGATGGAACAAAAAGGCCTGGTCGTCGTAACCTGGCGGGACTCGCAAACCTTCTCCTACACGAGCAGGTTCTGCGGCAAGGACGAGACCGCCTCAGTCAGCCTGCCAGAGGCCGCCGCCTGGGCCGCCTTGCCCAGATTGCCATGAATGAAACGCCCTGAACCATCCCTGGCGTTGTTCAATTGTGAGCGGCAGTTCGGTTCGCACACCCCAGGAGCACGCGAGAAATGCCAGGGCACGGCGGCATGAAGAAATACGGGGGTCGCAAACTTGACAATCAAATCACGGTCATACCACACTCGCCGAAAGTGCCGGCTGCTCCTTGATCGCAAATGATGAAGCAAACACATGCGTAGCTGGTTTGCCCGCGCAGCAGACGCCCCCGCGGCGGCGGGAGTGCTGCACGAGTCCGACAATCTCTACACAAGGCTCACCCGGGCATATGAAGAAAGCGGGGCCAGATATCGTGCGCCGCTGGTGGTCGCCATCATGTCGGTGGCATTCCAGGAATATCCAGCCTGGACAAGGCAGGCCATCAAGGTCGATGTCTATGGTTACACGATCATTGCCGTGTTTGGCGCAGGCCTTCTGCTCAGTTCCTTGCTTGCTGCATTCGCTTCGACCACCAGGCTGGCGGTGGCAATCTTTATCGTGATTGCGGCGATTGCGATCGTGCCGGAATGGCAGTTGATTGCCAACCATACCTATCTTGCCCTTTGGTGCATTCCGGTGGCCATCCTGTTCAAGGAGTCTTGGACGTCGGACCTCTACGCATACTATCTGAGGATGACCCTTGGGATCGTGATGGTGGCTGCCTTCGGCCAAAAACTTCTGGCCGGCACCTATCTGGATGGCTCCTTCATTGCCTATCTCAGCATGACCGGCACAACGTCGGAAAGAATGTTTTCATTGTTCTGTGACAGCGCGTCACCCGATCCCTGCATTGTCTATCGACTGGCCTCCTGGTTCATCCTTGCCTGGCAACTTGTCGTCGGCATCCTCCTGCTGCTTGGACTCAACTCGCTTCTCTTTCTCGCCATAGAGATCGGCTTCCTTCTGGGTGCCGGCGTCTATGCCGACGAGATGAATTTTCAGATCCTGAACATCGCCTTGCTCTGCATCGTCTTCCGCTTTGGCATGCCGATATGGCTGCTCGTCGTCAGCATCGCGTTGCTCGCATTCGATCGCTATGGGGTCTCCGCCCTGATGGACTTTGTGCTGAATCATGTTGGGTGAGGTCGACTTCCGCAAATGGGCAGTCTGGGCTCTGCTGATCGCCCATATCGCCTGGATCGGAAACCATATGCGGTGGATCGCGAGCGACCAGATCAATCCATGGCGAATGGGTGGCTATGCAATGTACACCGTCCCCAATCTGGGGCAACGCACACGGGTGTTCGATGCCAACATGCCGGACGCACCCCTCTTGGTAAACATGATGGGATATGAAAAATCTACCCGTTTCACGAACTATGGAAGGACATTTCGCTGTGCCAATGTGCCCGCGTCAGCCCTGCTGGCCTTCCTTGAAGAAAACCAGACTCTGATCGGAAGGAACCTGGTGTTCGTCTATAGCGAACGAGTGTTTGTTCGAGCACCTCCAGCAGCGAAGCGGGTGAACAAGGGGATGGTGTTTCTGACCTGGCAGAACGAGCACACCTTCACTTACGTCAATAGGTTCTGCGGCAGGGAAGAGATCGCGACCGCCAGCCTGCCGGAGTCCCTTTCCGCCCCCTCACCAGAGGTTCCCTCCAACACCATGCCAGATGTTCCCTCCGTCAAGTTGCCATGAAAGAAACGCCTCAGATCGTTCTGGTCTATGACCGGGAGTGTCCGGTCTGCGCGGCCTACTGCAAAGCTCTCGCCATCCGTCAGCTCGATCAGAACATGCAGATACTGAACGCGCGTGAGGACCACCCCGAAGTGCGCGAGATCAAGCGGCGGGGCCTCGATCTCGACGAAGGTTTCGTGCTGCGTATCGGCACCGAATACCATCACGGCGCCGAGGCCATCCACCGGCTGGCACTTATCTCGACGTCGAGCGGAACATTCAACCGCCTGAACTACCTCATCTTCAGATCACAAACGCTGTCCCGGCTGCTCTATCCAGTGCTGAGACTGGGCAGAAACGTGCTTCTTGCCATCCTGGGCAGGAGCCGGATTAGCGCGGAAGAGCCTCAGGCGTAGGGGCCGTGGCAGTGCTGGTATTTCTTGCCTGAGCCGAATGGGCGGGCGTCGTTGCGGCCACCCTTGCCCCAGATCGCGGGCCCGACAATGCGCGCCACCTCTGCGACCGCGCCGGCCGAGGCATCGATATTCGACCGCCTGAGCTTGGCCGCCAGCAGATGCTGGCCACAGAACACATAGAGCGGCAGATAGCAGTAGCAGTCATAGTAGCCGTGGAAGAAGCGACCTTCCTGATGGCCATGCAGCGGATCGTCGGTGGCATCGAGATCGAGAATGATCTGTTTAGGCGCCCGCACATGCGCTTCCAGGAACACATCCACCAGAAGCCGCTCGATCGCCGCACCGTCATGGCTGATCTTGTGATAGCGCGTCGCCACACATCGGCTCAGCTCCAGCCGGTTGAGCGTGCTCTTGCCCGCCACCGGCGCACAGCCCTTGCGCCGCGCTGCAAGCTTGCCTGCCAGGATCGCCATCACCGGATCGTGGCGCAACTCGTCGTGATCGTTGAGATCCTCATAGCCCAACGCAATCCCGAACACTCGCTGGCCGACCAGCGTCGCCACCTCATGCTCGATCAGCTCCGGGCAGCGCCGATCGCCAAAGCAGCCCGCAAACCGACCGATCAGCTTGATCGCCCGGTCCGTCGCGCCCAGCAGCACGGCTCCGGCTTCAGAAGTGATCGTCCCGCCGTCGAATGCCGCCACAACTTCACGGCTTTCAACACGTGCAAATCCAAACAAATCCGCTATACACTCTGTCTGCATCGGAGCGCTCCTCGAATCCTTCGAAGTTATTGCAGCACAACAACTTTCGCTGATTCGGCGCTCCGATGCGCCTACTTAGTTTGAGAAATCCGGGCTAGGAGCCTGTCTTGTCGGAACATATGTCCAAGCAGGATATCGAGCAGGCGCTTTCCGGCATGCTCGCTCACGCCGCCACCCACTCACCGTACTATCGGAAGCTGGCCTGGGCAAAGAGCATGCGCGGTGGCGCTCGGGTAGCGCTGAAGAACATTCCTGTAACACGGAAATCCATCGTCAGGGACGAGACAGCGCGATTTTACATCGACGATGTCCCGCCGTCGGAGGGACAGGTCATGACAAACCTAACATCCGGATCAACCGGCGAGCCGATGGCCCTCAGGCAAACGGTGAGATGGCTGCGGATAGCCCAAGCGGAGCTCGCCCGACTGGTCAGGGGTTGGGGTTATCAAAGTCATTTACGGGCTGTGCGAGTAGACAATCCGACCTCAAAACATGCGCCGGGAACAATCTTGGAAAAGTCACAAAAGCGCGGGCGTTTATGGATGCTTCATACGGTTGACACCCGCGAAGCGTTTGAATTCGTCAAAGAGACGGGCGCGTCACGGCTAGACGCCCACCCCACCATGACCCTGGGCATATTGCAGCATGGCGCGGACATGGGGGTCCGGCTTCCCCTGAAACTGGTAACCACGACTTCTGAGATCATTCCGGAACATTTGCGTGGCCTGATCAGCACATTGCCGGGCTGCCGGCTCGCCGACAAGTATGCCACCATGGAAACCGGGGTGATCGCGATGCAATGTCCGAGCTGCGGAGCCTACCACCCTGCCGACGGTCATCTGATTCTGGAGATTCTCGACGATAGCGATCGACCTGTCCGCCCCGGCAAGATGGGAAAAGTGGTCGTCACCGCCTTGTTCAATCGCGCCATGCCGCTTATCCGTTATGAAACAGGCGACTACGCCATTGTCGCCAAGAATCATCAATGCCGTCATTCCTCATCTTCGCTCGCGAGCATCGCCGGCCGCGAGAAAAATCTGTTCAAGAAGCCCAATGGAGAAAGAATCGTGCCGAGGCTCAATCCTGTTCCGCTCGTCGAATTTGGGCTACGCCATTTCAAGCTCGTGCAGCGCACCTTGACCGAAATCGAATTCCAGTATGTGCACAAGGATCCGGCAGCCGAGCTGTCGCAGGAACGGGCTCAGGCGATCGTCGAGGAGTCAATGGGCTCGGGATTCAAGGTGATATGCCGCAAGGTCTCGGAAATGCCGCGGACCGCGAAAGGCAAATACCTGATGCATGAATCTCTGGTTTGATCCAGCATCGAAACGTGTTTCATCGGTAATGGATTTCGCGCCCCTGAAATAGTTTTGCAACCGGGATCACTCGTCGAGGCCGCTCCAAGGTGATGATCCGCGGGTTTAGGTGAGTTGCAATCGCATGCCGGAATGGTTGTCCTTGAAGCCTAGCCTCAAATAGAAGCGGCGGGCAGGGGCGCGTGGAACGTCGGCGCGCCTCGCTGACGGCCCAGTCCAGCATCCGGCGGCCGATCTTCCGGCCGCGATGGCGGCGGTCGACACGAACATCCTCGATGAGCGCGCGGTCGGCGCCTTGATGGCTGAGGCCGGGAATGAGGGTCACCTGCAGGCAGGCCAGGATATCGCGGTCTGTGGCCTCGGCCACGACCAGATTATTCCGGGTATCCGCGGCGATGGCATCGAATGCCTTGAAATAGGCTTGCGCCAAGGGTTCGGTCAGGTTTTCCCAGCTTCCGCCGAGGTCGTCATCCGCCAAGACGCGACTGATCGCCGGGACATCCTCGCGTCGTGCCGGGCCTATGCGAAAGGAAGGCCGGCTTTGTCGCTCATCAGACGAAGGAACCGTGGCAGTGCTTGTATTTCTTGCCTGAGCCGCAGGGGCAGGCGTCGTTGCGGCCGACCTTGCCCCAGGTCGTAGGATCTTTGGGATCCCGGGCGGCGGCGGCGCGGGCCTTGTTGCGCGCCGTCGGCGCCTCCTGGCCGAAGATCAGGCCCAGTCCCTCGCCGACATCGTCCTGGCCCGTGGTCGCATCGATGTGATGCGCCACCATAGGCGGGAGCTCGTCCTCGTCCGGCAGCAGGTCGTCGGCGGGCTGGCTGGTCAGCTCGACGCGCATGATCTGGCCGGTGGTCAATTCGCGCAAGCGCGCGATCATGGCCTCGAACAAGGTGAAGCCTTCGGTCTTGTATTCGTTGAGCGGGTCGCGCTGGCCGTAGCCGCGCAAGTGGATGACCTGGCGCAGATGCTCGACGGTCACGATATGCTCGCGCCAGAGGTGGTCGAGGGTCTGCAGCAGCACTGCCTTCTCGACCTGGATCATGATCTCCGGCGTATAGGTCTCGCGCTTCCTGGCATAGAACTCATCGGCCGCCTTGATGACGCGCTCGCGGATCTCCTCATCCGCAATGCCTTCCTCCTTCGCCCATTCATCGGTCGGCAGGTCGAGGGCTATGGCCTCGCGCAGCTTCTCGCGCAAGCCTTGCGCATCCCACTGCTCGGCATAGGCGTTCTCCGGGATGAAGGTCCGGACCTGCTCGTCGATCACCTGGTGGCGCATGTCGTCGATGGTCTCGGCCACGTCCTCGCCGCGCATGACGCCGATGCGCTGCTCGAAGATGACCTTGCGCTGGTCGTTCATCACATTGTCGAATTTGAGCAGGTTCTTGCGGATGTCGAAGTTGCGCGCCTCGACCTTCTGCTGCGCCTTCTCCAAAGCCTTGTTGATCCAGGGATGGACGATGGCCTCGTCCTCCTTGAGGCCGAGCTTCTGCAGCATCGAATCCATGCGCTCGGAGCCGAAGATACGCATCAGGTCGTCGTCGAGCGACAGGTAGAACAGCGAGCGGCCAGGGTCGCCCTGGCGGCCCGAGCGGCCGCGCAGCTGGTTGTCGATGCGCCGGCTCTCATGGCGCTCGGTGCCGATGACGAAGAGGCCGCCGGCATTGATGACGTCCTGCTTGTTGCGCTCGACCTCGGCGCGGATTTCCTCCTCGCGGCGGGTGCGCTCGGGGCCGGGCTTGACCTCGGCGAGCTCGGTTGCGATGCGCATCTCGGCATTGCCGCCCAATTTGATATCGGTGCCGCGGCCGGCCATGTTGGTGGCGATGGTGACGGCGCCCGGCTGGCCGGCCTGGGCGATGATCTGGGCTTCCTGCTCGTGATAGCGGGCATTGAGCACGTTGTGCGGCACGTTCATGCTCTTCAGCATGCCGGCAAGGACTTCCGACTTCTCGATCGAAGTGGTGCCGACGAGAACCGGCTGCTTGCGCTCGCGCGCATCCTTGATGACGGAAATGATGGCTTTGTATTTTTCCTTGGCGGTGCGGTAGACCTCGTCGTCCTCGTCCTTGCGGCCGACCGCGACATTGGTCGGGATCTCGATGACATCGAGCTTGTAGATGTCCATGAACTCTTCCGCCTCGGTCGCCGCCGTGCCGGTCATGCCGGCGAGCTTGTCGTAGAGGCGGAAATAGTTCTGGAAGGTGATCGAGGCGAGCGTCTGGTTCTCGGGCTGGATGGCGACATGCTCCTTGGCCTCGAGCGCCTGGTGCAGGCCGTCCGAATAGCGCCGGCCCGGCATCATGCGGCCGGTGAACTCGTCGATGATGATGACCTGATTGTCCTTGACGATGTAGTCCTTGTCGCGCTGGAACAGCTTGTGGGCCCTGAGACCCTGCTGCACATGGTGCACGATGGTCACGTTCTCGGCGTCATAGAGCGTCTCGCCCTTGAGCAAGTCGGCCGCGGCCAGAAGCTGCTCCATATGCTCGTTGCCCTGCTCGGTCAGTGTCACCGTGCGCTGCTTCTCGTCGAGCTCGAAATCCTCAGGCACGAGCTGCGGGATGAAGGTGTCGACGGAATTGTAGAGCTCGGACTTGTCGTCGAGGGGCCCTGAGATGATGAGCGGCGTTCTCGCCTCGTCGACCAGGATCGAGTCGACCTCGTCGACGATCGCGAAATTGTGGCCGCGCTGCACCATCTCCTCGAGATGGAACTTCATGTTGTCGCGCAGATAGTCGAAGCCGAGCTCGTTGTTGGTGGCGTAGGTGACGTCGCTCAGATATTGCTGGCGGCGTTCGGCATCAGACAGGCCGTGGACGATGCAGCCGACGCTGAGCCCCAAGAAGTTATAGATCTGGCCCATCCAGCCGGCGTCGCGCTGGGCCAGATAATCATTGACCGTCACCACATGCACGCCCTTCTGGGTGAGCGCGTTGAGATAGACGGGAAGGGTGGCGACCAGCGTCTTGCCTTCGCCGGTCTTCATCTCGGCGATGCGGCCCTCATGCAGGACCATGCCGCCGATCAACTGGACATCGAAATGACGCTGGCCGAGCGTGCGCTTGGCGGCCTCCCGGACGGTGGCGAAAGCGGGGGCGAGGAGCTCGTCAAGGGGCCGTCCCTTCGCCAGCTGCTCGCGGAATTCGATGGTGCGGGCCTTGAGCGCCTCGTCCGAGAGGCCGACGAGACCCTCTTCCAGGGCGTTTATCTCGGCGACCCTGGCGGCATATTTCCCGACCTTACGGTCGTTGACGGTGCCGAATATCCGCGACGCGATCGAACGCAGTCCTAGCATATGGTGTGTTTCCTTCGGGACGGGCACGCCGGCGAGGGCGCAAGTCTGGGCCGCCTTTTAATGAAATTGACGCTGACGGGCAATTGCCCGGGAGCGGGAAATTCAAATCTGTCTCCTAAAAACAGGCCCCTTTCCAGGTAGGCTGTCATCCCGAGGACTTCAATGCGTTGCAACGAGGTCACACGGCGTAAATGTTCCAAATCCCCCCTTGAAGTTGCCCTTCATTGCGACCATTGTCCCGCCCGCGTGACAACAGTTTTAGGGATCAAAGGGGTTCGTCGCGGCTTATTCTTGCCGGATTTGACCGCCAATGAGCTACCATCGCGGCAAATAGGCCGCTTAGGCCCCATGACCCCCATATGGGAATTCCGATGCAAAGACCTCAGAAATTCATAAAGCTTGCCGCCTTGACGGCTGTATCCTTGATGCTCCTGACGCCGGCCTTTGCCCAAACGGCCGAGCCAAAGGAAGACAAGGTCGTCGCCGTCGTAAATGGCCACGAAATCAAGACTTCCGAGGTGCAGATGGCGGCTGAGGATATCCTCGGCCAGCTGCCGGATATCCCACCGAAATTGCGCTACCCCTATATCGTCGAATATCTGGTCGAGCGCCATCTCCTGGCTCAGGCCGCGGTCAAGGAAGGGATCGGCGATTCGGAGGAATATAAGCGCCGCCTCGCTCTCTATCAGGCGAAGGCCCTGCGCGATGCCTATTTCGCCCAGACGATCGTGCCGACCGTCACCGAAGAGGAAATGAAAAAGGCCTATGACACCGAGTCGGCCAAGGTGGCCCAGACGGAGCGGATCAGGGCCCGCCATATCCTGGTCGCCAGCGAGCAGGAAGCCAAGCAGATCCTCGCCCGTCTCGAGAAGGGCGAGAAATTCGAGGATTTAGCCAAACAATACAGCCTCGACGGCTCGAAGGAGTATGGCGGCGATCTCGGCTATTTCACCGCTCCCGAAATGGTGCCGGAATTCTCCAAGGCCGCCTTCGCGCTGAAGCCGGGCGAAGTGTCGCAGCCGGTCAAGACCGATTTCGGCTGGCACGTCATCAAGCTCGAGGACCGCAAGATGGGCGGCGCCCAGCCCTATGACCAGGTCAAGACCGCGATCCGCAACATCCTCCTGCGCAAGAAGACCCAGGAAAAGATCATTTCGCTGAGGCTCCAGTCGAAGGTCGAGCTCAAGGATCCCGATCTGGTGAGATTTGCCGAGGAGGCGCGCAAGCTGCGCCAGAAAGCGGTACAGCAGAGGAAGGACAGTGCCGCACCCCAGGGCGAGCAGCCGGACGGCACCGATGCCCCAGCCCTGACCGGCGAGGAGCCGACAACGGGCGGCGGCAAATCGGATATGCAGGCGCCGCAGCAGTAACCGCGTCTGCAGCTTTTCATTTTGCACATGATCGGAAATCCGGTGGATAGCCGGGTCGAGCCCGGCTATGACCTTTTCCGGATCATGCGCTAGACTAGCTAGTCGGGGAGGAGAGAATGGGGGCTGTCAACGTCCGGTCGCCTTTGGCGCCGGAGCAATTTCCGGTTATGCCGCCGCTTGAGGGCGTTTCCTTCGCCGTCGGCGAGACCGGCATACGCTACAAGAACCGCCCCGATGTGCTGCTCGCCATCGTCAGCCCCGGCACTTCGGTCGCTGGCGTCCTCACCACCTCGAAGTCGCGCTCGGCGCCCGTCGACTGGTGCGCCGAGAGGCTCAAGGGCGGCAGCGCCCGGGCGCTCGTCGTCAATTCCGGCAATGCCAATGCCTTCACCGGGAGCGCCGGCGTGAAAACGGTCACAGCCGTCGCCAAGGCTATCGCGGCTCTGGCCAAGTGCAAGCCAGGGGAGATATTCCAGGCCTCGACCGGCGTCATCGGCGAGCCGCTCAATCCCAAGCCCATCGTCGATGCCTTGCCTCAGCTCTTCGCCGGCCTCAAGCCGGATGCCTGGGCGGAGGCGTCGCGCGCCATCATGACGACCGACACTTTCCCCAAGGCGGCGACCCGCAAGGCGCGGCTCGGCGGGGTGACCGTCACCCTCAACGGCATCGCCAAGGGCTCGGGCATGATCGCGCCCGATATGGCGACCATGCTCTCTTTCGTCTTCACCGATGCGGCGCTGCCGCCGCGCCTTCTGCAGAAGCTCTTGAGCAAGAGTGCCAAGCAGAGCTTCAACTGCATCACCGTCGACGGCGACACATCGACATCGGATACGCTGCTGATGTTCGCCACCGGCAAGGCCGGCCCTCAACTCAAGGGACTCAAATCGGAAGCCGATCCGCGCCTCAAGGATTTCGCCCGCGCCCTCGATGATTTGTGCAAGGATCTGGCGCTGCAAGTGGTCAAGGACGGCGAGGGGGCCGAGAAGCTGATCGAGATCACGGTCACCGGTGCCGAGAACGACAAGGCGGCGCGCCGGATCGGCCTCGCCATCGCCAATTCGCCGCTGGTCAAGACCGCCATCGCGGGCGAGGACGCCAATTGGGGCCGCATCGTCATGGCGGTCGGCAAATCCGGCGAGAAGGCCATCCGCGACAAGCTCAAGATCTGGATCGGCGGCGTTGCGCTCGCCAAGAACGGCATGCGGGCGCCCGACTACCGCGAAGAAGAGATCATGCCGCATATGAAGGGCCGCTCGATCATCATCAAGACGGATGTCGGGGTAGGCAAGGGCCGCGCCACGGTGTGGACCTGCGACCTCACCCATCGCTATATCGACATCAACGGCTCCTATCGCAGCTGATGGCAGCATCCCTGCCGCTCGTTCTGGTCGCCGCCGTCGCCCTCGTCGACGCCGACGGACGGGTGCTCATCGCCAAGAGGCCGGACGGCAAGACGATGGCGGGCTTGTGGGAATTTCCCGGCGGCAAGGTCGAGGAGGGCGAGCGGCCGGAGCTGGCCCTCATCCGTGAGCTCAAGGAAGAGCTCGACATCGACGTCACCGAAGCCTGCCTCGCGCCCCTGACCTTCGCCAGCCATGCTTATGAGAAGTTCCACTTGCTGATGCCGCTCTATGTATGCCGGCGTTGGAAGGGCATGGTGAGATCGCTCGAAGGCCAGGAGCTCAAATGGGTCAGGCCCAATCGCTTGCGCGACTATCCGATGCCGCCGGCCGATCTGCCGCTGATCCCGCATCTGATCGATCTGCTCTGAACGATGACCATCCAAGCCGCAGCAGAGACCCTGGTCCGGCAGCGGCTTTCGCTTTCACCGACGACGCTCCATGCCGATCAGAGACCGGCGCGGGAGGAGGATGCCTATGCCCTCCAGGCTGCGGTGAATGCCTTGCTGACGGGCACGCGGCTGGGCGTCGTCGCCGGACACAAGATCGGCTGCACGACGCGCGTCATGCAGAGCTTTCTCGGCATAGACAGCCCTTGCGCGGGCGAAGTCTTCTCGGCCACGGTGCTCCGCGCCACCGGGGCCATCTCGCGCGCCGGCTACCGCAAGCTCGGGGTCGAATGCGAGATCGCCGTCGAGATCGGCAGGGACATCGAGCCGCGGCCCGAGGCCCATACGCGGCAGTCGGTGGCGGCGCATGTCGGCGCCGTCATGGCCGGCATCGAGATCGTCGATGATCGCTATAAAGACTACCGGGCGCTTGGCGTCCATACGCTGATCGCCGACAATTTCTTCAATGCAGGCTGCGTGCTGGGCGCACCGGTGACGAACCGGCGGCGCTTGGATCTTTCGGCCCTCACAGGTCTTATGCGCATCAATGGCAGCGAGGTGGGCCGAGGAACCGGAGCGGCCGTCATGGGTCATCCCTTTGAAGCTCTGGCCTGGCTTGCCAATGCGCGCGGCATGCGTGGTCAAGGGTTGCGGCGCGGCGAATTCGTGTTTCTTGGCAGCCTCGTCGAGACCAAGTGGCTCAATGCCGGTGACAGCGTGATGATCGAGATCGAGGGGTTGGGCGAAGCCGGTCTCGAGGTTTCCGATTAGAGACGCCGCAAGGCGCCGCTTCCTGTTCCCCAGTGTTCGGATTTGCACGGCAGCCCGCTCGGTCTGCAGTATCTATTTGCGCCACGAGGGACAGGTCATGGCGCAGGGGGAAGAGGCGAGACCGCATCGGACCGCTCAGGGCATCGGCTTCATCCTGGCGTCGGTCCTGACGATGGCTTTCGCCGACGCGGTGGTGAAGCTCGTCAGTGAGAATCTGACGATTTGGCAGGTTTTCTTCGCCCGCTCGCTTGCCGCGATGCCGGTCTTGGCCATCCTCCTGATCGCCATGGGCGCCGGCCTCATGCCGCGATCACCGCATTGGGCCTTGCTGCGCAGCCTGCTCCTGGTCCTCTGTTGGCTCGCCTATTATGCCGCACTTCCCGTGCTCAGCCTGTCGGTGGCGGCGGTTGCCGTCTATACCGGCCCAATCTGGATTGCGCTCCTTTCCGCCGTGCTGATTGGAGAACCCGTCAGCCCGCGCCAATGGGGCGGCGTGCTTTTGGGCTTTCTCGGCGTCATCGCCATCTTGAAGCCCGGCACCGACGCCTTCTCATGGTTCACGCTATTGCCGCTGCTGGCAGCCTTCCTCTATGCCTTGGCAATGATCCTCACCCGCAGCAAATGTCAGGCAGAGGCGCCGCTCACACTGGCTCTCGCCCTTCACGGGTCGTTTCTCGTCGCGGGCCTCGCAGGCATCGCCGTGCTCGCCCTCATGGGCCTCGATGCCGAAACCAAAGCGGCATTCCCCTTCCTGCTCGGCGATTGGAGGCCCATGGGAATGAGAGACTGGGGTTTGATGGCGCTCCTTGGCGGACTCTCGGCCGCCTACTTCGCCGGCGTGGCGCGCGCCTATCAGATCGCGGCGCCGCCCATCATCGCCACCTTCGACTATGCCTATCTCGTCTCGGCGGCCTTTTGGGGATATGTGTTCTTCTCCGAGAGACCCGATCTGCTGACGATCGGGGGAATGATCCTGATCACGGTCGCCGGCCTCGCCGTCGCGGCGCGATCTTCGAAAAAGGCAACGGTCGAAGAATCGAGTTCGAATTCCCGCCCGATCCCAAAGGCATAGCCGCCTGGGTCGCGGAAGCGCATGGCGCGGCGCTCAAGCTCCTGAAGCAGGCGCAACTGCATGTCGACTGAAGCAGCGAAAGGCCTCGGCCACTCGAGCGGCGGTTATCGATAGCCGGCAGCCTGCAATTCGAAAAGCTCTGCATAGCGGCCAGATTGGGACATCAGTTCTTCGTGAGTGCCGGACGCCTCAACCTTTCCGTCCGCAAGAACAAGAATACGATCGGCCATGCGCACGCTTGAAAATCTGTGGGAAATCAGGATGGCCGTCTTGCTTGTGCTGAGTTCCTTGAACCGCTTGAAAACCTCGAACTCGGAGCGAGCATCCAATGCGGCGGTAGGCTCATCAAGGATGAGGACCTCCGCTTCCCGCATATAGGCTCGGGCGATGGCGATTTTTTGCCATTCGCCGCCGGAAAGCTCGACCCCTTTCCTGAATCGCTTTCCGAGCATTTGACCATAGCCTGCGGGAAGCCTGGCGATGACTTCATCGGCTCCGCTGCGGACCGCGGCGCGCTCGATACGGGCATGATCATCGCGCGCTTCGACACGGCCAACCGCTATGTTGTCGCCGGCCGTGAGGTTGTAGCGGACGAAGTCCTGAAATATCACGCCCATATTGCTGCGCAGTGCGTCAAGATCGTAGTCGCGCAAGTCATGGCCATCGAGCAGAATTCGCCCTTCGTCCGGATCATAGAGACGTGTCAGGAGCTTGACCAAAGTCGTCTTGCCGGCGCCGTTTTCTCCAACGAGTGCCACAACCTCACCCGCATGCAGAGCAAAGCTGAGATGGCGGACGGCCCATCGCTTGGCGCCAGGATATCTAAAGCCGACATCCTCAAAAGCAAAACCATCGCGGATCGGGCGCGGAAAGGGACGAGGATTCTCGGGTGAGCGGATTTCCGGGCTGATCTCGTAGAAAGAGAACAAGTCGTTGAGATAGAGCGCCTGGCTGGCGGTGATCGAAAACCCGGCTAAAAGACCTTCGAGAAGATTGCGCAGCCGCCGGAAGGATCCCGCAAGAAAGGTGAGGTCGCCGACCGTGAAGGCGCCCGTGAGGGTTTGCCAGACAATATAGGCGTAAGCGCAGTAGTAGCCGATAGTGCCGATGGCGGTGAAGAGGCCTCCCCACCCGGCTCGTCGGACAGCGATCTGACGATTGGCGGCATATAAGGCGGCTGAAAGCTGCCGGTATCGGTCTATGAGAAACCGATTCAAGCCGAAGATCTTGACTTCCTTGGCGGTCTCGGCGCTTGCGGCGGTTTGCCGGACGTAATCCAGCTCGCGCCGTTCCGGCGTGCGCCTGTAATCGAGAGAATAGCTTTGGGCGTTAAAATGCGCCTCACCCAGGAATGCGGGGATCAACGCCAGGAGCAGGAAAGCAATCAGCCAAGGGGCATAGAGAATCATCCCGGCAGCAAAACTTGCAACGGTCACGACGTCCTGTGCCTGACCGAACAATTGCGCCATGAGCGTCATTCGGCCACTGCTCTGGCGTCGGGCCCGCTCCAGCTGATCCTGAAACTCCGCGTCCTCAAAATCCTCGAGATCGAGCGTCGCCGCGTGCTCCATCAAACGCACACTTGAAGCGTTGGTCACGCGTTCCGACAAAAGGCTGTCGATCAGGGAGACAACCCGGCCGAGCACGTCGGAGAGCACGGCGAGTGCAAATTCCGCGACCAGGAGCAGAGCGATCCGATTCAAATGCCCGGCCTGAAACCAATCCTGGAGGGTCTGCGGCTTGTTGGGCATCTGGACGAGCAACACGACGTCGTCGATGATCAGCTTGCCTACATAGAGCGTTGCTACCGGCAGAAGTGCGCGAGTGAGCCGGAGCAGAAAAGTGGCCAAGGTGAGAGCAGGGCTTGTCTGCCACACCATCGCGAGAAAGGGGCCGACGTTTTTGAGGGCCCCTAGCCGCTCTTTGAAAGACGTGGTGGACGAAAGGGATGACCGGTCAGGCATGCGTTCGAACGATCCCGGGGCCTTTCTCCCACCATGGCTGTATTGGCGCGGCAATCAACCTATTCCTGTGCAGAGTTTTGAAACCACACATACCAGCATTATGGCAATTTGCCATTGATCATAGATCTGATCGTGAGTTTCGGCCCATCTCGTGCGAAGTTCACGCCTCAGTTTCTCTCGAAAGCTCTGACGAGGCTCTCGGGCGCGGTCGCCTTCCAGGACCGGAGCAGCAGCGATCTCACCTGCTTCGGATGCGCCTTGGACAGGCGCACCAGCACCATCGGCCAGCGCTAAGCTCAAGCATTGGCTGCACGCCGCACAATAGATGCTCTGGAAAAGGCCACTGGCACATCCTCGCCACCTCATACATCAAAGGAATGCTTAAATTACTTCGCCAACGCCGGATATGACCACGCTTAATCTCATCCCGCTCTAGCTAGAGCGCCGGGTATTTAGGGCGCGCAGACATTGAGGTCGTAGCGCAGATAGTCCATGCGCTTGGCGACCTTGTCGTAGACGCGCTGGGCCGCAATGTTGTCGGCCTGCGTCATCCAGAAGATCTTGAACCATCCTGCTTTGAGGCCGAGTTGCCGCAAATGCTCGATCATGGCCTGGGCGATGCCGCTGCCGCGACTCTCAGGCCGCACATAGATGTCCTGCAGATAGCAGGCATCGCCAGTGCTCCAGGTGAAGGCCAAGGGCAGGAAGAGGGTAAAGCCGGCCGGTGCGCCGTCGTCGCCCAAGGCGACGATGCATTCGAGGCCGTGATCGGGATCCATGATCCGGCGCCAGTTGGTTTCACCCATCTGGTGATTGCCGGGCTCATCGGGGGCGAGTGATACGAAATCCCGCCACATCTCCAGAAAGGCATCCCGGTCATGGGCTTCCGCCGGGCGTATAATGAGGGGCTTGCTGGACATCACGAGCCTTTCATGAATGGGATATGGCGGCGGTCTCTGTCAGGCGTGCCGTGCCGGCCAGAACGACATCACCATTCGCGCGGACAAGTTCCAGCTCGGCACAGGCAACCGGTTTGCCGTTCTCCACCGAGCTCATCTCCAGCTTGCGGCAATGCGCGGCCAGCACATCGCCCGGCCATACCGGCTTGAGGAAACGCACGGCGTAGCTGGCGACGCTTCCGGCGCCAAACCATTTCGTCACGGCGGAAGCCAAGAGGCCCGCCGACAGCATTCCGTGCGCCATGACGTCGGGCAGGCCGGCATTCCTCGCGTAGTCAAGGTCGTGATGCAGCGGGTTGAAGTCGCCCGACGCGCCGGCATAGATCACGAGGTCGGTGCGGGTCAGCGCCGGATAGACGATCGGGGCGGGGCAGGGCAGCGTCATGGTTCGGCCGCCGCCTTCTCGATCGACGTCATGGTCTCGCGGCATACGAGCCTGCCGGTTGCGATCGAGCGGAATTCCACCATGGTGGTGATGACGCGCATGCTGCCGCCGCGCCGCCCGGTCTTGATCTCCTCGCCGACCAGGCGGGCGGTACAGCGCAGACGGTCGCCGCCCCTCAACGGTTCGAAATAGTCGTAGCGCTGCTCACCATGCACCGTGCGCGACCGATCGAGCGCCAGCCGGCTGGTGACGAGGCGCTCGACGAAGTTCGCCGAAGCGACGACCGGGAAGGTCGGCGGGGCGATGTCGCTGTCTTGCCAGTGCACATCATGCACGGCGCGCGCGAATTCCCTCAATTTCCCCGGTTCGACGGTGAAATCCCACTCTTCGATGATGTCGCCGGCTGCGATCATGCACGTGCCGTTACTCTATGATCTGTCCCGTTTCGCGGTCCCACGCGCCCTGACGCAGGTCGGTCTTTGCCTTGAGCAGAGCCTGCTTCTGGATGCGCATGGACGGTGTGCGTTCGAAGTCGGTCTCCCTGTATTCAATGAAGCGCGGCAGCTTGAAGCCGGCGAGGTTCGCCCTGCAGAATTCGATGATCTCTTCGGGCGGCAGGCTTTCCCCCGGCTTCAGCTGAACATAGGCCTTGACCTCCTCGCCGCGCAACGGATCGGGGACCGGCACGACGGCGGCATCGACCACCTTCGCATGCGAGCGCAGGACGCCCTCGACCTCGGCGGCGGAGATGTTCTCGCCGGAACGGCGGATGATCTCCTTCTTGCGGCCGACGAAATAGAGCAGGCCGCGCTCGTCGCGGCGCGCGAGGTCGCCGGAATGATACCAGCCGCCGCGATTCGCCTCTTCCGTCACTTCCGGCCGGTTGAGATACCCGGCATAGAGATCGGGTCCGCCAATGAGGCATTCGCCGGGCTCGCCCAAAGGGACATCACGGTCATTGTCGTCGACCAGGCGGATGGTGACGCCCGGCGGCTCGACGCCCATGGTGCCGGTGCCGACGAGCTCATCGGCGAGGTGGTCGGGCACCCGGCTCATCAGGCCGCCCTCGGTGCTGCCATATTGGTTGTGCCAGTGAAAGCCATAGCGACGCAGCAGATCTTGGTGCAGCTCCTTCGGCAGGCCGGCATGGATGGCAAGGCGGACGCGGTGATCGCGCTCGGCCAGCCGCGGTTCGCCTTTCAGCAGGAGCGCTGGAATGGAGGCGATGGAGAGCACCTCGGTCGCATCATATTTCGCCACGACGTCCCAGAAGCGCGATACCGAGAAGCGGCGCATCGCTATGAGCGTGCCGCGCGAGGCGAGCGACGTCAGAAGCTGCAAAGCGGGATCGGCATAATAGAAGGGCAGGCAGCAGAGTTGGCGATCCTGCCAGCCGCGCCTGAACAAGCGAAGGTCGATGTCGATGACGCGCAGCCACCAGCCGTGATGCAGCATGCAGCCTTTCGGCGCGCCCGTCGTGCCCGATGTATAGTAGACGGTGATGATGTCCTCGCGCGCGCATTCGACCGTGGCGAAGTCGAGGGCTTCGGCGGCATTCTCATAGGCGGCAAGACCGTCCGGCTCCTCGCCATCGACCACGAGGATGTGCCGGAGAAACGGCGCGCCGGCCTGCACGGCCGTGACGATGGTGAGCTGAGGGTTTCCGACAATGGCGGCAACCGGCTGCGCGTCGCCGATGATATGGCCGGCATCCACGGCCATGGCCGTCGGAGGAACGGAGACCAGCGTGCCGCGGTTCGCGATGACGGCGAACAGCGCGATCATGAATTCCAGCCGGTTGTCGAGCATGACCGCCACACGGTCGCCCGGCTTTACGATCGCGCTCAGATATCCGGCGAAGCGCTGGCAGCGATCGAGGAACTGGCGCCTTGTCAGGGCCGGACCGTCCTCGATGATGATGGCGGGGCGCTCCGGGTCTTCCCGGCAGCCCTTGTGGAGGAGCTCGATCACCGTCGCTTGCGGTACCGCCGACCAGTCCGGCGCGACATTCTCATGCCTGACCCAGGCGTCCGGCCGGTCAGGCATGCTCATACATCTCGGCATATCCGTTCCTGATGACGACATTGCCGGCCCGATCGATCGCCTCGAAGCCGATCAGATTGTCCACGTCAGTCCAGTGCTCGATGGTGAGCGTCTGGCCGGCGACCAGGAAGAGCGGATGGGCGAAGCGGCAACCGAGGCGCCGCAGGCGCGGGGTCAGCCCGCGGCAATGGATATCGACGATGGCGCGGGCGGCGAAGGAGAGGGTGCACATGCCATGCACGATCGGCGCCGGAAAGCCCTCCTTGGCGGCCGCGGCAGGATCGATCGTATAGGGCGAGTAGTCCCTGGCCGCGTCGGCGTAGCGCCGCGTCTGGTCGGGGGCCAACGCATAGTGGGAATGCGCGGCATTCTGCTTCGCCGGCAGCGGGCGTGACGGCGGGAATTCTCCCAGCGCCGGCGCCGACGTCTCGCCGCGGCGCAAGCAGGTGCTGTATTGCGTGCAGATCGGCGTGCCGTCATGGGCCGAGGTGTCGGATCGGATGATGAAGGCCGTCCCGGCTTTGTTGCCGCGAATGCCCGCCAAGACGGAAGTGCTGAACAGGCGCTGACCCGGCACGATCGGCGCGTGGAAGAAGAAATCATGTTCGCCATGCAGGACGAAATCGGGTGTCGCCCTCTGCAGCACCTCGACCATGCTCTGCATGACCGGAATGTGCGAGAACACCGGCGGGGCGAATTCGCCGGCGAGGTGCCTTGGGTTTTCGTCATCCACCGCGCGCGCGAACTGCGCCAGCCTGTGGCTGTTGGTGCGAAACTCCTCGGAGCTCCGCGAAAAGCCGAGCGGGAAGGCTGCGGTCGTCGCGGCGCTCGCGCTCATTGCGGCAGCCCTTCGACGAAGTCGCCGAGCCGCGGAAGCTTCGGCAGCCGATGGTTCAGCGCCTGTTCCACGGCCTCCAGCTGCCAGCGGCCTTCGGTGCGAATATCCACCTCGATGGCGCTTGGCGCGATGATCTCGATGCGGTTGCCATAGGCCTGAAACACCTGACCGGTCGCCGGACAGTCGGCCAGCGCCAGCCAGCAGATCAACGGCGCGACATTGTCGGGCGAAAAAACGTCGAAGACACCGTCCGGCGGCGGCTGCAGCGATGTTTCGATGCGGGTGCGGGCGGAAGGCGAGACGGCGTTCGAACGCACGCCGTAGCGGACACCCTCCAAGGCCAGCGTACGCGCCAGGCCGACCACCGCAAGCTTGGCCGAGGCATAATTCGCCTGGCCGAAACTGCCGACGAGGCCGGCGAGCGACGTCGTATGAATGATGGAGGCCATGACCTTCCGGCCGGCCTTGGATTGATTGCGCCAAAACTCCATGGCGTGGCGGGCTGGCGCGGCATGGCCCTTGAGATGGACGCGGATGACGGTGTCCCATTCCGCCTCGGACATGTTGGCGAAGAGCCGGTCACGCAGGATGCCGGCATTGTTCACGAGAATATCGAGACCGCCAAAGGTCGATATGGCCGTCTCCACAAGCGACTTCGCTTCCGCCCATTCGGCGACATCGTGGCCGCTCGCCAGGGCCTTGCCGCCCTGGCCCAAGATCTCATCGACGACCGATTGCGCCGGGGAGGCATCGCGACCGACACCGTTGAGATCGGCGCCGAGATCGTTGACGACGACGGCTGCGCCCTGCTGGGCCAAAGCCAGGGCATAGGCACGCCCAAGCCCGCGGCCGGCGCCGGTGACGATCGCAATTCTTCCTTCGAGCCGGCGCGTCGTCATCAGCTGCATCTCCCGCCAATGTTGACTGTCCTAAACAAAATGAATATGAAGTCAATATCAATTTTGTGCTCCCAGTCCGTGACCGCGGCCAGGATGCAGCACGCAATACGAGGCTTGCAGGCGATGGCGCTTTCTCGCTCAACATCCCGTCCGATGTTCTCGCGCTGGATCTCCGCCAGCAACGATATCACCCGGCAGTTCCTGTCTTTCGGCGTCCGGCCCGACTTCATCAGCATGGCGGGTGGCCTGCCTGCCGCCGAGTTCTATCCCGCGGCGGCCATCTCTCATGCCACGGGACGGGCGCTGGCGCGCTGGGGTGCCAAAGCCCTGGACTATGGTCCGGTCGAGGGTTTCCTGCCTTTGCGCCAGCACATCGCCGAGAGGATGGCGCGGCAGACCGGCTGCGCTGTCACGACCGACAATGTGCTCCTCACCGCGGGCGCGATGCAGGGGCTCGACCTCCTGGGCAAGATACTCATCGATCCGGGTGATCGCGTCGTCGCGCAATACCCGACCTATGTCGGGGCACTCGATGCCTGGCGGCCCCGGCTTCCGTCCTATGAGGCTCTCGACTGGGTCCAAAACGGAGTCACTACCGTGGATGTGCTGCGCGCCGCCAAGTTCGTCTATACGGTGCCCAACTATTCCAACCCGACCGGCGCACTTGTCTCGACCGCGGCGCGGCAAGCGTTGCTCGAAAAGGTGCTGGAAGCGGGCACGTGGCTGATCGAGGACGATCCCTACCTGCCGTTGCAACTCGACGGCGCGGTGGGACCCAGCATCCTCGAGCTCCACGGCCGCATGGAGAAGGCCGAGCCCTATCAGGGGCCGGTGATCTATCTCGGAACCCTGTCGAAGAGCATCGTCCCCGGACTGCGCGTCGGCTGGGCGGTCGCCGCGCCCGAATTGATCCAGGCGCTCGTCCTTGCCAAGCAATCGGCGGACCTGGCGAGCTCGATGCTGACCCAGGCGGTGGCTCTCGAGCTCCTGGAAGCGGGCCTGGAACAGACGCATGTGCCGCACGTCGTGCACCAATACCGCGAGCGGCGAGATGCGCTGTGCACGACCGCGGCCACGGAGCTCGGTCAATGGTTCGAATGGGAGACCCCGCCCGGCGGCATGTTCGTGTGGATGCGCAGCCGCAATCCGGCGATCGATACGGACGCGCTCTACGAGCATGCGGTGGCGGAGAAGGTTGCCTTCGTTCCCGGCAGCGTCTTCGATCCTCACGGGCGGCTGCGCTCGGCCATTCGCGTAAATTTCACCCGCAACGCGCCCGCCGTGCTGGAAGAAGGAATCGCGCGGCTGGCCTTGGCGACACGGCGCTATCTCGACTCCAATTCCCTAAGGACGAAGCCTAGGGTTCAGCGCACCGGCGGATCCTTGCCATAGACGGCCCGGTACCAAAGGGTCGAGAGCATGAGAGCGAGATCGTCGGCGTGCGAGGGGTCCTCCTCGTTGAACAGGGCATCCTTGCCGACGATGATCGAATAGAGATAGTGGAAGACCATGCTTTCCAGGGCATGCGCGACCGCAAGCGGCGAGCCCGGCAGATTTTCCTTGTAGTTGCCGCGCCGCTCGATCGAGCGCGCCAGGTTCTCGATCCACTTCTGATGCCGCGGCCGCCATAGCTCGCGGAATTCCGGTAATTGGCTCTGCAGCTGGACATGGCACTGCAAGAGACCCGGATTGGTGCGATAGGCCGCGACGAAAGCACGGTTGGTGTTCAGGATCGCATCGAACTCGGTCGTGCCGCGGCCGACCTGTTTGGCCTGCTCATAGAGAAACTCGTCGAATTCCAGCACGACCTCGATCGCGATCGCGTTCTTGTCGCGGTAATAGACATAGAAGGTGCCGAGCGCGACCTGGGCATAGGCACAGATGTCCGCGACCTTGGTGTCCTGGTAGCCGATTTCCTCCAAAGCGCGGGCGGCGGCGATCTTCAGGCGATATTTCGTGCGGTCGCCCTTGGACCCAAAGGCGAGCGTCTCAAGGCCGCCGGCCAGGTGATCGGCGTATTTGATGCCTTGATAGGCTTGCGCCGCCGATTTCGGTTCTTGCTTGGCCTGCTGCGCCATAGGAAAACCCTCCCGAGGCGATATTGCACCCGGATTGCTGTTTATCAATATCCTGCCGAGCGGCGGCAGGGCGGGAAAATCGTGCAAAAATTGATATTGACTTCATATTCATATTGTAATGATCTCTGATTCCGCAGCCTGATGCAAGCGGTGGGCTCCGTTCAGCGGTGGTTCGCCGCGGTACTCGTGATCACGTGCCCTTTGGCGGGCAGGGGAAAAGTTTCGTTGTTCTTATGCCGCATGCCCTGACAACCTCGCCCGTCTATATCGCCGGGGTCGCCGAGACGGCGCTCGGCAAGGTCCTCGATCAGAGCGAATTCTCGATGGTCGCCCTTGCGGCGCGGGAAGCGCTGGCCGAAGCGGGCCTTGGCTTGCGCGATGTCGATGCGCTCTTCACCAACTATATGGGCGAAGAGGGATCGGTGCAGCTCGGCGAATATCTCGGCCTCGCTCCGCGTTATGCCGAGTCTTCCGACATGGGCGGCGCTTCCTTCGAGTTCTTCGTGCATCATGCCATGGCGGCCATCGCCGCCGGGCGTTGCGAAGTCGCACTCATCGGCTATGCCTCGCGCCAGCGCAGCCGCCGCAACCGCAAGAAGGCCGCGCCGGCGCTCGACGGCTCGCTCTCGGCGCAGTTCGAAACGCCATACGGCATCCACTTTCCCATCGGCCATTACGCGCTCAGCGCCGCGCGCTACATGCACCAGTATGGCGCCACGCTCGAGCATCTGGCTGAGGTCGCCGTGGCCGCGCGGCAATGGGCGGCGCTCAACCCGAAGGCTTGGGTGCGCGATCCACTCTCCATTGCCGACGTCATGTCGTCGCCCATGTTGTGCGATCCCTTGCGCAAGCTCGATTGCTGCCTCATCACCGATGGCGGCGGCGTCGTCGTCGTGACGAGCAAGGAGAGGGCGCGCGATGCCGCCAAGCGGCCGATCCGCGTGCTGGGGGCCGGTGAGAGCCACGTCCAATGGCATGTCGCGCAATGCCCGGACCTGACCGTGACGCCCGGCCGCGCCTCGGGCCGCGACGCCTTCGCGATGGCCGGGGTCAAACCTTCCGATATCGATGTGTTCGAGCCCTATGACAATTTCACCCATGCCGTGCTGCTCTATCTCGAAGATCTCGGCTTCTGCGGCAAGGGCGAGGCCGGGGCGTTCGTCGCGGAGGGACGGCTCAGGCCGGGCGGTAGCCTGCCGTCCATGACATCGGGCGGCGGTCTCTCCTATTGCCATCCGGGCGCGCTCGGCATCCTGCTCATCGTCGAGGCGGTGCGCCAGCTGCGCGGCGAAGCCCTGGACCGGCAAGTGCCTGACGCCGAGATCGCCGTGGCGCACGGCACCGGCGGCCTCGCCTTCTCGACGGCCTCGACCGTGGTGCTCGCCCGTGACTGACAAGACATCCTTCTCGGATCTCGGCGCCGCCGATCCGACGACCGAGCCGTTCTGGCAAGCCTGCGCCGAAAGGCGGCTCATCGTTCAGCGCTGCACCGCCTGCGGGGCACGCCAGTTCTATCCGCGGCCGTTCTGCCTCGTTTGCGAGAGCGGAACGCTGGGTTGGGTCGAGGTCGAAGGTTTTGGCACGATCTATTCTCTGACCACGGTCCGCATACCGGTGTCGGACGAATTGACGCCGCCTTATCTTCTCGCTCTCGTCGATCTCGACGAGGGGCCGCGGCTCCTGACCAATATCGAGGCGAGCACAGCTGAGATCGGCGACCGTGTCGCGCTCGCCTGGCGCGCCAGGGACGGCTTGCCGCCGCTGCCGGTGTTCAGGTTGGCCGGGTCGCGATCATGACGGTGAGGACAGGCTCGACGGCGCAGTGCATCGCGCTCATCGGCGACCTGATCGGCTTTCCAACCGTTTCCAGCAACTCCAATGGCGAGCTGCTCGCCCATGTCCAGGCCTATCTGGCGCGCTACGGCATCGCGAGCGACATCCTGTGGAACGAGGAGCGCAGCAAGGGCAATCTCTGGGCGACGATCGGGCCCGCCGATGTCGCGGGTGTCATCCTGTCCGGCCACAGCGACGTCGTGCCGGTCACGGGCCAGGCCTGGACCGGCGATCCGTTCCTGATGCGCGAAGCCGAGGGGCGCCTCTATGGGCGCGGCGCCTGCGACATGAAAGGCTTCATCGGCATCGTGCTCGCGGCCGTGCCGAACCTCGTGGAACGCAGTCTCAAGGCGCCGATCCACATCGCGATCTCCTATGACGAGGAACTGGGCTGCACCGGGGTCAAGAGCCTCGTCGACCGCATCGCGGCGATGGAGCTCAAGCCGGCTCTATGCATCGTGGGCGAGCCGACGAGCATGCAGGTCATCATCGGCCATAAGGGCGGCGGCATGTTCCGCGTCGTCGTGACCGGCAGGAGCGCCCATTCGAGCCTGGCACCGTCGGCCGTCAACGCCATCGAGCATGCCGCGGTGCTCATCAGCTACATCCAGGGCCTGTCGCTCGGCCATGCGAAGTCGGGACCGCATGACCACGGCTATGACGTTCCGCATTCGACGCTGTCGGTGACCACCATTTCCGGCGGAACGGCCCTCAATATCATTCCCGACCGCTGCGAATTCGGCTTCGACATCCGCTCGTTGCCGGAGGTCGATGCGCGGGCGTTGATCGAGCAGATCCGCGAATATGCCGAGACGGTCGTCCTGCCGCGCATGAAGGCCGTGGCACCCGAGGCCGCCATCGTGGTGGAGGATATCGTTCCTTTCGTCGGTCTGGCGACAGAGCCCGAGCATCCCGCCGTGACCTTCGTCAAGCAGCTCGCCGGCCGCAACGATCACGCGAAGGTCGCCTATGGTACGGAAGCGGGGCTATTCAGCACCGTTGCCGGCGTGGCCTCGGTCGTCTGCGGCCCCGGCTCGATCGCGCAGGCGCACAAGCCGGACGAATATATCGCGCTCACGGAGGTCGAGCGCTGCCGCCTGTTCATCGACCGGCTCGCCACGCAGCTGGAATATGCCGGGTTGCCATGGCACTAACGCTTTGTCCAGGAGAGCACTGATGCCGACGATCGTTCATGCCACTCGCCATAAAGCTCTGAACTCAAGAACGCTCGCCGCATGGAAGCGCATTCCCGTGACCATCATATCGGACATCAGCGGCGGCCGCGTCATCGCCGATCCGCGGATCAGGCCGTTGCGGCCTCTTGCCCTCGGCACACGCCTCGTCGGCCAGGCGGTGACGGCCTGGTGCGAGCGCTCCGATTTCGGGCCGGTGCTGCATGCGATCGACCTGGCCGCGCCAGGCACGATCGTGACCGTCGATGCCGGCGGCTGCCTGCAGACGGCCTATTGCGGCGAAATCCTCTGTGGCACGGCACGGCGCAAGGGCATCGCCGGGCTCGTCATCAACGGTGCCGTCCGTGACATCGATACGATTGCGAGCTGGGACGATTTCCCGGTGTTTGCGCTGGGGAACACGGCGAAAGGACCGCTCGGCAAGGAGCGCGGCGCGGTCAATGGCGAGATCGTCTTCGGCGGTATCGCGGCGCGGCCGGGAGATATCGTGCTCGGCGACAATGACGGCCTGGCGATCATCCCCGCCAAGGAGGCTGAGACGCTTCTGGCTCGGGCCGAGGAGCGCCTGGGCATGGAAGAAGAATGGACGAGCGAGCTCGCCAAGGGCCGGTCGTTGGTCGATGTGTTCAGCGTCCCGGCGGCCGTCTAGCCCTTGTCCTTCGACCGCAGGATCTGGACGAGCAGGATGCAGCCGGTCGATATGCCGATCAGGATGGTGGAAATCGCGGCGATCGTCGGATCGATCTGATCGCGCAGCGTCGTGAACATCCGGCGCGTCAGGGTTTCGGTCGAGCCTCCCGAAATGAACAGGGCGACAATGATCTCGTCGAAGGAGGTCAGAAACGCCAGCAGCGCCCCGGAAATGACCGAGAACCGGATCTGCGGAAATGTGACGTCGATGAAGGCCCGCCAGCGCGGTGCGCCGAGACTCCGGGCCGCCTTTTCGAGATTGGCATCGAAGCTCTTGAGCGCCGAGGCGACCAGCGAGACCACGAAGGGCAGTGCCAGGGTCGTGTGGGCGATCACCAGGCCAAAGGTCGTGTAAAGCAGTCCCAAACGCGCATAGACGTAAAACACCCCGATCGCGATGAAGATCACGGGGATCGCCAACGGCGCGACCAGAGCGGCGAAGAGGATGTTGGCCAGACGGCCGCGGCTCAGCCACAGGCCATAGGCGGCGAGAGTGCCCAGCGGCGTCGCCACAAGTGTCGTGGTAATGGCGATCCTGAGAGACACCCAGGTCGCAGCGGTCCATTCGAGCGAGTCCCAGTAGGCGGCATACCAGCGCAACGACCAGCCGGGGGGTGGAAAGGCAAGATAGTTGGCGTTGGAAAAGGACATCGGAATGATCAGCAAGGTCGGGGTGAGCAGGAACATCATGGCCAAGCCCGCGACGATCCAGAGCCACGGGCGAGGGCTATCGGCCGAACGGAAAGACGATCTCATCTGAAAGCCCCCGAACCGAAGCTCAAGCGCGTCAGGCGCGCGGTCAGGTAAAGGACGAGTCCCGTGGCGACAAGGAGGACCACACCCAAGGCACTGGCAGCACCCCAGCTGTTGTAGAGACGGAGGTTCATGTCGATGCGCATGGCGATCATGATCACCCGGCCGCCGCCCAGCAAAGCGGGCGTCACGTAAAAGCCGAGGCACAGCACGAAGACGAGAGACATGCCGGTGAACAGGCCGGGCATGGAGAGAGGGACGAAGACGTCCCAGAACGCCCGCATGGGCGAAGCGCCGAGATTGGCGGCCGCCCGCATATGCGAAGGATCGATGGCCCGCATCGAGGCATAGAGCGGCAGAACCAGGAACGGCACCATGATGTGTGTCATCCCGATCACCGCGCCGGTGAAGTTGTGAACCAAAGGCAAAGGATCATCGATGAGACCGGTGCTCTGCAGCGTGGTGTTGATCAGGCCGCGGCGCTGCAGCAGCACCAGCCAGGCATAGGTCCTGACCAGAAGCGACGTCCAGAACGGCAAGAGCACGGCGAGCAGACAGAGATTGGCGGTCCTGGACGACAGCTTCGAGAGCAGATAGGCCAGCGGATAGCCGATGGCGACGGTGCAGGCGGTCACCGTCAGGCTCAGAATAAATGTGGTCGAGAAGACGGTCCGGTAGGATGGCTGATCGATCATCCGCTGGTAGTGGACGAGCGACAATTGCCCGTCGTCGCCGACGAAGGAGAGCGAGAACAGCCAGGCGATCGGGACGAACAGAATGACCGAGACGAGCGCCATGGCCGGGAAGCTGAGCGACAGGAGCGTCCAATAGGCTCTTCGCGATTGCCGCCGGAGCGCTGCCGCGTTCAGCCTCTCGTCACCCATGGTCATCGCCTTCGGCCGGCAGAAGTATCGTATCGTCGCGATGGAGCCCGAGACGGATCGGCTGCCCTGGATCGGGGACGCTGTCCAACAGCCCGCGCAGCCGCGGCACTTTGACGGTGATGACGGTCTCGCCGAAAAGACAGACGGTGAGCATCAAGGCATCGCCGACAAACGCATGCCGCTGCACGACACCGCTGAGCTCGTTCATGTCGGGGTCTTGCCCGGCGATGAGGATTTCCATTCTCTCCGGCCGCAGCATGAGGACCAGCGGACCGTTCGGAACCGGTGTCTTGTTGTGCTTGACCGGATGCCCGCGCAGATAGACGCGGCCGCCCTTAACTTCGGTGGGCAGCAAATGGGAATGCCCGATGAAGTCGGCCACGAAGACATTGTTGGGATGATCATAGAGACGATCCGGTCGGTCGAGTTGCTGCAGGCGGCCTCCCTTGAGCACCGCTACTCTATCCGACATCGTCAAGGCCTCATGTTGGTCGTGAGTCACATAGACCGTCGTGGCGCCGACGCGCTCGTGCAGCCGGCGAATCTCGGCCTGCATGGTCTCGCGCAGCTTCCGATCGAGCGCGGATAAGGGCTCGTCCATCAGCAGGATCGGGGGCTCGAACACAACCGAGCGGGCCAAGGCCACCCGCTGCTGCTGGCCGCCGGACAGCTCGTGGATCCGGCGTTCACCGAAGCCCCCGAGCTGGACCAGCGACAGAGCTTCCTCGGCGCGCACGGCGGCTTCGGCGCCGGTCAGGCCGCGCAGCTTGAGCGGATAGGCGACGTTGCCCAGAACCGTCATATGCGGGAACAGCGCGTAGTTCTGGAACACCATGCCGACATTGCGCCGGTGCGGCGGCTCTAAGGTGACGTCTCTGTCGCCGAACAGGATGCTGCCGGAATCCAAGGGGACAAAGCCGGCCAGCGCCATCAGCAGCGTCGTCTTGCCGGAGCCAGAGGGCCCGAGAAGGGTCAGGAATTCGCCGGCCTGAATGTCCAGGCTGACATCGGACAGAGCTTCGGCACTGCCATAGCTCTTGGCGACCGATGTGATGCGGATCGGCAGGGAGTGGGCGGAGGCGACCATCACGGAGAGGCCGGCCGCTCAGCCCGGAACGCTGTTATTCCTGCACCAGCTTGGTCCACAGCTCCTGCACCTTCTCGGCGTTCTTCAGGTCGCCCCACCAGGCGTCGTCCACGAGAACCTGGAGCTTCAAATTTTCGGGCGAGGAAGGCAAGCGGGCAGCGAGCTCGGGGCTGATGAGATTGTTGGCGAAAGCGTTGCTGTTCACCGGGCCATAGGGGATGAATTTGGGAATGGCGGCCTGGAGATCGGGGGCCAGCAGCCGGTTCAGCACCCGCATCGCGAGCGCCGGATTCTTGGCCCCGCGCGGGACGACCGTGCAATCGAAGGCGAGAATGCCCTGATTGAAGGTCATGCCGACCGGAGCCCCGTCTTCGATGACCTTGGACACGCGGCCGTTCCAGAACGGCATCAATTCGATCTCGCCGTCGGTGAGAAGCTGGGTCGCCTGGCCGCCCGATGTGTACCATACGGTGATATGCGGCTTCAGCTCGGCGAGCTTCTTGAAGGCCCGGTCGAGATCCAACGGATAAAGCTTGTCGGCGGTGACGCCGTCGGCAAGCAGCGCGATCTCGATGTTGTGATAGGGGTTGTTCCACATCGCGCGCGTGCCGGGGAATTTCTTGACGTCGAAGAAATCGGCCCAGCTCTTGGGTGGATTGTCACCGAATTTCTTGGTGTTGTACGCCATGACGGTCGACCAGTTGGTCAAGCCGGCAATCCAATCCTTCTTCACGACCGAGGGGTCTATGCCGTCGGTCTTGATGACGCTGTAGTCGAGCGGCATCCACAGATTCTGCTGCGAGCCCGTCAGGCAATCATTGACGTTCTGCTCGGAGATATCCATCGACGGGCTTCCCGCCTCGACCTGGACCTTCACATCCGCAAGCGATGAGATCGTCTCCTCGCGAATGGTGATGCCCATCTCCTTGGCGAGGGGCTCGAGGACCGCCTTGCGAACGGCGTCCTGGTAGGTCCCGCCATAGCCGGCATAGACCAGGGTTTCTTCGCCGAAGGCGGCTGAGCCAGACAGTGACGTGAACAAGAGAAAGCCGGCTAACAATCTGCATGACCGAGGCTTCATGATGTTTCCCCGCTGTGGATATGTCCCCGATGGCACAAATTGCTGTCACAAAATGAATATGAAGTCAATATCATTTTTATCATGGAATTGATATTGACTTCATATTCATTTTAACGTCTTCTTCGCAAGGTTGCGGATGCCGTTCGAGAGGCGCTGCGCGGCAGGATGGTTTATCTCATCGGAGGGCTGGAGGATGGCGCGGTCGGGCAGAGCCAAGAAGGTGGCCGCGTTCGATCCGACACTGCTGGCGGTGCTGTCCAGCCGCTTCGAATCGATCATCCGCGAAATGACCAACACGGTGATGAAGGCCAGCCGGTCGAGCGTCATCAAGAATGCGCGCGACATGTCCTGCGGCATCCTCACCTATGATCATCGCCTGATTTCGGTGGAAGAGGCGCTGCCGATCCATGTCAATGCGCTGGAGCTCACCACCAAGCCGATCACCGAGCTCTTCGACGATGTAAAGGAAGGCGATGCCTTCCTCAACAACAGTCCCTTCTACGGCGTCACCCATCATGCCGACCTGACGCTGTGCGTGCCGGTCTTCTTTGAGGGAACGCCGCTGTTCTGGACGCTGTCGCGCTCGCACCATGCCGACATCGGGGCGCCCGAGCCTTCGACCTATCTGCCCTTCGCGGCGACCCTTTATCAGGAGGGCGTGCATTTCCCGTGCGTGCGCATCCAGGAGAACTTCAAGGACAAGGAAGACCTGATCCGCATCGGGCTGCAGAAGATTCGCGTCAGCAATATCTGGCATGGCGACTATCGCGCCCAGGTCGGCGCCTGCCGGACGGGCGAGCGCCGCCTCAAGGAGCTGGTGGCGCAGTATGGCATCGACACGGTGCGCGACTTCATCGAGGCATGGATGGACTATGGCAAGCGCCGGGCGATCGCTTCGATCCGAGAGCTGCCGGCCGGCACCTATGTCTATGAGGTCAGGCACGACCCGGTGACGGGCGTCGCCGATGAGGGCATCCCCATCAAGGCCAAGGTCACGGTCGATCCGAAAAAGGGGCTGATCACCGTCGATGTGCGCGACAATCCGGACTGCGTGCCGGGCGGGCTCAATCTCACCGAGGCCTGCGCGGTCGCCTCCTGTCGCATCGGCGTATATTACAATCTCGACGCCGGCGTGCCGCATAATGAGGGCAGCTCCAGCCGTATCGTGCCGCTCTTGCGCGATGGTTGCGTCGTCGGCAGGCCCAGCCATCCGACGGGCACCTCCTGCGCCACGAGCAACGTCAATGAGCGCCTCGCCAATGCGGTGCAATGCGCCTTCTCGCAAATCGGCGAGCCCTATGGCATGGCCGAAGGCGGGGGCAATTTCTCCGCCGCGCTCGGCGTCGTCTCCGGCATCGACAAGAGGCGCGAGGAGCCAGTCGAATATATCACCCAGCTGATGCTGGCACTTTCGGGCGGTCCCGCCAATCACGGCCATGACGGCTGGCTCACCTATGAGTGCTCGGTCGGCAACGGCATCATGGTCACCGACTCGGTCGAAGTGGACGAAGCCACTTATCCCATCCTGATCGAAGAACGGCGCATCAGCGAGGACAGCATGGGCTTCGGCCGCTGGAATGGCGCACCGGCCGTTCAAGGTTCCTACCGGTCGCTGACCGGGAGCATGACGCTCTATGTCTGCGGTGACGGCGGCACCTTCCCGGCCAAGGGCGTGCTCGGCGGCATGGCAGGCGCGCATTGCGGCACCTGGCGGCGCGATGCCGGCGGCAAGGTCGAGCGCTTGCCGGACTTCTACAACGGCAGCTTCGCCGACGGCGAGGCCGCACTCTATCGTTCCTGCGCCGGCGGCGGCTATGGCGATCCCAGGCTTCGCGCGCCCGAGCGGGTCGCCGAGGACGTCAATCGCAAGTGGCTCAGCGTCGGCGCGGCGGTCGATATTTTCGGCGTCGCGCTGACTCTCGCCGCCAACGGCATCGACTACGAGATCGACCGGACCCGGACAGCGAAGCTGCGCGGCCAAGTCGTGACTGCCTGACCAAAAAAGGGAACGGCCTTGCACCGATTCCCGCCAACGAAAACCACGGAGGAAACGATATGAAGCACCATCTTATCAGAACCGGCTTGGCGGCAGCCATGCTGGTTGCCGGCCTGTCCTGCGCTTGGGCAGAGGAGCCGGTCGTCATCGGCGCCGCCATCGCCAAGAGCGGCGCGATAGCACCTTATGACGAAGGTCCGGCCAAGGCGATGGAGATCGCCATAGACGAGTTGAACGCCAAGGGTGGGCTCCTCGGGCGCCAGCTCAAGATCATCTATTCGGACACCAAGTCCGATATCGCCTATGGCTCGACCGCCGCCCAGGACGTCATCGACAAGGGCGCCCAGATGGTGGTCGTCACCTGCGACTATGATTATGGCAGCGCTGCCGCATCGGTTGCCGATGGCGCCGGGCTCATCACCTTCTCTACCTGCGCCGGCGATCCCAAATTCGGTCCTTCCGGCATCGGTCCCAATGCCTTCACCATGGCAACCGGCGCGCCGGGCCAGGCCGTGGCGCTGGCCGAATGGGCCTACAACGTCAAGGGCTGGCGGTCCGCCTATATACTTCTCGACACCAGCATCGCCTTCGATGCGAGCTTCGCCGACTTCTTCGAGCGGCGCTGGAAGGAGCTTGCCGGCTCAGAAGGGCTCGCCGGAAAGGATACGTTCGGCGGCGAGGATCCGCAGATCGCCAGCCAGATCACGCGCATCAAGGGCCTTGCCAAACAGCCGGACTTCGTCGTCCTCAGCTCGTTTCCGCCGGGCGGCGCCAGCGCCATGCGCCAGTTGCGCGCCGCCGGCGTGAACCAGCCTCTCCTGCTGTCGGAATCCTGGGACGGCGACTTCTGGCTGGAGGCGGTCCCCAATCTCAACGATGCCTACCTCGTGACCTATGGCTCGGTGTTCGGCAACGATCCCCGGCCGCAAGTCGCCGAGTTCATGACGAAGTTCCAGACCAAATTCGGCGCGCGGCCCGTCACCTCGCATGCGCTCACCGGCTATAGCGTCATCCAGGGTTGGACGAAGGCGGTCGAGAAGGCCGCCACGCTCGAGGCCGACAAGGTCCGCGATGTGCTGCAGACCTTCGTCGACGAGCCGCTGCTCGCGGGTCCGACGACCTTCACCAAGGACACGCATATCAACATGCAGCGCGACCTCATTCTCCTCGAGGTCAAAGACGGCAAGCCCGGCAATGTGATAGACGTCATCAAGGCCCATGAGATGCCGAAGTAAGAGCGCGGCAGCAGTTCGGATCGCCCAGCATCATGAACGTGCCTTCCGCCGAATATTCACGGTCCGCCGCCTCATCCCTGGACGTCGACGGCGTCGTCGTCGACTTCCAGGGATTGCGTGCCATCGAGGATGTCAGTCTCACGCTTGAGCCTGGCGAGATCCTGGGGCTCATCGGGCCGAATGGGGCGGGCAAGACGACACTGATCAACGTGCTGACCGGATTTCAGACGGTCATGCGGGGCAGCGTGCGCCTGGGCGGCATCGACATCGCCGCCTGGAAGCCGCACGAACGCAGCCGCCGCGGCCTGGTGCGGACTTTCCAGAGCGTGCTGCCTTTCGGCGGGCTGAGCGTGCTTGAGAATGTCGAAGCGGGCGGCGTCGCCATTGGCCTGGGACGGCGCGAGGCCCGCATCGAGGCGGCCCGGATCCTGTCCGAGATCGGGCTTGCGGCGAAGGCCGACCGCCGGGCCGACACGTTGCCTTTCGGCGACGTGCGCCTGACCGGCATTGCGCGCGCCATTGCCATGCGGCCGCGCTTCCTGCTCATGGACGAGCCGGCAGCCGGCCTCAATGACGTCGAGTGCAACGAGCTCCACAACATCATCAAGGGCATCATCGCCCGGCTCGGCTGCGGCATCCTGTTCATCGAGCATCGCATGTCGCTGGTGTTCAGGCTGTGCGACCGGATCCAGGTGCTGCAGCTCGGCCGCACCCTCGCTATCGGCACGGCCGGTGAAATCCAGAACGATGCCCAAGTGCGCAGGGCCTATCTCGGCGAGGAGGCGGCGTGCTGAAGGTCGTCGATCTCAACGTCGCCTATGGCAGCATCGCGGCGGTGCGTGGCGTTTCCTTCGACATCGCGCAAGGCGAGATCGTGGCGGTCATCGGGCCCAATGGCGCGGGGAAATCGAGCCTGCTGCTCGCCATCGCCGGGCTCATCAAGCCGCGCTCGGGCGCAATCGAATTCGCCGGTAAGAATATCGCCAGCAAGCAGGCCGAGATACTGGTGTCGGAAGGCGTATCGCTGGTGCCGGAAGGCCGGCACATTTTCGGCTCGCTGACGGTCGCGGAAAACCTGGCGCTCGGTGCGACGGTCAGGCGCGATTGGCCCCAGATCGCGTCCGACACCGAGCGTGTGCTCGCCATGTTCCCGGTGCTCAAGGAGCGCTATCGCCAGCGTGCCAACAAGCTGTCGGGTGGCGAGCAGCAGATGCTGGCCATCGGCCGCGCCATGCTGGCGCGTCCCCGGCTTCTGCTGCTGGACGAGCCGTCGCTGGGATTGGCGCCGCTGGTCGTCAACCAGGTCTATCAGGCGATCCTGGACCTCAGGCAGTCCGGCGTGACCGTGCTCGTGGTCGAGCAGAACGTGTCGCGCGCACTCGCCGCGGCCGACCGGACCCATGTGCTGAGCTTCGGCGCCATCGCCATGTCGGGTAAATCCACCGAGCTTGCCGGCACGGCGGCGTTCGACGCCGCCTATTTCGGTGTTTCGCGCGAGGCCGGACGGGCATGAACTTCGCTCAGAACGCGATCGATGCGGTCAGTCTCGGCGCGGTCTATGCGCTGGCGGCGCTCGGCATCGGCCTGATCTTCAGCGTCATGCGGCTGATCAACTTCGCCCATGGCGAACTGATCATGGCCGGCGGCTTCACCCTCTATGGCCTGGTCGCGCAGCCGCTGCTGGTGGTGATCCTGGCGGTTCTGATCGTCACCGCCGTGCTGGCGCTCGGCATGGAGCGCATCGCGTTCCGGCCGTTGCGCAAGGCCAATCCGGCGACCCTCCTGATCTCGTCCTTCGCCGTTTCCTATCTGGTGCAGCATGTCGTGCTCATGATCTTCGGGTCGCGCGCCATGGGCGTGCCCTTCCTGCCCGAGCTCGGCACCAGTGTCGAATTCCTCGGCCTCTGGGTGCCGCGCCTCCAGATCGTCACCATCATCACCACGCTCGTGCTGATGGCGGGCCTCGTCGCCTTCTTCCGGTTCTCGCGCATCGGCCTCCAGATGCGCGCCGCCGCCGAGGACTTCACCATGGCGCGGGCGGTCGGCGTGCGCGCCAACCGCGTCATCGCCTTCGCCTTTGCGATCTCCGGCATCCTCGCCAGCATGGTGTCGTTCTATCTCGTGGCGCAGACGGGCTCCGTTTCCTACAAGATGGGCGTCAACATGGTGCTGATCGCCTTCGTGTCGTCGGTCATCGGCGGCATGGGATCGGTCGCCGGCGCAGCCCTCGGCGGCTTCCTCGTCGGGATCATCTCGGTCTCGTTGCAGGCCTACCTGCCGGCGGATCTGAGGCCCTATCGCGACGCCTTCGTCTTCATGATCTTCGTCCTGTTTCTCTTCTGGCGTCCGGACGGCCTCTTGATGAGCCGTGCCGACAGGGATCGGGTGTAGGCTATGAACGATCCGATATTCCGCCCGCTCCACACCGCCGCGATCCTGATCGCCATTCTCCTCGCCGTCGTGCTGGTCGCGACACAGGTCCCGCCCGCCATGCAGCGCACCGTCATCGAGGCGCTGGTGAAGCTCATCGTCGTGGTCGGCCTCTACATCTTCGTCGGCAATTCCGGCGTGTTCTCCTTCGGCCATGTCGCCTTCATGGCGATCGGCGGCTACATGTCGGCGATCCTCACCTTGTCGCCCGAACGCAAGCACACTCTGCTCGCCTTGCCGGCAGCGCTCGAGGCGCTGCAGCTGCCATGGCCGGTGGCGCTGCCGATCGTCCTTGTCGCCGTCGGCCTCATCGCGCTCCTGATCGGCTGGCCGCTCTGCCGGCTGCGCGGCATAGCACTTCCCATGGCCACCTTTGCGCTCCTGGTCATCACCTATGTCATCGCCTCGAACTGGCAGCAGGTCACCGGCGGCCGCCAGGCGCTGGTCGGGTTGCCGCGCTTCACCGGCCTGTGGGTCGCCTTCGGCGGCGCGGCCATCGCCATCGTCGTCGCCGCCCTCTATGCCATGACGCGGCACTGCCTGATGCTACGCTGCTCGCGCGAGAGCGAGGTTGCCGCGGCCGCGACCGGCATCGACCTCGAACGCGAAAGGCTGATCGCCTTCGTGCTCAGCGCCATGGTGGCGGCCTTGGGCGGCGTGCTGTTCAGCCATTTCATCGGCACCATAACGGCCAACAGCTTCTATCTCGACCTCACCTTCGTCACCCTGACCATGCTGGTCGCGGGCGGCATGCGCAGCCTCACCGGCGCGTGCCTGGGGGTGGCCGTGATCGCCTTCGTGGCGGAAGTGTTCCGCGCCATCGAGCGTGGCGTGTCGCTCGGCGATGTGACCATCGCAGCACCCCCCGGTTTGCAGGAGATCGCGCTCGCGGTCATCCTGCTCGCCATCCTGATCCTCAGGCCTGAGGGTCTTCTCGGCAGCTATGAGATCGGGCTGCCCCGACGCCATGCCGCGAGCCGTCCGATGGCCGCAAAACAGGAAGGATGACCATGTTCGTCGCTTGCATCGATATCGGCGGCACCTTCACCGACCTCGTGCTCCATCGCCAAGGCGCCGATCTCGAGATCCATAAATCGCCGACGACGCCAGGCCAGTTCGAGCGGGGGTTCATCGACGTCCTCGCCGTTGCGGCCGACAGCCACGGTTTGTCGCTGGCCGAGTTCCTGGCCAAGACCGACATGATCGTGCACGGCACCACCGTGTCGACCAACGCGCTGGTCGAAGGCAAGGTCGCGCCCACCGGCCTCATCTGCAATGCCGGCCATCCCGACATCCTCACCTTGCGCGAATCGCCCCGGAAACGGGCCTTCAACATCAAGGTCGACTTCCCGCCGCCCTATATCCATCGGAGCCGGACCTGCGAGGTGCGCGGCCGCATCGATGCGATGGGCAACGAGATCGAGAAGCTGGCGGAGGACGACGTTCGCGCCGCGGCGCGCCATCTCGAAGCCTGTGGGGTAAAGGCGATCGCCGTCTGCCTGTTGTGGTCCATCGTCAATTCCACCCATGAGAAGCGGGTGCGCGAGATCCTGGAGGAGGAACTGCCGGGCATCCCCGTCACCCTCAGCCATGAGCTCAATCCGATACCGCGCGAATATCGCCGGACCATTTCGACGGCGGTCAATGCATCGCTCTTCCCGATCGTCAGCGACTATGTGGAGAAGCTCACCGGGGCGCTGAAGCGGGCGGGCTATGCCGGCGAATTGCTGATCGCCAACTGTGTCGGCGGCATGATGCCGCCGGAGGAGATCATCGAGCGGCCGATCTACAGCGTCATGTCGGGACCGACGCTCGCCCCCATCGCGGCGATCAATCTGACCAACGAGAGCAATGTCATCGTGGTCGACATGGGCGGCACGACCTTCGATGTGTCGGCCTTGCGCAACCGCCATCTGGTGGTGACGCCCGAAGCGACCTTCGGCCTCGAAATGCTCGGCATCCCCAAGATCGACGTGCGCTCGGTCGGCGCCGGCGGCGGCTCCATCGCCTGGGTCGATGCCGGCGGCCTGCTCAAGGTCGGCCCGCATAGTGCCAGCGCCGTGCCGGGACCCGCCTGCTATGGCCGCGGCGGCACCGAGCCCACCGTCACCGACGCCAATGTCGTGCTCGGCATCATCGATCCCGATTATTTCCTTGGCGGGCGGATCAAGCTCGATCGCGCCAAGGCCGAGGCGGCGGTCGGCAAGATCGCCAAACAGCTCGGTATCGACGTGGTCGATGCGGCCTATGCCATCTACACCACGACCAATCACAACATGATCGGCGCGATCGAGGACATCACGGTCAATGAGGGCATCGATCCGCGCGACAGTTATGTGGTGAGCGGCGGCGGCGCCACGGCCTGCCACATCGGCGACATGGCGCGCATCCTCGGCATCAAGCGCTTCATGGTGCCGCGCTTCGCGGCGGGGTTGAGCGCCTATGGCGGGCTCATCTCCGATGTGCGCTGGGAGGAGACGGGAACGCTGAACACCACCGACCGCCATTTCGATCTCGCCCAAGTCAACCGGCTGCTCGCGTCGCTGAAGCGGAAAGGTGCCGCTTTCCTGAAGCGGTCGGGTATCGCGGCCAAGTCGCAGCGCTTCGAATTCGCCTTCCAGGGTCGCTATCTCTACCAGTCCTGGGACATCGAGGTGCCGTTCGCAAGCCCCGAGGGCAAGCTTGCCAAAGGGGCGCTCGCCGGCCTGGTCGCCGCTTTTCACGCCCAGCACGAGCGCATCTACACCATCAAGGACGAAGCCGACACGGTCGAGTTCACCACCTGGAAGGTGAGAGCGATCGGCGATACCGGCGGCCGCAAGCGCCGCGGGGCGGCGGTGCCGCGGCAGCGTGACAAGATCAAACCGAAGTCGCGCCGCAAGATCTATCTCGGTGCGGACTTCCGCCACGTGCCGGTCTATGACGCGGCGGCCTTCGGCGCCGGCGCCAGGCTCACGGGACCCGCCGTGCTCGAACTGCCCACGACCACGATCCTGCTGCTCGACAAGCAGGAAGGGCAGATCGACCGCCAAGGCAATTTGCTGGTCGAGCTCGACTAGGATAAGTTGCCTTTGTAAAAAGGTCCGCCAGCGGGGCAAGGGACGGCATGGGCGACGGGGCTTTGGCTACAGTGGCCAATGACGACACGGGACGGACCGGGCGCGTGTTGCTGGTCTCCGTCGCCGCCGCCATGGGCGGTTTCCTCTTTGGCTATGACACCGCAGTGGTCAATGGCGCCGTCGAGGCCATCCGCGCCTGGGCGGGTTTAGGCGACGTCATGCTCGGTTTTTCGATCGCGAGCGTGCTTCTTGGATGCGCCGCCGGCGCTTGGATGGCAGGCCCTCTTGCCGACCGCTATGGGCGTCTTGCCGTGATGCGGGCCGCAGCTTTTGCCTTTTTCATCTCCTCGATCGGCGCAGGCTTGGCCTGGGACATCTGGTCCTTCACCTTCTTCCGGCTCCTCGGCGGCCTGGCGGTCGGAGCGGCGAGCGTCATCACTCCGGCCTATATCGCCGAGGTGGCACCAGCCCATTTGCGCGGGCGCATGGGCTCGTTACAGCAAATGGCCATCGTCGTCGGCATCTTTATCGCCTTGCTGTGCAACTATCTCCTCGCCGATGCGGCGGGTGGTGCTGCGCAGCCACTCTGGCTCGGGCTCGACGCCTGGCGGTGGATGTTCCTTGTCGAAGTCATCCCCTCGATACTCTATGGCCTGATGGCGGGGCTGATCCCGGAGTCGCCGCGCTATCTCGTCTCGATCAATGACCTCAACGGTGCGGCGGCCATCATCAGGCGTTTTCTCGGCACGCCGCCCAGCGTCGACGCCCGCATCCAGACGATACGCGAGACGCTCGGGAGAGCGGAGAGGCAAGCTCTCTCAGACCTCAGAGGTCCCGCCGCGGGACTCTTGCCCGTGGTTTGGGTCGGGATCTTCCTGTCGGTCTTCCAGCAATTCGTCGGCATCAACGTCATTTTCTATTATTCCACAGTGCTGTGGCACGCGGTGGGTTTCACCGAGGCGGACTCGCTCAAGATCACGGTGATGACGTCCCTCACCAATATCGCCACGACGCTCGTCGCCATCGCGCTCGTCGACAGGATCGGCCGAAAGCCGCTCCTGCTTTTGGGCTCGACCGGCATGGCGCTGGCCCTCGGCCTGATGGCATGGATCTTCAGCGCCGCCCCCACGCGTCAGATTGCCGACGGCTCCATCGTCCCCGTTCTCAACGGTGATGCCGGCATGATCGCCGTCATAGCGGCCAATCTCTATGTCGTCTTCTTCGGCATGAGCTGGGGACCTGTCGTGTGGGTGCTGTTGGGCGAGATGTTCAACAATCGCATTCGCGCCTATGCGCTGGCCATTGCGGCGGCGGCGCAATGGCTCGCCAATTTCGTCGTGTCGCAGAGCTTCCCGATATTGGCCGGCAGCGGCCTCGGCCTCGCTTATGGCCTCTATGCCGGGATGGCCGTCCTTTCCTTCTTCTTCGTCTGGCGCTTCGTCATGGAGACGAAAGGACGCGAGCTGGAAGAAATGGAATAGCCCGACGCCCGGCGGGTTCTTTGTAGGCAACTATTGGAAGATTTCTGCGCCAGATGACAGGGGCGTGAAGTCATAGGCATCCACATATCCTCGAAATGCAGCTTGCGCTTTCGACAAGTTCCTTACCTCGGACGAAACCATGATCATTTGGTGTGCCGGAATTCTCCACTGCGGCATTGCCTCGGCAAGAGCACCGGTCGAGATGTACGGCGCACAGACATAAGCGGGTAATACAGCCAAGCCGTTGCCCGCGATGCTCGCCTGCAACAAGAAGCCGATCGAGTTGCTCTGCATGGCGGCTGACGGCGTGACTTTCGCAATGTCCGATTTCATCGAAAACGACCAGACCGCGTGCGCCTGATGAACGAGACATCTATGTTTCGCGAGATGCTCCGGCAGCGTCATAGGCCCCGAATGCTTCAAATACGCTGGAGAAGCCACAAGAATGCGCTTGATCGGCGATATCTTGCGCACGAAGAGGTCCTTGTTCGATACCGATCCCACCCTGAAAGCAAAGTCGATCCGCTCACGGATGATGTCCAGGTTTTCGTTGGTTGCAAGTAGATCCACTTCGACGTTGGGAAACTGCTTGGTAAAGCCATGCAGGAATCGGGGCATGAAGTAGGATGCCGTGATTTCCGGGCAGGTAAGTCGTATTAGTCCGGTAGGCCGTTCCTTGAGATTGATCATCGCCACACTGGCGGATTTCACTTCCGCCCGAACACGACGACAATATTCGAGGAACACCTGCCCATTGCTGGTAAGGCTGACGCGACGCGTGGATCGGCTCAGCAATTGCAGGCCGAGCCTCTTCTCCAACCGCTTGATTCGCTGACTGATGGTCGATTTAGGAACGCTCAGCCTGGCGCTTGCCTCGGTGAAGCTGCCGCTCTCTGCGACTTCAACCAGGAAAATCATATCGTCTAGGCTTTCCATCGGTTCCTCACCTGTTGCCATGGAAGCAGTATACCGCTCGGCAGCTCTTTTGCCCCACTCCTGAATTGTCCGCGGACACGGATAGTGAATTCCCCTATGAGCTATAGCGCCGGGACCAGCCGCACGATTACCTTCGCCTTGAACAAGAGCCACTATCGACAGGTGATGGGATGAAAACAAACCCAAGCTGGTTTCTGCGGCGGTTTCCATCAGGGATGCCGAGGCCGGACGACTTTGTGCTGGAGCAAGGTCGGATTCCGAATCCGGGGCCAGGTGAGTTGCTGGTCAAATCGCTTTGGCTATCGGTTGATCCATATATGCGCGGGCGGATCAGCCCGGCAAAGAATTATGCTGCTGGATTGAAGGTTGGCGATCTAATGCTTGGTGGTGGGGTGGGTGAGGTTCTCCGCTCCGAAGATCCTGGTTTCCGGACCGGTGATATTGTTCAGTCCGATTGTTTCGGTTGGCAGACTCATACCGTCATCCCGGCAAAGACCGCCATTATTCTGGATCCCGAGCAGGCACCTGTGCAGACCTCCCTGGGTTGTTTGGGGATGCCCGGACTGACGGCATACTTTGCGCTCTTGCGGACAGCTCGGCCTAAGCTGGGGGAAACGGTGCTGATCTCAGCGGCTTCTGGCGCGGTTGGCCAGATTGCTGGGCAAATCGCCCGGATCAAGGGATATGACCCTGTTGCGATCGCTGGGACCGACGAAAAGATCGCGTGGTGCAAAGAGCTTGGCTATCGCACGGGCATCAATCATAGAACCGCAAGTGATTTGGCGGCTGCGGTTGCCGAAAGTTGCCCCAATGGAGTCGACGTATTTATCGACAACACGGCAGGGCCCGTGCATGACGCGGCCATGTCGAACCTGAACGTCTTCGGTCGCGTCGTCGTAGTCGGTACGGTGGCGCTGGCCGATCGTTTTGACCGGCCTGACATCGGCTTGCGGCATCTGCGTCGAATTCTTATCCAGCGTGCAAGAATAGAGGGATTTCTCTTGGACGATTTCGCGTCCGAGAACGCAATAGCCAAGGCGGAGTTGAGCGAGTGGTACAAACGTGGCCTGCTGCAAACACGAGAAGACATTCTCGACGGCATTGAGTCAGTTCCGTCTGCGTTTGTAAGAATGTTGAAGGGCGAGAACTTCGGTAAGCAGCTGGTGAGACTGTAGCCGCCGCAAGAAGACGCCTGAAGCGACTCCTACAGCGTTGCCGGGATGCATCTCGGAAAAACACTATCGAGGCCATTCCTCGGCTGGCCAATCCCGAGAGGTATGGATCACGCGCAGGATGACGATGCATTCGCGCCCGGAATGGACCGCCAGCGCATGAGCGATGATATAAGGCAAGCGGGTGATGGACTTCTCATAGGTACCCATCACACGGCCTGGTCGCCCCGTTGCGAAACGGCCGAGGTCGTTTCCGGCCTTTTCAATTGCATCCACAACCCTCTCAGCGGCGAAAGGGTTGTCGGCGGCAATATAGTGGAGGATGTCGAGATAATCCCCGCCTGGCTTCAGCCGACCAAACGACCGGCTTCATCCGCGCGCCGTTTTCTTCTTCTTTTTCGCATTGGCAATGATCTGGCGGGCCTCGGTCATAACCTGCTCGTGGGGTACTACTCGACCCGCCTTGACATCGGCAAGGCCGCGCTTGATGCCTTCGATGATTTCAAGCTCGCGGTCCACATAGGCTGAAACCGCCTCGCCTGCGAGAAAAGATTTGCTGCGTCGAGTGTCGGTTGCGATCCGATCGAGCTTTTCCTTTACCTCGAGGCTCACGCGAATTGTCATGGTAGTGCTGGCGGGCATCGCGATATTCTGTGTCTCTTTGTGTACATCTTAGCACAGTATAGCATGCAAGTCTAATCGCGAGTAATCTAATCGCGTTTGAGCTTCACTTCCTCGGTCTTCAGCGCATCGGCCAAGCGCGCTTTGGCGCTGCCCGGACGCAGGGGCTGCTGCTGCGATTCATGCGGCGCCCAGCCGATGAGCCAGGCGGTTTCGACCGTCGCCCTGACACGGCCATCGGCGTCGGCGTAGCGCGCATCGTAAAGAGACGCGGCGCGTGCCAGCAATGTGGCGGTCACCGGACGGCGCGAGCGCTCGGACAAAGCATGCTGAAGCCCGAGCGCTCGGATCTCGCGCATCAGCGAGATCGCATCCTTGTATCTGACCGTCGTCATGTCGATGTCGACGGCGGGCAGAGCGAAGCCGGCGCGCTGCAAGAGCGAGCCCAGGTCGCGCATATCGGCAAAGGGTGCCACGCGCAGGCTGGCGCCGCCCCAAAACTCGGCTTCGGCGGCGAGCCAGGCCTCGCGCAATTCGATGAGCGTGCGGCCGGCAAACAGGGCGGCCAGAAAAAGACCGTCGGGCTGCAAGGCTTGGCGGAACTGGGCGAGAGCGCCCGGCACATCATTGACGCTGTTGAGGCTGAACAGGCTCAAGATGCAATCAAAGCTCGCCCCGGCCAGAGGCTGAGCCTCATCCTCGAAAACCACATCGATGCCGGGACCAGGTGCGGGCGCCGCCGTCACCATGCGCCCGAGGTGCTGCGTCCCGGCGAGACCGTCCCTGATCTCGCCCGCCGCCGGACCGCAGATGAGCGTCGTCTTGAAATCGCGCAGGATCAGGCAAAGGCGGCTTTCGATCTCGGCCGCCAGCGTCTGGGCATAGAAAGGCGGCCGCGTGCTTCGGGCGCGCGCGAAATGCAGGCGCCGCAACGCCGAATCGAAGATCTGTGGAACGCCTGACGTCATCGGCAACGGCCTCGACACTCAGTCGGGTATGTGGCGCACGGCTCCCTTGGCGGCGCTGGTCGCCATCGCCGCATAGGCGCGCAGTGCGGTAGAAACCTTGCGGTTGCGCTTTTCCGTAGGCTTCCAGGCAGCCTCCTTGCGCGCTTCCATGGCCTTGCGCCGCCGCCCGATCTCGGCGTCGTCGATCTTGAGATGGAGCTTGCGGCTGGGGATGTCGATCTCGATCAGGTCGCCCGTCTCGACGAGCCCGATGAGCCCGCCTTCGGCCGCTTCGGGCGAGGCATGGCCGATGGAGAGGCCCGAGGTGCCGCCGGAGAAGCGCCCGTCGGTGATGAGGGCGCAGGCTTTGCCGAGACCCTTCGATTTGAGATAGCTCGTCGGATAGAGCATCTCCTGCATGCCGGGGCCGCCGCGCGGGCCCTCATAGCGGATGACCACGACGTCGCCCGCCTTGACCTTGCCGGTGAGGATGCCGTTCACCGCCGAATCCTGGCTCTCGAACACGACCGCCGGTCCTGCGAAGACCAGGATCGATTGATCGACACCCGCCGTCTTCACGATGGCGCCCGCTTGCGCGAGATTGCCGTAAAGCACCGCGAGCCCGCCATCCTTGGAGAAGGCATGCTCGGCCGAGCGGATCACGCCCGCCTCGCGGTCGAGATCGAGCGTCTCGTAGCGGCGCTCCTGGCTGAAGGCGACTTGCGTCGGTACGCCGCCCGGGGCGGCACGGAAAAAGTCACTGACCTTGGCGCTCTTGCTGCGCGTGATGTCCCACTGCTCGAGCGCGGCTGCGAGCGTCTGCGCATGCACCGTGGCGACCTTCGTGTCGATGAGACGGGCGCGGTCGAGCTCGCCCAATATCGCCATGATGCCGCCGGCGCGGTGGACGTCCTCCATATGCACATCCGACTTGGAGGGCGCCACCTTGCACAGGACCGGCACCCGCCTCGACAGGCGGTCGATGTCGGCCATGGTGAAATCGAGCTCGGCCTCATGCGCCGCGGCCAGGAGATGCAGCACGGTGTTGGTCGATCCGCCCATGGCGATGTCGAGCGTCATGGCGTTCTCGAAGGCGGCGAAGCTCGCGATCTTGCGCGGCAACACGCTCTCGTCATTCTGCTCGTAGTAACGCCGCGCCAGGTCGACGACGAGATGACCCGCCTCGACGAAGAGGCGGCGCCGGTCGGCATGAGTGGCGAGCGTCGAGCCGTTGCCGGGAAGCGAGAGGCCCAAGGCTTCGGTGAGGCAGTTCATCGAATTGGCGGTGAACATGCCGGAGCAGGAGCCGCAGGTCGGGCAGGCCGAGCGCTCGATGACCTTCATGTCCTGTTCCGACACCTTCTCGTCGGCCGCCGCCACCATGGCATCGACGAGATCGAGCGCCACTTCCTTGCCCTTGAGCACGACCTTGCCCGCTTCCATCGGGCCGCCCGAGACGAAGACCACCGGGATATTGAGGCGCAAGGCCGCCATCAGCATGCCGGGCGTGATCTTGTCGCAATTGGAGATGCAGACCATGGCGTCGGCGCAATGGGCATTCACCATGTATTCGACCGAGTCCGCGATGAGCTCGCGTGACGGCAGCGAATAGAGCATGCCGTCATGGCCCATGGCGATGCCGTCATCGACGGCGATGGTGTTGAACTCCTTGGCGACGCCCCCCGCCGCCTCGATCTCGCGCGCCACGAGCTGGCCCAGGTCCTTCAGATGCACATGGCCCGGCACGAACTGGGTGAAGGAATTAACCACCGCGATGATCGGCTTGCCGAAATCTGAATCCTTCATGCCGGTGGCGCGCCACAGGCCGCGGGCGCCGGCCATGTTGCGGCCATGGGTGGTGGTGCGGGAACGATAACTCGGCATGCTCGGGTCCTGTTGCTTGGGCTTCCTCCCGTTTCCTAGTCCAGGCGGGCGCCCAATTCCATGCTAGAATAGGGCATGGCCGCCTTGACCTTAACGCACCTTTCCGGGGGCCTGACACTCATCGGCAGATGGGGGCTCGACTGGCTCATCCCGCCGCAATGCCTCGCCTGCCGTGACGCGGTGGCCGAGGCGTCGGGCCTGTGCGTCGCCTGCTGGTCGAAGCTTTCTTTCATCGAGGCGCCCTTTTGCGAAAGGCTCGCCATCCCTTTTCCCTATGAGCAGGGCGAAGGGGCGGTGAGCGCTGCGGCGCTCGCCGATCCGCCGCTGTGGGACCGCGCCCGCGCCGCGCTCCTCTTCGACGATGCAGCGCGCGACCTTGCCCATGCCCTCAAATACCGCGACCGACATGAGGCGGGCCTCATCATGGCGCGGCTCATGCGCCGGGCCGGCGCCGACATCCTGGCCGGCGCGGATGGTGTCATCCCGGTGCCGCTGCATCGCTTCAGGCTCTGGCGGCGGCGCTACAACCAGTCGGCCATCCTCGCCCGCCATATCTCGAAGAGCACGGGCAAGCTTTTTTGTCCCGGTCTCCTCAGCCGGCGCAAGGCTACGCGCTCACAGACCGGGCTCGACCAGGAGGAGCGGCAACGCAACGTTGAGGGCGCCTTCATCGTGCCCGAGGAAAGCCGGCCCCTGGTCGTGGGCAAGTCCTTCGTCCTCATCGATGACGTGCGCACCACGGGAGCGACGCTCAAAGCCTGCACCCAGGCGCTCAAAAGGGCGGGGGCGGCCCGCGTCGACGTCCTGACCTTCGCGCTTGTGCACAAGCCCATGCGCCTTCATATTTGAGGCGGATTCGAAAGTGATGGCCATGCCGAAAGTCACCATCTACACGACGCCCTTCTGCCCCTACTGCCATTCCGCCAAGGCGCTGCTCAAGCGGAAGAACGTAGAATTTTCCGAGATCGATGTGAGCTTCGATCCGCAGGAGCGGCAGCGCATGATGACGAAGGCGCAAGGCCGGCGCACCGTGCCGCAGATCTTCATCGGCGAGACCCATGTCGGGGGCAGCGACGAGCTCCATGCGCTCGACCGGCAGGGCAAGCTCGATCCGCTTCTCGCCGGCGCGCCTCAAGCGTGACCACCAAGGCAGCGCTCATCCAACTGCGCTCCGGGCGCGACATGGCGCGCAACATCGCCGATGCTTCCCTCCTGATCAAGGAAGCCTGCCGCAAGGGCGCTGAATTCGTCCTCACCCCGGAAATGACCAACATATTGGAGACGGATCGCGACCGGCTGAAGGGGCTGGCGCGGCGGGAAGAGGAAGATGCCTCGGTCGCGGCTTTTGCCGACCTTGCCCGCGATCAGCGCATCTGGCTCAACGCCGGCTCATTCGCGCTCAAGGGCCCCGAGGGGAAGCTCGTCAATCGCTCGCTTCTCTTCGCGCCCGACGGCACCTTGGCGGCGCGCTACGACAAGGTGCACCTGTTCGACGTCGACCTGCCGAACGGCCAGATTTTGCGGGAATCGGCCGCTTATGCCGCGGGCCGTCCGGTGCCGGTCGTGCCCCTGCCTTTCGCCACGGTCGGCCTCACCATTTGCTACGATGTAAGATTTCCTCATCTTTACAAGGCTTTGGCTCAGGCGGGCGCGGAGGTCCTGACGGTGCCGTCGGCGTTCACGAAAGTGACCGGCGAGGCGCATTGGCATGTGCTCTTGCGCGCCCGCGCCATCGAAACGGGCAGCTTCGTGCTGGCGCCGGCGCAAGGCGGATTGCACGAATGTGGCCGCGAGACCTTTGGCATGAGTCTTGCTGTTTCTCCCTCAGGCGACATAACGGCAGAAGGCGGACAAGACCCGGCAGTCCTCATGACGGTCATCGACCGGCGCCAAGTGCTTGAAGCACGGCGGCGAATCCCGGTCCTGCGGCATGAAAGACAGGCGATCTTGAACGCCCAGGGAGAGGTTGCTACCTAAGGGGCATGATCCGTTACGATCTCATTTGTGAAGAAGGCCATGAATTCGATGGCTGGTTCTCCAACAGCGCCGCTTTCGACGAGCAGTCGCGCAAGGGATTCGTCTCCTGCATCCATTGCGGATCGACCAGGGTCGAAAAGCAGCTGATGGCGCCGGGCATTCCGGTCAAGAGCAACCGCAGAAGCGAACCGGCGCCGAAGCCCGTGCTGGCCACGACCCTCGATCCGCGCCAGCAGAAGCTCGTCCAGGTGATGCGCGAATTGCGCAAGGCGGTCGAAGAGAATGCCGAATATGTCGGCGACAAATTCGCCGAGGAAGCGCGCAAGATCCATTATGAGGAAACCGAGAAGCGCGGCATCTATGGCGAGACCACGACCCAGGATGCCGAAGCGCTGATCGAAGAGGGCATCGAGATCCATCCTCTGCCGATTCTGCCTGAAGACGGCAACTGATCCCCCCAACTCGTCATGGCCGGGCTGTGCTAATTCCCCGGCTTCTGCGCCACCAGCATGTAGTTCACATCCATGTCGCGGGCTCTCCGCCATTCGCCTGAGAAGGGATTGTAGGTGACGCCGGTGCGGTCGAGCTGCCTGAGGCCGCTTGCCTCAAGCCAGCCTTCGAGCTCCGCGGGCGTTATGAACTTCTCCCATTGATGGGTGCCCTTGGGCAGCCAGCCCAATATGTATTCGGCACCGACGATGGCGAGGCCGAAGGATTTGAGCGTCCGGTTGAGAGTGGCGATAAAGATCAGCCCATTGGGCTTCAGCAGCGCGCCGCAGGTCTCGACGAAGCCCTTGGGATCGGCGACATGCTCGATCACCTCCATGTTGAGAATCACATCGAAGGTCTCGCCCTCAGCCGCCAGGGCTTCCGCCGTCTGGGCGCGATAGTCGATGGCGAGGTCCTGCTCTTGCGAATGGACGCGGGCGGTCGAGATGTTCTTCTCGGAAGGGTCGATCCCGGTGATCGTGGCGCCGAGCCTCGCCATGGGCTCGGTCAGGAGCCCGCCGCCGCAGCCGATGTCCAGGAATCTGAGGCCCGCGAAGGGCCGCCGCTCAAACGGATCGCGGGCGAAGCGGGCCGTGACCTGCTCCTTGATGTAAGCAAGCCGGACCGGATTGAAGACATGCAGGACCGCGAATTTGCCGGTCGGATTCCACCATTCCGCGGCGATTTTCGAGAATTTCTCGACCTCGGCCGGGTCGAGGCTCTTGGCTTCAAAAGCGGGCGTCATCAGAACTCCAGAATTTCCTTTCCTATTATTGCATAGAGAGGGGCCCTCATCTATGACTACGCCGCGCCGCATCCCTCCCCAGATCAAGGTTCGAGGACAGGGCGTGTCAGGGACCTGTCCGGGGCCCCGGGCGCGTGAGGAAAGAGGTTTTGGGCCATGGGCCGCTTGGTGATGAAATTCGGGGGAACGTCGGTTGCCGATGTCGAGCGCATCCGCAATGTCGCGCGCCATGTCGAGCGCGAGGTCAAAGCCGGGCACGAGGTCGCCGTCGTCGTCTCGGCCATGGCGGGCACGACCGACAGGCTCGTCTCCTGGTGCCGGGAAGCGGCCTCCGTCCACGATGCCCGCGAATATGACGCGATCGTCGCCTCGGGCGAGCAGGTCACGTCCGGCCTCCTCGCCATCGTGCTGCAGGACATGGGCATACCGGCAAGGTCCTGGCATGGCTGGCAGGTCTCGGTGAAGACCGACGGCGTCCATGGCGCCGCCCGCATCGTCTCGATCGAGGCCAGCGAATTGCGCAAGCGCATGGAGCAGGGCCAGGTCGCCGTCGTGGCGGGCTTCCAGGGCATCGGCCCCGACCGGCGCGTGACCACGCTGGGGCGCGGCGGTTCCGACACGTCGGCCGTGGCCTTGGCGGCCGCCCTCGAGGCGCGCTGCGACATCTATACCGATGTCGACGGCGTTTACACGACCGATCCCCGCATCGACTCGCGGGCGCGCAAGCTCGATCGCGTCTCCTATGAGGAGATGCTGGAAATGGCCTCGGCCGGCGCCAAGGTCCTGCAGACACGCTCGGTTGAGTTGGCCATGGTTTACAAGGTACCCTTGCAGGTGCGCTCGAGCTTCGAGCCGCCCGATGCCGCCAATCAGAACCGGCCGGATGGTTCGGGGCCCGGAACACTCGTATGCGATGAGGACAGTATCGTGGAACAGCATGTCGTAAGCGGGATCGCTTATACCAAGGATGAAGCCAAGGTCTCGATCCGCCGGGTGAAGGACAAGCCGGGTGTCTCGGCCTCGATCTTCGGGCCGCTGGCCGAAGCCGACATCAGCGTGGACATGATCGTCCAGAATGTCTCGGCCGATGGTGAGACCGCGAACATCACCTTCACCGTGGCGCGCAAGGACCTGCGCAAGGCGCTGGAAGTCCTGCAAGGGCTGAAGGACAAGGTCGGCTATCACGAGCTCAGCCATTCGCTCGACGTCGCGAAAGTGTCGGTGATCGGCATCGGCATGCGGAGCCATGCCGGCGTCGCCGCCAAGATGTTCAAGTCGCTGGCCGAGAAGGGCATCAATATCCAGGCGATCGCCACCTCCGAGATCAAGATCAGCGTGCTCATCGATGAAGCCTATACCGAGCTCGCGGTGCGCTCGCTGCACACGGCCTATGGGCTCGAAGGGGCGAACTGAAGAATGACGATGGCATTGCGCCATAGACACTGTCGGCAATGGCAACCGGCCATGCCGGCCGCCATCGTAAAAGCGCTCAGGCCATACAAGGCGCGAGCGATTTTTACGGGAAGCGCGCGTGAGGACACCGCCTGATGGTCACATCCGCCCTAGGCCCGCGTGTTCTCCTCAGGAGGCTCCGCGAGGTCATGGCGGAGCCCGAGGCGGCACAGAAGCGGCTCGACAAGATCGTCGTCCTGATCGCGGCCAACATGGTCGCGGAAGTGTGCTCCATCTATGTGATGCGCCCCGGCCAGGTGCTCGAGCTCTATTCGACTGAAGGCTTGAAGCGCGAAGCCGTCCACTTGTCGAAACTGAATGTCGGCGAAGGCCTCGTCGGCATCATCGCCGGCGAGGCGCAGCTCCTCAACCTCGCCGATGCGCAGGCGCATCCGGCCTTCAAATACCTCCCCGAGACGGGTGAGGAAGTCTACAACTCCTTCCTCGGCGTACCGATCCTGCGCAACGGCATCGTCATCGGCGTGCTCGTGGTGCAGAACCGCACCCGCCGCCATTACACCGAGGAAGAGGAAGAAGCGCTGCAGACGACGGCGATGGTCTTGGCCGAGATCATCGCCTCGGGCGAGCTCACCGAGGTGGCGCGCGACGTCGCCGCCGACATCGCCCATGTGCGCAGCCATCATGTGAAGGGCGACGCGCTGGCCGACGGCCTGGCGCTCGGCCATGTCGTGCTGCACGAGCCGCGCGTCGTGGTCGAGAACCTCATCGCCGAGAACATCCCCAAGGAGAAGGCCAGGCTCGACGGCGCCATCGAGCAATTGCGCGCCCATGTCGACGAGCTCGTCGATGGCACCGAGACGCGGGGCGGCGAATATTCGGAAGTGCTCGAGACCTTCCGCATGTTCGCGCATGACCGGGGCTGGGTGAACCGGCTGCGCGAGACGGTTGAGACCGGCCTCACCGCCGAGGCCGCGGTCGAGCGCGTGCAGAGCGACAACCGGGCGCGCATGATGCGTACCCCCGATCCCTACTTGCGCGAGCGCATGCATGATCTCGACGATCTCGCCAACCGGCTCCTGCGCATCCTGACCGGGCAGATCGCCACGGCGTCGCGCGGCGACCTTCCGCAGAACGCCATCGTGGTGGCGCGCAACATGGGCCCCGCCGAGCTCCTCGATTACGACCGCACCAAGCTGCGCGGCGTCATCCTCGAGGAAGCGGGCACCACCAGCCATGTGGCGATCGTGGCGCGGGCGCTCGGCATCCCCGCCGCCGGCCAGGTCGAAGGCCTCATCGATGTCGTCGACACCGGCACGCCGATCATTCTCGACGGCACCTCGGGCGATGTCTATGTCCGTCCCTCGCTCGACATCGAGCGCGCCTATGCCGACAAGGTGCGCTTCAATGCCAGGCGCCAGGCGCAGTTCCAGGCGCTCCGCGACACGCCGGCGATGACCAGGGACGGGATCAAGATCGAGCTCGGCATCAATGCCGGCCTCCTGGTCGACCTGCCGCATCTGCATGATTCAGGGGCGGAGAGCATCGGCCTGTTCCGCACCGAATTGCAGTTCATGATGGCGCAGCATTTCCCGCGCCTCGATGCGCAGGTCCGGCATTACCGCGGCATTTTGGCGGCCGCCAATCAGCGTCAGGTGACGTTCCGCACCCTCGATATCGGCGCCGACAAGCTCCTGCCTTATCTGCGCCAGGTGAAGGAGGACAATCCGGCCATGGGTTGGCGCGCCATCCGCATGGCGCTCGACCGGCCGGCCTTGCTGCGGCTGCAGCTTCGCGCCCTCCTCAAGGCCGGCGCCGGGCAGAAATTGCGCATCATGTTCCCGATGATCGCCGAGGTCACAGAATTCCTCACCGCCAAAACGATGGTCGAGAAGGAGAAGGCGCATCTCAAGGAGCGCGGCCACAAGCTGCCCGTCGCGATCGAGCTCGGCGCCATGATCGAGGTGCCGGCCCTCGTCTGGCAGCTCGATGAGCTCCTGCCCGAGCTCGATTTCGTCTCCATCGGCTCGAACGACCTGCTGCAGTTCCTCTATGCGTCGGACCGCCAGAATCCAAGGCTCGCGCATCGCTACGATCCGCTGTCGCCCGCCATCCTCAAGACCATCCGCGCCATCGTCGAGGCGGGTGCGGAGCACGGCGTCCATGTCAATCTATGCGGCGAGATGGCGGGACGTCCGCTCGAGGCCATGGCGCTGATCGGCCTGGGGCTGACCTCGATCTCCATGGCGCCGGCGGCGATCGGGCCGGTCAAGACCATGATCCTCTCGACCGACCGGGCAAAATTATGGGCTTTCATGGAGCCGCTGCTGCACAAGCGCGACCAGACGCTGCGCCTGGCGCTCACGTCTTTTGCCAAGTCGCAGGGCATCCGGCTGATTTGATCGCGAAAAACGGACGGCGTTAGCCTTCTGCTTACCATTCTGAGGCATGTTCAGGGGACTCATTAGCGTTACCGGCTGGTTAAGGCCGGCTGTCCGGAGAAGTGCTCCATGGATGTTCTTGTCCCCGATCATGATCGCGAGCCTGCGCTCGACTCGACCCCGTTCTACCGCCCGAAGCCGGACGGTGATCTCAATCCCGCCGGTGAAGCCGGCTGGTACCTGCAGCGCGAGCGCGAGAAGCGCGGCTTGAGCCTCGATCAGATCTGCGAAGCGACCGGCATCCATCCTTATCACGTCGAAGCCATCGAAATGGGCGACCTGACCCGGCTGCCGCAGCGCCTCGAAGCGCTCGAGATGGTCGGCATCTATGGCGAGTATATGGGCTTCGAGCCCGAACCCCTCGTCACCCATTACGCCGCTTTCCTGCCGCGTCCCCAGGGCAACCAGGGCAAGGCGCATCCGGCGGATCCCGGCCCCTTGTCCAGCGCCAAGATCCTCAGATTCGGCAAGATGCCGCCTTTCCCGCGCTTCAGCATCAAGTCCTTCCCGGGCGGTGCCGGCGGCGTCATCGGCTCGTGCTTTGCCGCCATCCTGCTCTTCGCCGCCGCGAGTTGGGTGATGCAGCCGGTGCCCGGCATACAGCCGGGCGAAGAGACGGCCCAGAACGAGCCCCTCGACCAGGCCGGCGATCCGATGCCCACCGCCACGACCGGACAGAGCGATACCGACGTCGCGGTCAGCGAAGAGCCGATGCCGGAAGAAGGTGCGCAGGCCAAGGTCGAGGACGAAACGCCGTCGGCCGGCAAGGAGCCCACGGGCGAAGAGGATGGTCTCTCAGGGATCGGCGCCTTCATCGAGGATGGTTTCCAGCAGGGGTCCGAAACGCAGCCGCAGAAGGCGGCGCCGACGCCCCAGTCCAAGAAGCCCGCTGCCGACAAGCCAGCCGCGGCGACGCCACCGGCCGATCCGGGCTCCCGCCTGGTGTTGAGAGCCAAGGCGCCCGTCTGGGTGCGCATCGAGGATGCGCAAGGCAATGTGGTGATGACGCAGATGCTGCGCGGCGGCGACACCTATAGCGTGCCCGACCGCCAGGGCCTGGTGGTCATCGCGCGTGACGGCGGGCTGCTCTCCTACATCATCGACGGCAAGGAGCGCGGCATCCTGGGCACGCCGGGACAGATCCTGGTCGGCCAGCCGCTCGACATCCCGACGCTCGAGAAGCGCGGGTAAGCCTCACGCTGGGCTTGGCGGAAGCATCCCGCTTCCGCTAAAAGCCCGCGGCATGAGTGCCATTCCGCAAGCCAAGCTCGACCGCATCCAGCAGCGTTTCGCCGTCATCGAGGCGGAACTCACCCAAGGTGCGCAGGCTGAGACCTTCGTCAGGCTGTCGAAGGAATATTCCGAGCTCGGCCCCGTGGTGACGGCGGCGCGGGCGCTGGCCAAGGCCAGGTCCGATCTCGCCGGGCTGGACGAGATGATCGCCTCGGGTGATCGCGACATGGCCCAAATGGCCGAGGCCGAGAAGCCCGAAATTGCCAAGCGCATCGGCGAGCTCGAGCAGCAGCTGAAAATCCTGCTCCTGCCCAAGGACGCGGCCGATGAGCGCAATGTCATCCTCGAAGTCCGGGCCGGCACCGGCGGCGATGAGGCCGCGATCTTCGTCGGCGACCTGTTCCGCATGTATCAGCGCTATGCGAGCGTCAAAGGCTGGCGGGTCGAGGTGATCTCGGCGAGCGAAGGCGATCACGGCGGCTACAAGGAGATCATCGCGACGATCACCGGGGCCGGGGCCTATGCCCGTCTCAAATTCGAATCGGGTGTGCACCGGGTGCAAAGGGTCCCGGAGACCGAGGCGCAAGGCCGCATCCATACCTCGGCCGCGACGGTCGCGGTGCTGCCCGAGGCGGAAGAGGTCGATATCGAGATCAACGACGCCGATCTGCGCATCGACGTCTATCGCTCGTCCGGTCCCGGCGGCCAGTCGGTCAACACCACCGACAGCGCGGTACGCATCACCCATATCCCCTCAGGGCTGGTCGTCGCCCAGCAGGACGAGAAGTCGCAGCACAAGAACAAGGCGAAGGCGCTGAAGATCCTGCGCGCCAGGCTCTATGAGCGCGAAAGACAGCGCCTCGATGCCGAGCGCTCCGCCACCAGGCGCGGCCAGATCGGCTCGGGCGACCGCTCCGAGCGCATCCGCACCTATAATTTCCCGCAAGGGCGGGTCACCGACCATCGCATCAACCTCACCCTCTACAAGCTCGACCAGGTGATCGAGGGGCCCGGGCTCGAGGAACTGGTCAGCGCGCTGATGACGGAGCATCAGGCCGAGCTTCTCGCCGCCGCCGAGGCCGATGCGGCGTAGCTTGGTTTCCAGCACTTCCCAGACCCCCACCCCTGACCCCTCCCCGCAAGGGGGAGGGGAAACGGCAAAGAGCCTGTTGGACGCCGCCAAGAATGCCCTCGCGGCGAAGGGCAATCCGACGCCGGCGCTCGATGCCAGGCTCCTGCTGCAGCAGGCGGCGGGCCTCGGCCACGAAACCCTGATCGCCGATCCGCAGCGGCCCGTCGCGCCGGAAGCGGCGGCGCGGTTCCGGGAATTCCTGGAGCGCCGCCTCGCGGGGGAGCCGGTCGCGCGCATCCTGGGCGAGCGCGAGTTCTATGGGCGTGCCTTCAGGATCACGCCCGCGACGCTCGATCCCCGGCCCGACACCGAGACGCTGATCGAGGCGACGCTCTCCTTCATGCCCAGGGAAGACGCCTGCCGCATCATCGATCTGGGCACCGGCTCCGGCATCATCGGCGTGACGCTCCTCGCCGAGCGCCCAGAAGCCCGGGCGGTGATGACGGATATTTCGGCCGACGCGCTCGCCGTCGCGCAAGACAATGCCCGCCGCCACGGCGTCCTCGCCCGGGCGCGCTTCGCGGAAGGGAGCTGGTTCGCCGGCACGGAAGGCCCTTTCGACCTCGTCCTCTCCAACCCGCCCTATATCCCGCAAGCGATTCTCCAAACCCTTGCGCCCGAGGTGCGGAACTTCGACCCGGAGAGCGCCCTGGTGGCCGGCGCGGACGGGCTTCAGGCCTACCGCGAAATCGCTAAGGTCGCAGGGCCGCACCTCGCTCCCGACGGCCGTGTCATCGTCGAGATCGGTGAAGGCCAAGCACTTGATATAGAACATATTTTCAAGACCTCTGGATTCGCGCCGGCGGGGCGCTGGCAGGACCTTGCCCGGCATGTGCGCTGCCTGGGCTTCAGCCATGCTTGAGGCGCGACAAAAAAGGGGTTGGAAATGACCAGGGGAAGGGCTACCTTAGTTCTGGTATTTCGTTCTGCCCGTTGCGATTAGCGCTAGACGGCAGGTGACGGGGCGGGCCCAGAGGGCAAGAGGTCCCATCCACATGAAGATTAGCGCGGTTGAAATGTAGCGGGTCCAAGCCAGGATACGTTTCTCAGGCAGGACAGACCTCCTAAACCACAGGGACAGATTTGGCAGGGCTCGTTTGAGAGTCGATCGTCGATCAGAAATTATGCCGGAGCGGCATGATGTGATTCTGCGTGTGGGTAAACCGCGGACAATATGAATCTGAATTAAAGCATGAGTGGAAAATGAGACCAGGTCAGCACAACAAGCGGGGCCGCGGCCGGAATCGTCGTCACAATGGCGGCGGAGGCGGCGGCGGTGGCGGCGGAAACCCGCTCAATCGCGTCTATGAGAGCAACGGACCCGATGTGAAGGTGCGCGGCACGGCGCAGACGGTCGCCGACAAATATCTCCAGCTCGGCCGCGACGCCCAAGTCTCCGGCGACATCGTGATGGCCGAGAGCTATTATCAGCATGCGGAGCATTATCTGCGCATCCTCGCCGCGGCCCAGGCCTATCAGCAGCAGATGCAGCAGCAATATCGCCGGCCGGAAGACGACTATGGCGATGATGACGAGATGGATGCGAGCCCTGAGGGCGACGACGGCCAGCCGGAGATCGGCGAGCGCCCCGGTTTCGCTGGTGAAACGGGCGAGCAGCCGGAGAGCTTCGATCCGGGCGAGGGGCGGCGCGACTACCAGCAAGGCAATCGCGGCCCCGACCAGCAGGGCGAGCGGCGCGACCGCCATGACCGGCGCGACCGTTTCCGTCCGCGCTGGGACCGCAACCGCGGCGAGGGCCAGGAACAGGGCCGCTATGGCAATCCGCAAAACCAGCAGCCTTATCAGCGGCGCGAGGAGCCGGAAGCGCAGCCGCCTCCGGTCGAGGCCGAGAAGCCGGCGCCCGCCGCCGAGCCGGCACCTGCGGCACCCGCGGCCGCAGCCAAAGGCGTCGATGAGAAATGGGATGGCCCGCAGCCTTCCTTCCTGAAGCGCCCGGCCAGTGGCACGGGCCGCGGAAGACGGCCGCGCCGCGAAGCCGCACCGGCCGCTGAGTCCGAGGAAGCACCGCAGGCCGACTGATCAGTCGCATCGCGGCGAAGCTGAAGACTTCGCCGCGATGGATTCGCGCCGAGTGACTATCTACGGTGATTGGTAGATGAAAAACTGCTCGCTGCGCACAGTTGCGGGCAGCGGCAGCCGCCGCGCCTGCGGCAGGTTCAAGGGCAGATCCGACAGCACGATGGCGCCGGGTGCCAGGAGATCGGGCAGGCTTGCGCTCACCAGAGCCGCAACCTCGCGATTGTAGCCGTCGTCATAGGTTCCGGCGTCGGAATTCACCAGGATCGCCTGGCCGGCAAAGCGCGCGCGGGCTTGAGGCAAGGTATCGGAGAATTTGCCCAGCATGAGATGGTCCGCATCGGGCGTGCAATCCGGAAAGCAATCGACTTCCCGGTCGAACACGAAGATCTCGCGTTCCGGCAGATGCCGGCGCAGGTGATCATAGGTACGGCCATGGCCGAGCCCAAGCTCGAAGACGACGCCCGGCCTGTCCTTGATTTCGCGGAACGCCCAGTTCAGGCATTGATGCTGGGCCTCGAGCCGGAAAAGCAGGCGCTCGAGCCGCGAGTATCGATCCTCACGGTTACTCTGTGCTTCCTGTACTGCTGTCATGACGATGCTGATTCACGCAAGAATGAAGCCCGCTTACGGGTTTGTTCCATAGAGCAAAATCGGGTCGCAACACAGTCTCTCCACAGGTAAATTCTGGCGTCCAACCAGAATATGCCCGGAGGTTGCACGAAGAACCGCCGGGTGGGGACTCGTGAAGCAGTGAGCCTCAGCGGCGGCGAGAACTCTATAGGTTTTCCCCTCTCCCGTTGCAAAGCAATGGGAGAGGGTGCCCGAAGGGCGGGTGAGGGCTCTTCCTTCACGCCTCCGGAAGTTTGTCTTCCAATGCGAGAAGGATCATGTCCATACATCGTCGAACTTCCGGTAAACATCGTCATTCATGACACGGACAATCCTGTAGCCTTGCGCCCTCAGATAGGCTGATCGGCGCTGGTCGTAGGCAATCTCGTGATCTTCCGAATGCGTTGCGCCATCGACCTCGACGATGAGACGGGCGTCGCGGCAAAGAAAATCAACGGTGAAAGGGCCGATCGAATATTGCCGGATAAACTTGTAGTTCTGGAGTCTTCGCCCGCGCAGCCCTGACCAGAGTCGCACTTCGGCGGGTGTCTGGCTGTGGCGTAGCCGGCGAGCTTGATCCCGGCGCTTCTGGTCAGTGATGGCCATGCCTCCAATCTTATCGCCTTGCCACTGATCCGCAAAAGAGCCCTCACCCGGCCTTCGGCCACCCTCTCCCATCCTTCGGACGGGAGAGGGGGAAACCTACGCAGATCCCGTTTCTGGGCCGGGCGGCAACCTTGTCCCTCGGAAAACCTTTCCTATATCTGGCTTGCGGCCGATAATGGTCCGGAACAGGATCGCCTCCTTGAGGGTTCCAGCTTCCGTGACGTTGCGGCCGGATTTCAGCCAAAGACGGCGTCACGGGAGAGTGCCATGATGGGCTCTCATGGGCGTGCCGAGGAGGAGAAGTAAGCCATGGATTTCGAGAAATACACCGAGCGGGCCCGCGGTTTCATCCAGTCGGCCCAGGCGCTCGCCTTGCGCGAGGGCCATCAGCGCTTCAGCCCCGAACATCTTCTGAAAGTCTTGCTCGATGACGAGGAAGGCCTCGCTTCGAGCCTGATCAGTGCCGCCGGCGGCAACAGCCGGCTGGCGCTCGCCGAGACCGAAGCGGCGCTGAAGCGCCTGCCCAAAGTATCGGGCGGCGGTGCCGGACAGGTCTATCTGGCGCCCGAGACGGCGCGTGTCTTCGAGGCGGCAAATCAGCTCGCCCAGAAGGCCGGCGACAGTTTCGTGACGGCCGAGCGTTTGCTGCAGGCGCTGGCGATCGAGAAGTCGGACGCCCAGAAGGCGCTGAAGGATGCGGGTGTCACGCCCCAGGGCCTCAACGAGGCGATCAATGCGCTGCGCAAGGGGCGCACCGCCGATTCGGCCTCGGCCGAGCAGGCCTATGACGCGCTCAAGAAATATTCGCGCGACCTCACCGAGGCGGCGCGCTCGGGCAAGCTCGACCCGGTGATCGGACGCGACGACGAGATCCGCCGCACCATCCAGGTGCTGTCGAGGCGCACCAAGAACAATCCCGTCCTCATCGGCGAGCCGGGCGTGGGCAAGACCGCCATCGCCGAAGGCCTCGCTCTGCGCATCGTCAATGGCGACGTGCCGGAGAGCCTCAAGGACAAGAAGCTGCTCGCCCTCGACATGGGTGCCCTCATCGCCGGCGCCAAATATCGCGGCGAGTTCGAGGAGCGCTTGAAGGCGGTGCTCCAGGAAGTCACGGCGTCGGCCGGCGGCATCATCCTCTTCATCGACGAGATGCACACGCTCGTCGGCGCCGGCAAGGCCGACGGCGCGATGGATGCGTCCAATCTTCTGAAGCCCGCTCTGGCGCGCGGCGAATTGCATTGCGTCGGCGCCACCACGCTCGATGAATACAGGAAGCATGTCGAGAAGGACGCGGCGCTGGCGCGGCGCTTCCAGCCGGTCTTCGTGGGCGAGCCTACCGTCGAGGACACGATCTCGATCCTGCGCGGCATCAAGGAGAAATATGAGGAGCACCACAAGGTCCGGATCACCGATTCGGCGCTGGTGGCTGCGGCCCAGCTCTCCAACCGCTACATCACCGACCGCTTCCTGCCCGACAAGGCCATCGACCTCATGGACGAGGCGGCTTCGCGCCTGCGCATGCAGGTCGATTCCAAGCCCGAGGAGCTCGACGCCCTCGACCGCGACATCATGCAGATGCAGATCGAGCGCGAGGCCTTGAAGAAGGAGACCGACCGCGCCTCCAAGGACCGGCTCGCCCGGCTCGAGAAGGAACTCGCCGATCTCAAGGAGCGCTCCGCCACGCTGACGCGCAAATGGCAGGCGGAGAAGGAGAAGCTCGCTTCCGCGGCGACGATCAAGAAGGAGCTCGGCGATGCGCGCACCCTTCTCGAACAGGCGCAGCGCAAGGGCGACTTCGCCAAGGCGGGCGAGCTCGCTTACGCCACCATCCCGGGCCTCGAGAAGAAGCTCAAGGAGGTCGAGGAGGCCGCCAAGGGCAATCCGATGGTCGAGGAGGCGGTGACCGAGAACCACGTGGCGCAGGTCGTGTCGCGCTGGACCGGCATCCCCGTCGACAAGATGCTGGAAGGCGAGCGCGACAAGCTGCTCAAGATGGAGGAAGGCTTGGGCAAACGCGTGGTCGGCCAGGCCGAGGCGGTGAAGGCCGTCGCGACGGCGGTCCGCCGCGCCCGCGCCGGTCTCCAGGATCCCAACCGCCCGATCGGCTCCTTCATGTTCCTGGGGCCGACCGGCGTCGGCAAGACCGAGCTCACCAAGGCCTTGGCCGCGTTCCTGTTCGACGACGAGCATGCGATGGTGCGCATCGACATGTCGGAATACATGGAGAAGCATTCCGTCGCCCGTCTCATCGGGGCGCCTCCGGGCTATGTCGGCTATGACGAGGGCGGGGCGCTCACCGAAGCGGTGCGGCGCCGGCCCTATCAGGTCGTCCTCTTCGACGAGATCGAGAAGGCGCATCCCGATGTGTTCAACGTGCTCCTCCAGGTGCTCGACGACGGCAGGCTCACCGACGGCCAGGGCCGCACGGTGGACTTCCGCAACACGCTCATCGTGATGACCTCCAATCTGGGCTCGGAATATCTGGTGAGCCTGGGCGAGGACCAGGATGTCGATGTGGTGCGCCAGCAAGTGATGAATGTGGTCAGAAGCCACTTCCGGCCCGAATTCCTGAACCGGCTCGACGAGATCATTCTCTTCCATAGACTCAAGCGCGAGCATATGGGCGCCATCGTCGATATCCAGCTCGGGCGGCTGGCCAAGCTGCTCGTCGAGCGCAAGATCAAGATCGATCTCGACAAGGCGGCGCATGACTGGCTCGCCGAGAAGGGCTATGACCCGGCCTATGGCGCGCGTCCCCTGAAGCGCGTGATCCAGAAGTCGCTGCAGGATCCGCTCGCCGAGGAGATCCTCGCCGGCAATGTCTCGGACGGCGACACGGTCAATGTCGGCGCCGGCAAGGACGGGCTCACGCTGAAAGCGGGCAAGTCGAAGGCGAAAGCGGCATAAGCCCGTTTCCAGCCATGGTGACGATCAAGGAGCGGAAGAGATTCCGCTCCTTTTTCATTCTTGAGATACGCCTGGTAAAAATTACGCAACGATATATGCAATCCTGAGTCGCACGCCGTGGGCCACCTTTGGTCGTGGTGCCGAAAAAATAGGCACCGGTTTGTGGCGCGGCTGCAACACGTTCCGCAAAATTTTGATTACTTTAAGGAATCATCTGGCATCTGTCATATCGGGCAATTAGACCGAAGATTATTTTTCGGGTGACGGGGGCAATATGGGACGTTCGACGCATGCCGCGCTGCAAGGCGTGATCCAGGAAACTGCGCGGCGCTCGCGCCTCCTCTCCTGCACGGCACTGGCCTCAAGCCTCGTCATCGGCGGTTTCGTTCTCGCCACGCCCGCCTTTGCCGGCGATGAGACCGGAGCCAATGGCGATGACGGTCTTCCGGTCGTTGTCGCCCCTGTCATTTTCCCGACGATCACCACCGAACCCGTGAATATCGTTGTCGTGCCTCCTCCTCCCCCCGCCGATAATGACGGCACTCAGGGCCTCGCCGCCATCGGCACGCAAGGGACGCCCGGTAATCCCGGTCCGCCCGCTCCTCCCGATGGCGACGGCGGCGATGGCGGTCCGGGTGGAAGCGCCAACGGTACCGGTGGCAATGGCGGCAATGGCGGGTCGAAAACGGGGTCGGGAACGGGTCCCATCGCCGTCGACATCGACGGCAACATCGTCAATCCGGCTGTTATTGACGTGACGGGGCAATCGATGACCGGCGGCGCCGGTGGTGCCGGCGACAGCGGCACGGGTGGCAGCGGTGCCGAGGCCGCCGGCGATGGCGGTGACGGTGCGCCGGGCGACAATGTCGGCCCGGCGGCCTTCGGGCCTTCCGGTGGTGTTGGCGGTCGCGGCGGCGATGCCGATGGCACCGGCGGCAATGGCGGCAATGGCGACTTCGGCATAGGCGGCCATATCGGCGCGATCACCGTGGACGTCTCCGGCACGATCAACAGCGGCGTCGCGATCGATGCCACCGGCGGCAACGGCACCGGCGGCAAAGGCGGCGCGGCGGGCGCCGGCCAAGGCGGCGAGGCGGGAACGGGCGGTGCCGGCGGGTCCGGTGGCAGCGTGAGCATTTTCACCGACGGCAATAGCGGCCTTGGCGGTCCTGGCGGTCTGGCGGCGCCCGGCGGCAATGCGATCGGGACCGGCGGCGAGGGCGGCGATGGCGCCGACGGCACGGGCGGCAATGTCGGCGGGATCATCGTCGCGGCGAGCGGCATCGGCGGCGGCGTCAGCATCGATTCCGAAGCCGGGATCGGGACGGGCGGCAATGGCGGCGCCGGCGGCGATGGCACCGGCGGCACGGGTGGCAGCGGCGGCACTGGCGGTGGCGGCGGCAAGAGTTTCGGGCCGAGCGGAACCGGCAACAATAATGACGGTGGTCTCGGCGGAGATGGCGGCACCGGCAGCAGCGGCCTCGCTGACGGTACGGGCGGTACCGGCGGCGATGGCGGCGATGGCACGGGCGGCAGCACGGGCGACATGATCGTCACCACCGGCGGCGATGTGAGCGGGGATATCGATATCTCCTCGATTGCGGGAGCGGCCAAGGGCGGCTCGGGCGGCGCCGGCGGAGTCGGCCTGGGTGGCACGGCGGGGGTCGGTGGTGCGGGCGGTGCCGGCGGCGATACGGTGGTCGTCGATGCGGGCGAAGAGCTGGATGCCGGCGATGACAATGACGGCGGTCAGGGCGGCGACGGCGTGGCGGGCCGCGGCGCCAATGCGCAAGGCGGCAACGGCGGCACGGGCGGTGACGCGACGGGCGGCAGCTCCGGAAGCATCGACCTCACCGGCATCATCGGCAATGTCAGTGGCGACATCCTCATCCAGTCGACGGGCGGTGAGGCCAATGGTGGCATCGGCGGCAAGGGCGGCAATGCCGCGGGGACAGCAGGCGGTGCCGGCGGCGCTGGCGGTGCCGGCGGTAATGTCGGGCCGATCGACACGGGCAACAACAACAATGCCGGCAACGGCGGCCCTGGCGGACTGGGCGGCGCTTCGGATGGCCATGGCGGCAACGGCGGCGATGGCGGCGACGCCTTGGGCGGCAATGCCGGCAGTGTCGTCATCGATCGCCTCGGCAACACCTCAGGATCGATCATCATCACCTCGGCGGGCGGCGCGGCTACCGGCGGCGAAGGCGGTGCTGGCGGCAATGGAACGACGGTTCAGGCGGGCAGCGGCGGCACTGGCGGCGCTGGCGGCAATGTCGGGACGGTGAACAGCGGCAGCGGCAATATTGCCGGCACCGGCGGCACGGGCGGGATGGGCGGCGGCGGTGCCGACGTCTCGGGCGGCGCGGGCGGCAATGGCGGCGATGCGGAAGGCGGCGATGCCAGCGTGATCGTCGGCAATAGCGGCAATATCTCGACCGCGGGCGCCAACAGCATCGACATCACGGCAAGCGGTGGTGCGGCCACGGCTGGCGCCGGCGGCGATGGCGGGACGGCCACTGCAGGCCAGGGCGGCACCGGCGGCACGGGTGGTGCCGGCGGCACCGGGGGCAATGGCGATGGCTCCGGCGGCACAGGCGGTAAGGGCGGGGATGGCGGCAACGCCACGAGCGGCGCTGGCGGCAATGGCGGCGATGCCACCGGCGGATCGGTCTCGGTCAATGTCAGCAATAGCGGCGACATCACCACCACCGACGGAAGCGCGATCCGCATCGTCGCGACCGGCGGGGCGGCCACCGCCGGCGATGGCGGCGATAGCGGCATGGCTCAGGCCGGCACTGGCGGTGAGGGTGGTGCCGGCGGCGCGGGCGGAGCGACCAATGGCAATAATGGCGACGGCGGTAACGGCGGCAATGGCGGCAGCGCCTTTGGCGCGAATGGCGGCAATGGCGGCTCGGCGACGGGCGGCTCGGCCGAGGTCGCCGTCACCAATAGCGGCCGGCTCTTCGCTAGCGGGAACGGCATCGACGTCACGGCGACATCGGGCCTTGCCACGCCCGGCCAAGGAAGCACCAGCCAGGCGCTGCAGGCCGGCGCGCTTGGCGGCGGCGGGACTGGCGCCACGGCTGGCGGCGGAGCGGATGGTCTCGACGGTGTCGGGGGACAGAACGGGACGGTCATCGGCGGCAATGCCGGCGAAGACGGCCTCCAGGGGGTAAACGGCTCGAGCTCGATCACCGTCAACAACAGCAACCTGATCGATGTCGGCGGCACGGGTGTCAGGGCTCAGGCCAATGGCGCAAACAGCACGATCATCGTGAACAACAATGGCGGAAGCATCCTCGGCGGCGGTGCGGGCAGTGGTGTTGACCTAAGGACGTCGAGCGTATTCAACAGCAGCATCACGATCGAAAATTCGGGATTGATCACGGCGGACAACCTGTTCGCCATCAACACCAAAGGTTCCTCGACCTTGATCACCAATACCGGCACGGTGCGGGGCTTCCTCGATCTGACCGGCGAATTCGACTTGTTCCATAACCAGGCGGGCGGCATCTTCGAAGCCAAAGGCACGTCCGATTTCAGTTTCGAGGGCGTCATTGGTGAGGACATCTTCCACAACGACACCGGTGCCACGGTGCTGAGCGCCGTCGATCCGGCCAGTGACGAGACTGTCCGCTTCGACAATCTCGAACGGTTCAAGAATGCCGGCTTGATTTCGATGGCGGACGGCGCTGCGGGTGACACGCTCACCATGAGCCGTCCTGGATTCGGCACGATATATGAGGGCGTTGGCGGCAGGCTCGTAGTCGATGCGGTGCTGGCGGCGCCGGGAACGGGCCTTTCGGACGAGCTCAGGATCACGGGCATCACACAGGGCACGACCAGTGTTGCGGTCAATGTCGTCGATGTGCAGGGCGCCAATAGCGACGGCATTGCGGTGGTCACGGTGGTCGGCGGAACGTCGGCGGAAGGCGACTTCGATCTCGAGAACGAGCCGATCAATGCCGGCTTCTTCGCCTGGGACTTGCGATATGACGGCATCGCCAAGCAGCATGAGCTCTATACGGCCGGCCTCGGCAACGGCGCCTATGAATTCGCTGCCGGCATCACTGGCGCCCAGGACATCTGGCGCCAGACGACGGGCACGCTGTTGCAGCGCCAGGCGGATTTGCGTCCGCTGCTCGAAGGCACGGCCGTGACGCCGGTCGCCGATTTCGCCGAGCCGGTGGAGCGGACGCCCGCCGCCAGCATCACGCCCGGCTTCTGGGTGAAAGGTGTGGGCGCCTGGCTCGAGCGCGAAGAGGGCGATGATCTGACCAAGACCGATCGCGACCAGACGATCTGGGGCGGCCTCGCGGGCTTCGACTTCGGCACCGAGCGTGCCGGGCAAGTGTGGATGTTCGGCCTGTTCGGCGGCTATCTGACCTCCGATCTCGATTTCGATCAGACCAACACCGAATGGACATATGAAGGCCCGACGATCGGCGCCTATGCGACCTATCTCGACCATGCCTTCTCTGTCGATGCGGTCGTCAAGGCCGACTTCCTCGATGTCGACATCGATGCGAGCAACTTGGCGGCGCAATCGGGCGATGCCGACACGGATGTGACGAATATCGGCGGCCGGATCGACACGGGCTACAAATTCGGCTTCGGCAATGGCGGCTTCATCGAGCCGCAGGCGTCATTGGCGGTGGTGAACACCGAGATCGACGACACCGACATTTTCGGCGGCACGGTGGAATATGACGACGAGACGAGCGTGCAAGGCCGCCTGGGCCTGAGACTCGGCTTCGACACTACGAGCGAGAGCGGCGCGGTGTTCTCGGGCGATGTGATCGCGAGCGTGTGGCGGGAGTTCAATGGCGACAACGACGTCACGATCTTCGCGCCGGGGCTTCCGGGCTCGCTCGATGCAACGGACTCGCCGAGCGAGACGGTGGGCGATATCTCGCTGGGCTTCAGCGTCGCGGCGCCTGACGGCTGGTCGGGTTTCGTGCGCGGCGACTACCAGTTCGCCGACGATTATGAGGCGATCATCGGCAATGCCGGGGTGAGATACGCCTGGTAGAGGTACCCGCCGACCTTGCTCCGCCGAGGCGAAGCCTCGGCTTCGCGAAGGCTAAAGGCAGGCCTCGAAGGGGCGGCAAGCGGCCAGATCGTCGTCCCCCGCGAATCTTGCTGGAACTCTATTTTACCTAGAAGAAGATTGGGGCTTGGCCACCCTGGTTCAGCGTCCAGCCCGCAAGTGGTTGCACCTGTAGTCTAGAATTATATTCTTGTAATCGGATTAAAAAGGGGAAATTTGTTGCCTTTTTACCCCTATTTCGCTCCAGACTGTGGCGCGATTGCAACAGTTTTTATTAATTCCGGGAATCGCTTACGCCGGCCTAGCCGGGTTCCCCTCTGTCGGGGTAAACCTTGCGTAATTCCACTTCTTACGCCGGGGGACCCATCTAATGACCGTTCTAAAGACGTCGGCTTTCACCGCTTTGGTTCCGCAGCAGACAAGGCGCGCCGGCCTTCTGTCCTGCACGGCAGTGGCCGCTCTCATTCTCGGCGGCGCGGCCGGCATCACGCCCACCCTTGCGGCGGATCAAACGGGAGCGCCGGCAGGCGCGGTAGTGAACGGCGATGGGACCGACTTCAACTTTGTCGATATAATTGTGAGCGGCGATACCGCCATCGCGCCGATCACCAGCGTCGGCGTCGTCACGGATGGCGCGGGCACGGCCGCCAATGGCAATAACGGCGTGGGCCAGCCCCCGGTGACCAATGGCGGGAATGGCACGGATGGTGCCGATGCACCTCCCTCGCCCCCGGGCAATGGCGGCACGGGCGGTAACGGCAGCAATGCCCGCGGCTTCGGTTCGGCGGGCGCCGCCGGTTCCGGTACCGGCGGCTTTGTCGATGACATCAATATCACCGTGACCGACGGCGGCAGCATCACCTCCGCCGTCTCGATCATCACCCAGGGCGGCAACGGCACCGGCGGCGGCCCGGGCAATGGCGGCAACGGCACGGGCGCCATCGCCGGCAATGGCGGCAATGGCGGCGAGGGCGGCGATGCTCCGTCTTCGGCCGTCAACGGCACGTTCACGGGCAATGGCGGCGCGGGTGGAACCGGCGGCCAGAACGATCTCGCCGGTCCTGGCGGCGCCAGCGGCTTCGGCGGCGCGGGCGCCACCGGCGGTGCCGGGAATGGCGGCAATATCGGCGCGGTCACCATCGATGTCGACGGCAATATCAACGGCCTGGTCGGTATCGCAGCGGGGAGCACCACCACGGGCCTCGGCACAGGCGGCCAAGGCGGTGCGGGCGGTAACGGAACCGGAGGCACGGCGGGCGGCAATGGCGGCAATGGCGGCGCTGCGGGAGATTTCGACAACACCCCCGGAGGCGGCGAGACCGACTTGGTCGGAGATAACAACACCGGCGGCACGGGCGGTGTCGGCGGTGCCGGCGGTGCGACGAACGGCGTGGGCGGCGCCGGCGGCGCCGGCGGCGCGGGCAACAGCGGTAATATCGGCGCGGTCACCGTCACTGCCGGCGGCGACATTGCGGGCGGCTCGTTCACCATGGTCACGAGCACCGCTACCGGCGGCTTGGGCGGCGTCGGCGGCATCGGCACCGGCACAGCTGGCGCCGGCAATGGCGGAACGGGTGGCGCCGGCGGCGACATCGGGGATATCGATCCCGGCAGCGGGAACACCGCGGGCACGGGCGGTGCCGGCGGCGCGGGCGGCACGGCGAACGGCACGGGCGGCGCGGGCGGCGCGGGCGGCGTTGCCAATGCCGGCGATATCGGCGAGATTTTTCTTTCGGCCACCAATTTCACCTCCGGCATCGGGGCCATCGAGGCGGGGGGCCAGGCTAATGGCGGAAACGGCGCTGTGGGTGGCGCAGCCTTTGGCGGCACCGGCGGCGAGGGCGGCGACGGCGGCCGGGGTGGGACGATCGAGGCCATCGTAGGCAATAACAATACCAGCGGACTTGGCGGTCTCGGCGGGCAAGGCGGTTCGGGCGATGCCACAGGCGGCGCCGGCGGTGCCGGCGGTGCCGCCTTTGGCGGGAATATCGACGGCCTGGATGTCGTTGTGAGCGGCAATGTCGCCGGAGGGATATTCTTCGATGCGGGAGGTCTTATTGGGCCCGGCCCTGCCCATGCCTTGGGCGGCGAAGGCCGCACTGGCGGCGCGGCCACGGGCGGTGAGGGCGGCCTGGGCGGTGAAGGCGGCGAAGGCGGCGAAATTGAGGTCGTCAGTGATGGCTTCAACAATAAGGGCGGCGCCGGCGGCGGCGGCGGCGCCGGCGGCAACGCCAATGCCGTGGGCGGCGAGGGCGGCAGAGGCGGCGACGGCACGGGTGGCAGCGTCTTCGACGTGGACATCTTTGTCGGCGGGAATGTCGGCGATACGATTTCTATTGCCGCGATTGCCGGTAACGGCACGGGCAATATAGGTGGCGCCGGCGGTGCGGCGACTGGCGGCATTGAGGATGACGGCGGTGATGGCGGCGGCGGTGACGGCGGCGCGGGCGGTGATGGCGGCGACATCCTGGGCGTCCTCGAGGAAGGGCAGAATGTCAGCGGCGCTGGTGGTGCCGGCGGCGCCGGCGGCAGCGCCACGGCCACGGGCGGCAAGGGCGGCGATGGCGGCCATGGCATCGGTGGGAACGTCGACTACGTCAACATCGATGTCGACGGCAATGTCGGGAGCAGCGTCGGATTGGACCTCACTGCCGGGTCCGGCCTAGGCAGGAGCGGCGGCGTCGGCGGCGCGGCCACGGGCGGTGACGGCGGCGATGGCGGCACGGGTGGTGCCGGCGGCGGTATGCTCGGTGTGATCACCAATGCCAATGCCGGCGGGGCCGGTGGCTTTGGCGGCGTCGGCGGCAGCGGCAATGCGTTGGGCGGCGCCGGCGGCCATGGCGGCACCGGCACGGGCGGTGACGTGACGGATGTGTTCGTCGACATCGCCGGCAATATCGGCGGCAGCATGACCCTGCGGGCCTTTGGGGGCGTGGGCACGGGCGGCGACGCTGGCGACGGCGGCGATGCGCTGGGCGGCACGGGCGGCACCGGCGGTGAAGGTGGCGAGGGTGGTGGTTTTGGCGCCCTTGCGAATGGCGATGGTAATCTTGGCGGCGCGGGCGGCGCGGGCGGCGCCGGCGGCAACGCCAATGCGACCGGCGGCAATGGCGGCAATGGCGGCACCGGCACGGGCGGTAATATCAATACGGTCGACCTCTATGTCGGTGGCAGCATCCCCCAGGGCATCGATATCGATCTGGCTGCCGGCAACGGCGGCGGTGGCGATGGTGGCGACGGCGGTGACGCGACCGGTGGCACCGGCGGCAATGGCGGCGCCGGCGGCGAAGGCGGCGGCTTCGGCATCGTCGGAATCAATGGTGTGATTTCGAACAGTGATGCTGACAACAACATCGCCGGTGCTGGTGGAATCGCCGGGGGCGCCGGTAACGCCAATGCCGAGGGTGGCGATGGCGGCCATGGCGCCGCGGGCTTTGGCGGGAATATCGAAAATGTTCAGATCACGACGGGCGGTCTGGTCGGCGGCATGGGCATCGATGTGCTGGCGAATGCCGGCGACGGCATCGGTGGTGACGGTGGCCTGGGCGGCAATGCGACCGGCGGCACCGGCGGCACCGGCGGCAATGGCGGCGACGGCGGCGATATTTTTGCGGTCGTCAATGGTGACGGCAACAAGGCCGGCAATGGCGGCAATGCCACTGACCCCCTCGACCCCAACCGCAACGGCGACGGCGGTGATGCCACGGCGCTTGGCGGCAATGGCGGCGATGGCGGCGACGGCACCGGCGGCAGCAGCAGTCTCAGCATAGACGCGCTGGGCGGAATCAACGCCACGACGGTCACGGGCGGCATCAACGTCATCGCCAGCGGCGGCGATGGCACGGGCGGCGACGGCAACAATGGCGGCAATGCCCAGGGCGGCACCGCCGGCAATGGCGGCAATGGCGGCAATGGCGGAACCATTGGCAATATAGGGCTCACGTTTATTGGCGACACCACCACCGGCAGCAACAATATCGGCGGCAATGGCGGCACGGGCGGCAATGGCGGCGTGGCTCATGCCCGGGGCGGCGAGGGCGGCGACGGCGGCGATGGCACCGGCGGCAACGCCAATGTCGATGTCTACAACGGCAATACCATCAACTCGACAAGCAGGGGCATCAACGTCGAGGCCGACGGCGGCATAGGCACGGGCGGCAATGGCGGCAATGGCGGCAATGGGACCGGCGGCACCGCCGGCAATGGCGGCAATGGCGGCCTGGGCGGCGATGTCGACACGACCATAGTCGGTTCCGGCACCGGCAATACTGGCGGCAATGGCGGCAATGGCGGCAATGGCGGGCTCTCCGATCCGTTCGGCCTGGGCGGCAGCGCCAATGGGCTCGGCGGCTCCGGCGGCAATGGCGGTTTTGGCCGGGGCGGCAATGCCGATGTCGTCGTCGTTAGTGACGGCGCGATCAATTCGGTGAACGAAGCCATCATGGTCCAGGCCAATGGCGGCAACGCCTTCGGCGGCAATAGCGGCAATGGCGGCACCGGCACTGGCGGCGATGGCGGCGATGGCGGCCAGGGCGAATCCAGTGGCGCTGGCCAGGTCCCAGGTGCCAATGGCGGCAATGGTGGCAATGGCGGCGACGCCGGCGATGGCTTCGCCGGCGCGGCCGGCGGCGCGAGCGCCGACCCGTTCGACAGCGTCAGCGACGCCTTTGGCGGCGATGTGACGGTCGATATCACCAGTAACGCCGCTGTGACGGTCACCGGCAACAACGCGGCGATCGTGGTGATTGCCAATGGCGGCGATGCCACGGGCGGCAATGGCGGCAATGGCGGCGGCGGCAATGGCGGCGACGGCGGCACCGGCGGCGATGGCGGCAGCGGCCTCATCTTGGGCGGCAATGGCGGCAATGGCGGCTTCGGCGGCGACAGCGATGCCGCGGCCGGCGGCAGGGGCGGCGACGCCTTTGCCGGCGACGTCCTGGTCAATGTCCGCAACACCGCCAACATCCTGACCACCGGCGGCGCCAATGCCGACGGCATCCATATCAGGACCTCGAGCGGCACCGGCACCGGCGGCGACGGCGGTGAAGGCGGCTCAGGAACGGCTGGCACCGGCGGCAATGGCGGCACTGGCGGTGCCGGCGACACCAACGGCGCAGATGGCACCGACCGGCCCAGCGGCGGCGCGTCTTCCGCGGCTGATGGCTTGGACGGCACCGGCACCCATGGCACCAACACGGTCAATATCTTCAACTCTGCGATCGTGGACGTGACCGGGCGTGGTGCCTTCGTGAATGCTGTGGGCAATCAGGACAACGTCTATGTCGAGAACCACGGCACGTTCGTCGGCGACGAGGGCGGCCTCGATCTGAGGACGGATCTCGCTTTCGTCGGCAACTCCAATATCGACGTCGTCAATTCGGCCACCGGATTGATCACCTCGGACAATCTGCTCACGCGTGCGGCGATCAACACCGATGGCGCCAATACCACGGTCTTGAGCGCCGGCGTGGTGCGGGGCTTCGTCGACTTCACCGAACAGGATGACTACTACGAGAACCAGTCGGGCGGCACCTTCGAAGCCAAGGGGATTTCCGACTTCCGCGGCCAGGTCAATGGCGACTTCTTCAACAACATGACCAACGCCACGGTGCTCAGCGCCACCGATCCGACCACCCTCGAGCATGTGCAGATCAACGGGCTCGAGGCCTTCAACAATGAAGGTCTGATCTCGATGGTCGACGGCCAGGAGGGCGACACGCTCACCCTGAGCGCGTCGGCCGGGGTCGTCGGCGGCATCGACTACTTCACCGGCATGGGGGGCACGGGCAGGCTCCGGGCCGACGCCTTGCTGGCAGCGCCAGGGACGGGCTTGTCGGACCGGCTGATCATCAATGGCAGCACGAGCGGGTCGACGTTGCTTAAAATCAACGTCACCAACGTGCTGGGCGCCAATCTCGAGGGTATCCCGGTGGTGGTCGTCAACCCCGACGGTGGCACCGACGAAGGCAACTTCGACCTTGAGAACGGGCCGTTCAATGCCGGCTTCTTCACCTGGGATCTCAGGCTCGATACGACCCCTGCGGGGAGCGATCAGCACGAGCTCTATACGTCGGGCATCGGCGCCGGCGCCTATGAGTTCGCCGCCGGCATCACCGCGGCGCAGGACATCTGGTACCACACGACCGGTATTCTGCTGCAGCGCCAGGCTGACTTGCGGACGCTGCTCGAAGGCACTCAGGTGACGCCGGTCGCCGACTACAGCGAGCCGGTGGAGCCGACGCCTGTCGCGAATGTAACACCCGGCTTCTGGGTCAAGGGTGTCGGCGCCTGGCTCGATCGCGACGATGGCGATGGCCTGAGCTCGACCGATCGCGACCAGTCGATCTATGGCGGCCTTGCCGGCTTCGACTTCGGCAACGAAACTGCCGACGAGGTGTGGATGTTCGGCCTGTTCGGCGGCTATCTCAGCTCCGATCTCAACTTCGACCAGACCGACACCGAGTGGAAGTATGACGGCCCGACGGTCGGCGCCTATGCGACCTATCTCAACAATGCCTTCTTCGTCGATCTGATGGCCAAGGCCGACTTCCTCAATGTCGATATCGATGCGGACAATCTCGGCGGGCCTTCGGGCGATGCCGACACGGATGTGACGAACATCGGTGCCCGCGTCGATGCCGGCTACAAGTTCGGCTGGGGTGGCGGCGGCTTCATCGAGCCGCAGGCGACCTTCGCGGTGGTGAACACCGACATCGACGACACCGATATCTTCGGCGGCACGGTCGATTTCGACGACGAGACGAGCGTGCGCGGCAGGCTCGGCCTGAGGGTCGGCTACGACTCGACGGATGCGAGCGGCACGGTCTTCTCATCGGATGTGATGGCGAGTGTCTGGCAGGAGTTCAACGGCGACAACGACGCCGATATCTTCGCGCCCGGCTTCGGATCCTTCGGCGTGACCGACTCGCCAAGCGAGACGGTGGGCGATGTGTCGCTGGGCTTCGCCGTCGCCGCTCCCGATGGCTGGTCGGGTTTCCTGCGCGGCAACTACCAGTTCGCCGACGACTACGAAGCGATCGTCGGCAATGCCGGCGTGCGATACGCCTGGTAAAAAGAAGAAACGACCCTATTGCGACGGCCTCGAGGGGCGGGAGAAATCCCGCTCCTTTTGTCGTGTGAGGGAGCCCATCACGCTGCGTCGTAAAAAAGCAGAGGCATTCCGCTTCCCTTTGCAACGCTTTTGTTCTATATTCGTTCAGAAAGTGGGTTTGAGACTTTAGATGCGAGATGTAGGAAATATTGCAAAGCACATATTATCAGGGAATAACGCGGCCAAGTTCCCTGCTTCGCGCTCTAAGCTATTGAAATGATTCAGCCCTATGTTTTTTTGCAAAAGTTCCCTGATAATCCCTGCAAATCCCTGAAATTCGGCATGGCCGCGAGGCTGTCTCTCCTGAAGTAAATTCCTATGATTTGAACGGCCCGGTTGCAGTGCCGCATCAGGACTGTGGCCTGCTTGCAACAGTGCCTAATAATTCCGCGGAGACGTCCCTCTGAGACTAGCGGGCCTACCCTCAGGGCAGATAGAGTATTCTTACGCCAAGTAATGGGGGAATCGGCGCGCGCACTGTTCTGGAGGGGAACACATGACAATCAACCTGCGGCAATCGTTGCTCGCCGGCGCGGCAATGGGGGTGGCGATGCTGGCATTCGGGTCGGCGCCGACCCAGGCCGCCTGCTCGGTGAATACCGGCGGCACTCCCGACACGGTGCTCTGCGTCACCGACGATGCCGTTGGCGTGGATTTGAACGGCAGCGATCCTGTGAGCGTTGTCGTGGGGCCGGGCAACCCCAACAACGCCGACCCCGGGGCCGTTCTCACAATCACCGGTGACGCTGCCAATGGCGAAGCGTTCAACATCGACACCGACGACGCCGGTGACACGATCGATTTCAGCATCATCACCTCGGTCGGCCCGACGCCCGCTTCGGCCGTCGACATCAACAGCAACGGTGCGCAGGATGCCATTCTGCTCACGACAGACAATGGCAACGTCACATTTCTCTCGGAAGGCAACAGCACCATCGACGGCGGTGACGACGGGCTCGAGATACAGATAACCGGCAACGACAATACGGCCACGATCGTCGTCAACAGCCTCTCGAATATTTCCAGCACGGGCACGGACGCCGGCGATGCGGCCATAGACCTGGCTGGACAGGATGGAACGATCGGTCTCACCAGTGGCGGGACGCTGACCGCGGAAGGTGACGGTGCCCGGATCAGGACCGAAGAAGGCAACGTGACGGCGGCATTCTCGGGGCAGATCGACGCCGGCGCCGGCGGTGGCGACGATGGTGTGGACATCAGCACCATCAATGATGGAAACGCCAATATCAACGTCACCATGAATGCCGGGGCGAACATCGTCGGAGCCGGAGACCATGGCCTCAATCTGTTCAGCAGCGACGGCGCGATCACGACCACGGTAAACAGCAACTTCTCCAATATCGGGAACAACGGCCTCGACCTCGAAACCGGGGACGGCAATGGCGCGATCGACGCCACGCTCAACGGCAACCTGTCCAATATCGGCGAAGACGGTCTCCACCTCGTCACCGATGACGGCAACATGATCGCCAGAATCAATGGCCAGGTCGGCACGCTGGCAAACGCGGTTGGCGACGACGGCGTTCAGACGTCGACAAGCAACAATGGCAATACGAGGGTAGTGGTAGGCACGACAGGTGACATCTTTGCCGAGGGCAGCGGCATATCGATCAACCATGTCGGCTCCGACGCGGGCAACGACGGCACTATCGACCTCGACATCGCGGGCGGAATCACCAAGGTCGATGGCGGCACCGCGCTCGGTGCCGGCGTGCGCATTCTGGCGGACGACTCGGTGATCACGCTCGTTACCCGTGGCGGGGGCGTCATCGACAACCAGGAGACGGGCGCCCTGTCGGCTGGCATCGCGATACTGACGGATAACCAGGACAACCAAGCCATCAATCTGGATATCGGCGATACGATCACGACCGCCGGCGGCGTCGGCATCGCCATCAACCCCTTTGGGGGCGACGGGATGATCGACGTCACCACGCTCGCTTCCGACGGGACGGCGAATACCGGCGCATCGGGCGGCGCCATCGATGCCGCCCTCGACGGCATCCTGGCCAGCACAGGGGCCGGCAACGTCACCATGGCCATCGGGGCGAACATCACCGCCGGGGAATCGGCCGTGCGCGTGCTCGATGGCAATGTCGTGAACCTCACCTTCGGCGATGCAAACAATACCGGCGTCGTCGTTACCGGCGAGGGCTCGGTGCTCAGCGCGGTCGTCAACGTCGAAGAGGCGGACGACGACAGCAGCATCACGAACTACGCCACCATCCGCTCCACGGCCGCCACTCTGGCCGCGCAGGCCGACGACCGCGCCATCGACATCAACAGCGACGACGACAACGACGACTGGATCATCGACAACTACAACACGATCATCGGCTACATCAATGGTTCGAACGCCAGCGACACGGTCAACAACTTCAGCGACGAGAGCTGGATCGTCGCCGGCGACAATGTGGTGAACGACTTCCAGGGTGGCGATGACACGATCGAGAACTATGGGCGGATCATCACCGCGATCACCGCGGACCTCGAGGAGGACGTGTTCTTCTCCGGCGTGCAGCAGTTCAACAACGGTTTCCCAACCATGGTCGGCACAGGGCCCAATTACGGCCTGCTGACCATGATCGACCAGACCCTCGGCCAGGACTTCGTCATGGACAGGACGGTCACCGAGGGCAGTGACCATGTCTTTGCCGGCGGAGAGTTCAGCAAGCTCGGCATCGACGCCTTCCTCGGCGCCGATCCTGACACCGCCGACTTCCTCGAGATCAGGGGCGACAATACGGGCGCCACGGCTCTCATCGTCAATGACATCAATCCGGGGGCCGGCGCCTTCAATCCCGACGGCATCCTGTTCGCCCATGTCGACGGCGACAGCCCGGAGGGCGCCTTCTTCCTGCCCAATGGCCCGATCGACAAGGGCTTCTTCAGCTACGACATTCTCAGGGTCGAGGGGAATTCGGTCGACTGGTATCTGGTCTCGGCGCCCAACGACCGCGCCGACGAGCTGGCGGCGGTCATCACCGGCGCCCAGACGCTGTGGTATGAATCGAGCGGCGTGTGGCTCGACCGCACCGCCGATCTGCGCCGGCAGATCGGCACCTGTGCGCCCGCCGACGAGGCGGCGATGTCGGCCAATGTCGGCGGCACGCAGGTCACGCCGACCGCCGATGTGGCGCCCGAATGCTTCTACAATCGCTACGGTCTCTGGTTCCGTGGCTTCGGCGGTCAGTTTGATCGCGACGAAGGTGTCCACTATGACCAGGATCTCTGGGGCGCGGAAGGCGGCTTCGACGTCGTGCTGGACGACGATCCCTCCGATGGCGCCTTCATCCTCGGCATCCTCGGCGGCTATCTCGGCTCGAAGATGGACTTCGACTCGACCGGCGACGAGGCCAAGTTCGAAGGCGGCTCGCTCGGCGCCTATGCCACCTATCTCTATGGCGGCTGGTTCGCGGACCTCTTGTTCAAGGCCAATATCCTCGACGTCGACTACGAGACAACCTTCGCCGGTTCTGACAGCGATGCGAGCACCGATGCCTTGTCCCTCGGCGTCCGCCTCGACACCGGCTACCGCTTCGACACGGATGGCGGGTTCTTCATCGAGCCGCAGGGCACCATCGCCTATGTGCACACCGAGATCGACGACTACGATCTGCTCAACACCGATGTCGATCCGCAGGACGGCGAAAGCGTGCGCGGACGGCTCGGCTTGCGCCTCGGCGGAAGCTGGGACTCGGGCAGTGCGATCTTCGAGCCGTTCCTGGTCGGCAGCGTCTGGCATGAGTTCGAGGGCGACAACGAGGTCGATCTGACCAGCGGCGGATCGGTCACGGTCACCGATGAGCTGGACAGCACCTGGGGCGAAGTCGGCGGCGGCCTCAACGTGTTCAACGCCGATCAAAGCCTGTCCTTCTTCGCCAAGGTCGATGCGCAGGTCGGCGGAGACATCGAAAGCTGGTCCGGCAAGGTCGGCGGCCGCATCGCCTGGTAGCGGGGAAAACGGGCGTACCAGGCGCGGAGGGCCATAGAAGAAACTATTGTGACGGCCTCGAGGGGCGGGAGAAATCCCGCCCCTTTGTTATGCCGGTTTTCCCGATGGACCGTGGGCAGCGATGGGCATCGGGTGGATCGAGATGCGCGTGGCGACAGACTAAGCGCGGCAACTCTTCAACAAAATTACGCATGGGAAGATATTTGTGCCCAAAATGCAACATTCACCGAAAAACAACCATTACTCTGAGGAATCCCTGGAGACTTCCTTCAGGGTCTATAAACTCAGCGTAATTTTCCCAAAAGGCGGGGGACCAAAATGGGATACTGGCAGGCACCGACCCTGGGCAATTTAGCTTTGGGGAAAGGACGGCGCGCCAGCCTCTTATCCTGCACGGCTCTGGCCACGACGCTCATCATAAGCGGCTCCCTTCTGGCCTCGCCGGCCTTCGCTGACGATCAAGGGCCGGGCCCGGTGGGAACTCCCGGCACCGATGTAGAGCAACCCGACATCGTCGTGCCGCCGATCGTCGCGGAGCCCTTCCCGGTCATCCCTGTGCCCCTCTCCGCTCTGGGCGGCGATGGCGGCAATGGCACCCCTGCGACCGGCACGGCGGGTGCGCCCGGCGCTCCGGGTTTGCCTGATCCTGGACAGCCGGGCGGTCCGGGCGGGACGGGTGGCGGCGCCAGCGGCACGGGCAGCGCCGGCGGCGAGGGTGGGATCGGCACAGGCGGCGGATACGATCCGGTCACCGTCAACATCATCGGGAATATCGTCAATCCCGCCCTGCTCACACATTGACGGGTCAGCCCGGAACCGGCGGCAAGGGCGGCAATGGCGGCGATGGCACGGGCGGCAGCGGTATTGACGCCGCTGGCGATGGTGGCGCCGGCGGCAGCGGCGTCGCAGCCCCGGCCGGAGGCGTCGGCGGCAATGGCGGCCCGGGCGGTGTGGGCGGCCACGCCAATGGCACTGGCGGCAATGGCGGCAATGGCGGCGCGGGCACAGGCGGCAGTGTCGAGGGGGTCAGCGTGACCGCGACGGGCTCGATCGCCAGCGCCAGCATCACGGCGACCGGCGGCGCCGGCACCGGCGGCATGGGCGGCAATGGCGGCACCGGCCAGGGCGGCGATGGCGGCAACGGCGGTGATGGCGGTGACGGCGGCGGCAATGCCGGACCCATCTCGGCAGACGGCACGGCCGGTGGCGACGGCGGTACGGGCGGCGCCGGCGGCAATGCCCATGGCACGGGCGGCGATGGCGGCACGGGCGGCGCCGGCACGGGCGGCAATGTCGGGACGGTCAGCATCACGGCCGGCGGCAACATCATCGGTTCGGCCACGATCACGTCGCAAGGCGGTGCCGCGACCGGTGGCACCGGCGGCAATGGCGGCAACGGAACCGGCGGCACGGGCCGCGCTGGCGGGAATGGCGGCGATGGCGGCGACCTTGGCGACATCACGGCCGGGAGCAATAACAGCGGCGGCGATGGCGGTGCCGGCGGCAATGCCGGCAGCGCCGATGGCACGGGAGGTGCCGGCGGGACAGGCGGTGCGGCGACGGGCGGCAGCACGGGGGCGATCAGCATCGATCTCGGCGGCGGGGCCAGCAACCTCACCATCACGGCCAATGGCGGTGTGGCCACGGGCGGTGCGGGCGGTGTCGGCGGAGATGGACAAGGCGGCACCGGCGGTGATGGCGGCAATGGCGGCCCCGGCGGCAGATTTGGCGATGTCGGCTCCGGCACGAACAACCGCGGTGGCGACGGCGGCACGGGCGGCAATGGCGGCTCGGCCAATGGCATCGGCGGCGCGGCCCAGGGCGGTGCCGGCACCGGCGGCAGCACCGATGCGATCACGATCGATGCGGCCGGCAATATTACAGGCGCCATCAGCATCGTTTCGACCGGCGGCGACGGCACGGGCGGCGGCGGCGGCACGGGCGGCAGCGGCACCGGCGGGGACGGCGGCGATGGCGACCCTGGCGGTATCGGTGGCGGTGGCGGCACGGCCCAGTTTGCGCATGGCGGCAATGGCGGCGGCGGCGGCACGGGCGGCGATGCCAATGGCACCGGCGGCTCGGCCACTGGTGGCGACGGCACCGGTGGCGATGCGGGTCCGATCACCATCACCGCGGATGGCAGCATCGGCAATGTGGTCATCACGGCCGCAGGCGGTGATGGCAAAGGCAGTGACGGCGGCGAGGGCGGCAAGGGCCTCGGCGGCTTCGGCGGCGAAGGCGGCATTGGCGGCCAAGGTGGCAACGGCAGCGGTATTCAGTCGGGCAGCGGCGGCATCGGCGGTGACGGCGGCGATGGCAGCAGCGCCAATGGCACCGGCGGCTCGGCCAATGGCGGTTCCGGAACCGGCGGCAGCACGGGCGCCATCAGCATCGATGTCGCGGGTCCCGTCGGCAACGACATCATCGTCACGTCGACCGGCGGCGGTGGAACCGGCGGTATCGGCGGCGAGGGCGGCGATGGCGAAGGCAATTTCGCCGGACGGGGCAATGACGGCGGCGATGGCGGCGACGTCGGAAGCTCGACCGGCCGCGCCGGCGGCGATGGCGGCAATGGCGGCACGGCCAACGGCATGGGCGGCAGTGCGAATGGCGGATCGGCCGCCGGCGGCAGCACGGGCGCGATCGCCATCGATCTGGCGAGCCTCGTCACCGGCGACATCAATGTCACGACGGCCGGCGGTCAGGCGACCGGCGGAAGGGGCGGTGAAGGCGGCGAAGGCATCGGCGGCTCCGGCGGGAACGGCCTTTCCGATGGCAGTGGCGGCGATCTTGGTGATCTCGCCACCAATGGCAACGTGGCGGGTGTCGGCGGCAATAGCGGCCATGGCGGCAGCGTCGATGCCACGGGCGGCGGCGCGGATGGCGGTGACGCCATAGGCGGCGACGCCGGCACGGTCACGATCAACGCCGGTGGCGGCATCGATGGCAGTTTGATCGTCGCGGCGAATGGCGGCATGGCAACCGGTGGCGCCGGCGGCAGCGGCGGTATCGCCACGGGCGGCAGGGGCGGCGAAGGCCGCAGCGGCGCCAATGGCGGCAGCATCGGCGAGATCACCGGCGGCGACAACAATACGGCGGGTGCCGGCGGCACGGGCGGCAATGGCGGCAGTGCCAGCGCGACAGGCGGCAGCGCCCATGGCGGGGATGGCTATGGCGGCGATACCGGCGCGATCACCGTCACGGTGGCGGGCGACATCACCTCAGCTGCCACCATCTCGGCATCGGGTGGCGAGGGAGTCGGCGGCGATGGCGGCAGGGGCGGTGACGCTGAAGGCGGTGAAGGCGGCGTCGGCGGTGACGGCGGAAATAGCTTTGGCATCGATGCGATCAGCAATGGCGGCACCGGAAATTCGGCCGGCCAGGGCGGCAATGCCGGTGCCGGCGGCAATGCGGCGAATACGGGTGGCGCCGGCGGCAATGGCGGCGATGGCTATGGCGGCGATACGGGCCCGATCGCCATCACGGTGGGAGGCGATGTCCCATCTACCACTATCGACTCCTCCGGGGGCAATGCGACCGGCGGCAATGGCGGCGAGGGCGGCTATGGCGGTGACGATGAGGGTGAGGGCGGCACGGGCGGTGATGGCGGCTATGGCGGTGACGGCGGCGACATAGACAGCATCGGCACAGGCGCTGGCAATACCGGCAATAGCGCCGGCGCGGGCGGCAATGCCGGCCAGGGCGGCCATGCCAATGCCACTGGCGGTGCCGGCGGCATCGGCGGCGATGCCACTGCCGGCCATGCGGGCGCGATCTCGTTCAACTTCGCGGGAACGGCCGGCGACATCGAGATCACGTCCTCTGGCGGGCAAGCGAATGGCGGGCTCGGCGGCGCGGGCAATACCGCCTATGGCAGCGATGCCGGCGATGGCGGCTACTATGGTGGCGATGGCGGCAGCATCGGCTCTCTGGATATCGGCACCGGCATAGACAGCGGCAGCAGTAACCAGGCCGGGACGGGCGGCACCGGCGGCAATGGCGGCAACGAGATCGTCAAGGGCGGCGCCGGCGGCCGTGGCGGCGATGCCATCGGCGGCAGCACGGGCGCCATCACCATTACGGGAACCGGCGCGATCACCGGCACGCTGGCAATCACCACGGGCGGCGGGTCGGCCTTCGGCGGCGATGGCAACGAGGGCGGCTATGCCGATGGCGACGCTGATGCCGGCGAGCCTGGCTATGGCGGCGCCGGTGGCGACATTGGCGCTATAATCACGTCCGGCGACGGCAACAGCGCCGGCGCCGGCGGCACCGGCGGCAATAGCGGCAGCAGCTTGGCGACAGGTGGCGTCGGCGGCAGGGGTGGCGACGCCATCGCTGGCGATACGGGCGCCATCTTCATTACGCTTGCCGGGCCGACCAATGGGCTCGATCTCACATCCTACGGCGGTGCCGCCACCGGCGGCGCGGGCGGCGATGGCGGGTCGGCTTATGCCGGGCGAAATGGCTACGGCGGGGGTGGCGGCGGCGCCGGCGGTACTATCGGCGACATCGTCAGCGGCAACAACAACGAGGCCGGTGACGGCGGCAATGGCGGCAAAGCCGGCAGCGAGGGTGATGGCTTCAATGCCAAAGGCACGGGCGGCACCGGCGGCCGTGGCGGCAATGCAACGGGCGGCAGCACCGGTGCCGTCACCATCGGTGTGACCGGCGACATCGATACGCTGACGCTCGCCATCACCGGCGGTGAGGCGACGGGCGGCAATGGCGGCAATGGCGGCGCCGGCTATGGCGATGCCTCCGGCGACGGCTATAATGGCGGCAGCGGCGGCAATATCGGCAATATAACCACCTCGGGTGACGGCAACAGCGCCGGTGACGGCGGCGATGGCGCCGAGGCCGGCGCCAGCCTTGGCCAAGGCGGCATTGGCGGTCGTGGCGGTGACGCGACCGGCGGAAGCACCGCTCCGGTCTGGATCGATCTCGCCGGCAATATCGTCGATGTCGTTACGATTACCGTAGACGGTGGCGGTGCCACCGGCGGTAACGGTGGCGATGGCGGTCTTGGCGAGGGTAGCCAGTCCGATCAGGTCGGTGGCGACGGCGGCGATGGCGGCAGCGTCGGAACGATCGCCGCTGGCAACAACAATTCCGCCGGCGCCGGTGGCGATGGCGGCCATGGCGGCAGCGGTCCGAGCATAGGCGGCGCCGGCGGCCGTGGCGGCCACGCCACGGGTGGCAGTGTCGAAACAGTCGGGATCAATCTCCTGGCCGGCAGCACCAGCACCGGCGGCATCTTCGTCGACGCCGAGGGCGGCAGCGCCGACGGTGGTGATGGCGGCGTGGGCGGCGAAGCTACTGACGGTTCGGGCGGCGCCGGCGGCGATGGCGGTGATGGCGGCGATGTCGGAACGGTCACCACTGGCGTCAACAATGTGGGCGGCGACGGCGGCGATGGCGGCGACGGTGGCACAGACGTCGATTCGACGGGCGGCGCCGGCGGCCTTGGCGGCGATGGCTTCGGCGGCCACGCCAATGTAGCGATCAATACCGATGGCATCGTCACGACGGCGGGCGCCAGCATCAATGTCACGGCGCGTGGCGGTGCGGCGACCGGCGGTGCAGGCGGCAGCGGCGGCGCTGCAGAAGCTGGATTTGGCGAAAGTGGCGGCGATGGCGGCGACGGTGGCACCGGCCAGGTCGTCGGTGCCGGCGGTGACGGCGGCGATGGTGGCGACGGCGGCGATGCTTTCGGCGGTGCCGGCGGTCAAGGCGGGAATGCGACGGGCGGCAATGCGACTGTCGATATCGGCAATGGCGGCACGCTCACCTCGACCGGCGACGACACCAGCACAATCTTTGTCCAGGCCTTCGGCGGCGATGCCACGGCCGGCAATGGCGGCGCCGGCGGCGAGGCTACCGGCGGCGATGGCGGCGAAGGCGGCACCGGCGGCAATGACGGCAATGCCGTCAAGGATGGAGCAGATGGTGCCGACGGCGCCGGCGGCAATGCCACCGGCGGCAACGGCGGGGCCGGCGGCAGCGCCACGGGCGGCAACGCGACCGTCACGGTGACGAACAATGGCAGCGTCTTTGCCACCGGAGCCAATTCCAATGGCATCAGGATCGAGACGACGACCGGCATCGGCCAGTTCGCCGCGCCGTTACCAGGCCCTGGCCCGGGCAATGGCGGCATCGGTGGCGCGGCGACAGCCGGCACTTCGGGCGATGGCAACAGCACGGGGCAGGCGGAGGGCGGAGACCCCGGCGCCAGCGGCACGCTCAAGACCGGCAATGGCTTGATCACGGTCAACAACAATGGCCTGGTGGACGCGTCGCAGGCTCAAACCGCCGTCGTCGCCAATGCCAATGGCGACAACAGCAAGATCGTGGTGAACAACACCAACACGATCCTCGGCGGCACGGGGGCCGGCCTGCAACTGCAGACGTCGAGCCTCCTCAATACCGATATCGACATCGTCAATTCGGGACTGATCACATCGGACAATCTGTTCGCGATCAATACCGATGGCGCGTCGACCGAGATCCTGAATACCGGCACCGTGCTCGGCTTCATCGACCTCACCAATCAGGGCGATACTATCGACAATAATGGCGGCGTCTTCGAAGCGCGGTTAGTTTCGGACTTCCGCAGCGGGTTCGACGTCTTCAACAATAATGGCGGTGTGGTGCATACCGCCGCGGACCCGTTGGCGCCCGAGACCGTGCATTTCGCCGATCTCGAGCAGTTCAACAACAATGGCGGCCTGATATCGCTAGTCGATGGCGGCAACAATATTGACTCCTTCATCATGACTTCCCCGGCGCCGTTCACGACCTATATCGGCACCAACGGCGGCCTCGCGGTCGACGGTTTCCTGGCGCCGGCGGCGGATGGCGGTAAATCGGACTTGCTCAATATCGGCGGCACTACGGACGGCAACACCAAAGTCTTCGTCAATCTGACCAACCCGATCGGCAGCGCGCCGAACACCGAAGGCATACCGGTGATCAAGGTGGACGGCCACGGCAACACCTCCGAGGAAGATTTCGACATCGCGGGTGGTGTGCTCAATGCCGGCTTCTTCGCATGGGATCTGAGGCTCGATTCGACGAGCGGACCCGATGACGTGCATGAGCTCTACACCACCGGATTGGGCGTCGGCGCCTACGAGTTCGCCGCCGGCATCACCGGCATGCAGGACATCTGGTATCAGACGGCGGGCACGCTGCTGCAGCGCCAGGCGGACTTGCGGCCGCTGATCGGTGCGACGCAAGTGACGCCGGTCGCCGACTTCGCCGAGCCGGTCGAGCCGACACCCGTCGCCAACATCACGCCCGGCTTCTGGCTGAAAGGTGTCGGCAGCTGGATTACGCGCGATCAAGAAGACAACGATGTCGTGACCGATCGCGACCAGTCGGTCTACGGCATTTTCGGCGGCTTCGACTTCGGCACCGAGAACCTGCATGAGCAAGGCGATGTGCTGATGTTCGGCCTGCTCGCGGGCTACATCCACTCCGATCTCGACTTCGACTCGACCAACACGGAATGGACCTACAAGGGCCCGTCGATCGGCGCCTATGCGACCTATCTCGACCGTGCCTTCTATGTCGATGCGCTGGTGAAAGCCGACTTCCTCGATATCGACATCGATGCCGACGATCTCGCCCCGAGCGATAGCGATGCCGACACCGATGCCTTCAATATCGGCGGCCGCATCGACACGGGCTACAAGTTCGGCGAGACATGGTTCGTCGAGCCGCAGGCGACACTGGCTGTCGTCCATACCGAGATCGACGATGTCGACGACATCTTCGGCGGCTCGGTCGAGTTCGATGACGCGACGAGCGTCAGAGGCAGGCTCGGCCTCAGGCTCGGCCATGAGCAGACCGCGGAGACCGGCGTCGTCTATACGGGCGATGTGACGGCGAGCGTGTGGCAGGAATTCGCGGGCGACAATGACGCGACGATCTTCACGCCGCCGCTCGGCGATCCGGCCGGCGTCTCGGACGATCCGGGCGAGACCTATGGCGACCTCTCATTGGGCTTCAGCGTCGCGGCACCCGAGGGCTGGTCGGGCTTCATCCGCGGCGGCTATCAGTTCAACGACGATTTCGAGGCGATCAGCGGCAATGCCGGATTGAGATACGCCTGGTAGCGGAAACTGACGTTTGGGAATAGTGTTGTGCCCTAAATGCAACACTCGCCAAAAAACACGAGTTACTTGGAGGAATCCCTGGAGACTTCCTTCGAGGCCTATAAACTCGGCGTAATTTTCCCAAAAGGCGGGGGACCAAAATGGGATACGGGCAGGCATCGACCCTGGGCAATCTGGCTTCGGGTAAGGGGCGGCGTGCCAGTCTGTTGTCCTGCACGGCCCTGGCTACCTCCCTGATCATCGTAGGGTTAGTTCTGCCGTCTGTCGGCGCCCTTGCCGCCGACCAGTTCGGGGCTGACGACGATGGTGCCACGAATATTGGCGCGGACGACTCGCAAGCACCTATTTTCGCCGATGTCCCGGGCGGGATCGTCATCGGTCCACTCACCGGAGGGGTGGGCGGAGGCGGTAATGGCGGCGCGGGCGGTGTGGGCAATGGTACCCTTGGTGGCCCGGGGACTCCCGGGGTTGTTCCCGGCGCGTCGGGCGGTCCGGGCGGAAATGCCGGCGGCTTCGGCGGCAGCGCCCATGGCGGCGCCGGCGCGGGCGGCATTGCCGGCGTGGACGGCGTCATCGTTGACATAATCGGCAACATCGCCAATGGCGTCGAGGCCACGCTGACCAGCGGCGCCGGCACGGGCGGCAATGGCGGTACCGGCGGTGACGGTTTTGGCACCGTCGCGGGACCCGGCGGCGCGGGCGCCGATGGCGCGCCTGGCGGAAACGGCGGCAATGGCGGCCAGGGCGGCAACTCGTTTGGCGAGGGCGGTGCCGCCAATGGCGGCGCCGGCACGGGCGGCGACACCGGGTCGATCAGCATCACGGCAACCGGCGAGATCACCAATGGCGTCAATCCCGACGCGGTCAATCTCACCGCGACCGCTGGTGCCGGCAGCGGCGGCAATGGCGGGACGGGTGGGACTGGCTTGGCCGGCGCTGCGGCACCCGGCGGCGCCGGCGGCGCCGGCGGGGACCTCGGCAATATCGCCACCAACAACATTGTCGGCGGCAGCGGCGGTCAGGGCGGCAGCAGCAATGCTTCGGGCGGTTCCGCCGCAGGCGGGTCGGGCACCGGAGGCAGCGGTGCCGTGATCGGCGTTGCCGCGGGCGCCGACATAGACGGCAACATCATCGTCTCATCCGAGGGCGGCGCGGGCCAAGGCGGCAATGGCAACATCGGCGGCGGCGCGGGCGGAGACCAGGGACTTGAGGGCGGCAATGGCGGCGCTGGCGGTGACTTGGGCATTGTCACCGGGAACGGCAATCGCGCGGGCGCCGGCGGTGCCGGCGGCGACAGCGGCGGCGGCAGTGCGACGGGCGGTTCGGCCAGTGGCGGCGCGGGCACAGGCGGTGACGGGGCCGACATCGAGATCCGCGCCGCCGGTGACATCATCTCGAGCGATGTCGACCTGTCGTCGACGGGCGCATCCGGCACGGGCGGCAATGGCGGCACTGGCGGCAATGGCGAGGGTGGCATCAGCAGCGCTGCCGGCGATGGCGGCGATGGCGGCGATATCGCGTCCATCGATGGTGGGAACAACAATACTGGGGGCGCCGGCGGCAGCGGTGGCAACGGCGGCACGACCGATTTCACGGGCGGCGACGCGAATGGCGGCTCGGGCATTGGTGGCGACGGCGGCGCGATCAGCGTCGGTGCCGGCGATGACATCGAGATGGACTCCCTATTCACCTTGGCCGGTGGCGCTGGCAACGGCGGGAACGGCGGCACTGGCGGTGGCGCCAGCGCTAGCCAAATCGGCGGCAATGGCGGCATTGGCGGTGCGGGCGGTGATGTCGGTCCGATCACGGGGGACGGGAATGCCGGTGGTGCCGGCGGCATCGGCGGCACTGGCGGCAGCGGCGATGGCACGGGCGGTTCGGCGAATGGCGGCAGCGGTACCGGAGGTGATGCGGGCCAGCTCAGCGTCACGGCGGGCGACGACATGCTAGCGGGCGTCGAGATATTCTCGACCGGCGGTGACGGCATCGGCGGATCCGGCAATACGGCCGGGGCTGCCTCCAGGGGTGTCGGCGGCGGCTCCGGCGGCAATGGCGGTGCGGGCGGCGACATCACGTCCGCCGTCAGTGGAAACGACAATGAAGGTGGTGCCGGCGGCAATGGCGGCGATGGCGGCACTGGCGATGGCACGGGCGGATCGGCCGATGGCGGCACTGGCACGGGCGGCGACGCCAGCGCGATGATCTTCGATGCCGGCGGCAACATAAGTCTCGCGGCAGACGTGCTGTCGGCCGGCGGCGAGGGCCGGGGCGGGGCGGGTGGTATTGGCGGCAACGGCACAGGCAGCTTCGGCGGCAATGGCGGCAATGGCGGCGAAGGTGGGGATATCGCATCGGTCGAAAGCGGCAGCGGCAATAGCGGTGGCACCGGTGGTGCTGGCGGAAATGCCGGCAGTGGCGATGGCACGGGCGGCTCGGCCAATGGCGGCAGCGGCACCGGCGGCGATGGGGGGCAAGTCAAGATCACGGCCGGCGACGACATAGACGGCATCGTCGTAGCCTTGTTGTCAGGGAGCGACGGCATCGGCGGGTCCGGCAATACGGGCGGCCTTGGCGGCGGCCTCGCCGGCGGCCAGGGTGGCAATGGCGGCGCTGGCGGCGATATCACGTCCGTCGACAGCGCAACCGGCACGACAGGCGGCGCCGGCGGCAGCGGCGGCAATGGCGGCAGCGCCAATGGCACAGGCGGCTCGGCCAATGGCGGCAATGGCGTGGCCGGCGCCGGCGGCGTGGTCATCATCGATGCCGGCGGCAATATTGATATCAGCGTCGCATTCGCATCGGCTGGTGGCGATGGTACAGGCGGAAATGGCGGCCTGGCCGGTGGGGGCCTCGCCGGTAACGCGGGCAATGGCGGTCAAGGCGGTGCCGGCGGCGATGTCTCATCCATCGCCAGCGGCAGCAGCAATGCAGGCGGTGCCGGCGGCATTGGCGGCGACGGCGGCAGCAGCGATGGCACGGGCGGCTCGGCCAATGGCGGCAACGGCACCGGCGCTGATGCGGGCGGGCTCAGCCTGAAAGCGGGCGAAGACATAGACGTTGTGGTCGACGTCATATTGGCTGGCGGCGACGGCGCCGGCGGGTCCGGCAATACGGGCAATATGGGTTTCGGCACTGCCGGCGGCGCTGGCGGCAATGGCGGCGCTGGCGGCGCGATCGTGTCCATCGACAGTGGAAGCGACAATGAAGGCGGTGCCGGCGGCACGGGCGGCGATGGCGGCAGCGCCAATGGCACGGGCGGCTCAGCCAATGGCGGCAATGGCGTCGGTGGCGCCGGCGGCGCGATCGTCGTCGAGGCCGGCGGCAATATCGACATCGTCATCGCTGCGGCATCGTCCGGCGGCGATGGCTTCGGCGGCAATGGCGGCGTTGGCGGCTTTGGCTTGGGCGGGGCGGGCGGCGACGGCGGTCAAGGCGGCTCTGGCGGCGGCATCGCGTCCATCGTCAGTGGTAGCAACAACACAGGTGGGGCGGGCGGCACTGGCGGCACCGGCGGGAGCGCCGATGGCACGGGCGGTTCCGCCAATGGCGGCAGCGGCACCGGGGGTGATGCGGGCGACCTCCGCATTAAAGCCGGCGAAGACATAGAGGCTCGGATCGACGCAATCCTGGTCGGCGGCGACGGCACCGGGGGATCCGGCAATACGGGCGGCCAAGGCGATGGCGGTCGTGACACTGGCGGCGGGGGCCTTGGCGGCAATGGCGGCGCCGGCGGCGAAATTGCGTCCCTCGGCAGCGGCGACAACAATGCCGGCGGCGCCGGCGGTGATGGCGGTGATGGCGGCAGTGCCAACGGCACGAGCGGATCAGCCAATGGCGGCAATGGCGCGGGTGGCGATGGCGGCGATATCACCATCGATGCCGGCGGCAATATAGGCCTCAGCGCCGAATTCATATCGGCCGGCGGTGAAGGCACAGGCGGAAATGGTGGTGTCGCGGGTGTGGTCGGGGGTGGCGCCGGCGGTACTGGCGGCAATGGCGGTGATGGCAGTGATATCGCCTCCATCGGCAGCGGCAGCGGCAATAAAGCCGGTGCCGGCGGCAATGGCGGTCATGGCGGGAGCTCGCAAAACACGGGTGGCTCGGCCAATGGCGGCAGCGGCATCGGCGGAGATGCGGGTGCGCTCAGGATCGCCGCGGGCGCGAACATAGACGCTGAAATGCGCGTGATCCTCGGCGGCGGCAACGGCACCGGCGGGTCCGGCAATACCGCCAGCTTCGCCTCATCCAATCGGGCCGGCGCCGGCGGCCATGGCGGCCATGGCGGCGATATCGCCTCCGTCGACAGCGGCGACGACAATGAAGCGGGCGCCGGCGGTGCCGGCGGCGATGGCGGCAACGCCAATGGCGCGGGCGGTACGGCCAATGGCGGCAGCGGCACGGGGGGCGCCGGCGGCGATATCGCCATCGATGCCGGCGGCAGCATCGACATCACAGCCGACCTCACGACATCGGGAGGTCACGGCAACGGCGGAAATGGTGGTGTCGGCGGTCGGGGCAATGGCGGCACTGGCGGTACTGGCGGCGATGGCGGCGATGGCGGCGATGTCGCATCGGTCACCGGCGGCGGCACCAACAATCAAGCGGGCGCCGGCGGTGAGGGCGGTGATGGTGGCAGCGCCGACAGCACGGGTGGCTCGGCCAATGGCGGCAGCGGCACCGGTGGTGGGAGCGGTGAGATCACCATTGCTGCCGGCATGGACATCGAAGGCAATATCGAGGTGCTCTCGAGGGGCGGCAACGGCGCCGGCGGATTGGGGAACACGGCTGGCCGCGGCGTTGGCGGCTCCGGCGCGAGCGGTGGTGACGGCGGCGATGGCGGCAATTCCGCAGGCGCTGGAAGCAGCGGCGGTGCCGGCGGCAGCGGCGGCAGCGGTGGCGACTCCAATGGCTCTGGTGGTTCCGCCGATGGCGGGGCCGGCACCGGCGGCAGCAGCGGCGCGATCACGATCGAGGCCGGCGGCAACATAACCGGTGGGACCATTGGGCTCCAGACTATCGGTGGTTCGGGCACGGGCGGTGCCGGTGGTCTCGGCGGCGAGGGCGTTGGCGTCGACGGGGGTGATGGTGGAACCGGCGGCAGTGTCGGCACGGGAGGTGATCTCCTGGGCGTGGCCTCCTTTTTCGGTGCGGCCGGAGCCGATGGTGGTCAGGGCGGCAACGCCAATGGAGCGGGCGGGTCGGCCCATGGCGGCTCGGGTACGGGCGGCAAGTCGGGCGACATCACCATCGAGGCCGGCGGCGCGATCGCCAGTGGCATCAAGATCGCGACAAGGGGCGGCTCGGGCATCGGCGGCGCCGGCAACACCGCGGGAAATGGCACTGGCGGGGGTGGTGGCTCCGGCGTCGGTGGCACCGCCGGCGATGGCGGCTCATTTGGCGACCTGGTCGACTCGGAGTTGAGCAGTGCCGGCACGGGCGGCGCCGGCGGCCGGGGCGGCAATGCCAATGGATTTGGCGGCACGGCCAATGGCGGTGCGGGCACCGGCGGCTCCTCGGGCGCGATCACGATCGCAGCCGGCGGCATCGGCGCCGGCATCGGCATTTCGTCCCTTGGTGGGGTTGGCACAGGCGGGGCCGGCGGGACCGGCGGTCTCGGCCAGGGTGCCTTCGCGCGCCAAGGCGGTACTGGCGGCATGGGTGGCAGTTTTGGCGATCTGACGGATTCGCAGTTCATTTCCGCGGGCTTCGGCGGGACCGGCGGGCAAGGCGGCGATGCCAATGGCACGGGAGGTGCCGGTGGCACCGGCGGCGCCGGCACCGGCGGCAGCACGGGTGCGATAACAATGGACCTCGCCGGCAATATCCTCGGCGCGATCGCCCTCACCGTCGAAGGCGGAGCGGGCACCGGTGGCGCGGGTGGCGTGGGTGGAACCGGAACGGGTGGCGGAGCTGGTTTTGGCGGCTTCGGTGGTGACGGCGGCCATATTGGCGACCTGATCAACTCGAACGCCGTCCAGGGTGGAGCGGGCGGCCTTGGTGGCGTGGGCGGCAATGCCGATGGCACCGGCGGCAATGGCGGCGATGGCGGCGCCGGCACGGGCGGCAGCACCGGTCTGATCGACATCAACGTCGCGGCCTCGGCCGTGAGCAACAGCAGCATTGTCGTCTCGGCCAAAGGCGGCGAAGGCAAGGGTGGCAATGGTGGCGCGGGCGCAGCGGGCACGGGTGGTCGCGCCGGTGCGGGCGGCGATGGCGGCGTCGGTGGCAACGTTGGAAATACGGGCGGCGCGGAGGAAGCCTTTGGCGGCGACGGCGGCACGGGCGGCACGGGCGGCAGCGCCAATGCCATTGGCGGCGACGGCGGCAAGGGCGGTGACGGCTTCGGCGGCGACGTCGATGTCGCGATCAACAATGACGGCACCTTCACGACAGTGGGAGCCAGCATCAATGTCACGGCGACCGGCGGCAACGCCACCGGTGGCAATGGCGGTAATGGCGGTGCGGCCGTGGCCGGCAATGGCGGCACCGGCGGCGCGGGTGGCGCTGGCGGCAATAATGGCGGCGCCGGCGGCTCGGGCGGCACCGGCGGCGCCGGCGGCGATGCCTTTGGCGGTGACGGTGGTGATGGCGGCGATGCGACGGGCGGCAACGCCACAGTCGATATCACCAATGGCGGCAGCCTGACATCGACCGGCGTCAACACCAGCACAATCTTTGTGGTTGCCACCGGCGGCACGGCGATCGGTGGCAATGGCGCGGGAGGTGCCACTTCCGACGCCGGCAATGGCGGTGCCGGTGGCGCCGGCGGTGCCGGCGGCGGTGTTGCGGGCATGGGCGGCAGAGGCGGCAATGGCACCGGCGGCTCCGGTGGCAATAGCGGTGATGCGCAAGGCGGTGATGCCACCGTCACGGTCACCAACAATGGCAGTGTCTTCGCAACCGGTGACCTGTCGAACGCCATCAGGATCGACACGACGACCGGGTTGGGCGTAACCGGTACGAGGGGCACCGCGTCCACGGGATCCTTCGGCACCGGAGGCGGCAATGGTGCGGCGGATGGGACGCCCACTAATGGTCAGGGCGGCCAGTTCGGCGACGTCGCCAACGGCCATGAAGCGATCACGGTCAACAACAACGGCCTGGTGGACGCGTCTCAAGCTCAAACCGCTGTCGTCGCCAATGCCAACGGCGACGACAGCACGATCCTGGTGAACAACACCAACACGATCCTCGGCGGCGCGGGGGCCGGCCTGCAACTGCGGACGGCCAGCGTCTTCAATAGCGACATCGACATCGTCAATTCGGGATTGATCACGTCCGAGAACCTGCGGGCGATCGTCACCGGCGGCGCTTCGACCGAGATCGTGAATACCGGCACCGTGTACGGCCTCGTCGACCTCACCGATCAGGACGACACGTTCGACAACAATGAAGGCGGCGTCTTCGAAGCCAGGCTCATGTCCGACTTCGGCGCGAACGGCCTCGGTGCCGATGTGTTCAACAACAATGGCGGTGTGGTCCACACGGCGGAGAATCCGGGGGCGCCCGAGACTGTGGACTTCCGGAATCTCGAGAACTTCAACAACAATGGCGGCTGGATCTCGCTCGTCGATGGCGGCAACAACATCGACAACTTTGTCCTTGGCGGGCTGCCTGGTGGGCCGACGGCCTATGTCGGCAACAATGGCCGCGTGGCGGTCGACGCCTTCCTGGCGCCGGAAGGGCCAGTGGTAGCGGAGAGCGGCAAGTCGGACCTGATCAACATCAGGGGTACGACGTCGGGCAAGACCTTTGTCAGCGTCAATCTGACCAACCCGATCGGCAGCTCACCCAATACCGACGGCATCCCGGTCATCGTCGAGAATGGCGTTGCCGATGAAGAAGACTTCGACATAGCGGGCGGAGTGCTCAATGCCGGCTTCTTCGCCTGGGATCTGAGGACCGACGGCAATACACATGAGCTCTACACCACCGGACTGGGTGCGGGCGCCTACGAGTTCGCCGCCGGCATCACCGGCATGCAGGATATCTGGTATCAGACGGCGGGCACCTTGCTGCAAAGGCAGGCGGATCTCCGGCCGCTGATCGGGGCGACGCAAGTGACACCGGTCGCCGACTTCGCCGAGCCGGTCGAGCCGACGCCTCTCGCCAACATCACCCCGGGCTTCTGGCTGAAAGGCGTCGGCGCCTGGGTCGATCGCGATCAAGACGAAGACCACAATGTCGTGACCGACCGCGATCAGTCGGTCTATGGCATCTTCGGCGGTTTCGACTTCGGCACCGAGAACCTGCATGAGCAGGGCGATGTGCTGCTGTTCGGCCTGCTCGCCGGCTACATCCACTCTGATCTCGACTTCGACTCGACGAATACTGAGTGGACCTACAAGGGTCCTTCGATCGGCGCCTATGCGACCTATCTCGACCGCGCCTTCTATGTCGATGCGCTGGTCAAGGCCGACTTCCTCGACATCGACATCGATGCCGACGATCTCGCCCCGAGCGAGAACGATGCCGACACCGATGCCTTCAATATCGGCGGCCGCATCGACACGGGCTACAAGTTCGGCGAGACATGGTTCGCCGAGCCGCAGGCGACACTGGCCGTCGTCCATACCGAGATCGACGATGTCGACGACATCTTCGGCGGCTCGGTCGAGTTCGACGATGCGACGAGCGTCAGAGGCAGGCTGGGCCTGAGGCTCGGCCATGAGCAGACTGCTGAGACTGGCGTCGTCTATACCGGCGATGTGACGGCGAGCGTGTGGCAGGAATTCGCGGGCGACAATGATGCGACGATCTTCACGCCGCCGCTCGGCGACCCGGCCGGCGTGTCGGACGATCCGGGCGAGACCTATGGCGACCTGTCTCTCGGCTTCAGTGTCGCCGCACCCGACGGCTGGTCGGGCTTCATCCGCGGCGGCTATCAGTTCAACGACGACTTCGAGGCGATCAGCGGCAACGCCGGGTTGAGATACGCCTGGTAACGGAAGAAAGCTGATGTGACGACCTCGAGGGACGGGAGAAATCACGTCCCTTTGTCGGCCTGTTGCTCCATTACAAATTGGACATCCAGCCTGACGCGGTGGAACGACTTCGTTTCGCGAGGGTTGGCTCGCCGCAATGGAGGTAAATATGAAATCAGCTGCAATAGCCTCGCTGGTGGCGGCCATCCTCGGATTGGGCGTCACGGCGGTCGCGGCTCAGCCGCCTGTCCCACAGCCTGCCGATATGCGGATCAGTTCGGACAATGTGCTTCAGGCTGATTACAAGAAGTACAAGAAGAAAGAGCATATGCGGCACAAGAAGTGGGTCTACAGCGAGAAATACGGCCATCGCTACCGCCACAAGCGCCATGGCTATGGCTATTACTATGAAGGTTGGTGGTATCCGCGCCCCTATTGGGAGCCCGGCCTAAGCATCCACCTGGGTCTTTGACATCCTGAAGAGGCGGTCGTGTCTGGCGGCCGCCTTTTTTCCTTGTTTCAGTGCCGCTCCCTGAAACCCTTCCCGTAATGCGCCTCGAGCCTGGCCTGGATGATCTCGAAGCCGATCGACAGGATCCAGTAGATCACCGCCGCGGTGGTCAGCATCTCGATATAGCGATAGGCGGTGCGGCCGAAGGACTGCGCCAGGAACATGATCTCCCATACGCCCATGACCGAGATGAGGGACGAATCCTTCAGCATGGCGATGAATTGCGAGCCGGTCGGCGGGATCGCCACCCGGATCGCTTGCGGCAGCACGATGCGCCACATCACCACCCAGTGATGCAAGCCCAGCGAGGCGCCCGCTTCCACCTGGCCCTTGGGCACCGAGACGATGCCGGCGCGGAAGATCTCGCTCAAGTAAGCGCCGTAGTTGAGCGACAACGCGATGATGCCGGACGGTATGGCGGCGGGCACCGGGCCCAATTGCGGCAGGCCCAGATAGATGAGGAAGATCTGGACGAGAAGCGGCGTGCCGCGGAAGAAGGAAGTGTAGAAGGTCGATATGCCGTAGAACACCGCGCTCTTCGACAAGCGGCCCAGGGCCGAGATGAGGCCCAGTATGATCGAGGCGATGATGGCGAAGAAGCAGACGAACAACGTCAGTGCCGCGCCCTGGATGAAGCCGTCGCGGGTCAGCGTCAATCCGGCGAGATAGGGAAATTTCTCGACGATGAAGTCGAATTTGAGATCGAAGCTCAGGAAGAAGAAGACGAAGAGGACGAACAGCGTCCCCCATACGGCGCAAACGCGAAGCCTGAAATTGGCATCGCTGTTCTGAGGAAAGGCCGAAGCCGGGGCGACCCTGGCTTCAGCCTCCGTTATCGGAGCGTTGCTCACTGCTTGGTCGTGATGTCCCGGCCGACCCACTTCTCGGAGAGGGCTTTCAGCGTGCCGTCATCCGACATCTGCTTGAAGATCTCCTTGATCTTCGCCTGCCATTCGGGATCGCCCTTGTCGACCGACACCCAGATCGGCTCGCCGAACACCGGATCGCCGACGATCTTGAACTTGTCGGGCGCTTTCTTCACCCGGTCGATGGCGGTCAGATAGTTGCTGACGATGGCATCGAGGCGCTTGCCTGAGCCCAGCGCCAGGTCCTGGAAGGCCGTGTCCTCGGAATCATAGGGAACCGGCGTCACCTCGGCGAAGGGATAGGTCACCTTCTCCGCCCCCGGGATGTCGATCACCAGGTCCTTCAGGATGTATTTCTCATAAGTGGTGCCGGCCTGCGCGCCCACTTTCTTGCCGTTGAGGTCCGCGGCGCCCTTGATGTCGTTATTGTCGGCATTGACCACCACGATCGCCGGCGCCGAATAATATTGCAGCACGAAATCGAGGACCTCGGCGCGTTCCTTGGTCGGCGTCATCGAGCAGACGCAGATGTCCCAGCGGCCCTTCCAGTTGCCCGCCGTGATGATCTCCCAGGATGGCGTCTCGACCTTCATGTCGACGCCGAGCCGTTTGGCGAATTCACGCGCGACGTCGACGTCGAAGCCGACAACCTCGCCCTTGTCGTCGATATAGGAGAAGGGCGGATAGGCGCGGTCGGTGGTCTCCATCATGACCTTGTTGTTCATCACCCGGTCGAGGGTCTCGCCGGCCGTCGCCACCGTGGCAAGGCCTGCTAGTGCCGTAATGGCCAAGGCCGCCAGGCGGATTTTAGTGCTCATAGATAGTCTCCCTGCAGTGTTTTTGTGCGGGCTCGAAGGTTCGAGCCCAAGTCGTTCCTTAGCCCAGTCTTTCGCCTTCCGGTAGGCATGATCTGCCGGAGCGGCAGGGAAACGCACGCTTATATTGCAATGCAGCATGGCCTCAGTCTAGAACCCGGCGCATCCCCCTGACCGTCATGGAGGCCCACGTGAAGCTCGCCCAGAAGATCGCCATTGTCACCGGTGCTGCCAGCGGCATCGGTCTTGCCATCGCTAAACGCTTTGTCGAGGAGGGGGCGATCGTCGCCATCGCCGATCTCAAGGAAGACGCCGCGAAGGATGCGGCCGCCGATCTCAGCCGGCGCGGACCCGGCAAGGCCATCGGCATCGCCATGGATGTGACGAGCGAATCAGAGGTCAATGACGGCGTGGCGGAGGTGGTCCGGCAATTCGGCACGGTCGACATCCTGGTCGGCAATGCCGGCATCCAGATCGTGCACCGCATCGAGGATTTTCCCTATGAGGAATGGAAGAAGCTCCTCGCCATCCATCTCGACGGCGCCTTCCTCACCGCCAAGGCCTGCCTGCCTCATATGTACAAGCAGAAATCCGGCAGCGTCATCTTCATGGGCTCGGTGCATTCGAAGGAGGCTTCGCCGCTCAAATCGGCCTATGTGGCGGCCAAGCACGGCATAGTCGGCCTGGCGCGCGTCCTCGCCAAGGAGGGCGGGCCCTATGGGGTGAGGAGCAATGTGATTTGCCCGGGCTTCGTGCGGACACCGCTGGTCGAGAAGCAGATCCCGGAACAGGCGCGCGACCTCAAGATCTCCGAGGAGGAGGTGGTGAAGAAGGTGATGCTCGGCAACACGGTCGACCAGCAATTCACCACCGTCGCGGACGTTGCCGAGATCGCGCTGATGCTTGCTTCCTTCGAGACCAATGCGCTCACCGGCCAGTCGATCGTGGTGAGCCATGGCTGGTATATGAACTGATGATAGTTCGCCGTCATGCGGAACTCGCCGCCGCGCAGAGAATGATGGTTTTCAGAGGGAAATCGCTGTAGATTCCGGCGCGGGATGATTTTCGGCGACGAGCGGCTCGCAGTCGCCTGCATATATCGGCAAATTTCGTAGCACCACTTACGGCGGGGTGATGTGATGAAACGCCTGGCTCTCCTGGTCTGCCTGCTGCTGGTGCTCGGCGGCTTCTATTATTGGTTCATGGAGCGGAACCCGCGCGACATGGCGGCGGAGGCCGAGATCACGCCCGATCACACCGAGGCGGCGATCCCGGTCCGGCTTGCTCCCGTGAAGCGCATGACGCTGCCGCTCAGTTTCATGACCATCGGGACCATTCAACCCATTGTCTCGATCCCGGTCACGGCGCAGGTCTCCGGCGTCGTCACCAAGGTCGACGTCGTGGACGGGGCCGAGGTGAAGCAGGACGACGTGCTGGTCGAGCTCGATACGCGCCTCATCGATGCGCAGATCCAGCAGGCCCAGGCCGCTCTCGCCAGGGACCAGGCCAATATCGACAAGGCGCAGCGCGATATCGACCGCATCAACAAGCTGGTGGCCGAGAAGGTCGACCCCCTCGCACGCGGTCCGGATGCGCAGACGACCCTCGATCTCGCCAAGGCGGCGCTGCAATCCGACCAGGCGGCCCTGCAGAGCCTGCAGGTCCAGCGCGAATATTATTCCATCCGCGCGCCGATAGCGGGCCGCGTCGGGACGGTGCCGGTCAGGCCGGGTTCGATCATCGTCGCGGGCACCGACGCCAGCCCGATCGTCACCGTCAACGGCTTCGATCCGATCTATGTGGCGGTCGGCATTCCGCAGAAGATGGTCGCCGATCTCGTGGAGGACAAGGCGCAAGGTGCCGCCCGGATCAGTCTCACCGTGCCTGGCCGGAACGACAAGCGTGAAGGCGCGGTGACGGCGATCGACAATGCCGCCAATGCGGCGACAGGCCTCGTCACCGTGCTGGCGACCATCGCCAATTCGCCGGCGGTGCTGTGGCCGGGCGAGCTCGTCAATGTCGAAGTGATCTTCCGCGATCAGCCCGATGTCCTCGTCGTGCCCAATGTGGCTATCCGCACCAACCAGCAGGGCAGCTATGTCTACACAGTCGACTCGAGCCTGCGCGCCAGCCTGAAGCCGGTCGTCGTAGCGCGCAGCGCCCAAGGCCTGTCGGTCGTCTCGGGCGGCCTCGATGCGGGCGACAATGTCGTCACCGACGGGCAGTTGCTGCTCTCGAACGGTGCCTTGGTGTCGGTCAAGGAAGCGATGGAGTGAGGCGCGCCATGTCGCTCTCGGAGCTCTGTATCAGGCGGCCGGTGATGACGGTGCTGCTCATGCTGTCGCTCGTCGTCCTCGGCATCGTCGGCTTCCTGCAATTGCCGGTCGCGGCACTGCCGCGCATCGATTTCCCCACCATCCAGGTGAGCGCGTCGCTTCCCGGCGCCAGTCCGGAATCGATGGCTTCCTCGGTCGCCGAGCCTCTGGAGCAGCAATTCTCGACCATTCCGGGCATCAGCTCGATGACGTCGACCTCCATCCAGGGGTCGAGCACCATCATCATGCAATTCGATCTCAGCCGGAATATCGACGCCGCCGCGCTCGACGTGCAGTCGGCGCTGTCGATCGCCGCGCGGAGCCTGCCGCCGCAAATGACCACGCCGCCCTTGTTCAGGAAGGTCAACCCGGCCGACCAGCCGGTCCTGCTGCTTGCTTTGTCGTCCGCCACACTGCCCCTCATCGATGTCGACGAGTATGCCGAGACAATTCTGGTGCCGCAGATCTCGCAGATCCTCGGGGTTGCGCAAGTCCTGGTCCTCGGCCAGCAGAAGCGGGCGGTCAGGATCGAAGCCGATCCGCGGCTTGCCGCCAGCCGCAATCTGAGCCTCACGGATATCAGCAGCGCAGTGGCGGCGGCCGACTCATTCATACCCGTGGGCGGCATCGCCGGGCGCGCGCAGAACCTCACCATCGATGCGCCTTCGCAATTGAAAAACGCCGACGACTACGGCTCGCTGGTCATCGCCTGGCAAGACGGCAGGCCCGTCCGGCTTGGTGACGTCGCGGTGATTCGTGATGGCGCCGAGAATGAAGAGACTGCGAGCTGGATGAATGACGAGCGTACCATCTTGCTCGCCGTCTATCGCCAGCCCGATGCCAACACGATCGAGGTGGTCGATCAGGTCAAGTCCCGTCTCGCTTCATACCGCAGCCAGTTGCCGGCCGAGATCCAGCTTGCGGTGAACAGCGACCGTTCGGTGTCGATCCGCAACGCCGTGGCCGATGTCGAGTTCACTTTGATGCTGGCCGCCATCCTGGTGATCCTGGTGATCTTTGCGTTTCTGAAGTCGCCGCGCGCCACCCTCATCCCGGTGTTGGCCTTGCCGGTGTCGTTGATCGCGACCAGCGCCGTCATGGCGCTGCTCGGCTTCTCGATCGACAACATGTCGCTGCTCGCCATCACGCTCGCCACCGGCTTCGTCGTCGACGACGCCATCGTGATGCTGGAAAATATCGTGCGCCACATCGAAATGGGCAAGTCGCCTTTCCAGGCCGCGATCGATGGCGCCCGCGAGATCGGCTTCACCATCCTGTCGATGACCGTTTCGCTCGTCGCGGTGTTCATCCCGGTATTGTTCATGGGCGGCGTGGTCGGGCGACTGTTCAATGAGTTCGCGCTGACGATCTCGGTGGCGATCCTGGTGTCGGGCTTCGTGTCACTGACGTTGACGCCGATGCTGTGCGCACGGTTGCTGAAGCCTGAGGACCCGGCGGCAAGGAAGAGCTTGCTGCCCCGCCTCTCTGACGCGGTCTTCGGCGGAATGGAGAGGGGGTATAGTGTCTCGCTCGATGTCGTCCTGCGCTTCCAGGGCATCACCCTTGTCGTCATGCTGGCTTCCCTTGCAGCTTCGGTATGGCTCTACATCGTCGTGCCCAAGGGCTTCTTTCCGAAAGAGGATACGGGGTTCCTGACCGCCACGATCGAGGCGCTGCCCGACATCGGTTTCGACGCGCTGGCGGCAAAAACGCAAGAAGCGAGCGCCGTCATGAGGAAGGATCCGGCGGTCGCCTATGTGGGAGCGACGGCGGGCGGCGGCAATGTCGCGACCTCCAACACGGCGCGGTTCTTCATCGCCTTGAAACCCAGGGATCAGCGCGATGCGTCGGCCGAGGAAGTGGCGCGGCGGCTCCGGCGCGAGACCTCAGCCATTCCCGGCATCGATGCCTATTATCAGACGGTGCAAAATATTCAGATCGGCGGCCGCTCGGCAAAATCCGATATTCAGTACACATTGCAGAGCGCGGATCTCGATACATTGATTGGGATAACGCCCGCTTTGGTCGATCGGCTGAAGAAGCGGCCGGAGCTGCGCGACGTCACCACCGATCTCGAGCTCAGCGATCCCGAGCTCATCGTGGATATCGATCGCGACCGCGCCGCGGCGCTCGGCGTCAGGGTCGATGACATACGCTCAGCCCTCTATTACGCCTTCGGCGTGGCGCAGGTCGCGACCCTTTATCTGCCTACCGATGACTTCCCGGTGATCCTGGAAGTGGCCCCCGAGCTCCAGGACGATCCCAATGTCCTTTCGCTGATCTCGGTCAAGGCGGCCAACGGGGCGGCAATCCCGCTTGACCAGGTGACCGCGACCCGACGCGAAATTGGACCGCTGTCGGTCAATCATCAGGCCCAGCAATCCTCGGTCACCATCGCCTTCAACCTGGCGCCCGGCATCTCGCTCGGCGAGGCGGTCGATATCGTCAACCAGGAAGCGGCCGCCGCGCATCTGCCGGCCTCGGTTTCGGCCAACTTCGCCGGCACGGCGCAGGCCTTTGTCAACGGCCTCGCCGGGCAGGGTCTCCTGCTCCTTCTGGCGGCGCTTGTGATCTATATCATCCTCGGTATCCTTTATGAGAGCTATGTCCATCCTTTGACCATTCTCGCAGGCCTGCCTTCGGCGGGCATCGGCGCGCTGATCGCGCTGATGCTTCTCGGCATGGATCTTACCGTGATCGCCGTCATCGGCATCGTGCTGCTGATCGGCATCGTCAAGAAGAACGGGATCATGATGATCGACTTCGCCCTGGCGCAACAGGCGGCGGGCGCATCCCCTTTGGACGCGATCCGTGAAGCCTGCCACAAGCGCTTCCGGCCGATCATGATGACGACATTCGCCGCCCTGTTGGGGGCAGTCCCGATCGCGATCGGCTTTGGCCAGGGATCGGAATTGCGGCGCCCCTTGGGTGTGGCGATCGTCGGCGGTCTTCTGATGTCTCAGCTTCTCACCCTCTACATCACGCCGGTCGTCTTCCTGGCTCTCGAGAGGTTGAAAGCGCGGTTCACGACGGGCGCGGTCTCGCCGGTCCGTCAGCGCGGCGCGCCGGCACCTGCCAAATAGCGGCGGGACAGATCAGCGCACGCGATAGAAGGGGTTGGGCAGCAGAAACATCCGTTCAGCATATCCGCCCAGGAGGTCCGACGGCTGATCGCCGATATTTGCGATGATCTTGAACCCTTCGCCTTCTATTTGAGCCCGTATCGGAGCCTTGAAGTCCACTGCGGAAGAATACTGCGCCTTGTCCGGAACCATATAGAGCTTGGTGTAGCCCACATAACCTGCAGATTTGAGGTTCTCCTCCGTGGCCTGGCGTTGATTTTCCGGCCGGCCGGTGATGAAGAAAACATCGGCCTTGGCGGCGAGGGCCTGCTTGAAAATCGCAAGCGTCGGGCCGATCGGCGGGTCTTTTGCCAAATTGTCCCAGGCGGCCCAGCCGCAAGGACCGTCCAGCGCCAGGTCGCAAGGACCCTGGATGGGGCGGCCGAAATTATCCCGCTTGATGATCTCCCAGTTGGCGAGGGCCGTTTCATCGATATCGAAGACAACGGCAGGCCGCGATGCCGAGGGCGCACGCTCACCAATCCAGTCCGCCGCCTTCTTGGCGACAAGAGCGATGTCTCGTTCATACTCACCGGAGTCGTGATAGGCGGCAGCCGCTACGATGGCGTCGCCCACATTCTGGGGCTGAGACGGGCTGGTGTTGTAGATTGCATCCCCGGATGCACAGGCAACGCCCGGCATCGCCATCGTGAGCCAAAGCAACAGTGCCGGGAACCGAACATTGCGCCGAAATGCTTCGACCATTGGATCATCCCCCTTTAGCGATAGCCGACTATATTGCACCGAGCCAACCAGGCAAGCCGCAGAGCGCCATGACGGCGGGTTCACCGATGTCTTCCAGAACAGCACCGTACAGACGGCGCCTCTCTTCGCCTATTGACATCGTGGGCCAAACGGTGGTGTTGGAAATTATCAGGATCGGACCTTGTGCGTATGATGGCCTATCCCAAAGCATCGCTTCGCATCGAATTCGGCCCCGAGCAGCGCATCGGGCCCGGCAAGGTGCGCCTTCTCGAGCTGGTCGCCGAAACGGGATCGATCTCGGCGGCGGCGCGCGAGATGGAAATGTCCTACAGGCGCGCCTGGCTCCTCATCGATGAGATGAACCGCATGTTCAAGGAGCCCGTCATCGCCGCGGTGACGGGCGGCGCCCATGGCGGCGGCGCCCAGCTCACCGATCTCGGCCAGAACGTCGTCGCCACCTATCGCGCCATCGAGGCCGACTCGGCGCAGATCCTGGCGAAGCGGTTGGGCAAGGTGCTAGGCCAGATCTCCATGGCGCAGCCGTCAGCCGGCCGGCGCTCCAAGCGGGCCTGAGCTGCAGGGCCCGGTTTTCTTTTGATCTTCTTTCCGCTTTAGCCCTCAAGGTCCGTTGGCCCTAGGTCCAACTAGAATATTTCGCTCCTGATGGGAATGATCGGACAAACGCCACCTGCGCGCAGAACGGCGGAGCTGGAGAGCAGGAGGCCCGGTCATACAACCAGGAGGCCTGATCATGCAAAAGCGAGCGCCTGAATGCGGTGTCGTGACAGAAAATGTCCCGTCATCAGAAGAGACGACCTTCCTGAATCGCCTCGCCGGCGGGCTGTTTGCCGGTGCGATGCTGGCGACGTCGATGATGATGTCGTCGTCGCTGGTCGCGGTCTCTGAGGCCCAGGCCCAGGATGGGGCCAAGCCCAATATCCTCGTCATCTTCGGCGACGATATCGGCCAGACCAATATCAGCGCCTATTCCATGGGTGTCGTGGGATACAAGACTCCCAATATCGACCGGATCGCCAAGGAAGGCATGATGTTCACCGACTATTACGGTGAGAACAGCTGCACCGCGGGGCGCTCCACCTTCATCACCGGACAAGTGTGCCTGCGCACCGGCCTGTGCAAGGTCGGCATACCGGGTGCCACGGTCGGTCTTCAGGCGCGCGATGTGACCATCGCCGAAGCCCTCAAGCCGCTCGGCTATGCGACCGGGCAGTTCGGCAAGAACCATCTGGGTGATCGCGACGAATACCTGCCGACCAATCACGGCTTCGACGAATTCTTCGGCAATCTCTATCACCTCAATGCCGAGGAGGAGCCGGAACGGCCCTATTATCCCAAGGACGACACGACTTTCGTCAAGAGCAACGCGCCGCGCGGCGTGCTGCACAGCTCTGCCGACGGCAAGATCGAGGACACGGGACCGCTGAACCGGAAGCGGATGGAGACCATCGACGACGAGACGACGGCGGCGGCCATCACCTTCATGGAGAAGCAGGTCAAGGCCGGAAAACCCTTCTTCACCTGGATGAACACGACGCGCATGCACGCTTTCACCCATGTGCGCGAATCCATGCGGGGCCAGAGCGGCATGCCGGGCAACGAATATGCCGACGGCATGATCGAGCATGACGGCGATGTCGGCAAGCTCCTGAAGGCGCTCGACGACCTGAAGATCGCCGACAATACGATTGTCGTCTACAGCACGGATAATGGCCCCAACCAGTGGTCATGGCCCGATGCCGCGACGACGCCGTTCCGCAGCGAGAAGAACACCAACTGGGAGGGCGCCTTCCGCGTGCCGGCGATGATCCGCTGGCCGGGCAAGATCAAGGCGGGCGAGGTCTCCAACGAGATGATCTCCGGTCTCGACTGGTTTCCGACATTGCTGGCTGCCGCGGGCGACAAGGACGTCAAGGATCGCCTCATGAAGGGCACCAAGCTCGGCGACAAGGACGCCAAAGTCCATCTCGACGGCTATAACCAGCTGCCTTACCTCACCGGTGAGCAGCCGAAATCGGCGCGCCAGGATTTCTACTACTTCAATGACGATGGTGAGCTGGTTTCCTATCGGTACAATAACTTTAAAATCGTCTTCTCGGAGCAGCGTGCTCCGGGCGGCTTCGTAGTCTGGGCGAATCCCTTCACCCCCTTGCGCGCCCCGAAGGTCTTCAATCTGCGCATGGATCCCTTTGAGCGCGCCGATGTCGTATCGGATCAGTACTATGATTGGACGGCCCAGAATGCCTATCTGATCCAGTATGGCGTGTATCGCGTCGCGCCTTTCCTTGGGACCTTCAAGGATTATCCGCCCAGTCAGCGGCCGGCGAGCTTCAGCGTCGATCAGATGCTGGAGGCGTTGAACAAATCCATGAACTAGAAACAATAGAGCAAAGCCAGCGCAGGCAACGCATCGCGAGGGACGCATCGGCTGCAAATCCGATGCGCCTTCATCTCCATGACAGAAGGTTCTCCATGGCAGCGCGAGACGACAACGTGGCGTTGGGCCATCCGGCATGAAAGGCGCGATCACTAGCGTGGAGCGAGATCGCGTGGCGGGAATTCCAAGAGCCGCGAGCCTGGGAGCTCTGTGGCCGGCGCTGCTGCTCTTCGGCTCCGGCCTCGTGGCACTCACTTTCCAGATCCTGTGGATCAAACAGCTCTCGCTCGTCGTCGGCATCGATATCTTCGCAGTGACGGTCGGAGTCAGCGCCTTCTTTGCCGGACTTGCACTGGGCGGTCTCGTGCTCGGGCGCGCGGCCGACCGGACCCCAAGACCATTCCTCTTCTATGCCGGGCTCGAGACCGGCGTCGCCCTGCTGGGCATTGCCGCAACCTGGCTGCTGGCGGCGGCGGCTCCCTGGTTCGCAGCACTCGAAACGAGTGCCGGACCACTGGCCTGGCTGATGGTTTTCGTTCTGGTCGGCATCCCCGCCTTCCTGATGGGCGGGACGCTGCCGGTGCTGGTCCGCGCCTTGACGGCGTCGGCCGCCACCATCGGCCGCAAGGGCGGCGGGCTCTATGCCGCGAATACTTTCGGCGCCATTGCCGGGGCGCTCGCCTCCTCCTTCCTGCTCATCCCGAGCCTCGGCATCAAAGGCACCGGCCTTGCCGCCGCCGCCATCGGGCTCGTGGCGGCGGCAGGCGCCGTGCTTGCCGATCGCGGTATCGCGTCGTCTCACCCCGAGACCGCGAAGGCGGCCGCCCGTTTCTCACGCGATGCGAAGCTCGCCATCGCGCTTTATGCAGTCGCGGGTGGCGTGGCGCTCGGCTACGAGGTCGTCTGGTCGCAAGCCATCGTGCAGTTCATGAGCACACGCGCCTTTGCCTTCTCGGTGGTGCTGGCGACCTATCTCTCAGGCCTCGCTTTGGGCGCCGCTTTGTTCGCACGTCTTGCCGATCGCGCGCGCGATCCCTGGGGCGTCTTCGGCCTCCTCATCGCGCTTGCCGGGCTCGCGGCGCTTCTTCAGATGGCGCTGCTCGGCGATTGGCTCGTCGATCTCCAGACGCTTGCCGAAAGGACGGCATGGGCACTGACCGGCAACGATCTCGCCCGCATGTGCGCGCGCTTCGCCGTCGCCGCCCTGGCTGTCATCTTTCTCCCCACCTTGTTCCTCGGCGCTGCTTTTCCGGCGGCGCTGCGCCTCATCGTCGCCGACGGGCATATCGGGCAGGGCGTCGGCGTGGTGGCGGCGCTCAACACGCTGGGCGGGATCGCCGGCACCGTGCTGACCGGCTTTGTGCTGGTGCCGCAATTCGGCCTGATGCGGACGCTCGCGATACTCGCGGTCACCGCCGCCGCCATTGGCCTTATCGCCGTCCTGCCGCAACGTAAGAACCGCCGGCTCATGGCCGGCACGCTCGCTGTCGCTGTCGCCATCGGCGTGACGGCGGCCCTTATCCCCACCGACAAGCTCGCGACACTCTTGCCCGCGGCCCGCAAGGGCGAGGTCGTCTTTTATGAGGAAGGGCGGGGCGCCACGGTGGCGGTGGTCGAGCAGAAAGGCGGCAAGGGGACGTTCCGCCGGCTCTACATCCAGGGTGTCTCCAATACCGGCGACTCGCTGCCGTCGCTGCGCTACATGCGGCTCCAGGCGCTCCTGCCGCTCATCATTCATCAGAGCGAGCCAAAATCCGCGCTCGTCGTCGGTCTCGGCACCGGCATCACCGCCGGCGCCTTGCTCAATGTCGCGAGCCTGGAGCGACGGGTGGCGGCCGAATTGCTGCCAGGCGTCAAGCGCGCCGCTTCGCACTTCACCGGCAATTACGGCGCCGATCGCGATCCGCGAATCGATATCCGTCTCAGAGACGGGCGGCGCGAGCTCCTGCAGAGCGCCGACACTTACGACCTCATCACGCTGGAGCCGCCGCCGCCCTCGGCGGCGGGCGTCGCCAATCTCTATTCGACCGATTTCTATAGGCTTGCGGCGTCGCGGCTCGAACCCCAAGGCATGGTCGCGCAATGGTTGCCGCTGCCGACGCAGAATGGCGATGACACGCGGGCATTGGTGAAGAGCTTCATCGATGTCTTTCCCTATGCCTCGCTGTGGACGACCGAGCTGCATGAGATGCTGCTGATCGGCTCTTTCGCGCCGATGCCGCTCGATCTGAAGACGATCTCGAATCGATTTGCGGACCCCGCCATTCGCGGTGCGCTCGGCGAGGTCGGCATCACGTCGCCTGCGGCGCTGCTCGCGACCTGGATCGCCGACCGCGGGAGCCTCGTCACCTTCGCGGGCAATGCCCTGCCGGTCACCGACGACCAGCCGCGCATCGAATATGCGCCCTGGGTCCGGCCCGATGCCTTCGTGCCCATTTTGATCGAGCTCTTCGCCTTGCGCCATGATCCGCCCGTCACGGGTAGCGATGCCGCATTCGAGGCCGAGATGCGCCGCGAGCGCGATCTCCTCGATGCCTTCTATCAGGCCGGCGTCTATGCCTATACCGGCGATCGCCAAGGCTGGCAGATCCAGATGCGCAAGGTCGCCGCCGCTCAAAGCGGCAATGCCTATTACGAATGGTTCACCAGCGGAGAGGGGCAATGACGGCACGCGACGACATCGTGGCGCTGGGCCAGCGCATCAGCCAATCGATCATCGGCCAGGAGGCGATGGTCGAACGCCTGCTGCTCGGCCTCTTGAGCGACGGACATCTTCTGGTCGAGGGGTTGCCGGGCCTCGCCAAGACGCGGGCGATCAAGAGCCTCGCCAAGAATCTCGACGCCAAGCTGTCGCGCGTCCAGTTCACACCCGACCTCCTGCCCGCCGACATTACCGGCTCGGAGATCTATTACAGCGAAGGCGGCAAGGGCGAATTCAAGTTCCAGCCCGGCCCGGTCTTCGCCAATCTGGTGCTGGCGGACGAGATCAATCGCGCGCCCGCCAAGGTGCAGTCGGCCCTGCTCGAGGCGATGGAGGAACGTCAGGTGACGGTGGGCGGCGAGAGCCATGGTCTGCCCGAGCTGTTCCTGGTCATGGCGACGCAGAACCCGATCGAGCAGGAGGGCACCTATGCCTTGCCCGAGGCGCAGCTCGACCGCTTCCTCATGCATGTGCAGGTGAACTATCCGGCGCGCGAGGCGGAAGCTGAGATCATGCGGCTGGTGCGCAGCGAGGAGAATGGCGGCCAGAGCGGCGGCAAGAAGGACGCGCCCGCCAAGCTCGATCCCAAGGCGGTGCTCGACGCGCGCCAGGAGATCGGCCGGATCACCATCGCCGAGCCGGTCGAGAATTATATCGTGGCGCTCGTCTATGCGACGCGCGAGGCAAAGAAGCTCGACAAGGATCTGGGCCTCTGGATCGAGGTCGGCGTCAGCCCACGCGGCTCGATCGGCCTCGACAAGGTGGCGCGCTCCAAAGCCTGGCTCACCGGCCGCGACTATGTCAGCCCCGACGATGTGAAAGCGGTGGTGCATGACGTGTTCCGTCACCGGCTGATCCTCTCCTATGAGGCGCATGCGGCGGGGGTGAGCGCCGATCAGGTGATCGACCGCGTCGTCGAGCTGGTGGCGGTGGCCTGAACGGAGGTTCCATGGCGTATTCGCTGTCGGCGCTCGGACGTTCCAAAGGTGTCGCGCGGCCGCAGCTCGCCGCCGCGGGTCCCGACAAGGGTGTCCATGTCACGGCCAAGGATCTGGTGGCGCTCGAGGCCCAGGCTCGCGACTTCGGGTTCCTGCGCAAGCGGCCGGTCAACCGTCTGCTCGCCGGCCGGCATGCTTCCCATATGCGCGGGCGCGGCCTCGCTTTCGAGGAATTGCGCAACTATCTGCCGGGCGACGACATCCGCAGCATCGACTGGCGGGTGACGGCGCGCAGCGGCAAGCCCTTCGTGCGCGTCTATGACGAGGAAAGGGACCGGCCGGCACTCATCGTCGTCGACCAGCGCATGAACATGTTCTTCGGCAGCCGCCTGATGATGAAATCGGTGAGTGCGGCGGAGACGGCAGCGCTCTGCGCCTGGCGCGTGATGGCATTGGGCGACCGGGTCGGCGGCTTCATCTTCAATGACAGCCGCATCGACGAACTGGTGCCGCATAGAAGCCGGGCCGCCGTCATCGGCTTTGCCACAGCGCTGGCGCGGCAGAATGGCGAGCTTGCCGCCGATCTCGAAATCGAACGCGGCACGGCGCAGCTCGACAAGGTGCTCGAGACGGTGGCGAGGGTGGCGCATCACGACCATCTGGTGATCGTCATCAGCGATTTCGAAGGCCATGGCCCGCGCACCCGCGATTTGCTGCTGCGGCTCACCGTCAGCAACGACGTCATCGCGGTGCTCGTCTATGACCCCTTCATGCTGGACCTGCCGGAATCGGGCGAGATCGTCGTCTCGGGCGGCAATCTGCAGGCCGAGCTCGCGATGGGGCATGGAAGGGTGCGGACCGGCATCACCGATTTTGCCCGACAGCATGGCGAGGAACTGCTCGCCTGGCAGCAGGAGCTCGGCCTGCCCATGCTGCTCGTCTCGGCGGCCGAGGAAACCGCGCCGCAATTGCGCCGCACCCTCGGGCAGCTGGCCTGGCGGCAAAGGAGACGCTGAAGATGGACGAGACCGCGCCGCCCGGACCCGATCCCCTGACCAGGCTTGCGCTGGAGAAGCTCAACGACATCGTCGTGCCGGAGCCGGTCTCCTGGCTGCCGCAGACCTGGGGCTGGCTGGCGCTGGCGCTCCTCCTTCTGGCGCTCATCGCCTGGGGACTGCTGCGACGACATCAGCGCTATGTCGCCAACCGCTATCGCCGCGAGGCGCTCGCCGACCTCGGTTCGATCGAGGCGACACTCGGTACCGCTGAAACCCGCGCAGAGGCGATCGCCGGCATCGCTGAGCTCCTCAAGCGCGTCGCGCTCAAGGGTTGGCCGCGCACTACCACGGCTTCGCTCTCCGGCAAGGCCTGGCTCGCTTTCCTCGCTGAGCATGATGGCGGCCGTCTTGTGGCGGAGCCCGCGTCGCGGTTTCTCGATGACCTCGAATACCACGCGGATGCTGCGCTCGCCGGCATAGAGGAAAACGATGCGCGGCAATTCGCCGATGCGGCGCGGCACTGGATCGAGAGGCATCATGTATCAGCTTGACCAGCCCTGGCTCCTTGCCGTGCTGCCCTTGCCGGTGCTGGTCTGGTGGCTGGTGCCGGCCTATCGCAAGACGGTCGCGGCGCTGCGCATCCCGTTCTTCGACGAGGTCGCGGAAGCCGCCGGAGTGAAGCCGACGGAAGGCTCGATCGTTCCGCGCCGCAACTGGGCGCAAAGGCTGCTGGCGCCCTTGTGCTGGTTCCTCATCGTGCTGGCGCTGGCGCGGCCGCAATATGTCGAGCCGCCGGTCACCAAGACCGAGCCGCAGCGCGACCTGCTGCTGGCGCTCGACCTGTCGCAGTCCATGGACACGCGCGACTTCCGCGATCCCGCAGGGCAGATGGAGACGCGTGTGGCGGCGGTGAAGCAGGTGGTGGGCGACTTCGTCAAGCGACGGCAAGGCGACCGCATAGGCCTCATCGCTTTCGGCGATGCGCCTTATCCGCTCGTTCCCTTTACCCTCGACCATCAGACCGTCGAGACCATGATCGCCGAGGCACTGCCCGGCATGGCGGGACCGCGCACCGCGCTTGGCGATTCGATCGGCCTCGCCATCAAGATGTTCGCCGACAGCAAGGCTCCGGAGAAGGTGCTCGTCCTCCTGACCGACGGCAACGACACGGCGAGCCGCATGCCGCCCGACCGCGCCGCCGACATCGCCAAGCGCAACAACATCGTGGTCCACACGGTGGGCATCGGCGATCCGCAAGCATCGGGCGAGGACAGGCTCGACACGGAGGTACTGCAGAAGGTCGCCGGCGCGACCGGCGGTCGCTATTTCCTGGGCGAGGACCAGGCGCAGCTCGCCGACATCTATGCGACGCTCGATGAGATCACGCCGGCCAATCAGGAGACGCTCTCCTGGCGCCCGGTGATCGAGCTCTTCCACTATCCTTTGGGCGCCGCCCTGATCCTGGCGCTCCTCTATCATGCCCTGGCCTGGCTCTTCGCGAGCCTGGGCCCGCGGGCGCGGACCGCGTCATGATCGGGGATTTCCATTTCCTCAGGCCATGGTGGCTCTTGGCGATCCTTGCCGCGGCGGCGCTCGTCTTGCTCATCACCCGCCGGGGCGATGCCCGCACCCGCTGGAAGGACCTCATCGCGCCGCATCTGCTCGACCGGTTGCTCATCGAGCGCCACGGCAGCGGGCGCTGGCAGCCCGTGCATTTCGTCGGCCTCGTCATTGCCCTCGGTGCCGTCGCCGCCGCGGGGCCGACCTGGCAGCGCCAGCAGCCGCCTTTCGTCGAGGACAAGGCGCCCCTGGCGATCGCCATCGACTTGTCGCCGACCATGGATGCGATCGACATCACACCGTCGCGCCTCGAACGGGTGAAGCTCAAGGTGCAGGACATCCTGAAGCAGCGGCCGGGCGCGCGAACCGCCGTCTTTGCCTATGCTGGCAGCGCCCATATGGTGCTGCCGCTCACTGACGATGCGGGCCTCGTCAACACCTATGTAGCGGCGCTCCAGACCCGCATCATGCCGGTCGCCGGCAAGAATACCGCCAAGGCGCTGGAGGCCGCTGAGCAGGGACTTGCCCGCGAAGACGTGCCGGGTACCATCCTGTTCCTGACCGACGGCATCGAGCCCGCCGCGATCGACGTCTTCAAGCGCCAGAGCGGCAACAACGAGATCATGGTGCTGGGCGTCGGCACGGCCGAGGGCGGGCCGGTGAAGACCGGCGAGGGACAGTATCTGAGCGATGCCGGCGGGCGCGTGCTGGCCAAGCTCGATGTCGCGCAATTGCGCGATTTCGGCAGGGATGCCGGCATCGCCGTCGCCACCATCACGCCCGATGACAGCGATGTGCGCTGGATCGTGTCGCGCATCCGCACGCATCTCCAGGCCAAGCTCGCGCAAGGCCAGACGCGCTGGCGCGATGCCGGCTGGTGGCTCACCATTCCCCTGGCCTTGATGAGCGCCTTCTGGTTCCGGCGCGGCTGGTCGGTGCAATGGGTCTTCGCGGCGGTACTGGGCGGCGCCCTGCTGCTGCCCGGCAAGGCCCAGGCCGCGGAAACGACCTTCATCGATCTGTGGCTGACGCCCGACCAGCAGGGGAGGCTCGCTTTCGAGAAGGGCGATTATGCGAGGGCAGCCGAGCATTTCACGGATCCGATGTGGCGCGGCGTGGCGCTCTATCGCGCCGGACAGTTCGGCGCGGCGCTCGATTCCTTCGCGCAAGTGCGCACCGCCGAGAGCGCCTACAACCAGGGCAATGCGCTGGCACATCTCGACCGGCTCGACGATGCGGCGGCAAGCTTCACCGAGGCGCTGAAACTGCGGCCGGGATGGCCCGCGGCGGAAGCCAATCTGGCGCTCGTCCGGAAGCTCATCACCGATCGCAAGAACCAGGAACAGGAGCAGGAAGAAGGGCCCAATCTCAAGCCGGACCAGATCCAGTTCGACGAGAAGGGCAGCAAGGGCAAGGCAGGCAAGGTCGATCTCGCCCAGCAGACGGCCGATATGTGGATGCGCAACATCCAGATCACGCCGACCGATCTTCTGGCGCGCAAATTCGCCATCGAGGTGCAAGGGGCGAAGCCATGATCTTGCGCAGCCTCGCTTTCCTGCTTTTCCTGCTCACGGCCTCGGCCGGGCTCCATGCGGCCGAGCCTTTGGTGAGAGTCGAGATCCTGACGCAGCCGCCGATCGCCGCCGGCCAGCAGGTGCAGGTCCAGGTCGACGTGCTGGCGCCCAATTTCTTCCTGTCGCCGCCGAAATTCCCGCTCTTCGACCTGCCCAATGCGATCGTCACCTTGCCCGATACGGGCGCGCAGAATCTGGTCGAGACGATCGAGGGCCAGAGCTATGCCGGCATCCGTCGGACCTATATCGTGACCCCGCAAACAGGCGGCGATTTCACTTTGCCGCCGGCGAAAATCACCTTCATCTATGCGGCGGTGCCCGGCCAGCCCGGAAGCGAAGGCTCGGTGACACTGCCGCCGCAGAAATTCAGGGTCGCGGGCGCGCCGCCAGGCACGCCGGCGACGGCACAGCGGATCACCGTCACGCAAAAGCTCGACCGCGACCCCGAAAACCTCAAGGGAGGCGATACGCTGGTGCGCACGGTCACAGTCGAGGCCTTGGGGATGCAGGCGATGATGATCCCCGTGCCCGAGTTCACCGCGCCCGAGGGAGTGCGTCTCTATCCGCATGATCCGGTGCTGAGCGACAAGATGGATCAGGGACAAGGGTCGATCGGCGGCACGCGCGTCGATCGCGTGACCTATGAATTCGAGAAGGCCGGAAGCTACCGGCTGCCGGCGATCGAGATATCCTGGTACGACCCCGCGACGCAGAAGAACGAAGTGGCTGAGGCGCCCGAGGTCACCGTGTCGGTCGCGGCCACGGCGGGGTTTACCCCGGCCATCAAGCCGCCCGAGATCACCGAGGAGGCGCCGAAGCGACCTGACTATCTGCGGCTCCTGCCTTGGGCGGCGGGCCTTGCCGCACTCGCTTTTCTCGCCTGGCTCGTGCCAGCCTTGTGGCGAGGGCTGCGCCAGTGGCGGCAGGCGTGCCGGCAGCGCTACGAGCAGTCCGAAGCCTATTCCTTCCGGCAATTCTCCTCGGCCTGCCGGAGCGGCGAGGGCGCTCCCGTCTATGCGGCGCTCCAGTCCTGGGCGGACCGCGCCAAGACGGCGCCGCTGCGAGAGTGGCTCAGCCGTGGCGGCGATAGCGCCGCGCTGGCGCAATATGAGCGGCTCGAAGCGAGGCTCTTCGCGGCGACAGCAGCCACCGGATCCTATGATGCAAGCGAGCTCCTCGCCGGGATCGCGCAGGCGCGCAACAAGTGGCTGGCCCGCAGGACAGAGAGGTTGCGTCCCGCCGCGCTGCCGCCGCTCAATCCTTGACCGCCATCAGGTGCCTTAGCCTCTACGATATATCCGTTGAAATATGACGCTTGCCATCCTGGTTCCGTGTCGTAATATCCAATAGGATATATCGATCGGAGACTCTCATGTTTCGCGCTTTTATCTTGCGCCTTCTTGCGTTCGCTTGCTTTTCAATGCTCGGCTCTATTGCGGCCCGTGCGGATGAGGCCCTTGTGGCGGTTGCCGCCAACTTCGCGGGCGCCGTCGAAGCCATCGGTGCTGAATTCACCAAAGAGACCGGACACAAACTGCAGATCACCACGGGCTCGACCGGCAAGCTCTATGCGCAGATCGGCGAGGCGGCGCCCTTCACCATACTCCTCTCGGCCGATGCAAAGACGCCCGCAAAGCTCGAACAGGAAGGCAAGGCCGTGGCCGGCACCCAGTTCACCTATGCCGTGGGCAAGCTGTCATTGTGGAGTGCCGATGCCCAGAGGATCGGGCCGGACCCCAAGGCGGCCCTGAGCGCCCCGAGCACGCTTCACGTTGCGATCGCCAATCCCGATCTTGCGCCCTACGGCGTCGCGGCGCGCGAGGCGCTGACCGCAATGGGATTGTGGGAGACGATCCAGCCCAAGATCGTGATGGGCCAGAATATCGGCCAGGCTTTCTCGCTGGTCGATACCGGAGCGGCCGAAATGGGCTTCGTCGCCACTTCGGCCCTGGACATTCCGGGGAGCAAGCCCAAGGGTTCGCGTTACGACGTGCCGCAGGAGATGTTCAAGCCGATCAAGCAGGATGCGATCCTGCTGAAGGCGGGCGAGGGCAATGAAGCCGCCAAGGCCTTCCTGGAGTATCTCAAGGGCGAAAGGGCAAGGGCTATCGCGCAGTCCTTCGGCTATGGTACCGAGTAAGGCATGGACCTGCCTGATCTCGGCCCTCTTTGGCTCACCCTTCAGCTTGCTGCGATCACCACGGCAATATTGCTTGTCCTCGGCACACCCATCGCCTGGTGGCTGGCGCATACCAGAAGCCGGGTGAAGCCTCTGGTGGAGGCCCTGACCGCGCTCCCCCTGGTGCTGCCGCCGACTGTGCTGGGCTTCTATCTTCTGGTCATGCTCAGCCCGAAATCCACCATTGGCGGCTTCTGGGTGCAGATGACGGGCACGACGCTGACCTTTTCATTCATAGGGTTGGTCGTCGCTTCCGTCTTCTATTCGATGCCCTTCACGGTCCAGCCCCTGCAGGCGGCGTTCGAGGCCGTGGGGCGAGATCCGCTGGAGGCCGCCCAGGTGCTGCGCGCCGGGCCTCTCGATCGCTTCTTCACCGTCGCCGCGCCCATGGCCGCGCGCGGCTTCCTGACGGCGGCGGTCCTGAGCTTCGCCCATACGATCGGCGAATTCGGCGTGGTGCTGATGGTGGGCGGCAATATCCCGGGCAAGACCAAGGTGATCTCCATCGCCATCTACGAGCATGTGGAGACCATCAATTATACGAGCGCCCATGTGCTGTCGGCGGGCCTCCTGGTCTTCTCCTTTCTCGTGCTGCTCTTCGTCTATACGGTCAATCGAAGATTTCCCATCCATGTGTGATGCGTCATGACGCTCCTGGTCGATATCCGGGTGAGCTATGGCGATTTCACCCTCGAGGTCGCGCAGGAATTCGCGCTCAGCGGTGTGACCGGGCTCTTCGGCCCATCAGGATCCGGAAAGAGCACGCTGCTCAGGGTGATCGCGGGGCTCGAGACCCGCGCCCGCGGCCGCGTGCTGATGGGCTCCGAAGTGTGGCAGGACGAGAGCAGCCGGGTGCCGGCAGAGCGGCGCGGCGTGGGCTATGTGTTCCAGGATACGCGCCTCTTTCCGCATCTGAGCGTTGCGGGGAATCTGAGCTATGCTTGGCGACGGGCGAAGGGCCTCAATGGTCCGGGCCTGGAGGAAATCATAGCGGCGCTTGACCTGGCGCCGCTGCTGTCGCGCCGCCCGTCGGCACTTTCGGGAGGTGAGAAGCAGCGTGTGGCGGTCGGCCGGGCGCTGCTCACGGCGCCCAAGATCCTCCTGATGGATGAACCCCTCGCCGCGCTCGACGATGCGCGCAAGGCCGAGATCCTGCCTTATCTGGAGCGCCTGCGCGATCAGTCGCGGGTCCCGATCCTCTATGTCAGCCATTCGGTGGGCGAGGTCGCAAGGCTGGCGCAGAACATGGTGGTGCTGCGCGGCGGCCGGGTCTTGCGGGCAGGGTCCGCGGTTGATGTCCTGTCGGATCCCGATGCCGTGCCCATGGTCGGTCCACGCGAGGCCGGTGCCGTAGTCGAGGCGCGCGTCGTCGCTCACCATGAGGACGGCCTGACCGAGCTCGCCGTATCGGCTGGCAGGCTCTGGCTGCCGCGGATCGAGGCTCACCCGGGCGATATACTGCGCCTGCGCATCCCGGCGCAGGAAGTGATCCTCGCGCGTGCCCGCCCGGAAGGGCTCTCGGCGTTGAACATCCTGCCGGTGACGGTGACCGAGGTGAGAATGGGCGAAGGTCCGGGTGCAATCGTCCAGCTTCAGGCGGGGTCGGATCGCCTGCTGGCGCGCCTCACGCGGCGCTCCGTCGATGCGCTCGGCCTCGAGCCCGGCGCCCAAGTCCACGCCGTCATCAAGTCGGTGGCCCTGGCCAAGAGTGATATCGGCACGGCGCATGTTGCTGCCTTGTAGGTAAGTCTCACCCAGCAACCCATCACACGCTTGCCACCACACCCACTTATGGCAGAGTGCGCGCATGTCTTATCCGCCCAGCCCGTTGCTCACTGCCCGCGCCCTCGATCTCGTGCGTCAGGGTCTCATGCGCGCAGGCGCTCCGGCCGTGCTGCCTGCACGGCTGCTCGTTGTCGACCCCGAACGCCAGCTCGCCGTCTGGCTCGAGGATGGAAAGGCCGCCGGGGCTTGGCCGGTCTCCACCGCCCGTGCCGGGATTGGCGGCAAGGAAGGTTCCTTTCGCACGCCGCCGGGTTGGCACCGCGTCAGCGCGTGGATCGGCGAGGATGCGGCACCCGGCACCGTGTTCGCCTCGCGCGAGCCGACCGGCGAGACGTGGGGCGGAGAGGCGTTGGAGGACGATCTGATCCTCACGCGCATTCTTACCCTCGAGGGGCTCGAGGAGGGCGTCAATCGCGGGCCGGGCTGCGACTCGCTTCAGCGCTACATCTATCTGCACGGCACGAATCACGAGAGCCTGCTTGGCCGGCCCGCGTCGCATGGCTGCGTGCGCTTCTCGAATGCGGATGTGTGCGAGCTATTTGGCCGACTGCGGCAAGGCGATTTCGTCTTCGTCGCTGCACCCGATGCGCCAAGCATCCCTGACCCGAAGGGCGGAGGTCGCTTCCACTATGCAGGCGTAGGCGGCTCCGGCATGAGCGCGCTGGCCCAATTCCAGGCCATGACCGGCGGCAAGGCGAGCGGCAGCGACCGCGCCTTCGACCGCGGCGAGCGCGCCACCTTGCGCGCCCAGTTCGAACGGCTCGGCATCGAGATCCTGCCGCAGGACGGGAGCGGGCTTGGTCCTGACTGCGCCGCGCTCGTCGTCTCGACGGCCGTCGAGAATCAGGTCGCCGACGTCGTCGCGGCTCGCGCCCTAGGTATTCCCGTCATTCATCGATCCGAGATGCTCGCGCATTTCGTCGCCGCCTATCGCACGATCGCCGTGACCGGAACCAGCGGCAAATCGACGGTGACGGCGATGATCTTCGCCATCCTGAGCGGGGCCGGCCGCGACCCGTCGGTGATCACCGGCGGCGATCTGCCGGAATTGTCGGCGCAAGGCCTGCCCGGCAATGCCTGGGCAGGTCGATCGGACCTGCTCGTGGTCGAGGCCGACGAGAGCGACGGCTCGCTTGTGCGCTATACGCCGGCCTTGGGGGTGATTCTCAATCTTCAGCGCGACCACAAGGAGATGGCGGAGGTCGCGGCGATATTCGCCACGCTGCGCGCCCGCGCGCGTGAGGCGCTGGTGGTGGGCGATGCCGAGAATCTCGACCAGCTCGCGGGCGGAGCACTTCGTTTCGGCTTCGGCCCACGCGCCCAGATCCGTGGCGAGGATGTCGAGCTTGGACCCGATTCGAGCCGCTTCCGCGTGGAGGACACGCATTTCGAGCTGTCGGTGCCCGGCACGCACAATGTTGCCAATGCGCTTGCTGCGATCGCCGCCTGTCGCGTGATCGGCGTGGCGCTGGAAGATATGGCGGGCCCGCTCGCGAATTTCTCAGGGATCGGGCGGCGCTTCCAGAGTGTCGGCAAGGCGCAGGGCGTCGAAGTGATTGATGATTTCGCCCACAATGCAGAGAAGATTACCGCCGCGATCAGAACGGCGAAGCTTCGCGCTGGACGCGTGCTCGCCATCTATCAGCCGCACGGCTACGGGCCGACGCGTTTCCTGCGCCGCGACTTCGTGGCGACCTTCTCGCGCGAGCTCGGGCCGGATGACCGCTTGTTCATGCTCGAAGTCTTCTTCGTGGGCGGCACCGCGACGCGCGATTTCTCGTCGGCCGACATCGTGGCGGAAATCTCAGCGCTCGGCGCCAATGCCGAATTCGCACCCTCACGCGAATGGCTGGTGCGCCGGATCGCGCAGGAAGCACGGCCGGGCGATCTCGTTCTCGTGATGGGTGCCCGCGATCCCTCGCTCAGCGAGCTTGCCCGTGCGATGCTGGCGCGCATCGAAGCGCCGCAAGGGGTAGCCGCGACGACGGAGGCCGGCGCGGCACCAGCACAGCCGAGCCTTGCCGGCCTGCCCAAGCAGTTCCCGGCGTAAATCCTCAAGCTTTTTTGAGGGTTCGTCGCTGGCCCGCGCGCCATCGGCGTTTGGCGAATCGTCCAACGATAGGACAGCGGACTCAAGGTACGCGGCTCCAGCCGGTAGAAGGTGCGCTCAGGGTCCCTTCACAGCGCGCGACGGTGACGGGCGGTTGGCCCATAGTCCAACTTGATTGTGGTCCGGATTTCGGCACGGTACACCGACTGGTAACCCACTCTGTCGGTTTTTCGTGACGTGAGTTCCAACTCTGGTACACTGGTGGGCCGGGGATAGTTGAGTAACGGGGGGACACCTTGTGAGGTCTGCCTACGCGCCAATTCCAGCCGCACTTCTGGTCGGAGCTGTCCTTTTTGCGTCCCCCGAAGCTGAAGCAAGCAGAGTTGACGACCCCATTGCGCATGCTCAACGGTGGGAGGCGCGACAAAAATACTTCAGATCCGGCACGAAGATCAGGCCCACCAAATTCGGCAAAGCTCGGAGCCGCAAGTCACCGAACCGTGCCGAGAAAGCGATTGTTGCGCCAAAGGAGCCCGACGCAGCGCTGAAGAAGGCAAGCATCGCCTGGATGGCGATGACCAAGACGCAGCGCAGCGGTCCGCGTGAGACAGGCAAGCCCCTTGTAATCGAAACCGCGCCTATCGACCCCGCAAAGGAGGCCATCTTTGCGCCAAGGAAGGCCGACGCAGCGCAGAAGATGGCAAGCATAGCCTGGATGTCGATGACCAAGACGCTGCGCAGCGGCCCGCGCCAGACAGGCAAGCCCGTCGCGCCCTTGCCGATCGCCGTGCCCCAGTTTCGGATCAAGCCGAATGAAACGAACGACACCGCCTATGTGGTCGACATCATTCGCGAGCTCGCGCCTTCCTACGGTGTTCCGACATGGTTTGCGCTGCGCATCGCCATTGTCGAGTCCGGCTACGATCCTTATGCCCGTGGACTGGCCGGCGAGTTTGGCGTCTATCAGCTCAAATGCGAGACGGCGCGTGTCATGGGCTTTACGGGCGAATGTTTCCAGCTCACCGATGCGCGCACCAATGTGCGCTGGGGCCTCAAGCATCTGTCCCTCGCCATCGCCTCGTCCGGCGGCGACTTGCAGCTAGCTGCCTCCAAGCACAATGGCGGCCTCGGCTTCAAGTCGCTGGTCCAGAGCTACGTTGCGAAAGTGTTCTGACCAGACGCACGTATTGCTGACAAAACCGTCGATCAGCCTTGTCCCGCGCACTCTGCTTAAGGCAGATCGCGCATTTGAATGCCGAGATACATACAAGCTTTATCCTGATCGAGCGTCATGCTTCGAAGGTCGCCCCCAAGTCTCAGAAGTCCGATCAAAAAAAGGCCCAGACTAAGGAAAAACCTCTGTAATGGAATGGCAGACGTGTTGCGGTCAGACTGCAACACCGCCGATTGCGAGGAAGTGAAACGCTGGTTCAAGGCGTGTCGCTAAAGTGCTTCAACCGCAAGTTTTCGAGAGCAACTTTCTCGTGTGCCGCGACGATGGCCACGGTCAGCGGCTTTGTCAGGCCACTTCGGAGCGGCAACCCGAAACCATACTTGTCGGGCTCGAAAGTCGCGCCGACGACGGTGAGCGTGTTGCCGGGGCGCCGGAGCCTTGCCGGACGTGGCGACTGACATGACGTGATAAAAATTATCCGCAAGCCCGTCGCGCCATCGGTTTGGAAATTCGCTGTTGAACCGCCGGTCAAAGGTGGTCAGAAGAAACGTGGCCACCACTATGATGCCGGCAAGCATTGCATAAGTGCGCAGGAATCCTGCGTCGCGCAGCCCCGCGAACACGTCTGAAAAACTTGTCGCGTGATTGTCGTTGACCATCAGACGGAGGCCGGCGTCGTACCAGGGGTGCGTGAAATCGATACGCTCGATGCGTGCCTCCGTGATCGACAGGTTGGTCACGGCCACGTCGAGCTTTCCGCTGGAGGTTGCCTCGATCAAGTCGGTTACTGTTGCAACCTCTTCATAGTCGAAGGGAAGCTTGAGTTTCGCCGCGAGAGCTTCCCACGGCTCGATAGCCATGCCGGTGAACCGGTCGCCTTCCTTCATGACGAAAGGAGGGCTGATGTAAACCCCAACCCGAAGCGGCTGCCTGGAAGGCGTGGAAGTGTCCTGGGCGCTTGCCATGCCGACTGCGAGGGTCAAGACGACGCAACTCAGCAGCAACCGGATGGCCGCGATCGCCACCCCGAGCCACCGCCGTTCTGCGCAGGAGGGTCTGGGCACTTTCTGTCTCACGGAACGATCGTCGTGAACAGATAAACGGCGAAGATCACCAGATGGACGGCGCCCTGCAGGATGGTCGTCCGGCCGGTGCCCAAGGACAGGGTGGCGACGAGGAGCGTCAGGCCCAGCAGAACCATGCCCTTGAAATCGAGGCCGAGCACCAGGGTCCAGCCGGTGGCGAGCGACACCGCAGCAACCGCCGGGATGGTGAGGCCGATCGAGGCGAGCGCCGAGCCCAGCGCCAGGTTGATGCTGGTCTGCAGCCGGTCGACGCGTGCCGCCTTCAAGGCCGCGAGGCTTTCGGGCAGGAGGACGATGGCGGCGATGATGATGCCGACGACCGCCTTGGGGGCGCCCGCGGACATGACGCCCGCCTCGATGGCCGGCGCCAGCAGTTTGGCGAGGAGCACCACCGCAACGAGGCAGACGAGCAGCAAGGCGGCGCTCACGGCGGCAACACGCCCGCTCGGCGGTACCGCATGGGCATCTTCGTCATGGGCCGCGGCCCCCGCGGGCAGGAAATAGTCGCGGTGCCGGACCGTCTGGACAAGCACGAAGGCGCCGTAAAGGAAAAGGGACACGACGGCGATGAGCGCGAGCTGGCTCGTGGAATACATCGGGCCTTCGGTCGTCGTCGTGGTGTTGGGCAGAACGAGGGTGATCACCGACAGGGCCGCCAGCGTCGCCAGCGCCGCATTCACGCCATAGTGGCCGAAGGACTGCTCACCATGGCGCGAGCCCCCCACCAGCAGGCAAAGCCCGATCATGCCGTTGAGGATGATCATGATGGCGGCGAAGATCGTGTCGCGCGCCAGCGCCGCCGTGACCTCGCCGCCGGTCAGCATCATGGAGACGATGAGCGCGACCTCGATCACCGTCACGGCAAGGGCCAGAACCAGGGTGCCGAAGGGCTCGCCCACCCGGTGGGCGACGACCTCGGCATGATGCACCGCCGCCAGCACGCAGGCGATCAGGCCAAGGCCCAGCGCCACATTGAACAGGGGAAGGGTATAGGCGAAGGACGTGGCAATGAGGAGCCAGCCAACAAGGGGGCTGAGCCAGGTCCATAGCGGAAGGTGGCCACGAAGCATGTCTCGCTCGAAATTAGGGCAAGCGGCCCGCCCCGGCGCGCCACTCCATTGATCGGTCGCATATTGGAGGGCCGGGTTCCGATTGTCGATAGACGGCGCGGGCTTAGGGCGATGGGAGCCGGCGGATGGCGAGCTTCAGCGAAGGCGCCGACGCGGAGGAAAGCTGCAGAATCAGGGGGCCCTGCTTGAAGACGAAGCGCACGCTCTTGCGCAAACCCGGGCAGCCATGGACGCCGGAAAATTCGAGCGATGGGCGATAGGCGCCGTCCTGGACGATGTCGATCCAGGCCTCGTCCGAAAGCGTCACCTGATAGGTGCCGGGCTTCGCGACCACGCTGAATGCCAGCACCGCGCCCAACGGCTTGTCGGGCTTGGGCTTGCCTTCCGGCGGCAGCGCAAAACTCACCTCAGCGCTCGGTTTGAGCGCAAGGTCGAAAGCGCCATCGGCCGCCTCGCCGACCGACGCGCCCGACTGCAGCTCGGTCAATTTGCCCGCCTCGAACCATGATCTTTCGGCGGCGAGCGGCCATTTGAACTGGGTGCAGGCGGGGGCCTCCTCGGCCTGCGCCGCGGCTGCCAGAACACAGAGAGCCAACGCCGCAAGCGCGGTGCGCATGACTTCAGTCCACCGCGACCATGACATCGGAGGCCTTGATGACGGCATAGGCCGTCATCCCCTTCTTCACCCCCAGCTCCGTGACGGCTTCATTGGTGATCGATGCGGTCACGATGTTGCCGCCGACGTCGAGACGGACATGCGAGGTGACGGCGCCTGTGCTGATTTCGACGACAGTCCCCTTAAGGACATTGCGCGCGCTCAATTTCATGTGCAGAGTCTCCTTCGTCAGTTCGCTGTCTCGTTGTATCTGAAATAGCATAACGCGAACTGCGCATAACTGGCAATGTTTGGCTTATGCGTGCTTGACCGAATCGTGCGTTGAAACCCAGATGAACAAACAGCGTTGGGGACAATGATCGTACCCAGCTGATCAGAAGGAAGCGTCAAATGGCTAGACGTGTTGCTAAGAAGAAAGCCGCGAAGAAAGCTAAGAAAGCCGCCAAGCGTTCGTCGAAGAAGGCGGCAAGGAAGCCCGCCAAGAAGACAGCCCGCTCGGCGAGAGCCGTAAAGGCGCGCAAGGCCCGGCCGGCGAAGAAGAAGGCGGCGAAGAAGAAAGCTGCGAAGAAGGCAGGCCCGGTGAGGCGTGCGGTGAGAAGCGTCAAGCGGGCGGCCAAGGCGGCGGTCGCCGCGGTGACGGGTTCGTCCGCTCCCGAGAGCGCGCCAGCCCCGGAATCACGGCCGGCGGGCGACGGGGACTCCGGACCCAACTGAGGGCGTCAGTTCAGCTTGAATGCGTGCAACACGGCCGGACGGATGTCCGGCCGTTGTTTTATGGTCGCCCTTGAGGCGACCATCCAGGACATAATGGGCTTGTTTGCTGGATGGCCGGGTCAGGCCCCATAGGCGCTAAGATAAGGCCAGTCCGGGTAATAATGTCCAAGTCTGGGGCATCCGCCGTCGTGGCGGCTCGCGCAAGCGGTATCGGACGCGCTGCGCATTGGTTGGCAGGATTGCGAGGCTGG
>JAKATG010000021.1:0-151355 GCA_021828105.1 Pseudomonadota bacterium
AGCCTGATTTCATCTTTCCGGGAATAGGCGCCTTCGAGCGCCCTCAGCGCATCGATATAGCGCTCGACGAGGCGCGGCTTCTGCGAGCGAGCGACCAAATGCAGGATGACTTCCGTGTCCGATGTCGACTGGCAGATGGCGCCCTGCGCCACGAGCTCGCGCCTGAGAGTCAGGCCATTGGTGAGATTACCATTGTGCGCGACCGCGAGACCGCCGGTCGCGAGCTCCGCGAAGAGCGGCTGCACATTGCGCAAAATGGTTTCGCCGGTCGTCGAATAGCGCACATGGCCGAGCGCCATCCGTCCCTTGAGGCGATTGATGGTCGCTTCGTTCGAGAAGTGATCGCCGACCAGCCCCAGCCGGCGCTCGGAATTGAAGCGCTCGCCGTTGAAGGCGACGATGCCGGCCGCCTCCTGGCCGCGGTGCTGCAAGGCGTGGAGGCCGAGCGCGGTCAGAGCCGCGGCATCGTCATGCCCGAATATCCCGAAGACGCCGCATTCCTCACGCAGCGTGTCGCCGTCGAGATCGAAATTGAATTCAGGCGTCGGCGCCGTCATTGCGTCTGTCCTCAATTGGGATTGGTCTGGCCGCCGAAATCAGGCTGCTCCTGGTTGTCGGGAGGCGGCGTGTTCTGGTTGTTCTGATTGTTCTGGTTGTCCTGGCTGCCCTGGGTTCCCTGGATCAGCTGGTCGAGGCCTTGCGACTCGTTCTTCTTGTAGCCTTCCTCGTCGCTCGGCGAGGCTTGCGTCTCGCCGCTCCCGGTCTGCGCCGCGGGCGGCTGCTGCGCGGGCGTCTGGTTGGTGAGGATCGATGAGTTGGTCAGCGTTTCGGCGATATCAGGCGGCACCAGATCCAGAATGACGGATCCGACCGACTGGATGATCGGCAGCGAGCGGGCGTTCTTCACCCAGTCTTCTTGCCGGTCGATGGGAATGAGCCAGCCATAGAAGAGATAGGCGATGACGACCAGCACCAGTCCGCGCCCCAGCCCATAGAAGAAGCCGAGTGTGCGGTCGAATGCGCCGGCGGCGGAATCGACCACGACATCGGAGAGCTTGACGCTGATGAGCGACACGACGATCAGCACGACGAGGAACACAGCACCCCCGACGGCGATCTTGGCCACGATCTCGGGCTGGAGATATTGGCCCGCCATGCCGACAAGCTCGCGCGAGTGGATGGCGAAATAGGCCGCGACCGCGGCCGCGCCCCAGGCGATGAGAGAGAGGACCTCGCGGGTGAAGCCGCGCATCAGCGCGAGCAGGCCCGAGATGATCATGATGCCGGCGAGAATGAGATCGAGCAGTTGAAATGGCATTAGCCAGTCCGTCCATTAAGGGCGTTTATCGGCGATCTTATAGGCAGCTTTTGTGGCATGGGCTAGGCGATTCGGGCGAGCCCTTTCGGCTGTGAGGCGGCCCAGGCCACAAGGTCGCTGATTGTCTCCAATGCTTTGATTCTAAAGCCTTTTGGCCCGGAAAGCTCAGGCCGGGCGGCGGTCACGGCCTCTCTCAGGCCGAGCTTGTGTGCCTCTTTGACACGTGCTTCCGCGAGCGACACCGGGCGGATGGCGCCCGAGAGCGCGATCTCGCCGAACAGTGTCGTGCCATGCGGCACGATCGTACCGGTGAGCGAGGAGAGAATGGCCGCGGCGACGGCGAGGTCGGCGGCGGTTTCCCGCACTTTGAGCCCGCCCGCGACATTGAGATAGACATCGTGGTTGCCGACCTGCACGCCGGCGCGGGCCTCGAGCACCGCCAAGACCATGGCGAGCCGGTTGGCGTCCCAGCCGACAACGGTCCGCCTCGGATTGCCGAAGGGCGAGGGCGAGACGAGCGCCTGGACCTCGATGAGAAGGGGGCGTGTGCCTTCGATGCCGGCGAAGACCGCCGAGCCCGGGGTCGGATGCTCGCCCGATCCCATGAACAGGCGCGAGGGATTGGCAACCTCCTTGAGGCCGCCATCCGACATTTCGAACACGCCGATCTCGTCGGTCGGGCCGAACCGGTTCTTCACCGCCCTGAGGATGCGGAACTGATGGCCGCGATCGCCTTCGAAATAGAGGACCGTGTCGACCATGTGCTCGATGACCTTGGGGCCGGCGATCTGGCCTTCCTTGGTCACATGGCCGACGAGCAGGATGGTCGTGCCCTTCTGCTTGGCGAAGCGGATGAGCGCTTCCGAGCCCGCCTTGAGCTGCGAGACGGTGCCGGGGGCCGCCTCGATGACCGGCGACCACAGGGTCTGGATCGAATCGATCACCGCGATGGCCGGCGCATCGCCTTCATTGAGCGTCGTAACGATGTCGGAGACATTGGTCTCGGTGGCGAGCAAAACGGCGGTGTCGGCGATGCCGAGCCGCTCGGCCCTGAGCCTCACTTGCGCGATCGCTTCCTCGCCCGAGACATAGATCACCCGGCGGCCCTTATTGGCGAGCGCCGCCATGGCCTGAAGGAGGAGGGTGGACTTGCCGATGCCGGGATCGCCGCCGACCAGCACGCCCGAACCCGGCACGAAACCGCCACCCGCCACGCGGTCGAGCTCGGCGATGCCGGTTTCGATCCGCGCCGGCGCCGCCGTGTCGCCCTTGAGGCCAACGAGCCGCGTCACGCGGCCTTTCGGCAGGCTGGCACCCTTGGCGCCCGAGACGGGTGCCGCAGCCGCTTCCTCGACGATGGTGTTCCATTCGCCGCAATTGTCGCAGCGCCCCGCCCATTTCGACGAAACGGCGCCGCAGGACTGGCAAACGAATTGGGACGCTGATTTGGCCATGCGCCCCTATTTGGCGTGCCGGGGCGAGGGAGGCAAGGCCTCCACCCTCTACCGCCGCTTATGTCTCCCTCAAAATGTCAGCGCGTGATCCGGCAGGACCACGCGCTGAATTGTTGTACGATCTGCCTTCAGCAGCCTTGGCCGGAGGCCGGATCACACCCTTGCGCCGGCGGTTGTTCGCTTTGCGCCGGCGCTTCAGGCGCCGCCTTCTGCTTCTTTTTCACCGGCGGCTCGCCGTGGCCCCGTTCGGACTGGGCTCCTTCCGGCTCAGTGGACTGCTCCGAAGCCTTGGACTTCTTCTTTTTCACCGGCTGCTGGCCTTCTTCAGGCTGAGCTTCCTGCTGCTGGGCGGGCTCTTCGGACCCCTTCGCCTTCTGCTGCTTCTTTTTCACCGGCTGCTGGCCTTCTTCAGGCTGAGCTTCCTGCTGCTGGGCGGGCTCTTCGGTCCCCTTCGCCTTCTGCTGCTTCTTTTTCACCGGCTGCTGGCCTTCTTCAGGCTGAGCTTCCTGCTGCTGAGCGGGCTCTTCGGTTCCCTTCGCCTTCTGCTGCTTCTTTTTCATCGGCTGCTGGCCTTCTTCGGGCTGAGCTTCCTGCTGCTGGGCAGGTTCTTCCGTACCGGTGGCCTTCTTCTTCTTTGTAGGCTGCTCCTGGCCCTCGGTCGTCGTTGTTCCCGGCTCCTGGGTCGTGCCCTGGCCTTCGGTGGCCGGCTGCTGGCTTTGCGGCGTTTCGCCCGTCTCGGCCTTCTGCTTCTTGACCTCTTCGACGTCCTTGACCTGGGACGGCTTGGCGTCCTTGTCTTCCGTCACTTCGCCGCTGAAAACCGCGACTTCGCCTTGCGTTCCCTTGCCGACCTGTTTCGGATCGTCGGTCTGCTTCACCTCTACAGTTTCGACCTTCTTTTCTGTCACCTTCTCGACATAGTCGACATCGATGACGTTGTTGACGACGACATTGTTCTGGATAACCACACTGCCGACGGGCTCGGCGGCTTCGACGAAGCGGACGCGCTCGGTGTCATCACTGACGACGACGACCGACAGATCGTCATCGAGGAAATCCCGCGAAGGCACGGCCACCCAATAGATGTCGGGGATGTCGCTGACCTCGACCACGACGTCTACGTCATCGCCGCGGCCGGGCGGCAATGGTGCCCAGACCACATGGTCATTGCTGCGCCGCCAGCTTACCCAAGCCGGCGCCCAGCGTTTGCCGGGAACCCAATACCAGCCGATGTCTTCAGCATATCCCCAGCGGCCATAGTGGTAGGTCGCCCAGCCGAAAGGCTCATTGGACACCCAGAGCCAGCCATAGCGCTTGGTTTGGACCCAGTGGCCTACCGTATAGGGACGCCAATCCGCCGGCACGTCCGCAGGGACGAACACATAGGTGTCTTCGTAGTTGGTCCAGCTCCCATAGGGCGCCAAGTCGTCATAGAAGGTGCTGATGGACACGCTGGTTCTTGCTTGCGCGACCGTGGGCATGTCGAGAATCGGCGTCGCCGATGGTGAAATGATCGCCAGCGCCGCAGTGGCGATCGAATAGACAAGTATGGCTTTGAGCCGCATGGCAATCTCCTTCATTTAAGAAGCCGTCAAGGAGCTAAGCCATGCCCGTTCATTCAGTTCCTTAACGGAGTTTGCCGAATATGCTTTTCTTCAAGGGGTTACCCCTGCCGGCTAACAATTCGTAACAACATGTGATGAAGCAACCGGCCCCCACATGAATCCGCACACGGAATTGGAACCTTCGCGCATGCCGGGCGTCGAGCCATAGCTCGCCCGGGCTTCTCGCAGGATTGTCCGCGAGCGGGTTGCTGTTCGATAAAGCAGGCAAAGACGATGACAGAGGCGGCCCTTCGCGATTTCACGCTGAATTTCGGTCCGCAGCATCCGGCGGCCCATGGCGTGCTGCGGCTGATCCTCGAACTCGACGGCGAAGTCGTCAGGCGCGTCGATCCGCATATCGGCCTTCTCCATCGCGGCACCGAGAAGCTGATCGAATACAAGACCTATTTGCAGGCGCTGCCCTATTTCGATCGCCTCGATTACGTCGCGCCGATGAATCAGGAACATGCCTTCTGCCTGGCGGCGGAGAAGCTCTTGGGTCTCGCTGTTCCGAGACGCGCGCAGCTCATCCGCGTCCTTTACTCCGAGATCGGCCGCCTTCTGTCGCATCTGCTCAATGTCACGACGCAGGCCCTGGATGTCGGCGCCCTGACGCCGCCGCTCTGGGGCTTCGAGGAGCGCGAAAAGCTGATGGTCTTCTATGAGCGCGCCTCCGGAGCGCGCATGCATGCCAATTATTTCCGCGTCGGCGGCGTCCACCAGGATCTGCCGCAGGCTCTCCTCGACGATATCGGCGCGTTCTGCGAGCCTTTCCTGAAGAGCTGTGACGACATGGAGGGCCTCCTGACCGAGAGCCGCATCTTCAAGCAGCGCAATGTCGATATCGGTGTCGTCAGCCTCGACGAAGCGTGGGGCTGGGGCTTCTCCGGCGTCATGCTCAGGGGATCGGGCGCCGCCTGGGACCTGCGCAAGGCGCAGCCCTATGAATGCTATTCCGAGCTCGATTTCGACATTCCGACCGGCAAGAACGGCGACTGCTACGATCGCTATCTCATCCGGATGGAGGAAATGCGCCAGTCGATCAGGATCATGCGGCAGTGTCTCGACAAGCTCGACCTTGCGGACGGCAAGGGGCCGGTCGCGGCCGACGACCGCAAGGTCGTTCCGCCGCTGCGCGCCGACATGAAGCGCTCGATGGAGGCGACGATCCAGCATTTCAAGCTCTATTCAGAAGGCCATCACGTGCCCAAGGGCGAGGTCTATGCGGCCGTCGAGGCGCCGAAGGGCGAGTTTGGGGTCTATCTCGTGGCCGACGGCACCAACCGGCCTTATCGCTGCAAGATCAGGGCGCCGTCCTTCGCGCATCTGCAGGCGATCGATGCCATGTGTCGCGGCCATATGCTGGCCGATGTGTCGGCCGTCATCGGCACGCTCGACATCGTCTTCGGCGAAATCGACAGGTGAGGCTCGAACCAAGCCGGCCTCGCTGAGTTCTCACGCCGCCGCGACCGGCCAATTGCTGGTGAGCGGTCTCCAGCTTTGCGCCTCGGCCAGGTCTTTCGCGAGCAAGGCGCGCGACACGGCCACCAGGAGATCGGTCTGCGTGACGATCCCGGCAATCCGTCCATCCTGGTCGGTGACGACAACTGCGTGGCTCTTCCCATTGCTAAGGAGCGGAATGAGATCGGTGATCGGCGTGTCGGGCCGCGCCGTGACGGCGGGCGATATCCTGTCGCGGATGCGCTCCGCCCCCGCCGCGAGCTCGCGCAGGCCGATCGTTCCGGCAAGCCTGCCCGCCTGGCCGAGGACGGGAAGCGTCCTGATGTCGTGGTCGAGAAGCAGGCGCCTTGCCCGTTCGCTGAGCGCGCTCTGGTCGACCGTGACCACATCGCGCGACATGATCTCGGAAACCGTGATCATGCTGTGCATGCGCGACAGGACCTGGGTCTCGACCTCGCGCAGCAGGCGGTCGAGGTCCCGGCGATCGATGTCATAGGTCTCGCCTGTCTTGGCGAGCGCCGCATCGATATCGGCGCTTTGCACGCCGACGCGCAAAGAGGCCGGGCGGTCCTTGGTCTTGTGCTCGTTCACGACGGGCGGCTGAGCCACATGCGGATAGGCGCGCCTTGTGAGCTTGCGGAAGAGGATGCCGAGGAGGACGAGCAGCACCGAATTGAGCGCGACGGGCAGGAAGGGAAAGAGGAAGCCGGCATTGGCGACGGCCGAGCCGCCGACCACCGCGGTGAGTGCCGCGGCACCACCCGGCGGATGCAGGCTCCGGGTCAACGACATGACGAGAATGGCGAGCGCCACCGCGACGCCCGTGGCGAGGAGCGGATCGGGCAGGACCTGCATGACCGTCACGCCGATCAAAGCGGAGATCGTGTTGCCGCCAATGACGGGCCAGGGCTGGGCCAAGGGACTGGCCGGCACGGCGAAGACCAGGACGGCGGAAGCGCCGATCGGCGCCACGATCAGCGGCAGAGCGGGGTCGGGTCCGAAGCAGAGGCCGCAAACAAGGCCGGTGAGGCCAATGCCGATCAGCGAGCCGAGGCTCGCAATGAGGCGCTCGCCGAGCGTCGCGCCGGCGAGAATGGGCTTGAACCACGGAAACTTGTCGGGAAAGGGCATCAGCGGGAGTAAAAGCGGCGAGGGGCCCGCTGATTAGCAGCCTGAGACGAGGTGTCAAGGAAGGGCTACGCCGGGCTGTCGCCCACCCCATGTCAGTCCGACAGACCCGCTTCCGAGACCAGCACCGGGTCGTCGCGATAGAGTTTGGGGAACAGGCGCTTGAGATTGGCGACCTTCGGCAGGTCGTTATAGACGATATAGGGATAGGTCGGATTGAGCGTCAGGAAATCCTGATGATAGGCCTCGGCCGGATAGAAGTCGTGGCCGGGCTCTATTTTGGTGACGATCGCCGCATCATAGACCTTGGCCTGATCGAGCTCCGCGATATAGGCCTTGGCAACCTTGGCCTGCTCGTCGCTCAACGGAAATATGGCCGAGCGGTATTGCGTGCCGACATCCGGTCCCTGGCGGTTGAGCTGGGTCGGATCATGGGCGACGGAAAAATAGATCTGCAGGATGCGGCCATAGCTGATCTTACTCGGATCGAAGGTGATCCTGACCGACTCGGCATGGCCCGTGGCGCCGCTGCCCACCATCTCATAGTGCGCCGTCTGCGCCTCGCCGCCGGCATAGCCCGATACGGCGTTGCTCACGCCCGCGACGCGCTGGAACACGCCTTGCACGCCCCAGAAGCAGCCGCCGGCGAGGATGGCGGTTTCCGACTTGGCGTTGCTCGCCGTTTCATCGAGAGCAGGCGCGGGGATCGTGAGGCCTTCCTGGGCGAAAGCTCTATGGGTGTCGAGCAGCGTGCCGCCGGCGAGCAGGGCCGCCGCTGCAGCCAAAAGCCAGATCGGACGCATTGAAAAAGACGGATAGGCCAAGGCCATGCGTGATCTCCACTGTAAGCAAGGGCGCGAGAGCACCCGCCATGCCGATCAATACGCCCGGACCTGGGACATTGTTACGGCCGTCGAGAAGATCACGGGTAATTGAACAGAGCGTCAGGCGTTCCGTTCGAAAGTGATCCGCCCGTCGCAGATCGTAAGCTTGGGTTTGATCGCCGAGATCTGCTCTGCCGGCGTCGCCTCGATATCACCGTCGAGCACGACCACATCGGCGAGCAATCCTTGTTTCAACCGGCCCTTCTTGTGTTCGGCGAATTCGGTATAGGCGCCGTCGGAAGTGAAAGCGGCGATCGTGTCCATGAGGCCCTGGCGTTGCGGCGGACAGTCGGGCTCGAGCGGCACTTGCGTCATCGCCGACTGCATGCCGAGCAAGGGATCGAGCGGCGAGATCGGCCAATCGGAAGAGAAGCTCATATGGGCGCCGGCCTCGCGCAAAGTCTGCCAGCCATAGGCGAAGGGCAGTTTCCGGCCGATGCGCTCGCGGCAGGGCTCGAGCGGAATGCCGGGCACGCCCAAACCCACGATGGGCTGCATCGAGGCCGTGACGCCCAATTCCTTGAAGCGCTTGATGTCGCCGGGATCGATGACCTCGATATGCTCGATGCGGTGGCGTGAATCGCGTTGGCCGTTCGCCTGGCGCGCCGCCTGATAGCCGTCGAGCGTGCGCCGGACCGCGCCGTCGCCGATCGCATGCACGCTGATCTGCAGACCGTGCCTGTCGGCGCAGGTCGCGAGCTCGTTGAACTCAGCCGGAGTGAAGAGCGGTTGTCCGCGCTCGCCCGGATGGTTGGGATAGTCGTCGAGCATGAGCGCCGTCATGGATTCGAGCACGCCATCCATGAAGATCTTGACCCGGCCCGAATAGAGCATGTCGTCATTGTAGCGCCGGCGCATCTCGATCGCCTCGTCGACGCGCTCGAGCGGGAAGTAGTTCTTCTGGTGCCACGGCACTTGCACCCGGCAGATGAGATCGCCGTCCCGGCGCAGCGCGTCGAGAAGCTCGAGCTGATAGAAATTGCCGTCCATATTGTGAATGGAGGTGATGCCCAGCGAAGCGCAGTAGTCGAGGCCACGCTTGAGGGTCGCCATATCGGTGCGGCGCTGGGCAGCGGTCGCGGGTGGCACCGGATCCTCGCCGGTTGCCAGGCCGAGCCCTTCGCGCCCCTGGGTCGGCGTCATCCGGAAGACCGCCTCATGGGCGGCAGGCTCCTTGAGCTCGCCCGTGGCAAGGCCGTCAGGCCCCATGACGATCTCATTGCCGGGCGGCAATTCCTTGCCATGGAGAAGGCCCGCCGCCGTGAGCGCCGGCGTGTTGGCCCATACGGTGTGATGATCGAAGCAGGCCAGCATCAAGGGGCGGTCGGGCAGGATCCGGTCGAGATCGTGCCGCGTGATCGCACCGCTCGGGCGGATGGCCATATAGCTCGCGCCATTGGCGACGATGATCCTGTCGTGGGGACGCGTCTCGGCATAGTCGCGCACCACTTTGGTCAGCGTGTCGATGCCTTCGAGCCCGCTTACCATCAGGCTGTCGAGCTCGACCGCGCCCATGAAGAGATGCATGTGGCTTTCGATGAAGCCCGGCAGTACGCTCTTGCCCCTGGCGTCGATCACCCGCGTGTGCTTGGCCTTGAGGCCTGAGATTTCGTCCTTGCTGCCGACCGCAAGAAGGCGGTTGCCGGCAATCGCCAGCGCTTCGGCGCGCGGCCTTTCCCGGTCCATGGTCAGGATCTTGGCGTTTACAATGATGATGTCGGCTGAAGGCATGATAGGTCCAGAGTGAAAGGGACCCGAAAATGCCCGCTTGAAATTCTCCCCGCAAGCCCCCACACTATGCCCCGGTTTCAACAATCGAAAGGAGGTGATCCGATGTCGAGTGAGTTCACTGCTTTGATCAGGCTCGAGCGGATCGCAGCGGAGGCTCCTGGCCTTTTCTGATTGATCCCCGTTTCGGGATGCTGATCGAGGCATCTCACGGGAAGGGCCGCCGCGCGCGGCCCTTCTTTTTTTGGCTTCGGCCTACGGATTGCCTTCGGTGAAGGAAACGACGACGCCCGGCTTCACCAGCCTGGCGAGTTCCTTCGCATTCCAGTTTGTCAGGCGCACGCAGCCATGTGAGGCCGTCTTGCCGATCGCTTCAGGATCATCGGTCCCGTGTATGCCGTAGGTCTCCTTGGTCAGATCGATCCAGACGGAGCCAACCGGGCTATTGGGTCCGGGGGGCAATTCGAGCGGCTCCGTATTGTCGCCCTGCTGAAAATTCTTCTCAGGCCGATAGGAGTATTTCGGGTCTTCCGCGATCCCTTTCACTTTCATCGTTCCCTCAGGGCTCGGGGTATCGCCGCTGCCGATGGTCGCCGGATAGGAGACGACGAGCTTGCCGTCCGAGGCGTAGCCCCGCACCGTGCTTTGCTTCTTGTCGACTTCGATGCGTGCAACTCTTTCAGCCGGTGCATTGTCCATCACGTCAGGAACGAAGATCCGGCTGCCCGCCGTCAGTTGTGCGCCGGCGTTGAGGGCCTTCAACAGATCGGGGTGGATGTGGAATTTTTCTGAAAGGAGCTCGAGAGGGCTCGCATAGGAAAGCTGCTTCATCTTGGCCATTTCGGCGTAATCCGTCGGAACCTTCTCGACAAACGGACCTTTGACATCCTCGGCCGTGAGTTCATAGGCGACGATCACATCGTCTGTTGTGCCACGCTGCAGTAAGCCCCACACGTCGGGGTCAAGCTTGCCGTCGGCAGGCAAGTTCGATCGTTCCTCGAACATGCGAAGCGCATTCCTGACATTCCCGCCTTCACGGCCGTCGATGAAACCTGGTGAAGCATGAGCGCGGTCGAGGAGGATCTGAAGCTTGACCATAAGAGGGCCGCTGAGCTCTTTGGCGCCTTCCGCATAAGTCGCCTTGTTGACCGCTGTCGGGTTGAGCCCGGTCTCAGCATGAGTTGTGGAAGCAACCAATAAAGCCCAAAGAAAAGCCGACAATCGAAACATCGTGCAGCTTAACGTGGGGAGACAATCGAAGTTCCAGTTATCACTTGTGAAGAAGCTGAGGAGTACCCTTAAGCCTTCAAAATCTCCATCTGGATCGGCCCCTCGGCGCGGCCGTGGATGAACTGGTCGACATAGGGGTTGCCGCTGGTGTCGACGGCGCGGGCCGGGCCCTGCCAGATGATCTCGCCCTTATGGATCATGGCGATGCGGTCGGCGATCTTGCGGGCCGAGACCATGTCATGGGTGATCGAGATGGTGGTGGCGCCCAAGCGCTTCACGCAATCGACGATGAGATTGTTGATGACGTCGGCCATGATCGGATCGAGGCCGGTCGTCGGCTCATCGAAGAAGATGATCTCAGGGTCGGCGGCGACCGCGCGCGCCAGGCCGACACGCTTCTGCATGCCGCCCGACAGTTCCGCCGGATAGAGGCCGCCCACTTCCGAACCGAGCCCGACTTGCCGGAGCTTCTCCATGGCGATGTCGCGGGCTTCCTTGCGCGGCGTGTTGCGGCCCTGGATGAGGCCGAAGGCGACGTTCTCCCAGACGGGCAGCGAATCGAAGAGGGCAGCCCCCTGGAACAGCATGCCGAAGCGCTGCAGGAATTCATCGCGCGCCGCGCCGCGAAGCCCCGTCACTTCCTCGCCGCCAATGGTGATCGAGCCCGAATCGGGGCGCAGGATGCCGAGGATGGTCTTGATCATCACCGATTTGCCGGTGCCCGATCCGCCGATGACGACCATCGAGCGGCCCTTCGGCACCGAGAGATTGACGCCGTTCAGGACGTTCTTCGGGCCGAACGCCTTGCGCACATCCTTGAGGACGATATGGCCGGTTTCCTCCATCGCGTCACTCCGAGAACAGCAGCGAGGTAAGGACGAAATTGGCGGCGAGGATGAGGATCGCCGAGCTCACCACCGCATTGGTGGTGGCACGGCCCACACCTTGCGCGCCGCCTTTCGAATGGAAGCCGTGATAGCAGCCCATCAAAGTGATGATGAAGCCGAACACCGCGGCCTTGATCAGCCCTGAGGTCACGTCGTCGAGCTGCAGGAAATCGACGGTGTTCTTGATATAGGCATAGGAGTTGAAGCCGAGCGAGCGGGTGCCGACGATGTAGCCGCCCATGATGCCGATCGTGTCGGCGATGCCGACGAGGATCGGCAAGGTGATGACGCCGGCGATGAGGCGAGGGCCCACCAGATATTTGAAAGGGTTGGTGGCGAGCGTGGTGAGGGCGTCGATCTGCTCGGTGACCCGCATGGTGCCGAGCTCGGCCGCGATCGAGGCGCCGACGCGGCCCGCCACCATGAGGCCGGCGAGCACCGGTCCGAGCTCGCGCGTGATGCCGAGCGCCACGATGGTCGAGACCAGGCTCTCGGCATTGAAGCGCGAGCCGCCGAGATAGATCTGCAAGGCAAGCGCGCCGCCGGTGAAGAAGGCGGTGAGGCCGACGACGGGCAGCGAGTTGTAGCCGATCTTCAGCATCTGCTCGAAGATCTGGCGCACATAGATCGTCGGCGTCAGGCCCTGCAGCAGCGCGTCCTTGAGGAAGATCGCGATGCGCCCGGTCTCGGCGAGGAGGGCGAGCACGACGCTGCCCAGATTGGCGAGGAAGTTCACGATAGCGGAGCCTTGGAGATGATCGATTCGCCACCCGAATATAGACGGGTGAAGCGCTGGCCTAAACGGGTGAGGAGCTCATAGGAGATGGTACCGGCCCATTCTGCCGTTTCATCGATGGCAATATTGCGACCGATCAGTTCCGCTCTTGTTCCGCGCTGGCAGAGATCGACCGGGACTGCCGTGACGTCGACCGCCATCATATCCATCGAGACCCGCCCGATGACCGGGCACCGCCTCCCGCCGATGAAGGCCTGGGCCGGGCCGTTGGTGGCGCGCGAGCTCAAGGAGCGCGGCACGCCGTCCTTGTAGCCCGCACCCAGCACCGCGACGCGGGTCTGGCGCGTCGCCCGCCAGGTAGCGCCATAGCCGACACTCTCGCCGGCCGCGATCTCGCGCACCTGCAGCACCGTGCCTTCGAGATGCGCCACCGGCAGCATCGGGTTGCTGTGCGGCGCCACCGGATTGCCGCCATAGAGCGCGATGCCGGGCCGCACCAGGTCATGGGTGTAGTCGCTTCCTAAGAATATGCCGCTCGAATTGGCGAGGCTTGCCTTGACGCCGGGCAGCCGCCGGCGCAAGGCGGCGAAGGCCGTCTTCTGGCGGGCATTGAGCGGATGGTTCGGCTCGTCGGCGCAAGCGAGATGACTCATCAGCAAGGCCAGGTTGAGCCGCGCCATGATCTCGTTATTGGCGATCAATGCCTCGAAGGCGGAAGGCGAAAAACCCAGCCGGTTGATGCCGGTATCGACATGGATGGCGCAAGGCAGGTTGCGGCCATATTCGGTGCCGAAGGCGGCCCATTCGCGCGCTTCCTCGATGGTGATGAGGGCAGGGCGCAAATCCTCGCGGGCATAGAATTCGGCCTGGCCCGGAAACAGGCCGTCGAGCACATAAATGACGGCCTCGCGCGGCAGGAGGTGGCGCAACTCGCCGCCTTCCATGGGCCGCGCCACGAAGAAGGTGCGGCAGCCCGCCGCCCACAGAGCCGGGGCCACGTGATCGACGCCGAGACCATAGGCATTGCCTTTTACTGCCGCCCCGCATTCGGCCGAGCCCGCCTTGGCGGCGAGCCGCTTCCAGTTCTCCTGGATGGCGCCGAGATCGACGGTCAGGACGGCGCCGGCCAGATCGGTGGGCGGGCCGCTGATATGGGCGTTATGGGCGGTCATGTTCTCTCTTTGGCCGCATTTCCTTCACGCGAACCGGTACCCACTTCGCTTGGAAATGCTTACCGCATAAAGCGGTAAACGGCTGAGGATGCAACCCTTCAGTGGTTCGCGTCTTCCCCCTCTCCCGTGCGGAAGCATGGGAGAGGGTGCCCGAAGGGCGGGTGAGGGCTCTTTGTCTCAGCAAAGAGTACTCGTCGAGATCCACGCGAATTGTACGAAAGAGCCCTCATCCGGCCTTCGGCCACCTTCCCCCACGCTGTGCGCGGGGGAAGGGAAAAACTGGAAGAGCGAGGCTCTACGATGCGCCTTACTGGAATTGCTCGGGCAGGTGGTCCGATTTGACCAGGTTCTGGAATTTGGTGAGCGAGGCGTCGAACTGCAATTCGACTATGCCGGTGGGGCCGTGGCGCTGCTTGCCGATGATGACCTCGGCGACGCCGGTCACCCGGTTCATCTTCTCCTGCCAGTCGAAATGCTCGGGCGTGTTGGGCCGGGGCTCGGTGCGGCCGAGGTAATATTCCTCGCGATAGATGAACAGCACGACGTCGGCGTCCTGCTCGATGGAGCCCGATTCACGCAGATCCGCGAGCTGCGGGCGCTTGTCGTCGCGGTTCTCGACCTGGCGCGAGAGCTGGGAGAGGGCGATGATCGGCACCTTGAGCTCCTTGGCCAGCGCCTTGAGGCCGACGGTGATCTCGGTGACCTCCTGGACGCGGCCTTCGGAAGCGCGCTTCTGCGAGCCGGCGAGGAGCTGGAGATAATCGACGATGAGGAGGCCCAGGCCGCGCTGGCGCTTCAAGCGCCGGGCACGCGCCGCGACCTGCGCGATGGTCAGGCCGCCCGTCGCGTCGATATAGAGCGGCAGCGCCTGCAATTCGCGCGACACTTCGACGATGCGGTGGAATTCCTCCTCGGTGATCTTGCCGCGCCGGATGCGCTCGGACGAGATGCCAGATTGCTCGGCGATGATGCGGGTCGCCAATTGCTCTTGCGACATTTCCAGCGAGAAGAAGCCGACGATGCCGCCGTCGAGGATGCGCACCGAGCCGTCCGGCTGGTGGTCGGCCTTGTAGTTCTTGGCCACGTGATAGGCGATGTTGGTGGCGAGCGACGTCTTGCCCATGGCGGGACGCGCGGCGAGGATGATGAGGTCCGAGGCCTGGAGGCCACCCATCTTCTCGTCGAGATCGCGCAGGCCCGCCGAGATGCCGGAGAGGCCGCCGTCCCTCTGATAGGCATTGGCCGCCATGTCGACGGCTTCGGTGAGCGCCTTGCCGAAGACCTGGAAGCCCTGGCCGTATTTGCCCGTCTCGGCGATCTCGTAAAGACTCTGTTCCGCCGTCTCGATCAGGTCCCGCGCCGACATGTCGACCGGCGTATCGAAAGACGTGTTGACGATATCGGTGCCGATGTCGATGAGCTTGCGGCGCTGCGCCAGTTCATAGATGGCGCGGCCATATTCTTCCGAATTGATGATGGTGGTGGCCGCCGCGGCGAGGCGGGCGAGATAGGCGGGGCCGCCGATCTCCTTCAGCGTCTCGTCGCGCTCGAAATAGGTTTTGAGCGTCACCGGCGAAGCGAGCTTGCCGGCGCGGATCAAGGTGGCGGCGGCCTCATAGATGCGCGCATGCACCGCCTCGAAGAAATGCGAGGGGTCGAGGAAGGACGATACCCGGTCGCAGGCTTCGTTATTGACCAGGATCGCGCCCAGAATCGCCTGCTCCGCCTCGATATTGTGCGGCGGCGAGCGGTAGGAGTCGGATTCTGGTTCGGGCTCGACGACCCGGGCGGCGTTCTGTGCGTTCATGTGACTGTGATAGCGATTAGCCGCGTCATGCGCCTAATGATTCGCATATTATGCGCGCTATCCACAGTGATGGGGAAGAATGCTTTTCACATGCGAGTGATGCGAAGCTATCTCGTTCTCAAGGCTGAGCTTTCTTCTTTTTGACAACCTTCTGATCAGCAGCCTTCTGATCGGCAGCCTTCTTGTCAGCAGCTTTCTTGTCAGCGGCCTTCTTGTCGGGCGCCTTCTTGGCTGCTGTCTTCTTGTCAGCCGCCTTCTTGTCAGTAGCTTTCTGGCTAGAAGCTTTCTGGTTAGTTGACTTCTGCTTGGAAGGCTTTGGCTTCGTAGTCTTTTGCGCAGGGGCAGGAGTTTCTTGAGGGGCGACGGACTCCTCGGCAGGAAGTTCTAGCGATTCCGGAGTTTCTTCTTGAACCTTGGCGGAATCTTCTTGCGTCGTGGCTGGATCTTCTTGCGTCGTGGCGGGATCTTCTTGCGTCGTGGCTGCGTCCTCTTGGGTCTTGGCAGCGTCCTCTTGGATCTTGGCAGGGTCCTCTTGCGCCTTGGCGGGGTCCTGCTGCGTCCCGGCCGAATCCGTTTGCGGCGGTTCGGGAGGAGGCTTCGGCGCGAAGGCGGCCAGGGCATCATCGATGCCCTTCATGCTCTGGGTGAAGAACTCGTCATATTGTGTTGTGCCGGTAGATTTATAGACATCCCACGCCGCCTGGACGGCGCGCTTGCCGTTTTCGAGCATCGCCTTGTCACGTTTGCGCCTGCCGATGCTGAATTGCGCTGCGCCCAGATTGAGCTGGGTCTTCGCCCAGTCGAGCGGCTGCTTGTCGCGGCTCAGCACAGTGAGAGCATTCTCCAATATGGTGATCGCACGCGTCATGCGCGGCGAATTGCGATCGCGTTCGCTGAGAAGGCGCATCACGGTGCCGAGATTGCTCTGCGTCATGGCCCAGTCGAGCGGGTTACGCTCTTTGGTCCGCTCCTGAAGGGCGGCTTCATAGGCGGCAATGGTCCTGATCAGGCCATCCACATTGTTCTTGCGTTCGGCGATCCTCTGCAGCGCCAGGCCGAGATTGTTCTGGGCTGACGACCATAGCCGCGGCATGTCTTCGCGTGTCCAGACCGAAAGGGCGGCGTCATAGGCGAGAACCGCGTTGTTCAGGTATCTCGTGCCGGGCTCGCGCGTGCCGAGCGCCAGGTAGGCATCGCCGATGCCGTTCTGCGTCTCGGCCCAGGCGAGGGGTGCCCGCTCGCGCTTCCTCTCCTCGAGGGCGGAGCGATAGGCGGCGATGGCGCGGACCAGGTTGCCGGTGTCGCTTTCATGCGCGGCCATGGCCGCGAGCGCATCGCCGATGCCGTCTTGGGCCGTGGCCCACTCGAGCGGCGAGCGCTCGCGCGTCGATTCGATGAGCGCCGATTCGTAGGCGGCGACGGCTCTTCCCAGATAACCCGTGTTGTTCTCGCGCTCGCCGAGAGTCTGGAACACGACGCCGAGCTTGTTCTGCGTCGCCGCCCATTCGAGCGGAACCCGGCTGCGCGTCCGCTCTTCGAGCGCGGCGCCATAGGCGGAAATGGCCTTGAGAAGACTTTCAGTGCCGCTTTCGCGCTCGCCGATGAGCTGCAGCACGCCGCCGATCTTGTCCTGGATCATCGCCCAGTCGAGCGGAACCCGCACGCGCTGTGTTTCGGCAAGGGCTGCCTCATAAGCGGCGGCCGACTTCTTCAGGGTTTCGACATCGTCCTCGCTCTCGCCCGCCGCTTGCAGCGCGGCAGCGAGGCTCACCTCGACCATGGCCCATTGCCGCGGCACGCGCTCGCGGGTCAGCTCGGTGAGCGCTGCCTCATAGGTCGCAATCGCCTGCCGCGTCTTCTGGGTATCCCTCTCGCGCCGGCCAAGGATCTGCAGGGCATTGGCCATGTTGTACTGGATATCGCCCCAGCCAAGGGGATCGCGCTCGCGCTTCGTCTCGCTGAGCGCGGCTTCCAGCGCGGCCACGGATTTGGCCAGGTTCGCCGTGCCGTTCTCGCGCTCGCCCAGAACCCTGAGCGCCGTGCCGAGACCATATTGCGTCTTCGCCCATTCGCGCGGGCTCTGCTCGCGCGTCAGCTCGGCAAGCGCCGCCTCGTAGGCCAAGACCGCCTGGCTGAGGTTATCGGCACCGTTCTCGCGCTCGCCGAGATTGCGCAAGGCGTCGCCGAGCCGGTTTTGCGTCGTCGCCCAGTCGAGCGGAAAACGCTTGCGATCCAGCTGGGTGAGCGCTGCCTGATAGGCCGCGACGGATTTCGCCGAGAATTCAGGATTGCCGCTGCGGGCGCCGAGGATCTGCAAGGCATCGCCCATATTGTTCTGAGCCGTGGCCCAGGCAACCTGGTTCTTGCCCTCCGCCGTGTCATTCACGACCGACTGATAAAGGGCGATCGCCGACCGCGTGGCCTCGTCATCGCCCTTGTGACGGCCAAAGTTGGAAAGAGCGTCGGCCTGGCCCATCCGGTAGACGATGCCCAATATGGCGCTGCGCCCCTGGATCTGCTCGATGGCCTTGCGATATTGCTCGGCCGCCAGGCGGTAATCGAAGGCGAGGACCGCCGTATCGGCGAAGTCGGCATAGGTCGAAGCAACCTCGATCCGGTCCGCCGCATCCACCGTTTCGCGCTTGTCCAGCATCCTGCCGAGCTCACCGGCGCGCGCCGCGGCCCTGGCGCGATAATTCTTGGCCAGCGCGATGGCGCCTTGCGCCTGCGCCCGCTCGGCGAGCCCCGAGAGCCGTACCAGCTCAGGGTCCTTGCGGCGAGGAACGACCCTCTCGGTCGTCAGCCGCTTGAGGGTTTCGGCGCCGGCGCCAAGCCGTTCGTCGCGTTCCTGCGGACTTGCCGCCGCATCGGCCTGCAGTTCCTTGAGGACGCCATAGAGCGGGTCGAGCGGCAGCCCCTGGTCCTGGGCGAGGCGTTCGACCGCCAACCGCATTTCCGGAGGTGTCGCGGCAATGGCGAGGAGGAGCTTGCGCCGCTCGTCGGCCAGCGCCGCGTCGTCGGAAACGGCCCGGTCTCCCTGGCCGCCGAAGTTGAGAACGTGCTTCAGGTTGGCATTGGTCCAGGGCCGCTGCCGGCCTTGGGTGGCGAGTGAGACCTCTTCGCCGACCATCGTCATCACCTGGGCGAAGTCATAGGCTTGCGTGGCGCCGAGATGCTTGAGCAAAGCCGCGGCATAGGGGCTGTTGTCCCCGGGAGCTCCCTCGGGCGCCGCCTGCCGGGGGTCGCTGGCGAAGCCGATCACCTCCAGGGTCGAGTCGGGTATTGCCGAAGTTCCCGGAACAGCGACGCCCGGCAGCGTGCACAGACCCGAAGACGAGATCGGCTGGCCCGTCGATTGGGCTCCTTGCTTGACCACGGCATATTTCGGGAATGAGCTGGGATAACAGGCATCGAAGAGCAGGATGGTCGTCTTGGCCTTGGCGCGCAGCCTGTCCAGTACATTCTGCAGCGAGACGAGATTCTGGTCGGCGGTCTCGAGCGAGTTGAGGTCGATGTCGACGGGGAGCAGGTAGTTAATGCCGCCGGCTTCGATGGCGTGGCCCGAATAATAGAGCAGCGCCACCTCGGCACCCTGGGCCTTCTCGATGAAGGCATCGATGGAACTGCGCAGCTTCTGCGCCTTGTCATTGGCGGCGGCCTCGGCCGTCCAGCCGAGCTTGGCCAGGAGTTCCGCGATGTCGCGGGCATCGCGTTCGGGCGTGGCGAGCGGCGGCAAGGCCTCATAGGCGGACTCGCCGATCACCAGGGCCACAGCCTTGGGCGGCGTGGCCTCCTGGGCGATGCCGGGGGCGGCCACGAGCACGACGACCAGTAAGGCGCAGAACGCCGCCGTCACGGCCTTTACGACAACGCTTGCCAGATGATGCATGAATCCATTCTAACGTGTGATCGTGAAAAGTGGATACGGTTTTACACGAGATCGGTTAAACTTAATGTTCGTTTCTGGCGGGGAGGGAACCCGATGTCGTCTGCCGGCGCATCCGATATACGCCGTCCCGGCAATGTTCTTCCCCTGAGCCGCAGCGATCATCGTTTCACCGCCCTGGCCTCCTTCAGAAAGCCCTCGACCTGCGCGACATTCTGCAGGGCATTGGCCTCCCGGTAGACGGATTGCGCCGCCTCGAAGGCGGCAATGGCCTGGTTGGCCATCTTGCGGCCGCCGCCCCTGTGGGCAAGGGTGAGGGACGTCAGGCCGATGATGACCTTCGTGTTGGCCCATTGATGCGGCGATGCCTCGCGGCTTCGCTCCTCGAGCGAGGCGGTGAGCGCAACCAAAGCCTGCTTGAGCGAGGCGGTTCCCTTTTCGCGCTCACCGAGGCTCCTCAGTGCATTGCCGAGATTGTTCTGCACCTTGGACCATTCCTGCGGCGCCCGCTCACGGGTGAATTCGAGAAGGGCGGAACGATGCGCCTCGGCCGCCTGAGCGAGGAGACCGACGTCGTCGCGCGCTTCGCCCAGCATCTGCAGCACCGCGCCGAGATTGCTCTGGGTCAGCGCCCATTCGCGCGGCAGGCGTTCGCGAGTGCGCTCTTCAAGGGCGGCGCGATAGGCGGCGGCGGCTTCTTCGAAATAAGACACTCCACCGCCACGCTCGCCGATCATCGCCAGGGCGCCGGCGAGGTTGTTCTGGGTCATGGCCCAGAGATAGGGAACCTGCTCGCGTGAGCGCTGGCCGAGCGCGCCGCGATAGGCGACGACGGCTTCCTCGAGACGATCGAGGTCGTTCTCGCGCCGGCCGAGCGAGGCCAGCGCATTGCCGAGATTGCTCTGCGCCATCGCCCAATCGGCGGGAGCGAGATCGGGCTTCAGCTCCTCGAGGGCCAGGCGATAGGTGGCGATGGACTCCTCGAGCGTTAAGGTTCCGCTTTCGCGCTCGCCGATGATGCGCAAGGTCATGCCGAGATTGCTTTGCGTGACGCCCCATTGCAGCGGCATCTCATCGCGCGTGCGGACGTCCATGGCCGCGCGATAGGCGACCGCGGCTTCCCGCAGCAAAGCGGTCTCGCCCCGGCGCTCGCCCAGAAGGTGCAGGACATTGCCGAGGTTGTTCTGGGCGCTGGACCAATCCAGGGGGGCTGCCGCGCGGGTCAGGGTTTCGAGCGCCGCGTCATAGGCCCTGACGGCCTCTTCGAGCCGCAAGGTCCCGACCTCGCGCTCACCCAGCGTGTGGAGGACATTGCCGAGATTGTTCTGGGTCAGGCCCCAATCGATCGGTTCGCTGTCGCGCGGAAGGACGACGAGGGCGGCGATGAAAGCCGTGGCGGCCCGATAGAGCTTGTCCGAACCGGTCTCGCGGTCGCCCAGAGCATGGAGCGCAATGCCGAGATTGTTCTGCGTGTGGGCCCAATCCTCCGGTACGGTCTCGCGGCTGATCTCGGCAAGGGCCGTCTCGTAATAGGCGATGGCGCGGGCGAGGCTCGCCGTATCGCCGCGCCTGTCGCCATATTCGGACAGCACATTGGCGGCTTCGAACTTGTAGCGCCAGGCGAGCGTATCGTCCCATTTGGCGATCAGCGCATAGGCGCGGTCATAGTCTTCGGCGGCGGCAGGAACATTGAGCGCGAGGCGTTCGGCCTCGGCGCGCCGCGCATAGACCTGGGCATCGGCGATGCGGCGGGCCTTGATAGGTGCTTCCGCGGCATCGACCGGGACCCGGTTCTCCTCGACGATCTTCACCGCCTGGTCCAGGAACTGGCGCGCCGTCTCAATGGCGCCTTCGCGGATCGCTTGGTCGGCCGCGGCGGTCAGCCGGGCGATCTCGGGATTATCCGCTTTGAGCGCCTCGCGTTCGGCGATCATCTGCTTGAGGCTTGCAGCCTGGGCGCGCAGGAATTTCTCGAGCGCCGCCGGGTCCTTGGGGATGTCCGCGGCACCGAGCGCGCGCAGGATGCCATAGAGCGCATCGAGCGGCACGCCGTCCTTCTCGGCGATGGTCTCGACCTGCTTGCGCTCAGGCTCGGGAAGGGCGGTGATGGTCAAGAGCAGATGCCGACGCTCCTGGGTGATGAGGCCGCTCGGACCTTCGGCCTCCTGCGGCGCGCCGCCGAAATAGAGCAGGCGGCGCAGGCTTTCATTGATCCACGGCCGCTGCCGCGTCCGGGTCGTGAGATAGACCTCCTCGGTCACCAAGCGCATCACCGTGCCGAACTCCTCGCCCTTGATGGCCGAGAGATGCCGGATGAGGGCCGCGGCATACGGGCTGTTGCGGCCAGGCTCGCCGTCGAGCGCGGCGCGGCCGGGCTCGGCCGCGAGCCCGATGACCATGCCGAGATTGTCGGTCGCCGCTGGGTCTTCGACGACGCTCATGCCGCGCGGCGCCCCAAGCCCGATCGCGGCGACGGGCGCCGGCGGGGACTCACCGCCGACTTTGAGCGTCGCATCGGCCGGGAAGGGATTGGTGCGGCAGGCATCGAGAAGCAGGATGGTGATCGGCACGCTGCGCTTGAGGCGCTCCATGATGGCCGACAGCGGCACCAGCCTTTCGCCCGCATCATCGAGGGCCGAGAGATCGGCATCGGTCGGGACGAGATAGTTTTCGCCGCCCGCTTCGATGCCATGGCCCGAATAATAGAGTAAAGCGACATCGGCCCCTTCCGCATCCTCGGCGAAGCGTTCGAGATCGCGTTTGAGTTTTTCCGCATCGCGGTCGCTGACCGTGCGCGTGTCGAAACCGAGACCGGTCAGGAGTCCGTCGACGGCACGGGCATCATTGGCCGGATTGACGAGCGGCGTCACCTGCTCATAGCGCGACTGCCCGATGATGAGGGCAACGCCCTTGAGGGGCTTGGTGTCCTGGGCCGCGGCCAGGTTGGCGAAAAGGGCAACCAGCAACAGCGCCGAGAAGGTGGCCGTCATACGCCTGATCGCATTGCCCACCGGATGGAACATACGCCTATCCTAACGGAATGCGGCGGCGGGACGATGGCAAAATTGCGCCGTTCCTGGTGTGGCTAGCCGGGCAGCTTGACGATCCCACCTTGGCTGAGCGAGGCAAGCGCCGCCTCGGCGATCAGGAGGCCCGCATGGGCATCCTTGGCGGTGACGGTCTCGGGCGGCCGGCCCGAGCGGATGCGGTCCGCGAAATAGGCGACCTCGGTATAAAGCGGATCGTCGGGCTCCTCCCGGGCAAGGTCGATCTCCCGGACCTTTGCGCCATATTGGCGCAGATAGGCGCCCGTCTCGAAATCGATGCCGCCGCGCTCGCCGACAATCTCGAGGCGATCGGGCGGTGCGGCGTCGAGCGCGAAGGTCCAGGCTGTGGCGAGCGTCCAGGCGGCGCCATTGCGGTCGCGGGCAGTCACCACGGTCTGCGCGCGCTGCTCATGGGCGGGATTGCGCAAAGCGAGGACCTCATGCACCGGAGCCCCCGCCATCCACAGCGCCAGATCGATGTCATGGATCATCGTCATCATGATGGGGTCGATGTCGGGATAGCGCAGCGCATGGCTGTCGTCGCGATAGCGCCGGGCGGTGAGCGACAGCAGCCGGCCGATCCCGCCGGAGCCGACGATGTCGGCGATGAGGCGATGCGGCTTGGAGAAGCGGAGCACGTGGCCCGGCAGGATGAAGGCCTGGCTCAGCGCTTCCCTTTCGACCAGCGTCGCGGCTTCCGCCGCGGTCATGGCCATGGGCTTCTCGACCAGCACGGGAATGCCGCGCTCGAGCGCCTGCTTGGCGATCGGAACATGCGTCTGGCCGGGCGTCGCGATGATGAGCCCGTCGGTCTTGCGGCGATCGAGCTGGGCGATGATGTCGGTGCCCCAATCGAGCGCGCCATAGCGCTGGGCAGCGCTTTCGGCGGCCTTGGCGTTCACGTCGGCGATGCCCGCGATCTCGACATCCGCCATCCGCGACATCACGCGCAGATGCTCTTCGCCGAAAAGGCCGGCGCCCGCGAGCGCCAGTTTCAATTTCATGGCCCTGTTCCTTCCGCCCCGGCGCCGCAGACCAGCGCGCAGATATGCCGGCGGTCGGCGAGCTGCGGCAGATCCCGGCGCAGCGCCGCGACCGAAGCGGCGCCCGAGAGATCGGCGGCGATGCCCATTTCGAACCACAGGAAGCGCGAGGCCTCCGCCATCTCCTCGTCGCTGACGAGGACGATGTCGTCCACGTTGCGGCGCACGATGTCGAAGATGCGCTCATCGGTGCGCCGGCAACTCATGGTCGGCACGCGTGAGGTGACTTCGGCAAGGGTCACCACCTGGCCCTGGTCGAGGCTCGCCTTGAGGGTAGGCGATCCGATGGGCTCGACCCCGATGACGCGGATCGCGGGGCGGCGCGCCTTGAGCGCGGTGGCGAGGCCAGAGATCAATCCGCCGCCGCCAATGGCGATGAGAATGGCATCGATGTCGGGGAGCTCGTCCATGATCTCGAGGCCGAGCGTGCCTTGCCCCGCGACGACGAGCGGATCGGCGAAGGGATGGAAATAGGCCTGACCGGTCTTTGCCGCGTGATCGAGCGCTGCCTGGTTCGACTGGCTCCATTCATCGCCGACGACCTCGACCTTGGCGTTCCAGGCCTTCATCTTGGCGACCTTGGCGGGCGACACGTTGGCGGGTACGAAGATCGTCGCCGGCACATTCGCGGCGAAAGCGGTGCGCGCCACCGCGAGCCCGTGATTGCCGCCCGAGGCGGTGGTGATGCCATGGGCGATCTCGCCAGGTGCCGCGCCGAGAAGCCGGTTCATGGCGCCCCGCGCCTTGAACGATCCCGTGACTTGCAGGCATTCGAGCTTGAGCGTGACTTGTGTCGGCCGGGCGAGCGGCGACTGAAGCTGGCCGAGCGCCATGACCGGCGTGCGCCTTATGTGAGGTGCGATGCGCTGCCGTGCCGCTTCGATATCGCCGATGGTGGTGAAGCTCGATGTCATGCGTTTATCTTCTCGATCTTGCGGCGCAAGGCGTCCGCCTCAGATTTGTCGAGCGCGCCGAATTCGAGCGCGCAGCGGAATTCGCCTTGGGGGGCGAGGATGCGCAAATGGCCTTTGGCCTTCTCGGCCGTGTAGCCATTGGGATCGGCGGTCGCCGGCAGCATGAGGCCCAGCGCGTCCTGGTCGCCGCCGCGGCTCATCCAGCGCACGCCGTGACCGAGTTCCTCAGGACGATGGCTGACGAAATCCGCCGATCCGTCGGGCAGGAGCTGCAGGCTGTGGGCCCAGCCGGCATCATCCGCCCGGCAGTCGAGCGAGAGGACGAGCTCGGGATCGATCGCCCGGCCGGGAACGATCTGCCGGTGCCGGCTGGGATCGGCGAGCATCTCGGCGAGAAGCGCCTGATGTCCCTCGGATGCCACATAGCCTTGCGGCAAGGCGGCGCGCACCCGCATATGACGCGGATCGTCCGGCACGGTGTCGAGGAGACGGGCATTGTCGATGGGGCGGAAATTGATGTGCGCCAGATACATGAGCTCCATGGGCGCCTGTTTCAGATTGCGCACGGTGAGCGAGGCACGAATGCGGCCGCTCTTCGCGTCGAGCTTGATGACGGGCTCCGCCACATAGTTGTGGGTGAAGGCGACGCGGTGGCGATAGGCGCCCGCGAGTCCCATGAAGGGGCCGGCCTCATCCTCGCCGACGATGAGCCGCGCTTCGGCATAGATCGCATTGGGAAGCTCGCCATGGAGCGGATGCCTGTCCTCAGGGCCCGGATTGCCCATGGCGGTAACGCCGCAATGGATGAAGAAGGCGCCATAGTTGGAGAGATAGTCCTGGGTGGCGACGGGTTCGTCGAACATCGAGCCCATGGTGAGCCGGCGGCCGAAGAATAGGGCGTCCCAGATCTGCTGGCCGTGGAAGGGCAGGAGGTCGATATGTCCGGCTTCATTAGCGATGGTGAGACCGGCGACGCCGCTATCATAGCGAAAGCAGGTCGCGGTCATGCTGCCATAGGTTGCGAGCACGTGGCGGGCCGGCGAAAAATGCTCTGGCCGCAAGATGACGGTGACGGGATCGGCGGGCATGGATGATCTAACGTCCAGGTGAGGTGACGATCATGCCGTCTTTCGCTGAAGGCGCGCAAGCCTGTTGGGCTCGGCCTTGAGGCCCATGCGGGCGAGGAGGGCGGCCGAGGCCTTGTTGCACTCTTTGAGCAGCCGGCGCTCATCGACGGTGACGAAGCGGCCTTCCTCGAGCACGATGCGGCCGTTCACGATGACGGTGTGGACCGATTTCGAGCGCGCCGAATAGAACAAGGCGCGGATCATGTCGGTGGTCGGGATCAATTCCGGCCGGTCGAGCGTGTGGACGACGAGGTCGGCGCGCTTACCGGGCTCGATCGCGCCGATGCGGTCGCTCATGCCGACGGCCCTGGCGCCGGCGCGTGTCGCCATCCGGAAACCGTCCTCGGCCACAAGGTAGCTCCTGTCGCCATGCGCCTCGCGCGCCGTCAGCACGCCGAGGCTCGCCTGGCGCCACAGGTCGAAATCATTCGACCAGTTGGCCGAGTCGGAGCCGAGCGCGACATTGGCGCCGCGCCGCCACAGTTCCGCATGGCGGCCATGGATCGAGCCGCCATGGCCCCACATCATGGAAGCCGCCGGCGCCCAGGCGATGCTCGTCCCCCTGCCGAGGAGCGCGTCGCATTCGGCATCGCTCAGGTGATTGGCGTGGCCGAAAGTGACATTGCGGTCGAGAAAGCCGATCCGGTCGAGATGGAGCAAGGGATCGGTGCCGAAGCGCTGCCGATCGGCTTCCGTGTCGGCCGGGCTATAGGACTGATGCAGATTGAGGACGACGCCCGCCTTGTCGGCGCGATGCTTGGCCTCCATCATCAATTCCTCGCTCGCCGTGCCGAGGCCGAGCACGGCGATATGGCCGGTCACCAGCGCCTCGGGATCGCCATTGCGATGAAGCTCGCGCCCCATCATGGCGAGCGCCTCGGCGCGGGTCTTGGGCGCGCGTTTGAGCTCGGGGTGGATGCGCGCCTGCGTGGCGCAGGTGGCGCAGCCCGTCTCGACCAGGCCTTGCGCAAAGCCCTGCGGCCGGTCCCAGATAAAGGCATCGCCGATCACGGCGCGGATGCCGACATCCTGGGCGGCGCGGGCCGCTGCGCCGGGAGCGAGCACGGTGCCCGCTTCCATGAAACAGGTCGTGCCGTTACGGATCATCTCCAGCGCCGACAGCGCCACCGCGAGATATTCCTCCTCGTCGTTGACCGTGTTGTAGAACACGCTCTCGAAACTATCGAAAGCATCCGCCTCGGCCAGGTGGTCGGGCAACGCCCCGCGGAACAGCTGGAAGGACGCGTGCAAATGGCATTCGACGAAGCCCGGATGCACGGGAGCACCTTCGGCATCGAGGCTGCGCTTGCCTGAGTAGCCGGCGGCGATCGCGGCGTCATCGCCGACGGCGACGATGCGGCCCTTGTCGATGGCGATGGCGCCATGCTCGAAGATGCGGCTCTCATCGTCCATGGTGATGACATAGGCGTGACGGATGAGGAGATCGACGGAGAGGCTTTGAGTCGCTTTCATGTGCTGTTTCTCCGGCCGATGAAGTTGGAGAGGAACACCAGGCAGACGAGCAAGGCGAAGAGGACCGAGGCGAGGGCGTTGATCGAGGGATCGACGCCCCGGCGCATGAGCCCCCAGACCAATACGGGGATCGACTGCTCGTTGCCGATGTTGAACCAGGTCACGACGAACTCATCGAGCGAGAGCGCCGCGGCGAGAAGGGCAGCGCCCACGATCGCGGAACGAATCTGCGGGAAGGTGATGTCGCGGAAAGTCTGGAAGGGCGAGGCGCCGAGATCGCGCGCCGCCTCGAGAGTGGCGAAGTCGAAGGTTTCGAGCCGCGCATTCATGGTCAGCACCACGAAGGGCAGGCTGACCAGGATATGTCCGATAGCGGCGTTGCGCAGGCCCTGCGCCAGGCCAAGGGCATGGAAGACGACGGCAAGGGCGATGCCGATGACGAGCAGGGGCATCACGGCGGGAAGCAGGCTCAAAGCGAGGAGGGCGCGCCTCAGTCGGAGCTGGGTGAGCTTCATCACGCCGAAAGCGAAGGCGGCGCCGAGCAGCCCGGCAGCGACCGCCGACACGCCGGCGAGGATGAGGCTGTTGGCAAGTGCTGCGGTGATGAGCGGATTGGCAAAGGCATTGTGATACCACGCAAAGGTGAGGCCTTCGATCGGCATGGAGAGCCGCGGCGAGGTGGTGAAGGAGAAGATGACGATCACCGCCACGGGCGCGTAGAGATAGAGGAGGACGAGCGCCACGAAGCCCTTGGCCACAAGCGTCGATCTGGCTGCGCTCACCATGCCGTCACCTTGCGGACAAGGCGCATCACCAGGAAATAGAGGGCGAGCACGAGGCTGATGGTGACGAAGGCGAGTGCCGCCCCCAGGGGCCAGTTCGATCCGATGCCGCGGAACTGATCGGCGATGACATTGCCGATGAGGAGGCTCTGGGTGCCGCCGACCAGCGTCGGCGTGACGAAATCCCCGGCCGAGAGCAGGAAGGCGAAGGCGAAAGCGGTGCTGAGGCCCGGCATCGCCATGGGCACCAGGATGGTGCGGATGAGCGTGTGGCCGGGGGCGCCGAGATCGCGCGCCACTTCGAGATAGTCGCGCGAGATGTTGGCCATCGCCGAATAGATCGGCAATACGCAGAGTGGCAGCAAGAGGCCGGTCAAGGTGATGACGATGGCGAGATTGCTGTAGATCAGGAATTCGAGCGGCCGGTCGATCAGCCCCAGCCACTGCAAGGTGGAATTGAGCAGGCCCTGCTTGCCGAGAATGGTGCGCCAGGCATAGATGCGCACCAGATAGCCGCTGAACAGCGAGAGCAGCACGAGCTGCAGGATGAGCGCCCCGCGCTTCTCCAGCACGAAGCGCATGATGTAAGCGAGGGTGAAGGCGATGGGCACCACGATGAGGGCGGTGGTGAAGCCGACGGCGATGGTGCGATAGAGCAGGACGCGGTAGAGCGGCGATGTGGCGATCTTCTCATAATTGGCGAAAGTGAGATCGGGGATCATCACGAAGCCGTCGGCCCGCCAGAAGCTCAGTCCGAAGAGCGCCAGCATCGGAAGCGCGAAGAAGATCGCATAGAAGAAGGACGCAGGAAGGAGCGGGCGCACCAAGGCGCCCGCTCGGCTCCATTGCTCGGGGCCATTGGCCTCGAGCCTCACCGTCGCGGCATTGACCATCATACCCAGATTTCGCGCCTCAGGCGACCTTGAATTTCTGCCACGCCTCGACCCAGGCGGGTGCCCCTACGATATCACCCTCGGCCTTCTGCGGCGGAACGACGATCTGGGTGCCGAGAATGCCGCCGCCCGGCTGGCGCACATTGTCGTAAGGATAGATGTCCCTGACGCTCGGATCGAGGATGTCGAAGGCTTTCTCCACCGTGCAGCCCGACCCCAGTTCCTTGGCCAATGCCGCATTCGATTCCGCCTGGGTGATGAAATCGATGAAGGCATAGGCATTATCGACATTGGGCGCATCGACGGCGATGGCATAGGCGTCCGACCAGAAGAAGGTGCCGTCCTTGGAGGGTGAGCCGACCACGAGCTTGACGCCCTTGTCCTTGGCGATGAGCGTCTGATAGGCCCAGCCGCCGATGCCGAGCGAAGCGTCGCCGCGCACCATGACGTCCGCCATGTCGCCATGCGAGGCGCCAATAGTCACGACATTGGGCTTCATTTTCAGCATCGTCTCGACCACCTGGTCGAGTTGCGCCTGGGTGAGCCGGCTCGGCTCCTTGAAGCCGAGGGAAGTGGCATAGAGCCAGATGTTGCCGAAGGGATCATCGAGCAGCACCAGCTCGCCCTTGTATTTCGGATCGGCGAAGTCGGTATATTTCTCGGGCATCGCGTCCCATTTGGCGGGATTGTAGACGCAAGGCTCATCGCCCCAGATCATCGGGATGCCATAGGTCTTGCCCTCACGCGTGAGCCAGGGCGCATCCTTGAAGGCCGGGAAGAGGCCTTGGGCGCTCGGGATCCGGCTCATGTCGAGCGGCTGGAAGAGCTCGACATTGGAGGCGAGGATGGCGCGCTGGAAATCCTTGTTGGGGGTGAGAAGGTCCATCGACCCACGGCCGCCGGTATTGAAACGGGTGAGCGCCTCATCCGCCGCCGACTGGAACGCGGCCTGCATCTGGATATTGTTCTTGGCGAGGAATTCCTTGGCGACATTGCCGCCATGCTCGCCGTCCCAGCCGAGGAAGTTCAAGGGGCCGCCGAGCTTCTTCTCTTCGGCCGAGGCGAGGGGCGCGCCGAGCACGGTCAGCGTGGCGAGGCCCGCCGCACCCTGGATGAACCGCCGGCGGCTCACATCCTCATTGAGCTTGCTGTCGAGAAAATTCTTCAGAAATTCGTTCACGTCGCTCTCCCTGCTTAGCCGTCGCTGGCATTGCCACGGCGCATTGATTTTTGACTTACTTACTAGTAAGTAAGTATAGAGTCAACGTGACGGCGGGTTGAGCGAGAGCATTTCGCGGATGATAGGAAGTCGCAGCGAGGAGGCATCATCGATGCGGGCGCGGATCAAGGCGCTGGCGCTCGATCTCTTCATCCAGCATGGCTATCGCGGTGTGAGCTTCGGCGACATCGCCGAGAGCCTCGCCATCACCCGCGCCAATATCCATTACCACTTCGGCAACAAGCAGGCCCTGGTGGAGGAGGTGCTGGGCGACTATGTCGAGGCGACGACCGCGGCCTTGCGCGATCTGTGGGCGCAGCCCGGTCTCGCACTGGCGAGCAAGCTTGCCACCATGATCGACTACAGCCGTCAGCGCTATCAGCGCTACAATCCGAAAGGGCAGAGCGGCCGGCCCTGGAGCCTCATCGCGCGCATGCGCCAGGATGGCGATGCGCTGAGCCCCGGATGCCATGAGATGCTGCAGCGTTTCGAGAAGGACCTGAACGCCATCATCACCGCCGCCATCGAGCAGGCCAAGGCGCGCAACGAATATGCCGGCTGGATGCCGGTCGGCGACGTCGCCGTGCTCCTGGTCAGCATCGCCAACAGCGCCTCGCCGATCACCCAGGATGCCGGAAGCTTCGACCGTCTAGAGAAGCTCTACATGGCCTTCTCGCGCATCGTCGAGCATGCTTTCGCGGCCGACCGGCCGGTTCCGGCGAAGCGCCGGGCCGGACGCCGGTCATAGGGCTGGGGGCCTATTTCGCCGCCAGCGATTCCTTGATGATAGCGATCTTCTTGTCGACCAGCGCCGCCATGGCGGCCATGCCGCCCTTGGCGAAACCTTCCTTGGCCTTCTCGAACTGGGCGAGTGAAGTCTCGAACGCTTGTCTGTCGTTCCGCCGCGTGCCCAGGCCCCAATAGGAATCCCCAATGCCGTTCTGCGCCATCCCCCATTGCAGCGGCATATCCGCGAGCGTGTAGACCTCGAGTGCCGCCGTCAAGGCGGTGATCGCGGCTTCGAAGCTCTCCGTGCCCTTCTCGAAATTGCCGATCATGTTGAGCGAGTTGCCGACGTTGAACTGGGCCTGAGCCCATTCGAGCCGGGCATTGTCTTTGGTCAGGACAGTGAGCGCCGCGCGCTTGGCCGCGACGGCCTCCTTGAGCTTCTCTGGGCCGCCGCCGGCGAAGCCGATGGCCTCCAACGCCGTGCCCATCATGCTTTGCGCCGTGGCCCATGGCATGGGCGTGCGTTCGGCGGTGTATTCACCGAGTGCCGCCTGGTAGGCTGCGACGGCTTCGTTGAGCTTGCCGGCATCATTGCTGAGCTTGCCCAAAGTCTGCAGGCCATTGCCGAGATTGAGCTGCGTCGCCGCCCAGTCGAGCGGCAGATTCTCACGCTTGTAGACGTCGAACAGGCCGCGATAGACCACAACCGCCTCTTCCAAGCGCGTCGCGTCCTGGGTGCGGGTGCCGATTTGCTGCAGGGTGCCGCCGAGGTTGTTTTGCACCGAGGCCCAGCCTATCGGCGTGCGCTCGGGCGTCAGTTCGAGGCTCGCATCGCGATAGGCCTTTGCCGCCTCTTCCAGTTCGGCCGTGCCGCCGCTGCGCATGCCGAGATTGTAGAGGACATTGCCGAGATTGACCAAGCTGTTGCCCCACTGCACCGGGACTCGCTCGCGGGTGCGCACCTCGAGAGCGGCCCGGAACACGCCGGCCGCTTCCTTGAGCATGGCAATGTCGTTCTTGCGGGCACCCCACGTGTTGAGCGTGTTGCCGAGATTATTCTGCAGCATGCCCCAGCGCAACGGCTCCTTGTCGCGGCTGATCGCTGCGAGCCCTGCGCGATAGGCCGCCACGGCTTCGACGAGCCTTGCATCGTTGCTTTCCCGCTCGCCCAGCGAATAGAGGGCGAGGCCAAGATTGTTCTGCGACTCCGACCATTCCACGGGCTGCTTGTCGCGGCTCCTGACTTCGAGCACGGCGCGGAATGCCGCCACAGCCTGTTCCAGCGACTTCGGGCCATTCTCGCGCTGTCCGAGAGCGACAAGCGAGTTACCGAGGTTGTTCTGGGCCACTGCCCAATTGGCTGGATCGTGCTCGCGGGTCAGGACTTGCAAGGAGTCGCGAAAGATCTGCGCTGCCTGTTCGAGCCTCTTGCTGTCACTCGCGCGCTCACCCAGCGTCTGATAGGCGACGCCCATATTGTTGCGGGTTATGGCCCAATCGTCATTTTTCTCACCGTTGGGGATGAAGGACAGGAGCTCTTCATAGGTCGCAATCGACTTCTCGAGCGCGACATTGTCGCCCTTTTCATTGCCATGCGTATTGAGCGCTTCGGCTTCCAAATTTTTGTAGTTCCATTTGAGCTTCTCGTCCCATTTCTCGGCGAGCGAGAAGGCCTTGGCATAGTCCCGGGCCGCGGCCAGATGATCGAAGGCGAGCGTGGATGCTTCGGCGCGCCGCGCATAGACGGCGGCGTCCGTCAGGCGCTTTTTCTTCACCGCTTCCTCGGCCGCATCGACGGCGCCCGCCGTCGCCTCGACCCGCTTCACGGCATCATCGAGGAACTGCCGCGCCGTGGCGATGGCACCCTGCTTGATGGCCCGATCGGCGGCATCGGCCAGCCGCTTGATCTCAGGGTCTTCCGAATTGAGCGCTTCGCGCTCGGCCATCATCTTCTTGAGCTTGTCGGCCTGCGCCTTGAGCAGCGTTTCGAGGGCTTCGGGATCCTTCGGCATGTCCTTGGCGCCGAGCGCGCGCAGGATGCCATAGAGCGCATCCATCGGCACGCCATCCGCCTTGGCGATGGTCTCGACCTGCCGGCGTTCGAGGTCCGGCAGATCGGCAATGGTGAGGAGGAGCTGCCGGCGCTCGCCGGTGATAAGGCCTTCCTCGCCTTGAGGCTCGTCGGGCGCGACCCCCAGATAGAGAAGACGGCGCAAGCTCTCATTCACCCAGGGCCGCTGGCGCGTCTCGGTCGAGAGGTAGACTTCCTCCGTCACCATGCGCATGACGGCGGAGAGCTCGGCGCCTTTCATCGCCGAGAGATGGCGCAGCAGGGCTGCCGCATAAGGACTGTTGCCGCCTTCGCCGCCATCGAGCGCGGGACGCCCGGGCTCGGCGGCAAAGCCGATCACCGTGCCGAGATTGTCCGAGGCCGGGGCTTGCTCCCCGACCACGCTGGCGCCACGCGGCGCGCCGAGGCCGCCCGCGGTGATCGGCTGGCCGGCACTTGCCGGCGTCGCCTTGATTTGCGCTCCGGGCGGAAAGGGATTGGTGCGGCAGGCATCGAGCAGGACGATAGCCACGGGCACGGTCTGCTTGAGCTTCTCGATGACCGCCGACAGCGAGACGAGCTTTTCGCCGGCATCGCCGAGCGAAGCCTCGTCGGCATCGACGGGGATGAGGTAGTTCTCGCCACCCGCCTCGATGCCATGGCCCGAATAATAGAGGAAGGCGACATCGGCGCCCTCGGCATCCTCGGCGAAACGCTCAAGGTCGCGGCCGAGCTTCGCGGCATCGCGGTCGCTGACGCTCCTCGCATCGAAGCCCATGTCGGTGAGGAGCTTCGACATTTCGCGCGCATCATTGGCCGGATTGGCGAGCGGCGTGATATGGGCGTATTTGGATTGCCCGATGACGAGGGCCACACCTTTGAGGGTCTTCGCTTCCTCGGCGCGCGCCGTCAGCGCAAGGCACAACGCGAAGATCACCGCCACAAGAGCGGTAACGGCTTCTTGCGACTTGCGGATCAGGACACTCGACATCATGCGGCCGCCTTGAACATTTCCGTCACGGCTGTTTAGGCGTGCCGTTGCGGCGCGATCAAGGCCAAATTTGGCCGTGTTCCAGGCTATTCCGCCGGAACCGATTTGAGCTTCGGGTTCTTGGTGTCGATCGCGCGCAACCGCTCTTCCTCGGTGATCATGTAGTTGCGGGTCAGCGGCAGCGCATGCTGGTTGCGCGCGAACTGGATCTGGAAGTTGTTCATGCCCGAATAGCGGAAGGCGGTTTCAGCCCCCGCCAGATAGAACTCCCACATGCGGCAGAAACGCTCGTCATAGATGGCCTTGGCGCGGTGCCGGTTGGCGGCGAAACGCTTGCCCCATTCGCGCAAGGTCTGCGCATAGTGCAGGCGAAGGATCTCGATGTCGGTCACATAGAGCCCGCTCTTCTCGATATGCGGCAGCACCTCGGAAAGGGCAGGGATATAGCCGCCGGGGAAGATATACTTCTTGGTCCAGGCGCTGGTGGCGCCGGGTCCGTCCGAGCGGTTGATCGAATGCAAGACGGCAATGCCGTCGTCCTTGAGGAGTGCGCGGCACTTCCGGAAGAATTCCCGGTAGTGGCCGACGCCGACATGCTCGAACATGCCGACCGAGACGATGCGGTCGAAAGGCTCATCGAGATGACGGTAGTCGAGCAGGCGGAAATCGACTGTATTGGAGACGCTGCGCTGGCGCGCGCGCTCGATCGACATCTTGTGCTGCTCTTCCGAGAGGGTGACGCCGGTCACCTTGGCGCCGCAGGTCTCGGCGAGATAGAGGCCGAGCCCGCCCCAGCCCGATCCGATATCGAGCACCTTCATGCCGGGCTTGATATTGAGCTTGGCCGCGAGATGGCGCTTCTTGGCGAGCTGGGCGTCCTCGAGCGAGGCATCGGGCGTCTCGAAATAGGCGCAGGAATATTGCCGGTCGCGGTCGAGGAAGAGATCATAGAGCGCGCCCGACAGATCATAGTGATGGGCGACATTGGCCTTCGCCTTGCCGACCGGATTGTACTGGTCGAGCCGCTTCATCGCGATACGGATATTGTTGAAGAGCTTGGCGGCCCCGGGCACGGGACGATGCTCGGCATTCTGCAGCAGCACTTCGAGCACGTCGTAGATGGTGCCCTCGGTGACCTCGATGCCGCCGTCCATGTAGGCTTCGCCGAAGAACCGGTCGGGATCGAGCAGGATCTTCATGGGCGCCGCCCGGTTGACGATCTTGAAGCCTGCCGGCTTGCCTGATCCATCGCCATAGACGTGCTTTCGCCCATTGGCGTTCGTCACGGTGAGATGGCCGGTCAGAACCAGCTTCTTCAAAGCCTGGTTTAAAGCTGCAAACATTCCTCAGTCTCCCGCTCTCCCGGCCCCCGAGCCGGAACGTGGTTCCCCCCGCATAGTAAACGCAGTTTGACGGATAAGTGAAGGCCCGCAACATTGCAGGGGGGCATAGCCTCAATGCATGGCCGTGGAGGCGGTGCCGCAGGGAAACAGGGCGCGCCGGGCCGAAAAGAAAAGGGCCCCGCGGTCGGCGGAGCCCTTCTGATCACGCCGCTTGAACGGGATTATTTCTCTTCCGTCTCTTCCGGGGTAGCGGCCTCGGCCGCAGCTTCCGATTCGAACAGCTCCTCGGCGGCGGCGAGCGCCTCGGCGCGTTCGGAGACGGGACCGGTGAGGACCTCGCCGCGCGCCTGGGCATCCGCCTCGTCCTGAGAGCGGGCGACATTGAGGGTCACCGGAACGGAGAGCTCGGGATGGAGGGCGATCTGCACCGTATAGAGGCCGATGGTCTTGATCGGCGTGTCGAGCAGCACATGATTGCGAGACACCGGGATACCGGCGGTCGAGGCGATTTCCGCGATGTCGCGGGTCGAGACCGAGCCATAGAGCTGGCCCGATTCGCCGGCCTGGCGCAGGATGATGAAGCTCTTGCCTTCGAGCTTGCCGCTGTCGCCCATGGCGGCCTTGCGGCGCTCTTCGCTCTTGGCCTCGAGCGTGGCGCGGTCGCGCTCGAACTTGGCCTTGTTGGCCTCGGTCGCGCGCAGCGCCTTGTGCTGCGGGAAGAGGAAGTTGCGGGCATAGCCGTCCTTGACCTTGACGACCTCGCCCATATTACCGAGCTTGCCGATGCGCTCGAGAAGAATGACGTCCATAATTCGTGTCCTTTGCTGTCCCCGATCCTTCAGGATGGGTTAGAGGCGGATCGGGTGTCCGCCCCAACCACGGCAGCGTTCCCCGCCAAAGTTGTTCGACTTTGGCGAAAAGGGAACGCTCCCAATAAGCGATTACTTGAGCACGTAGGGCAGGAGGCCCAGGAAACGCGCGCGCTTGATCGCCTGGGCGAGCTCGCGCTGCTTCTTGGCCGAGACCGCCGTGATGCGCGACGGCACGATCTTGCCGCGCTCGGAGATGAAGCGCTGCAGCAGCTTCACGTCCTTGTAGTCGATCGCCGGGGCATTGTCGCCCGAGAACGGGCAGCTCTTGCGGCGACGGAAAAAGGGGCGGCGCGCCGGCCCGCCTTGAGTCTGGGCCATCAGTTAGCCTCCCTGTCCATCGAGAAGTCCATATCGTCGAAGCCGCGTCCACCGCGCCCGCCGAAGCCACGGCCGCCACCGCGCTCCTCGCGCTTGCCGGCCTTCATCATGGCGGTCGGACCGTCTTCGTGCTTGTCGACCTTGACCGTCATGAAGCGGATGACGTCTTCATTGATCGACATCTGGCGCTCCATTTCGGCGATCGCCGCCGGCGGGGCTTCGATGTCGAGATAGGTGTAATGCGCCTTCCGGTTCTTCTTGATGCGGAAGGTGAGGGACTTGAGGCCCCAATATTCGGTCTTGCCGATCTTGCCGCCACCCGAGGTGATGACGGTCTTGAATTGATCAGTCAGCTGATCAACCTGCGCATTCGATGCGTCCTGACGGGTCAGGAACACATGCTCGTAAAGTGGCATGTTTCAAGCCTTTCAAAGTTGCGTTCGGCAATTGGTCCCGATGCAGAGCCTCTTTCGAACCCTCAAAACGTGAAAGGCTCGAAAGACCGGATTCTCGAAAGAGCGGAGACACGGGAAGCCGGGGCGAACCCCTATCCAGGGCCTTTGGGCCGTGGACCTTCCGTTCAGCCCCCAACCGGAGCCAATTGGCGGGGGCTCTATGGCGGAAAAGCCGGCATAATGCAAGCGCCGGGGCAGGCTTACGCTTTATTTCCTAAACGGCCCCTATAATCGAGCGGCTTCGCCATCGGGTAGATACTGTCCCTGAGCCGGTCCGTCTCGGGTGCGCCCTCATCCCTATAGCCGCGCTCCAGATAGAAGCGGTGGGCGGTGGCGGTACTCTTGAGGAAGAGCCGGGTCAGCCCCCAGCGCATCGCTTCGGCCTCGATGGCGGCGATCAGGGCGCCGCTCACGCCCTGAAAACGGGCGTCGGGCGAGACATAATTGAGCCTGATCTCGCCCGATCTCGCCAGATAGGCGACACCCAGTATGGCGCCCTGGTCGCCGACCGCGACGCAGCAGAAGTCTTCCGCCGCTTCGGCCCATTCCCTGAACTTTTCCGGCGTCTTGTTGGTGAGCCAGCTCTGCAGGATGAGGGGATCGTTCTCATGATCGCGCACGCACAGCTCGCTGATCGACCGCCTCAGCACCAGGCTTGCCGGCTCGGCATCGCGAGGCGTCGCCTTCCTGATTTTCATGGCGCCGCTTCCCGGCCTTTCAGTGCCTCGCGCAAAGTGAAGGCGACGTGCCGAAGCTCGTCCTCGCTCGGCCGCGGGATCGGACGGAAGGTGATCTCCTCCTCGGCGATATAACGCCTGGAGGTGATGTCGGTGGCCGCGACCATCGGCAGGACATGGGCATGCGCATGGGCGATGTCGCCGCCGGTGAACAGGAAGGCGGCGCGGCTGACATTGTGGCTCGCTTTCAGGATGCGGGCGAGCCTTTGCCCGAGCACGATGATGCGCGAGGCGAGCTCGGCGGTGAGATCGTCGAATGTCGGATAATGATCGCGCGGGATGATCTGCACGTGGCCGGGCCGGATCGGGCCATTATCCAGGAAGGCGACCAGATAGTCGTCCTCATAGACGATGTGAGCCGGGATCTCGCGCCGCGCGATGCGGCAGAAGAGGCAGGGATGCGAAGGGGATGTCATGGTGCGTCTCGTCTGAAAAGGGATCCGTTTCCGGAAAATGAAAAACCCTCGACCGGGCTTGGCGGGAGGGTTCGAGGAAACGCGATGCTCTTTCAGTGACTGCGCGTGCTCAATCGCCTCCGCCGGTGGTGGTACCCGGCAAGGGGGCGCGCATTCGAAGCTGGCCGTTAACGAGGCTCATGGCGCTCTTCTCGCATGATCGGCTCCCCACTTCAAGCAGGTCCTGTCCGCAAGGTGAGCACCGGCCGCTCCCATGTGACCCGCGGGGGCGATGGCGGCTTTGTCCCGATAAGCTCAGCGCCCATGCGCCTGTAGAAGCCGACCGAAAGCGGGTGTGATACGATCCTGACCAGAGGGATTCCCCGCTGGCGCGCCTCGTCCCGCATGTGCTCGAAAAGCTGCCGGCCGAGCCCCGTTCCCTGCATGTCGTCGGCCACGAACATGAGGTCGAGCTCGGGCTCTTCGCCCAGCATCAGGCTGTAGAAACCGAGCAGGCGCCCGGATGCCTCCGCCAGGAAGATCAGGTCGCGGCTGATCTGCTCGGGCGTGACGCGATAGCCGTCGAGGATGCGCGCATATTCGCCCTCATATGTCGATGACGCCCGCATGAGATCGGTCAGGGCGAGTGCGTCGGTAGCCGAGGCGCGGCGAATGATGATGTGCATCACGGTCATTCTTTTATGGCAACGGCGTTCTGCCTTGCAGCACCTGTGCGAATTTGGCGCCGTCGATATTGCCGCCCGAGAGGATGACGCCGACGCGCTTGCCTTTCATCTCGGCCCGCTCCTTCATCAGCGCGGCGAGAGCGGCAGCACCCGCACCTTCGGCGACATTGTGGGTGGTGCGGTAGAGGAGGCGCATGGCGTCGGCGATCTCATCCTCGCCGACCTCGACGATGCGCTCAGCGCCGCGATTGATCATCGCGACCGCATCGGGATGCGGCACGCGGACCGCCATGCCGTCGGCGAAGGAAAGGGCCGAATTGGTCGGCACCGTGCGCTGGGCGTCATAGGACAGCCGATAGGCATTGGCGCGCTCCGCCACCACGCCGATGACTTTCGTCTTGAGGCCGAGGAGGTCGCGCATCGCGATCACGCCGCAAATGCCGGAGCCCAATCCGATCGGCACATAGACGGCGTCGAGATCGCCTGCCGTTGTAAAGAGTTCATGCGCGTAGGTGGCAACGCCCATCACCAGCTCGGGATGGAACGAGGCAACCATGTCGAGACCCTGTTCCTTGGCGAGTCTCATCGCCGTCTCGCGCGCCTCGTCGAAATCCGTGCCGGTCTCGATCAGCGTGCAGCCGAGCGCCCGCATCGCCGCGTTCTTCTCGAGCGAATTGCCCTCAGGGACGACGACGGTCGCCGGGATGCCTTCACGGCGCGCGGCGAAGGGGATGGATTGGCCGTGATTGCCGCGTGTGGCGGTGATGACGCCATTGGTCTCGCCGCGCTCCTTGCGCAAGCGCATATGGACGAGGCCGCCCCTGACCTTGAAGGCGCCGATCGGCGTGTGGTTCTCATGCTTGACCCAGCATTCGCACTGGGTTTCCTCTGCAAGAAGGGGCCAGGCATATTGTGGCGTGGATGGCATCGCCGAATAGACGATCCCCAGCGCCTTGTGCAAATCTGCGCGCGTGAACATGCTTCTCCATAGGTGGAATTGCCGCGAAGCGAAAGCTTGACTTCCTTGGCCCCCGCATGCTTCGTGCGGCGCAAGTGAATCGATCAGGGACAATTCATGAGCCTTGCTTTCATTTTTCCGGGACAGGGCAGCCAGGCCGTCGGCATGGGCAAGGCGCTCGCCGAGGCATCGCCCGCAGCGCGCGCCGTCTTCGCCGAGGTGGACGAAGCGCTCGGCCAGCCACTCTCCATGCTGATGTGGGAAGGGCCGGAAGCCGAGCTGACGCTGACCGAGAATGCCCAGCCGGCCTTAATGGCGGTGAGCCTCGCGGTGGTGCGGGTGCTCGAGGCCGAGCACGGGGTGAAGCTCAAGGATGTCGCGAAGTTCGTCGCCGGCCATTCGCTCGGCGAATATTCGGCACTGGCCGCCGCAGGCACCTTCTCGCTCGCCGATGCGGCGCGGCTCCTCAAAACCCGCGGCCGCGCCATGCAGCAGGCGACCCCGGTCGGCACCGGCGCCATGGCCGCCCTTCTCGGGCTCGACTATGCGGACGCGGTCGCCGTGGCGGAAGCCGCAGGCCAAGGCGAGATCTGCCAGGCGGCCAATGACAATGCGCCGGGCCAAGTCGTGGTGTCGGGCCACAAGGCCGCGGTCGAGCGCGCCGTGGCGCTAGCCAAGGACAAGGGCGCCAAGCGCGCCGTGATGCTTCAGGTGAGCGCGCCCTTTCATTGCGCTTTGATGGAGCCCGCCGCGAAGCTGATGGCGGAGGCGCTCGCCAACACGCCGATGCGCCCGCCGACCGTGCCGGTCTTCGCCAATGTGCTGGCTGCTCCGTTGAGCGATCCGGCCGAGATCAGGAAGGCGCTGGTGGCGCAAGTGACGGGCACGGTGCGCTGGCGCGAAAGCATGGCGGCAATGGCCGCAGAGGGTGTTAAACTCTTTTGTGAAGTCGGCTCAGGCAAAGTCTTGTCGGGACTCGTGAAAAGGACGGCGCCCGAGGCGCAAGGCTTGGCGCTGGGCAGCCCAGAGGACATCGCCCAGAACGCCGCTCAGCTCAAGCAGGGGTGAAGACATGTTCGATCTAACCGGAAAAACGGCGCTGGTGACGGGCGCCACGGGCGGCATCGGCGCTGCCATCGCCCGGGTGCTGCACAAGCAGGGCGCGACAGTGGCCGTTTCCGGCACGCGCGCCGAGGTGCTCGACGCCCTCAAGGCGGAGCTCGGCGAGCGCGTCCACGCGCTTGCCGCCAATCTCGGCAAACCCGAAGAGGTCGAAAAGCTCGTGCCGGCCGCCGAGGCGGCAATGGGCTCGCTCGACATCCTCGTGAACAATGCCGGCATCACCCGCGACGGCCTGGCGATGCGCATGAAGGATGAGGACTGGGCGCAAGTGATCGACGTCAATCTCACCGCCGCCTTCCGCCTGGCGCGTGCGGCGATGCGCGGCATGATGAAGCGCCGCTACGGACGGATCATCGGCATCACTTCGGTGGTGGGCGTCACCGGCAATGCCGGACAGGCCAACTATGCGGCCTCCAAGGCCGGCATGATCGGCATGACCAAGGCCTTGGCGCAGGAACTCGCCAGCCGCAATGTGACGGTGAACTGCATAGCGCCGGGCTTCATCGCGACCCCGATGACCGATGCACTCAATGATAAGCAGAAGGAAACGATCATCGCCAAGGTTCCGGCCGGCAGGCTCGGCACCAGCGATGACGTCGCGGCAGCGGCGCTCTATCTGGCGAGTGCCGAAGCGGCCTACATGACCGGCCAAACACTGCATGTAAATGGCGGCATGGCGATGCTCTAAGCCACTGACGAGACGGCTTTTCTCAGGTCTTATCAAGGGGCTGGACTTGCCCCTTTTATGGCTTGAGGAATCTGTGTTAGGAAGCCCGGAACACGAGGGGGACGAAATGTCCGATCGTAGAACGGAAAATAACTTAAACTAATGACGAGGACGATTGAACATGAGTGATGTTGCGGAGCGGGTGAAGAAGATCGTGGTCGAGCACCTTGGCGTCGACGCCGAAAAGGTGAATCCCGAGGCCAGCTTTATCGACGATCTCGGCGCCGACAGCCTGGACACGGTCGAGCTCGTCATGGCCTTCGAAGAGGAGTTCGGCATCGAGATCCCCGATGATGCGGCCGAGACCATCCAGACCGTCGGCGATGCGGTCAAGTTCATTGAAAAGAGCGCCGCTTGACGGATGCGGGTTGCCTCCCCGCGGGGAGGGCCATTGATTGCAGCGCGGAGGCAGGAGAACGAAAGTCTTGCCGCCGCGTTGTCGTATAGGAGAGGAGAATTGATGCGCAGGGTGGTTGTCACGGGTCTGGGTATCGTTTCGCCGCTTGCGACGGGTGTTGAAGAGACCTGGAAGCGCCTCACCGACGGCAAGAGCGGCGCCGGTCCGATCACCAAATTCGATACATCCGACATGGCCTGCCGCATCGCCTGCGAAGTGAAACCGGGCGATGGCGCAGATGGCACCTTCAATGCGAACCAATGGGTCGAGCACAAGGACCAGCGCCGCTACGACACATTCATCATCTATGCGATCGCCGCCGCCAAGCAGGCCGTAGCCGACTCCGGCTGGGAACCCAAGAGCGAGGACGAGAAATACGCAACCGGCGTCCTCATCGGCTCAGGCATCGGCGGCCTGCCTTCGATCGAGGAGACGACGCTCCTCTTGAAGGAGAAAGGCCCGCGCCGCGTCAGCCCATTCTTCATCCCAGGGTCGCTGATCAATTTGGCGGCCGGGGTCGTGTCGATCGAATTCGGCTTCAAGGGCCCCAACCACTCGGTAGTGACGGCCTGCGCCACGGGCTCGCATGCGATCGGTGATGCCAGCCGCATGATCGCGCTCGGCGATGCCAATGTCATGGTGGCAGGCGGCACCGAGGCCGCGATCTCGCGCCTTGGCATAGCGGGGTTCATCGCCTGCAAGGCGCTGGCCACGAAATACAATGATGCGCCGGAAAAGGGCTCACGCCCCTATGACCGCGACCGCGACGGCTTCGTGATGGGCGAAGGGGCGGGCATCCTCGTCCTCGAGGAACTGGAACACGCCAAGGCGCGGGGCGCCAAGATCTATGCCGAGATCATCGGCTACGGCATGTCGGGCGATGCCTATCACATCACCGCTCCTTCCGAGGACGGCGACGGCGCCTATCGCTGCATGCAGGCAGCGCTTAAGCGGGCCGGCATTTCCGCCCATGAGATCGACTATATCAACGCCCACGGCACTTCGACGCCCTTGGGCGATGAGATCGAGCTCAAGGCCGTCGAAAGACTGATGGGCAATCGGATCAATGGCTTGGCCATGTCTTCGACCAAGTCGTCGACTGGGCATCTGTTAGGCGCGGCAGGCGCCGTCGAGGCGATCTTCTCGCTCCTCTCCCTTAGGGATAATATCTGCCCGCCGACGCTCAATCTGGAGAATCCGTCGGTTGCGACCGATATCGATCTAGTTCCGCTGAAAGCACGAAAAAAGGAGATCAACACAGTTCTGTCCAATTCATTTGGTTTCGGTGGGACGAACGCATCGTTGATCATGAGGCGAATTTGAGCCGCTAGCGCGTGATCAGGAAAAGTGGGCACCGGTTTTCCGTCCGATCACGCGCTAAACTTAAGATTCCGATCACGTTTATCACTTCAGGTCGAACCGACCTGAAGTGATCGTGATCTAGGGCACTTCCCGGTAAGGGAGCGCTCCAGTTTTTTCGAGCTTTTTAACCATTTCTGTGGGATTCTCAGCCAGCAGAAACGGGACAGGCTCTAGGGAGACCTACCGTGCCCGACCAGCGCAGGCATAGACGTAGCGTGGTGGTGCCACCCCGCCGCCGTCGGCGATCGGCGCTGAGGCGCGTCGTCTACTCCCTTGTGCTGCTGGCCGGCTGCTTCGCTCTCGCGGTCTTCGGCCTCGGCCTTTACGGTTATGTGAAATTCACCCAGCCTGGTCCGTTGGCCGCCGAGAAGACCTTCCAGGTCGAGCGCGGCGGCGGGGTTCTGGGCATTGCCGCCGAGCTCGAAAAGGCGGGGATCATTTCGAGCGCCAACATCTTTGCCGCCGCCGCGACCGCCACTGGCGAACGCGGGCGACTCAAGCCCGGCGAATATCTGTTCAAGGAAGCGATGAGCATGCGCGATGTGATGGCGCTCATCGTGTCCGGTAAGTTCATCACCTACAAGGTGACGATCCCGGAAGGCTGGACGACGGCGCAGGCGCTCGACCGGCTGCGCGAGAACGAGGTCCTGACCGGCGATATCACGCTCACCCCGGCGGAAGGGCAGATCATGCCCGACACCTATGTGTTCCAGCGTGGCGAGACCCGCGACAGTGTCGTCAAGGGCATGATGAAGTCGAGCCAGAAGCTCATGGACGAGCTCTGGCCTAAGCGCGCCCTGGATGCGCCGGTCAGCACGCCGGCGGAGGCGCTGATCCTGGCATCGATCATCGAGAAGGAGACCGGCGTGCCGGAGGAGCGCACGCGCGTGGCCTCGGTCTTCGCCAATCGGCTGCGCCAAGGCATGCGGCTGCAGTCCGACCCGACGATCATCTATGGCATAACGGGCGGCAAGTCGAAGCTCGACCGGCCGCTGACCAGGCAGGACATCGCCGAGGCCACACCCTACAACACCTATCGCATCAACGGCCTGCCGCCGGGGCCGATCGCCAATCCGGGCCGCGCTTCGATCGCCGCCGCCTTGGCGCCCGCCAAGACCAATGATCTCTATTTCGTCGCCGACGGATCGGGCGGCCATGTCTTCGCCGCGACCCTCGACGAGCATCGCATCAATGTGCGCAAATGGCGCGCGATCGAGAGGCAGCGCAACCAGAATGGCGAAGAAGCGCCGGTGATGGATGAGGACGGTGCAGCGGGTGGTGGCGTCGCCGCCGCGGAACCCGCGCCCGATACAGCGACGCCCGATACAGCAGCCCCCGATGCCGCGAACCAAGGGCAGCAGCAGAGCGAGACGTCCGGCCTGCCTTCCGGGGATGATATCGCAGCGGCGGACCAAGCGGCCGGCAACTCGACGGAACCTCCCGAAGCGCAGGACGAGACGGATGCCGGTGAGCCCGCAGCCCCGGCGCAGGGCGCAGTGATCCCGATCCCGCGGCCCAAGCCCGAAGGGGTGGTTCCTCTCACCACGACCACGGCTCCCGAGGCAGCCGCTCCTGAGACCACGGCCCCGGAGACCGCGTCTCCGGAAACCACCGTCGCCGATGTCGCGCTCGACCTGAAGCCCGGCAGCGTGATCCGCGGAAGCAAGCGCTTGATCCCCATTCCGGCGCCGAAACCGCGGGTGCCCTGAAACCGGTACGATGGCCGGGTCAAGCCCGGCTATGAACTTTTCCGGATCATGCGATAAAGTCCGGGCAGTTTTCGATTCGGGGTTGGGTCCTATGCCACTGTCGAGCATGACAGGCTATGCACGCGCATCATCGGCGCTCGATGGGCTGCACTGGCAATGGGAGATCAAGAGCGTCAACGGCAAGGGGCTCGATATCCGCTGCCGCCTGCCGCCCGGCTTCGAGACGCTCGATCTGCCAACACGCGAGATCGCCCAGAAGTATCTGAAGCGTGGCAATGTCCAGATCGGCCTCTCAGCCGACCACGGCGGCGCCGAGCAGCAGCTCGCCGTCAATGAGACGGTGCTCGAGCAGATCCTCCAGCTCGCCGAAAGGCTGCGCGAGCGGCTCGGCGGCTCGCCACCCCAGATCGAGGCGCTGCTGGGCTTGCGTGGCGTCATCGATGTCGCAGCTCCCGTCGAGGACGAAGCGAAGACAGCTCTCCGCGACAAGGCGATCCTCAAGAACGCCGAAGAGGCCTTCCGGGCCCTCGCCGTCATGCGTCAGGCCGAAGGCGCCAAGCTCTCAACCGTGCTCAGTTTGCATCTCGACCGCATCGAGAAGCTCGTCACTGCGGCGCGCGACAATCCGGCGCGCTCGGTCGAGGCGATACGCGCAAGGCTCGCCGAACAGGTCGCCCGCCTCATGGAAACGAGCGCCTCTTTCGACCAGGACCGGCTCTATCAGGAGGCCGTGCTCCTCGCGACCAGGGCCGATGTCGCCGAGGAGATCGACCGGCTCTTCGCCCATATCGGGGCGGCGCGGAAGCTTCTCCTGTCGGACCAGCCGGCCGGGCGTCAGCTCGACTTCCTGTCGCAGGAATTCAATCGCGAGGCGAATACGCTGTGTTCCAAGGCCGCCGACCGCACCTTGACGGCGATCGGTCTCGAGTTGAAGACCGTGATAGACCAGATGCGCGAGCAGGTGCAGAACATTGAGTAGCGGCAAGTCAAAGACGGCGATCGCAAGGCGCGGTCTCCTCCTGGTCATGTCCTCGCCCTCGGGTGCGGGCAAGACCACGCTGTCGCGCGCTTTGCTCGCCTCCGATCATCATATCCGCATGTCGGTGTCGGTGACGACGCGGCCGCCGCGGCCCGGCGAGCTCGACGGCAAGGATTATTTCTTCATCTCCAAGGAACGCTTCTTCGAGATGCGCGATGAGGGCGAGCTTCTCGAATATGCGGAAGTATTCGGCAATCTCTATGGCACGCCGCGACTGCCGGTCGAGGATGCGCTCGCCAAGGGCCGCGATGTCCTGTTCGATATCGACTGGCAGGGCACCCAGCAGCTCGAGCAGGCGATGGGCGACGATCTGGTGCGCATCTTCATCCTGCCGCCCTCGACCGACGAATTGCGCGACCGCCTGATCAAGCGCGCCCAGGATTCATCCTCGGTTGTCGCCAAGCGCATGGCCGAGGCCTCGCGCGAGATGAGCCACTGGGCGGAATACGACTATGTCATCGTCAATGACGATGTCGAGACCGCCAGCGCCGAGATCACCGCCATCCTGACGGCGGAAAGGCTGCGCCGCAAGCGCCGCATCGGACTGACCGAATTCGTCCGTAAGCTGAACAAGACGCTCTGACGTGATCCGGCCCGGTTCACGTCGGACCGCTCTTGCCGAGGAACAGGAAGATGACGAGCGCGGTGAGGAGCGTGATCGCGGCAAGCAGCACGAGCAGCAGTGCGAAAGCGCCCGCATAGCCGTGGATCAGTGCGGCATGATCGAGCTGAGGCAGGAGTGCCGCAGCGCCGGCGAGATCGCCGGTGACGAGCCTTTGCGCGGCAGGACTTGCGTCGGGAGCGGCGAGAGCGGTGGCCGTCAGGCCTGACAGCACGGCATTGACCACTGCGAGCGCCACACCCTCGCCGGCGACGCGCGTGGTGCTGAAGATGCCGGTCGCCATGCCGGCGCGCTCCGTGGGAACGACGCTGACGGCGAGCCCGTCCATCAGACCCCAGGGCAGGCTGATCCCGGTGCCGATCACCGCCAGGGGCGCCAGCACGGCAATGCTCGCCTCGCCGGCCGGAACGAAGCTCAGCCAGAGGAGGCCGGCCGCCGAGATGACGAGCCCGGTCGCGCAAATCGTCGAGGGCTTGAGCCAGCGGACGAGAAGGCCTGAGGCGATGGGCAGGACGAGGAGGGGGGCCGAGAGTGCGATCATCATGCGGCCGGCGGCGATCTCAGTCATGCCTTCGATGCCGATGAAGCGGATGGGCAGCAGGATGAGCAGGACGACGAAGGCATAGGCGGGGGCGGCGGCCAGGAGCTGGACGCCGACAAAGCGCGGATAGCGAAAGAGCGAGAGATCGAGCATCGGACGCGCCACGCGGTTCTCGATGGCGCAGAAGAGGGCGAAGATCGCAGCACCTGCGAGGAGGAGAGCGATGACAAAAGGATCGCTCCAGCCGCTCTCCGGCGCCTGCAGCACGCCGAAGGTGAAGAGCGAAAGCGCTGCCGTGAAGCTGAGCGCGCCCGGCCAGTCGAGACCCCTGGCGTCCGGGTCGCGTGATTCGCGCATGACAACGGCGCCCAAGGTGAAAGCCATCAGCGCCAGGGCGACGACGAGGATGAATATCGCCGGCCAGCCGAAGCCTTCGATCATCGCGCCCGCCGCTATCGGCCCGAAAGCCAGGCCAATGCCGAAACTCGTGCCGACGAAGCTGAAGGCGCGCAGGCGCGATGCCCCGTCGAATTCCTGGGCAAGCGATGCCATGCCGGCGGAAAAGGCAACCGCCGCCGCGGCACCCTGGGCCGCGCGCAAGAGATCGAACCAGATGATATCGGGGGCCGCGGCAAGCGCGAGCGAGATGAGCGCAAAGCCCGCGACACCCACGAGGAAGAGACGCTTGCGGCCATAGCCGTCGGCGAGGGATCCCGACGCCATCAGGCTGCTGCCGAAAGCCAGCATGAAGGCGTTGGTCACCCAGTTGAGGGCGACGGGGCTCGAGCCCAACGCCTGACTGATGGCGGGAAGGGCGACGGCAGGTCCGGTGAAGGCGAGAGGCATCGCCGCGGCGGCGAGGCACACGGTGAGAAGGACCAGGAGCCTTCGGGTAGCGGCCGGCGCCCCGGCCAAGATCGTATCGGTCATGGGAATCCCGTTGGGTTCGGTTGGATCACCAAGAAAGATATTCATGCGGTAATCTCATCGAAATTGGGGTAGATTTCCGATCATACCGGAACAAAACGCTCGAATGAGAGGCGCCATGGATCGACTGTCGGGACTGGAAGCCTTTGTTCGCACCGCCGATCTCGGCAGCTTCGTCAAAGCCGGCCGCGTCCTCGGCTTGTCCGCTTCCGCCGTCGGCAAGGCCGTGGCGAAGCTCGAGCAGCAGCTCGGCACGAGATTGTTTCAGCGCTCGACCCGCAGCCTCAGGCTGACCGAGGAGGGCCGTCTCTTCCATGAAAGGTGCCGGCGCATCCTCGATGATCTCGAGGATGCCCATGCCGTACTGGCTGAGGCGCAGGAGAAGCCGCGCGGCCGGCTCAAGCTCTCATCGCCCATCGTCAGTTATCATTTCCTGCTGCCGCTCTTGCCCGACTTCATGGCGCGCTACCCCGAGATCGAGCTCGATCTCGATTTTAACGACCGGATCGTCGATCTCATCGAGGAGGGCGTCGATGTCGCGATCCGCAGCGGCGATCTGCCCGATTCGCGCCTGATGTCACGGGCACTGCGCCCCTTCCAGCTTCTCCTGTGCGCCGCACCTGCCTATCTCGAACGTCACGGCGTGCCGAAAACCCTGCGCGATCTCGACCGGCATCTCAGCATCCGTTTCCGCTTCCCCAACAGCGGCAAGCTCCAGGACTGGCCGCTGACGCTGCCGGCGGGCGAGACCGAATTGCGCGTCCGCACCGTCCTCACCTGCAACAATATGGAAGCCTTGCGCGGCGCCACCGTCAGGGGCCTCGGTATCGGCTGCCTGCCGGATTTCCTCGCCCGCGAACCGCTGGCTGAAGGTGCGCTGCGCACGATCCTCATGGAGCACATCGATGGTCCCGGCCAGTTCCGTTTGCTCTGGCCGTCGAACCGGAATCTCTCGCCGAAAGTCAGGGTACTGGTCGATTTCCTCAGCGAGCGCTTGTTCGCCCTGCGTTGCGAAGCGTTCGGCGACTACGCCGCGCGCTGAGGGGTCTATGCGCTGCTAAGCCCTGAGAACGACCCGGCCGGTCACGCTGCCGGCGCGCAGATCGGTGAGCGCGGCATTGGCTTCAGAGAGCGGGCGCTCATCGACGGGAATCGGCCGGATGCGCCCGGCTCGGACCAGCGCCATCAATTCGCGCGCTTCCGCGAGGCTGCCGACATAGGAGCCGGAGAGCGTCAGTTCGCGCAACGGGAACATCGGCACGGGCAGGGTGAACCTGCCGCCCATCAGTCCGACGATGATCACGGCCCCGCCTTTGCCGACGATGCTTTGCGCGAAATTGAGCGAGGCTTCCGAGCCCACGAAGTCGATCGCCGCGCTGATCGGACCGGCCTGCTTGAGGACGGTCTTGCGCGCATCGGCGACGCTGGGATCGAAGGCAGCCTCGGCGCCGAGGGTGAGCGCGGTCTCGCGTTTCGCGGCGACGACATCGGCGGCATATTTGCGCGCCGGCGTCAAAGCGCGGGCGATCTCGAGCCCCATCATGCCGACACCGCCGAGGCCGACGATCATCAGCGCCCCTTGATCCTCGAGATATCTCTCGGCCTTGCGGATGGCGCTGTAGGCGGTGAGGCCTGAGCACATATAGCTGCCGGCGAGCCTTGCATCGACGCCCTGGGCCTCGATCAGATAGCGCGGATGCGGCACGAGGACGTGGCTCGCATAGCCGCCATCGACATTGATGCCGAGCTGGCGCGGCGCATCGCACAGATGCTCTTCGCCCTTGCGGCAGCGTTCGCAGTCACGGCAGCCGCACCAGGGATAGGCGACGTAGAACGTGCCGGGGTCGATCTCGCCCGCCTCAGGTCCGGCGCTCTCGACATGGCCCGAAATCTCATGGCCGAGCGTGAAGGGAAGCTTTCGGCCCGCGGCGATATCGAGGCGCTTGCCGTCGCCGAGATCGAAAAATCCATCCTGCAAATGAAGATCGCTGTGGCACACACCGCAGGAGGAGACCCTGAGCAGGACTTCGCTGCCTGTGGGCTCGGGGAGCGGCGCGGCCGTCTCGGTGAGCGGCGAGCCATAAGAGAGAAGCGATTGGCGGATCATGGTCTGTCGGCTCCGAGAGCGGCGGCGATGCGGGCAAAATCGGCGACCGTCAGCTGCTCGGCGCGCAGATTGGCATCGATGCCAAGATTTGCAAGAAGTTGCGAAGGATCGGGGCTGATGCTCTTGAGGCTCGAGCGCAGCATCTTGCGGCGCTGGCCGAAGGCCGCCGCGGTCACTTTCTCCAGCATGCTCACGTCGCAAGCGGGCTCGCGCACCGTCTTCGGGACGAGCTGGACCACCGAGGACGTGATCTTGGGCGGCGGACTGAAGGCGCGCCGGTCGATATCGAAGAGCTTTCGCGCCCCGGCGCACCATTGGCTGAGGACCGCAAGCCTTCCATAGGATTCGGATCTGGGTGCCGCGACGATGCGCTCGGCTACTTCCTTCTGGAACATCAGCGTCAGCGACGAGAACCACGGCGGCCAGGGGCCCGTCAGCCAGCCGGTCAACAGAACCGTCGCGATATTGTAGGGCAGATTGGCGACGATCTTGGCCTCGCCGTCGATATGGCTCGCAAGATCGTGGCGCAAGGCATCGGCCGCGATGATCTCGAGACGGCCCGGATAGTGCGCCGCGATTTCCTCGAGCGCGGGCAGGGCGCGCTGGTCCTTCTCGACCGCGATGACCTTCTTCGCGCCTTCGAGAAGGAGGGCGCGGGTGAGGCCGCCGGGACCGGGTCCGACTTCGACGATGGTCGCGGCATCGAGGGGTGCTGCGCTGCGCGCGATGCGTCGGGTGAGATTGAGATCGAAGAGGAAATTCTGGCCGAGGCTCTTGCGCGCATCGAGGCCGTGGCGCGCGATGACCTCGCGCAGCGGCGGCAGCCCGTCCTCGCTCAGCGGCATCGGACTCGCCGGGCGATGTCGCCGGCAAGGGTCACTGCCTGGATGAGGCTCTGAGGATTAGCCTTGCCGGTGCCTGCCAGGCTCAAGGCCGTGCCATGATCCGGCGACGTGCGGATGAAGGGAAGGCCCAGCGTGCAATTGACCCCGCCATGGAAATCCAGCGTCTTGACCGGGATCAGCGCCTGGTCGTGATACATGCACAGGATCGCGTCATAGCTCGCGCGCGCTTCGGCATGGAAGGCGGTATCGGCGGGAAGCGGGCCGATGACGGCAAGGCCCTCGGCGCGCAGCTGAGCGAGCGCCGGCGCAATGATGGTCTGTTCTTCCTTGCCCATGGCGCCATTCTCGCCGGCATGCGGATTGAGGCCGGTGAAAGCGAGCCTCGGGCGGGCGATGCCGAAGCGCTGTTCGAGATCGCGCGCCGCGACCCGCGCCTGCCGGATGATGAGCTCTTGGGTGAGCTGCCGCGGCACCTCGGCGAGCGCGATATGCACGGTGACGGGTATGGCGCGCAGATCTTGCGCGCACAGCATCATCACCGGCTCGGCGTCACGGCCGTGGCGGCGCGCCAGATGCGCGAGATAATCCGTATGCCCCTGATGGCTGAAGCCTGCCGCATAGAGTGCTTCCTTCTGGATCGGATTGGTCACGATCGCGGAGATCGCGCCGGCGAGGGCAAGTTCGACGGCCTTGTCGATGGCGCCGATCACCGTGGCGGCGGTCGCGGCGCTGAACCGGCCCGTTTCAGGCTGCGTCGTGAACGGCAGGTCGATGACGGGAAGGGCGCGGCGGAAGATCGCGGCGGCCTCGCCTGGCGTCTCGATCTCTTGCACAGGCAGAATATCCGCGCGGCGAGCAAACCTCTGGCGCAGGAAGCCTGCGTCGCCGAGGACAAAAAAGGCGAGACGGGTGTGATCCTTGAGCGCGAGCCAGGCCTTGGCCGTGATGTCGGGTCCGATGCCGCCAGGCTCCCCGATGGTCAGCGCAAGGGGGAGGTCAACGGCCTGCGCCGCGCGAGCGCTCACTCGGTGGCCTTCGCATCCTCAGGTGCCTTCGCGTCCTTGTATTCGATAAAGGCGTTGCGCCGAAGCTCGCGCATGTAGCGCTCTTCATAGACGTCGTATTTTTTGTTGCTGAGCATCATCTCGACCTGCTGGCGCGTCGGCTTGTCGGGCGCGATGTTCTTCTTGCCGCAGAAGGCGATCAGCTGGATGCCGCTCCGGCTGCGTGCCGGGCCGATGAGGCCGCCGGTGCCGGCCTTGTCGAGCGCCGCTTTCAGGGGCTTCGGCAGCTTGCGCCCATCGGCCTGCATGCGCTTGCCGATCTGGACGTTGAAAATGCCGCCGGCGGCCTGCCGGGCGCTGGCGCAGCCCTTGAATTTGCTGCGATACTGGGCAGCATCCGCCGCGCGCGCGACGAGCAATTGCTGCGCCATGGCTTCGCCGGTATTCTCCACCGGCATCTCGATCTCCATGATCTCATAGACGGTGATCGGCTGCAGCCGCGGGTCATTGGCAAATTCGTTGTATTTCCTGTCGATCTCGGCCGGATCGACTTCGACCTTCACCTTGTACAAACTGCTGATCAACCTGTTGAACGAGATCTGTGCGGTTACGAGGGTGCGCAAGGCGGATATCGAGGAGCCCTTGGACTTGAGCTGGGCGGCAAGCCCCTTGGCGTCGGTATTGGAACCCTTGGCCATCTTGTCGATCTGGGCGTTGATCATCTTATCATCGGGAGTGGCTCCTAACTTCTTGGCTTCCGCCAGCTTGACCTGATCGTCGATCAGGTTCTGCAGGGCGCGCTTGCGCTGCTCGGCGACACTGCCTTGGCCGCGCCCGAGGATAGCATTGAGCTGGATGCGCTGCTGGACGTCGAAGCTCGTAATCGGACGGTCATTGACGGTGACCAGGACGCCCTGGCTTTCGGCGCGGACTGGGAGGGTGGATGTGAATGCACAAGCGGCCAGCGCCGCAGCGAAAAGAATTCCGGTCTTCATGATGACATCAGTCTCTAGCGTGCTTCACGGCGAAGGGAAATCACTTCGCCGGCGCGGAAGCGGATCAAATCAGTATACTGAGATAAGGCCTGGTTGCCAAAGTCCGCACCCTGGGATCGCATCCGGGGCAAGCTCATGGTGCGATTTTCTCTAGGGAGCCGGCAGAACGTCATCGCCGCCGAGCGATTTGAGATCGATCGAGAACAGGACAGACCGGTCAACTTTCTCATCCTCATCCGCACGGTCCTCTTCGTAGAAAATGCGGAAATTGAAGCAATCACAGTTGTAACCGATGCCGACCGTATCCTTGAGCAGCTTGCTGTCCTCGATATCGTAGCGCGCACCGGCATAGACGCTCCATCCGCCGGAGAAGTTCCAGCCGACGGCACCCCAGACCTGTTGCTCGTCATCCGGACGATCCACATGCGGATCCGCTTTGAGGCTAGCATAGGAGATTGACCCGGAAAACCTGTCGAAATTGAGGCTTAGGGCCGCTTCCTGAACATTGATATCCGAGAAGTCCTCCTCGATACGGGCCTGGTAGGAGAGCCGCACGCTGTCCCAAGGTTGCCAGGCGATAGCCGTGACGAGATCGGAGTTCGTGCCCTCGAGGCCGCTATCCTCTTCAAAACTGTTCTCGCCGGCGACATGGAATGATTCGCCGAAGCTGGCACGCAGGAAGCCGCCATTCTGGGAGAGGAACGTATAGAGCACGCCGGCATTGACGCGGGTGCCGCCTTCATAGCGGTCGAGCCCGTTGAAGCGGTCATGCAGGAAGAGACTCGAGGCATCGAAATTCACCGCGATGGAGTCTTCATCGCTGACGTCGTCTTCGCGCTCCTCGTTGGTCGAGGAGATGACCTGGGCGACGGGCGTGAGGATGTGCTGGCCGCCTTCGGTATTGGCGAGGAAAGGCCAGCGGGCGTCGAGGCCGGCCGTCGGCTGGAAGCGCGTGGTCGTCTCCGACTCTTCCGTCAGGCCGTTGTCGTCCGGCAGATTTTCCGTGACGTAGAGATCGCCGCGCAGATTGGCGAAGGGCGTGATGACCTGGCCCATGCCGTTGATGATCTGACGCTGCCAGTTGAGATTGGCGACGCCGCGCGTCTGGTCGGTGCCGAGGTCGGTCCCGATCAGGTTCACGCGCGGATCGGTGCCGAGAATCGAATCCGTGCGGTGCAGGCTGTAGACGTTCCAGCTGTAGCCGAACTCGCCGCCCAGCACCGGCTGATCGAACGTGTAGCTGTGCTGGATATAGGGGACCGCATAGGGGTAGAAATCGTCCACTTCATCCGGGTCAAGCGGCTCGAAATTGAGCGCCTGGGCGGAGAAGTAATTGCGGCCGCGCAAGCCGGTTATGTAGACTTGGTTGATCGCCTCGTCACGGCTGTCGATCTTGTATTTGTCCATGAACTCTTGATCGCTGACGAGCGTGCCGTCCCAGCCCCAGTTCCAATAGCGATTGAGGGCGAAGCTGCCGTCGGTTCTCACCGAGCCGCGCAAGTGCGTGTCGCCCGGCGGATCCTGGTTCGTATCGAGCTGATAAATGCCGGCGACATCGACATTATATTCGCCATTGGCAAGGCGGTGCCGCCATTCCGCTTTGGCGAGCACGCCTTGATCGGTCGTGAACACCGGGCGGAAAGTGATGTCGTAATTGGGCGCCAGGTTCCAGAAATAGGGCGTCTCGACGCCGAGGCCATAGATACTGGCATAGCTGAATTTCGGCGTGAGGAAACCGGTTCGCCGCTTAACGGTCGGATCGGCATGCGAGAAATAGGGCATCGTGATGATGTCCGCGCCGCCGAATTCGAAAGTGGCGTCGCGATGGTAGATGACGCCTTCCTTCTCGTTGTGCGTCACCTCGCGCGACTTGAGCTGCCATAGCGGCTTGCCGCTCGACAGCCTGCATTCCTTGCACGCGGTGTAGACGACGTTTTCATAGACGGTGAGATAGCCGTCCTGGCGCGTCGCATAATCGGCCGTGATCGTGGCGTTGTTGGTCAGGAGCAGGCGCAGATGCTCGGCGAACCCGTCCTTGAAGTTGTTCATGAGCGTGGCGCGCTCGGCTTCCAGGATGTTGCCGCTGGGTTCGGTGAGCCTCACCTCGCCGACCGCCGTCATCTTGTCGTTCTTCTGATCATAGGAGACGCGCGTCGCGACGAGCTCGTACTTGCCGTAGGTGAGGACGACCTTGCCGATGGCGACGGCGATCTTGGTGCGCGCGTCGTAAGTGATCTTGTTGGCGACGACATAGACGCGCGTGCCCTTGGGCGGCGTCTTGATCTTGTTGTCGCGCACATCGCCCGTCGCGGCAAAGGCCGGCGTCGGCAAAGAACTCACTGTGACGAGGCCGAGGCTTGCGGCAAGCAATGCGGCCAAGCACAAACCCCCGGACAAATGCCCGGAGAGCGCCAGCCTTCCCCTTGGACGCCCCGTCGTCATAAACCCCGCTTGCACTAGTAACGTTACTTTACGCTTTCTTAACCCGTTTGACCGGGTCCGCAAAGCGCTTTTACATGTCCGAATGTAACCGCGGATGCGGCAAGCCCAAGGCAGGAAATTTGCATAATTAACAAACCATTACAGCTGTTGAACGGCGGGGGGGCTAAGGCTAAGGAAGGAGCCTGAAAATCCTCAGCAGGACAGCCCATGAATGTCATATTTGCTGCGCCCGGACAGCCAAAATCCGGCGTTTTGGTCATATTTTGCCCGGAGAACAAGAAGCTAGAAGGGGTCGCTCAGGAGATCGACAAGCGCAGCGGCGGGCATGTCTCGCGCGCCATCAAGGCCATAGACTTCGAGGCCAAGCGCGAGCAGATCCTCGATCTGGTGGCGCCGGAGAAGCTCAGCCTAAGGCGAATCATCATCGCTGGCCTCGGCGACCCGGCAAAGATCACCGGTCGCGAGATCGAGCTTCTGGGGGGCGCGGTCGCCGGCTATCTGCAGTCGGCCAAGGCCGAGACAGCCTCAATCGCCGCAGACATCGCGGTGGAAAAGACCGAGCCCGGGGAATTTGCGGCCCTTCTGGCGTCCGGCGCCAAGCTCAGGATCTACAGCTTCGACCGCTACAAGTCCAAGAAGCCCGCCAACGGCAAGGCGCTCCAGTCCCTCACTTTCCTCACCCCGGAAGCGGCCAAGGCGAAGAAGGCGTTCGCCGCCTATGAGGCCGTCGCCGAGGGCGTCCACTTCGCCCGCGACCTCGTCAATGAGCCGGCCAACAAGCTCACTCCGGTGGAATTCGCCAACCGCGTGAAGGCCACGGGCAAAGCGGGCCTCATCGTCGAGATCCTGGGCCCGGCGCAGATGAAGAAGCTCGGCATGGGGGCGCTTCTCGGCGTGGCACAGGGCTCGGCGAACGAGCCGCGCCTGGTCGTCATGCGCTGGCAGGGGGGCGGGAAAAGCGAGAAGCCCGTGGCCTTCATCGGCAAGGGCGTCACTTTCGATACCGGCGGCATCTCGATCAAGCCGGCGGCCGGGATGGAGGACATGAAGGGCGACATGGGCGGCGCTGCCTGCGTCGCCGGCCTGATGCTGGCGCTCGCCCGCCGCAAGGCCAAGGTCAATGCGGTCGGTATCATCGGTCTGGTCGAGAACATGCCGAGCGGCACGGCGCAGCGTCCGGGCGACATCGTGACCTCGATGGCGGGCAAGACGATTGCGGTCCTCAACACCGACGCCGAGGGCCGGCTCGTCCTCGCCGATGCGCTGTGGTATTGCCAGGACCGCTTCAAGCCCAAATTCATGGTCAATCTCGCGACCTTGACCGGCGCCATCATGGTGGCGCTCGGCAAGGAATATGCCGGGCTCTTCTCCAACAATGACGAACTGTCCCAGCGTCTCTACGATGAAGGGCTCAAGACCGGCGAGAAGGTCTGGCGCATGCCGCTGGCCCCCGAATACGACAAGCTGATCGATTTCGAAGTGGCCGACATGAAGAATATCGGCGGGCGCAATGCCGGCGCCATCACCGCCGCCCAGTTCCTGCAGCGCTTCGTGAACAACGTGCCCTGGGCGCATCTCGATGTCGCGGGAACGGCGATGGATTCGAATCGCACGCCCATCAATCAGAGCTGGGGGTCGGGCTGGGGCGTGCGCCTTCTCAACCGCCTGGTCGCCGAGCATTACGAGGGCTGAGCAACTCTGCCGCTTGCGGGGCAGGCCTTCACAGTCGGGGACTTTCGAGCTATTGCGGCAGCCATGCCGTCCTTCGAACCCGTCAATGCCGTTGTTCGCGCCCTAGACGTGCTGCGGCTCATCAACGAGTTCGGCCATATCTCGATCATCGATCTGCAGAAGCGCTCCGGCCTGCCGAAGGCGACCGTCTTGCGGATGGTCGAGACGCTCGTCTCGCAAGGCTATGTCGTCCGGTCCGACAGCGCTCTCTACAGCCCGACCGGCAAATGCCTGCTGCTCAGCAGCGGCTTCGACCGCAAGGCCGATTATGCCAAGGCGGCCGAGCCGGTCCTCGCCAGATTGCGCGCCGATATCGGCTGGTCCTCCGACTTCGCCGTCTTCGACAACGACGCCATGCTGATCATCCTCACCGCCAGCGAGCTTGGCGTTCTTTCCCTCTCCGGCCAGGGGGCGGCGCGCGCGCCGATCCTGCGCAGCGCGCTGGGGCGCGCTTATCTCGCGCATATTCCCGATGACGAGCGCAAGCTGCTGCTCGACCGTCTCCTGCTGGCCGACCCGCTCGCCGGCGCGCGCCGGCAAGTCGACAAGGTCCTGCTCGAAACCCGCGACAAAGGTTACGGCGTCTCCGATGAGTCTTATCTCGACACGCTCTATCCGGTCGGCATGCGCGCGATCGCGGTCCCGGTCCTGAGCGGGCGCCGGCCGGTCGCTGCCTTGAACGTGCTGTTCCTGCGCAAGGCGCTCACTCTCGAGAAAGGCGTGAAGACATTGCTGTCGCCCTTGCGCGTGGCGGCCAGGGAGATCGGCGCGGGGATCGAAGTGGAAGGAGAGTAGGTTCAACAGATGAGCCAAATGGCTCACCTGTTGACATTGGTGGCGCGTTGTGACGATAGAGGGGGAGATCTTCCTCCATCGCATGCGAGGCCGCACCATGACCCAGCCCACAACTTCCTCCGCAACCGTCCGCGGCCTCAGCCGCCGCGATTTCATGCAGTTGGCACTCGCCGCCGGCCTCGCCGTGCCGACGGCCGACAGGCTGTGGGCGCAAGCGGCAAGCGCGCCCAAGCGCGGCGGCTTTTTCAAGATGGGGCTGGGGCAGGGGGCGACGACGGATGTGCTCGATCCGTCGACTTTCATGGACTTCATGCCGGGCACGGTCTGCGCGTCCTATGCCAACTTCCTCACCGAGGTCGACGCCGACGGGAATATCAGGCCCGATCTGGCGGAGTCCTTCGAGGCCGCGGACGGCGCCAAGACCTGGGTCTTCCGCCTGCGGAAAGGCGTTCAGTTCCACAATGGCCGCGAACTCAAGCCCGACGACGTCGTGGCCTCCATCCGCCACCATCTCGGTCCCGATTCGAAATCGGCGGTGAAGGCGCAATTGAGCGCGATCAACGAGGTGAAGGCCGATGGCGGCAATGTGGTCTTCACCCTCGATGCCGGCAATGCCGATCTGCCCTATCTCCTGAGCGACTATCATCTGCCGATCCTCCCGGCCAAGGAGACCGGCGCCATGGACTGGGAGTCGGGCATCGGCACAGGACCCTACACGCTCGAGAACTGGCAGCCCGGCATTTCCGCCAGGCTCAAGCGCAATCCCAATTACTACCGCGACACCTGGTTCGACGAGGTCGAGATCCTTTCCATCATCGATGTGGCCGCGCGGATGAATGGGCTGGTGACGGGCGATCTCCATTTCGCCGACCGCTGCGATCTCAAAACTCTCGATCTCCTGAAGCGCAATCCCAATATCGAGATCGATGAGGTCACGGGCTTTGCTCACGCGACCTTCTCGATGGACGTCACGCAGGCGCCCTTCGACAACCCCGACGTCCGCAATGCGTTGAAATATGCCATCGACCGCGACGCCATACTGAGCAAGATATTCTTCGGCCACGGCATTGCCGGCAACGACAACCCGATCGCGCCGTCAGTCAAATTCGCGACCAATCCCGAGCCGGTCCACAAATACGACCCGCAGAAGGCCAGGGAACTGTTGAAGAAGGCCGGTCTCGACGGCCTGAAGGTCGATCTGTCCGCCGCCGACACCGCTTTCGCCGGCGCGGTCGATGCGGCACTGCTGTTCAAGGATTCGGCCGCGGCAGCCGGCATCGACATCAATGTCATTCGCGAAGCCAATGATGCCTATTGGGAAACGGTCTGGGGCAAGAAACCGTTCATCGCCTCCTATTTCAGCGGCCGTCCGGTCCAGGATCTGCAATTCTCGCTCGCCTATACCGAAGGCGCCGCCTGGAACGAGACGAAATGGGCAAACAAGCGCTTCAACGAACTGGTCGCCGCGGCGCGCATCGAACTCGACGAGGGCAAGCGGGCAGCCCTTTATGCCGAGATGCAGCAGCTCGTTCATGACGATGGCGGCACCATCGTGCTGCTCTTCATCAATTACGTGAGCGCCCATGCCAAGACGGTCGCGCACGGCAAGCTCGCCACCGACAAGGAGCTCGACGGCACCAAGATCGCCTCGCGCTGGTGGATGGCGGAATAGGACAAGGGACGAAGATGACCGAACGCTATTTTCCGATTTCCGAATATGAGCGGCGCTGGGACCTCGTCCATGCCGAGATGCGGCGGCGCGGCGTCGAGACCGCCGTGGTCTGGGGGCGCAGCGGCGGCACCTATGACCGCGCCTCCGACATCTATTACCTCTCCAACTACTACGGCAACAATTCCGGCCAGGGCTTTGACAATGCGCTGCAGAACTGCCGGGCCTTTTCCGCCGTCATTCTGCGGGCCGGGGAGAAGCCCGAACTCATCATCGAGGAATCATCACCGCATCTGAACCTGCTCGCGACCGATCGTTTTCACAGCACCTGGGATCCGGTGACGGCCGTGGCCGAGTGCCTCAGGGCCCGCAAGGACAAGGGGCCGGTCGCCTTTCTCGGCACCGACTTCTTCTCCATGAAGCACTGGCGCGAGCTCGAGGCGGCGACGCCCGGCGTCACATGGCAGTTCGAGGACGATATCGTGCGCAAGGTCCGCCGGGTGAAGAGCACGCCCGAGCTCGATGCCTATCGCGAGGGCGGATTGATCGCGTCGCGCGCCTGCACGCTCCTCATCGAAGGCCTGCTGTCGGGAAAGTCGGAAGCCGAGGCAGCGGGCGATGCGGCGCGCGAGGTCGTTCGCTCAGGTGGCGCCATTCACATGATCCCGATCTCGCATGGCGACAAGATCGACAATATGTGCCGCAATCCGCTGCCGGGCTATAGTCATGATACGCCCAAGGCCGGCGATCTCATCCGCGGCTTCGTCTATGGGCCGATGTTCCAGGGCTACTATCTCGATCCGGGCCGCACCGTCGTTGCCGGACGCAAGCCGACGCATGCCCAGCGCGAGCTCGTCGAGTCCTGCGTCGAGGTGACGGACGCGCTGCTGGCGGCGCTACGGCCGGGCCTCAAGGTGAAGGAGCTGGTGGCATTGGGCGACAAGCTCAAGGCCGGTCTCAATGTCGAAGACGACGAGATGGCCAAGAAATTCCCGCTCTATGGTCACGGCCTCGGCCTGTTCTTCGAGCAACCGATCTTTTCCGTCGCCATGGGCTATGGCGAGGACGAGTTTGTCGAAGGCATGGTCGCCGGCATCGAGGTGTTCTTCGCCCGGCCGGGCATCGGCAGTGTCGGCTTCGAGCAGAATGCCATTGTCACGTCGAACGGCATCGAATTGCTGACCAAGACGCCGATGCTGTGGTGGTAGGCCGGGATCGTCACGAGGCGAGGCTGCGGGTTTTCTCGACCAGGGTCTTCGCCACGACGTCGAAGGCGCCATACTGTTCGATGAGCCTGCGCCGCCCGAGCTCGTTGCCGCGTTGGAAGCCGTTCACCTTGGCATTGCCGAAGAAGAGCCGTGGCGCTTCGCCAATCTTGGATGAGATGGCCCAGGTATTGCCGCCGGGATTGCATTCGAGGACGTAGAGCTTCCGGGTGGCTTCCTCGCGGATGACATCGCAACCGAGGAGCGGGATGTCCGGAAATTGGGCGTGCACGCTTTGCGCCAGGCGCTCGACATCGGGTTCCTTGACCAGTTTCCGATCCCTCTCATCCCCACCCTTGATGTCGATCACCGCGCGCTCGATATCGCTGTCGGCGGCATCGAGTGGCGCGCGCAGGATTTTCAACGTCGCTTGCCAGCAAAACATGACCTTGCCGAAGAAGGTCTCGATGCGTTGGAAGCAGGGATAGGGACCGGTATCGATGAATCTCTGCACCAAATAGCCTTCCCGCGCTTTGTGGATCGGATGATCGAGGGGAAAATCTCGCGGTCCCATCCGTTCGAGCCGGTGGCGCCGAAAGAGCTGAGTTCCGATCCCTTGCGAAGTCAGGTCGAGATCCATCGGCTTGATCACGACGAAGTCACCGAACAGTATCGGATCGAGCGTCATGCCGAAGCGGAAAGGCAGCATATAGGGTGTCGGTATTCCGGCTTTGCGGAACGTCTCGGATTGGGCGAATTTCTCGATCTGGGTATTTTTGAGCACCGTGCCCCGTTTGACTTGCAGGCGGTATTCCGGCGTGAGGGCCACGACCAGGGTCGGCCACAGCCAGGCGAGCGATGGCAATTGCGTCACGGAGCTGTTGGCGAGGGCGTAGACGGTAATGTCTTTGTCGATCGCCGTCACCTTCTCGGCGATCTCCCTGAAGTCCTGCTTATATTCGGGACCCCGGTGAATGAGGATCAGGTTTCGCTTGGGCATCGGATCCACACATAGCCCGCGCCGGCGGAAACCGTCAGTCCGATTTCGTGCCGACGCGGTTCAGATAGGCTCTGATGCCATGATAGTAGTTGACCAGGGCCTCGCGGTAGAGGGCATCGGCCTTTTCGAAATCGGCCTCGCTGATCCGGTGCCGCCGCAACTGCCGCATCGCTTTTTTGTAGGCGCTGACGGCGTGGCGGCGCGCCCTTTCCACGAAGCGCCGGTATCGTTCGAGCTGCGCGGGGGAAGGCTCGCCCAGCGCCACTTCCCTGAGCGACATGCCGTTGAGCGGGTTGGCGCCTCTGCTTGTCGCTCCCGTTCCTTCATAATCGACGATGGCCGGGCACATGCCGGACTTGAGGCTGATCGCGGCGCACACCTTGCCGCAGGATTGGGTCAGGCTCGTCGCGCAACAATTGCAGAAGCCCATGGCCTCGGCCCGCGGGGCCATGGCCAACAGACATAAACCCATCACCACCACCAAGGCGGTCCCCAGCGCCCATAAACGCCCCATTCCCCAACCCCATTTGCCAGTTCTTGACCTGACCTTAGCGGCAAAGTTCCTGGCGCGCAAAGACCGTTGACCGATGCCGCTTGCCCGGCTTGGATGCGTCCATGACCGATATCCTGTTCTACCATCTCGAGCGCCAGCCGCTCGAACGCGTGCTGCCGCAGCTCCTGGAGCGCACTTTGGAGCGTGGCTGGCGGGCCGTCATCGAGACCGATTCGGACGACCGCGTCGAGGCGCTCTCGGCCATGCTGTGGACCTATACGGAAGAGGGCTTCCTGCCGCACGGCACCGCCCGCGACGGCCATGCCGAGGACCAGCCGGTGTGGATCACCGCCTCGAACGACAATCCGAATCGCGCCTCGGTGCGCTTCTTTGTCGGCGGCGTCGAGCCCTCGGCCTATGACGGGCTGGAGCGTGCCGTGCTGCTCTTCGACGGTGCCGATGCCGATGCCGTCGAGCGGGCCCGGCGCATCTGGAAGGAAGCAAAAGGCCAGGGCCACGAGGTGAGCTACTGGCAGCAGGACGAGCGCGGGCGCTGGCAGAACAAGGCGAAGAGCTCGGAGTGACGGATCAGAAACGCAGGATTCTGATCCAGCGCGCGACATCGATGAGGCTCATCAGCGCCGAAGCGACATAGGTGAAGGCGGCGGCGCGGAGAACCTGGCGCGCGCCTTTCATGTCCTCGGGACGGATATAGTGGGTGAGAACGGGCAGCGCCCGCTTGAAGCTCGCATCGAACTCCGTCGGCAGCGTCAGGACATGCAGGACGATGGTCGAGGCCAATATGGCCAGGCCGGTGGCGATCTGGAGACCCATCACCAAAGGCGAGCGGGTGAGAGCGAAGAGGACGGGGGTCGCCAGGAGCAAGGCGCTGCCGACCTTCTCGATCACGATGCCATAGAAGACGAACCGTTGGCGCAGGCGCAAGGGCGCATAGCCTTCCTTGTCCTGCAGCGCATGCGCCGCTTCATGGGCGGCGACCGCGATGGCGGTGACCGACCTGCCGGCAAAATTGCTTTTGCTCAGACGCACGGCCTTGTCGATGGGGCTGTAATGGTCGCCGCCATCGATGGCTTCGACCTTGACCGTGGTGAGTCCGGCCTCGTCGAGCAGGTGCCGCGCGAGCTCGCCGCCGGTCCCTGGAAAATCCGCACGCTCTCGCGCATGGCGCGCCATGGTGCTCTTGATCCAGATCTGCGGCCCGAAGATCAGGCCCAGGAGAACGATGCCGGCGAGCGCGATGAAAATCATTGATCCGGAATCTAGGCGATCTGCTCGAGCCGCTCCTGGGCTTCGAGCCATTGGGTTTCCTGCTCTTCGAGATCGCGGGCAAGCTTGGCGCGCAGGGTGGCGAAGCTTGCCGCCTTCTTGGGGTCGGCAATATAGAGCTGGTTGTCCTGCAGGGCGCGGTCCAGGACGTCGATTTTTTCCTGTAATTTCGAAATCTTAACAGTGATTTCTTGAATCTGTTTCTTCACCGTCGCCGGATTGGAGCGGGCGACCGGCGGGGGTTGCTTGGCGGGCGTCGGCGACGCTGTTTCGCGCTTCTGCGGCGTGCGCCCGAGGATGAAATCCGTATAGTCGTCCATGTCGCCGTCGAAGGGCTTCACCGTGCCATTGGCGACGAGCCACAAGCGGTCGGCCGAGGTCTCGATGATGTGCCGGTCATGGCTGATCAGGATGACGGCGCCCTCATAGTCGTTGATCGCATGGATCAAGGCCTCGCGCGAATCGACGTCGAGATGGTTGGTCGGCTCGTCGAGCACCAATATATGCGGCGCATGGAAGGCGGCGAGCGCGAAGAGGAGGCGCGCCTTCTCGCCGCCCGACAGGGTCTTGCATTGGGAATCGGCGAGCGCCGCGCCAAAACCATAGGAGCCGAGGCGCCCGCGCCTTTGCGCCTGGGTGTGCTCCGGCATCAGGTCGGTGAAGTAGTCATAGGGTGTGCGCTCGGGCGACAATTCATCGAGCTGATGCTGCGCGAAATAGCCCACGGTCAATCGCGGCGGATGCCGCATCTCGCCGCTCATCGTCTCGAGCTTGCCGCAGAGCAGCTTGGCGAAGGTCGACTTGCCGTTGCCGTTGGAGCCCAGAAGCGCGATGCGGTCGTCGGGATCGAGCCTGAGCGTGATGTTGCGCAGAATCGGCTTGCCTTGCGTATAGCCGACGGAAGCACTGTCCCAGCGCACCAAGGGCGGCGCCAGGGGCTTTTCCGGATTGGGGAAGTGGAAGGGATAGACGCGGTCCTCGATCACATCAGCGATCGGCTCGAGCCTGGCCAGCGCCTTGATACGGCTCTGCGCCTGGCGCGCCTTGGAGGCCTTGTAGCGGAAGCGCTCGACGAAGGCCTCCATATGCTTGCGCTGGTCTTCCTGCTTCTTCTTGAGCTTGAGGGTGAGCGCCTGCTGCTCGCGCCGCTGCCGCTCGAAGCTGTCGTAGTTGCCCTGATAGAGCGTGAGCTTGCCGCGCTCGAGATGGAGAATCGCGCCCACCGCGTCATTGAGCAGGTCGCGGTCGTGGCTCACCATCAGGATCGTGTGCGGATAGGAGCGGATGAAGCTCTTCAGCCAGATCGTGCCTTCGAGATCGAGATAGTTGGTGGGCTCGTCGAGCAGCAGCACGTCGGGCGAGGCGAAGAGGGCGGCCGCCAGCGCCACGCGCATGCGCCAGCCGCCGGAGAGCGCCGAGCAGGGACCGGCCTGCGTCGCTTCCGAGAAGCCGAGGCCCGACAGGATGGTGGCGGCGCGCGCCGGCGCCGAATGGGCGTCGATGTCGGCGAGGCGGAGCTGGATCTCGGAAATGCGGTGCGGATCCTCCGCCGTCTCGGCTTCCTCGAGAAGGCTGGCGCGCTCGTGATCGGCGGCGAGAACGGTGTCGAGAAGCGAGGAATCGCCGCCGGGCGCTTCCTGCGCCACCGTGCCGATCCGGGCATTGCGCGGCATGCCGACGGTGCCCGACTCCGACTGGAGATCGCCCAGGATCAGGTGCAGCAGGGTCGATTTGCCCACGCCATTGCGGCCCACCAGGCCGACCTTGTGGCCGCCCGGTATGGCAACGGTCGCATTATCGAGCAGCAGACGCCCCGCAATGCGATAGGTGAGGCCATTCACATGCAACATGGGCGGGCTGTTTAGCCGCAATCAAAGCCATTGTCATTCTTTAGGTGCAGTGCACAATGGTTGCCCGGAGGACAGCCGAAATGGCAGACACGACCCGGCATATTTTGCCCGTCGACGGCGGCTATGTGGACGAGATCACTGTCCTCCTGCGCGACCTGTTGCGCCGGGTGATCCGCGAGCGGGCGCCTAAGGTTCTCGCCATCATCGACAATCCCGAAGATGCCCGATCGATCAAGCCCGAGCTGATCGCGCCCGCTCTGCAGGTCATCGGCATCTGGCTGCAGCTCCTGAACATCGCCGAGGAAAATGCCGCCATGCGCTCGAGGCGAAGGCTCGAGACGATGGGCGGCAACGATCAGATATTGGGCTCCTTCTCCAATGCCTTCGCCACCATCGCGGCGGCGGGCGCCTCGGGCGAAGCCGTGGCCAAGGCGCTCGAGACGGCGGAAGCCGGCCCGACCATTACCGCGCATCCGACCGAGGCCAAGCGGGTGACGGTACTCGAGATCCACCGGCGCATCTATTTGCGCCTCTATGACCTCGAGAGCCCGCGCTGGACGCCGCGCGAGCGCGAGGCGCTCATCCGGCAATTGCGCAACGATATCGACCTCCTATGGCTGACGGGCGAGATCAGGCTCGAAAAGCCGACGGTCGAGGCCGAGGTTGCCTGGGGCCTGCACTTCTTCCGCGAAGCCTTGTTCGAGCGCGCACCCCAGCTCTGCGAGTTGCTGGAAGGAGCGCTGCAGCGCCATTATCCCGAGCAGCCGATCAGGGTCCGCCCGCCGGTCCGATTCTATTCGTGGATCGGCGGCGATCGCGACGGCAATCCTTATGTCACCGTAGCGACGACGCGCCGGGCTTTGGACGAGAATGCGCGGGCCGCGACCGAAAGGCTCGACAAGCGCCTCGAATATCTGGCGCAGACGGTATCGGTCTCCGAGCGGGAGGCCGATGTGCCGGAGGCTTTTCGCGCCCGCGTGACGCGCGAGATCGCCCATGCCGCCGACGAGACGCTGGCGGCGCGCAATCCGGGCGAGCCCTTCCGCCAGTATTTCACCGCGCTCAGAGCGAGGCTCGCGGCGACGAGAAGCCCGGGTGATTTCCCGGACCGGAAGCCTTTCGCCGATCCGGACGAACTCGCCGAGGCGATCCTTCATGCGGAGCGCGCACTGTCCCAGATGCGCGCGACCTCGATCGCCGCCTTCACCGTAAGACCGGTGCGCTGGGAGGTCGAGATCTTCGGCTTCCGCACCATGAGCCTCGACATGCGCCAGAACACCACGGTCATCAACCGCGTGCTGGCGGAGCTTTGGCAGAAATTCAACCCGACCGCCAAGCGCGAGCCGCCGAAAGCCGATTCGGCCGAATGGACGAAATGGGTGCAGGCGGAGCTCAAGAAGCCGATGGGCTTCCTGCCGCTGTTCCAGGGGCTGTCGGAAGAGGCACGGGAGACGCTCGATCTCTTAGGGCTCGTCCGTGCATCGCTCGACGGCACCGATCCCAAGGCGACCGGCGCCTTCGTCCTTTCCATGACGCGCAGCGCCACCGACATACTGGGCCTCTATCTGCTCGCCAAATATTGCGGTCTCTTCACCGATGCCGCCTCGCGCGAGAGCTCTCGCCTCGCGATCGTCCCCTTGTTCGAGACGATCGACGACCTGCAGCGCGCCCCCGGCATCATGGAGGAATTGTTCAAGATCCCGATGGTCCGCCGCACCATCAAGACGCAGGGCGGCCGCCAGGAGATCATGCTCGGCTATTCCGATAGCAACAAGGATGGCGGCTTCTTCTGCGCGAGCTTCGAGCTCTATGAGACGCAGCGCCGTCTGGTCCAGGTGGCGCGCAGTGCCGGCATCGAGATCAGCTTCTTCCATGGCCGCGGCGGCTCGGTGAGCCGTGGCGGCGCCCCGACCGGGCGCGCCATCGCCGCCCAGCCCGCAGGGACTGTGGGCGGGCATTTGCGCGTGACGGAGCAGGGCGAGGTGGTGTCGTCCAAATTCGCCAATCGCGGCACGGCGCTCTATCACCTGGAAGTGCTAGCCTCGAGCGTGCTCGTCCATACGCTCAAATCGGCGAAGGAAAGCGAATTGCGCCTGGTGCCTGAGCATCAGGCGGCGGTCGAAGCCATCGCGGCCTCATCCTTCAAGGCCTATCGCGGCCTCGCCGAGGATCCGGGCCTCATCGATTATTTCCAGGCGGCGAGCCCGGTCGAGGAATTGTCTCTCCTCAAGATGGGATCAAGACCGGCGCGCCGTTTCGGCGCCAAAGGTGTCGAGGATCTGCGCGCCATTCCCTGGGTCTTCGCCTGGAGCCAGAACCGGCATGTCGTCACCGGCTGGTACGGGCTGGGCTCGGCGCTCGATCAATATGCCGCCGAGCATGGCGACAAGGGGCTGGCGCTTCTGAAAGAGATGTTCGTGCGCTCACGCGGCTTCAGGCTGGCCATCGACGAAGTCGAGAAATCCCTCTATCTCGCGGATATGGAGATCGCGGATCTCTATGCCGGGCTGGTGCCCGATCGCAAGGCGGCGAAGCGCATCCTGGAGCGTGTCCAGGCGGAGCATGCGCTGACCCGCGACAGGGTGCTCGCTCTGTCCGGCGCCAGCGGGCTCTGCGCCCGTTTCCCTGGCTTCCGCCGCCGTTTCGATCGGGTGCGTCCGATGATCGACCAGACCAATCGCTGGCAGGTCGATCTCTTGAAGGACGCCCGCGCCGGCAAGCACAAGGACAAGGCGCTGGCGCCGCTCCTCATGACGATGAATTGCATCGCGGCAGGCCTCGGCTGGACCGGGTGATCTTGCCGAACCTCCCGGAGAATGATCTAGTTGCACAAAAGATCAAACCTACGGAGGAAACCTGTGGAACTTACCAAGCGGAGCTTTCTGGCCGCCGCGGCGCTCGCCGTGCTGGCCCACTTCTCGATGCCCGCAAACGCTGCCGACATGATCGGCAATTGCGAATTGTCGGGCAAGAAGGGATCGATCCCGATCACCAATCCCGCCAAGGCCGGACAGTTCACGGTGGTGGTGTCGCTGCCGGCGCCGATCTGGTGGAACGGCGACACGCCGGAAACGATCAAAGACGGCATGGAATATTGCTTTGCCGCCGAGATCGCCTGGCGGGCGGGCTATGACAAGTTCGAGCTCGTCAATGTCGGCTGGGATCCGCTGGTCACCGGCCAGGTGACGGATTTCGACCTGGCGATTTCCGAGATCTCGATCACCGACGAGCGCAAGAAGGTCGTCGACTTCTCGGTTCCCTATTTCGGCTCGGATATCGGCGTCCTCGTCCGCGCCGACGCGCCGGTCGATGAGAAATCGATCAAGCAGAAGACGGTCGGCGTGCAGCAGGCGACGACGGGCGCCACCTTCGTGGCAGATGTCCTCAAGATTCCCGCGGGCCAGACCCAGGTCTATCCCGACCAGGGCGACATGTTCACCGCCCTCGCCGCCGGCCAGATCGATGCCGCCGTCACCGACACCTCGATCGTGCTCGCCGAGGAAGTGAAGACCAAGGGCCAGCATGTGGTGGCGGGCCAGTACAAGACCGGCGAGAGCTATGGCGCCATCTATCCCAAGGGCGGCGCCAACAATGCGACGCTCGACAAGATCATCCAGTCGATCATCGATGACGGCACCATGTCGAAGCTCGCCGACAAATATCTGGCGGCCGTCTGGGGCAAGGATCCGGCCAAGGTTCCGTATTTCAATGTGGACGCCGGATCCTGATAGGTGACCGACATCGCAGCGAAGGAGAGAGTGGGCAGGGCTCTGCCCACCCTCCCGCCGCGGACTGACGGGCTCGCCCTCGCGGCTTTGCTGTTCGCCGGCTTCTGCGTGCTGTGCGCCTGGGCGGCGGCCCGCACGGTTGGCGCTGCCCTTGATCACTTGCAGATCGAGCGGGGCGCCGGCTGGTCTTCGATCTTCTTCCTGGTGATCGCCGCCACGGCGGCGCTGTTCTGGCCGGCTTCGCGGGCCTGGCGCTTTTCCAGCCGCGCCAAGAGCGCGCTTTTCGCCGGCAATATCGTCGAAGCGCGCATCGATGCGGCTTCCGCCCGTGAGTGGTCCTATCTGACCTTCGGCTGGGGGGCGGCAGCCCTGGTCGTCCTGGGCTTTGCCGGCTTCATCATGGCGAATAATGCCGGGGTCGGAAAAACCTTCTTCTACCTGCCGCTCATCCTCGAGAAATGGCCTCTCGTGGTCTGGGCCTTCTGGAACAACGTCAAGATCTTCGTGATCGCCGAGATCCTGGTGCTCGTCTGGGGGCTCGTGGTGGCGATCGCGCGCCTCCTGCCGGGACCGGCCGGCCAACCGGTTCGTTTGCTCGCCATCGCCTATTGCGATGTCTTTCGCGGCCTTCCGGCCATCTTGACGCTCTATCTCGTCGGCTTCGGCCTGCCGATCTCGGGGCTCCCCGATCTCATCGTGCCGCCGATCGTCGGGCTCTTCGTCAATTTCGGCGGCATGACGGCGGCCGAGATCAAGCAATATACCCGCATTCCCTTGCCCTGGTATTGCATCCTCGCTTTGACCCTCACTTACGGCGCCTATGTCGCCGAGGTCTATCGCGCCGGCATCGAAAGCATCCATCCGAGCCAATGGGCGGCGTCGCGCTCGCTCGGCCTCTCCTATCTGCAGACGCTGCGCTATGTGATCGTGCCGCAGGCGGTGCGCCGCATCATGGCGCCGCTGCTCAACGACTTCATCGGCCTGCAGAAGGATACGGCCCTCGTCCAGGTCATCGGCGTGGTCGACGGCTTCAACCAGTCGCGCATGATCGCCTCCAATGCCTTCAATCTCTCGGCCGTGACCATCGTCGCGATCATCTTCGTGCTCATCACCATTCCGCAGGCCCGCTTCGTCGACCGGCTGGTCGAACGCGACCAGGCCCGCATGCGGGCGGCGAGCTGACATGGCCTTTCTCGAGATCAACAGCGTCCATAAGCGCTTCGGCGCGCTGGAAGTGCTGCGTGGCGTCGACATGTCGGTGACGGAGCATCAGGTCGTCTGCCTGATCGGCCCCTCGGGCTGCGGCAAGTCCACGCTCTTGCGCTGCATCAACGGTCTCGAGCCGATCCAGGGCGGCGAGATCAAGCTCGAAGGCGACCGCGTCTCGGGTCCGGGCGTCGATGTGAACCGCTTGCGCCGCGAGGTCGGCATCGTCTTCCAGAGCTTCAACCTATTTCCGCATATGAAAGTGATCGAGAACGTCACGCTCTCGCCGATGAAAGTCTTGGGCTTCAGCCGGCGGGAGGCCCATGACCGGGCGATGACGCTTCTGCGCCGCATCGGGCTCGAGGCGAAGGCGCAAGAATATCCCGACCGCCTGTCGGGCGGCCAGCAGCAGCGCGTCGCCATTGTGAGGGCGCTCGCCATGGAGCCCAAGCTCCTGCTCCTCGATGAGATCACCTCGGCGCTTGATCCCGAGCTCGTCTCTGAGGTGCTGAACATCGTGCGCGACCTGGCTCACCAGGGCATGACCATGCTGCTCGCCACCCATGAGATGGGGTTCGCCCGCGAGGTGGCGTCGAAAGTCTGTTTCCTCTATGACGGGGTCGTGCATGAGGAGGGGCCGCCGGACAAGATCTTCGGCAGTCCCCATCACGAGCGCACACGGGCGTTTCTGAAACGGATCATCGAGGCGGGGCGGCTCTAACATCACATGTCACGCATAGCAGTCCTCACTGTGCCTTCGCCGCAGTCCTGGATCGTGATCAATGCGCTCGCCAGGCATTTCGGGCCGGTCGCGATCATCGCCGAGGAGCGCGAATCGAAGCTGGCGCTGATCCGCAAGCGCATGCGCCGGCAAGGCCTGGTCACGGTCCTGGGGCAGATCGGCTTCGTCCTGTTCCAGAAGCTTTTGGCGCGGCGTTCAGGCCATCGGATCGCGGAGATCGCCGCCGAATATGGCCTCGAGCCCGAGCCCAATCCTGCCTGTGAGCTTCTGCCGGTCAGGTCGGTCAACAGCATGGCCTGCCGCGCCGCCCTTGCCATGCTGAAGCCCGACGTCGTCCTGGTCATCGGCACGCGCATCATCGGCAAGGAGACGCTTCAGAGCATCACGGCACCGGCGATCAACTTCCATTCCGGCATCAATCCCAAATATCGCGGGCAGGCGGGCGGCTATTGGGCGCTGGCTTCGGGCGATCCGGAAAATGCCGGCGTCACCGTCCATCTCGTCGATGAAGGCGTCGACACGGGCGCCGTACTCTATCAGGCGCGTTTCACGGCCACGCCTCAGGACAATTTCCTCACTTATTTCTACATCCAGGCGGCGATCGCCCGGCCGCTCGCGATCAAGGCCGTCGAGGATGCTCTCTCAGGCCGGTTGAAACCGGTGAAGGTCGATCTGCCCTCGCAGCAATTCTATCATCCGACCTTGTGGTTCTATCTGCGGACCGCCTGGACGAAGGGGGTTTGGTAGCCGAGGCCATTCAGGGTCTCGGGAACTTTCTGCGATACTTGCCGTTTTGCCACTCACTGCGCCTCGCGCGGTCTCAAGAATGAGGAAGGACAAGCAATGGCCAAGAACACGATTTGCCTGTGGTATGACAAGGATGCGGAGGCCGCGGCCCGCTTCTACGCCAAGACCTTTCCGGACAGTTCGGTAGGGGCCGTCCACCGTGCACCCGGCAACTATCCCGATGGCAAAAAGGGTGACGTGCTGGTCGTCGAATTCACCGTTGCCGGTGTTTCCTGCATTGGTCTCAACGGCGGCCCCGCCTTCAAGCACAACGAGGCCTTCTCGTTCCAGATCGCCACCGACGATCAGGAAGAGACCGATCGCTATTGGAACGCGATCGTCGGCAATGGCGGGCAGGAAAGCGATTGCGGCTGGTGCAAGGACAAATGGGGAGTGTCCTGGCAGATCACGCCCAGAGTCCTCACCGATGCGATCGCTGCCGGCGGCAGCGAAGCCAAGCGCGCTTTCGATGCCATGATGAGCATGAAGAAAATCGATGTTGCGGCGATCGAGACGGCGCGGCGCGGCTGAAGTCAGCTGACAGGCTCGACCACCACCGGCTTCCCAAGCATGAAGCAGTCGGACACCAGTTGCAGCGGCGACGGATCGACCTCGCTCTTCCTGGCTTTCAGCAGGCGCGCGAATTTCGCGTAAATGTCTTCATATTCCTGCAGCACCGCCTTGTGCGCGGTCTTGCCGTTGACCTCGAGCACGGAGCCACCGTTCTTCAGGTGAAGCTTCAAGCCGTCCCTGGTGCCGATCTCGATTTCCCAGATTTCGCCGGCCTTTTGCCGCCAGTCAAAAACTGCCGACAGATTTGCAGATGCGCCATCGCCACGCTTGAAACGGATGTCGGCCCCAATCGGCGTAGCCGCATTGGCAGGAACTTCTATCGTGGCGCTATCGACGAAGAGGGGCTCCGGCAGGATCTTCGTCACGATGGACAGGGCATTGATGCCGGGATCGAACACGCCAAAGCCGCCAGGCTGCCATATCCAAGCCTGGCCGGGATGCCATTTGTGCACGTCTTCTTTCCATGTCACGCGCAGAAAATCGACATGCTTGCCTTTGAGCCTGGCCTTCGCCATGTCCACGGACTTGTTGTAGCGCGAATGCCATGTGGCATAGAGCACGCGCTTTTTCTTTTTGGCGTAGGCCTCCATGGCCAGGAGCTCGCCGACGGTGGGCGTCGGCGGCTTTTCGATGAGGAGATGCCAGCCATGATCCAGCGCTTCGCGCGCCATCGCCAGGCGCATAGCGGGCGGTGTGCACAGCGCCACGCAATCCACTTTGAGCTTGCTTGCCTTGAGGGCTGAAAGGCTCTCGAAGTTCGGCACGCCGTCAATTTTAGCCGAACGGCTGACCCCGGCCACCAAGGCAAAATTCCTGTTCTTGCCGATGCAAGGCAGGTGTTGATCGCGGGCAATTTTCCCGACGCCGACGACAGCAATCCGGTAAGGCATGAGGTTTCCCCACTTCGCTCTCATGAAAAGTTACTTGAACGCCTCGTCCACCGGGACCTTATAGGCGTTGGCGAGCCGGTTGGTCATGTTGGCGAGCCCGGTCACGGCATAGACTTCGCGGATCATCTCCTCGCTCGCCCCTTTCTGGCGGGCGCCGGCGGTGTGGCTCGCCATGCAGTAGTCGCACCCATTGGTGATCGAGACGGCGACATAGATCAGTTCCTTGGTGAGAGGATCGAGCGCGCCCGGGCCCATTATATCCTTGAGGCTCTCCCAGACATGCTTGAGCATGCGCGGATCATGGGCGAGATATTTCCAAAAGTTGTTCACATCATCGACCTTGCGCGTCCGCTTGATGTCGTCGAAGACGGCGCGCACTTCGGCGCTGGCATTCTCATAGCTAATTGACTTCATGTAACGCTCCCTTCATCGCCCCATTCTGCCCCAAACTACCACGCGAAACCCTCACTTTCGTCATATTGGTGGGGCCTAGCTAGGGGTCTGTTATGCGGAATTGTGGAGGGTTACGCATGAAGACCGCTATCATCACCCTTGCCGCGGCGTTGATGCTCGGAACATCCCTGGGAGCGTCCGCCCAAGCGCAGGATCCTAATGATCCAATCATTATTCCCGACCAGCAGGGCGAGCAGCCCGTAAAGAAGAAAAAGAGAAAGCAGGTCGAGCAGCCGGAACAATCCGCTCCGCAAGCGGAAGGGGAACAGTCCGAACAGCCCGTTAAGAAGAGAAAGAAACGAGCCGAGCAGGCGGAACAGCCCGTCCAGGAGCAGTACGAGCAGCCTGTCAAGAAGCGGAAGAAGCAGGCCGAGCAACCGGAGGACTTTGGCCAGCAGCCGGTCGGAGAGCAGGTTGAACAACCAATCAAAAAGAGAAAGAAGCAGCAGGCCGAGCAACCGGACCTTGGCCAGGAGCCGGTCGGAGAACAGGTTGAACAGCCAATCAAAAAGAGAAAGAAGCAGCAGGCCGAGCAACCGGAGGACTTTGGCCAGCAGCCGGTCGGAGAGCAGGTTGAACAGCCAGTCAAGAAGAAAAAGAAGCAGCAGGCCGAGCAACCGGACCTTGGCCAGGAGCCGGTCGGAGAGCAGGTTGAACAGCCATTCAAGAAGAAAAAGAAGCAGCAGGCCGAGGAGCCAGGTCAGCAGCCGGCCGAGGGCCAGGCCGAGCAGTCTGAGCCAGTGAAGAAAAAGAAGCCGCGAACGGAAACCAGCGAGCAGCCTGCCGATCAGACGCAACAGCCCTCCCAGCAGACCACGGGAGAGCCGCAGCCGGGTCAGTCCGAAACGGCGGGTACGTCGCCGGAGGTGTCGCAATATCTTTCCGATACGCGCTCGCCAAAGGAACTTTCCGATGAAGAGCTAAGGCAGCGCGCCAAAGCCGGCCGCGATCTCTCGCGCATGAAAGGCTTGCCGGACGACGTGCGCCGCAAGCTTGCCGCCGAAGGACGGAAAGCCCGCGCCGAAGCTTTGGCAAGAGGGTCGGGTGAGAGCAAGCAGCAGACAACCGAGCCGCCGCCGCTTGAACAGCCATCCACGGGTGAAGCGACGAAGAGCGACCAGATACCGCCGCCGCAAGGCGAAGGCCAGCCGACGCAGCCGATGGATCAGGCGACCCAGCAGACCAATCCCGACAAGAAGCAAGTGCAGCGGCTCGACGGCAACAAATCGTCGCCTGAAGCAGAAAGCAAGGCGAAGACATATCTCGACGATACGCGTCAGGCCGACCAGCTCAATGACGATCAATTGCGCGATCGGCTGGAAGGCATGCGCGAATTGATGGGCAGAAATCAGCTCTCCGGTGACAGCGAGCGCGCTCTGCGCCGCAAGCTCAGGGCCGAGCGCGCGATACTGCGCAACCGTGTCGCCGAAAAGGTGGTCGTCGAAGAGGATAAGGGCGACGTCATACCCGGCCGAAAGCTGCGGCGCGACCGGGATGATCGCAAATGGGACAATTGGTCAGAGCGCGACGTCCTGCGCGACCGCCGACGGTCGCAAGACCTCGAGGAAGGCGAATTGCGCCGGCGCATCGATATCTATCGCATCGCCATCTATGACGACCGCTATGACGATGAGGAGCGGGCCTATTGGCGCGGCATGATGGACCGTGACCGCCTCTATTTGCGCGATCGTCTGATCAGCGACCGGCGCGAGCGTGAGCGCTATTGGCATGACCGGCGCGACCGCAACGAGATCGATATCGCGATCAACATCGATCTCGGAGATGACTACGAACCGCGTGACGCGGTGTTCATGGACGAGATCGACGATGAGGAGCTCGAGACCTATCTCGTGGCGGCGCCGCGCCGCAAGATCGATCGCCGCTATACGATCGAGGAGATCGAGGAGGAGCCGGAGTTGCGGACCGCGATGCCGGCCATCGAGATCGACAACATTCATTTCGGCTTCAACGAGTCTTTCGTGCGTGAAGAGGAAGTGGACAAGCTCGACCGTGTCGCCGAGGTGATCGAGAAGATCCTGGCCGCCCATCCGGGCGAGGTCTTCATGATTGCAGGTCATACCGACGCGGTGGGCTCGGACGACTATAACCTCAACTTGTCGCGCGAGCGAGCGGAGGCGGTCAAGAAGGCGCTCACCAGCTATTACGTCATCCCGGCGCGGAACCTGAAAACGGTGGGCTATGGCGAGCGCTATCTCAAGATCCCGACGGCCGAACAGGAGGAAGAGAACCGCCGCGTTTCGCTGCAGCGGGTGACGCCACTGGTCGGCGAAGCCGACGAAGCCGCGGAAGTCGAATAAGGTTTTCTACCCCTACTTGAAGCCTGTCCGGGCCGCCGCTATAAGGCGGCCCGACCTTTTAAACATGGCTCAAACAAGGGGATTTTCATGGCCAAGGAGCGCACGCTCTCCATCATCAAGCCGGACGCGACACGGCGCAATCTGACCGGCGCTATCAACGCCAAGATCGAAGCCTCAGGCCTCAGAATCATCGCCCAGAAGCGGGCGAAGTGGAAGAAGAAGGACGCCGAAACCTTCTACAAGGTCCACAAGGAGCGCCCCTTCTACAAGGACCTGGTCAAGTTCATGACCTCGGGTCCGATCGTCATCCAGGTGCTCGAGGGCGACAATGCCGTGACCAAGTACCGTGACGTGATGGGCGCCACCAACCCGGCCAATGCCGCGGCCGGCACGATCCGCAAGGAATTCGCGGAATCGATCGAGGCCAATTCGGTCCATGGGTCCGACAGCGCCGAGAACGCCAAGAAGGAGATCAAGCTCTGCTTCAAGGCGGCGGAGATCGTCGGCTGAACAATGTGGGTCGTCGTCTATATCGCCTCGATCGTCCTGGTGAACTGGCTCTTCGTGGCCGTGGCGCCATGGCCGACGGCGTTCGGCGACCTCTATCTTGCCAATCTGGTGGTCGGCTTCGTCTTCGTGCTGCGCGATTATGGGCAGCGGCAAGTCGGCCACAAGATCCTGCTCGCGACGCTCGTCGCCGGCATCATCACCTTTTTCATGGTCGATCGGGCGATCGCGCTCGCCAGCATCACCGCCTTCGTCCTGTCGGAGATGACGGATTGGGCCATATATTCCTTCACCAAGCGCCCCTTGCAGCAGCGTATCCTGCTGTCGAGCCTGGTGGCGGTGCCGCTCGACACCCTCGCTTTCCAATATCTCGCGAATTACCTCACCCCCGCCGCCTTCACGACCGAGGTCCTGAGCAAGGCGCTCGGCGTCCTCATCGTGTGGTATTTGCTCAAGCTGCGCGCCGACAGCAGGCCGGCGGCAGCGCTCTGATCAAACCATGCTTTGGCTTTAGGGCTGCGGCATCGGATCAGGCGGCGCGCCGCGTTTCTTCTCGCGATAAGAGATATAGGCTGCGCAGGCGATGAGGATGCCGACGCCGAGGAACGTCCAGCGATCGGGGAAGTCGCCGAAGAACCACCAGCCGCACACGACGGCCATGATCATCTCGGCATAACCAAGAGGTGCGAGCAGCGAGGCTTCGGCGAAACGATAGGCGGTGATGGAGAGATAATTGCTGATCATGGCCACGACCGCGATCGCCAAATAGAGTTCCCATTGCTCGAACGTCGGCGGCACCCAGACGAACACCACCGCGACGCTGGTGATGATGGCGCCCATGAGATTGGTGTGGAACATGGTCACCATGGGATCGGCTCGTTTCGAGACCTTGCGGGTGAGGATCATGTAGAAGGCGCTGGTGGCGCCCGCGAGCAGCGCCAGGAAGACACCCGGATTGAGGGTCTGGAAGCCCGGCCGGATGATGATCAAGGTCCCGATGAAGCCGATGAAGACGGCGATCCAGCGCCGGGGGCCGACCGTTTCCTTGAGCATCAGGGGGGCGAGCAGCGTAACCATCAAGGGCTGGACGAAGTAGATGGAGAGCGTATCGGCGATCGGCAGATAGGCGAGGGCGGCGAAGAAAAAGCCGGTGGAGGCAACGAGGAGTGCCGCCCTGATGCCGTGCGTGACGGGGATGTCGGGAATAAGCTCCTTGAGCGGCCGACCGACAAGGACGAAGGGTAAATTGAGGATGAGGCCGAGGAAGAGGCGGGCCCAGACGCTCTGCAGCACCGGCATGTTTTCGCGCCCGAGGAACTTCGCCGCGACGTCGAGAAACGGGATGACGGCCATGGCGGCGAGCATGAGAGCTATGCCGGCAAGGGGCGCGTCGGATCGGGAAAGTGGTGGCATGATGGGGCCGCTAGGGAAGTTGGTCACCGTCTATAGGGCGACTTCGATCGTGACAATGCGGATACTTGCAATCCTGCTTTGAAGGCACGCCCGTCTTCTCAGGGCTGCGGCGGCGTGGGGCTGGCGGAAACACCGCGCACTCTTTCGCGATAGGAAATATAGACGGCGCAGGCGATGAGGATGCCGACACCCACGAAGGTCCAGCGGTCGGGGAAGTCGCCGAAGAACCACCAGCCGCAGACCACCGCCATGATCATTTCGGCATAGCCAAGGGGCGCCAGCAGCGAGGCCTCGCCGAAGCGATAGGCCGCGATCACAAGATAATGGCCGATCAGCGCGACCACGGCGATGGTGAGCAACAGGCCCCATTGCTCCAGTGTCGGCATCACCCAGACGAAGCCAACCGCCACCGAGGTCATGAGGGCGCCCAGGGCGTTGGTGTAGAATGTCGTGACGATCGGATCGGCGCTGTGAGAGATCTTGCGGGTGATGAGCATGTAGAGGCCGCTGGTGGCGCCGGCGAGCAGAGCCAGGAAAATGCCGGGATTGAGACTCTGGAAACCCGGGCGGATGATGATCAGCGTGCCGATGAAGCCGACGAAGACGGCGATCCATCGGCGCAGTCCGACGTGCTCTTTCAGGATGAGCGGCGCGAGCAGGGTGACGATGAGCGGCTGCACGAAATAGATCGCCAGCGTGTCTGCGATGGGAAGGTAGGCAAGAGCAAGGAAGAAGAACGCGGTCGAGGCAATGATCAGGAATGCCCGTGTTCCGTTGAGGACCGGCATCTCCGGAATGAGCACCCGCAGCGGCCGGCCCCTCAGGACGAACGGCACGGTGAAGATCATGCCGAAGAACATGCGCGCCCAGACGCTTTGCAGGACAGGCATGTTCTGCTGGCCGAGAAACTTGGCCGCGACGTCGAGGAACGGCAGAACGGCCATTGCCGCGAGCATGAGGGCTATGCCCGTGAGAGGCGCGTTATGGTGCTGGGATGATGGCATGATGCGGTTGCGCGAGGTTGTCGCGCCCGTCTACCGGGGGACGCCCTTCGTGACAATGCGGATCGCTGCAATCCTGCTCTGCCTTCGGGTAAGTCCATCATGGGCCGCCTAAGCACGGGCGGCCGGTGCGCTCCGTGCTCACAGTGGCTTACGAAGGGTGCGCACCGGCTTGCGCCGCTGCTCGGGAATGTCGCTCGGCTCGCCGGGGAACGCGAGCAGTAGGTCGGCGAAACTCGGCACCTTGGAGACCCGCGTCCATTCCTCGAACGAGACGAGCACGGCTTCCTTGCGGCCATTCCGGATGATGACCGTCGGCTCGCCAGCGACGGCCCAGTCGACCAGGGCAGAAAGAGTCGGCTTTGTATCCTTGAACTGGATTTCCTTCATGGTGTTCTATTTCTCACGGCGGCAGCAGTTCCGGGCGGTATTCGAAATGCATCGTATCATAATGATACCAGCGTCCGCCCCAGATGAAGCCATGGCGCTCGAAGACATCGATGATCTCCGAGGGGATTTGATTGCTCCACTTGTAGGTGCCGTCTTTGCCGGGCTTGGTCCAGCGCCAGTAGGTTGAATATTTGGTGTTGATGTCGATCGACGCGCCATAGGCATGCATGGACAGGCGGTCGGTGCCGGCGATGGGGCGGCAATTATAGGTGCCGGCCGACGGGGCCAGATACTTCAGCATCGGCTTTGGCAGCGTGGCCAGATCGCGCGCCACGGCCTCGAGGGCCCGATCGGCGCCGTTACGGGTGGTGAAGAGCACGGAACCGCCGAACCAGGGGACCTTGCGCAGCTTCGCGCGGACATCGCCCTTCCGGCAATCGCCATAGATCGCGCGGAACAGCGCTTCGACGCGGATGCGGCCGGGATCGGAATCGACCGGCGGCGCCTTCGGCTCGGCATGGGCCGGATAGGGGATGGCGAACATGTCGTCGATATCCGGATGATCCAGAAGCTCATCGAAGCTCTTATCCGTCCGCCCGTCCGAGATCGGAAGCTCGACGCCCGACGTCAGGACCAGCTTTTCCTTGTCATGGCTCTTGATGACACCGGGATAGGCGTCCTTGAGCCGCGCCAGGTGCCGGTCGAGGTCGGGAGGCGGCGCCCCGTAGCGGCCGTCACCGGCGAGCGCGCCGGTAGCCGCCGCGGAAAAAAGCATAGCGATGAGAAGCAGTCTCACGGGGCCTTTTCGAATTTCTGGATGAGGGCCACGTTCTGGGCCTCGATGAAGGTCAGTTCGACTTCTCCGAATTGCGGCCGGTACCAATCGAATTGTTTGAAATAGTTGGACACTTCCTTGCGCACGAACTTGCGCCCGCGCCGGGCATAGATCTCGTTGCGGGCATTGCGCAGCTCCGCCTTGCTCAGGCTCTTGAGATCCGCCGCGGTGAGCAGCCGGCGGTCGGAATCGACGAACAGGAAGCCGGCCTTGGGCGCCGACTGGGTCATCTCGAACTGGCGGATCAGCGCCACATTCTCTTTCTCGATGGCGTTGAGCATGGGCTCGTAGCTTTCAGGCCTGTACCAGTCGAATTTCCCGAAATGCTCCCGAAGTGCGGGGTCGTTGAAGATGCGGCCATTGCGGGCGAAGATCTCGTTGCGGGCCAGTCTGAGCGTCGCTGAATCCTTATCCGCGAGATCGGTTTCGCTCAACAACTCCGCGCTCGACTGGGGAAAGATGACACCGATATCGGCATCGGGCTCGGGCGGGGTGAGATCGGTCACCTTGCCGGGCGGGCTCGCCGGGGAAACGGCGGCGAAATAGAAGCTCTTGGTCAGCGAATTCTCGAGCCAGACGGTCTGCCGGCCTTCGGTCCTTTCGCGCACATGCAAGCTCACCGCGCGCATGATGTCGGAGAGCTCGTCGGGCTTGCCGAGATTGTTGATGAGGCCCTCGGCGAAGGGGCTGTGATCGCCTGAGCCGTCGAGCGCCACCATGCCTTGCGCCGTCGAAAAGGCGATCAGCATGTCCTCGGTGCGCGCCTCCGCGTCCTCGGGTCTCTCGATCACCGTGGCGCCGCGGCTTTCCAGCGGATTGTTGCGGCAGGCATCGAAGAGCAGCATCTTCACACTCGCATGGGTGCTGGACAGCGTCTGCAGCATGCGGTCGGTGGCCAGCGCCTCCTTGTCGATCTCGTCGAAATTGCTCATCGAGAAATCGGTCGGCAGCATGAAGCTCCGGCCGTCGATCATGGCGCCGTGCCCGGCATAGTAGATGAGGGCGGCCTCGGCGGCGATGCCTTCCGGCACGAAGGCATCGAGCGCCCGTTGCGCGGTGGCGAGATCGCTGTCCATGACCACGGTCACGGCGAAGCCCAGATCGGAGAGGTTCTTGGCGATGGCGCGCGCATCGGCGACCGGGTTGCGCAATTCATAGCCCGGCCGATAGGACGAATTGCCGATGACGAGCGCAATGCGCTGCTCTGCCTGGGCAAGAACAGACAGACCGGCAAGCAGAGTGGAGGCGAGTGCGCCCCGCGTGAAAAGCCGTCCCAACTTCATGCCGCCGCCGTCCCTTCGCGCCCCCGCTATCCTTTCAGTCGTGAATTCGTCTCATCCCAGGCTGGTTCGGCGATGATTTGGGCCTTTTTCCGCTCGCCGAGCAAGAGGATTTCGAAGCCCTGGCCGGCCTTGGCGAGACGGGGCTCGACATAGGCGAAGGCCAGCGACTTGTTGACGGCAAAGCCGTAACCCCCCGATGTGGTGAGGCCGACGACCTTGCCATTGAGATAGACCGGCTCGTTACCGCGGCAGTCATTGTCGCCGGCCTCGACCGCCATGTAGGTGAGCTTGATCCGCTCGCCTTGTTGCTTGCGGTTCAGGCTGGCGGTCCGGCCGATGAAATCGGGCTTGTCGAGACGGATGAAGCGCTCCATCGCGCCTTCGAACATGTCGATCTCACTGGTGAGCTCCGAGCCCCAGCCGCGATAGGCCTTTTCCATGCGCAAGGAATTCATCGCATAAGTGCCGAAGAGTCGGATGCCGTGCGTGGCGCCGGCCTTCATCAAGGCATCGAAGACGAATGGCATGTCCGCCATCGGCGTGTGCAGTTCCCAGCCGAGCTCGCCGACATAATTGACGCGCAACGCCCGTACCCCTTTGACGCTGGCGACCTCGATCTCCTGCGCCGTCAGCCAGCGGAAAGCGGCATTGTCCAAATTGGTTCTGGTGCACTGGGCGAGCACATCGCGAGCCTTGGGACCCGCGAGCACCAGCACGCCATAATCGTCGGTAACGTCCTTCACTTCGACGCGCTCGCCGGGTTTGATCCGCCAGCGCAGCTGATCGAGGTCATAGAGCTGAGCGGCCGCGGCCGAGAGGACATAGAACCTGTCATCGGCGAGCCGCGTGACGGTGATCTCGGATTCGATGAAGCCATTGTCGTTGAGGAGATGGCCCAGGATGATGCCGCCCGTCTTGGGGATCTTGTTGGCGCAGATGCGGTCGAGGAAGGCGTAGGCATCGGCGCCTGCGACCTCGAATTTGGCGAAGGTCGAAAGATCCATGAGCCCGACCTTCTCGCGCACCGCGAGCGCCTCTTGCTTCACCGCTTCCCACCAGTTCGAGCGGCGATAGGAGAAGTCCTCGCCCTTGCCGGTCTTGTCGAACCAGCGGGCGCGCTCCCAGCCAAAGATTTGCGCGAATTGCGCGCCCTCGGCCTTGAGCTTCTCATGCAGCGCGGATTTGCGCAGGTTTCGGCCGACTTCATGCTGCTCGGCCGGCTTGTAGCAGTAATACATATGGTGATAGTCGGCGATCGACACTTCGGCGGTGTAATCCTTGCTCGCCCAATTGCCGAAGCGGCGCGGATCGAATTCGCGCATGTTGATCTCGGCCTGGCCGTGCACCATCCACTGCGCCAAATATTTGCCGGCGCCGCCGCCCTGGCAGATGCCGATCGAGGCGCCGCAATGCATCCAGTAATTCCTGGGGCCGGGGGCAGGGCCTGAGAGATAGACGCCGTCCGGCGTGTGGGTGATGGCGCCGGAGATGATCGATTTGAGGCCCGCCTTGGCGAAGAGCGGCAGGCGCTCGGTGGCGCGTTCGAGCCAGGGGGTCAGGCGGTCGAGCTCGGGGGCGATGAGCTCGCTCTCGAAATCCCAGGCGGGGGGCTCGCCGTCCCAGCACACATGCGCGGTCTCGGTCTCATAGGGACCGACCAGGATCCCGTTCGTCTCCTCGCGCAAATAGGCATGCGAATAGGGATCGCGCACCACCGGCAATTCCATCTCGAGATCGATGAGCTCCTGCAGAGGCTCGGTGATCATGTAGTGATGCAGCATGTTGGCGATCGGCACATTGTGTCCGGTCCAGGCGCCGACCACGTCGCAATAGGAGCCGGCGGAATTCACCACGTGCTCGCAGGTGATGGTGCCTTTGTCGGTGATCACCTGCCATTCGCCGCTCTTGAGCTGCTTGATGTCGGTGACGAGGGTGCGGCGGTAGATTTCTGCGCCGAGCTTGCGCGCCCCCGCGGCCATGGCATTGGTCACATCGGCCGGCGCCACATGGCCATCGGTCACGGTGCGGAAGGCGGCCTTGAGGCCGAAGGTCTCGAGGAAGGGGTGGTATTTCTTGATCTCGTCGGGGCCGATGATCTCGCCTTCATAGCCGCCGAGCTTGGAGATGCCCTCGACATATTTGAGCCAGTTCAGCTCCTCATCGGTCTGGGCCAGGCGCAAGCCGCCGCAGCCATGCCAGGAGACGGCTTGGCCGGTGAGCTGTTCCAGCTTGGGATAGAGCTCGGTGCCATAGACATGCACCTTGGTCATGTTGAGAGAGCCGTTGAAATGCGGGCACTGGCCGGCCGCATGCCAGGTCGAGCCCGAGGTGAGCTCGCCCTTTTCGATGAGGACGATGTCGCTCCAGCCTTCAAGCGCCAGGTGATAGAGGAGGCCTACCCCCATGATGCCGCCGCCAACGATCACCACCCGCGCATGCGATTTCATCAAATCCTCCTCGATCCTTCGCCAAACCTAATCTTCCCGCCCCTGTCCGGGCAAGAGAGGGTGAGGGGTGTTTACCCTCCTTGTGCCGAAAACAAGGACGAATTCGTGGAAGTGTGGTGAAATAGGCTCACCTTCGGAAATAGCGCGGAAGCGGCTAGTCTTATCGCAAAGAGGGAGGAGACGATGCGAATATTTCTGATCGCGGCGTGCCTGATGCTGACGGCAGGTGCCGCGCATGCCACGTCGGGGCCGGGTTGCCTGATCGTCACCAATGTCGCGGCCAATGACGTGCTCAATATGCGCGGAGGCCCGGGCACGTCCCATCCGATCGTCGATGTGCTGCCGCCCGGCAATCACGGCATCATCCATCTTGATGGCCCTTGCGTGCCGAAATCGGCGGCGCCGCGCTCACGCTGGTGCAAGGTGTCGCACTACAATGGCGACAAGGTCACCAAGGGCTGGATCAAGCGGCGCTTCACGGTCGACAGCGACTGCCCCTGAGCCAGCCCGTGAACCCGGTGATCCTATTTGCTGGCGTCCTTCGGGCCGGCGAGGAACACGTCGTGGTTGGGGAATTTGGCAAACAGGTCTTGTGGCTGTCCGAAGTTGGTGGCCAGGACATCAGCCGGGTTGCCCGCAATCCACTGCGACAGGTCGATCGCTTCGTAGATGCCGGTGTTGAGCCCGATCAGGATGCGGGCGGGCTTGTCGCCCACATTTTCAATCGAATGCCCGTATCCTTGCGGAATGTAGCCGACGTCGCCTTTCTCCAGCGTCTCGACACGGAATCTCCCGCCCGAGCCGAACAGGGTGACGCTCACCTGGCCATCGACGATGTACTGCCATTCGTCGGCGTTCGGGTGCCAGTGCAACTCTCTTAATGCCCCCGGCTCGAGGTCGAGGATCACGCCGGTGATCGTCTTCGAGATCGGAAACCGCGCGGAATCGACCCGCCACTCGCGGCCGCCCGCATAGACCCTGTGGGGCGCCTGGGCGAGGAGACGATACTTATGCGTTTCCGGCGGCAGCTTCCACCCTTGCAGCGGCTCCGCTGGTTGTTCGGGCGGCACAGCGCCTTGGGCGAAGTATACCTCCCCCTTGGGGAACGTATCGAACGTTTCCTCCGGCAGGCCGAAGTTTTTTGCGAGCAGTGGCTTTGGCGCATGAGCGATCCAGTCGCTGACGCTGAACGTGCCGAACTCGGAGAAGTATCCATTGTCGAAAATGAGAATGAATTGGCAGGGCGTCGCACCGAGACATTCGAGCATGTGACCGTGTCCGCGGGGGAAGTACCAGACGTCGCCGACATCGAAATCATTCGTCTCGGCGTTGCCCTGCGGATCAATGACAGTGGTCCGAACGCGGCCCTCGATGACGAAAGCCCATTCGGCCGCGGTGGCGTGCCAGTGAAGCTCCCGCATCGCCCCAGGCTCGATGCGCATGGAGACGCCGGCGATGCCCTTGGAAATCGGCAGTTGGGTGACCGTCGCCTCCTTCCCAAAACTGTTGCCGATGACCTTTCCTTGCGACTTCTCGAGAGCGAACTTGAACGTCGGCAGTTCCTTGTCCGCAAGCAGAGGATCAGGGACGTTGTTCATGAAGCTCGGATCGCCGGCAACGGCGGGCTTCGCTGTTGCCACAGCCGCCGCGGCGAATGCTGCGCTTGCCACCAGAACGTCTCGCCGGGGAACATTGAAGCTGGTAGGCATGCCAATCTCCTTGCTTGCTGGTTGATCTTGACGCACATCAAATTCGGATTTTGTTGCGCGCTGATGAATTCATGCCCCGGATCCTAGCGCAGCTCGGACCGTTTGACCTCGTAGAGCATGAGAGCTGAAGCGGTGGCGACATTGAGCGATTCGGCACCCCCGGACATGGGAATGCGCACCGACACATTCGCTTGTGCGGCGAGCGTGGCCGAAAGGCCGCTGCCCTCGCTGCCCATCAGCAGCAAAGTGGGCCGGGCATAGGTGCGACGATAATCCGCTGCGGCCTGGGCGGCGGTGGCGACGATCTCCCCTGGCCACTCGGCAAGGGGAGCTTGGAATTGCTTCGCCGTCATCCGGCTGAGCTTCACGCCGAAGAGCGAGCCCATGCTGGCGCGCACCGCTTCCGGCGAAAAGGGATCGCAGGTCTCGCCCACGAGCGCGACATGGCGTACCGAGACGGCGTCCGCGGTGCGGATGATCGTGCCGAGATTGCCGGGATCGCGGATGTATTCGAGGGCGATCGCAACGTCATCCGGACCGGGCGCGAAATCGGAGAGGATGGCGGACTGCTTGAAGACGCCGATGAGGCCAGTGGGATTGTTCTGCCCGCTGAGCCGCGCCATCACGGCTTCCGACACCCTGATGGTGCGGGCCTGGCCCCAATCCTTGGGCGTTGCGACCGAGACGACGGTGTCGGCCGCGATCCCCGCCTGTCGCGCCCGCTCGAGCGCCCTTAGGCCCTCGGCGACGAACAGCCCGGTATCCTGGCGGTTCTTCTTCAACTCAAGGGCGCGAATGGCCTTGATCGCCGGGTTTTGCGCGCTGGTGATGGTCTCCAAGGCCTGGCTCATCCCCTCCGGATTGTCCCCGTCATTGTCACCCTAAACATTTGGAATCGTTTAGCCTAAACTAGCACCATGAACATCCGTACAAATATCAAGATCGGCCGGTCGGTCTGTCCGCATGACTGCCCCTCGGCCTGCGCTCTCGATGTCGAACTGCTCGATGCCCATACGATCGGACGCGTGCGTGGCGCGAAAGACAATTCCTACACCCTGGGCGTCATCTGCGAGAAGGTCGGACGCTATGCCGAGCGCATCCATCATCCCGACCGCCTGCTCTATCCCTTGAAGCGGAAAGGGGCCCGGGGTGCCGGCGACTGGCAGCGCCTTTCCTGGGATGATGCCATGGGCGAGGTCACGCAAGCCTTCCTCAAATCGGAAGAGCGCTATGGCGCGCAATCGGTGTGGCCTTACTACTATGCCGGCACCATGGGCCTGGTGATGCGCGACGGCATCAACCGTCTGCGCCACGCCAAGAAATATTCCGGCCTCTATGACACCTTCTGCGTGGCGCTGTCGTGGCCGGGCTACCTCGCCGGCTGCGGCCGCATGACCGGCTCCGACCCGCGCGAGATGCAGAAATCCGACCTGATCGTGATCTGGGGCACCAATCCGGTGAACACCCAGGTCAATGTGATGACCCATGCGGCGATCGCGCGCAAGACGCGGGGCGCCAAGATCGCCTGTGTCGATGTCTACGAGACCGGCACGATGAAGCAGGCCGATGTGAAGATGATCATCAGGCCCGGCACCGATGGCGCCCTCGCTTGCGCCGTCATGCATGTGCTGTTCCGCGACGGCCATGCCGACTGGCCCTATCTCGAGAAATACACCGACGTGCCGCGCGAATTCGAAGCGCATCTCAGGGCGCGCACGCCCGAATGGGCGGCCGCCATTTGCGGCTGCCCGGCCTCCGAGATCGAGGCCTTCGCCAGGCTCATCGGCGAGACGAAGCGCAATTATCTGCGCATCGGCTATGGCTTCACCCGCTCGCGCAACGGTTCCGCCAATATGCATGCGGTGACGGCGATCGCCGCGGTCGCGGGCTCCTGGCAGCATGAAGGCGGCGGCGCCTTCCACTCGAACAGCGGCATGTACAAGTGGAACAAGACCATGATCGAGGGGCTCGATATCCGCGATCCTTCGATCCGCCAGCTCGATCAATGCCGCATCGGTCCGGTTCTGCTCAACGATCCCTATGACCTGGCGGGCGGCCCGCCGGTCACCGCGATGATCGTCCAGAACACCAACCCGGCTTCCGTGGCGCCCGACCAGACCAAGGTCAGGCAAGGGCTCATGCGTGACGATCTCTTCACCTGCGTGCATGAGCAGTTCATGACCGAGACGGCGCAACTCGCCGACATCGTGCTGCCGGCGACGATGTTCCTCGAGCATGACGATCTCTACCAGGGCGGCGGCCACCAGCACATCATGCTGGGCGCGAAGCTCATCGAGCCGCCGGGCGAGTGCCGCAACAATCACGAGGTGATCGCCGATCTGGCCGCAAGGGTGGGGGCCGAGCATCCGGGCTTCGCCATGAGCCCGCGCGAGCTCATCGACTGGACGCTCAAGAACTCGAACCGGCCCGATCTTGCAGCCCTCGACGAGGCGACCTGGATCGACGTGCAGCAGGATTTCGAGAGCGCGCATTTCCTCAACGGCTTCGGCCATCCGGACGGCAAGTTCCGCTTCAAGCCGGATTGGAAAGCGGCGCGGTTCAAGGCCGGGATCGGACCCTATGGTCCGGTCGACGACATGCCTCAGATGCCGGACCATTGGGGCGTCATCGAGGAGGCGACCGAGACTTATCCCTTCCGGCTCGCGACCAGCCCGGCGCGCACCTTCCTCAATTCGACCTTCAACGAGACGCCATCCTCGCGCAAAAGGGAAGGGCGGCCGACCGTCTTCGCGCATCCGGACGATCTCGCCTCGCTTGCCATCAAGGATGGCGACAAGGTGCGTCTCGGCAGCGCCAGGGGCGCCGTGACTTTGCATGTCCAGGCCTTCGACGGCGTGCGCCGCGGCGTGCTGGTCGCGGAATCGATCTGGCCGAACGAGGCCTTCGAGGACGGCAAGGGCATCAACACGCTGACCGGCTGCGACCAGCCGGCGCCGGCGGCAGGCGGCGCCTTCCATGACAACCGGGTGTGGCTCAGGCCCGCCTAGCTCCCTTCCTCAAAAGAACACTCGAGAAGCGGCCTCAATGATGACTCCAAATCCACGCCCGGTTGCCTGCGTCATCGGCCTCGGCTCGATGGGGATGGGGGCTGCTCTTTCGCTTCTGCGCGCAGGCATCGAGGTGCGCGGTGTCGATGTGCGGCCCGAAGCGCTGACGCGGCTCAAAGAGGCGGGAGGCTTTGGGACCACCTCGGCCGGCGAGGGGGCCAAAGGGGCCGATGCGGTGCTGACATTCGTGGTCAATGCCGAGCAGACGCAGACGGTTCTGTTCGGCGCGGACGGAGCAGCGGCGGCTCTATCGCAAGGCTCGCTCGTGATCTCATGCGCCACCGTGCCGCCGAGTTTTGCCGAGGAACTGGCGCGCCAGCTGAACGGAAAAGGCCTGCTGGCGCTCGATGCTCCCGTCTCGGGCGGCTCGGCCAAGGCCGAAGCCGGCGAGATGACCATCATGGCTTCGGGCGCCGCGGCGGCGTTCGAGAAGGCGGAACCGTTTCTCGGCGCGATCGCGTCCAAGGTCTATCGCCTGGGCGATGCGCCAGGGGCGGGCTCGCGCGTGAAGATGATCAACCAGCTTCTCGCCGGTGTCCATATTGCGGTTGCGGCGGAGGCGGTGGCGCTCGGCATAAAGGCGGGCATCGATCCCAGTCTCCTCTATGAGGTGATCTCCAACTCCGCGGGCTCCTCTTGGATGTTCCAGAACCGGGTGCCCCACATGATTTCGGGCGACTACACGCCGCGCTCGGCGGTCGACATCTTCGTGAAGGATCTGGGCATCGTGCTCGAGGCGGGCCGGGTTCTCGATTTCCCCTTGCCCATCGCTTCGACCGCGCACCGGCTCTTTGCCGAAGCGGCCGCCATGGGCTTGGGCCGCGAGGACGATGCGGCGGTGGTGAAGGTCTATTCCGCCGAGGCCGGCCTGCCTTTGCCTTCGGCGAAGGACTGAGCGGGGGCTACTGCCGTCGGGCCAGATGAATCCCAGATGAACAGCTAGCTCAGCCGGTGATCAGGTGGGCTATGGCACATTCCGGCCCAAGTTGGGGCGTCTACCGGATGTCTGAGAGAGGATTTTGCCATGTTCCGTGCGGCAATCGCGGTCCTGCTTCTGGCAGCAGCGCTGGCCGGGCCTTCGGCGGCGGAGAAGAAGACCGCGCCGAAACTGACCCAGGAAGCCAAGGACGGGCCCCAGATCACGCAAGAAAATATCGTCAAGATGAAGCTCAAGACGGTGCAACCGGTCCAGCCCAATCCGCCGATGCCGGTCGCGGGCGGGCCGTCCATACCCCCCTCGCCATCACCCCCCAATCCTTAGAGCTAATTGAATCAAAGGCTTAGATCTCAAGACCTAAGCCTTTGAAAAGAATCATTTTCCCGAAATGAGAATCAGCACACAGTCCAGACCCATGAACGCTCGTCGCGCCACCTTGCCCGTCCATTGGTTCCTGATCATGGCCGCCTTGCTCATGGTGGCGACGGCGGCGCCCTTGGCCATGCTGGCCGTCCCCATCTGATCCTCCCATTTTCCGAGCCGGCCGATGCCGGAAAAGGTCACTTCCTGCCAGCTTCCTGACATGCTTTGTCAGCAGCACTGCAGTAGGTTCCTGCTGTGCCGGACGCGAAGTTTCCTGCCTATGCCGCCGGGAGCTTCGCGTTCAAGAGCACGCTAGAAGCGTAAATTTTCCAGCGAACCGGGGTACTGGCCATGAGACGCGCTGACCGACTTTTGCAGGTCCTCCAGATCCTGCGCCGCCATCGGCGGCCGGTGACCGGCGAGACCATGGCCGAGGAACTCGAGGTCTCGCTGCGCACCGTCTATCGCGACATCAATTCTCTGGTCACGCAGGGTGTGCCGATCAGGGGTGAGGCCGGCATCGGCTATGTGCTGGGCGAAGGCTTCGACATGCCGCCTTTGATGTTCACGGTCGATGAGCTCGAGGCCGTCATGCTGGGTCTGCGCTGGGTGACGCGCCGCGGCGACGTCCAGCTGTCGCGCGCCGCCCGCGACAGCGTCGCCAAGATCGGCGCCGTGCTGCCGGAAGGGCTGAAGCCGTTTCTGTTCGATGCCGGACTGGTGGTGCCGCCGCGCGAGGAGCGCGCCGCCGATGCCGTCGATGTCGCAGGCCTGCGCAGCGCCATCCGTGAGAGCCGCAAAGTGCAGATCCAGTATCGCGACGAACTCGAACGCCGTACCGAGCGGACGATCTGGCCGATCGGCATCGCCTATTACGAGGCGACGCGCAACATCATCGCTTGGTGCGAATTGCGCACCGCCTTCCGCCATTTCCGCACCGACCGCATCTCGCATTTCGACATATTGAAGGACCGCTATCCGAAGCGGCGCAAGGCGCTGCTCAAGGAATGGCAGGACGAGCTGCGCGCCGAGCAGGAGAAGCCCGATCTCGACGTATTTCTCTAAGGTGGACTCTTCAGCAGCTTGGCTTTTGCGGCCACCCTGTCATTATTCCCGCAGTGAATGTCGCTTCCTGAAGGATCATTCATCATGACGGCAATATTGAAACGCATCGGTTTCGTCGTCTTTGCGACGGTTGTTGGCGCCCTTGGCCTGACGGCGATCGCTTTCGCCTTCGTCAACATGAAAGCCGTGCTGTTGGGAGGGGCGTCCATCGGGCTCGACAGCGCCGCCGTTTTCGGCATCGGCTGGGGTGGTGCCGCAATGGCGATTTGCGGCGCGCTGATGGGCAAGGAGAACGCTGAGGAACAGGGAAAGTCGCAACCGCGGAGCGCCAAAGCGGCGGGCTGGATCGTCGCCGTGATCCTCGCCCTGCTTTGTCTTTCAGTGCTCTTTGCGCGCTGATGGGCTGCTGCTCGCCCGCATCGCAGCCGGTATCAGATATGTGGCGAGATGGGCATCGAGGGCCGCCATGGCCGCCTCATCCACCGGGCTTGCGCGGAACCCCACGAAGCCGTCGGGCCGGATGAGGAGAGCGCCGCCATCGGGAATTCCCACCTCCGCCGCGTCGAACTCAGCGCTCGCAGCATCGACGATCGACACGAACCCGTTCCAGCGCGCGCGAAAATGCTCGAGCCGTGGCGGGGCGCCGAACAGGATCAGATGGTGGCCCGTGCCACTCAGGCGATGACACGCACCGAAGCGGCTTCCCGGCGGTGCTCCCCCGACATCGGCGCCCGCCTGACCGACGAGTGCGCTTCCGGCGTATGACACATCGAGCATCGACCGCTTGCGTGTCACCGCGACAGCTTCAGCCGGATCCGCCGGCGGTACGACCGGCATCGCGCCGCTGTTGCACGTTGCGACCAGACCGATCACGAAATCATGGATCTCGTCCGACACTTCGAGCACATGGCGGTCGGCGGCCCCGCGCTCCTGCGCGTAGCTCTCGAGCAGCGACGGTTTCGCCGCGCCGCGTGCGACGAGGGCGAGCTTCCAGGCGATGTCGGCGGCGTCCATGAATGCGGCGTTGAGACCCTCGCCGCCCATCGGACTGGACAGGTGGGCTGCATCGCCCAACAGGAACCGCCGTCCGTCGCTCAGGCGCTCGGCGGCGCGCTTGTGCATCTTGAAATAGGAAACCCATTTGAGATCGTGCAGGCCGATATCGGCGCCGACGCGGGCATCGAGCAATGCGGCCAGCTCGTGCGATGCCGGAAGCTCGCGCCGTGTATCGGCTTCGTCGCGATTGACGAAGATGAGAAAGCGTTCATCCGGCAACGGCGATATCAGGACAAAACCGTCCGGCCCGACAATGACGCGGCCGCATTCGGGCGGGCACGGCAAGCGGGTTTTCGCGTCGGCGACAATGTACTGGCCGTCGTAAGTGTCGCCCTCGAGGTGCTCCTGCATCGAGTGGCGCGTCACGCTGTGGGCGCCACCCGCGCCAAGCACATAGGCTGTCGTCAGAATCTCGGTCCGGCCGTCCACATCGAGGGTCACCCGCAAGCCTGCCGGATCGTCCTCGATCGACTTGACTTCCGTGCCGTATTCAATCGCGACGCCGAGGCTTTCCAGGCGTTCGCGCAGAATTGCCTCGGTGCGCCACTGCGGCAGGCTGCACTGAAACTCGTATTTGCACCCGATGCCGGCAAGCTTGGCGCTGACGATTTCCTTGAGGCCCGGCCCCAAAAGCTGGATCTGCCTGATGTGGACGCCCGCCTGGAGGAAGGGTTCTATCAGACCGGCCCGATCGATGATGTCCAGCACCGCCGGCTGAAGCGCGGTACCGCGAGTCTCATGATGCGGTGCTGCCCTCCGCTCGACGACGCGAGGCCTGACGCCATGGCGAAGAAGTTCGCATGCCGCGAACAATCCGGCCGGACCGGTTCCGACGATGAGCACGCCAGACGCGGATTGCGGCACATCCCTTGTCATCAGTCAGCCCCCTTATGATACTAACTTAGTATATACGAATTCATTACAAAGCAGAAATTGGAGCGTTGAAGGAGAAGAAGATGGGATCGACGAAAGATGAATCTCCCGCGCGGCTCATCGATGCGAGAATCAAGGAGCTGGGCGACTGGCGTGGTGAGATGCTGGCGAAGCTCCGCGCTTTGATCAAGCAAGCCGATCCCGAGGTGGTCGAGGAGTGGAAGTGGCGCGGCGTCCCGGTGTGGTCGCATGACGGGATCATCTGCACCGGCGAGACCTATAAGAGCGTCGTGAAGCTGACCTTCGCCAAGGGCGCGTCGCTGAAGGACCCATCACGCCTTTTCAATTCGAGCCTCGATGGCAACACCCGGCGCGCGATCGACATCCGCGAGGGTGAACCAATCGATGCCAAGGCTTTCACGGCATTGATCCGCGCCGCCGTGGACCTGAACGCCTCGTCGGGCCGCGCCGCAAAGAAAGGCAGGACGTCGTCACGGTAGGACGGGGATGACGACCGGCAGCGTGACGCCCGGCGCGGTTGCGACGACCTCCTCGCCCTCGACCCTGAGCGCGCCGGAGGCCACGAGCGCCAAGGCTTTGGGATAGATCTTGTGCTCGGCATCGAGCACGCGCTGGGCGAGCGTCTCGGGCGTGTCGCTCTTGAGCACCGGCACGCGCGCCTGGGCGATGATCGGTCCTGAATCGACGTCGTGACGCACGAAATGCACGGTAGCCCCGTGGCGCGTCGCACCATCCGCCAAGGCCCGCTCATGGCTGTGCAGCCCCTTGTACGCCGGGAGCAGCGAGGGATGGATATTGATCATGCGGTCGCGCCAGGCTTCGACCAGGGTTTTGGTCATGACGCGCATGAAACCGGCGCAGGCGATGATCTCGACATGATGGCGCCTGAGCGCTGAATCGAGGGCGCGGTCGAAGTCCTCACGCGAGCCATAGGCCTTATGGTCGATGACTTCCGTCCTGATGCCTTGCGCCTTGGCGAAATCGAGCCCCTGGGCATTGGGACGATTGGAGATGACGACGGCGATCTCGGCAGGGTAATGCGGATCCTGCGCCGCCCTGATCAGGGCTTGCATATTCGAGCCGCGGCCCGAGATGAGGATGCCGGTCTTCTTGCGCCCCGTCATCAGAGCGCGAGCTTTCCGCGGGGCTTGACCTGCTCCTCGGATCCGCTGCGGGCGGCGATCGTTCCCAGCGTCACCACGTGCTCGCCTTGTGCTTCGAAGAGACGCGCGACTTCCGCGGCGCTCTCGGGCGCCGTCACGCAGATCATGCCGATGCCGCAATTGAAGGTGCGCAGCATCTCCCTTTCGCTGACGCCGCCGGTCTTCTGCAACCAGCCGAAGACGGGCGGCGAAGGCACCTGGGCGAGATCGATCTCGGCCACGGTGCTCGCGGGCAGCACGCGTGGGATGTTCTCGAGAAAGCCGCCGCCGGTGATATGGGCGAGCGCCTTGATGCCGTCCGATGCCTTGAGCGCGGCAAGGACCGGCTTCACATAGATGCGGGTCGGTGTCAGCAGAGCTTCGCCCAAGGTCTTGCCGGGCGCGAAAGGTGCGGTGTCGGCATAGGCGAGACCGCTCAGCTCGACGAGACGGCGGATCAGCGAATAGCCGTTGGAATGGGGACCGGACGAGGCGAGGCCCAGAATGACATCGCCAGGGCCAACATCGGCGCGCGGCAAAATATTCACCCGCTCGACGGCACCCACGGCAAAGCCTGCGAGATCATAGTCGCCGCCATGATACATGCCGGGCATCTCGGCGGTCTCGCCGCCAATGAGGGCGCAGCCCGCTTGCCGGCAACCCTCGGCGATGCCTGCGATCACGTCGCGGGCTTCCTCCACCTGCAATTTGCCGGTGGCGAAGTAATCCAGGAAGAAGAGGGGCTCGGCCCCTTGCACGATCAGGTCGTTGACCGACATGGCGACGAGATCGATGCCCACCGTCTTGTGCAGGCCCGAATCGATGGCGATCCTGAGTTTCGTGCCCACACCGTCATTGGCGGCGACGAGCACCGGGTCCTTGAAGCCGCAGGCCTTGAGATCGAAGAGGCCGCCGAAGCCGCCCAAGGCCGAATCGGTGCCCGCCCGCGCGGTCGCCTTGGCGAGCGGCTTGATCACCTCGACCAGCGCGTTTCCGGCCGAAATATCGACCCCCGCATCCGCGTAGGATATGCCGTTATGGCCGTCTTGTTTGCCTGCGCCCATGCCGCTAGTTTGCCTCAATGATCCTGGATTGCTGCTGGCCGTCTGTGTGCCGCGGTGAATAGCCCGAACGGGCAGGCAGATAAAGCGTTCAGTTGAGCGCGGGCTCGCAGATGGAGTTTTGGATGACGGTGCGTTCTTGGGGCCTGCTTGCAGCCTTTCTGGCCCTTTTTGCCGTTGTTGTGCCTGAGAGCGCCCGGGCGGTCGGGCCGGTCGAGACCGGTATGTTCTCGGTCACCGGCGTCGAGGTCGACGTGACCGACAAGGATGCAGCCTCGGCCCGTACCCGCGCCATCATCGAGGCCCAGGTAAAAGCTTTCTACATCCTGGCCGAGCGGCTGGGCTCGCCCGAGGCGGCCCAGCGCCTAGCCGGGATGGACGCCCGCGATATCGGCCGCATGCTGCGCTCGCTGTCGATCGAGGAGGAGCGTTCAGCCCCGGGACGCTACATCGGCAAGCTCACGGTGCGCTTCCTTCCGGCCAAGATCCGGGAAGTGTTCGGCCGGCATGGCATCGAGGTCGTCGAGGACCAGGCGCCGCCGATCGTCATCCTGCCCTTGTGGAAAGGACCCACCGGTCCGATCGTCTGGGAGGAAAATCTCTGGCGCAAGGCCTGGCTCGACCTCAAGGCCGAGCAGTCGGTGGTGCCGATCATCATTCCGTTAGGCGATCTCGAGGACACGTCCGCGATCTCGCCTGAGGAGGTGCTGGCGGGTGATGCCATCAAGCTTGAATCGCTGATGATACGATATGAGGCCAAGGCCATCCTGGTGGCATTTGCCGAGCCCGATCCGCAAGGCGGCATCCATGCCGTGATGCAGGGCGACTCGCCCTTGGGACGCATCAATTTCGACAAGACCTACACATCCGAGGATGGCACGGTCGAAGGCGCCGCCGCGGCCGCGGCGCGGCGCTTCGACGAGGTGATGCTGGAGAAGTGGCGTTCGGTCAAAATCAAGATGGCCGCCGAGGCCAGGGCCCGCGTCGAGGCGGAGCAGCAGGCCGCCCGCCCGGCGATGTCGCTTGCGGTCGCGGTGCCGTTTTCGGGCATACATCAGTGGAACGGCATCCGCGCCCGGCTGCTTTCGACCCCTGGCGTGATCGGCGTCGATGTCTCGACCATTGCCCAGAACGGCGCCGTCATCCAGCTGGCCTTCTCCGATTCGGTCCAGACGCTGCAATCGGCGCTTTCCGGCAGTGGCCTGCGGCTGGTGCGGGCAGGCGGGACATGGGTACTGCAACCATTGTAATATCAGCCCAAAGCAACCATTCGCCTTCTAGCCTCGCATGAACCTGCCCAATATCATCACCATCGGCCGAATCCTGTTGGTGCCGGTCACCATCTGGCTGATCGTCGCCGGTCAGTTCGGCTTCGCTTTCCTGGTCTTCATCATGGCCGGCGTCGGCGACGGCGTCGACGGCTATATCGCCCGGCGCTACGCGATGAAGACGCAGCTCGGCGCCTATCTCGATCCGCTCGCCGACAAGCTGCTTCTCGTCTCGATCTATATCTCGCTCGGCTTCCTGCAGCAGATGCCGGCCTGGCTCGTCATCCTTGTCGCCTCGCGCGACGTGCTGATCGTCGGCGCGGTGATCCTTTCCTGGATCCTCGACAAGCCGATCAAGGTGCAGCCGCTGATGATCAGCAAGGTCAATACCGTGGCGCAGATCATCTTTGCCGGCGGGCAGCTGGCCATGCTCGCCTGGATGTCGGACGCCACCTGGTTCCCGCTGATCGGCAGCATCGTCGTCGCCTTCCTCACCATCGCGTCGGCGGCCCTTTACTTGCGCGAATGGGCCCGTCATATGGCCAACGGGGCGAGCACGAGGGATACGCCATGACATTGCAGCGCCAGATGATCTTTTGGACGGCGGCACTCGTCGTCGTCATCCTGGCGCTCTGGCTTCTGGGCGACATCATGCTGCCCTTCATCGCCGGCCTGGTGCTGGCCTATTTCCTCGACCCGATTGCGGACGCGCTGGAGCGCCTCGGCCTGCCGCGCCTCGCGGCGACCCTCCTCATCCTCATCACCAGCATCGTCGCCATCGTGGTGCTGCTCGTGCTGCTGCTGCCGGTGCTGGGCGACCAGATCGCCCGTTTCTCCTCGAACCTGCCGGGCCTCATGCAGGCACTGGTCAAGCTCTTCGAGGAGCTCGCGCCGCAATGGCTGAAGGACATGGTGGCCGCCTCCGGCACCAACCTGCCGGCCTCGCTCTCCGACCTTGCCGGCAAGGCGGCGGGGTGGCTCGCGGCGATCCTGACCTCGATCCTGTCCGGCAGCCTGGCGCTGGTCAATGTCATCTCGCTCCTGATCGTGACGCCGATCGTGGCCTTCTACATGCTGAACGACTGGGATCACATGGTAGCTAAGGTCGATGGCTGGCTTCCGCGCGATCACCACAACACGATCCGTGCCCTCGCACGTCAGATCGACGAGGCTATGGCGGGCTTCATCCGCGGCCAGGGCACCGTCTGCCTCTTGCTCGGCATCTTCTATGCCGTGGCGCTGTCCTTTGCCGGGCTCAATTTCGGCCTGCTGATCGGGCTGGGAGCGGGACTTCTGAGCTTCATCCCCTATGTCGGTTCGATCATCGGCGGCGTCCTCGCCATCGGCATGGCGCTGATCCAGTTCTGGCCCGACTGGCTGCAGATCATCATCATCGTCGGCATCTTTGGCTTGGGCCAGTTCATCGAGGGCAATTTCCTCTCGCCCAACCTGGTCGGCAACCGCATCGGCCTGCATCCCGTCTGGCTGATGTTCGCGCTTTTCGCCTTCGGCTATCTGTTCGGCTTTGTCGGCCTGCTGCTGGCCGTGCCGCTGGCGGCCGCGGTCGGCGTCTTGGTGCGCTTTGCGCTGCAGCAATATCTCAAGAGCCCGCTCTATCTCGGTGTGCCGACTCAGGAAAAACCCGCCGAACCCAAGCGGCGGAGCCGGTCGAAGTAATGTCGGGCGAAGGCCGTCAGCTCGCTTTCGACCTGCCGCATCGTCCCGCCACCGGACGCGACGATTTCCTCGTGACGCCGTCCAATGCCAAGGCGGTGGCGCTGATCGACCTCTGGCCCAATTGGCCGTCGAACGTGCTGATTCTCCTCGGGCCCCCTGGAAGCGGCAAATCCCATCTCGCGGCCGTCTGGCATGAGATGACGGGCGCCTCGGTGGCCCGCCCTTCCGAGGTCCGCGCCGACGCGGTGCCATGGCTCCTGGAGAAGGGGGCCCTGGTCATCGAGGACGCGCCGGGCGAGGCGCTGGACGAACCGGCCTTTTTCCATCTCCTCAATCTCGCCCGCGAGCAGAAGGCCTATGTGCTGATCACGGCGCTGGCACCGCCGCCAGCCTGGGGGATAGCACTCCCGGACCTGCTGTCGAGGCTCAAGGCGGCGCCGATAGCGCAATTGGGACCGCCGGATGATGCGCTCCTGCGGGGCGTCCTGGTCAAGCTCTTCGCCGACCGGCAGATCGGGGTGGACGAGGCCACGGTCAGCTACCTCATTTCCCGCATGCCGCGGGAACTCGCCGCCGCCCGCAGCCTGGTGGCCGAGATCGACCGCCGGGCGCTCGAGGAAAGGGCCGAAGTGACCCGGAATTTTGCCGCAAAGGTGCTTGGGGATATAGTTTCCCCGGGCCTGTTCACGGGCGAGGACGGTTAACCAACAGCCTTCATCGTTCGGTCACATGGCCCGATTATGAGCCTGAAATTCGGGGTCTCCGGCAGGATTTGGCGCGATGAACGAAATCTCTCTCACGATCGAACCCAAGGTTGAGGCCCCGCTCAGCGATCCCAGCCGCTTCATCAATCGCGAGCTGTCCTGGCTCATCTTCAACATGCGGGTCCTGGAAGAGGCGCGCAACAAAAACCACCCGCTGCTCGAACGGCTGCGCTTCCTGTCGATCTCCGGCAACAATCTCGATGAATTCTTCATGGTGCGCGTGGCGGGCCTCGTCGGCCAGATGCGCGCCAAGCTGGTCGAGTTGAGCCAGGACGGCCTGACGCCGGCCGAGCAGCTCGAGCAGGTGCGCAAGCTTGCCCAGGAGCTGATGACCGAGCAGGATACGCGCTTCCTGCAATTGCGCGACGAATTGAGCGAGAACGGCATCCGCATCGTCGATCCAAGCGAGATCACCGATGAGGAGCGCGCCTGGCTCGACGAGCGCTTCCTCGGCCACATCCTTCCCGTGGTGACGCCGATCGCCATCGATCCCGCCCATCCTTTCCCCTTCATCCCCAATCGCGGCTTCATTATCGCGCTGCAGCTCAAGCGGAGGCGCGACGCCGGCCTGATGAACGCGCTGCTGCCCATTCCGCAGCAGCTCGACCGCTTCATAAGGCTGCCCGGCACGAGCACGGGCCAGGCCCGCTTCATTTCGCTCGAGAACATGCTGACCCTGTTCGTGCCGCGTCTTTTCCCCGGATATGACGTGCTGGGCCAGGGCCTCATCCGCATCATCCGCGACAGCGACATCGAAATCGAGGAAGAGGCCGAAGACCTGGTGCTGGTGTTCGAAAGCGCGCTCAAGCGACGCCGCCGTGGATCGGTGATCCGCATGGAGGTCGATGCCGCATGCCCGTCCAACCTGCGCGACTTCATCGCCGACGAGCTCGGCGTGTCGAGCGACGAGATGGTGACATGCCTCGGCCTCATCGGTTATTCCGACACCAAGCAGCTCATCCTCGACGAGCGCCCCGACCTCAAGTTCAAGCCCTTCGTCGCGCGCTTCCCCGAACGCATCCGCGATCACGGCGGCGATTGCTTCGCCGCCATCCGCCAGAAGGACATCATCGTCCATCACCCATACGAGTCCTTCGACGTCGTCGTGCAGTTCGTCAAGCAGGCCGCGCAGGATCCCGACGTCGTCGCCATCAAACAGACGCTCTACCGCACGTCCAATGACAGCCCGATCGTCGCCGCACTGGTCAAGGCGGCCGAGGCCGGCAAGTCCGTCATGGCGCTGGTCGAGCTCAAGGCGCGCTTCGATGAAGAGGCCAATATCCAGTGGGCGCGCAATCTCGAGCGCGCCGGCGCCCAGGTGGTCTTCGGCTTCATCGAGCTCAAGACCCATGCCAAGGTGTCGATGGTGGTGCGCCGCGAGAGCGGCAATATGCGCACCTATGTGCATTTCGGCACCGGCAACTATCATCCGGTGACGGCGAAGATCTATACGGACCTCTCCTTCTTCACCTGCGATCCGGCGCTGGGGCGCGACGCGTCACGGCTCTTCAACTACATCTCGGGCTATGCCGAGCCCGAGGACCTGGAGAAGATCTCGCTGTCGCCGCTCGACATGAAGACACAGCTCCTCGAGGACATCGAGGATGAGATCGAGCATGTGAAGGCCGGGCGGCCCGGCCAGATCTGGGCCAAGCTCAACTCGCTGGTCGATCCGGGCATCATCGATGCGCTTTATGCGGCAAGCCAGGCGGGCGTGCAGATCGACCTCGTGGTGCGCGGCATATGCTGCCTGAGGCCCGGCGTCCCCGGCCTTTCGGAGAACATCCGCGTCAAGAGCATCATCGGGCGTTTCCTCGAGCACAGCCGGATCATCTGCTTCGGCCAGGGCCATGGGCTGCCGGACCCGAACGCCCGGGTCTATATCGCCTCCGCCGACTGGATGCCGCGCAACCTGCATCGCCGCGTCGAGACGCTGATCCCGATCGAAAACCCGACCGTGCATGAGCAGGTGCTGGGCCAGATCATGATGGCCAACATGAAGGACAACGAGCAGAGCTGGGAACTCCTGTCCGACGGTTCGTCGCGGCGTATAGCGCCAGGTCCCGACGAGGAGCCATTCAACGCCCACACCTACTTCATGAAGAATCCATCTCTCTCTGGACGCGGTAGATCGCTTAAAGGTAGTCTGCCGCCACCAATAACTGGCCGCGTCGGCAGGAAGTCCAGAGCCAAGAAGTGAAGCGAAAAAGGTTAGGTAGCGGGTCGACGAAATACCGGCCGGTATCCGTCGTCGACATCGGGTCGAACTCGGTGCGTCTCGTCGTGTATGATGGTCTGCGCCGGGCGCCCACGCCGGTTTTCAACGAGAAGCTCCTTTGCGGCTTGGGCCGCGGCGTCGCCACGACCCGCCAGCTCAACCCGCAAGGCATGGAGCGGGCGCTCTCCGCCTTGCGCCGCTTCAAGGCCCTGTCGCGCCAGATCGGCGCTCGCGAAGTCTATGCCGTGGCGACCGCTGCGGCCCGGGAAGCGGAAAACGGTCCGCAATTCGTGGACATGGCGGAAGAGGCGCTCGGCGCCCATATCGACGTGCTCTCGGGCAAGGAAGAGGCACGGCTCGCCGCCATGGGGGTGATGGCGGGCGTCACCGGCGCCGACGGGCTGATCGGCGATTTGGGCGGCGGCAGCCTCGAGCTCATCGATGTCGGCGAGGGCCGCATCCGTGACGGGGTCACCTTCCCCTTGGGGCCTTTGCGGCTCCTGGACATGTCGGGCGGCTCGGTCGCCAAGGCGCGCGACATCATCGACAACTACCTCGATTCCTCGCCGCTTCTGACCCAGCTCAAGGGGCGCAATCTCTATGCGGTGGGCGGCACCTGGCGCAACATCGCGCGCATCCACATGGCGCAGACGCGCTATCCGCTGCACGTGCTGCACAATTACACGATCGGACGCGAGCAGGCGCGCTCGGTGGCCGATCTCGTCTCGCATCTCTCCTCATCCTCGCTCAAGGACATCAAGTCGGTGTCGCGCAGCCGCATCGACACGCTGCCCTATGGCGCGCTCGTGCTCGAGCGCCTCTTGGCCAAGTCCAAGGTCAAGCAGATGGTGGTGTCGATCTATGGCGTGCGCGAGGGGCTGCTCTATTCGAAGCTGCCCAAGCGCAAGCGCGACGCCGATGCGCTGCTCTCTTCCTGCTGGGAGTTCTGCTGCCGCTATGCACGCTCTCCCGAGCACGAGCTCGAGCTCTGCGACTGGACCGACAAGCTCTTCATGCACAAGAGCTTCGAGGAGACCGAGTCCGAGCGCCGTTTGCGCCATGCCGCATGCCTCCTCGCCGATATCGGCTGGCGGGCGCATCCCGACTACCGCGCCCAGCGCTCGCTCGGCATGATCTCGCAAGCCGCCTTCGTCGATATCGACCATGCCGGCCGTATCTTCATGGCGCTCACCATCTACTATCGTTATGAGGGCGAGGAGGAGGGCATGACCAGCAATCTCGCCCGCCTGGTCGACGACAAGATGCTGGAGCGGGCGCGGTTGTTGAGCGATGTGTTCCGCCTCGCTTACATCATCACCGCCGCCATGCCGGGCGTCCTGCCCAAGATCGGCATCGAGGCCGAAGGCACCAAGGGCCTGATCCTCCGGGTGCCGAAGAAATTCGCCGACCTCATGGGCGAGCGGGTCGAGAAGCGGCTGGCTGCGCTCGCCGGCCAGATGGGACGTACTTCCAGGATTGAGATCGTTTGAATCGAGGTATTTGCGCGATATAAACAGCGCATGTGTTCGGTCGCAACCCTAATGCCGCCCATTGGATATGGCATCGCATTGATTGTCATTCTCCTGGCGCTTGGGACATGCGTATCTGTTTTTCATCCGGATCAGCTGCGTCTCGAGAATTATCTGGGAGTGCGAATTTGGAGTAACCACGTGTTCTTTGATCCCCGGCGGTGCGACTACTGCTCGCTGATCGCGTGGATGATCATTCTAAGTGGAGCGTTGTGTTTTATCGCCATCGAGTATTGCCGATGAGCCTTCGATTAAACGAGTCGGACCAGTTCCTCCCGCCGGGACGAAATGAGTGTGAGTCCTTGGCCAATGGACAAGGAGCTTCATGCCCAACAAATGCCAGAAGCAGAGTCGCGGACTAGACTAAGCGATACGCTTGACGCTCACTTCACCTTGGCCAGCACTTTGGCCATGTCGTCGGCGGAGAAAGCCGGCAGCGTCTGGGTGCGGACATTGCCGGCCATGCCGAGGGTGAGTCCGAGCGCCGTCATGCTCGTTACATCGGGCGCATCGACGATGGCGACGACATCGTACTGGCCGAGTGTCCAGTAAAGGTCCTTGACGGTCGCCCCGTGCTGCTTGGCGAGTTCTTTGAATTTCTCGGCCCGCTTGGTCGTATCCTTGACGGCGCGGACGCCTTGGTCGGTGAAGCTCGACAGGATGATGAAGGCAGGCATGGCTGATCCTCCCTGCGGACAGCCCCCGGCGCAGCAAGCCTAGCACAAGGCGTTCCTCAAGGGCAGGGAGGGCTTATTCGGCCGCCGCGGCGGCCGGCTTAAAATTTCCCGTATGCGGCATGATCTCGGCCCGGCCATCACGGAAGCCGATGACGGCGCGGCCGTGCTTGAGGTCGAGCGCCACACTGCCGAACATCTGGCGGCGCCAGCCCTTCATCAGGGGCACATCGGCCTCGTCGTCCTGCGCCACGGCGTCGATATCGGCGGCGCTGGCGAGAAGGCGCGGCGCCAGGCCCTCGCGCTCGGCCACGATCTTGAGGGCGAGTTTCAGGATCTCGGCGGCAGCCTGCGCGCTCTCCGCCACTTTCTCATGCACGCCCGGCAGAGCGGGGAGGAGCTTGGCGTCGGTCTCGAGGCCGTCCTTGACGGCGGCGAGAATGGCCTCGCCGGCGCGGGAATTGCCGAAACCGCGCGGCAACGCCCGCGACGCGTTGAGGGCTTCGCGCGTCTGCGGCATCTGGGTGGCGACCTCGATCAACGCGTCATCCTTGATGACCCGCTGGCGCGGCACGTTCTTTTCCTGAGCCTCGCGCTCGCGCCAGGCGGCGAGCGCGATCAGGACGCCGAGCTGCTTCTTGGAGCGCAGCCGCGTCTTGAGCCTCTTCCAGGCGTCTTCGGGCGCCAGATTATAGGTCTTGGGCGAGGTGAGGATCGCCATCTCCTGCGCCAGCCACGGCTCGCGCCCGGTCTTGTCAAGCTCTTCCTTCAGCTTCTCATAGACGGTGCGCAAATGGGTGACGTCGGAGAGCGCGTAATTGAGCTGCTTCTCGGTGAGGGGCCGGCGCGACCAGTCGGTGAAGCGCGAGGATTTGTCGATCTGAGCGCGCGCCAGCTGGCGCACGATCGATTCATAGGAGACCTGGTCGCCGAAGCCGCAGACCATGGCGGCGATCTGCGTGTCGAACACCGGATGCGGCACGCGGCCCGAGAGATGGAAGAAGATCTCGATATCCTGCCTGGCGGCATGGAACACCTTGAGCACGGCCTCATTCGTCATCAGCGCGTGAAAGGGCTTGAGATCGATGTCCTGAGCCTTGGGATCGATGATCGCCTGGCGCGTCTTTCCGGCGATCTGGATGAGGCAGAGGTCGGGCCAGAAGGTCTGCTCGCGCATGAATTCGGTGTCGACCGTGACATAGGCTTCGCGGGCGAGTTCCTTGACGAGGGCCTTGAGGGCTAGGGTGGTGGTAATGACCTCCATGGGCTCTAAGTCGCGCGAGTCCGGGGCAGGCGTCAAATGATTTGCTGACATAGCAGCTAAAATTCTATTTTATCTATATTTTTCAATGCCCTGGGCCGAAAGTGCGGGTCGCTGCGTCAATTTACGCCATTGGCCGCGCCGGGAGAGTGAAACAGGGCGGCGACGGCCTGAAAACCGGCGAAATCGCCGCAAGCTTGACAATCCCGCTTGCGCATGCGCTTTTCCCGCGCGCTCATCCGATTTTCCATGCCTGATTTGCGAGGGATTATGCACGCTTATAGAAGCCATACTTGCGGCGATTTGCGCGAGACGCAGCAGGGCGCCGAGACGCGCCTGTCGGGCTGGGTGCATCGCGTGCGCGATCATGGCGGCGTGCTGTTCATCGACCTGCGCGACCACTATGGCCTGACCCAGGTCGTCGCCGACCCCGACAGCCCGGCCTTCAAGACCGCCGAGACCTTGCGCTCGGAATGGGTGGTCAAGGTCGACGGCAAGGTCAGGCTGCGCCCCGCCGGCACGGAGAACCGCGATCTGCCGACAGGGCTCATCGAAGTGTTCGCCACCGGCATCGAGGTCCTGTCGGAGGCGAAGGAATTGCCCTTGCCGGTCTTCGGCGATGTCGAATATCCCGAAGACATCCGGCTCAAATACCGTTTCCTCGATTTGCGGCGCGAGAGCCTGCACAGAAACATCATGGCGCGCACCAGGATCATCGCCGAGATGCGAAAGCGCATGGGAGAGGCGGGCTTCACCGAATTCTCGACCCCGATTCTCACCGCCTCATCGCCTGAAGGGGCGCGCGACTTCCTGGTGCCGTCCCGCATCCATCCCGGCACGTTTTACGCGCTGCCGCAGGCGCCGCAGCAATATAAGCAGCTCATCATGGTGTCGGGCTTCGATCGCTATTTCCAGATCGCGCCCTGCTTCCGCGACGAGGACCCGCGCGCCGACCGGCTGCCCGGCGAGTTCTACCAGCTCGACGTCGAGATGAGCTTCGTCGAGCAGGACGATGTCTTCACCACCATGGAGCCGGTGATCCGCGCCGTGTTCGAGGCCTTTGCCGAGGGCAAGCCGGTGACGCAAAAGTGGCCGCGCATTCCCTTCGAAGAGGCGATGCGCAAATACGGCTCCGACAAGCCGGATCTGCGCAACCCGATCGTCATGCAGGACGTCTCCGAGCATTTTCGCGGATCGGGCTTCAAGGTCTTCGCCAATATCCTGGGCAGCGATCCCAAGAACCAGGTCTGGGCCATTCCGGCGAAAACAGGCGGCTCGCGCGCTTTCTGCGACCGGATGAACGCCTGGGCTCAAGGCGAGGGCCAGCCGGGCCTGGGCTATATCTTCTGGCGCAAGGAGGGCGACAAGGTCGAAGGGGCAGGGCCCATCGCCAAGAATATCGGCGAGCGGGCCGAGGCCATTCGCCAGCAGCTCGGCCTCGCCGACGGCGACGCGGCGTTCTTCGTCGCCGGCGACCCGAAGAAATTCGCGACATTCGCGGGCGCCGCGCGGACGCGCGCGGGCGAAGAGCTCAACCTCGTCGACCGCGAGCGGTTCGAACTGTGCTGGATCGTCGACTTCCCGTTCTATGAATGGAACGAGGAAGAGAAGATGATCGATTTCGGCCACAACCCGTTCTCCATGCCGCAGGGCGGCATGGAGGCGCTGAAGAGCCAGGACCCGCTGACCATCAAGGCCTTCCAGTACGACATCGTGTGCAACGGCTTCGAGATCGCCTCGGGGGGCATTCGCAACCATTTGCCGGAGACGATGGTCAAGGCCTTCGAGATCACAGGCAAGGACCGCCAGACGGTCGAGGAGCGCTTCGGCGGCCTCTATCGCGCTTTCCAGTATGGGGCGCCCCCGCATGGCGGCATGGCCGCCGGCATCGATCGCATCGTCATGCTGCTGGTCGGCGCCAAGAACCTGCGCGAAGTGACGATGTTCCCGATGAACCAGCAGGCTTATGACCTCCTGATGAACGCGCCTTCGGAAGCGACGCCCAAGCAGTTGCGCGAATTGCATCTAAGGGTCAATTTGCCGGAGAAATAGGGGAAGCGGCGGCATGGATGGCGGTTTCGGTTATCGCAATTGGAACGCCACCTTGCCGCTCCACGGGCAGGACTGGCCGGAGCGCGACGAGTTCAATGCGCTGTCGGACCGTGCCTTTGCCGAGCAGCTCCGGACCGTGCGCCATGCCGGCCCGCTGAAACCCGGCGAGATCGCGCTGATCAGCGTGGTGCGCAACGAGGCGCTCCGCCTGCCGCTGTTCTTCGAGCATTACAAGAAGCTCGGCGTGACGCGTTTCCTGATGCTCGACAACGCATCGGAAGATGCAACCCCCGAATTGCTCCTGGCCGAGCCGCTTGCCGATGTCTTCCACACCGGGGCTTCCTACCGCGACAGCTGCAGCGGCATCTACTGGTACAACGGCCTGGCCCGCGCCCGTTGCGTCGGCCATTGGACGCTGATGGCAGATGCCGATGAGCTCATCGTCTATGACGGGATGGACAGGCACGGCTTGCCGTCACTGGCGCAATGGCTCGAGCGCAATGCTCAGGACCGTGTCCTTGCGCCGATGATCGACATCTATCCGCCGGACGTGATCGGCGAGACGGGCCTCTCCGTCAAAGACAATCTGGAGCGGAACAGTTGGTTCGACACGACCGGCTATGCGTTGCAGCGCAAGCCCGCAGGCTGGCTCATGACCGGAGGGCCACGGCAACGCCTGTTCGGGACATTGCCGCTGCTCGGCGGCCAGTGGGCATCGAAGCATCCGTTCTTCCGCATGGGTGCGGACACGGTGGTCTGCAATGCGCATTTTGTCTGGCCGGGCGACGCCGGGCCGGCCCGTCCGTTTACCGCCTTGATTCACCTGAAATTCCTCGATGATTTTGCCGAGCGCAGCGCCCGCAACGAGCGCGAGGGCGAACATCACGACAATGCCGAGAAGTACCGCATCATCAACGAAAAGCTGGCCGAGCAGCCAAAGCAGATCGCGTTCTATCCGAAGTCGGAGAAGTATACCGGCCCTGGCAGCCTGATCGCGCATAACCTGCTGTTGCCGATCGAATGGCGGGCGATTGGAACCGAACCATTGCCGCATCTGCGGACCGTTGGTGATATCGACTATCGGCTATGGAACGGCGTCGGACTTAGGCTGACGATTTCTGCAGGCGAGCGCGAGGAGTTCGAGGACTTCTCCCGCAGATCGTTCGCGGCGCATTTGACGACCATACGCTGTCGCGGGCGTCTGGCGGCGGATGAGATCGGAATGGTGTGTGTTCTGCGCAACGAGGCGACGCGCCTGCCGCTGTTTTTCGATCACTATAAACGCTTAGGGATCACGCGTTTCTTCATGATCGACAACAATTCGGACGACGGTTCGCGCGATCTATTGCTCGCCGAACCCTTGGCCGACATCTTTCACGCCCAGGCGCTGTTCAGCGAGGGCCAGGGCGGCCTCTTCTGGGCGCAAGCCATCGCGCGCCTCTACGGCGAGGGCAATTGGCTTCTCCGCGCCGATGTCGATGAGCTCTTTGTCTATGATCGAATGGAAGAGCATGATCTCAAGGCTCTTGCGCTATGGCTCGACCGGCATGGCATGGACCGGGTCTATGCTCCGATGATCGATCTCTATCCGTCAGCGGCGATCGGCGGTTCGTCCCAGACCATAGCCGAGCTGATCGAGAAGGACAGCTGGTTCGACAATGACGGCTATTCGCTCGAAAGATGGCCGCAGGGCTGGCGCCTGACCGGCGGCCCGCGCTTCCGGCTTTTCCATCAGGACGACTCGCACAGGAACCTGATGTGGAAATATCCATTCTTCCGGATGGGCCCCGATACGCTCATCTTCAACCATCACTGGCTCTGGCCTTATGACACGGTGACCAATGGGGCTCTGGGAGCCATGGTTCACTTGAAGTTGATGCATGACCTCGTCGAACGCTCGGAGCGCTATGAACGTGAAGGCCAGCATTGGCGGAACTCGAACGCTTATCGAGTGATCAACAGGCATTTCAAGGAACAGCCCGAGGTCGTCGCCTTCTACGAAGGCTCGAAGCGCTATCGCGGACCCCGAAGCCTCATCCGCCACGGGATGCTGATGCCGATCGACTGGGAGGATGAGGGCCGGGCCTTTGACGATCCGCAGGCGATCGATTGGAGCAAATAAAATGGCCGGGAAATCCCGGCCATTCCGCAAAGTGGAGAGATCGCGACACCTCAGTCGTTGGCCGATATGGTGACGCCGAGCTGGTCGATGGCCGCCCCCGGATTGTTGGGATCGAGCGCCATGAGCTGCTGGACCGTGACGGGCTGTGCCGGCTTCGCCAGGATGGTAAGCGAGCGCGGATCCTTGAGATAGGCATTGACCGCTTCGACCGCCTTCTGGGTGAAGGTCGGGTTCTTGAGCTCGGCAAGGCCGAGTTGCAGCATGGCGCCGGCATTGGCCACCATCGTCGCCTCGTCCATGTTCTGCATCTTGGCGAGGAGCGGGATCATCTTCTTGGTGATCGATTGGTCCTCGAAGCGGAAGGTGACGCGGCTCACCTGGATACCCTGGACCAGCGGCATGAACTTGTTCGGATCGGGCTGCGCCTGGCCTTCGAGTTTCTGCAGCTCGGCCAGGAGGGCTGCGGGGATCTCGCCCATGCCCGCACCGATCTTGAGCGTGCCCATGTCCTTGCCGGTATAGAACATGTCGAAATTGAAGCCCATCTTGTCCGCGCCGATGTCGATATCGCCGTTGCCGCCGATATCGAAGGCGAGCGACGAATAGCCGAGCTGCTTCAGCATGCCCGAGGGATCGAGGGCGGCGATGGCGGCTTCCGGTATTGTGATATTGACGATCTTGAAATCGGTCTTGCCCGAGCCCGTGGCGGGATCGCCGTCCCATGTCATCTCATAGCCGTCGGCCGAGTAGGTCTGTCCCGCCGCCGTCAGCGTCATGGTGCCGGCGGACATCTTCTTGGCGATGTTCATATTGGCGCGCAGGGTGTCGGCCGGGGTCGGATTGTCACCGAGGGCCTTGACATACCAGTATTCGGCCGAGCTCTGGGGCACCGTGATGTTGAAGCCAGCCTCGGGCGTGCCCATGTCGACCTTGGTATCGGTATATTGCGCCGAAGCCACCTCGAACAGGCCGTTGCCCTTGTCGCTGATGCCGCTGAGCTTGATCTTGCCGACCGAGACGGACATCTTGCCCGCGGGATCGTTCGGGACCGCCAGGTTGGCGCTCAGCCCGTCGATCACGACCGATCCATCGCTTTCGGTCGTCAGCGACTGATAGGTCGGCTTGACCTTGAGCTGGCTCTCCCAGGTCTTCAGGATTGCGGTGACAAGCGGGGGCTCTTCGGCGGCGAAGGCGGGTGAGACGCCCGCCAGGGACGTAAAAACTATCAACGCGAGCGCCGAGCGCTTGACCAATGTCATTTCCAGACCTCTTGAAAAGTTAGATTGCCCCGACCCCGAAGCGGGCAGACATTAGGTCAAGCGGCGGGGAAAACCAATGGCGATATCAGGGCAAAGTTGGGATTTGGAGCCGGGGTGGGGGCGCCGCCCGTCACGCAACGGTGAAACCACTGGCACCCCGTAACCAGTTGAAAAGGCGCATGGTCCAGATTATTGTCCGCCGCGTCGGATTCTATTCGAGACGGGGCTGTCTCTTAACAAGGGGTTAAAATGCGGAAAATCTGGGTTGGCGCCGCGGCTGTCTTTGCCGTGGTGGGGCTTGTGACAGGGGGCGTCCAGGCAGCGACGCCCAATGTGAAGTCCAATATCACGGTGTACAGCGAGAAGCCGGCGCCGAAGAAAAAGGTCGTCAAGACCGTCAAGGTCGTCAAGGTCGAGCAGAAAAAGCCGCAGGCCAAGCGGGAGTACCGCCGGGCATCGTTGCGCCGGACCTGCGACAGCTTCTTCGAGTGCCTGTTCAGCACGAGGCGCGCCACGCGCGCATCCTTCGGGGGAATGGGCGGGGGCGACCGCACGACCCGTTCGACCGTCTCCTTCAGCGATGGCAAGTACAAGCCCGGCTCGATCATCATCCGCACGCCCGAGCGCGCTCTTTATTATGTGCTGCCTGGCGGCAAGGCGCTGCGCTACAAGGTCGGCGTCGGCAAGGAAGGCTTCCAGTGGAGCGGCAATTCCTCGATCGGCATGAAGCGGGAATGGCCGGATTGGCGCCCGCCTGCCGTGATGATCGCGCGTGAGGCCGCAAAGGGGAATATCATCCCGGAATATATGGAAGGCGGCCCCAACAATCCGCTGGGCGCGCGCGCCATGTATATCTCGGGCACGATGTTCCGCATCCATGGCACCAACAATGCCGCCTCGATCGGCGGTGCGGTGTCGTCGGGCTGCATCCGCATGATGAATTCGGACGTGATCGATCTCTACGACCGCGTCGCCCTCGGTTCGCGAGTCTACGTCTACCAATAGACTTGGGCTTTTTCGCCAATTGCGAAGCCGCGGTTGAAAACAGCCGCGGCTTTCGTCTTATATCAAGGGGCTCATGGACTGGTTTGCGCCGATCGATGCTTATTGTGAACGCTTAGGTCCCGGTCTTTGGGCCGAGCCGCTCAATGCGCTGAGCAACGCCGCCTTCTTCATCGCCGCCCTGTGGGCGGCGCGGACGGCGGCGAGAAGGGGCGTCGAGCCCGTCATCTGGCTCCTCATCGCGCTGGTCTTCGTCATCGGCCTCGGCAGCCTCGCTTTCCATACCTTCGCCGACCAATGGTCGGCATTGGCCGACGTGCTGCCGATCACGCTGTTCATCTACGGCTATCTCGCTTTCGCGCTGCGGCGGTTCCTGAGGCTTGACTGGTGGAAGGTAGGGCTGGGTCTGGGCGTGCTGTTCCTGGTCACCCTCGCGACCGAGCGCATCATGCCGCCCGGCTTCATGAACGGCTCCGGCGCCTATTTGCCGGCGCTCATCGCCAGCGTGCTCGTGTCGATCGAGCTAATGCGCAAGGGACACCCCGCCCAGCTCAATGTGAGCCTGGCCTCCACCATCTTGTTCGTGTCGCTGATCTTCCGCACCGCCGACCAGATCCTGTGCTCGATGCTGCCGATCGGCACGCATTTCGTCTGGCACATATTGAACGGGCTGGTGCTGGCGCTCTATCTCGAGGCGGCTATCCGCTATGGCGCGCGTGAGCCGCGCAAGACGTCCAAACAGGCTCCTTAAAAAGAACTGGCCCCGGAGGCTCATGCCGTCCGGGGCCCAGTCCTGAAGTATCGCTAAAGAAGATTACTTCTTCTTCTTGGCGGCCTTCTTCTTCGCCGTCTTCTTAGCAGCTTTCTTCTTAGCAGCTTTCTTAGCAGCCATAGTCTTTCTCCTGGTTAAATTAGAGCCCCAATAACGCAGGTAAGCCTCACATCTAACGTCCAACAATGCGACCCTCGAGAGGAATCATCATTTGTCAGGCCGTCATCGCAACGTGTTGTCTACCTGTTTGTGTGATTCGGCAATATGCCGACAACATCTGGTATGTCAGCAGAAATCCGCTAACAACCCGTAAACATTGAGAAATCGTGTTTTTTGTCCGTATACGGAAGGAAGCGCGCCGGATTCACGAGATTCATGCGGGAATCAAGTGTTTTTTCGTGTCCTCCGTATACGGATCAGCGTCCGGAATCGGCCTGGCGGAGAGGTTTTTTTGGCCCGCCGGCCCTGTGGCCGGGAAGTCACGCCGGCAAGATTTTTTTGCATGGGGAGCGATTTTGAGCATGAATCCACCTCGGGCAGGCCGGCGAAGGAGGCAGGCGAGCCCGGTGAGAAGGGGCGCTTCATCCGGCCTTTCGAGCGAAGCAGAGATGGTTCGATGCGCCACGAGAGCTGATTCCGGACAAGGGAGAAGCGAAAAATGACCGCGAAGACCGCCGTCGTCTTGTTTTTGACCGGAGAAGGACATGATCATCGCCACCGCTCTCTCGATGATGTCCTGGCATACGATGATTCCATGCTCGAACGGAGCCACGATTACATCCAATGGCTGTTTCCTCTGCCGGAAGCGAGCCGCTTTAACCATAATGCGCCGGTCTTGAGGCCTGAGGACATGGCTGAGATCAAGGCCAGCGACGCGGCGAAGGCCAATATGCGCCGCGCCCGCGACCGTATGCTCGATTTCTACAAGGTGAACGACCATTGGCTCACCGCCTTCGACCATAATCACCTGCGCATCACCCGCATCATCCGCTGCCTCAAGCTCGCTCTGGGCACAGACGAGGCGCGGGGCTTCCATGATGAGATCAGGGCGCTGGTCGCGGCCGCCGGCAATCCGGTCAATGCCGAGTCGCTCAGCTACTGGCGGAACGCCGCAGGCAAATCGAGTGATCCCTGCTAAAAAGGGTCGAGGAGCAGGACGACCATGCGAACAACCATTGAAATCAATGATAAGCTGATGAAACGGGCTATGAAGATGGCAGGCACGTCCACGAAGCGGGAGACCGTCGAAAGGGCTCTTCAGGTCTTGATCTACCTGGAGGTCGGGAAATCCATTCGAAAGCTGCGCGGCAAGTTCAACTGGGAAGGCGACCTAGGCGCCATGCGCCGAGACTGAAAATGAAAAATGGCCGGGACATGCCCGGCCATTTCTGATCAGCGTCGATCGAGGCTCATGAACACCCGCTGGTCGAGCCGCAGGTGTCGCATTTGAGGCAGGTGCCGTTGCGCACCATCGTGTAATTGCCGCATTCATTGCAGCTGTCGCCCTCATAGCCCTTCATGCGGGCCTCGGTGCGCCGGTCGAGCTCCAGCGTGGCGGGCGCGGCATGGACATGCACGTGCTCTTCGTGATGCTCATGCACATGCGCCTCGGCGACGGCGAGCGCCGATGTGCCGTAGGTCTCCGCGGCACGCATCTGCAGCGCATGGGCGGGCGATGATGAGGCCGTGGTGCTGCCGGTCGGCATCACGACGACATTGCGCAGGTTGAGGTTCTGCCGGCGCACGAAGCCCGAGGACAGGACCTTGGCGGCCGGCACCGGGACCGGAGCAGGGGGCGGCGCGCTGCCGTCCTCGACACCCTTGCCGAGCGCGTCGAAGCCGATATCGGAGGGCTCGACATGGGCGAGGTCGTGGCGGCCGAGATAGGAGACCGCGAGCTCGCGGAACACGTAGTCGAGGATCGAGGTCGCGTTCTTGATCGACTGGTTGCCCTGGACGAGGCCTGCCGGCTCGAAGCGCGTGAAGGTGAAGGCCTCGACGAACTTCTCGAGCGGCACGCCATATTGCAGACCGGTCGACACCGCGATGGCGAAATTATTCATCATGGCGCGCAGCGCCGTGCCTTCCTTGTGCATGTCGATGAAGATCTCGCCCAGCCTGCCATCCTCATATTCGCCGGTATGCAGATAGACCTTGTGGCCGCCGACGATCGCCTTCTGGGTATAGCCCTTGCGGCGCTGCGGCATGACCTCGCGCTCGCGCTTGACCATCACCTCGACGATCTTCTCGACCACGGTCTCGATGCGCTGCACTTGCGGCCTGCCCGCCAGCGTCTCGGCCAGGTCGTCCTCGGCCTCGTCATCCTCGATGAGCTGGGCCGAAAGCGGCTGGGAGAGCTTCGAGCCGTCGCGATAGAGCGCATTGGCCTTGAGCGCCAGCTTCCAGGACAGGAGATAGGCCTCGTTGCATTCCTCGACCGAGGCGTCGTTCGGCATGTTGATGGTCTTGGAGATGGCGCCCGAGATGAAGGGCTGGGACGCGGCCATCATGCGGATGTGGCTCTCGACCGAGAGATAGCGCTTGCCGAGCCGGCCGCAGGGATTGGCGCAGTCGAAGACCGGCAGGTGCTCGTCCTTGAGACCCGGCGCTCCTTCGAGCGTCATGGCGCCGCAAACATGGATATTGGCGCGCTCGATATCGGCCCTGGAGAAGCCGAGGTGGCTCAAGAGGTCGAAGCCGAAGTCGTTCAGCTGCTCATCCGTCAGCTTGAGCGTGCCCTTGCAGAAGGCCTCGCCCAAGGTGAACTTGTTGAAGACGAACTTGATGTCGAAGGCGGAAGCGAGGCCCGCCTCGACCTTGGCGATCTCGGCATCGCCGAAGCCCTTGGCCTTGAGCGCCTGGTGGTTGATCGCCGGGCTGTCGGCGAGCGAGCCATGGCCGACCGCATAGGAGACGATGGTCTCGATCTCATCGACGCCATAGCCCAAGGTGCGCAGCGCCTCCGGCACCGCCTGGTTGATGATCTTGAAATAACCGCCGCCGGCGAGCTTCTTGAACTTGACGAGCGCGAAATCGGGCTCGATGCCGGTCGTGTCGCAATCCATGACGAGGCCGATCGTGCCGGTGGGCGCGATGACGGTCGACTGCGCATTGCGATAGCCATGGGCCTCGCCGAGAGTGACGGCCTTGTCCCAGGCGGCACGGGCATGGGCGATGAGTGCTTTTTCGGGGCAGCTCAATTCATCGAGCGGCACGGGAGCGGTCTTCACCCCTTCATAGCCGACGGCGGCGCCATAGGCGGCGCGGCGATGGTTGCGCATCACCTTCAGCATGTGGTCGCGGTTCTTCTCGAAGCCCGGGAAGGGGCCGAGCGCCTTGGCCATTTCGGCCGAGGTGGCATAGGCGATGCCGGTCATGATGGCCGAGATGGCGCCGCAAATGGCGCGGCCTTCATGGCTGTCATAGGGTATGCCGGCGGTCATGAGCAGGCCGCCGATATTGGCGAAGCCCAGGCCCAGCGTGCGGAACTCGTAGGAGAGCCTGGCGATCTCCTTGGACGGGAACTGCGCCATCAGCACGGAGATCTCGAGCACGATGGTCCACAGGCGCACGCCATGCTCGAAGGAGGCGACGTCGAAGGTGCCGTCGCCCTGGCGGAACTGCAGGAGGTTGAGGGAGGCGAGGTTGCAGGCCGTGTCGTCGAGGAACATGTATTCCGAGCACGGGTTGGAGGCGCGGATCTCGCCTGAGGCCGGGCAGGTGTGCCAGTCGTTGATGGTGGTGTGGAACTGGATGCCGGGATCGGCCGAGGCCCAGGCGGCATAGCCGATCTTGTCCCACAGCGCGCGCGCCGGCAGCGTCTTGGTGGTCTTGCCGGTGAGGCGCGAGGTCAGCTCCCAATTGCGGTCGCTTTCCACCGCATTGAGGAAGTCGTCGGTGACGCGCACCGAATTATTGGAATTCTGGCCGGAGACGGTGCGATAGGCCTCGCCGTCCCAGTCGGTGTCATAGGTATCGAAGCTGATGTCCTTGTAGCCCTGGCGCGCGAACTGGATGACCCGCTTGATGTAGTTGTCGGGCACCATGTTGCGGCGCGCATCCTTGACGGCGCGCTTGAGCGCCGGGTTCTTCTCGATCTCGAAGCAATCGGTGCCCGAGCCTTCGCAATTGACGCAGGCCTTCATGATCTGGGTGAGCGCCTTGCGCACGGTCTTCGAGCCGGTGACGAGGGCCGCGACCTTCTGCTCTTCCTTCACCTTCCAGTCGATATAGTCTTCGACATCGGGGTGATCGATGTCGACCACGACCATCTTGGCGGCGCGGCGCGTGGTGCCGCCCGATTTGATGGCGCCCGCGGCCCGATCGCCGATCTTGAGGAAACTCATGAGGCCGGAGGACTTGCCGCCGCCCGAAAGCCGCTCGTTCTCGCCGCGCAGCTTGGAGAAATTGGAGCCGGTGCCCGAGCCGTATTTGAACAGGCGCGCCTCGCGCACCCACAGATCCATGATGCCGCCCTCATTGACGAGGTCGTCCTCGATCGACTGGATGAAGCAGGCATGAGGCTGGGGATGCTCATAGGCCGACTTCGACTTGACGAGCTTGCCGGTTTCGAAGTCGACGTAATAGTGGCCTTGGCCGGGGCCATCGATGCCATAGGCCCAGTGCAGGCCGGTATTGAACCATTGCGGCGAGTTGGGCGCGCATTTCTGGGTGGCGAGCATGTAGCAGAGCTCGTCATAGAAGGCGCGGGCGTCTTCTTCGGTGTCGAAATAGCCGCCCTTCCAGCCCCAATAGGTCCAGGTGCCGGCCAGCCGGTTGAAGACTTCCTTGGAGCTGACTTCGCCGCGGGTGCGCTCCTTGGGCGTAAGGGCGGCCAAGGCGGCGTCATCGGGGGCCGAACGCCAGAGCCAGGAGGGAACGGTCTCTTCCTCGACGCGCTTCAAGGCCGCAGGCACGCCCGCCTTGCGGAAATATTTCTGCGCCAGGATGTCTGAAGCGACCTGGCTCCAGGAAGCCGGCACCTCGATGTCCTCCAGGCGGAAGACGATCGAGCCGTCGGGGTTTTTGATCTCGCTCACCGCCTTTCGGAAATCCAGACCTTCGTAGGCATCCTGACCCGGTTGTGTGTAGCGGCGCTCGATCTTCATAGTTTCCCTCGTTCTTCTTCAACAGTTGGCCTGAGGTGGACGCGCAGGACTCCACCCACCGGCTTCTATTCACCCGTGTTTGACGACGCAGAACTCCCCATCCCCGGGAACGACACCCCCGCGGATCAAGCAGCATTATTTTGGGTTTTTCGTTGTGTGAGAGCCGGCTTTTGCCCCGGTTCTCGGTACCCCTCAGCCTCAGGACTCAATCTATTACATCGTCATATGAACGTCAACAGATAGTGTGTTACCAAAACCCTAACACTATATCTTGTGTCCACAGCTTGACGGTGGCTTGTGGATAAGTGAGAGTGCGCCACGATTCGGCAGACCCTCGCAAGCAAACCTTGAGCTTGACTGAAAAAACGCGGGAAAAGGGGCCGATTCTCGAGGGTGTGATTATGGGGCCTTCCACAAGCGCGGCGCCGGAGGCGAGGACAGTGATCCCAGAAGTCGCTCACCAGCCCATGTCCATTTGCGCCAGTCGCTTCTTGACATCGTGGGCCAAAGCGTGGTTCGGGAAATATCAGAATTAGAAAGTGTGCCCGCAGTTCATGGCCGGACTTGATCCGGCCACAGTCATTACCGGCACGTTGTTTTATAATTCGCTCCCCAAATGGAACCGTCATATGACCAGAACGCCTTGCCAAAACGCGGCGACGATCACCGCGTTGTTCGCCACCATCGTCGAAACCATCCTGACGATCTTGGCGGAACTCGGCGCTTGTTGCCGGGAGGTCGCGCTGCTGCGCCACAAAGCGGGCTTCCTGGCGCCTGCGGCGAGCGCGCTCTCTGTCCTTGCGCGCAAGCGCTCGCCCGAATTCGAGAGGGCCGTCATGATGGATAACGAGCTCTCTCTGCGCGCGCGGGTGCGCGCAGCCCGGCCAGCCCTGTCGCCGGCGATTGGTGCTTCATGGGCCAGGAAAACCCGAGGCAAAGGATATTGAAAGGGTATTTGAAAGGGTAATTTATCGGCAGTGAGGGCATGCATGTCCTCACGTAAAGAACTGGCGCGGCTTTGTCCCGGTTAGTGAATTCTTTGTCGGCAACGGAACGGCTAGTTGAGTCTTCGCATCAGGATGTCGATGGCCGCGGCCAGTTGCGGATCCGCACCCTTGGCATAGCGGATATCGAAAGGCACATCATGGTCGGGTGAGACCCCAACGCCCTCCAGCCGCTCATTGTCGACCGCGACGTCGGCGACGGCGATCAGCAGCAGGTCGCCGTTGGCTTGCATGAAGGCGCGCCCGGCCAGCACCGCGCCGGCGCTTCTCGTTCCCACGATCTCGCCATAGCCATATTTCTTGAAACCGTAGGCCAGTATTTCCTTGCCGCTGCGCGTGCCGCTGTTGATGATGAGGATGACGGGCTTGCGCCATCGCGCATTCACGGTCTCGGCGCCGTCGCGCCCGGTGAGCGTCATGGTCGGCCCGCGCGCGTTGAAGATGTCGAGATAGTCGGGCTGAGCGCCGCCCCAGCCGTCGCGCAGGTCCCAGATGAGGGCGTCGGCGTCCTTGAATTTCCCGCCGATGAGCTCTTCGAGAAGCTCCTGATACTGGCGTCGCGCATAGGACCAGATGTGGACATAGCCCAGTTTGCGGCCGTCCTTTTCGATGAGGCGGGCGCCGTTCTGCATGGCGGCGAGGAAGGTTTCATTGGGGCGCAGGGCTTGCGGAACGACCTCGACGGTCGTGAGCGGGCCCTGCGCCTCGCGCCGGATCGCAAGCCGGACTTTCCGCCCGGCCTTGTCGGCGAAAGATCGGACGGGAGCGAAAGACGAGCCGTCGGCGGTGACGATCTCATCGCCCACCATGAGCCCGGCCCGTGCCGCCGGAAAGCCATCGAATATGCCGCTGATGAAATGCCGCCCGTCGATCACGCGCGTGACCATGCCGACGCCTTGATAGGTGACTTCGCCCTTGGCGAAGCGTTTCTCGAGGTCGCGCCTGAGGCTTCCCGCGAAGATGTCGGCGAGGTCGTAATAGGCGATCTCGTCCGGTGTGTAATAGCCGGTATGGGAGGCATCGAGCTCCGCCAGCATCGTATTGATGATCCGGGCCACATCGGCGCCGGGCGCGCCGGCGCGCGCCCGATATTTCTGACCCGTGGCGTTCCAGTCGAGGCCCTTGAGCTTGGCATCGTAGAAGGACTCGCGCACATCCTGCCAGGCTTCATCGAAAGCTTTCACATTCACTGCCGAAACAGTGGCTTCTCGGGCTTGCGTTTCGGCGGCCACGGGCGATGGAATGACGATCGCGCAAGCGAGCATGGCTGCCGCAAGCAGGGAAAACCAGCATCTCGGCATGAAGTAACCTCCGCGAACCATCGCCCGCAGGCTAGCATCGCGCGGCCGAGGCCGAAGTCACATTTCTGCGACGCGTCAGTGCCGGCGGGTAAAGTCGCCGGAAGGCTGATCCAGTTTCCTGACGAATAGCAAAGCCACGAGGCCGGTGAGCGTGATGGCCGCCAGCAGCGCCCAGGCATCGTTGGTGGCCATCACCAGCGAATGCTTCTCGAGATCGGGCATGAGGTCGAGGAGCCGCATGGAATCGAGACCGCCTTCGATATCGGCGGGGGTCAGCCCGAAGAGGTCGAGGGTCTGGGGATCGCCGGCCTTGAGCTTATCGGTGAGGGCCTCGGCATGTTCCGGTCCGCGCGTGAACATGACGGTGTCGATGAGCGATATGCCGATGGCGCCGCCTAGATTGCGCATCATGTTGAACAGGCTGCTGCCGTCGCCGATCTGATGCTGAGCGAGACCGCCCAGCGCGATATGGGTGGGCGCCAGGAGGCACAGCATGACCGAGGCGCCGCGGATGACCTGCGGCCAGAACATCTCATTATAGTCGGTATCGGCCGTCTGCTGGGCGCTGAGGCCTAGCCCTAAGGCGAAGACGGTGAAGCCCAGGATCGTCAGCCAGCGGGCGTCGACATGTTTTTCGAGCTGCACCGCGACCGGCGCCATCAGGAGCTGGGCGGCGCCCGTCACCAGCATGATCTCGCCGATGCGCAAGGGGCCGTGGCCGCGCACGAAGGAGAGAAAGACCGGCATGAGATAGACCATGCCGAAGAGCGAGGCGCCGAGCGCGAAGCTCAAGATGCATCCGGCGGCGAAATTGCGGTTGCCGAGGAGGGCGATATCGACGACGGCATTCTCGCCCTTGAGGGCGCGCTGGACAAAGGCGGCGGCGAGGATGACGGTTGCTGCGAGAAGTCCGAGCACCGTGCCCGAGGTCCAGCCGTCATCGGGCGCCTGCTTGAGGGCGATCTCAAAAGCGGCAAGGGCCAGAGCGAGACAGATGAGGGAGAGCCAATCGAGGCTTCTTAGCCCGGTGAGGTCACGGGGTTCAGGGGCGAAGCTCACGAAGGCGATGGCGATGGCGACGATCCCGGGCAGGACATTGATGAGAAAGAGCCAGTGCCAGGATGTGGTCTCGGTGATCCAGCCGCCGACGACCGGTCCAAGCGTCGGCGCCAGCACCGCGACCACGCCGGCAATCGTGGTCGCGAGCGGATGGTTTTGGCGCGGGAACAGCAGGAATATGGCGGCGAAGACCAGGGGGATGAGGACGCCGCCGGCAAAGCCCTGGATGACTCGCGCCGCGATCAGCGAGACGAAATCGAAGCTCACCGCGCAGGCGATGGAGGCGAGCGTAAAGACGGCCAAGGCGATGATGAAGGTCCGCTTGAGGCCGAGCGTGCGGATGAACAGGCCGGTCAGCGGAATGGCGATGATCTCGGCGATGAGATAGGCGGTTTGAATCCAGCTCATCCGATCGGCGCCGATGGCGAGCGCCTCCTCGATCACGGCGAGCGAGGTCACCACGACCTGGATGTCGAGGATCGCCATGAACATGCCGATGCACATGGCGGCAAAGCCCGCCCAGCTGGCGGCGGTGGCGGTCAGTCGATCGGGAGAGGACGGGGAGGTCATGCGTTGATCGGAACCGGGCGCTGGAAGGTGATGAATAGCAAAGACAGGCGCTTTATTCGAGGATGACAGGATCAAGCGATTCGGCGTAGTCAGACCTTTACGCCTTGTTCTCGACACGAGGTTTTTGGTAAGTCGGCCCCACCATCCCCCGAGGCCCCATCGTAATAACCTTGTGACTTTCCTGACTTAACGAACCACCGGCCGCATGGAGCATATACAGCCTTATTTGGATTATTTTGCCCAGCATCCCGGCTGGGCGATCGCCGTGGTCTTCCTCATTGCCTTTGGGGAAGCCTTGCTCATCATCGGCCTGTTCGTGCCCTCGACAGCGGTGCTGGTGGGGGCCGGCATGCTGGTCGGGACCGGGCATCTCGAATTCTGGCCGGTCTTCATTGCCACCGCCGTCGGCGCGATCCTCGGCGATCAGCTCTCTTATTGGGCGGGACGCCTGTTCGGCAACAGCCTCAAGACATTGTGGCCGCTCAACCGCTATCCCGTTCTCGTCGCGCGCGGGGAGGATTTCGTGCGCAGGCATGGCGGCAAGTCGATCGCCATCGGCCGTTTCGTGCCCGGCGTCAAAGCCGTCGTGCCGGGCATCGTCGGCATGTTCGGCATGGGGCAGGTCTATTTCGCCACCATCAACGTGACCTCGGGCCTGTTCTGGACGGCGGCACATGTGCTGCCCGGCATGCTGTTCGGCCAGGTGCTGGCCATGGCGGGCGAGCTCAGCGAAAGACTGCTGATCGTCCTCCTCTTGCTGCTGCTGCTGCTCGCCATAGCGGGCTGGCTCATTCGCCTGTTCATCGGCGGCCTCGGACCAATCATCGAGAACGCCCAGGACAGTTTCGCCGCCTGGGCGCAAAAACAGCCGGGCCGCTTCTGGCCGCGCATCGGCGCCGTCATCTCGCCCGCCCACCCGGGATCGCTGTCGATCATCCTCTTCGCTGCCCTCGCGGTCACCGCCTTCATCGCCTTCCTGCACATCATGAGCAGCGTCTTCGGCCAGTCGACGCTGATCGATGCCGATCTTTCGGTCCACAATATGATGCAGGGCCTGCGCAACGCGCCGAGCGACGAGATCATGACCATCATCACCATGCTGGGCGATGGCTTCGTCATGGTTGCGGTGGGGCTCGCCATTGTCGCCTGGCTCCTGTGGCGGCGCGAATGGCGGATCGCGGTCGCGGCCTTCCTCACCATCCTCGCCGCGCGGCTGTTCGTGCCTTTGATGAAATTGTGGCTGCAGCGGCCGCGGCCGCTCGAGCTCTCAGGGCTCCCGGAAGTCTTCAGCTTTCCCTCCGGCCACACGACCTTCGCCACCGTGACGCTCGGCGTCTTCGCGGTGCTGGCGAGCCATGGTCTCAGAAGCTGGGGCAAGGCGGTGGTATTCGCCGCCGCCGGCATCGCCGTCATCGCCATCGCCTATTCGCGCATCTATCTCGGCGCCCATTGGATGTCGGATGTGCTGGGCGGCTTCCTGTTCGGCGCGGTCATGATCGCCGCCTTCGGCATCGCCATCGAAGCGGTGCCGTCGCGCCGCATCATACCCTGGGGTCTGACGGTCGCGACCTTGCTCGCCTTCGCTGTCGCCGGATCGATCCATATCTCGCGCGACTATCCGGCCAATGCCGAGACCTATGCGCCGCGCGAGGCGATCGTTCTCTACGATCGCGAGCAGTGGGAATCCGGGTCCTGGGCGAGCCTGCCCCGGCAGCGCATCGATCTCGCCGGGCGCAGCGAAGAGCCGTTCTGCGTGCAATGGGCGGGTGATCCGACGCCGCTTGCCGAAGCGCTCGGCAAGGAGGGCTGGACGGAAGAGGGCAAGTGGTCCTGGACATTGGGGCTTGCCTATCTCGATCCGCAGCGCGCGCTCAGCGATCTTGCGCCGCGCCCGGCTCTGCATCAGGGCAGGCTCGCCGACCTGACCTGGACGAAGCCGGTGGCGGGCAAGCCCGATGAACGCCTGGTCCTGCGGGCGTGGAAGACCGATGTAATGATCGGCAAGGCGCAGGAGACCTATCCCGTCTATCTCATGAGCCTCATGCGCGAGCGCCTGCGCCGCGGTTTCCATCTTTACGCGGTGCCGTCACCGCTCCCGGCCGATGCGCCGGAACGCGAGGGCCTGGCGGCGCTGATACGCTCGATCCCTGCCGTCAGGGTCGTGGAGGCCCGAGGGCTCGAGGCCAAGGACGGCCTGACCCTGGTCGATGCCATGAAATGAGCGCTCAGGATGGGCTGGACAAAACCGGCTAATTCCGCCAATCAAGGCCCAAAAGGTGACGACGTGATCGAATTCCTCAAGCAGTTCTTTACCTGGTGGAACAGCCGGACGCTGGGCCTGTGGCTATATACTTGGCGCAAGGGCGAGTTCGTCGGCGAGGACGAGTTCGGCAACCGCTATTATCGCGCGCCCTCGGCGCTGCCGCAGTCGATCGCAGAGCGCCGCTGGGTCGTCTATAACGGCTATGCCGAAGCCTCGATGATCCCGCCCGGCTGGCATGGCTGGATGCATCACCGCCAGGCCAACCCCCCGACGAAGAACGACTACCAGCCGCGCGAATGGGAAAAGCCGCATCAGCCCAATCTCACCGGCACGGCGCGCGCCTATCGTCCGCCGGGCAGCATCATGGGCAGTACCTGGCCGAAAGTCGCCAAGCCCGATTATGAAGCGTGGCGCCCGGAATAGTCATTTTTTCCGGCCTGCTGCTGCCACAATTTGCGGGTTGTCTCGAATCCCTAAAGACCGCTAGAAGGCCGAGGTCGCAAGGGACCGCATCATGAAGAACACGACTGTTGAAACCGCCATTGGCGCGCTGGTCATCCTGATCGCCGCCGGCTTCTTCGCTTTCGCCTATACGACCTCGGGGAAGAGCAGCACCACGGGCGGCTACAGGCTGACGGCCGAATTCGACAATATCGCCGGCGTCAATACCGGCACCGATGTGCGGCTTGCCGGCATCAAAGTGGGGACCGTGGTCAGCCAGTCGCTGAACCCGGACAACTACCAGGCCGTCGTCACCATGTCGATCGATCCCAAGGTGAAGCTCACCGACGACACGACGGCGAAAGTGACATCCGAAGGCCTCCTGGGCTCGAACTTCATCGCCCTCGATCCCGGCGGATCGGATACGATCCTTGCCGATGGCGGGCAGATCACCAACACGCAAGGGTCCGTCGATATCTGGACGCTGATCTCGACGGCGATGTTCGACAGCGGCAAGGGCAAAGGCGACGACAAGCCGGCGGAGAACACGCAGACCCCGCCACAGCCCGAGACCGCGCCTGAGACGGCGCCGGAGCCCGAGCCGCAGCCGCAGCCGGAAACGCAGCCGCAATGACAGGTGGCGACTCGCGCCGCCAGACCTGGTCGGCGGCGTCCTATGACGAGCATGCGCGTTTCGTCTCCGACCTCGCCTCAGGCGTGCTCGACTGGCTCGCGCCCAAAAGCGGCGAGCGCATTCTCGATCTCGGTTGCGGCGACGGCGTGCTGACGGCGGAACTCGCGGCCAAGGGTGCTGGGGTGGTGGGCGTCGATGCGAGCGAGGATTTCGTGCGCGCCTGCCAGGCGCGGGGCCTCGATGTGCGCCTGATGGATGGCGAGGCGCTCACTTTCGCGAATGAATTCGATGCCGTGTTCTCGAATGCGGCACTCCATTGGATGACGCGTCCGGAGCGGGTGATTGCCGGCGTCGCGCGCGCCCTCAAGCCGCAAGGCCGGTTCGTCGCGGAGTTCGGCGGCCACGGCAATGTCGCGGCGATCACGACGGCGCTCCATGCGGTCGCCATGCGCCATGGCAAGGATGTCCGCCTCGCTCATCCCTGGTTCTTCCCGTCGGTCGAAACCTATCGGGGGCTCCTGGAGGCGCAAGGCTTCGCGGTGGCGCGCATCGCGCTCATCCCGCGCCCGACGCCGCTCAAGACCGGCATGGCATCCTGGCTCAAGCTGTTCAACTCGCCCTTCTTCCACCAGTTCGGCGAGAATTTCGACGCCGCCGTGAACGAGACCGAAGAGCTCCTTGAGCCCGCTTTGTGCGATGCCCAGGGCAACTGGACGGCGGACTATGTGCGCCTGCGGGTCGAAGCGCGGACATCATGACACGTATCCTGCCACTCGTTGCTTTAATGGCGATGGTTGCGCCGGCCGCGGCCGAGCGCGTCTCCAATCCCATCGCCGTTTTTGCCGGCCTCGACAAGATCACCGGCCTCACCACCACGTTCGAGGCGAAGATCGGCGAGCAGAAGCGCTTCGGCGGGCTCTTCATCAAGGCCGATGCCTGCTATACGCGCGATGTCACCGAGGAGCCGCGCACCACGTCCTTCGTCGAGGTCGAGGAGATCGAATCCGACGACACGCGCAAGAAGATCTTCTCCGGCTGGATGTTTGCCGAGAGCCCGGGCTTGAGCGCGGTGGAGCATCCGATCTACGATGTGTGGCTGACCGGCTGCCGCGATCCCAACGCGCCGCCGCCGGTGATCGAGCAGGTGCCGGACACCCAGCCTGTGCCGGGCGGCGAGGAAGAAGAGCCGGAAGACTGATCAAGGTGGTGTCCGAGTGAACCAGGCATTCCATCTCGTCGAAGCCTCGATCGCCGAACTGCGCCAGGCCCTCGATAGCGGCATCGTCACCAGCGTCGAGCTGGTGGGCGCCTATTTGCGCCGCATCGCGCATTACGACCGTCACGGCATTGCGCTCAACGCTGTTCCGGTGCTCGATCCTTCGATGTTCGAAATGGCGGCGGCATCCGACAGACGGCGCCGCGCGGGGAAGCTGCTCGGACCTCTGGACGGCATACCTTACACGGCCAAGGACAGCTATCGGGTGAAGGGGCTGACGGTGGCCGCGGGCTCGCCGGCTTTCGAGCATCTCGTCGCCGGCGACCATGCTTTCACGATAGAGCGGCTGCGCGAAGCGGGTGCCGTTCTCATCGGCCTCACCAACATGCCGCCCATGGCCAATGGCGGCATGCAGCGTGGTGTCTATGGCCGGGCCGAAAGCCCCTACAATGGCGACTATCTGACGGCTGCTTTCGCCTCGGGCTCGTCCAACGGCTCAGGGACGGCGACGGCCGCGAGCTTCGCCGCCTTCGGTCTCGGCGAAGAAACATGGTCGTCGGGGCGCGCTCCCGCCTCGAATAACGGCCTCGTCGCCTATACGCCCTCGCGCGGGGTGATCTCGGTGCGCGGCAACTGGCCGTTGGTGCCGACGATGGACGTCGTCGTGCCGCATACGCGCGGCGTCGATGACCTGCTGGAATTGCTCGACGTCATCGTCGCCGACGATGACATCGCCCGCGGCGACTTCTGGCGCGTCCAGCCCTGGGTCGAGATACCGAAAAGCTCGGCACTGCGGCCTAAGAGCTATGTGAAGCTCACCGTCGAGGGCGCCTTGCGTGGAACGCGGCTCGGTGTGCCGCGCATGTATATCGGCCGCGACACTGAAGCGACCGCGCCGATCGAGACGCGGCCGTCGGTCATTGCGCTCTGGGAGAAGGCGGCGCGCCAGCTCGAAGTGCTGGGTGCCGAGGTGATCGAGGTCGATTTTCCCGTGGTCTCGAATTACGAACGCAACCGCCCGGGCGCCCGGTCGATGGTCGACAGGGGGCTCGTGCCGAAGAGCTTCGAGACCCACGAACTGGGCCCGCTTTGCGCCTGGGCGTTTGACGATTTCCTGCGCGCCAATGGTGACCCGGCTTTCCCGGACCTCGCTGGCGTCGATGGCGACAAAATTTTCCCGCAGCCGCCCGGCACGCTTCCTGAACCTATCGAGGCGGGCCTCGGCAACCTGGTCGACCTGGCGAGGCTTGGCTTGCCGCCGGTGGCGGGGATTGCGGATCTGGAAGAGGGTCTCAAGGGGCTCGAGGCGACGCGGCGCATCGATTTCGAGGACTGGATGGAAGCGCTCGGCCTCGATGCCGTCGTGTTGCCTGCCGTCGCCGATGTCGGCAAGGCCGATGCCGATGTGAACGAGGAGTCGGCGCGGCTCGCCTGGCGCAACGGGACCTGGGTCGCCAATGGCAATCTGGTCTGGCGCCATCTCGGCATTCCGACGGTGACGGTGCCGATGGGGATCATGCCCGATATCGGCATGCCGGTCGGCATGACGATCGCCGGCAAGGCCTATGACGACACGCGGCTGCTGTGCTTCGCCGCCGAATTCGACCGGGCCGCCGGGCTTCGCGTCAGGCCGCCGCGCACGCCGGAGCTGCCAGACGATGTTTTCACGGCGCGCCGCTCAGTCGCGGAGAGCGCGAGAGCGGATTTGAAGATCACCATCGAGGCCGAGATGCATGCGGTGGATGCCGTGTTCGACGAGGTGATGGCGCAGGTGGAGGTGAGCTCGGAGGAACCCATCGACATGTCAGGTGCCATCGTGCAGATCCATGTGAACGGAGAGCCTGCCGAAATCCTCGTCCCGGGCCCGTTGTTCAAGGTGCGCAGGGCCGTGGCTTCGGCCGAGCATGCAAGACTGCACAGCGTGTGGCGGAAGCCTTATGGATCAATCATCACCGCCATTGTCCACCTGGCCGACGGACGCACGGCCGGCGCCTTCGCCGTCACCGGCGGCATCATGTGAAGTTATGCGGCCTTGCTCGCCAGCCGCAGCACCGCTTCCGGATCGCGATCGCCCGCGAATTTGAAGAATTCGGCGTCCTGGTCGATCGCGCGTTCGAGCAAAGCGTGATAGTCGACACGGCTGATCGTGCGGGCGCCCATGCTTTCGAGATGCGGCGTGGTAAATTGCGCATCGAGCAGATGGAAGCCGCCGGCCTTCAGGCGCGCCACCAGATGCACGAGCGCCACCTTGCTCGCATCCGTCTCGCGCGAGAACATGCTCTCGCCGAAGAAGGCGGCCCCGATCCGGACCCCATAGAGCCCGCCGACCAGCCGCTCGTCCCGCCAGCACTCGACCGAATGGCAGCAGCCCATCTTGAAGAGCTGGCCATAGAGCGACTTGATGCGCTGGTTGATCCAGGTCGTCTTGCGGTCGTGCTTCTTCTCGGCGCAGGCCGCGATCACGTCCTGAAAGGCGGTATCGATGCGGATGTCGAAGCGGCGCTGGCGCACGCGCTTGCGCAAGGAATGCGAGATATGCAGGCCGTCGAGCGGGAAAATGCCGCGCTCCTCGGGCTCAACCCAGTAGAGCGCATTGTCCTCGGCACTTTCCGCCATCGGGAAAATCCCGGCGGCATAGGCCTTGAGCAGGATCTGCGGGGTGATGGTCGACATTCAGGTACTGTTGATCAGATATTTCTCAAGCCAATGAATGTCATAATGCCCATCGATGATGTCCGGTTCCGCGACCAGGCGCTGGAACAGCGGGATGGTCGTCTCGACGCCTTCGATGACATATTCGTTGAGCACGCGGCGCAGGCGCATCAGGCATTCGGTGCGCGACTTGCCGAAGACGATGAGCTTGCCGATCAGGCTGTCATAATAGGGCGGGATGCGGTAGCCGGCATAGAGTGCCGAATCGATGCGCACGCCAAGGCCCCCCGGCACATGGACATACTCGACCTTTCCGGGCGAGGGCGCGAAGGTCGTCGGATTCTCCGCATTGATGCGGCATTCGATGGCGTGGCCGGAGAAGACGATGTCGCTCTGCTCATATTTGAGCTGGGCGCCCGCGGCGACGCGGATCTGCTCCTGCACGAGATCGAGGCCGGTCAGCATCTCGGTCACCGGGTGCTCGACCTGGAGCCTGGTGTTCATCTCGATGAAATAGAATTCGCCGTTCTCATAGAGGAATTCGACGGTGCCGACGCCTTCATAGCCGAGCTTCTGCATGGCGCGCGCCACGCGCCCGCCGATGGCCTCGCGCTGCGCCGCATTGAGGGCAGGGGAGTGAGCCTCCTCCCAGATCTTCTGATGGCGCCGCTGCAGCGAGCAATCGCGCTCGCCCAGATGCACCGCACGGCCCTGGCCGTCGCCCAGCACCTGGATTTCGATGTGGCGCGGCCTTTCCAGATATTTCTCGAGATAGACATCGCCATTGCCGAAGGCGGCCTTGGCCTCGGCCTGGGCGGTCTGGATGGCATTCTCGAGCTCGGTCTCGGAGCGCGCCACTTTCATGCCGCGCCCGCCGCCGCCCGCCGTCGCCTTGATCAGCACCGGATAACCGATGTCCTTGGCGATGCGCCGCGCCTCGCCCAAGTCGTTGATGCCGCCTTCCGAGCCCGGCACGACCGGAATGCCGAGCTCCTTGGCGGTGCGCTTGGCTTCGATCTTGTCGCCCATGATGCGGATATGGTTGGACGAGGGCCCGATGAACTTGATCTTGTGCTCTTCGAGGATCTCGGCGAAACGGGCGTTCTCCGACAGGAAGCCGTAGCCCGGATGCACGGCCTCGGCGCCGGTGATCTCGCAGGCCGCCACGATGGCGGGAATGTTGAGATAGCTGTCGCGCGCCGGCGGCGGGCCGATGCAGACACTCTCATCGGCAAGCCTGACATGCATGGCTTCTTCGTCCGCCGTCGAATGCACGGCGACGGTGTGGATGCCGAGCTCGCGGCAGGCGCGCATCACGCGCAGGGCGATCTCGCCGCGATTGGCGATGAGGATCTTGTCGAACATCGCGCTACTCTATGAGGACCAGGGCTTCGCCATATTCGACCGGGCTCCCGTTCTGCACATAGATCTGGGTGACCTTGCCGGCGCGAGGGGCCGGGATCTGATTCATCGTCTTCATCGCCTCGATGATGAGGAGCGTCTGGCCGGCCTTAACCTCGGCGCCGACCTCGACGAAATTGGGGGCGCCCGGCTGCGCCGCCCGATAGACGGTGCCGACCATCGGCGATTTGACGGCATCCGCCGGTACGGACGGAGCCGTCGGTTGAGCCGCGGCCGCCGGCGGTGCTGCCGCAGCACCCGCGAGCGCCACCGGGGCGGCGGGGGCCGCCGCATAGACCGTGCCGCCGCGCGAGACCCTGACCCTGACCCCCTTCTGCTCCAGCTCGATCTCGGTGAGCCCCGTCTCGTTGAGGAGGTCGGCCAGGTCCCGGATCAGCCCAAGCTCGGACTTGTCCGATGGCGGCTTGGGGGGCGGCGCTGTCTTCTTCGCGGGCATGATCAGGATTACCCCTTCTTTTTTGTCAGGATCTCGTGGATGGCGTCGATGGCGAGCTCATAGCCTTGCCCGCCGAAGCCGCACAGCACGCCATCGGCAACCGGCGAGACGTAGCTGTGATGACGGAAAGGCTCGCGCTTGTAGATGTTGCTGAGATGGACCTCGATGATCGGGATCTGGGCTACTTTCAGCGCATCGTGGATGGCGATCGAGGTGTGCGTATAGGCGGCAGCATTGAGAATGATTCCGCTGGCGGCGTTGCGGGCTTCCTGGATCCAGGACACGAGCTCGCCCTCGATATTGCTCTGGCGGAATGAGATGTCGAGCCCCAGCGCCTGAGCCTTGCGCCGACAGCGCTCCTCGAGGCCGGCGAGCGTCTCCTTGCCGTAAACATCGGGCTCGCGCAGACCCAACATGTTCAGATTGGGCCCGTTTATGACATAAACAGGTTTCATGAGAGCGCTTATAAGCGGTCAGCCCGGTTTCGGGAAGGAGGAGGGCTCAGCCTATCCTCAGGGTAGCCTCAGCAAAGCTTACACCCGCCATTGTCGCGCACCTGCTTGACGGCCGCGGCAAGCGCGTCAAAGCCGACCGCCCCGGGGATGACGGTCTCGTCGATGATGAAGGCGGGGGTGCCCTGGATCTTGAGAGAATCGGCCAATTGCATGTTGCGGGCGATGACCTGGTTGACCTCGTCCCCCTCCATGTCGGCTTTGAGCTTCTTCACATCGAGGCCGGTGGCTTCGGCGATCTGGTCGGCGACCTGCTCGTCGATCCGGCCCTCATGCGCCATCATGGCGAGGTGATATTCCCAGTATTTGCCCTGCTTGCGCGAAGCCAGCGCGGCGCGCGCGGCATAGACCGATCCCGGGCCCAGAATGGGGAATTCCTTCATCACCACCTTCAGGTCCTTGTCGCCGTCGATCATCTTCATGACATCGGGAAAGGCGCGCTTGCAGTAGCCGCAATTGTAATCGAAGAACTCCACCAGCGTGACCTTGCCTTCGGGATTGCCGCCGACGAGGTCGTCGCTGCTGCGAAAGATTTCCGACGACATGCTCTTGAGCGAGTCGGTGCGGGCCTGATCCTCGGCCATTTGCTGCTTGCGCTCGAGCTCCTGCATCGCATCGCGCACGACTTCCGGATTCTCCATGAGATACTGGCGGATGAAGTCGCCGAGCTCCTTTTTCTGCTCGGGGCTGAATTCGGCCGCCTGGACGGGCAGGACGAAAAGGGCGGCGAAGACGATCAGGCAGGCGCGGATGAGCTTCAGCATCAATGGTCCTTGAGCGAAAAGGAGAGCGGGTCACCATGCACCCTTTTGCGGGGTGGGTCCACTTACTCCCGGTTAACGAAGTTCAAAATGTCGTTAGCGCGCAACCAGTCGGGCGACCCCCGCTTGAGCGTCCGCATGGCGACCTTGGCCTTTTCCTCGGCCAGCTTCTTGTCGCCCCGGTAATAGGCGGCTTCCGCCGTGGCGAGGTCGGCGCGCGGAATGTCGCCAATCTGGCCATAGGCCATGGCCATGAGCTGATAGAGGGCGGGCGTATCGTCCTCGGTCTTGCGCGCCAGCCGGAGCTCGCTCAGCGCGGCTTGCGCATTGGCCCGGTTCTCGGTGCCGAGCAGGGCCTGCGCCAGCATGATGCGGATGAGCCCGCTGTTGGGCAGCATCTTGATCGTCTGGCGCAGCGGCGCCACGGCCTGAGCCGGCTGGCCGCCTTCCAGCAGCGCCTGGCCCTTCAGCTCATGGAAATAGGGATCGCTCGGCAGGTCGCGGATCAAGGTGTCGATCACCTTGACCGCATTGCGCGTGTCGCCGCTGCGGAACATGGCGATGGCGCGCGCATAGCGCCCGGGCAGGCTGGTATCGGATGTCGGATAGCGCTGGAACACCGTCTGCATTGGCTGCAGGAAGCCCACGAGCTTTGCCTGCATCAGCTTGTGACGCATCATGATTTCCGGCTTGTCGGGCGTGTCGAAATATTTGCTCGCCTTGGCCTCGACCTCGAGATTGCGGATGCGGTCGAGGGGCATCGGATGCGACATCACGTAGGGGCTGACATCGCGCAGCGAGGCCATCGACTGGGTGGCGAGCTTCTGGAACAGGGTCAACATGCCCTTGCCGGACTGTCCGGTCGCCGTAAGGAATTTGATCGCGGCCTGGTCGGCCGAGGCCTCCATGGCACGCGCATAGCTCAAGACCAGGCGCTGGGTAAGGCCCTGCGCCCCCATCATGATGCCACCGCCCGCTTGCGCGAGCTCGCCTTCACCGGCCACGGCACCACCGGCAACGGCGGCCGCTCCCAGCAGCATGCCGATGATCGCAATGGTGCTCTTGCGATCGATCTCGTTCTGCATTCGGGCGAGATGGCCGCCGGAAATATGACCGGTTTCATGGGCGAGAACGCCGATCACCTCATTGGGCGTCTTCGCCTGGGTCAGGAGGCCGGTATTGATGAAAATGCGCTGGCCGCCGGCGACGAAAGCGTTAATGCGCGGATCGTTGATGAGATAGACATGCACCGATCCCGGATTGAGCCCCGCCGCCTGGAAGATCGGCTTGGTGTAGAGCCGCATCAGGCTTTCGATCTCGGCATCGCGAATGAGCGACGGACCGCTTCTCTTGGCTTGCGCAAATGCAGGCCCCACGAGCGACGCTATGGCGAAGCTCGTCGCACACACCAAGCCTGTGATGCGCCGCCAAGTCATTCAAAGTCTCTCGGGATCAAATGAGGCGAGTTTGAGGCTCCCCATCCTGTTTCACGGTAAAGTGCGCCGGTTTTGTTGGCGCATGATCGTTTCGGAAAACCGGTGGATGGCCGCCGCGAGGGCGGCCACCCGCTTTTCCGGATCTGCGCTATCCACGCTTGCTCCACCAGCCGGACTTCGTCTGCGCCGGACGCTCGACGACCGTCGGCGCGGGCGGCTGCCACTTGGGGGGCTGATAGGCTTCGGCCGGTGCCGCGGCAGGTTCGGGTTCCGGCTTCGCCACCGGTTTGGCGGGCGGGGCCTCTTCCCGGCGGGCCTCATGACGTTCCTCGCGCTGCGGCGCCTCTTGAGCCACATGTTCGGCGCTCTCGCCATTGCCGCCACGCTCATGGCGGTTGCGATTGCGCCGTCCACGCCCCCATCTGTCGCGGCGACCGCGGCCGCGTTCGCGCTCCGGACGAGCGTCCTGCTCGCCGGTGTCACTCGCGCCGGCTTCCTGCACTTCGGTTTCGTCCTCGCTCACCTCGACGAGCTCGGCCTGCGGTTCGAGCTCCGGCTGGTCGCCTAACCCCGGTATGTTCTCACGCTCGCCGCCATTGAAGGCCTGGTCGCGTTCCTGTCCGCGCCGCCCGCCGCGGCGTCCACGCCGGCGCCGGCGCCGGCGCGACGAATCGCCATTGCCACCCTGTTCGGCCTCGGCGCGCTCGGGCTGGCGCTCTGTGTCCTCGTCCTCCTCGGTCTCTTCGATCGCCTCGGCTTCCGGCTCCTCTTCCCGGTCCTGGAAGGCGGTGTCGATCTTGACCGGCGCCGCGGCGGTCTTGCGCTGCGGGACGGCACGCTCGCCGGCGCGCTCGATCTGCGCCTGCGAACCCTTGATGTCGTCGCTCGGCACGATGAAGATCGAGATGCCGTAGGACGCTTCGAGATCGAGCAGGTGATTGCGCTTCTCGTTGAGCACATAGGCGGCGACGTCGCGGTGGCATTTGACCGTGAGGTTCTCCGACTTGCGGCTGATCAGATGCTCCTCGATGGCGCGCATGACGGAAAGGGCGCATGAGGAGACCGAGCGCACGATGCCGCGGCCCTCGCAATGCGGGCACACGCGGGTCGAACCCTCGAGCAGGCTGGGCCTCAGACGCTGGCGCGACATCTCGAGCAGGCCGAAATGACTGATGCGGCCGACCTGGATGCGGGCGCGGTCGTTCTTCAGCGCTTCCTTGAGGCGGCGCTCGACCGAGCGGTTGTTGCGCTTCTCTTCCATGTCGATGAAGTCGATGACCACGAGGCCGGCCAGGTCGCGCAGGCGCAACTGCCGGGCGATCTCGTCGGACGCCTCGAGATTGGTCTTGAGTGCCGTGTCCTCGATATTGTGCTCGCGCGTCGCTTTGCCCGAGTTGATGTCGATCGAGACTAGCGCTTCGGTCTGGTTGATGACCATGTATCCGCCCGACTGCAGCGTCACGGTCTGCGAGAACAGGCTGTCGAGTTGGGTCTCGATCTGGAAGCGCGAGAACAGCGGGCGCGTATCCTTGTAGGGCTTCACGTTGCGCGCATGGCTCGGCATGAGCATCTTCATGAAGTCCTTCGCCTCGCGATAGGCTTCGTCGCCCTCGACCTGAACCTCGTCGACATCCTTGCTGTAGAGGTCGCGGATCGAGCGCTTGATCAGGCTGCCTTCCTCATAGACGAGGGCGGGGGCGGTGGACGAGAGCGTCAGGTCGCGCACGTTCTCCCACAGGCGCATCAGGTAGTCGAAGTCGCGCTTGATCTCGTTCTTGGTCCGCTGGGCGCCGGCGGTGCGCACGATGAGGCCCATGCCGGTCGGCACCTCGATGTCACGCGTCACTTCCTTGAGGCGGCGCCGATCGGTGGAATCGGTGATCTTGCGCGAGATGCCGCCGCCTCTCGCGGTATTGGGCATCAGCACGCAATAGCGGCCGGCGAGCGAAAGATAGGTGGTGAGTGCCGCGCCCTTGTTGCCGCGCTCTTCCTTGACGACCTGCACCAGGATGACCTGGCGGCGCTTGATGACTTCCTGGATCTTGTAGACGCGCCGTTGCGGACGGCGGCGGCGCTGCGGCACTTCCTCGAGCGCATCCTCGGCGCCGACCGAATCGACCTTCTGCGCCTCGGCGTCCTCTTCGACCGTCTCTATGCCATCGCCGATCTCGGCGGGAAGGCCGTGCTCGACATGGGGGGCGGCGACGGGCTCGGCCTCGCTGGTCTCGGGGCCTGCGGCTCCGGTGCTCGCCTCTGATTCCTCGCCGCCACTTGCTTCAGCCGCGCTTTCGGCATCTTCATCGTTCTGCGCGTCATCATGGTGAGCATCGTCATGCGGCGCCTCGTAATTGTCGCGGCCCTCGTTCCTTGTCGAGTGAACGTCGTCTTCGGCCTGATGGCGGGCGTCTTCCTCTTCCTCGCGCAGGAGCGCCTGCCGGTCGGCTACCGGGATCTGGTAGTAGTCGGGATGGATTTCCGAGAAGGCGAGGAAACCGTGACGGTTGCCGCCGTAATCGACGAAGGCGGCCTGCAGCGACGGCTCGACGCGCGTCACCTTGGCGAGATAGATGTTGCCTTTTAGTTGCTTGCGTGCGGCACTTTCGAAATCGAATTCTTCGATGCGATTGCCGCGAACCACCACGACGCGGGTCTCTTCCGCATGGGTGGCGTCGATGAGCATTTTGCTGCCCATATGTCATTATCCTTTAGAGCGGCGGGCGGCAAGGCAGCTTCTGTCTCGATTCCGGGCAGGAGACGGTGTGAAGGCCAAGGCGCCGGCGCGCGCGTAAGAGGCATGGTTTGCGCAAGGCGCAACCGCGCGCTGTCCGAAGCGGCTGCCCTTGGCGGCCAGTCCGGAGAAATTGTCAGCGTGGGATGATTCATGCCTGTTGTTATCCACATGTCCCGGCCGTGCCGGAACGGTTCAACGCATCTGCCCCGTCATCTGGGTGCCACCCCAAAAGGGCAGTGGGACCGCCCTATTGCGGGCCCGTACTGAAACGCATCCGAAGGGGCTATCGTTAAGATCCCGGAAGCCCGTCCGTTAGCGGAATTCGACGCTTCCTGAGGCCTCGCTCACGGACCCAAAGGTCCAACTCGCCCCCAGGAGGGTTAGTGCCTGTTTAGGCAGACGCGGGCAGTTTGGCAAGCTTAGGTAGATAACCCTGGGGAATATTTCTTAGGCCTTTGGAAACTTTGAGTTAACCACCACCCCGTAGGCTTCGTCCCGATGATTTGGGTCAAACGGGTGATGCCGGCTTTTCCTTATAAAAATTGGGGGTTAGGCGCTCTCTTTATAGTGATGCTGACACTCGCCGCGGCGAATGCGGCGCCGGTGGCCGCGGACGCGAAGCCCGTGACCGCACTTGCCGCCCGGGTGGCGGGCGATGACAGCAAGACCCGTTTTGTCGCCGATCTCAGCCGTCCGGTGAGCTACAGCGTCTATGTCCTGCCCAATCCCTATCGGGTCATGATCGATCTGCCCGACGTCAGCTTCGACCTTCCGCCCAATGCCGGCGGCGAGCCTCTGGGCCTGGTGAGCGCCTATCGCTTCGGTCCCCTGGGCAATGGCCATGCCCGCATCGTGATCGATGCGACGGGGCCGGTCCTCATCGGCAAGTCCTTTCTGGTGAAGCCCGAGGCGGGCCAGCCCGCCCGTCTCGTCGTCGATCTGGTCAAGACCGACGAGAAGACCTTCATGATGGCGCATGCCGCCGACCAGGCGAACCGTTCGCCGCGGCGAGGCGCGCAAGACCTGCCACAGACGGAAGCGAGCGTGGTGGACGACACGACGCAGACCGCGACGATTGCGCCATTGCCACCGCCCAAACCCGGCAGCGAGCCCAATCCGTCCGCGGCCGAACGCGCCATGCCGGCGAAGCGCGCCGACGGCCGCCGCGTCATCGTGATCGATCCGGGCCATGGCGGCGTCGATCCCGGCGCCGTCGGCGTGCGCCGCACCCGCGAGAAGGATGTCGTCCTCGCTTTCAGCCGCGTCCTGCGCGACCGGCTGAAAGAGAACAAGAACTATGAGGTGGTGCTGACGCGCGATAACGACACGTTCCTTTCGCTCAAGCAGCGGGTCGGCGTCGCCCGCAAGAATCAGGCCGACCTGTTCATCGCCGTCCATGCCGACACGGTGCGCGGGAGGTCGGTAAGGGGAGCGACACTCTATACGCTCTCCGACAAGGCCTCAGACGCCGAGGCCGAAGCGCTGGCGCAGAAGGAAAACCGCGCCGACATCATCGGCGGCATGGATCTCGCGACCGAGAATGAGGAAGTCACCGACATATTGATCGAACTCGCCCAGCGCGAGACGAAGAATCACTCGACCTTCTTCGCCAAGAAGGCGACGACGCAGCTTGGGCTCGTCACCCACATGACCGGCAAGCCGATGCGCTCGGCCGGATTCGTGGTCCTGAAGGCGCCCGATGTCCCTTCCGTCCTGCTCGAGCTCGGCTATCTCTCGAGCAAGGCCGACGAAGCCCTTCTGGTGTCGCCCAAGTGGCAGGCAGAGGTCGCGACGGCGATGACGAAAGCCATAGATGCCTATTTCTCGACCGAGATCGCCCAGCGCCAGTAAATAGTTGCGGAAGGTGCCAGAAGCCCGCCACATTTGACTTCTAGGCCTGCCAAAACAGTAATTGGGCAGGCGGCGTGAAGCGTGCTAAAGCGCTGATCCAACGATTGTTCTTGGGGATCTGAGGCTATCTCAGGGGAAACATGCTGAGATTTCTAGGTTGGCTGTTCACGGTGGGATTCATCGCCTTTCTGGGCGTTGCCGCCGGCGTGAGTTATGTGATCTGGGACATGTCCCAGGGCCTGCCGGACTATAAGCAGCTTGCCCAATATGAGCCCCCGGTGATGACCAGGGTGCACGCCGCCGACGGTACGCTGGTCGCCGAATATGCCGAGCAGCGCCGTCTCTTCGTGCCGATCAACGATATCCCGAAAAAGCTCATCCAGGCTTTCATCTCAGCGGAAGATAAGACTTTCTATCAGCATCAGGGCCTGGACTGGCCGGGCCTCGCGGCAGCGGGCTTGCGCTATATCGAGGTCAAGGCGACGGGCAAGGGGCAGATCGTCGGCGCCTCCACCATCACCCAGCAAGTGACCAAGAACTTCCTTCTCACCAACGAGCGTTCCGTCGAGCGCAAGGTGAAGGAAGCGATCCTGGCGCATCGCATCGAGCAAGCCTTCAACAAGGACCAGATTCTCGAGCTCTATCTCAACGAGATTTTCCTCGGCCTGAACTCCTATGGCGTGGCCGCCGCCTCGCTCAATTATTTCGGCAAGTCGCTGAACGATCTCTCGCTCGAGGAGATCGCCTATCTCGCGGCTCTGCCCAAGGGCCCCAACAACTATCACCCGTTCAAGCAGACTAAGCGCGCCGTCGAGCGGCGCAACTGGGTGCTGAACGAGATGTATGACAACGGCTACATCACCAAGGCCGAGCGCGATGCGGCGCAAGGCCAGCCGCTCGAGGTCAATCCGCGCCCCTTCGGCGCCAGACTCTTCGCCGCTGAATCCTTCGCCGAGGAAGCGCGCCGCGAGCTTGCCCAGATCTATGGCGAGAAGAAGCTGATGACCGGCGGTTTGTCGGTGCGCACCACGCTCGAGCCCAAGCTGCAGATCTATGCCCGCCAGGCGCTCGCCCGCGGCCTCATCACCTTCGACCGCAAGCGCGGCTTCCGCGGTCCGGTCAAGAATGTCGCGATCGATGGTGACTGGGGCGAGACCATTGCCAAGATCGAGGTCCCCTCGGATCTCGATCCGTGGCGGCTCGCGGTCGTGCTCGAAGTGGGCGAGGCGGGCGCCAAGATCGGCCTGCAGCCTCAGACACTCTCGACCGGAGTCGCCAGGGACCGTGAAACCGGCACCATTCCCGTCGCCCTGATGACCTGGGCGCGCAAATATATCGACGGCAGCAAGCTTGGGCCCGAGATCAAGACAGCGACGGACGTGCTCTCGGTGGGCGATGTCGTCTATGTGGCGCCCGACAGCACGGCGGGCCAGTTCCATCTGGCCCAGGTCCCCGATGTCGAAGGGGCGCTCGTCGCCATGGATCCGCATACGGGCCGCGTTTTGTCCCTGGTCGGCGGCTTCTCCTATGGCAGGAGCCAGTTCAATCGCGCCGTGCAGGCGTTGCGCCAGCCGGGCTCCTCCTTCAAGCCCTTCGTCTACGCCGCCGCTCTCGACAATGGCTACACGCCATCATCGGTCATTCTCGATGCGCCGATCGAGTTCAAGATGTCGAACGGCGAAATCTGGCGGCCGCGCAACTATCAGCGCAAATATTACGGTCCTTCGACGCTGCGCCGCGGCATCGAGCAGTCGCGCAACGTGATGACGGTGCGCCTCGCCAACGATCTCGGCATGAGCAAGATCAGCGATCTCGCCCAGCGGGTCGGCATCTATGATCGGGTTCCGAACCAGCTGTCCTACGCGCTGGGGGCAGGCGAGACGACGCTGCTCAAGATGACGACCGCCTACAGCATCATCGCCAATGGCGGCAAGAAGATCGAGCCGACGCTGATCGACCGGGTGCAGGACCGCTATGGCAAGACCATCTACCGGCACGATAAGCGCGAATGCAATCAATGCGGCAATCAGGCTTGGCAGGAGCAGGCCGAGCCCGAATTGTTCGACATTCGCCCCGAGGTGATGAACCCCTATACCGCCTATCAGATCACCTCGATGCTGGAAGGCGTCGTCGAGCGCGGCACCGGCAAGAAGCTCAGGCTCGTCGGCAAGCCGGTTGCCGGCAAGACCGGCACGTCCAATGACGAGCGCGACGCCTGGTTCATCGGCTACACGCCCGATCTGACCGTCGGCGTCTATATCGGCTATGACAATCCCAAGCCCATGGGCAAGGGCCGCACCGGCGGCGAGTTGGCGGCGCCCGTGGTCACCGATTTCATGCGCATGGCGCTGCGCGACAAGCCGGCGACGCCGTTCCGGGTGCCGAAGGGCATCGAGCTCATCCCGATCAATGTGAAAAGTGGCCAGCGCGATCTCTTCGGCGATGACGGCGTCATTCTCGAGGCCTTCAAGCCCGGCGAGGAGCCGCCGTCGAGGACCAAGGTGATCGGCGACCAAGTGGCGACCTCGGGCGCGCCGATGTCCGGTGGAACCCAGGCGCCGCCCGAAAGCGAAGCGGTGATCGAAGGTGGGTTGACGACCGGCACCGGCGGCCTTTATTGAGCCCGCTCAAACGGATCAACTTGTTAGAATAACGTCATGCGCGCCGAAATCATCAATCTCGTCGATGAGATGAAGCAGTCCATAGGACTGCTGAGGAGGCATCTTTGACTGGGATAACGCCCAGAAGAAGCTCGCCGAGCTGAATGCCAGGGCCGAGGACCCGGCTCTGTGGAACGATCCCCAGGTGGCGCAGGACGTCATGCGCAAGCGCCAGGATCTCGAAAGCCGGATCAAGCTGGTGCGCCGCCTCGAGCAGACGATCGAGGACAATACCGGCCTGATCGAGCTCGGCGAGGCCGAGAACGACTTGGGCATAGTCAAGGATGCCGAGAAGGCGCTCATCGGCCTCAAGGATGAGGTCGGCAAGCACGAGATCGAGACGCTGCTCTCGGGCGAGGCCGATCAGAACGACACCTTCCTGCAAGTGAATGCCGGCGCCGGCGGCACCGAGAGCCAGGACTGGGCCAACATGCTCTTGCGCATGTATATTCGCTGGGCCGAGCAGCATGATTACAAGGTCGACGTCCTCGACGAGCATGCAGGCGAGGAGGCCGGCATCAAGTCGGCCACCCTCCAGGTCAAGGGCCACAATGCCTATGGCTGGCTCAAGACCGAATCGGGCGTGCACCGCCTGGTGCGCATCTCGCCCTATGATTCGAATGCCCGCCGCCACACGTCTTTCGCCTCGATCTGGGTCTATCCGGTCATCGACGACTCGATCGACATCAAGGTCAATGAAAGCGACTGCCGCATCGACACCTATCGCGCCTCGGGCGCCGGCGGCCAGCATGTCAACACGACCGACTCGGCGGTGCGCATCACCCATATACCGACCGGCATCGTCGTCGCCTGCCAGAGCGAGCGCTCGCAGCACAAGAACCGGGCGACCGCCTGGAAGATGCTGAAAGCCAGGCTCTATGAGATGGAACTGCAGAAGCAGCAGGAAAAGATCGACGCCGCCAATGCCAAGAAGACCGATATCGGCTGGGGGCACCAGATCAGGTCCTATGTGCTGCAGCCTTATCAGCTGGTGAAGGATCTGCGCACCGGCACGACCAGCACCAATCCGGGCGCCGTGCTCGATGGCGACCTCGACGAGTTCATGGCCGCTTCGCTCGCGCAACGCGTGCATGGCGGCGGACCGGCGCAGGTGGACGATATCGATTGATCGCTTGAGGCCTTTTCAACCGGCGGAATAATGGGTTAGCCTGCCAGAATACTAATCAGGCAGGTGTCATGCTCAATCTCGATCCGCGTTATTATATCGACCCCTCGATCTACGACCGTGAGCGCACGGAACTCTTTGCCAGGACGTGGCAATTACTCGGACCGGTCTCGCAGGTGAAGGAGCGGGGCGAATATTGCGCGGTCGAGATCGCCGGCCACAAGGTCTTCGCCATCAGGGGCAAGGACGGCAAGCTGCGCGGTTTCCGCAATCTCTGCCGGCACAGGGGCGCCCGCCTCCTCGAGGAGGGCAATGGCCGCTGCCCGACCATCCGCTGTCCCTATCATCAATGGGTATGGGCCGATGACGGCCGTCTCATGAATGTGCCGTGGTTCGGCGAGGACGCGGATTTCAAGCTCACCGACTGGCGGCTGGCGGAGATCCCGGTCGCCGAATGGCGGGGTCTCCTGTTCATCGCCATAGATCCCCAGGTGACGCTCGAGCAGCAATTGGCCGATGTCGTCGGCGAGCTCGCCGAAGAGCCGATCGAGAGCTACACGCCGCTCAGGCGCGAGCGCATGGTGTTCGACTCCAATTGGAAGATCTATACGGACAACTTCGTCGAGGGCTATCACATACCGGGCATCCACCCGCAGTTCTTCGCGGCCATCGATTTCGAGCAGTTCAAGACCACCGCCCATGACGGCTTGATCCGCATGACGGCGCCGCCGCGCGACGGCTTGTTCTATCGCGGCAAGTGGCTGTGGATGTGGCCGAACTGGACCCTGTCGCTGTTCGACGGCGGGATGAATACATCCAGGATCAACCCCTTGGGTCCCGACCGCACCGAGCTCATCTATCATTTCTATTTCGCCGATACGTCCGAGGCGAAGGCCAAAGAGCGCGACGACCTGATCGCCCGCAATCTCGCCATCGTGCGCGAGGACTTCGAAATATGCCTCGAGACCCACAAGAACTATGCCTCGGGCGCCTATTCGCCGGGCCCCTTGTCGCCCCGGCATGAGGCGGGCGTCGCCTATTTCCAGGACCGCATCCGGCACAGTCTCGGCCTGTCGCAGATGTGATCGGTATGAGCAAAGAGGGCCTTGATTAATCGAGAGAATCCTCGAAACTGCCCAGGGTTGAGATAAGTATGGGGGAGGGCCGCGCAATTGCGACCTGCCATTGTTTGGCCGTCATTGATGGGCTTATCTCGCCAGACGCCGTGGTGCTGGCCGCCGGAACCGGCAGGCATTGGCGGGTGGGGAATGTTCCGGAGCGGTCATTAAGCCGTCCGGAGGGGGCAGGCCCTGATGGTTTATTGGGCGGCGCAAGCCGTCGACGTGTGACGGTGCATTAGGCGAAATCTTCAGTCGGGGCTGCGCAGTTTGCGGCGATTTTGGAAAACGGCGGCGCTGGTACTCCTGTCCCTGACGGCGATCATTGTCGTCGCGGGCGGTGCGCTCTTCATCAAGCTGATGACGGGACCGGTCTCGCTCGACTTCATGCGCGACCGCATCCAATCCGGGATCAACTCCAATCTGGGGGGCCTCAGGGTCAGGCTCGAAGGCGTGCTCGTCGAGCGCGATGCCAATACCGGCATGCCGCATTTCCGCCTGCGCAATGTCGAGCTCACCGATCCGCGGGGCGAGGTCATCGCCCGGGCCCCCAAGGCGGCGATCGGCGTCGACGGCAGCGAGCTGATGAGCGGCACGGTTGTGCCGAAGCAGATCGAGCTGATCGGTCCACGTATCGTGGTCAGGCGCACCCTCGGCGGCGGCTTCAAGCTCGGCTTCGACGAGCATCAGGCAGCTGACGGCCCCAAGAATGATGCCGGCAAATCCAACCAGGAAACCAGCCTGCAGCAGATTCCGCCGGAGACTCAGGGGGCGACCGTCATCGATTTCCTGAGCGGCAACATGCCGGGCGCCGAGCGGGCGACCGCCACCATCGCCAGCCTCGACAGCATTCTGGTGAGCGATGCCGTCATCCAGCTGGTGGATGAGATCAACGCCACCAGCTTCAACATCCCCAAGGCCAGCCTTGCGTTCAAGCGCATGCCTTATGGCTTCACGCTGTTCTCCGAGGCGTCGATCGCCTCGGGCGGTGAGCCCTGGCGCGCCGAGGTTTCGGCGAGCTATCGGCGGGAAGGCAAGTCATTCGCGGTCTCCGCCCGAGTCAACGATCTGGTGCCGGCGAACATCGCCGATGAGATTTTTGCGCTCTCCAAGCTCGCCCAGGTCAAGCTGCCGCTCTCGGGCCATATCGAGATGGAGGTCAGCGAGGACGCCGACATACTGAGCGGCTCGGCCGAATTCACCGCCGCCGCCGGCGAAGTCGGCCTGCCGGGCTTCATCGCCGAGCCGATCGCCGTCGATGAGGGGCTGCTGCGGCTCGATTTCGATCCCAAGAGCGGCGGCATGGTCATCAGCAATTCGACCTTGCTCATCGGCGGCACGCCGGCGCAGATCTCAGGCCGCATCACCCCGATCCGTGAGGCCGACCGGCGCCTCGATGCGCTCAAGATCGAGATCAACGCCCGCAATCTGAGCCTCGATCCGAGCGCCAATTTCGACCACGAGATCGCCATCGATCGGGTGGATTTCTCTGGGCTCGCCTCGGTGCGGGAAGCGCGTTTCGACGTCGAGGATGCGGTGATCATGGCCGGCAATGCCGGCATCAGGCTGCGCGGCAGCTTCACCGGTGGCGAGCGGTCGGTGGGCATCAGGCTCGCGGGGCGCCTGCGCGACGTATCGGCGCCGATCCTCAAGCGCTTGTGGCCGCCGGTCGTCGCTCAGAATACACGCGACTGGGTCAACACGAACATTCTCGCCGGCCGCGTCACCGACGGTGAGTTCTCGATCAATCTTCCGGTCGACGCCTTGGCCCAGGGACTCGACAACAAGCTCATCCCGGATGCGGCCATCTCGGCCCGTTTCGGTCTCGAAGGCGTCACCACGACCTATTTCGGGGGCCTGCCGCCGATCAGCGAAGCCTCGGGCGAGGGCACGCTGGGCGGCGACACATTCGCGCTCCGTCTCGACAAGGGCAAGGTCAAGGTACCTTCCGGCAAGACGGTCGATCTCGCCAAGGGCACGCTCAAGATGACCTCGCTGCTGGCGCCGATGACGCCGGTCGATATTCATCTCGAAGGCAAAGGCACCGTCCCGGCCTTCATCGAATATCTCGACCTCGACCCCCTGAATCTCGTGAGCAAGAGCGGCAGCAAGGCACGGGCCATGACCGGCGATGCCACCGTGGCGATGGACCTGCATCTGCCGCTCATGCAGGTCGTGGCGCGCGACGACGTCAAAGTGTCAGCCGTGGCCCGGATCCGCGACGCCGACCTCAAGGGCGCACTCGACGGCATCGATCTCAGCGACGGCACGATCGTGCTCAATATCACCGAAGACAAGTTCAGGGCGGAAGGGACGGCCAAGCTCAATGGCATCGCCGCCAAAGTCACCTGGTGGCGCGATGGCGGCGCGGAAAGCCCGCAGAACGCCATCATCGAGACCGAGCTCGACGCCAAGGAGCGCGCGGCAGTCGGCGCCAGGGTCGACGACTTCCTCGACGGACCGGTGAAGGTCAAGGTCAGCCTGCAGGATCTTCGCGATGAGATGGGCAAGATCAAGGTCGAGGCCGACCTATCCAAGGCGCAGCTTCGCCTGGCCGCCATAGACTGGTGGCGTCCGCCGTCTCCCAAGACGACGGCGAGCTTCGACTATTTGCCAGGCGAGAGCAAAGGCGGGCGCATCGACAACCTCACCATCAAGGGCGATGGCCTTCTGCTCAAGGGGCAGATCAGCGTGGACAAGAGCGGCAACCTGTCGGAAGCGAAGTTCCCGACCATTGTCCTCGACGATGACAACCGTTTCGGTGTCCGGGTTGGGCGCGGCGCGGACGGAACGAATGTCTCGATCAATGGCGCAAGCTTCGATGCGCGGCCGCTGATCCGCTCGCTGTTCGCCAACCGTGCCGATAGCGAGTCCAAAGCGAAAGGCGTCTTGATCGTCGATGCGCTCGTCGACAAGGTCTATGCGCATAGGGGCGAGGTCGTGAACGGGGTGGCCGGGAGTTTCGTGCTGCGCGACGGCTATGTCGAGCGCGCCGCTCTGAGCGGGACTTTCGTCAGCGGCCAGCCGATCACCATCCGCATCAATCCCGCCGAGGATGGCGGGCGTGATCTGCGCATCGCCGGCCGCGATGCGGGCTCAGCACTCAGGGCCGCCAATCTCTATTCCAAGGTCGCCGGCGGCCAGATCGATTTCAACGCCAGGCTCGGCTCGGGCGCCGATGCGTCGGTGCGCAATGGCCGCCTCACTTTGCGCGATTTCGAGGTGCGCGACGAGGCAGCCTTGGCCGAGCTCGATCAGAAGGGCAAGCCGAAGAAGACCGGCCCGCGCAAGGGCGGCGTGGTGTTTTCGCGGCTCACCTTACCCTTCACCAGCGATACGCGTTTCATCCGCATCGGCGATACGCTGGTCAAGGGGCCGGAGCTCGGCGCCACGGCGCAAGGCCTGATCCGCAAGACGGATGGCGCCATCGACATCGACGGCACGATCATTCCCGCCTATGCGCTCAATGCGGCGATCGGCGAAGTGCCCATCCTGGGCGACATCCTCACCGGCGGCAAAGGCGAGGGCATCTTCGGCCTCACTTATGCCGTGGGAGGCACGATGTCCCGGCCGCGCTTCCAGGTGAATCCGGTCTCGGCCATTGCACCCGGAATCCTGCGCAAGTTCTTCGAATATGGCACCAGCAACGGTCCCGTCAGGCCGCGGGGCCGGAACAACTGACGCTCGCGCCGGTCGCCGCGGTCTTGGAGATCGAAGATGGCTGACAGCTTCAATCCGCCTGATATCTGGCAACCCTTCGGTGCGTTCTCGATGATGAAGATCGAGGGCGCAGGTCAAATTGTCCATCTCAAGGGTCAGGTCGCTCTCGACAAAGCTGGTGAGATCGTCGGCCGCAATGACATGCGCGCGCAATTGCGCAAGGTGCTGGAAAATATAGGGGCGGCCCTCGCTTCGGTCGGCGGAACCATGGCCGACATCATATCGCTGACGCATTATGCGACCGACATCGATGCTTTCATGGCGGCCGGAGATATCCGCAAGGAGTTCTTTGCCGCGCCCTTTCCGATCACCACCACCGTGGAAATCAGCCGACTCTATCATCCCGATCTGGTGATCGAGATCATGGCCATTGCCGAGATACCGCGCGACCGCTTCAAGCGGCCATACGACTAAGACGCTTTCAGCAGCACGTGTTTCTTGCGACCCATCGACAGCTTGATGACGCCGTCGGAATTGAGCGAAGCTTCGGTGAGCTGCAGCTTGTCATCGCTCACGGCGGCATCATTGACGCGCACGGCGCCGCCTTGGATCTGCCGGCGGGCATCGCCATTGGACAAGGCCAGCCCCGCCATCACGAGCGCCTTGAGCAGGCCCAGGCCGCCGCGGAAATCGGCCGCCGGCACATCGATCGTCGGGAGGCCTTCGGCGGCGAGACCTTCCTCGAAGGTGCGGCGTGCCGTCTCGGCCGCCTCGGCCGCCGCTTCGCGGCCATGGAGGAGGGTGGTGGCTTCCGTCGCCAGCGTCTTCTTGGCGTCGTTGATCTCGGCTCCGCCGAGGCTCGCCAACCGGTCGATCTCGGCGAGCGGCAGCGTGGTGAAGAGCTTGAGGAAGCGGACCACGTCGGCATCCTCGGTATTGCGCCAGAACTGCCAGTATTCGTAAGGGCTGCGCATGTCGGCATTGAGCCAGACCGCGCCCGCCGCGGTCTTGCCCATCTTGGCGCCGGAGGCGAGCGTGATCAGCGGTGTCGTCAGCGCATAGAGCTGATGCGTGCCCATGCGCCGGCCGAGATCGACGCCGGTGACGATATTGCCCCACTGGTCGGAGCCGCCCATTTGCAGGTTGGTGCCGTAGCGCCGCGCGAGCTCGGTGAAATCATAGGCCTGCAGGATCATGTAGTTGAATTCGATGAACGACATTTCTTGCTCGCGCTCGAGCCTGAGCTTCACCGAATCCATCGTCAGCATGCGGTTGATCGAGAAATGCCGGCCGATGTCGCGCAGCATGTCGATGTAATTGAGCCTGGTCAGCCATTCGGCGTTGTCGACCATGATGGCGTCCTGAGGCGCGTTTCCGAATTTCAGGAACTTGGCGAAAACGCTTTGGATGCCGCGCTTGTTGTCCTCGATCTCCTCGACCGAGAGCAGCTTGCGGCTCTCGTCGCGCCCGGTCGGATCGCCGACCCTGGTGGTGCCGCCGCCCATGAGCGCGATGGCCTTCTGGCCGGTTGCTTGCGCCCAGTAGAGCAGCATGATCTGGACGAGCGAGCCCACATGCAGCGAACGTGCGGTGCAGTCGAAGCCGATATAGGCGTTGACCTCGTTCTTGGCCGCGAGCCGGTCCAATCCGTCGTAATCGGAACATTGGTGGATGTAGCCGCGGGCGGAAAGCGTGTTAAGGAATTCGGACGAAAACTTGCTCATGAACGGGCCTGGATTTAGCGAAAGCGGGCTCTTACCACGGGAAAAGCGTGTGTCAAAACTCTACACCGCCTTGGGGCTGATGTCGGGGACATCGCTCGACGGCATCGACATCGCCCTCATCAAGACGGATGGCGAGGACACGGTGAAGCGCGGCCCCTCGCGCACCTATCGTTACGTCCCGGAGCAGCGTGCCATCCTCAAGGATGCCTTGAAGGATGCGCTGGCGATCAAAGAGCGGCGCGAGCGGCCCGGCAGCCTCGCCGAGGTCGAATGGTCGCTCACCGAGTGGCACGCCTTGGCGGTTGAATCCTTTTGCCAGGATTTCGGCCTAACCAGCGCGGATATCGACGTAATCGGCTTCCACGGCCAGACGGTCATCCATCGACCGGAGCGCCGTCTGACGGTCCAATTGGGCGATGGTCCGCTGCTGGCGCGGCGGCTCAACATCCGGGTGGTGCATGATTTGCGGGCCGACGATATCGCCACGGGCGGGCAGGGGGCGCCGCTTGTGCCGGTCTATCATCGGGCGCTGGCGCAGAGCCTGGAAGTGCTGCCGCTGGCTTTCCTCAATATCGGCGGGGTCAGCAATGTCACCTGGGTCGGTGCCCATGGCGAGCTCCTCGCTTTCGATACCGGCCCCGGCAACGCGCTCATCGACGACTGGGCGCTCAAGATGACGGGCAATCCTGTCGACACCAACGGCCGTCTCGCCTTTTCGGGGCGCGTGAACGAGGCCGTGCTGGCGCAGTTCCTGGGCGTTCCCTTCTTCGAGGAGAAGCCGCCCAAGTCGCTCGACCGCAATAGTTTCGCCGGTCTCGACCTTACAGGCCTGGGCCCGGCCGACGGTGCCGCGACCTTGACCGCCTTCACTGCGCGCTCGGTTGCCATGTCACGCGCCTGGTTCCCGGCCGATCCCAAATGCTGGGTGATCTGCGGCGGCGGTCGCAAGAACCCGGCCTTGATGGCGGCCTTGCGCTTGAGCCTGGGGCTTGGCCCGGAAGCCGTCATCCCTGCCGAAGCGGCAGGCTTCAACGGCGATTCCATGGAGGCCGAGGCCTGGGCCTATCTTGCGGTGAGGAGCCTGAAGCAGCTGCCGATCACCTTTCCGGGAACGACCGACGCGCCTGAGCCGATGACCGGGGGTGTTCTGGCGGAAGCTTAGATTTTCGGCCGGCGTGTCTATTGCTTTGCACCTGAGCTTGCCCCAGCGTGTCGAATCATGAAATTCGGAATCGACCGGCTCATCGCCGAACCAAAATTGCGGGCACCTCTCAAGGGCCGCCGCGTGGCGCTGCTTGCGCATCCGGCCTCCGTCACGCGCGACCTGACGCACTCGCTCGATGCGCTCGGCGCATGCAATGACGTGAAGCTCACCGCCGCCTTCGGCCCGCAGCACGGTCTGCGCGGCGACAAGCAGGACAACATGGTCGAGTCGCCGGACCACCGCGATCCGGTCCACGACATTCCGGTCTTCAGCCTCTACGGCGAGGTGCGCAAACCGACGGATGCGTCGATGGACACATTCGACGTGTTGCTTGTCGATCTGCAGGATCTGGGCTGCCGCATCTATACGTTCATCACCACGCTCAGGAATTGCCTGGAGATGGCGGCGAAGCACAAGAAATCGGTGTGGGTGCTCGATCGCCCAAACCCGGTCGGACGACCCGTTGAAGGTCTGACCCTCCGCGCCGGCTGGGAGAGCTTCGTCGGCTCGGGCCCGATGCCGATGCGGCATGGGCTCACGCTCGGCGAGCTCGGCCTGTGGTTCGTGCGGCACTTCAAGTTCGATGTCGATTATCAGATCATCGAGATGGAAGGTTGGCAGCCCGACGCAGCGCCCGGTTTCGGCTGGGAGATCGGCGAGCGCGACTGGGTAAATCCCAGTCCCAACGCGCCTAATCTGTGGATGGCGCGCGCCTATCCCGGCACGGTGATGCTCGAAGGCACGACGCTGTCCGAGGGACGCGGAACGACGCGGCCTCTCGAGCTGTTCGGCGCGCCCGACATCGACGCGCGCCGCCTTGTCGCCGAGATGCAGGAACTGATGCCGCATTGGCTCGCGGGCTGCACGCTGCGCGATGTCTGGTTCGAGCCGACCTTCCACAAACATGTCGGCAAGCTCTGCAACGGCGTGCAGATCCACACCGAAGGCCCGGGCTACGATCACCAGGCGTTCAAGCCATGGCGCATCCAGACGCTCGCGTTCAAGACGATCCGACGCCTCTATCCGGATTATCCGCTATGGCGCGATTTTCCCTACGAATACGAAAGCCGGCTCGCCATCGACATCATAAACGGCAGCCCGCTCCTGAAAGAGTGGGTCGACGACAAGGCCGCAACACCGCACGATCTTGACGCGCTCACCAAACCCGACGAACAAGCGTGGCTCGTCGAGCGGCAACCCTATCTGCGCTACTGAGACGCCTCAGATATCCTAACGGAAGCCTGAAGATTTTTCGGCCGGCATGTCACAGAGGCCGCCGCCATCTCGTCTTGTGGGTGACAACCCTAAAAGGACGACCCCCATGAGACTGGCACAAAAAGCAATCGATCAGGACCTGTTTCAGGCCGTACTGAACCTCGAGACGAAGGTCCGTGCGAGCGGCATCGACAAGAAGCTCTATTTACTTGTCAAAGCACGCGCCTCCCAGGTCAACAACTGCGCCTTCTGCATCGACATGCACATGAAAGAATTGCGCGCCCATGGCGAGAGCGAGGAGCGGCTGTTCCTCTTGAGTGCCTGGCGTGAGGCGCCGCACTTCTTTACGGCCAAGGAGAGGGCAGCGCTTGCCTGGACAGAGACCGTGACGCTGCTTGCCGACACGCATGTGCCCGATGCGGAATGGGACGCGGTGCGTGAGGAATTCAGTGAGGAAGAGGTGGCCAGGCTTACTTTCGCCATCAGCACCATCAATGTCTGGAACCGGATCTCGGTTTCGTTCCGCACGCCTCCCGGAACCAAGCCGCCTGGCGTATGATGGCGGTCATGGCGGAAACGGATTTCGAGCTTTATCGGAAATATCTGGCGGGCATCGCCTATCGCATGCTGGGCTCTTATGCCGAGGCCGAGGACGTCGTCCAGGAAGCTTACTTGCGCTGGCACAAGATCGACCGCAGCACGGTCGTCGACCCCAGGAGCTTCCTGACGCGGATCACGACCAGGCTCTGCCTCGACATCCTCAAATCGGCGCGCATGCGGCGCGAGACCTATGTCGGCCAGTGGCTGCCCGAGCCCTTGATCGAAGGTCTTGTCGATGAAAGCTCGCCGGAAGAGGAGCTAGCGGGCGATCTCTCAGTGGCCATGATGCTGGCGCTGGAGCGGCTCTCGCCGCTCGAGCGCGCGGCTTTCCTGCTGCACGATATCTTCGAGATGGGGTTTCCGGCGGTCGCCGAGACGATCGGGCGCAGCGAGGAAAGCGCCCGGCAGCTCGCGGCGCGGGCGCGCAAGAATCTGCGCAGCAGCCGCCCGCGCTACAAGGTGAACGAAGAGGAGGAGAGCGCCATCACCCAGGCGTTCTTCACCGCCTCGCGCACCGGCGACGTCGCCGGCCTGTCAAAACTTCTCGCCGACGATGTCATCTTCCATGCCGATGGCGGCGGCAAGCGGGCGGCGGCCACCAATATCCTCGAGGGTATCGCGCGCGTGGTTCAGTTCGTTGCCGGCTACGGGCAGAAGCTCTTCCCGCTCTATGGCCTCCCGCCGGTACGCTTCACCCGCGTCAACAACATGCCGGGCTTTGCCACGATCGAGACCGACGGGCTTCCGCAGACCATGTCGTTCGCGATCGAGGATGGCAAGATCACCGCCATCTATGTGATGCGCAACCCCGACAAGCTGAAGCACATCACGGCTGAATGGGTCAAACAGGGCGAACCACCCTCGCCCCCAACGGGGGAGAGGGAGGGGCCCATTGCGTAGCAATGGGAGGGTGAGGGGGAACGGACGGAGATGACTTGCACTCTATCGACGCATTGCTCTGCCGGTTCCCCCTCACTCTGACCCTGTTCC
>JAKATG010000022.1:0-148476 GCA_021828105.1 Pseudomonadota bacterium
CGAGCGCTTCGATCGCCGCGGCATTCTTGGTGTAGGCATAGGCGCCGGTGACCGTGTCCACCGTCAGCGTGCCATAGTCGCCCACCTGGGTCGCCGTGGTCCCGACCGGAGTGACACCCTGGATGCCATAGCTCAGCGTGTCGCCATCGACATCGTTGCCCGACAACGTGCCCGTCAGACCCGCATCCGTCGTCGCCGAAGACTGAGCGACTTCCGCCACCGAGCCCGAGGTCACCGCCGCCAGCGTCGGCGCGTCATCGGCGCCCGACACATTGACCGTGTAGGTCTGGGTGACGAGAGCACCGTCGCCGTCGCTCACCGTCACCGTGAACACATCGCTGTCGGTGTCGCCGGCATCGAGCGCTTCGATTGCCGCGGCATTCTTGGTGTAGGCATAGGCGCCGGTGACCGTGTCCACCGTCAGCGTGCCATAGTCGCCCACCTGGGTCGCCGTGGTCCCGACCGGAGTGACACCCTGGATGCCATAGCTCAGCGTGTCGCCATCGACATCGTTGCCCGACAACGTGCCTGTCAGACCCGCATCCGTCGTCGCCGACGACTGAGCGACTTCCGTCACCGAGCCCGAGGTCACCGCCGCCAGCGTCGGCGCATGATCAATCGCATTAACCGTTACCAGGACAGTGTCCGTGGTGGTGGCGGTATCGCCATTCGATCCTTCGGTCGCGGTCGCCGTCACAGTAAGCGTGATATCGGCATCGCTATTGGGGGGTGGCGTGAGAGTGAGGCCGACCAGATCGGCGGCGCTCAGCGTGTAGCTGCCGTCGTCATTGAGCGTGCCGTGGTTGAGGATGGCGCCGGCGAGGCCCGAGACGTTGATCGACAGGGTCTCCGAGCCGTCGGTGTCGGTGAGGGCCGAAGAGAAATTCAGCGCAATCGCCGTGTCCTCGTTGCCTGTGGCATTGGGTGTGGTCAGGCTCGGCGCATCGGCCACAGCGCTGACGGTGATCGCCACCTGGCCGGTATCGCTGGATGTCCCGTCGCTTACCACATAGGTAATCGTGTCGGGGCCACTGTAATGGGCGTCCGGTATGTAATTGAGCGTTCCGTCAAGATTGACCGTCACCGTGCCGTGCAGGGCGGTTGGCGTGCCCGAGATCGCCAATGTATCGTTTTCGGGATCGGTATCGTTGCCGAGGACATCGATACTGTTGAGCGCGGCGTCCTCATTCAGCGCCAGCGGGCCGTCATCGACCGCGGTCGGGCCGGTATTCACCGCAATGACGTCGATCGTCACGACGCCGACGTCGGTGAGTGTTCCGTCGGTTATCTCGTAGGTGATCGTGTCCGCACCCGTATGGCCGGCATTCGGGGTATAGTTGAGCGTGCCATCCGGATTGACCGTCACCGTGCCATGCAAGGCCGTCGGCGTGCCCGAGATCGTCAGCGTGTCGCCATCGATATCATCGTCATTGCCGAGGACGTCGATATTGTTGAGCGCCGTGTTCTCGTTCGTCGACAATAAGCCGTCATCGGCCGCGACCGGCGCATCGTTCTCTCCAGTCACGGTCCATTGGACCGAGGCTGGGACCGTCGCTGACCCCGTATCGATCTGATAGTTCACCGTGACGGTTGTGGAGCTTCCGTCGGCAAGCGAGTCATAGGCGGGATTTGTCGGATCGAGCGTGAAGCTTTGCGCGCCCGGGTCGTAGGTGACGCCGTCCGGCAGGGCAGGCGGCAGGCCGGTGACCGTTCCGCCCCCTGGTGAATTCGCCAAGGCGTCGAGCGTGCTCGACGAACCGCCCTCGGTGGCCGTCCCGACCACGGGCTCGGGCGTGGGTGGCGGTTCCGGCTCCGATTGCTGCGGTGGCGGTGTATTGGGCGTCACAGGCGCGGGGGGCGTGACGGCGGCATCCGCCGGCGATGCGGCGGCGACTGGAACAGGCTCGCTGATCTCGACGACGGCTACAACCTCGGCGCCAAGTGCGCTGACGATGGCACTCAGTCCCGGTGTCCCCGCGCCAAGGTCCGCGGTTTCGCCGGTACTCGGGTTCTCGGTGCTTACGACCTGATTGCCGGAATTGCTGCTGTTTGTATTTGACCCTTGCTTCTCGGGCGGCTTCGGAACGTCACCGTCCTTGATCGCCTGGTCGACCGCCTCGTTGAGCTGCTGGATTGCGGCGTCAGTGATCGAAGCAATCTGGGAGGCGGGGACAATGACGATTGGGCTTGTCGCGCTCGCCATCGAATAGGCGATTTCGATCGAGTTGACCGTGGCCAGCACGGATCCGTCGATGAGACTCAAGATTGCATAGGAACCGACATCCTTGGTCCCCGGATCCTGACACAAGGCAAAAAACGTCTTCCCCTCGCTCGCGGAGGCCTTCGCTATCACGCATGTGCCGCGAATGCCCATGCTGGCCACGGGAGTGTTGATCTTCATCTCGCCCGTGGGGGCGACCTGGCCGGCGACGAAGGAAAAAGTACCCTCCACCAGGCTGAAGGCCATCGAGTTGTCGCTGCCGCCTTGCTGATAGACTAGTTCGTTCAGCACCATTCGGGCATTGGCCGACAGGCTGAACACCGTCTGATCGACGAAGACGATGCCTACCGAGGCCTGCGGTCCGCTCTGCAGGACATCGCCTTTGAAGACCGGATCGCCGACGTGAAGCTCGACGACGGCGCCGTCTGCATGCTGCGCGGTCACGGTTCCGGTCAAGGTGGTGACCTTGCCAATGGCGGCTCCGCCGTCGCTTCCGCCAGCTTGGGCATATTGGCCCGGGGTGAGAGGCCCGGCGAGAGCCTTGACGACGTCCGGGAGAAGCATGGCGCCCTCGGGCGAAGCAAGGGCAGGGGGCTCCGCCCGGTCGAAATAGCCGGAGACCACGAAGCGGGAACCGTCCGAATCGGTGAGAATCAGGTCATGGGCGGTGCGGCTGAACTGTGCGGTGAAGAGCAGATGGGCATCCGGGATGGTGACGACGTCACCCTCCGCCGACACCGATCCAGTGGGCATCACATAGGACGAATATTCTGCCTTCAGCATACTTTACGTCCTTGGCCGTCAGTGCCCATGCCTCGTCAACTGGCCGTCCTGCAATTTCCGTTGCAAAAATGCGGGTTTGCAGTTCCCGATAGCAAGGTTCTTCTTCCTTAACGTAAGGAATATGCTAAGTCTAGTAGCCGGCGTGGCGACAGACCGGATGGGGACTTCGTGCGGCTTTGGGAAAAATTACTCATAGTAATAGCGGTTCTCGCCATGCCCCATGCCGTATCGGCAACCAGCTTGCGGGACGCCGTGAAAGCGGCGGTCTCCACCCATCCATCGGTTGAGGCGAGCCGAGCGGCCCTGAGGTCGTCCGCCTGGGAGATCTTGCAGGCGCGAAGCCGGCTGCTGCCGACAGTCGATCTCAGGGGCAATGCCGGTCCCAATATTGTCGACCAGCCGGAGGGATTTTCGCCTGACGTCAACAGTGAATGGCGGTTGCAGCGGGAGATCGCGCTGACTGTTCGCCAGATCCTCTATGATGGCGGCGACCGCATCAACGACGTCTATCGCAGCGCCGCGCGTGCCGATGCCTTCAGCCTGCGCGTATCAGACCAGGCCGAGAAAATGGGTCTCGATGCCGTCGAGGCATACCTCGATGTCCGACGCCACTCGGCCATTCGCATTCTCGCGCGCCAGAACCGGCAGCGTCTCGGCGCTATTCTCGTTTTGGTGCGCGACAAGACAACGGGTGGCAGCGCGCCCAAGAGCGATCTCGAACAGGCGCGTGAGCGTATTGCCGCCGCAGACTTCACCATTGCCCAGATCGATCAGGCTTTGGAGGAGGCGCGTGCCCGCTACCGGCAAGTGATCGGATCTGAACCCACCAATCTCACCCCCGTGGCCTTTCCGGGGGGCGTTCCCAAGACTCGGGCGGCGGCCGTCGCCTCGGCGATCGAAAGCAATCCCGCGATCCTCGCCCTTGACGCAGAGACGCGGGCCGCGGAGTTTGCCCTCGCGCAGGCCAAGGCGGGTTACTATCCAACGATCAGTCTGGAGGGCATTGCCAGCACGGGTGACGATATTGCCGGGACGCCCGGTCCCTCGAGCAGCCTGACTGGCCAAGTCACCATGAGCTGGAATCTGTATCAAGGCGGCGGCACGACCTACCGCAAGCGTGCGCTGGGCGAAAAGGTCAACCAGGCACAAGCAGATAGACGAGTAAAGGCGCGGGAGATCTCCGAGACGGTGGATCGCGCATTCGCCGCCTATACGGTAGGGGCACGCCGGGTCGCGGCGGCGCGCAATCAGGCGGCAGCAACCGCGAGCGTCGTTGCCGCCTATCAGGAAGAGTACAAGCTGGCGAAGCGAAGCCTGCTGGATCTGCTCGATGCGGAGAATGCCAGGTTCACCAGCCAATTCCAGCTCACCAGCGCGGACGCCGTGCATCGTTTTGCCGCCTATCAGTTGCTGGCCTCGATGAACCGGCTCTTGAAGACCTTGGGTATACGCCCGCCGGTGGAAGCTCGCTCGAACTTTCTCGAGCAAAGCCAGGGCGGGGTATTTTCGATCGATATAGAACCTTTGCGTCAGTAAGTCTGTCGCTGGGCGCAGCGACGCAGTTTGATGGCAGATAACCGCCGCGGAATGGACGACAGGATGACCTCGAACGCGGGGAGCGATCCGCTCCTGGCGTGCCTCGAATTTGTAGCGAAGCTGCTGGGAACCACCTTTTCGCGGAAGGGTGCTCTGAGCGGCTTGCCGCTTCGCGGTCCGGCATTGACCGTGGATCTCCTCGCGCGGGCCAGCGCACAGCAGGGACTCAAATGCGAGCTGAGGAAGGTCCGTCTCAGCCGGATTCCTCCGGTGACCATGCCGGTCATCCTGCTCCTCAAGGCGGGCGGGGCCTGTGTTCTGGCGTCGCGACCGGGCAGAACCACCTTCGAAATCCTCATGGCGGGTGGCGGCGACCCGCAACTCGTCGAGGAAAAATTCCTTCGCCGGCACTATAGCGGAGTAACAGCCTTTGTCGCCGTTGCCGAAGGCAAGGATTTCGCGCCGGTCAGCGCGAATGCGAACTGGTTCGCTTCCGCCGTGACGCAGGCCTGGGAGTCGTGGGCGCAAATACTGATCATAGCCTTCATGGTGAACTTACTCGGGCTGGCGGTGCCGATCTTCACGATGAATGTCTTCGACCGGGTCATACCCAACATGGCCTTTCCCACGCTCTGGGCATTGGCACTCGGCGTGGTTCTGGCCCTCGTGATGGACTCGGCCTTGCGTCAGTTCCGTGCCGTGCTTCTCGACGGTGCCGGACGGCGCATGGACATGCGTCTTTCGGCGGAGATATTCGAGCACGCCACGGCCATGACGCTGAGCGCGCGCCCGGGTTCCGCCGGCGCCGTCGCGAGCTTGATCAGAGACTTCGATGCGGTGCGCGAATTCTTCACGTCGGCCAGCATCATCGCGGTGACCGATCTCCTGTTCATCGGCATCTCGGTGTGGATTCTCTGGCTGCTGATCGGGCAGATCGCCCTGATACCGCTGGCCGCGGTCATCGTCGTCATTGCCGTGACCATGCTCATCCAGATTCCGCTTTCGCGCGCCACGCGGCTTACGCAGGCTCAATCGTCGCGACGGCATGCGGTCCTGGTGGAAAGCCTGATGCAGATCGAGAGCATCAAAGCGGCAAACGCCGAAGGCGTCGTCCAACGCAAATGGGAAGAGGCACTTTCCGCAGCGGCGCGCGCCAACTCCTCTTCCCGGCGCTGGTCTTCCTTTGCCCTCTATTTCACTTCGACCGTCCAGCAGTTCACCAGCGTGATCATCCTCGTCTGGGGCGTGTTCCTGGTGTTCGAGGGACGAATTTCGATCGGCGCGCTGATCGCGGCGAATATGCTTGCGGCGCGCGTCCTCAGTCCGCTCGGCAATATCGCGATGACCCTGGCGAGAGGTCAGCAGGCCATCAATGCGCTGAAAGGCATAGCCGAGCTCATGAAGCTGCCGCGTGACGGATCGCGGGTTCAGGGCGGCGGTCCTTCCGTCAAGGACGGGGCTGTCGAATTTCGCCATGTCACCTTCAGCTATCCGGGCCAGGCCAGTCCGGCGCTCAATGACGTGACCTTCCGGATTCCCAGCGGACAGAAGGTGGGGATCGTGGGGAAGATGGGATCGGGCAAGACCACCATCGGTAGATTGCTCGCCGGCCTCTATGCGCCGACGCAAGGCGCTGTGCTCGTATCCGAGGCCGATACGCGCTCCTACGCCACGGCGGAGCTCAGGGCCGGCGTCGCCTATGTACCGCAGGAACCCGAGCTGTTCACCGGCACTGTGCGGGACAATATCGTTCTCGGCAGACCCAATGCGTCGCAGGATGAGATCGATTGGGCAGTGAGCATGGCCGGCCTGCAGACGCTGGTGGCGTCCCATCCCCTCGGACTTGCCATGGAAATAGGCGAGCGTGGCAAGGGTTTGTCCGGGGGGCAGCGGCAGGCGGTCGCCATCGCCCGCATGATCCTGCGCCAACCGATGATCCTGTTTCTCGATGAGCCCTCCAGCGCCATGGATTCGGCAGCCGAGAACATGCTGGTCCAGATGCTCAACCAGTGGGCGTCGGGCGGGCAGCGGACGCTCATCGTCTGCTCGCATCGCACGCCCATCTTGAACGCGGTGGATCGGATTCTGGTCATCGATGACGGCCGATTGGTCGCCGACGGCCCGAAAGCTGATGTCATCAGCAGATCGCTCTCTCAGGCGCGTCGATCACAGGCGGGAGGTGTCGTGATGCCATGACGAAAAGGAGATTGGACGATCTGGCTTTCGCCAACGATGTGAAGGCCGCGCTGAGGGAGTCGACGTCGCATTCAGGGTGGACGTTTATCGTCATCCTGGCCGTCCTGATGGCCATGGCCATTGTGTGGGCGAACTGGGCGATCCTCGATGAGGTGACCACCGGCGACGGCAAGGTGATCTCCAGCTCGAAGCTCCAGGTCGTTCAGTCACCGGATGGCGGGATCGTTCGCGGGCTTTATGTGAAGGACGGCGATGTCGTGGAGAAAGACCAGCTTCTGCTGAAGCTGGACGAGACGGAAGCGGCATCGCGCCTGGGTGAATTGCATCAACGCCGGCTCTATCTCGAAGCACAGACCACGCGCCTCAGGGCCGAGGCCAGCGCCAGCGACACCCTCGAGTTCAGCGCCGAGCTGACCAAGTCGGCGCCCAACGCGGTTCAGGCGGAGCGCCAGGCCTTCGCCGCAAGGCAGGAGAAAATCAGAAACGAAGTGGAGATCCTGCGCCGGCAATTGCTCCAGAAAGAGCAGGAGCGGTTGGAAATGGGTGCACAGCGCGACAAGCTTGCGGGTGCCTTGGAGCTGATCAATCGCGAGCTCGCGATGACCAGGAAGCTCGCCAAGAACGGCGCCGTTCCTGAGATCGAGCTGATCCGGCTGGAAAGGCAGGTCGGCGACATGCAGGGTGAACTTGCGGTGCTCGATGCCACACAGCCCCGTGCCGAGTTCGCTATCGAAGAGGCCAAGGAGAAGCTCGCTTCCAACCGTAGCGTCTTTGTCGCCTCCGCGCGCGAGGACTTGGCGAAGGCCATTGGTGAACTGAACATTCTCGAACAGTCGGTCATGGCGGCGGAGCAGCGCGTGCGCCAGACGGAGCTCAGGGCTCCGGCAAAGGGCATTGTGAACCGGTTGAGCGTGACCTCACTCGGCGCCGTCGTCCGGCCGGGTTTCGATATCGTTGAAATCGTGCCGATCGAGGACAATCTCCTGGTGGAGGTCAAAATAGGTCCCCGCAATATCGGTTTCATCAGAAAGGACCAGCCCGCGCGCGTGAAGCTGACGGCGTTCGACTATTTGCAATACGGCGCCTTGAGTGGAAAGGTCGAATGGATCAGCGCCGACACTGTGACGGATCCCGAGAACAATCCATATTACCGGGTGATCGTGAAAACCGACGAGAATTCCATCACCAAGATGGGCGAGACGATGCGCGCCATTCCCGGCATGGTGGCCAATGTCGACATCATGACGGGCCGTAAAAGCGTGCTGCAATATCTGCTCACGCCGGTCTTGCGGACCAGGGACGAAGCGATGCGGGAGCGCTGACGCCCCGGCCGGCGAACTGAAAGCAATTGGTGTGTTTTTTCGTGCGGGTGACCTTTGAGGGCTTTTGGTCTCTTGACATCGTGGGCCAAGCCGTGATTTGGAAAATTTCAGAATTGAGCTCGTGTGCCCGGAGTACTTGATCCGTCCACAGCCGCTGCCGGGCACGTTGCTCTTGTAGCTCGCTCTCCAAAATGGAACCGTCGGATGACCAGCACGCCTTGCCAAAGCGCGGCGCTCGACCGCGCCATCGCGTCATGGGCGGCGAAGATCGCCGCGTTCTTGGCGATCATCGTCAGAACCATTGTGATGATTGGCGAATATATCGGCGGCAGCTTGCATGAGCTTAGCGCCTGTTGCCGGAAGGCCGGGCGGCTGCTGGCGCTGTGCCCAGGGCTGCCTCGCCCGATGCTGCCGAAGCTCGGCTTCCCGTCACTTTCGGCAAGCGCGCACCATGCCCTTGCGCGCAAGCGCTCGCCCGAATTCGAGCGGTCCGTCATAATGGATCTGCGCGGCAAGAGCGAAGAGCCTGAGGCAAAGGATTGAAAGGGTCTGAAAGGTCTGAAAGGGTATTGGAAGCGAGGGACGCGCCCCCACGTAAAGAATCCCCGGCGCAGCTTTGCGTCCGTCTGTGAATCCTTTGTCAGCAACGAAACACTAGGAAGCCTTAGCCAACCCTCTCCGGATAGCCTTGATGCCTTCGCGATAGACGCCTTCGGAGCTGGGGAAGAAATCGCGCCACACCCGTGTGGCGGCGGCAAGCGCCGGCAGCGAGCGACCGAAAGCTTCGATGGTGAGCCAGCCGTCATACTTGCTTGCCTTGAGCGCCTTGTAGGTCGCGGGCCAGTCGACATGGCCCTTGCCGGGAGTGCCGCGGTCGTTTTCCGAAATATGAACATGGATCATGTGCTGGCGGATCGTCCTGATCGCCTTGATCGGATCGCTCTCCTCGATATTGGCGTGGAAGGTGTCGTACATGCCTTGGACGGCGGGATGATCGACCTCGTCCAGATAGTCAGCAAGCTGCTGCATGGTCGTGAGGAAGTAGCATTCGAAGCGGTTGAGCGCTTCGAGCGCCAGGCGGATATTCTTGCGCGCCGCATAATCGCCGGCCTTGCGGTGGAAGGCGATGCCGCGCTTGCGCTCGGCGGCGGTCGGGCCGGCGCCGGTGAAATGTCCGTGAACGGAGTGAATGGGACCGCCGATGACGGGGGCACCCAGCGCCGCGCTGCAATCGATGAACCATCTGGCGTGATCGAGCGCCGCCCTTCTCGTGGCGCCGTCGCTGGCGAGCGGGTTCTTGTCGAGCGACGGCATGATGGTGACGACGCTGCGCGCGAGGCCGATCTCGTCCAGCATGGCGCCGAGCCTCGCATAATGGTCCGGATCGCCTTCGAAGATCGGAATCTCGACGCCGTCATAGCCGGCCTTCTTGATGTCGCGGAGCAGCCCACGGTGCTCTGCTGTCACATGGCCGGTCCACAGCAGAAGGTTGAAGCCGATTTTCATGTGTGTCTGCCGTTCTGGCTTTCGATCAGCCGCGCCACGACGTCGGGCATCAGCCTGGCTTCGGCATTGGCGAAAGCGAGGCGCAGATACTGCTCCTGACCGGGACCGAACATGCTGCCGGGGAGGGCGAGGAGGTCATGCTGCTGCGCCAGGCGCTTGGCGACAGTCTTGGCATCCTCGGCGAAGGGATGACGGATATAGGCGAAGAAGGCGCCAGCGGAGAGCAGGCGGTAGTCGAGCTCTGGGTGTTCGAAAGCCTGCCTGAGGGCCGAGGCTTTCTCGCGCGCCAGCTTGAGCTTCTCGTCCTTCCATTGGGCGAGCGATGTCAGGCCGAACAAGGCCGCGCCCTGCGAGATAGTGGGCGCGCAGATGGCGACGCAATCGAGGATCTTCTCGAGCTCGCCGAGGAATTCCGGGCTCGCGGTCACCGAACCCACGCGATAGCCGGTGAGCGCGAAGACCTTGGAGAAGCTATAGAGCTGGATGAGGCAGTCGCCCCAGCGCGGATCCCGGAACAGGTCGTGCGGGGGCTTGGGATCGGTGCGGAAATCCTTGTAGGTCTCGTCGATGACGAGCGCGATGCCGCGGCTCTTGGCGAGGTTGTAGAATTCCCGGATCGTCTCGGCCGGATAGATGGCGCCCGTCGGATTGTTGGGGCTGCACAGCACGATGGCGCGCGTGCGCTCATCGATGAGGCCTGCCGCATCGGCGGCGGCGGGCGTCGTGCTCTCGCCCCTGATCGCCGGCAGATAGCGCGGCCTGATGCCCAGCATCTCGAGCCACATATGGTGGTTGAAATAATAGGGCACCGGCAGGATGACATTGTCGCCCGCTTCCGCCAGCGCCATCATCGTCGCGGCAAAGGCCTGGTTGCAGCCGGCAGTTATGGCGATATTGCGATCAGCGATGTCAGCCTGGTAGTCGGCGGCGAGGTTCTCCGCGAGTGCCTGCCGCAAGGCTGGAATGCCCAATATATCGGAGTAGAGGCTGGTCGCGGGAAGCCTTGCGAGGCGCCCCACTTCCTCGGCGAGCGCCTCGGCGGGCGGATAGCTCGGGACCGCCTGGCACAGATTGATGAGCGCGCGATTGCTCGGGCTTGTGCTGATCCAGCTCATCGCCTCGGCGATGGGCGGAGCTTCGATGCCTTGAATTATCTTGCTGGCCAGAGCCGTCATTTTTTTGTTTGCCTTGGAAGGAAGGTTGGGACTTATAGGGATGTGCTCGCCAAAAGTCGATTTGGAAAAGGAATGGTGCAACGATGACGAAAGCCATACAGATCACTGAAACCGGCGGGCCGGAGGTCATGCGCCTCGTCGATGTCGATGTACCGCGCCCGGCCAAGGGCGAGATCCAGCTGCGCCAGACCGCCATGGGCCTCAATTATATCGACACCTATCACCGTTCGGGCCTCTATCCCTTGCCCTTGCCGGCAGGCATCGGCATGGAGGCAGCCGGCGTCGTCGAAGCGGTGGGCGAGGGCGTGAAGGGCTTCAAGCCCGGGGATCGCGTCGCTTATGGCGTGGGACCGCGCGGCGCTTATGCCGAGCGGCGCAACATTCCGGCCGGCCGTGCGGTCAAGCTGCCGAAGTCCATCAGCGACGAGATGGCCGCCGGCATGATGCTCAAAGGGCTCACGGTGCGCATGCTTCTGCGCGCGGTCTACAAGGTCAAGCGTGGCGAGACCATTCTCTTCCATGCCGCCGCCGGCGGCGTGGGCGTCATCTTCACGCAATGGGCGAAGGCGCTGGGAGTCAAGGTGATCGGCACCGTGGGCTCTGACGAAAAGATCGCCGTCGCCAAGGCGCATGGCTGCGCGCATGTGATCAACTATCGCAGCGAGGATGTGGTGGCGCGGGTCAAGGAGATCACCGGCGGGGCAGGCGTTCCCGTCGTCTATGACGGTGTCGGCCAGTCGACCTTCATGACATCGCTCGATTGCCTCAAGCCCCGGGGCCTTCTGGTCATCTTCGGGAATGCTTCGGGACCGGTGAAGTCCTTCGATCTGGGCCTCCTGGCATCGAGGGGCTCTCTTTATGTGACGCGTCCCACGGTCATGACCTATACGGCCGATGACAAGGAACTGGCGGAATCGGCAAAGGATCTGATCGAGGTCGTGAAGAGCGGCAAGGTCAAGATTCCGGTCAATCAGCGCTATGCGCTGGCCGATGCCGGCAAGGCGCATCGCGATCTCGAAAGCCGGGCCACCACGGGCACCACGATCCTGTTTCCGTGAAGCCAAACGCTCTTTTCCTGGTTTCAGGAAACCGGCTACACGATTGATATTATGTGTAAATCGGTCAGCTCGACGAGCGGCAGGTTTGCGTCGACTGGCCGGCAAGCGACTGCCAGCGGGCCGAGCACTGGGTTTGCGAGCACAGGAAACCGGCAAGATTCGAGCTCGGTACCGCATGCGCCAGATTGAGCGGCCGGCCATTGCCGTCGGACAGCGTGCTGACCACCATCCCCGTGAGCTGGCCCGAGCTGTTGAAGACGGGCCCGCCGGATTCGCCTTTCTTGGTGTTCATCCTGAGCACCATGGCATCGGGATAGCCGAAGCCATTATAGCTGACGGCGCGGCCGAAGCTCATCGACTCGACCTGGCCGAAGCGTGCCGTGTCGCCTTGCGCATGCGGCTTGCCGAGCGAGAAGACTTGCGCGCCCCGCGGCATGCAGGGGCTGGCGGCGGGTACGACCGGCTTGCCATTGAGGCCCCTGACGGCGATCAGCGCCATGTCATTGGTCGGCCGGATGGCGATGACCTTGCCGGCATAGAGCCGGCCGTCGGAAGCGCGCGCGGTGACGCTGTAGCCTTGCTTCACGGCGACATGCCCCGCGGTCATGACGTGACCGGCATCGTCGACGATGAAACCGCTGCCGGAGGTCACCGCCTGGGCGGCATCGCCTTCGCCCGGCCTGCCCTTGCGGCGGGCCTCGGCGATCGTAATGGTCACATAGCTGGGACTGGTCTGCTTGAGCACGCCCGACATGTCCGCCGCTGGCGTAGCCGAAGTCGGAATCGCATCCGATTCGACATTGATGACCCGGTCTTCGAGGGCATTCTGGCTGCCGCCGCTGCAGGCCGCAAGAAGAGCGAGGAGCGGCAGCGCCATGGTCAGTTTGTGCATGGGGGTGGACAACAGAAGTCTCGCCTCGACGGAAATTCCAGCCTTTTTTAGCCACATAACAGCGCCTTGCGTCCGGAACAAGGCAGCCAACCGAAGAACCACAAACTGCGGCAAACTTGCAACAGGTGCCGTTGCGGCCGAAGGATTTGGCGGAAGGGTTCCTTCCGGTGGAAATCCCGTTGTTTTGACCGTCCCCAGATGTCATAAATTCCTGATGGACCGGGCGGAACAAGCCGTGAAAGCCCATTGATTTCAGGGGCAAAGAACGGTCGGGGCGGGCGGCGAGTGAAGATCGCCGCTCAACTTGCGGGGTAGGGGAAATGAGATGCAATCCGCGTAAATGGCTCCTTTGGGCAATCCCCATGGCGGGATTGCCGCTTCTCGCGGCCCTCGGGTTCAACAGCACGGGGATCGAGGCCAAGCTGACCGAAGCCGCGGGCGCGAGCCTCGCCGAGGCCAAGGCCGATTGGGCGAAAGTGACTTTCAACGGCCGCGATGGCCATATCGAGGGTGATGCCCCGGGCCGCCTCGCCATAGACGAGGCGGTCAAGGCGGTCGCCGGAACCCAGGGCGTGCGGCGGGTCGATGCGGCACAAGCCAAGGTCGTGCTGGCAGCGCCCACGGTCGATACGCTGGTGACCAACAACAACCGGCCAGAGGTGAAGGGCACCTGGCCCGAAATCTATGCCAAGACTCTGTCGGTGATCCTGCCCGACCGCCAATATGCCCTGGGCAAGGACCCGGAGGTCAAATCGGACGGCGCCGGCAATTGGAGCTTTGCGCCCGCAGAGCCCTTGAAAGACGGGGCTTATGACATTGCGGTCGAAGTCGACGATGGCGCGGGCGCCACGTCCAAGACCGCGACGCAGGGTAAGATCACCATCGACACGGTGGCGCCGCCCTTGCCGGTCTTCGCGCCCGTCACCAGCCAGGTGTCGCCGCAGAGCCTCTCGGGAAGCTGGGCGGAAGGCGATGCCGCGGCGCTGAAGGTCGGGCTCGCGGACAAGACCTACACGCTGGGCCAGGATCCCGCTCTGGCATCGGCGGGCGGCAACTGGACATTGACGCTGCCGGAGCCCCTCGCCGACGGTGCTTACGACCTGACCGTGGAAGCGATCGATGCCGCCGGGAACAGCGCCCGGCTCAACATGCCCGATGCCGTCACTATCTCCTCCAAGCCGCCGGGACCGACCGTCGCCAAATATTCCGGGAACGATTCGACGCCGCTCGTTTCGGGAAGCTGGGGCGAGGCACAAGGCAGCAAGCTTCAGGTGGCGGTCGGCGGCAAGGCCTATGAGCTCGGCCGCGATGCCAACCTGACCTCGGATGGTACCGGCAACTGGCGTCTCGATATCGCCGCGCCGCTCAAGGACGGCATCTATGACGCCGTGGTGACGGTGACCGATGCCCAAGGCAATGTCGCGAAGGACGAGACGGTGGCCGAGATCGAAGTCGACGCCACCGCGCCCGCGGTCCCTGTCGTCAACGAGGCGACAAGCTTGCCGGTGACCGGAAGCTTCGCGCCGCGTGACACCAAGGTCCTGCGAGCGACCTTGGCCGGCCACAGCTACACGCTGGGGCAGGATGCGGCCCTCACCGCCGATGGCGAGACCTGGTCGCTGATGCCGCCGGCAGAGCTGCCCGCCGGCACATATGATGTGATCGTCGAAGCCGTCGACGGCTTCGGCAATGTCTCCGCCGATGCGAGCAAGGACGAGCTTGTCGTCGCCGAGGACGCAACCTCGCCATCACCGCCGGTCGCCGACATGACGGCGCCGACCGTGACGGTGCAGGAGGCCACGGCAGCGCGCCCGACCATCACCGGCACCTGGGCCGAAGGCGCCGCTAAATCGCTCAAGGTGACGCTGGCCGAGGCGGGATACACCCTCGGCGCCAATGAGGAATTGACCTCGTCTTCCGGCCAATGGAGCTTGAAGCTGCCGGCGCCGCTGAAGGACGGCATCTATGATGTCGTCGTCGAGACGACGGACGCTGCCGGCAAGCTCGTCACCGATACGACGAAAGACGAACTCAGCGTCGATGCGGCAGGGCCGGCAACGCCGACCGTCAAGCTCTATGCCTCAGCCGAGAGTCCGGCCGCCATCTCCGGCACCTGGCCCGAGGGCGATGCCGCGGAACTCGCCGTCACGTTCAACAACAAGACGGCGAAACTCGGTGGGGACGAGAGCCTCAAATCCGATGGCAAGGGCAACTGGTCGCTGACCGTCACGGACAAGCTTCAGCCTGGAAGCTATGACGTGGTCGCCACTGCGACCGACAAGCGCGGCCGCTCCGCTGCCGACCAGACCCGCTTCGAGGTCCTCATCAAGGAAGCGGCGACGGAACCGACTCCTGTGGAGCCTCCCCCTACAGAGCCGACAACGACGGAGCCGACGCCCACGGGACCGACGACCACGGAGCCGACGCCCACGGGACCGACGACTACGGAACCGACGCCCACTGAGCCGACGACTACGGAACCGACGCCCACTGAGCCAACGACTACGGAACCGACGCCCACTGAGCCGACGACTACGGAACCGACACCCACCGAGCCGCCGACCACGGAACCGACAACGACCGAGACGCCGACCACGGAACCGACAACCACCGAGCCGCCGACCACGGAGCCGACGACGACCGAGCCGACCACCACTGGACCGACGACGACACCGCCGACTGCCGATTGCACGACGGGCCTCGCCAAGACATTGCTCGATCGCCCGTTGCATTTCGATCGCGACAAATCGGCGGTGACGCCGGCGGCGGCCGCCATCATCAAGGACCTGTCTGCGATTGCCGCGACCTGTCCGGCGGAAAAGCTCGAGATCGGCGGACATACCGACAATATCGGTTCGGAGCCCTATAATCAGGCGCTGAGCGAGCGCCGCGCCGTTGCTGTCATGCACGCGCTGGGCGAAGCGGGCGTCGCCGCGGACCGGCTTTCCGCGGTCGGCTATGGCGAGACCGTTCCCGTGGGCGACAACGGGACGGATGAGGGCCGGGCCCGCAACCGGCGCATCGAAATCAAGATCGTAAAATAGAAGGGACCGGTCATGGTCGATTTCTGGAATTTCCACGATACGGTGTTTCTGGCGAGAGAAAACTGGATCTGGCTGGCGGTGGCCCTGGGGCTCGGGGTCATCGTGGGCTGGATGACGTGCTCGAGAGAAGACAGGCGCTGAGGCAATGGCGTATTAGCGGCGGAAAGGCAAAACCATGTCACATCTCATTCTCGAGCTTGCCTTGTGGGCGCTCCTCGCTTTCTTCATCGGCTGCATCATCGGCTGCATCCTGCATAAGCTGTTCGGCGGCGAGACCACGCGTGCGACGACGCGCGGCGCACCGCCCAGAGCGGCCGATGAGCCTTTGCGCAGCCCAGGCGCTGAAGCCGTGAAAGCCGCGGGCGTTGCTCTAGCGACACAGGAGGAGCCGGCCGTCGTCGCCGGCACACCTGCACGGCCGCAGGGCATTGCCGGCGCCCGGGAGGGCAAGGCCGACAATCTCCAGCGGATCAGTGGCATCGGGCCCAAGAACGAAAAGACCTTGCATGGGCTCGGCTTCTTCCATTTCGACCAGATCGCCGCCTGGACCGAGGAGGAGATCGCCTGGGTGGATGATCATCTGAAGTTCAACGGCCGCATCGTGCGGGAGGAGTGGACACGGCAGGCCAAGCTTCTGGCCGAAGGCAAGGAAGACGAGTTCCACAAGCTTTACGGCACCGGCGGCCTGCAGAACAAGAAAGGCGAGACCCAGTCGGGCACGCGCACGCGGAAATCCGATTCATAACCCCACCCCGCAGGGGGTGAACGGGGGACGATACTTTCCGAACTCATCACGCTTTAGACGATCTCGAGCCAGGCCTTGATCGCCGCCTTGGCGCCCGGCTCGTCGAGAAACGGCACATGTCCGCGGTCCTTGATCGTATAGGCGGCAAGGCGCGCATGGCGTTTCTTCATCTGGGCGACGGTCTGAGCGCTCAGCAGATCGGAATTTTCCGCCCTGAGCACCATCACCGGGAAGGCCATCAGGGCGTCGAAGAGCGGCCACAGGTCGGGAGAGTCCGCTTTCTCGATCTCCTCATCCGTGGGAAAGGCCTTGGCGAGACGCAGGTCGTAGTCCTGCGAAATCCGCCCATTCTCCTCAATGAAGACCCTGTGAGCAAAGCTCAGCCAATCGGCATCGCTCAACTGCTCGAATCCCGGATTGCTGTCTTTCAGCGCCGTCACGGCGTCATCCCAGTTCGTAAAGGCGAGCGCCTTGCCAAGATAGCTCCGTATACGCAGCAGCGAGGCTCTCTCGATGACCGGGCCGACGTCGTTCAACAGCACGCCTTTCAGGCGCTGCGGAAACTGCGCCGCCATGATCATAGCGATGATGCCGCCGCGCGAGGTGCCGATGATATTGACCTGCTCGATGCCAAGGTGATCGAGCAGGCGGAGCGCGTCGCCAAGCTCGATATCCGGGCGATAGGTCAGAGGATCCGCCGCATAGGCGGACCGGCCGCGGCCCCGGTAATCCATCGTGATGAGGCGCCTTTTGCCGGCGAGCCAATGCGCCAGAGGCTCGAAATCGCGCGATGTGCGCGTGAGGCCCGCGAGACAGAGGATCGGCGTCTTGCCATCGCTCGCCGGATAGTCGCGCCCATAGAGCATGAGGCCATCCGCCGAGGTGAAATGGATGTCGCGATGGGAGGCTTGCGCTCCCATGGGCTCAATCGCAGCCGGTGATCAGTTCGACGATATTGGAGCCCGAGCAACTAGCGGAGCCGGCTTCCGCCGAATTGGCGAGCGTGATCGCGCCCGGCGAGCCGCGGCTGAGATCGGCGGTCATCGGATGCATCGTCTTGGGGGAGATGCGCGAGCGATAGACATGGACGTTCTGCATCACCTTCTGCACATAGTTGCGCGTCTCGGTGAACGGGATCATCTCGACCCAATCGATCGGATCGACATGGCCGGAGCGCGGATCGCCATGCTCTTCGACCCAGTCGCGTGAGCGGCCCGGGCCGGCATTGTAGGCGGCAAGGGTGAGGATATAGGAGCCGTTGAATTCCTGGATGAGATCGCCCAGATGCGCCGCGCCCAGCCTCACATTATAGGCGGGATCGGCGGTGAGCTTGGCCGGGGCATAGGGAAGGCCATATTGCTTGGCCACCAGCTTGGCCGTTCCGGGCATCAATTGCATGAGTCCTTGCGCGCCGACGGGGCTGCCGGCCTTGGGATCGAACTCGCTTTCCTGGCGTGACAGGCCATAGACGAGGGCGCGTTCGACCGGCGGACCGATCTGGCGCCAGTCGGGCATCGCCTTGGTCGGATAGGCCCAATAGTCGATATCGACGCCTTTCTGTCCGGCGAGCTTGGCGAACCTGACGGCCGTAGATGGACCGCCCGCCGTCGATATGTTGCGCGCGGCGGCACTCATTTCGTCGCTGTTCTTGAAGCGGGCCGAAAGCGACCACAAGAACATGTTGAGCTCGCGGCTGCGGCCGGTCTCGGCCACCATCTGGAAGGCGCGCATGACTTCATCATCGTCGACGCGCGCCTGTGCTCCAGCTGAAGGCTGTCCGCCTGTGATCGTGATGGCTTGGCCGCCCAAGCCTAGTTCTTCGCGCGCCAATTGCCCGTAATAGACGGTCGGCACTTGCGCGGCATCGCGATAGGCCGCCTTGGCGTTGGCCTTGTCGCCGAGCGCTGCATAGGAACGCCCGATCCAATAGGCAGCACGCGCGCCATCCGTGCGTGTCTCTACACCCGCCTGGAGCTTGCTGAAATGCTTGAGCGCCGTCTTCTCGTCCTTGAGGAAGCGCAGCGCAATCCAGCCGGCCAGGAACTCGCCCTCGGCCAGGAATTCACCATCCGAGAAACCATTCGCACGGGCGAGCTGATAGGCGGTCTTGCCCGTGGCGGGCCGGCGCGGATCGAGCAGCATGCGCGCGATCAGGCGGCGCTCGACCCACCAGGCTTCGCCGTCGCCGATGACCGCATGATCGGCGGGGACATTGAGCAGGATCTGCGCCGCTTTGTCCGGCTTGTTGGTCCTGCGGTAGTAACGCGCCAGCGCATAGCGCACGCCGAGCTGCTGCTTCATCGCGCCCGACAGCGACTGATACTGCTTCTCGGCACCGCCGACGCCGCGGATGAGTGACTGGGCGACCTTTGCCGCCGCCTGATAATCACGAGGCAAGGATTTCGCCATGCGGATCGCCGCATTGGTTTCCTGCTTGTAGACCAGGCGCCACAGGCGCTCCCTGCGGTCGTCGCTGGTGATGAGAGAGCCGAATTCGTTACCGATCTGACGCTCCGTCGCCGCATCGAGCGTCTCATTGAGCCAGACGCGTCGGACCGAGCGGCGTGCCGCGTCAGTGTTGCCGGTTTCGAGTTGGGCGCGTGCCAGAGCGAGTGTGCCCTCCGCGGTCAGCGGCTTGCGCTTCTCGAAATGCGCGAGCACGGTTTGGGCCGGGGCGCGGCTGACATAGAGGCTCTGCTCGGCGCGCTTGAGCAGCGTTTCCGACGACGGCCATTGCGGCGCGGCATCGAGGAACGCCATGATGCGCCGATAGCCCGCTTCCTTCCAGTTGTTGCGCAGATAGATGAGCTCGACCAGCTTGGCTGCGGCGGGATCACCCGATCGCTGCGCCAGGGCGCCGGCATCGCTGTAATTGCCCTTGAAGGCGGCGTCGGCGGCCGAAACGGCGCTCCGGCTCACCTGCGGAGCCGCGAGCACTGGCTGGCTCAGGGGAACTGTCACGGTGAGCGCCGTCGAACCGACCAGCGCAAAAAAGAGCAACCCCGCCGAAAATCCCCGATTCATCAATTATGTCCCTGCCTGTGGCCCTGTCGGCCTCAACCCCTATAAACCAATTGCGACCGTCCTGTGGCCGGTCGAAACAGCCATTTTACTCTGCTTGCCGGTCTTTGGGCGAGCGTCTAATGTGCCGCGCAACCATGGGCTTGCGCGGAACCAGAGAACTGTAGCCAGCGCATGGTTGCCAAGTCCTTACCGGAGACCAGACAGTGCAACTCAAGGGTTCTTTTCCTGCTTTGATCACGCCTATGAAGAACGGACGCATCGACGAGGACGCGTTCCGGAAATTTGTGAATTGGCAGATCAAAGAAGGCAGTCATGGGCTCGTCCCGGTGGGCACGACCGGGGAATCGCCGACCGTCACCCCGGAAGAACACAAGCGCGTGATCGAGATCACCATAGAGGTCGCGGCCGGCCGGGTTCCGGTCATCGCCGGCACGGGTTCCAACAACACCGATGAGGCGATCGAATATACGCTCCATGCCAAGAACGCCAAGGCGGATGCCGCCCTGGTCGTCGTGCCCTATTACAACAAGCCGACCCAGGACGGGCTCTATGCCCATTTCAGCGCCATCGCCAAGGCGGTGGACATTCCCATCCTCGTCTACAATGTGCCGGGCCGGACGGTCGCCAATATCTCGGTCGAGACCCTGGCGCGCCTCGCCAAGGACCACGCCAATATCATCGGCACCAAGGATGCGAGCGCCGACCTGACCCGTCCGTCGCGCCAGCGCGAGATATCGGGTGAGGATTTCATCCAGCTCTCGGGCGAGGATGGAACCGCACTCGGCTTCAACGCGCATGGCGGCGTCGGCTGCATCTCGGTGACGGCGAATGTGGCGCCGCGCCTGTGCGCCGAGTTCCAGAACGCGACCTTGGCCGGTGATTACCGCAAGGCGCTTAAGCTGCAGGACCGGCTGATGCCGCTCCACACCGCGCTCTTCGTCGAGACATCGCCGGCGCCGGTCAAATATGCGGTGAGCCTGCTCGGCCACTGCCAGGCCGATATAAGGCTGCCGCTGGTCGAACCTTCGGAGGCCTGCAGGAAGCAGGTGCGCGCCGCGATGGTGCATGCCGGATTGCTGAACTGAGGATATCATGTCGTCCAAGAGCGGCGGAACGAAATCCTCGCGCAAGGAGGACGGCGTAAAAGTCGTCGCCGACAACCGGCGCGCGCGCTTCGACTACGAAATCATCGACACCTATGAGGCGGGCATCGAGCTCAAAGGCCCCGAGGTGAAATCGCTGCGCTCCGGCAAGGCGAATATCGCTGAATCCTACGCTGCGGTCAGGGACGGCGAGCTTTTCCTGGTCAACGCCTATATTCCGGAATATCGCGAGGCCAACCGGTTCAACCACGAGACGAAACGGCCGCGCCGTCTGCTCCTGCATGCGCGCGAGATCGACAAGCTGTCGGGCGGCGTGCTGCGCGACGGGCTCACCATCGTGCCGCTACGCGTCTATTTCAACGCCCGCGGGCGGGCCAAGGTCGGCATCGCTCTGGCGCGCGGCAAGAAACTGCATGACAAGCGCGACACGATCAAGGAACGCTCGTGGAACCGCGAGAAGGCGCGGCTGTTGCGCGAAAAAGGCTAGCATCGGGCCTCTACGATCCAGGCGCGCGAGTCGAACAATACGCCCTGGGCCGTGGCATGCTGGGCGAGGGTGGCGCGCAGCCGCTGCAGGGCAAGCTCGCGCGTGTCCGGATCAAGTGCCGCGAGCATCCCATCGGTGCCGCGCATGCTCATGATGATGTCATAGGCCGTTTCGACGTCCGGACCGTAATAGACGGGCTCTCGCACATCAGTGAGACGGACATCAGAGAAGCCGGCCTTGTCGAGGATCGCTTCCACAATGGAGGGCTCGCCAAGAGAGAAGGGATCCTGCCCTGGAGCGGCGGGAACGACGCGATCACCCTTCATCAAGGCCTGACGGATCTGGGTCTCCCATTCATTGCGCTCGCCAGTTTGCCAGACCATCATCACCAGATGTGCCCCTGGTCGCAAGGCGGATGCCAGATTTGCGAAACCGGCGACGGGATCGGCGAAGAACATGGTGCCGAAACGGCTGATCGCCACGTCGAAGTGCTTCGGTGTGAACCGGTGGACCGTGGCATCGGCGAGCTCGTAGGTGACGTTGTGAAGGCCCGCTTCGGCGGTCAGGCAGCGGGCACGTTCGAGCATTTCATCCGAGATGTCGACGCCGAGCACGCTGCCGGACGATGCGGCGCGCGCCGCCTCGCGCGTGGTCTGTCCGGCCCCGCAGCCCACGTCGAGCACGCGATCGGTGGAGCCGATGCGGGTCATCGCCCGCAGCCGCTCGTTGTGACGCGCGAGCTCGGCGTCATAATGATCCTTGATCGTGAGGCTTTTGCCGGTCATGAGCACCCCTTTCGGCTTATCCGCCAGGGCTGCAGCGAGGATAGGCCTATCCAATCGCCGCGCGGACGGCGGCGAAGACCTTTTCGAACATCTCCGTGGTCAACACGCCGGTATTCGTATTGTAACGCGAGCAGTGATAGCTGTCGAAAAGCGTGAGCCGGCCGATACTATGCTGCGCTGCATGACCGAAAGCATGGCGCGACTTCTTCTCCCCGAGTGCCACGAGGGCCGCGTCATGGGCGATACGGCCGAGCGCCACGATGGCGGACAAGCGTGGCAGGCTGGCGATCTGATCTTTCAGGAACGTGTTGCAGGTCTTGATCTCGGCGGGCAGCGGCTTGTTCTCGGGTGGGACGCAGCGCACCGCATTGGTGATCATGCAGTCGATGAGGGTGAGGCCGTCCTGCGGGTCGGCGCGATAGACGCCGTCGGCAAAGCCGAAGCGCAGGAGCGTCGCATAGAGAAGGTCGCCGGCATAGTCGCCGGTGAAGGGACGGCCGGTGCGGTTGGCGCCGCGCAGGCCCGGAGCGAGGCCCACGACCAGGAGGCGCGCGTCACTGTTGCCGAATGAAGGGACCGGCGCGTTGAACCAGTCGCCATGCGCCCTCCGCTGATCGTCCCGGAAAGCCTGGAGCCGCGGGCAAAGCGGACAGTTGGGGGCAGGGACCACCTGAGGGCGCTCAGATGTCGGCGAAGTCCTCGAACGATCCCGCACTCTGTACCGGGGCCGAGCGCTCGCGGGCCCGCTCGATGCGCTCATTCGGCTCGCGTCCGATCTCGTCGCGCAGATCGGCGAGATCGATGAACTGGTCGGTCTGGCGGCGCAATTCGTCCGCCACCATGGGCGGGCGGGTGGTGAGCGTCGAGACGACGCTGGTGCGCTTGCCCTTTGCCTGCACCGCCTGGATCAGCGACCGGAAATCGCCATCGCCCGAAAACAGGACGATGTGATCGAGGCTGTCGGCGAGCTGCATGACGTCGATGGCGAGCTCGATGTCCATATTGCCCTTCACCTTGCGGCGCCCGAGCGAGTCGGTGAATTCCTTGGCGGGCTTGGTGACCACCCGGTAGCCGTTGTAGTCGAGCCAGTCGATCAGCGGCCGGATGGGCGAATATTCGGCATCTTCCATGAGGGCGGTATAATAGATGGCCCGGATCAGGCGGGAGCGCTTGCGGAAGAAGCCGAGGAGCCGCCGGTAGTCGATGTCGAAACCGAGTGATTTTGCTGTTGCGTAAAGATTTGCACCGTCGATAAAAAGCGCCAAACGTTCGTCCTGGTAAAAATTCATGATCGAAATCTCCTATTTGAAACAGAGCCTTGATAATCGCTCGCCGGGCAAGGCTCAAGGCCAATTATGATCCTTGTCGCCCTCGGCAGCAATGTTTCCGGCCCCTGGGGGGGACCGCGGGACACGGTGCTGCGCGCTTTGCGCGAACTCGACGGCAACGGCACGAAGCTGGTTGTCGCATCGAGCCTGGTCGAGACGGCGCCTTTCGGCAAGGTGAACCAGCCGAGCTTCGTCAATGCGGTGGCACGGATCGCGACCGCGATGCCGCCCGAGGCGCTCATGCATCACCTGCATGACATAGAGCGTCGTGCCGGCCGTCGCCGCCGCATGCGCTGGGGGCCGCGCACGCTCGATCTCGATCTTCTCGACTATCACGGGCTCGTTCGCCATGGTCGGCTCAAGCTCCCGCATCCCGGCATCGCCGAGCGCGATTTCGTGCTGACGCCCTTGCTGGAGATCGCCCCCAATTGGCGCCATCCGGTGACGCGGCGCAGCGCCCGGACGATGCGCGGCCTGTTGTCTGGTTTCGCGCTGGGCGGTACGGTCCTGGGCGAAGCCTCCGAAAGGGAGTCTTAACCACTCCGCTTCATGCTTCCGGGTCGCTTCCTGTGCCGGCGACAATGAGTATGTATATGCGTTTCCTCTCATCCATGGCGGGATTGACCGCTTTGGCGGTGCTGGCCGCAGAGGCCAGGGCCGAGCCGATTACCTTCTCAGGCGACACATTCGAGATCATCGGCGGCATGAATACCGAGCAGCCGCGCATGCGCCGCTCGACCTATAAGGGCAAGGAATTCGTCGACTTCACGACGTCAATGGCGCCGGGCTCGATCATCATCCGCACAGCGGAGCGCAAGCTCTATTATGTCCTGCCGGGCGGCCGCGCCATCAGCTACGGCATTGGTGTCGGCCGTGAGGGTTTCACCTGGTCAGGGACGGACAGGATCACCCGCAAGGCGGAATGGCCAGATTGGCGTCCACCGAAGGAAATGATCGAGCGCGAGGCGCAGCGCGGCAACTATATCCCGGCCCACATGGTCGGCGGACCTGAAAACCCGCTGGGAGCCCGCGCTCTCTATATCGGGGAGACCATGTATCGCATCCACGGCACCAACCAGCCTTGGAGCATCGGTCTCGCCGTCTCTTCGGGCTGCGTCAGGCTCCTCAATGAGGAGGTCATCGATCTCTTCAATCGCGTCGAGGTCGGCGCCGAGGTTGTGGTCGAGTGATCACAACACGTCTTCGCGCCAGCTCTTGCCTTTGAAATACTGGAAGGAGACCGGCTGATCCGGCTCCAGCTCTTCCTGCTTCTCCATCAGCGGCTGGAGCCGCTTCAGGATATCGCGCGTGATCTGGGGCAAGTCGAGCTCGAGCGCTTCGGTGAAGCTGAACCAAAGCGGCTTGAGGAGCTCGCCTGATCCCGGATGCCCGGGATTGTCGAGATTGCCGATATGCCGCGCATGGGCAACAAAGAAACGTGAATCGAAGCGACGGGTGCGGCCGGGCGGCGTTATGGCGCGGGCGAAGAAACGCAAATTCGAAAGGTCGAGCTCCGTCGCGGACAAGACGCCGCGCCACTCCTCGTTTGCGAGAGTGGAGGCGGCGCGCAAGTTCCCGAGCAAAAGTCCGGTCTCTTCATAAGTCTCCCGGATGGCCGCAATGGCGAGACCGCGGGCGCGCGACGGGCTCACCCGCCCGCGCATGTGTTTCAGCAATTTTTCATGCACCAGCGGATGCAGGTCTTGGCCGACCTTCGTTCGCATGTCGCTGGTGTCGAGCCGCCCACCCGGAAAGACGAATTTGTTGGGCATGAAGGCATGGCTGTCATGCCTCTGGCCGAGCAGCACCTTGGGCGTCGCATCGTCATGGCGCACGATGATCAGGGTCGCGGCGTCGCGCGGCTTCTGCGCCTCGAAAAAGCGGCGCGACGCCGTGAGGTCGGGGTCGCGCTTGCTCATTCTTCGCTCTTTCCGCTGAAACCATGCATGCGCAGTGCCCATTGCAATCCGACGATGGCGCCCTTGATCGCCGGCATGAGCGCCAGCGTCAGGATGAGCGTCGCCGGAATCCATATCAGCATGTGGATGAGGAGGTCGGGCCGCCAGAGCTTTTCGACCACGAGCACCAGGGGCACGATGATGTGAGCGACGATGAAGATGGTGAAATAGGGCGGCGCATCATCGGCGCGCTGGTGATGGAATTCCTCGCCGCAACGGGGGCAGGCGTCATTCACCTTGACGAAGCCCGCCAGCAGCCGGCCTTCGCGGCAAGCGGGACAGCGGCGCAGGAATCCATGCATGATGGCATTCGGCCATGAGCGCGGCGGTGGTTCCACATCGGGCACGGCATTCTCAATCACGACGGGCATGGTCAGCGCCTTCCGCGGTTCCGGATGCGGCCGCGCATCGACCGGCGCGGCTGGGGCTTGCCCTTGCGGCCCTCGCTCAGCATCTCGAAGCGCAGGCCGCCCGAGACGGGTGCGGCTTCGACAAGCCGGACCTCGACCGGATCGCCGAGCTGGAATGTCTCGCCGGTACGCTCGCCGATCAGAGCGCGCCGTGTCTCGTCATAGCCGAAATAATCCGCGCCCAGCGTGCCGGCCGGGATGAAGCCGTCAGCACCCGTATCGTTGAGGGTGATGAAGAGGCCCGCCGCCACCACGCCGCCGATGCGGCCTCGGAAACGCGCCCCGATCTGGGACGAGAGATGGCTGGCGATCAGCCGATCGACGGTTTCGCGTTCCGCCGCCATGGCCCGTCTTTCAGCGCCGGAAACGAGCTCGGCGGTGTCGCCCATGCGCGCGATGTCCTCCGGCGACAGGCCGTCGGGTCCGAAATTGAGAGCGGTAATGAGGGCGCGGTGCACGATGAGGTCAGCATAACGCCGGATGGGTGAGGTAAAATGCGCATAGTGCCGCAAGTGAAGACCGAAATGCCCGATATTGTCGGTGTCATAGACGGCCTGCGCCTGGGTCCGCAGCACGACCTCATTCACCACATGCTGATAGTCCTTGCCTTCGACTTCCTTCAGAATCTGGTTGAAGTTCCGCGGCTGCATGCGCTGGCCCTTGGCGAGATTGATGCCGACGGTTTTGAGGAACTCGCCCAGGCTTTTGATCTTTTCTGGCGCAGGTTCGGCATGGACGCGGTAGAGTAGCGGCACCTTGCGCGCTTCGAGAAGCTCGGCGGCGGCGACATTGGCCTGGATCATGAACTCCTCGATGAGCTTGTGGGCATCGAGCCGGTCGGGTGTCACGACACGCTCGATGAGGCCATGGGCATCGAGGATCAGTTTCCGTTCGGGCAGATCGAGCTCGAGCGGTTCGCGCTTGTTGCGGCCTTTGAGCACCACTTTGTAGGCTTGCCACAGCGGTCGCAGCACGGATTCGAGCAGAGGCTCGGTCTTGGCGTCGGGGCGCCCATCGATCGCCGCTTGCGCTTGGCTATAGGAAAGCTTGGCGGCCGAGCGCATGATGCCGCGGACGAAATGATGCTTCCGCTTCGTGCCCTGTCGGTCGAAGGTCATGAAACAGGCGAGGCACGGCCGATCTTCGCCTTCGCGCAGCGAGCACAGATCGTTGGAGATGCGCTCCGGCAGCATCGGCACGACGCGGTCGGGGAAATAGACCGAATTGCCCCTGATGCGCGCCTCATGGTCGAGCGCCGAGCCCGCGCGCACATAGGTGGCGACATCGGCGATGGCGACCAGCACCTTGACGCCGCCTTCATTCTTGGGATCGTCGTCAGGCTCGGCCCACACCGCATCATCATGATCGCGCGCATCGGGCGGATCGATGGTGATTAGCGGATAATCGCGCAAATCGACGCGGTTCGCCGGCGAGAAGCGCTTGAGCGCGTCTGCTTCAGCCAGAACGCGTGCCGGAAATTCGGACGGAATGCCGTGATGCTCGATGGCGATGAGTGAGATGTTGCGCTGATCGGTGATGTCGCCGAGCCGCTCCTTGACCCGCGCCGAGGCGAGGCCGTGGCCACGCCCGCGCATAACCTCGACCGCGACGAGCTCGCCGGGCTTGGCGCTGTTCTCGTGGCCGGGCTGCACCTGCAATTCACCGCGCGCCTTCTTGTCGATCGGCACGATGCGGGCGCCCTGGCCCTTGGCATGGCGGAATATGCCGAGCACCCGCGTGCTGCGCGAGGTGAGCTTGCGGATGATGCGGCCGTGAAAGGGGATCTTGGGATCCTTGTCGGGCTCTATCCGGGCGAGGACGCGATCGCCGACGGCCGCGGGTCGCGCCTCTTCCAATGTCCCTTTCGCGGCTTGCGCGACGATAAGGACCTTGGGGCGGGGACCTGAGGCGTCCTCGTCCCAGTCGGCAGGTTCCGCGATGAGCTCGCCATCATGGTCGCGCGCCACGATCTCGAGCGCGGTGATCGATGGCAGCTCACCCGCCTTGCTGATGGCGCGTCCGGCGCGCTTGAGCTTGCCCTCGTCCTCGAGGGTCTTCAAAAGGCGCTTGAGCGCGATGCGGTCGCTGCCCTTGATGCTGAAGGCGCGCGCGATCTCGCGCTTGCCCACTTTGCCGGGACTGGTCTTGATGAAGTCGATGAGCTGGTCGGCCGTCGGCAGATCGGGGAGGGGTAACTTCGCCTTCCGCGCCACGGTCTCAGGCGCTCACTTTGTCTGGCGCCGCCGCCTTCTTGCTTCGCTTGGCCGCCCTGGCCGCGGGCTTCGCCGGTTTTGCCTTGGGCTTCGCCGCCTTGCTGGCCTTGGCGGGCTTTTCCGCCGCCTCGCTCTTCCCCTTGGACTTGCCTTTGCCGGCGCGGGCATTGACGAGGGCGATCGCTTCTTCGAGCGTCGTCTCCTCGGGCGCCTTGTCCGAAGGGAGTGTCGCATTCACCTTGCCCCATTTCACATAGGGGCCATAGCGTCCCGACATCACATGGATCGGACCGCCATCCGGATGCTCGCCGAGCTCCTTGAGAGCGCCCGGCCGCTTGCGGTTGGCGCTTTTCTCCTTTTTCTCGGCGATGAGGTCGACGGCACGGTTGAGCCCGACCGTATAGACGTCCTCGGGGTCTTTGAGCGTGGCATAGATCCCGTCATGCAGGATGAAGGGACCGAAGCGGCCGAAATTGGCGACGATCGGCTTGCCGGTCTCAGGATGGAGTCCCACCTCGCGCGGCAGCGACAGGAGCCGCAACGCGGTTTCGAGATCGATGCTCGCCGGATCGCTCTTCTTGGGGATCGAGGCACGGCGCGGCTTCTCATCCTCGCTCGCTTCGCCCAGCTGCAGATAGGGCCCGAAGCGGCCGTCCCGCCTCGTGACGGCAAGGCCGGTCTCGGGATCATGGCCGATGAGGATGCCCTCGGCGGGCACCGCCTCTTCCGAGCCGTTGCCCGGCGTGATCTGGCGCGTAAAGCGGCAGTCGGGATAATTCGAGCAGCCGACAAAGGCGCCGAACTTGCCGATCTTGAGCGACAATTGGCCATTGGCGCAGGAGGGACAGGCGCGTGCCGGCGCGCCATCGGCGCGCTCCGGGAACACATGCGGGCCCAAAATCTCGTTCAGCGCATCGAGCACATTGGTGATGCGCAGATCCTGGATCTCGCCGACCGAGCCGGTGAAATCCTGCCAGAAGTCGCGCAGGACAGCCTTCCAGTCGATCTCGCCATTGGAGACGCGGTCGAGCTGCTCCTCGAGATTGGCGGTAAAGTCATATTCGACATAGCGCTTGAAGAAGGCTTCGAGGAAGGCGGTGACGAGCCGGCCCTTGTCTTCGGGGATCAGGCGCTTCTTGTCGAGCCGGACATAGCCGCGGTCGCGCAAGGTCGAGAAGATGGCCGTATAGGTCGAGGGCCGGCCGATGCCGAGCTCTTCCAGCTTCTTGATGAGAGTGGCTTCCGAATAACGCGGCGGCGGCTCGGTGAAATGCTGCTCGGGCGTGATCGCCTGGACGCCGACACCATCGCCGCGCGCCAGTGACGGCAAGCGCTTGGCATCCTCGTCCTCCTCGTCATCGAGGCCTTCCTGATAGAGCTTGAGGAAGCCGTCGAATTTGACGACGGAGCCCGTGGCGCGGAAGGAATAGGCCTTGCCGTCATTGCCCTTGGCGCCGATATCGGCGGTGGTGCGCTCGATCTCGGCACTTTCCATCTGGCTCGCGATCGTGCGCTTCCAGATAAGGTCATAGAGCGCCTGCTGGTCGGCATCGAGATGGCGGCGGATATTTTCCGGGAAGCGGAACAGGTCGGTCGGCCGGATCGCTTCATGCGCTTCCTGCGCGTTCTTGGCCTTGGTGGTGTATTTGCGCGGCACCGACGGCAGATAAGGCTCGCCGAAGCGCTTGAGGATCGCGTTGCGGGTGGCGGCGATCGCCTCGCCGGCGAGGTCGACACCATCGGTTCGCATATAAGTAATGAGACCGGTCACCTCGCCGCCGATATTGACGCCCTCATAGAGACGCTGGGCGACCTGCATGGTCCTGGCGGAAGAGAAGCCGAGCTTGCGCGAGGCTTCCTGCTGCAAGGTCGCGGTGCGGAAGGGCGGATAGGGGTGGCGCTTGACCGGCTTCGATTCGATCGTGTCGACGGAGAATTTGGCGCCCTTGAGCGCCGAGACGATGGCCTTGGCGGACGCCTCGTTCTCGATATCGAGCTTGCCCAGGCGCTTGCCGCCAATGGCATTGAGCCTGGCCGAAAAGGCATCGCCCCTGGGCGAGGTGAAGCTCGCATCGATGGTCCAGTATTCCTGGGCCCTGAAGGCTTCGATTTCGAGCTCGCGGTCGCAGATGAGGCGCAGCGCCACCGATTGGACGCGTCCCGCCGAGCGGGCGCCCGGCAGCTTGCGCCACAGGACGGGCGACAGGGTGAAGCCGACGAGATAATCGAGGGCGCGGCGGGCGAGATAGGCATCGACGAGGGCAGGGTCGACCTGCCGCGGATGCTTCATCGCATCGAGCACCGATTGCTTGGTGATGGCGTTGAAGACGACCCGGTCGATCTCCTTGCCCTTGAGGGCACCCTTCTTCTTCAGGATTTCGAGCACGTGCCAGGAAATAGCCTCGCCCTCGCGGTCAGGGTCGGTCGCAAGGATCAGGCGGTCCGAGGCCTTGAGGGCGGCGGCGATGTCGGACATGCGCTTGGCCGACTTGGCGTCGACCTCCCAGGACATGGCGAAGTCCTCATCGGGACGCACCGAACCGTCCTTGGGCGGCAGATCGCGCACATGGCCGTAGGAGGCGAGGACGGTATAGTCCTTGCCCAGATACTTATTGATCGTTTTGGCCTTTGCAGGCGATTCGACGACGACGACTGTCATTATCTTGCGTTCAAAAAACTAGGACGGGCCTCATATAGGGATCAATTCGGGCCCGCAAGCCTGCTCAAGGGCGCATGGCTGGCAAAACCTTTCGAAAAAATCGCCTTAAGATTGTAAAATACAACTTTTACATACATTTTCGATGGTGGGACTATAGATTGGCGCAGACGGCAACAATATGACGTAGTGTCAAAAGTTGACGTTTACTCCCAGTTCACCTGCCAGGAGACGCCATAGCGGTCGTTGAACCAGCCGAATTTCCGGCTGAAGCCGTAATTGCCTATCGGCATGAGCCATTGTCCACCATCAGCCAGGACGGCGGCGATCCGGTCAAGCTCTTCCTCGCTGGCGCAAGTGACGAAAAGGGAGTTGGCCGGGGTGAAGGTGAAAGCATGCTTGACGTGGCTGTCGATGCAGAAGACGGGCTGCCCCGCCAGGACGAAGCGGGCGACCACTATCGAACCTTCGGCGCCTGGCCCTTCCGGCCCATAGCGCTTGATGTCGACCACTTTGCTGTCGGGTATGGCCGATACATAAAGCGTCATCGCTTCCTCGGCCTTGCCTTCGAACATCAGGAAGGGCGTCACGGTTGTCTTCATTGGCTGCCTTTCTTGAGGTCAGATGAGGGAGACGAGCTGGCGTCCATGACGGACAAGTTTGCCGGCAAGCTCCAGTTCCAGGAGGATACCGAGTACCGCTTGCGCGGGCACACCGCTTTCGCGGATGAGGTCGTCGATATCGGTGGGTGCGGGACCGAGGAGCGCAAGGACGGCGCCGCGCGCCGGCGTGTCGATCTCCGTCGCGACCGGAGGTTTTATGGCGACGGTTTCCGGCGCGGCGTGCGAAAGCCTGGACTGCATCGGCAAGAGCACATCGAGCACCTCCTGGCTGCGGCTCAGCAAATGGGCGCCGTCGCGGATGAGGCGGTTGGTGCCTTCGGCGCGCGGATCGAAGGGCGAGCCCGGCACGGCGAATACCTCGCGTCCCTGTTCATTGGCGAAACGCGCGGTGATGAGCGAGCCCGAGCGCAAAGCCGCTTCGACGATGATCACCGCCCGGCTCATGCCGGAAATGATCCGATTGCGGCGAGGGAACGACTTCTCGCGCGGCTCGGCGCCGGGCGGCATTTCCGATATCAGCAGCCCGTCGGTGCCGATCGCTTGCTGCAATCCGGCATTTTCCGGCGGATAGGTGATATCGATCCCATTGGCGATGACGGCGACGGTGCCGCGCGTCAGAGCCGCTTCATGGGCGGCGGTGTCGATGCCCCGCGCCAGGCCGGAGACGGTGGCATAGCCCGCCTCGGCAAGCTCGGTGGCGAACATGCGGGCGAGACGCTTGCCGTTGGCCGAAGCATTGCGCGAGCCGACAATGGCAACGGCCTCGCGCTTTGCGAGCTCGGCCTTGCCTTTGATGCAGATCAAGGGCGGCGCGCTGTCGATATGGCGAAGCAGAGGCGGATAGTCGGGCTCGTTCTTGCCGACGAAGCGCGCGCCAAGGGCCGTCGCCCGGGCGATCTCGGCTTCGGCTTGCTGGGCGCTATAGATCTTGAACGGACGTTTGAGGCCGCCTTGGCGCGAAAGCTCGGGCAGGACGGCGAGAGCGTCGCCGGCGCTGCCGAATCTTTCCAGGAGCTGGTCGAAAAGTGCGGGACCGACATTCTCGCTGCGGATCAGCCGCAGCCAGTCGAGGCGCTCGTCATCGGCGAGGACCTGCTCGCTCATGCATGGGAGCCGAGCTTGATCTTCGCTTCCTCGCCCTTGACGAGCCGCGCGATATTGGCGCGATGCATGATCCAGATGAGGGCGCCGATGACGATGAGAGGCAGGACGTAAGAGGGCTTGCCGAGAAGCCAGGCCCAGAGCGGGCTCAGGGCCGATGCGGTGAGCGCCGAGAGAGAGGAGATGCGGAAGAGGAGGGCCATGATGAGCCACACGGCGAGGAAGATGAGCCCCAAAGGCCAGTAGAGGCCGAACAATATGCCGATATTGGTGGCCACCCCCTTGCCGCCCTTGAAGCCGAGCCAGACGGGGAAGAGATGGCCGGCAAAGGCGGCAAGCCCGGCAATGAGGCCGGCGGTCTCGCCGCCCATCTCTTTCATGATGAGGATCGGGATCGTTCCCTTGACCGCGTCAGCGACGAGCGTCAGGGCCGCGAGCTTCTTGTTGCCGGTGCGCAGCACATTGGTGGCCCCGATATTGCCCGAGCCGATGGAACGGACATCGCCAAGCCCGGCCCAGCGGGTCAACAGCAATCCGAAGGGAATGGAGCCCGAGAGATAGCCGAGAATGACGGCGAGGAGCGCCATCACCGGCGTCACGCCTGCGAAATCGAGCATCATCCCTCCATATCTCCCTTCTTCCCTATCGGGCCAGGGGTCATTCCTGTTTTGTTCTTGTCTTCGCTCCTGTTTGCTATAAGCTAGTTGGAGTGAATTGTGGAGACCGCTATGCGGGAGATTGGCGCCTCAGAGGCAAAGAACAAGCTGAATGAGATGCTCGACCTGGTGGAGGATGGCGAGGAAATCGTCATCACGCGGGACGGCAAGGCCGTAGCACGTCTGGTTCGCGAGACGGCCAAACGCGATCGCGGCGCTGCGCGTGCGGCCGCCGAGCGCATCCGCAATCGAGCGAAGACTGTCGGCTCATCCCCCATTACGATGGAAGAATGGAAGGCGTTTCGTAATGAAGGCCGAGCGTGAGCCTTGTCCTCGACAGTTCCGCGACGCCGCCTGGGTTCACGGCGATGAGCGCACGGTTGCCATTGAGACTCTCTTCGACCGGATAGTTGAGCAGGGCGCGGTAGTGCCGGGAATCTGGCACCTCGAGGTTGCCAATAGTCTTACCGTTGCTCTCAGGCGTAATCGTATTACGGCTGTTTTTCGAGACGAAGTTCTTGCCGACTTGGCGCAAATCGACATCAGGACAGATCCAGAGACCAATCAGCATGCCTGGTCGGCGACGCTGCGACTTGCCGATCGTTTCGGGCTCACGCTCTACGATGCGGCTTATCTCGAATTGGCTCAACGCCGACAACTGCCGCTCGCATCACTCGATACTGCGCTGATGACGGCGGCGAAGACCGTTGGCACGACGATCCTGCCATAGTCAGCGTTGGTCAAACACATAGACGGTGCGCCCCGCAACGACCGTTTCCAGCACGCGGCCTTCCAGGGTTCGATGCTCGAAGGGCGAGTTCTTGGAGCGCGAGCGCAGGATGTGATCCTCGACCGTCCAGCTCGCATGGATATCGGCGAGAGTGAAGTCGGCGGGGGCGCCAGGTGCCAGGCGGCCGGTTTCGAGCCCCAGGATCTGCGCCGGCTTGGCCGAGAGAGCATCGATGAGACGGCTGAGCGGAACGCCCTCATTGTGATGCAGGCTCAAGCTCGCCGAGAACAGGGTCTCGAGACCGATGGCGCCGAATTCCGCTTCGGCGAAGGGGAGGCGCTTGGTATCGGTGCTTTGCGGATCATGGCTCGAGACGATGACATCGATCGTGCCGTCCGCGACACCCTCGACGAGCGCCCGGCGGTCGTCTTCCGAGCGCAAGGGCGGAGACAGCTTGAAGAAGGTCCGGTAGGCGCCGATGTCGTTTTCGTTGAGGACGAGATGATTGACGGAGACGCCGCAGGTCACCGGAAGCTTTCGCGCTTTGGCGGCCCGGATGACCTCGACCGACATCCGCGAGGAAAGCTGCGCCACGTGATAACGCGCACCCGTCAGCTCGACGAGGCGCAGATCGCGCTCGATCATGATGACTTCGGATACTGCGGGAATGCCGGCAAGGCCGAGCCGGCTCGCCGTCTCGCTCGCATTCATGACGCCGCTCGCGAGCGTCGGCTCCTCGGCATGCTGGACGACCAGCATGTCGAAATCCTTGGCGTAAGCCAGCGCGCGGCGGAAGATGCGGGCATTGGCAAGAGCCTTGTTGCCGTCGGTCACCGCCACGGCGCCTGCTTCCTGCAAGGTGCCGATCTCGGTCATGAGCTCGCCCAAGAGCCCCTTGGTCAAAGCGGCCATGGGCGCCACGCGCACGATGGCGGTGTCGCGTGCCCGCCTCAGGATGAAGTCGACGATCGCCGCGTCGTCGACGACCGGATTGGTATTGGGCATCACGATCATGGTGGTGATGCCGCCCGCCGCCGCGGCTTCCGATGCGGTCGCCAGCGTCTCGCGATACTCATTGCCGGGCTCGCCGGTGAAGACGCGCATGTCGATGAGGCCGGGCGCCAGGATCAGGCCCTTGCAGTCGAAAATCGCCGTGCCGGAGCCTGCCGATTGCGCCGTGACCTTGGGCCCCGCGGCCAGTATCCAGCCGTCCTCGATGAGCAATCCGCCTTTTTCATCAAGACCTTGGAATGGATCAATAAGACGCGCGTTGAGGTAGGCCTTGCGTCCCGCCGAATGCTTTGCCGAGGGCGCCATCATGCGTTCTCGCCTCCCGGCAGGTTGCGGGCGAGCGCGTCGAGCACCGCCATGCGCACGGCGACACCCATCTCGACCTGTTCGCGGATCACCGACTGGACCCCGTCGGCGACATTCGAGTCGATCTCGATGCCGCGATTCATCGGGCCTGGATGCATGACCAGCGCATCGGGCTTGGCGAGCTTGAGCTTCTCCTCATCGAGCCCGTAGAAGCGGTAATATTCGCGCACCGAGGGCACGAAGGCGCCGCTCATTCGTTCGAGCTGCAGCCTGAGCATCATCACCACATCCGCGCCTTCGATCCCTTCGCGCATGTTGCGATGGATCTCGACGCCGAAGGCTTGCGCGTCGGTCGGGAGCAGCGTCGAGGGCGCCACGAGCCGTACCCGGGCGCCCAGCTTGTTGAGGAGATGGATGTTCGAGCGCGCGACGCGCGAATGCAGCACATCGCCGCAGATCGCCACGATCAGCCCTTCGATGCGGCCCTTGCGGCGCCGGATAGTGAGCGCATCGAGCAGCGCCTGGGTCGGATGCTCATGCTGGCCGTCACCGGCATTGACGACAGCGCAGGAGACTTTCTGGGCGAGAAGCTCGGCGGCGCCCGATGAGGGGTGGCGCACCACCAATATGTCGGGATGCATCGCATTGAGCGTCATGGCGGTATCGAGCACGGTCTCACCCTTGGAGACGGCCGAGGTCGAAACCGCCATATTGAGGACATCGGCGCCAAGGCGCTTGCCGGCGATCTCGAAGGAGCTTTGCGTTCTGGTGGACGCTTCGAAGAACAGGTTGATCTGAGTGCGCCCGGTGAGCATCACCTGGCGCTTGTCGATCTGCCGGCTCACCTCGACATAGCGTTCGCCGAGATCGATGAGCTTGACGATATCCTGGGCGGAAAGCGGTTCGATGCCGAGCAGGTGCTGGCTTTCGATGAGGCGTTTGGGATTGCGCGCGGAGGTCATCGAAGGCCACTGTCTAGGGACGATTCCCTTCGCCCGCAAGCGACAATGGTGGCCTGTGGGTAAGTTTGCAGGAAAGGGTAAAGTGGGAAGGGATTCCTGGCAGCCAGGCGCATCACAAAATCGCCCCGAATGTTGCTGCAGAATCGCCATGGACCGGTGCGAAGCATGACTTCGTCAATCGGTGCCGGCGGGGCGGCATCGGGTTCACGTAACTCAACCGGGGCTAGGGGAACTGGTGGAGTGTTTCATGTTGAAGATGGTTGCCGCCGGCGGCATGGCTTTGTTTGCGGCTCTGGCTTTACAGCCGGTTGACGCTAAGGCCGATACCCGCATCGGGATAGGTGTGGGTGGCGGCTGGTATCCGCCGGCCTATGAACCGAGATATCCGGTCTATGATCCCGATGACGAGGACGATGATGAAGACTACGGCTATGTCTCCTGCCGCGAGGGCAGGCGGATCGTCCGTGACTACGGGTTCTACCGGGTCACGCCGACCCGGTGCGGCGGCTCGGTCTACCGCTATGAAGCGGTCAAGCGTGACCGGGTGTGGAGCGTCAGATTGAGCGCCCGTTCCGGCCGCATCATCAGCGCGCGTGTGATCGGAGATTATTACTGAACGCAAATCCAAGTCGTCGGGAGCGGCAAACCGCTCCCGGCTGTGCTGTCCGCTTTCCCATATTGAGACGGAAATTCGCGCGCGTTGCGGGCTGAGCGGTTGATATCGCCATCGCGCTGTTTGACATATCGGTAGTTGCACATAGTCTCTATCCAAGCCTAACGATGTGATGGAGATGGCGATGACCGATCTCACCGCAAACGTCAGCACTCCCAAGACCGAAGCCGTCGAGCCGAGCCTGCATCGCGTGATGGGGCCGTGGCTTCTGCTGCTGTTCATCATCGGCGACATCCTGGGCACCGGCATCTATGCGCTGACCGGCCAGGTCGCCAAGCAGGTGGGCGGCGTCGTCTGGCTGCCCTTCCTGGTGGCCTTCGTCGTGGCGCTCATCACCGCCTTCAGCTATCTCGAGCTCGTCACCAAATATCCACGCGCCGCCGGTGCCGCACTCTATACGCACAAGGCCTTCGGCATCCATTTCATCACCTTCATCGTGGCTTTTGCGGTCATGTGCTCCGGCATCACCTCGGCCTCGACCGCTTCGCGCGCCTTTGCCGCCAATCTCTCCACCGCCTTCGATCTAGGGCTTGCCGGCACCTATGGCGTGACCCTGATCGGTCTTCTCTTCATGGCCATCGTAGCGCTGGTCAATTTCCGCGGCGTCGGCGAGAGCGTGAAGGTCAATGTGCTGCTGACCTGCGTCGAGCTCACCGGCCTCCTGATCATCATCGTGATCGGCCTGTGGGCTATCGGCCTCGGCAATGGCGACGTCTCGCGCATCACCCAATTCGCCATTGCGCCCGACCGCACCGTCTTCTGGTCGGTCATCGCCGCGACGACGCTCGCCTTCTTCGCCATGGTGGGCTTCGAGGACTCGGTCAACATGGCCGAGGAATGCAAGAACCCCAGCGGCATCTTTCCGAAAGTGCTGCTCACGGGCCTGCTCATCACCTGCGCGATCTACATGCTGGTGTCGATCTCGGCGATCACGCTGGTTCCCGCCGAGCAGCTGGGCGAAGGCGAGACACCGCTGCTCAAGGTGGTGGCGGCGGGCGCACCCAGTTTCCCTGTCTGGATCTTCGGCTTCATCACCATGTTCGCGGTGGCCAACACCGCCTTGATCAACATGTTGATGGCGAGCCGCCTGGTCTATGGCATGAGCCGCGAGCATGTGCTGCCGCCGGTGCTCGGCAAGGTCCATGCCGGCCGGCGCACGCCCTATATCGCCATCATCTTCACGACGCTGCTCGCCTTCGCCCTCATCACCTTCGTCGGCACCGTGCCGGCGCTTGGCGGGACCACGGCCTTGCTGCTGCTCTGCGTCTTCACCATCGTCAATATCGCGGTGCTGGTGCTGCGCCGCGACACGGTGGGGCACAGCCATTTCCGCACGCCCACGTTTCTGCCGGTGATCGGCGCGATCTGCTGCGCTTTCCTGGTCGGCCCATGGACCGGCCGCGACCCGGTGCAATACAAGGTCGCCGGCGTCCTCATCGGCATCGGCATCCTGCTATGGGTCGTGAATTACCTGATCAACCGCGCCATAGGCCGGAAGCCGGCCGAGCCGACGATGGAAACATCCGGCGGGCCCGGCCCGGTCAACTAGTAGCTAGGATTTCGAGTGCGGCGCTGGCCTCAGAGAAGGCCCGCCGAGAACTTCCTGCCAGCGGGCATCAACTATTCGAGACCTGCTCGGCGCAGACCTTCGATGTACTTGGCCCGGTCCTCAGGTCTGATCAACGGGTGATACTTTTCCACCCAGTCAATACTTAAATTCGGCTGTAGTCGCTTGCATTGCACTAGGCCCATGCGCGCCTGTTCCAAGTCATCCGCGAGACCGGCTGCCGCAGTGAAAGTGCGCCAAGCTGTGCAAAAATCAGGTCGAATCTGTACCGCCCGACGTTCTGCCGTCACCGCGTCTGCGTAACGCCCGGCAACAAAATGGCAAAGGCCCTCGATCGAGAGACTCCCGGCTTGCGTGTAGTCCCGGGGACTCAGTCGTCGTGCAAGCTCGAGTTGACTGATGCCATCTTCCGCAAGCCCTGCGTAACCATACGCACACCCCAGAATCGTCCGGGCAAACGCAAAATTGGGGTTGCGTTGCAACGCCTCATTCAGCTCTTCAACCGCAGGCGCCAGTCGCCTCGAAAACGCATAGACATATCCGGCCGCAAAGTGAGCCCAAGGGTCATCGGGATCGAGGTCAATCGCCCGTTGTGCAAGAGCGAGGGCTTCAGATAGGCCTTGCTCAAAGTCCAGTCGTCCCGATACGACGCGGCTTGCGAATGCCCATGCCAGAAGGCTGCGCGCGCGTGCATAGTCGGGATCGAGCTCGATGGCCCGCCTCAGGAGGTTGATGCCGGTATCCTCGTCCTGGATGACCCAGGTCCAGATATAGGGCATTGCCCGCACCACACAGCCCCATGCATCGAGGCTTTCCGGCGACTTGCTCCGCAGACGAAGGCTTTCGGCAGTATAAATCTGCGGTTCGATGGCCACGACGACGCTGGCCGTGATTTCATCTTGCAGGGCAAAGATTTCCGCGGTCGGGCGGTCGTAGCGCTCAGCCCAGATGTGGGCACCGCTCTCAGCATCGATCAACTGACCGGTCACCCGCAGCCGATCGCCTCCTTTGCGTACGCTGCCTTCGAGCACATAGCGCACCCCCAGTTCCCGTGCTATTTGACGGATGTCCGGGGATTTGCCCTTGTATGCGAAGCTCGAGTTGCGGGCGATGACGAAGAAGCCCCGGAGTTTCGATAGTGCAGTGATAATATCTTCTGCTATTCCGTCGCCGAAGTACTCCTGCTCCGGATCACCGCTCATATTCTGAAAGGGCAACACCGCGATTGATGGTCTGTCTGGCAGTACCAACGTTTCTTTCATCGGCCTGTTGGTCCCGCCATTTACTAGTTGGTAGACGTGTACTGACTGAGCGATGTTCTTGAGTTCTTGCTTTCCGATATCTTCGAACTGGACGTCGAGCCGGTTACCGATCTGGTCACGGACCACTGAAGATACTGCGATACCTCCCGGTGGTGCCGTGCTTTCAAGCCGCGCGGCTACATTCACTCCGTCGCCGAAAATGTCGTCGCCCTCGGCAATTACGTCTCCAAGGTTTACCCCAATTCGAAATTGAATATGCCGCTCCTCAGGCCTTTCCGCATTACTCGTCGCCATCGACGATTGAATTTCGACAGCACATGCGACAGCATTTACGACGCTTGGAAACTCGGCCAACACTCCGTCGCCGGTAGCCTTGAATACTCGCCCCCTGTGTTCGGCAATCTTGGGGTCGATCAACTCCGCGCGGACAGCCTTGAGTGCCGCCACAGTACCAGCTTCATCTTGCCCCATGAGCCGGCTGTAGCCGACCAAATCGGCAGCCAAGATTGCTGCGAGTCTTCGCTCCATGATCCCTGCAAGCCAAAACCCCTAAACATGCTATTACGGCTGGTCGAGAAACGCGAGTGCGGATTGGCGTCGATCCGCATCTGGCTGCGGGTTTATGAGTCCACGCCCCAGACTTGAGTGCTATCCCTGGCGGCGCGCAATGATGCGGATCTCGATCAGGGTCCCGGGCGTGATGAGCTCGCTGACGCCGATCGCCGTCCAGGCCGGGTAAGGCGCGTGGATATGCTCGTCCTTCACCTTGATGAAGGCAGCCAGATGCGTGCGCAGATCGACGTGATAGGTGGTCATCTCGACGATATCCTCAAAACCGAGCTCGGTGGCTGAGAGATTGGCCGCGAGATGGCTGAAGACGTCGCGGAACTGCTGTTCCGGATCGGATGACACGCTGCCGTCGGGATGTGTGCCGGTCTGACCGGAGAAGAAGGCGAAATCGCCATCGAGCACGACCGGCGAGAAATGCCAGTCATTCGGATAGTGAGCGAATTGCGGAGCGGCGAATGTTTGCTTCATGACGCCTCCTTCAGGCCAAGAGAATGAGGATCAGTGGAATGGTCAGCGCGGCGCAGATCACCTGCAATGTGAGTATATTGGCAACGAGCGGCGCGTCGCCACCCATTTGCCGGGCAAGGACATAGGCGCCGGAGCCCGTCGGCACGGCGGCGCAGAGTATGGCGACGGCGGCGGGCGTGCCGCCGACCCCGAAGAGGCTGAGCGTCAGATACATGAGCAGCGGCAGGAGGAGCAGCTTCAGCACGGTTGCAAGACCCACCGTCAGTTTGGCGGCGGCCGCCTCGCCGAAATGAAGTCCGGCGCCGACCGTGAGGAGCGCAAGCCCCAAGGCGCCGCGTCCGATCATGTCGAGGACTTGCGCCGCCATGCCCGGTAGCGACAGTCCCGAGAGCTGGAACAGGACGCCACCCATGGAGGAAAGGAAGAACGGGTTGCGCAGCACCCCGTGCACCAAGAGTTTCGCCGATGGCGCCTCGTTGTGGCCGCCGGCATAGAGCGACATGATGATGATGCAGACGACATTGAGAAAGGGCGTCATGGTGGCGGCACTGATCGCGGCGAGTGCCAGCGCGTCATTGCCGAAGAACAAGGGCACGATGGCGAAGGCGATGAAAGTGTGCCAGCGCGTGGCGCCCTGGAACAGGCTGGTGAATTGGGCGCCATTGATCCTGAGGGCCGAAGAGAGCGGCACGCGCAGGATGAGAAGCAGGGCGAACATGACGCTGAGCGCCACGATCATGGCGCCGGCCATGCGCCATACCGGGACGGATGAGAAATCCGCCGCGGCGATCTCCTTGAAGATGATCGCGGGGAAAAGCACGAAATAGCAAATCTGGTCGACGCCCGGCCAATGGGCATCGCCGACTAGCCTGGTCCGTCTGAGAAGGGCCCCGATCATGATCACGATGAAGACGGGCAGAAGAGCGAGGAAGATCTGGGTCATCGCTTGAGCGAGTCGAGGGCGGATTGCAGGATATAGGCGGCGGCAAGCTTGTCGACGATTTCGGCGCGCCGGCCGCGGCTCGTATCGGCATCGATCAGCATGCGCTCGACGGCGGCGGTGGAAAGCCTTTCATCCCAGAAGACGATGGGCAGAGGCGTGAGCTTGCCGAGATTGCGGGCGAAGGCACGGGTCGATTGCGCCCGGGGCCCCTCACTCCCGTCCATATTGAGGGGAAGGCCCAGGACAAAGAGGCCCGCTTGCCGTTCCGCGGCAATGGCAAGAAGGCGCTTGGCATCCTCGGTGAATTTTTTTCGCAAAATCGTTTCGATGGGCGAGGCGATCCGGCGCGTAATGTCGCTGATGGCGATGCCGATCGTCTTGCTGCCGAGATCGAGGCCGATCACGGGCACATTAAGCGGCAGGTCGGCGATCGCCTCGGCAAAGGATGGAGAATCCATGACGCCCTCTTACGCGACTGCTCAACCGCGCAAAAGGGTGGTAGAAGCGACGGAGAGGAGAAAAGCCAATGAAAATCACCTATTTCGGCCATTCGGCCTTCCGCATCGAAACCGGCAGCGCCGTCATCATGCTGGATCCGTTTTTGTCGGGAAATCCCTTGTTCAAAGACGATGCCAAGGAGGTCGCGCGCGGCGCCACCCATGTGCTCCTGACGCATGGGCATGACGATCACCTGGGCGACACGGTCGAGATCTGCCGGGACAACAATGCGACGCTGGTCGCCAATTTCGAGATCGCCATGTATCTGGCCGCCAAGGGTGTCGCCAATTATTCGCCCGGCAACCATGGCGGGCGCATCTCTTTTGCGGATTTCGACTGCGTCTTCACCAATGCCTGGCATTCCTCCTCGCATGTCGAGAATGGCACGCCGATCTATCTCGGCAATCCAGCTGGCTTCGTTATCCTGCCCAAGAGGGAGAAAGGGCGCAGCCTCTATATCTCGGGCGATACCGGCATCACCCAGGACATGAAGCTCGTCCACGACCTCTACAAGCCGGCATTCGGGATCATGTGCATCGGCGACCGCTTTACCATGGGGCCGGACCAGGCGGCCCATGCCTGCAAGACCTTCTTCAAGTTCAAGAAGGTCATTCCCTGCCACTTCGCCACTTTCGAGGGCTTCCTCATTCCCGACGCCAAGCCTTTCGTCAAAGCCATGGGACCGAAGGGCAAGACCGTCGCGGTCATGAAGCCGGGCGAGGCGATAACGGTCTGACTTTCCTGATCGCGCACTATCGCCACAGGCGCTTGCGCTCGGCGACCCGGGCGAGGGCCGGCATCAGCGCATCATCCATGGGCGCTATCGAGTGGCCTTGCGGCTGCGGTGGCGCGCTGCGCCAGCCCATGGCTTCGAGCACCTGGCCCGATTCGTAATAGGCCTTGATCAGCGCCAGCACGAGATCGCGGAATTCCTGCGCATGATCGGCTTCGAGGTTCGAGAGTATGCCATGGCGCTTGCCCGCCTCGGCGAAATCCGGATGGTCAACGGCCAGCGCCTTGATCGGCGAGGCCGATTGCGCGAGGACCGCCATGACATCGGGAATGAGCGAGCCGGGCGGCAGGCCGGTCTCGTCGCCAGGCAGGATCAGATCGGCCAGAAGCCTGAGATGCGAAGGCGTCATGCCATGTCCTCCGCGAGCTCGGCCGCGAGCTTGAGCGCCACGGCGCCGATGGTCGAGGCGGGATTGGCGGCGCCGACCGTCGGGAACAGGCTGCCATCGGCAACGATCACATTGGGCACGCGATGGCAGCGGCCTTTGCGGTCGGTGACCGAGGTTTGGGGATCATCGCCCATGCGCGCCGTGCCGAGCAGATGCCAGCCGGTCAAGGGGGCAGGGGACACACGGATCATGCGATAGGCGCCCGCGGCCAACAGAACCTCTTCGGCCCGGGCGAGGCCGTAATCGAGGCTTTTCTGTGCGCGTTCCGCCATCCTGTAGTCGATCTTCACGCCGGGGAGGCCGTCAGGTTCTTCATCGCGCGTGAGGGTGACGCGATTATGCGCCTCGGGCAGGTCCTCGGCAAGGACGAGGATGGGCATGGTGTGCAGGAATTCCTCGCGCAATTGCGCTTGCGCCGCGGCACCCCACAAGGGCTGGAGCCGCGAGGCCTGGACGGCAAGCGCATTCTCGCGCGACAGTTGCAGATGCACGCCGCGCTCGAAGCCGCGCGCGCGATCCGTCTCGTAGAATTCATGCGAATAGATCGAGCAGCCGACCGGACCGACCGGGCCATCGAGCCTGTCCTTGAACAGGCCGCGCACATAGGCCGCCGGGTGATACATGAGATGGCGGCCGAGCGCCGGGCTGTCGATGCCTGAGGCGAGCAGCAGGCGCGCAGTGCCGACGCCGTTGCCGGCGACGACGACGGCCTGGGCCGGCTGGAGATATTCCGTACCATGACGATCGGCATAGGTGACGCCGGTGGCGCGGCCGGCCTCGATATGGATATGGCGGGCGATGGCGATGGTGCGCAATTCGACGCCCAGGGCGATGGCCCTGGGCCAATAGGTGAGATCGACCGAAGCCTTGGCCTTGGGAATGCAGCCGATGAGACAGGGCCCGCAATTGTTGCAGGCATCGCGCCCGTCATGGGGGACAGAGTTGATGGCGGCATCGACCGGCCACCAGTGCCAGCCGAGATCGCTGAACGCGCGGGCCGCGCGATTGGCCACTGTGCCGAAGGGCAGAGGCGGCATGGCGCGCGGAGTTTTGGGCGGATAGGCCGGATCGCCATCGAGGCCCGCGACACCCATGATCTCATCATTGAGATCGTACCACGGTTCAAGCTCGAAATAATCGAAGGGCCAGTCGTCGCCGACCCCGTCGAGAGTGCGGGTGCGGAAGTCGGATGGATGCAGGCGTGGGAAATGCGCCGCCCAGGCGACCGTCGAGCCGCCGACACCGTTCCACATCAGCGGCTTGAACACCGAATTGCCGTCATCGATCGGGTAGTCGTTGGAGCCGCGATAGGCGCCCGATTTGAGCCGGAGATTGGGATTGGACGCCCAGTCCTCCAGGATGGCGCGCTGCCAGCGCATGGTCTTGGCCGGCATGCGCGTCGGATCGGGCCAGCCGCCGCGTTCGAGGCAAACGATCTTGAGATGAGGGGCCTGGCGCTTGATCTGCCAGGCGAAGGCCGCCCCGCCGCAGCCAGCCCCGATGATCACGACATCGACGGGATCCATGCGTTTTCTTGTCATTGAACGGGACTTTATGCGGGAACTGCGCTCAACCGCAAACCCGAAGGCACATGGCTACCCGACCGGTCCCTTCTTGGCGGTGCCCTGCCGTTCCAGCTCACGCAACTCGCTTTTGGCGACCTCGCGCATGTCGAAGGGAATGTTGATCGCACTGGCAATGATCGAATCGAGCAGCCCCGGGAAGCGCGCATTGAGGTCGGCGCGGCGCAGCGAGATCAACCGGTTGGTTCCGCGTGTCTCCGTGCGCGTCACGCCGGCTTCCCTGAGCCTTGCGAGGTGATAGCTCACATTGGTTTTGGAGCCGAGGTCGAGGAAGCGGCTGCAGTTGACCTCGAGGCCCTCGTTGCGCGCGAGATAGCCGATGATCGCCAGCCGAGTCGGATCGCCAAGCACCGAAAGCACGGTCGCAAGATCGATCTGATCGGTCGCCGGATGAAATAGAGACATTCCCAAAAGTCTACCCAATTCCCGTAGGCGTGCAATCGCGGGCGGGCCTCCTGACACAAGGGTGGCAGGAGACGCGGACCATCCTTATTGACAGATGCCCTCAATCGTCCAATAGTTCAAGAACTTTTGAACAAAGGATTCATGCCATGGACGGACGTCTCCTGTGGCTGGCGACCGGAGCTTTCTCGACGAGCCTCATGGCCTTCGTGTTCGCGGGACTGCTGCCGCTGATTTCCGCCTCCGCCGGCATCTCCATCCCCGAGGCCGGTTACCTGGTAACCGCCTATTCGCTTGCCTATGCGATCGGCACGCCGATCCTCGCCACGCTCAGCGGCGCCGCCGACCGCAAGCGCGTGGTTATCGGCGCGCTCATCCTGTTCCTTGCCGGCAATATCACGGCGGCGGCGAGCAATTCCTTTGCTTTGCTCACCGCCGCGCAGATCGTCATGGGCGCCGCGGCGGGCCTTTACGCGTCGACGGCGCAGGCCACGGCCGTCATGCTCGCGGGCGTCGAGCATCGGGCGAGGGCGGTCGCCACCGTCATCGGTGGCACGACATTGGCCGTGGCGCTCGGCGCGCCGATCGGCTCGCTGATCGGCAATCTCGCCGGCTGGCGCGCCACCTTCCTGTTCGTAGGCCTTGTCGCGCTCCTATGCGCCACCATGCTCTCGCTGCGGCTGCCGCGCGGCCTGCCCGGAGTGAAGCTGACGCTTGCCGAGCGCGTGCTGACGATCACGCGACCGGGCGTCCTGCCGGCGCTGATCGTGACCTTCCTCTATCTCACCGGCGGCTTCGTGGTGCTGTGCTACCTGGCGCCGCTTGCGACCGACGGTGCCGGCCTCTCCCTGACCGTGATTCCGGCATTGCTGCTCGCCTTCGGCATTGGCGCGGTGATCGGCAACTATGCCAGCGGGCGACTTACCGACCGGCTCGGGGCGACGCGTGTCGTCATCTTCTCGCTGATCGCCAGCGTGATCGTCTGCATCATCATCACGCTGATGCTGCGGCTCCTGCCCTCCGGGATCGCCGGGCCGTTGCTGATCGTCATCATGGTCCCGTGGGGCATCATCGGCTGGACGTTCCCGCCGGCGCAGGCGAGCCGCATCGTGGCGCTGTCGCCGGAAGTCACCTATCTGACGCTGCCGCTCAACATGTCGGCCATGTATTTCGGCGTCGCCGCCGGCTCCTTTGCCGGTGGGCGGGCGCTGGCGGCGGTGCCGGCCACGGATCTCGGCATCATCGCCGCGGCGTTCCCGCTGGTGGCGCTCGTGGTGCTGCTCGCCACGGCGCGGTCGCGCAAGCCTGCCGTGGCGGAGGCGGGTGAATAGGGCGTTAAATGAGAGTTCATGCGGGAATTGCGCTTCTGCGCAAAGCCGGACATAAGCTCCTCCCATGTCAGACCGAAAGCGACCCGTCGGCCCCCTTGTCGATCCCTTGCCCCCGGGACTCGCACCCGATCTGCGCCCGCTTTTCGGCCGCTGGGTCAGGCTCGAGCCGGTGTCGGCGGCGCATCATGGCCGCGATCTTTACGCTTCTTTCGCCGCGAGCGACCCCGAAGGCGCGGTATGGACCTATATGGGCTATGGGCCCTTCGCCGATGTCGAGACCTTCCAGGCCTGGCTCGCCAAGCAGGAGGAGAGCCGCGATCCGTGGTTCTATGCCTTCATCCGCCGCGACACCGAGAAGCCCGCCGGCATGGGCGCCTTCATGCGCCTCGACAAGGCCAATGGCGTGATCGAGATCGGCCATATCTGGATGTCGCCCGGCCTGCAGAAGACGCGCGAAGCGACGGAAGCGATCTATCTGATGATGCGCCACTGCTTCGACGATCTGGGGGTGCGCCGGCTCGAATGGAAATGCCATGCGCTCAATGCCCCGTCCCGCAAGGCGGCCGAGCGCTTCGGCTTCATTTATGAGGGCATCTTCCGCCAGCATCTGATCGTCAAGGGCCGGAACCGGGACACCGCCTGGTATGCGATGATCGACAAGGAATGGCCTTCCATGGCGGCGAGGTTCCAGGCCTGGCTCCGGGACGAGAATTTCGACGGCGAGGGGCGGCAGAAGAGCCCGTTGCTCCCCCGTTGAGCCGGTGTTATTGAGCGCCCCTGTTTCCGGAAAGAAGTGAAAAATGTCGGTCGATCAGAAAACCGTGCGGCGTATCGCGCATTTGGCGCGCATCAAGGTTGCCGAGGAGGATGTGCCCCGCCTCGAAGGCGAGCTCAATTCCATCCTGCACTGGATCGAGCAATTGAACGAGGTCGACGTCGCGGGCGTCGAGCCTTTGACCTCGGTCGTCGCCATGAAGATGAAGAAGCGCCAGGACGTGGTGACCGACGGCAACTATCCCCAGGATGTAACCAGGAACGCCCCCGCGGCCGAGGACGAGTTCTTCATGGTCCCGAAGGTGGTTGAATAACGCAATGACCTCGCTGACCTCGCTTACGATTTCCGCCGCGCGCGACGGGCTGAAGAAGAAATCCTTCTCGGCGCGCGAGCTGACCGATGCCTATCTCGCTGCCATGGAGAAGGCGCGCATCCTCAATGCCTATGTGGTCGAGACGCCGGACAAGGCGCGGGCGATGGCGGAAGCCTCCGATGCCCGGCTCGCCAAGGGCGAAGCGGGCGCGCTTGAGGGCATACCGCTCGGCATCAAGGATCTCTTCGCCACCAAGGGAGTCCACACCCAGGCGGCGAGCCACATTCTGGACGGTTTCAAGCCGACCTATGAATCGACCGTCACCGGCAATCTGTGGCGCGATGGTGCCGTCATGCTGGGCAAGCTCAACATGGACGAGTTCGCCATGGGCTCGTCCAACGAGACGAGCTATTACGGCAATGTCATCAATCCCTGGCGCCGCCGCAATTCCAATGCGGCGCTGGTGCCGGGCGGCTCGTCGGGCGGCTCGGCGACGGCCGTCGCCGCTCATATCTGTGCCGCGGCGACCGCGACCGACACCGGCGGATCGATCCGCCAGCCCGCCGCCTTCACCGGCACCGTCGGCATCAAGCCGACCTATGGCCGCTGCTCGCGCTGGGGCATCGTCGCCTTCGCTTCATCGCTCGACCAGGCGGGACCCATCGCGCGCGACGTGCGCGATGCGGCGATCCTGCTCAAATCCATGGCGAGCGTCGATCCCAAGGACACGACCTCGGTCGATCATGCGGTGCCCGATTACGAAGCCGTCATCGGCAAGCCGATCAAGGGCCTCAGGGTCGGAATCCCGAAGGAATATCGTGTCGACGGCACCCCGCCCGAGATCGATGCCTTGTGGGGCAAGGGCGCCAGGTGGCTGAAGGAGCAGGGGGCCGACATCGTCGAGATCTCGCTGCCGCACACCAAATACGCGCTGCCGGCTTATTACATCGTGGCGCCGGCCGAGGCTTCCTCCAATCTGGCGCGCTACGACGGCGTGCGCTACGGCCTGCGGGTGCCGGGCGACGACATCGTGTCGATGTATGAGAATACGCGCGCGGCGGGTTTCGGCCGCGAGGTGCAGCGGCGCGTGATGATCGGCACTTATGTGCTCTCGGCCGGCTATTACGACGCCTATTATGTCCGTGCCCAGAAGGTCCGTACCCTGATCAAGCAGGATTTCGACAAGGCATGGGACAAGGTCGACGTCGTGCTCACGCCGGCGACGCCGAACCCGGCTTTCGCCCCGGGCGAGATCACCGATCCGGTGCAGATGTATTTGAACGATGTGTTCACCGTGACGGTCAACATGGCGGGCCTGCCTGGGATTTCGGTACCCGGCGGCCTGTCGGAAGAGGGTCTGCCGCTCGGCCTTCAGCTCATCGGCAAGCCTTTCGACGAGGCGACGCTCTTCCAGGTGGGTCACGCCATCGAGGAAGCCGCGGGCAAGTTCGAAGCGCCGAAATGGTGGTGAAGAGTTATCCGGTCTGACCGACTCCCAATTCGGTAATTTCGTCGAACAAGCCCTGTGAGTGAGGCTCTATCATCGCAAAAGGCTTTCCGGCGACTTCCGCGAGCTTCTGCTGAAGGACGAGAAACTTCCCCGTTGGCACGCTCGCCACCTGGGCGTAGGTAGCATCGTTCATGGCCTCGCCCAGTGAGACGAAATCGACTCCGGCATGTATCAGGGTGCTGAAGAATTCATCGGCGATGTCGGCAAAGAAGGGCACTGGATGGCCCACGGTAATGCCGACGACGTCGTGGCCAAACCAGTTGCGCGCGCAGAGGTCATCGTAGGCTAGCTGCGCCAGCGAAAATTTGAGAAAGCTCTGTCCGAGAGAAGTCCGGCCTTCGTCATCGTTGCGCTCGAGGCAATTTCTATAAGCGCGATTCCATCGCCACTCATAAAGCCAGCTTGTGACGTCGACGGTTCGGTATCCGCGATCCGAAAGATGGGAGCGCACGGCATCGCGCTTCTCTCGCGTGTCGCCCCAATAGCACAAGGGGTGCCTGAAATAGAGTTGGGGCGCCTTTGCAAGCCACCGAGAAAGATGGCTCTCTCCCAGTTCTATATCCTTTATGTAGGCCTCCACGGAGACGTCGTTCAACTCGATATGGCTGTGGGTGTGATTTGCCACGTGATGGCCCGCGGCGGTCCAGCTTTCGATGATCGTCTTGAACTCCGGATGCTTGAGGAGCGACCAGGAATTCGCGAAAGCATAGACACCTCGGATCTTGTGGCGATCGAGCGCCATGATGATGGCGTCCACCATCCCAGCAACGGTATAGCCTGCAGGCGGATAGGACATCGGCCAGAGCGGCAAGTCGTCAAGCGTAAAGGCCATTTTCATGGAATCGGACCCTCGGCTTCGGCCATCTCGATAATTCGGCCTGACGCAATGTAATACCGGCGAAGAAGGGCGACCAAACAAAAAGAGCCGGGCTTGATACGCAAGCCCGGCTCTCTCATTTCATCCGCGTCAGCGGAGGATATCTCAATATTTCCGGATCAGCCCGACGAGGCGGCCCTGCACATTGACCCGGTCGGGTCCGAAGATGCGGGTCTCGTAGGCGGGGTTGGCGGCTTCGAGGGCGATCGAGTCGCCCTTCTTGCGGATGCGCTTGAGCGTCGCTTCCTCATTGTCGACGAGGGCCACGACGATATCGCCATTGGTGGCGGTGTCGCCCTTGCGGATGAGCACCGTGTCGCCGTCGAAGATGCCGGCATTGATCATCGAATCGCCTTTGACCTCGAGGGCGAAATGCTCGCCCGCGCCCAGCATCTCAGGCGGCACCGTGATATTGTGCGAATGGTCCTGGATGGCCGAGATCGGCACGCCGGCGGCGATCCGTCCCATGACCGGCACGACCGCGGCCCTGGGCGTGCCCGAGCCCGCATGCGGAATGGGCTTCACCTTGCCGAGATTGCCTTCGATGACATTCGGGCTGAAGCCCGAGCGCTTGGAGGTCGAGAGGCTCGGACTGTGCGCATCGGGCAGCTTCATGACTTCGAGCGCGCGCGCCCGGTTGGGCATGCGCCTGAGGAAGCCGCGCTCTTCGAGAGCCAGGATCAGGCGGTGGATGCCGGACTTGGACTGGAGATTGAGCGCGTCCTTCATCTCCTCGAAAGAGGGGGAGACTCCGTCTTCCTTGAGGCGTTCATTGATGAAGAGAAGCAGTTCGAGTTGTTTGCGCGTCAGCATGGCGTGACCTGTTCAAAGAACGTTCCGGGGAAGTCGTTGAGCGAGAATCGGAACAAATACAAAACGAAAATAACCGTTCCCGTTTGGTTCAGCAAGCCTAAATTGGGCGGACGTTCAAAAATCCATCAAAATGAGGTCGACCAGGTCGCCCTCGCGGGCTTCCGGCGCATGCGGCGGACGGACGATGAGGCCCTGGGCTTCGGTCAAAGCGCGCTGCATCGAAGAATCCTGGACCCGGAAGGGGGCGGCCCAATAGCTGCCATCGGCGCCGCGGCTCACCTCTGCCCGAAGATAATCCTGTCTTAGGTCGTTCGCCGGCAAGGGCGAGCCGAGCCGGGCCTTGATGACATCGTCAGGGGCCGGACGACCGAGCAACGCGAAAATCAGAGGTTTGAGGAAAATCCGCGCACAGACGAGCGCGGAGACGGGATTTCCCGGAAGGCCGAGAATCCGCCTCTGGCCGTTGCGGGCGAACATGAGGGGTTTTCCAGGCCGGAGCGCGATTTTCCAAAAATCGAGCTTGATACCGGCTACCTTGAGGGCAGCCTGGACAAAGTCGTGATCGCCGACCGAGGCGCCACCGGTCGTTAGAAGGATATCCGCCCCGGAAGCCTTCCGGATGGCCCGGGAAATGGCGTTAAGCTTGTCCGGGATGATGCCGAGGTCGACCGGCTCGCCGCCATAGCGGCGCACAAAGGCCGCGAGCGCGAAACTGTTCGAGGAAACGATCTGGTCGGCCTTGGGTGTGCGGCCAGGGGCGACCAGCTCGTCGCCCGTGGTGAAAATAGCGACCCTGGGGCGCCGGGTGACCGGAAGGGCCGGCCAGTTCATCGCCGCGGCAAGACCGATCTCCCGGGCGCCGAGCAAGGTCCCCTGGCGCAGAAGGCTCTGGCCCCTGGCGAAGTCCAGTGCCTGGCGCCGGATATGCTGGCCCAGACGCTGCGCCGGCACGGTGACGCTCACCTGGCCGTCGGAGGCCTCGGCGTTTTCCTGGATGACGACCGTATCGGCGCCTTTGGGAACGGGGGCGCCCGTGAAGATGCGCACCGCCTGGCCAGGGCCGACCGTTCCCTTAAAACCGTGCCCGGCGGGGGCCGTGCCGATGATCCTGAGCCTCGCCGGAGCCTTCTCGACATCGGCAAAGCGCACCGCATAGCCGTCCATGGCGGATGCCGGGAAAGGCGGCTGGTCGCGCCTGGCCTTGACGTCGGCGGCGAGCACGCGCGCGGCGCAGTGATGCAACGGCACGCTCTCGCGCGGCAGCGCCCTGGCGCCCTTGAGGACGCGCGCCTTCGCCTCTTCGACCGGCATCAGCGCCATCGCTCAGTCCCCGGAATAATGACCGGACTTGCCGCCGGATTTCTCGCTGAGCCTGATGTCGCCGATGCGCATGGCGCGATCGGCCGACTTGCACATGTCATAGATGGTGAGGCAGGCGACCGCGACGGCGGTCAAGGCTTCCATCTCGACACCGGTTTTGCCCTCGACCTTGACCGTCGCCGAAACCTCGATCGCATTCGCCCCTGTGTCGGTGGTGAAATCGACCGTGACGCCGGAGATGGCCAGGGGATGGCAGAGGGGGATGAGCTCATGCGTCTTCTTCGCCGCCATGATGCCCGCAATGCGCGCCGCCGCCATCACATCGCCTTTCTTGGCGCGGCCTTCGGCGATCATCGCGAGCGTCTCGGACCTCATGGTGACACGTCCACGCGCTGTCGCCTGGCGCAGGGTCACGTCCTTGGCCGAAACATCGACCATGCGGGCACGGCCCTGATCGTCGAGATGGGTGAGCTTGCTCATGGCTTGGCCAGGATAGCACGGGTCGCGGCCGCGACATCGGCCTGCCGCATCAGGCTTTCGCCGATGAGGAAGGCGTCGACGCCGACCTTGGAAAGCCGCGCCAGGTCGGCCGCGGTGAAGAGCCCGCTCTCGCCGACGATCAGCCGGTCGGCCGGAACCAGGGGAGCAAGACGTTCGGTGGTCTCGAGTTTCGTCTCGAAGCTGCGCAGGTCGCGGTTGTTGATGCCGATGAGGCGGGTCGAGAGTTTTAAGGCCCGCTCGAGCTCCTTCTCATCATGAACCTCGGCCAGCACATCCATGCCCCAGTCGAGCGCCGCCGCTTCGAGCTCGCAGGCGAGCGTATCGTCGATCATCGCCATGATGAGGAGGATGCAGTCGCCGCCCCAGGCGCGCGTTTCCGCCACCTGATAGGGATCGAGCATGAAGTCCTTGCGGAGCGCCGGAAGCGCCGTCACCGCCCGCGCCGCGCCCAGATATTCGGGCGCGCCCTGGAAGGAGGGCGTGTCGGTGAGGACGGAGAGGCAGGCCGCACCTCCGTCCTCATAGGCCATGGCGAGCTGCGGCGGATTGAAGTCCGGCCGGATCAGCCCCTTGGAGGGGCTCGCCTTCTTGATCTCGGCGATGAGCGCCCATTGGCCTTGCGCGATCTTCGCCTCGAGCGCGCGCGCGAAACTCCTCACCGGCGGGGCATCGAGCGCCATGACGTCGAGCTCGCGCTCGGCGATCTCGGTTTTCGCCTTGGCGACTTCCTCGCGCTTATAGGCGGCGATCTTGTCGAGGATGGTGGTCATCAGGCTTTTTGTCCGTTCGACACTTTCACCAGTTTCTCGAGCACGGCCCGCGCGCCGCCGCCGTCGATCGATTTCTGCGCCTCGGCGACACCTTCCTTGAGATCCTTCGCCTTGCCGGCGACGAGAAGGGCGGCAGCCGAAGTCATCACCGCGGCGTCGCGGAAAGCATTCTTCTTGCCTTCGAGCACTTGGCGCAGCGCCTCGGCATTATGCGCCGCATCGGCGCCCTTGAGATCGGCGGCGGATGAGCGGGCAAGGCCCACATCTTCCGGGGTCACCTCGGCGAGCGTTACCTTGTGGTTCTTCAATTCGGCGATCCAGGTCGTGCCCGAAGGCACGATCTCGTCGAAGCCGCCTTCGCCATGGCAGATCCAGGCGCGTTCACAGCCCAGATTGTTGAGCACATGGGCCAGGGGCTCGACCCAGGCCTTGGCGAAGACGCCGGTGACCTGGCGCTTGACGCCCGCCGGATTGGAGAGGGGACCGAGCAGATTGAAGATCGTGCGCGTTCCGAGCTCGACCCGTGTCGGCCCCACATGCTTCATCGAGGCATGATGGGCCGGCGCGAACATGAAGCCGCAGCCCGCATCATCGATGCAGCGGCTGATTTGCTCCGGGTTGAGATCGATCTTGACGCCCAGCGCCGTCAGCACATCGGCCGATCCCGATTTCGACGACAGGGCCCGGTTGCCGTGCTTGGCGATCTTGAGACCGGTGCCTGCGGTGACGAAAGCAGCACAGGTCGAGATATTGTAGGAGCCCGAGGCATCGCCGCCGGTCCCGACGATGTCGATGGCATCGGCCGGCGCCTTCACCGTCGTCATCTTCTCGCGCATGATCTCGACGGCGCCGGTGATCTCATCGACCGTTTCGCCACGCACGCGGAGCGCCATCAGGAAGCCGCCGATCTGCGACGGCGTGGCTTCGCCCGACATCAGCACGTCGAAGGCCGCGCGGGCCTCGTCGCGCGTCAAGGGCTCGCCGCCCGCCGCCTTGGCTATGAGGGGTTTGAGGTCCGTCATGTGAATGCCCCCGCCTGTTGGAGGAAGTTCTTCAATAGAGCGTGGCCATGCTCGGAAGCAATGCTTTCGGGATGGAATTGCACGCCATGGATGGGCTTGGTCTTGTGCTGCAGGCCCATGATGATGCCGTCCTCCGTCTCGGCGGTGATTTCGAGGCTTTCGGGCAGGCTATCGCGCTCGACGATGAGCGAATGATAGCGGGTCGCCGAGAAGCCGTCCGGCACCTCGGCGAAAATGCCCTTCGCCCTGTGGCGGACTTCGGACAGTTTGCCATGCATCAGATGCGGCGCCCGGATGACCTTGCCGCCAAAGGCCTGGCCGATCGCCTGGTGGCCGAGGCAGACGCCGAGGATCGGCACCTGGTCCTGCGCCTTCGCGATGAGATCGAGACAGATGCCGGCCTCATTGGGCGTGCAGGGGCCGGGCGACAGCACGATCGCCTGGGGCCTGGCCGACAGGACCTGGCCGACGCTGATCTTGTCGTTGCGATGCACGACCGTCTCGGCGCCGAGATCGCCCAGGAAGTGATAGAGGTTCCAGGTAAAGCTGTCGTAGTTGTCGATGAGGATGATCATTGTCCCCTCCCGGCGCGTCCGGCGAAGCGCACCGCGTCGTCGGCGGCGCGGAACAGGGCCTTGGCCTTATTGACGCATTCCATGTGCTCGGACTTGGGCACGCTGTCGGCGACGAGGCCGGCACCCGCCTGCACATACATCTTGCCGTCCTTGACGATGGCCGTGCGCAGCATGATGCAGGTGTCCATGTCGCCGTCGGCCGAGAAATAGCCGGCGCAGCCTGCGTAGGCACCGCGCTTCTCGTGCTCCAGCTCGTCGATGATCTGCATGGCCCGCACTTTGGGTGCACCCGACACCGTGCCTGCCGGGAAGCCGGCGACGAGGGCGTCGATCGCGTCATATCTGGGCGCGAGCTCGCCTTCGACATTGGACACGATATGCATAACATGGCTGTAATATTCGAGGATGAACTGGTCCGTCACCTTGATCGAGCCGATCTTGGCGACGCGGCCGACATCGTTGCGGCCGAGATCGAGCAGCATCAGATGCTCGGCGCGCTCCTTGGGATCGGCGAGCAGCTCCTCGGCCAAAGCGCGGTCCTCGCTCGGCGTCTCGCCGCGCCGCCGCGTGCCGGCGATCGGGCGGATCGTCACCTTGCCGTCCCTGACCCTGACCAGGATCTCGGGCGATGAGCCGATGATCGCGAAACGGTCGAAGTCGAGATAATAGAGGAAGGGCGAAGGATTGACGCGCCGGAGCGAGCGGTAGAGCGCGAAGGGCGGCAGCGTGAAGGGCGCCTCGAAGCGCTGCGACAGCACCACCTGGAAGATGTCGCCCGAGGCGATGTACTCCTTGGCCTTCTCCACCATGCCCATATAGTCTTGCGGTGACGTGTTGGAGCTGGGCTCGCCGATAGCGGGCACGTCGGCGCGGCCCATCATCCCGTGATCGAGCGGCCGGTCGAGCGCCTCGACCACGTAAGCGAGCCGCTCCATGGCGCGCGCATAGGCCGCCTTGGCGCTGACATCGCCTTCCGGATAGACCGGCGTCACCACCGTGACGTCGTCCTTCACCGAATCGAAGATCGCCATGATCGTCGGGCGGATGAGCATGCCGTCGGGCAGGCCGATGACGTCCTGGTTGGGCTGAGGCAGGTCCTCCATCAGCCGCACCATGTCATAGCCCATATAGCCGAAGACGCCGGCGGCCATCGGGGGCGCGTCGGGCGGAAGCGCGATGCGGCTTTCCTTGAGCAGCGCCCGCAAGGCGGGGAGCGGCTCGAGATCGACCGTTTCGAAGGGGCCGTCCGGATTGAACAGCGCGCGCCGGTTGATCGAGGCCTTGCGGCCCTCGACCTTCCAGATGACGTCGGGCCGCATGCCGATGATGGAATAGCGCCCGCGCACCGCGCCGCCTTCCACCGATTCGAGGAGGAAGGAATAGCGCGCATTGCGCGCGAGCTTGAGCATGGCCGAGACGGGCGTCTCGAGATCGGCGACGAGCCGGGTGGAAAGGATCTGCGCTTCGCCTAAATCATAGACGCGACGGAACGCGTCGAATTCGGGTAAGACTTGCATGTGAGTAGACCAAGATGAATGTGCTTTCAGGGTTGAGGTTCAGTTCGCGTTCGCGCCCGTGACCTGTCGCCACATATTCTCGTCTACATAGACATCGAGCTCATTCTGCACGTCGGCGACATAGCTCGCCGCCAGATTGCTGCCGGCGCCGTCGGTGAGCGCCTTGGTGATGGTTTTGGCTTCTTCCGAATTGGGATCGAAGGTCGGAATGAGCACCGCCTGCGACTGCATGATCTTCGCACCCTTGCCGTCGCCTTCGGGGGCGAAGGCAAAGCCGTTCTCGGGCACCGAGAACAGGGCCGCGACCGCTTCGGGACCGAATTCGTTCGTCGTCTCGTTGCGCTTGAGGCCCTCGACCTTCTTGATCTCGGCCTTGGCTTCGCCGGCCAGCGTCTCGAACGCGATGCCGTTCTGCGCGCGCTCCACCAGCTGCTTGGCCTTTTCGAGCGCCACCTCGCGCAACTTCTGGGCTTTCCAGTCGCTTTCCACTTGCGCCTTGACCGTGTCGAAGGGCTTGACCGCGGACGGTGTCACTTCGCGGACCTCGTACCAGACATAGCCGCTCGACGGCGTCGTGAGCGCGTCGTTCTCGACCCCGGTGTCGCTTTCGAAAGCCTGCTTGAGGACGCCTTCCTTGAACGGCACGTTCACTTCCTTGCCGTCCTTGCCGAGGCCTTGCGGATCGACCGGCGGGGTGACGACGAGATCGAGCTTCACTTCTTTGGCGATGTCGTCGAAGGATTTCTGCTGGGCGCGGGCATCCTCGACCGCATCATAGGTGTTCTGCACCTCGCCTTTCGCCTTTTCGAGCTGCAGGCGCGAGGTGAGCTCGTTCTTCACCTCATCGAGCGTCGACTGCTTCTCAGGATTGATCTTCGTGACCTTGAGCAGGACCACGGACAGCTTGCCTTGCACGGGGTCGCTGACCTGGTCCTGCGCCAGGCCGAAGGCGGCATCGGCGATGATCGTGTCGAAGATCTTGTCCTTGCTGACCTCGCCCAGCGAGGCATCGGCGTCGGTCAGCCCGCGCTCCTTGGCCAGCGCCATGAAATCCGTGCCCGCGGCGATCCGCTCCTTCGCCTTCTTGGCTTCATCGACATTGGGGAAGGGAATCTGCAAGATGGCGCGGGTCTCGGGCTTGAAGTAGTCGCGTTTGAACTTGTCGTAAGCGGCGGCGAGATCGGCATCGCTGATCTGGATCTTAGGGGCGATATCCTGCGGGTCGGCCTTGAGGACGGCAATGACGCGATATTCAGGCGCGGTATAGCGCGCGCTGTTCTTCTCCCAATAGGTCTTGAGATCCTGCTCGCTGGGCGAGGGGACATCCTGCTCCGCGGGCCTGAGGACGAAGTAGCGCGCATCGCGCTCCTCGTTGCGATGGCGATAGACGGCCTCCTTCAGCGTATTGGGAGGCGTGAAGTTCCACTCGACGGTGTCGGCCAGGGCACCGCGCAGAAAGCGCTGGCGCTCGCCGGCGACATAGCCCGCCTCGCTCAAGCCGTTTTGCCGCAGCACCTCGCGGAACAGTGTCGGATCGAACTGGCCTTGCGAATTGTGAAAAGCCCTGTTGGTCTGGATGATGTCGGCGATCTGCTGGTCTGAGATCGCGAGCTTCATCTTGTCCGCTTCCCCGTCGAGGGCGGCATCGCGGATCATCCCGTTGAGGAAGATACGATCGAGGCCCAGGAGGCGGGCTTGTTCCGGCGTGATCGTCTGGCCGACCTGGCGCTGATAGTTTTGCAGCCAGTTGCGGTAGCTGTCAGTGAAATTCTGGGCGGAAATCTCCTGGTCGCCGACCGTCGCCAGCGCCGAGCCCGGCCGGAAGGTGAAGACGTCGGCGACGCCCCAGACGACAAAGCTCGCGGCCAAGAGGCCCAAGAGCACCTTGGCCACCCAGCTTTTCGCGGAATCACGCAACTTGTCGAGCATCAAGCACCTTCTTTTCGAGCGTCCGGCACGAACGCGGCGCGCATCATAGGGACGAGGATCAGGCCTCGCAAGCCTTGCCTGGCTCTGCTAGGAGGAAACGACACTATCGTGCAGGGGATTGAAATGGCTCAGAAATCGCCAAGACCGCTGGTGGCGGGAAACTGGAAGATGAACGGCACCACGGCAGCGCTGAAGGAGGCGCGGCTCCTCGCCGGCATGCTCAAGGATGTCCGGCTCAAATGTGAGGTCATGCTCTGTCCGCCGGCCACCCTCATCAGCGCCGTCAGAACGGTGGTCAAGGGCGCCAGGATCAGGCTGGGCGGCCAGGACTGCCACTGGAACGCCAATGGCGCCCATACGGGCGACATTTCAGCCGAGATGCTCAAGGATGCCGGCTGCAGCGCCGTCATCGTCGGCCATTCCGAAAGGCGCACCGATCACGGCGAGACCGACGAGATCGTCCGCCGCAAGGCGGAGGCCGCCCACGCGGCCGGGCTCATCGCCATCGTCTGCATCGGCGAGACGCTGGAGCAGCGCAAATCCGGCCAGACGCTGGCCGTGATCTCACGCCAGCTCAAGGGCTCGGTCCCGGCGGGTTCCACGGCGGCCAACACGGTCATCGCCTATGAGCCGGTCTGGGCCATTGGCACCGGCCTTACCCCGACAACGGCGGAAGTGGGCGAGGTGCATCAATCCATCCGCCGAGAGACCGATCCCTTGATGCGCATCCTCTATGGCGGGTCGGTGAAGCCTGCCAATGCGGCGGAGCTCATGGCCGTCGCCAATGTGAACGGCGCCCTGGTCGGGGGGGCCAGCCTCAAGGCCGCCGATTTCATCGGCATCATCAAGGCCTATGCCTGACCGAACGGCAGGCCGGCTTGCCTGAGGGTTGCCTCCACCCCATATCCGCGCTAGACGCTGCCACCGAATTTCGGAACCGGACCCCCAGAAGATGCAAACCGTCCTGCTCGTCATCCATTTGATCATCGCCATCGCGCTCATTGGCGTCGTGCTGCTGCAGCGCTCCGAGGGCGGCGCTTTGGGCATTGGCGGTGGTGGCGGTGGCGGGTCGCTGTTCTCGGCAAGGGGGGTCGGCAATACGCTGACGCGGACGACGGCCATTCTGGCCGTCATCTTCTTCCTGACCTCGATCGGCCTGACCTTGCTTTCCAGGCACACCGGTGGCGGATCGCTTTTCGACCGTCCGGCGACGCAGACACAGCAGAATCAAAGCCAGACGGCACCGCCGGCAGGCAGCGAGGGCAGCGGCGTGCTGCCGCAATTGCCGTCGAGCGGCGAGCAAGGGCAGGGCCAAGGCGGCGGTTCCGCGAAACCGGGACAACCACAAGTCCCTGTTTCACAGTAATTTGTTTCACAGCTTTCCACAGAAGCCCGGACCTCAAAATCCGGGCTTCGAATCGTATGGATGAGAGGTTAGATTAGGGGCCCATGGCGCGGTACATCTTCATCACCGGCGGCGTGGTCTCCTCCCTCGGCAAGGGTCTCGCTTCAGCAGCGCTCGGCGCGCTCCTCCAGGCGCGCGGTTTTTCCGTGCGCCTGCGCAAGCTCGATCCCTATCTCAATGTCGATCCGGGGACCATGAGCCCCTATCAGCACGGCGAGGTCTTCGTCACCGACGACGGGGCGGAGACCGATCTCGATCTCGGCCATTATGAGCGCTTCACCGGGCGCTCGGCCAACCGCCAGGACAACATCACCACCGGGCGCCTCTATCAGGACATCATCGCCAAGGAACGGCGCGGCGATTATCTCGGCGCCACCGTCCAGGTCATTCCGCATGTGACGGACGCGATCAAGGAATTCGTGACCACCGGCAATGAGGGCTATGACTTCGTCCTGGTCGAGATCGGCGGCACGGTCGGCGACATCGAAGGCCTGCCGTTCTTCGAGGCCATCCGCCAGCTCAGCAACGAATTGCCGCGCGGCCAGACGATCTTCATCCATTTGACGCTCTTGCCCTATATCCCGACGGCGGGCGAGCTCAAGACCAAGCCGACGCAGCATTCGGTGAAGGAGCTGCGCTCGATCGGCATCCAGCCGGACATCCTCCTGTGTCGCGCCGATCGCGAGATCCCGGTGAACGAGCGCCGCAAGATCGCGCTGTTCTGCAATGTGCGGCCCTCCGCTGTCATTCAGGCGCTCGACGTGAAGAGCATCTATGATGTTCCCCGCGCGTATCATGCCGAAGGGCTCGACAAGGAGGTGCTCGACGCTTTCGGCATCACCACCGCGCCCGAGCCCGATCTCTCGCGCTGGAAGACGGTGATGGAGCGCATCACCCATCCGGAAGGCGAGGTGAAGATCGCCGTCGTCGGCAAATATACCGGGCTGCTCGACGCCTATAAGTCGCTCAATGAGGCGCTGGTCCATGGCGGTGTGGCCAACAAGGTCAAGGTCAAGCTCGAATGGATCGAGTCCGAGATCTTCGAGAAGGAGGATCCCGCCCCCTATCTCGAAGGCGTCCACGGCATATTGGTGCCGGGCGGCTTCGGCGAGCGCGGCTCCGAAGGCAAGATCAAGGCGGCGACCTTCGCGCGCACCCGCAAGGTGCCCTTTTTCGGCATCTGCTTCGGCATGCAGATGGCCTGCATCGAGGCGGCGCGGAGCCTCTGCGGCATCACCAGTGCAAGCTCGACCGAATTCGGCGAAACCCCGGAGCCGGTCGTCGGCACCATGACCGAGTGGATGAAAGGCAACGAGCTCGAGATCCGCAAGGCGGGCGGCGATCTCGGCGGCACGATGCGGCTCGGCGCCTATGACGCGACCTTGAAGTCCGGCAGCAAGATCGCCGAGATCTATGGCGACACGCGCATCTCGGAGCGCCACCGCCACCGCTATGAGGTGAATACGCATTATCGCGAGAGGCTGGAGAAGGCGGGCATGCTGTTCGCCGGCATGTCGCCCGATGGTCTCCTGCCGGAGACCATCGAATATCCCGATCATCCCTGGTTCATCGGCGTGCAGTATCACCCCGAGCTCAAGTCACGGCCGTTCGAGCCGCATCCGCTCTTCGCCTCCTTCATCGCCGCCGCCGTCGACCAGAGCCGGCTCGTCTGAAACCAGCGTCTTGAACGGAATAGAGTTGCTTCAATCCGCAATCATCAGGCGGCACGTTTGATCTTGTAGGGACGGATCAGAAGCTCCGCTGGAATTTTCCATGTCTCGCTAATCTTGTAGATCATGTCGACCGTGAGCGCGCGTCGGCGCGAGAGGACTTCCGACGCGCGCGGGCGCGAGCCGAGAAGATCGGCTAATTCCGCTTGGGTATGCCCGAGCTCCTCGATGGCATAGTTGAGCACATCGATCGGATCAAAGCCCGTGTCGACGTCGATCGGCCATCGTTTGGCTTCGTATATTTCGACAAGGGCAAGGAGCACGCCTGTCGCCTGCCTCGGTGCCCTCCGGTGCTCCCCAGCCAGCGTCGATCTCGGCGAGCGCGGCTCGGTGATCTTTGTCTGTGCGGATCGGACGAAACTCCATCGAGAATTTCCTTCAGAATTGCGATATGGTCAAAGCATCGATTCGGTCGTACTCGGCATGGGTGCCGATGAACTTTACGAAAGCTACCTGTCGGCGGAAATCGAAGGCGACCACCAGGCGATAGTTTCCACCCGCAACTTCGAACCGGACACGCTCCCGGTTTTTGCCCAGTGGTCAGTGGCGAAATTGCTGGCGCCAGCGATGCGGCGTCATGCCGTCGGATTGCTTCAGCGCCGCGGTGAGGTGGCTCTGGCTGGAGAAGCCGCAGGTTTCGGCAATCTCGCCGACGGAAGTCTCGCCGCTGCGCAGCAGATGCTTGGCTTTTTCCAGGCGCGTCTGCATGAGCCAGCGATGCGGGGTCTCGCCCAGCTCCTGGTGAAAGCTGCGGGCAAAATGTCTCCGACTTAGCCCTGCGGCGGCGGCGAGCTGGTCCAGGCTGATTTCTTCCCCGAGATGGCTCGCAACGAACTGCTTGACGCGGTTCAGCCGCCATTGCGGCAGAGCTACAGCCGCATTGGGCTGAAGATCGGTTCCGGCCCTGATGAGCAATTGCGATAGGACCGACATCAACAATCCGTCGGCCAGATATTTGTCCGCCGCCTTGTTGCCCGCGACACTCTCCCATAGCCGACCGAGGAGGACTTCGACGAGGGGATCGGCCCAGGTCTGCTCGCAGAGCTTCCAGAACGCTTTGCCGATGCGCCGCGGACACGCGCTGCCGAAAACGGCGCGGACTGTATCGTTGGGAATGGAAAGAACCAGGATCTTCCGGCACCCGTCCACGTCCCAGGTGCTCTCGGTCTCGGACGGGATGACAAGCATTCGGCCCACTTCCGCCTTCTGGCGATGGCGGTACTCACCGATCGTCCAGCCCCAGTTGCAATCGCGCTCGACGGTCAGCGGGAGGGCGAGGAGCGTCTCGGGAAGCGCCGGGTCGACGAAATCATGCGGCCCTTGCTCGACAAGGATCATGCGGAATTCGAGTCGCCCCTTCGAACTGCGGTGCTCCTGCGGAAAACTGCCATAACCGGACTTCTGATAGAACTCGGAGTAATTCTGCCACACAACATCAGACATTGAGTGCCACCCAGACGAAACTTCTATTTGCTGAAATTGCCTCGCCGACGGGAACGGTGCCGCATGATCGTGCGCAAGTTGACCAGCTGGCCCAATTGATAGGCGCAATGGCCCCACCGGGCAATAGTCCGAAGGGACTGACACGCGTTGGACCGTCACTGCGGTCGGGATGGCCCTTTCGTGACATTTTTGGCCCTCCGACATGCAATTCCCGCTGCGCAAGCTGGTAGTGTTTTTGCAGGGCACGGACGGCGTCGCTCGCGCCGCCCGGCCGATAGGGCGGATATGCGGTGGGATGTAGGTCGATGACGATACGGCACGCGCTGAGGCGGTGCCTCGGGCTGCAGTCATGGCTGTGCCGAACAATGGCGACCGGGGGTCGGCGCCGATCGGCGGTGCGCTGCCCGTTGCTCGGGATCGACTGAGACCCGTGACGAGCGTGCCGCCGATCCTCTCTTGCGAGCGTCTGACGATGAGCTTCGGGTCGTTTCGGGCCGTCGACGACTGTTCGATCTCCGTGGCGAGGGGTTCAATCACGGGGCTCGTCGGACCTAATGGAGCCGGCAAGACTACGGTGTTCAACATGATCGCCGGCGCCCTCTATCCGGACTCCGGCCAGATCATCTATCTCGGCGAGGACATAACGACCCTGACCCCGGACCGCCGGTTTCAGAAGGGGCTCGTGCGGACGTTCCAAATCCCGCATGAATTCGATCATCTCTCCGTTATCGAGAATCTCATGATGGTCGCTCCCGGGCAGCCTGGGGAATCGCTCATCAACAATTGGATCGCCCCGGCGAGAGTGAAGGACGTGGAGGCGAAGACTTCGCGGAGGGCCTGGGAAGTGCTGGAGTTCCTCGAGTTGACCCAGATCGCCCACCAGCGGGCGGGCCGGATATCGGGCGGCCAGAAGAAGCTCCTGGAGCTTGGGCGGACCATGATGACGGATGCCGAGCTGGTTTTGCTCGATGAGCCCGCCGCCGGCGTGAATCGCACCTTGCTGCGCAAGCTGGAGGAGAAGATCGCCTTTCTGCATCGTGAGCGCGGTTACACCTTCGTCCTCATCGAGCATGACATGGAAATGATCGAACGGCTTTGCGCGCCGGTTATCTGCATGGCGGAGGGCAGGGTGCTCGTCGAGGGAAATTTCGAAACCGTCCGCTCGGACCCGCGCGTTCTCGAAGCCTATCTCGGAGAGCGGCAGCACCTAACCGCATGAGCGCGCTTTTGACCATCAAGGACCTCAGGGCTGGATACGGGGATGCGGATATCCTCTTCGACCTTTCACTCCAGGTCGCGAGAAGCGAGATCGTGGCCATCGTCGGCCCGAATGGCGCCGGCAAGTCGACGGCGATGAAGTCGATCTTCGGTCTGCTCAATATCCGCGCCGGATCGATCTCGATGGCCGATACCGACATCACCGGCTGGGCTCCCAATCGCATCGTGCAGGCCGGCATCTGCTACGTGCCGCAGGTGCGCAACATCTTCGGCGAGATGACGGTTCACGAGAATTTCGAGATGGGCGCCTTTCTGAGAAAGGGCGACTACTCCGCATCGCTCGATCGCGTCTACGAGCTCTTCCCCGATCTCAAGGCGAAGAAGAAGACGACGGCCGGAAGCCTGTCGGGCGGACAACGCCAGATGGTCGCCATGGGACGCGCGCTGATGCTCGATCCAAAAGTGCTGCTGCTGGACGAGCCCACCGCCGGCCTTTCCCCCAGATACATGGAGCAGATCTTCCAGATCAGCCGCGACGTTCGCGACAGCGGCGTGGCGATTCTTCTCGTCGAGCAGCATGCAAAGCAGGCTCTCGCCTTCAGCGACCGCGGCTATGTGCTGGCCGGCGGCCGTAATCGCCATGAGGGTCCGGGCTCGGCGCTGCTGGCGGATCGCCACATCGCCGAGATGTTTCTGGGCGGATAGGCGGCGAACGGCATGGACATGCTCAACTTCATCAATTTCTTCCTCCTTCCGGGCATCGTCCAGGGCTCGATCTACGCCCTTGGCGCGATCGGCATCACGCTCGTCTTTGCCATCATGCGCTACGGGCATTTTGCACATGGCGATCTGGCCACATTCGGCGCCTTCATGGCGTTGTTCTTCACGACAGCCTTTGGCCTGTCGCCTTATGCTGCACTTCCTTTCGCGATCGTGACGGCGGGCATCCTTGCGGTCGGCATCGATTGGCTGTTCTACGCGCATCTGCGCGCCCTGCCGAAGATCATCACGACGATCGCTTCTTTCGGTGTGGCATTGATGCTCCGCTCGTTCGTCCAGGTCGTCTGGGGCGTGAACTCCACGAGCTATACGCGCGGAATCACCCGGCCCGAGAACTGGTTCGGCATCCGGGTGAAGAGCCACGAGATCATGACGCTCACGGTCGCCATCGTCCTCGTGGTGGCACTGCATCTGTTCCTGACCAGGAACAAATGGGGCAAGGCCATGCGCGCCATGTCGGACAACCCGAGCCTCGCTTTGCTGTCAGGCGTCGACAACGGCAAGGTCATCGCGCTCACCTGGATCATCGCCGGTGGCCTGTGCGCGGCTTCGGGTTTCTTCCTCGGCCTCAACACCGAGCTCAAATCGCTGATGGGCTGGAACATCCTGCTGCCGACCTTCGCGGGAGCCATTCTCGGCGGTGTCGGCCGTATCGAGGGTGCGATCGTAGGCGGGCTCATCGTCGGCATCGCCGAGGAGCTCTCGGTCCTGGTCATCCCGAGCGAATACAAGGTCATGAGCGCGTTTGCGATCCTGCTCCTCGTGCTGCTGGTCCGCCCGACTGGCATCTTCCACGGCAAGGTTCTGTAGGAGGGACGCGGCATGGAATGGCTCACCGTCCTCAACTACCCGGTCTATCTGGCGATCTTCATCTGCATCTATGGCTGTCTTGCCATCGCGCTGAACGTTCAGTGGGGCTATGCCGGCCTTTTCAACGCCGGCATAGCCGGGTTCTTCGCCGTCGGCGCCTATGCATCGGCGATCCTGACCTCGCCCGAGGAAGCAGGTCACCTTGGCGGCTACGGATTGCCGTTTCCCATAGGTCTTCTCGGCGCGATGGCGCTCTCGGGCTTCTTGGCATGGCCGATCGGCAAGATATGCCTGCGCTTCCGGTCGGATTATCTGGCGATCGTGACGATCGGCGTGGCGGAGGGAATTCGTCTGGTCGCACGCTCCGAAGACTGGCTGACCAACTCGGCGCGCGGGATCAGCGGGATCCCCAGGCCCTTCGGCGATCTCACCTATGGGCTGGCGCAATTGGCCTATCTCGGAATCACCGCGCTCATCCTGCTCGCGGTCTATCTCCTCATCGAACGACAGGCGGTCTCGCCCTGGGGCAGAATGATGCGCGCCATTCGTGACAACGAAAGCGCCGCCCTGGCCATGGGCAAGGACGTGCCTTACCGCCGGCTGGAAGCCTTCATCCTGGGCTCGGCGCTGATGGGCCTTGCCGGCGCATTGTATGTTCATTTCGCCCGTACCATCACGCCCGATGCCATCGATCCGATGCTGGTGACCTTCCTGGTCTGGATCATGGTCGTCCTCGGCGGATCGGGAAACAACCGCGGCGTCCTCATCGGAGCCGTCATCGTCTGGATCATCTGGTCCGCATCAGAGATCGTGACCGACCAATTCCCCGCGGAATATGCGTTGAAAGCCAAGTATGGCCGCATGTTTCTGATCGGGCTGCTGTTGCAGCTCGTGCTCCGCTTCCGGCCGGAAGGACTATTGCCGGAAAAACTCCGCAAGGAGCCGCGCGGCGAGGAGCCGTCTGCCCGCAAGGAAGGCGCGGTCGAAAGTGCCGACAGCAAGATCAATTGAGTTCAACCGGCACGGCGAGGATCGCCGGACCAACAATGATGGAGGATCGAATGAAAGCTAAGCATCTGGGAATTGCCTCGCTCCTGCTCGGGGCGAGCGCTCTGGCAACACCGGCGGTGGCCGACGTCGAGATCGGCCTTCTGGCCGGCATCACTGGGGGTGCCGCCGCGATGGCACCCGAAATCACGCGCTCCTATCAATTCGCCCTCAAGGATGTGAACGATCAGGGCGGTATCCTGAACGGCGAGAAGCTCGTCGGCATCGACGCCGACGATGGCTGCAGCCCACAGGTCGCGGTGGATGCGGTCACCAAGGTCGTTAACGTCTCGCATGTCGTCGGCATAATCGGCCCCTGGTGCTCCGGGGCGCTCCTCGCCGCCGCCAACTCGGTTGCCATACCGGCCGGTGTCCTCGTGATCTCTCCGGCGTCGACCTCGCCCGCCGTCACCACGATCAAGGACAACGACCTGGTGTTCCGGACCATCCCTTCCGACGAATATCAGGGCCAGGCGTTGGCGCGGACGCTTCTCGACCGCGGCACGAAAAAGGTGGCCGTTTCCTTCATCAACAACGACTACGGCAAAGGCATCGCCGAAGCGTTCAAGAAGGAATATGAAGCCAAGGGCGGCGAGATTGCGGGCTATGCCGCGCATGAGGAGAACAAGTCGTCCTATCGTTCCGACCTGGCGGAGCTTGCGGGCGGTGGTGCCGATACGCTGGTCCTCCTCGACTATGGTGACACCTCCGGCCTAACCGTTCTGCGTGAAGCGATCGAAAACGGCTTCTTCAAGAATTTCGTCGGCGGCGAAGGCATGAAGACATCAGCTCCGATCAAAGGGATCGGCGCCGAAAATCTCTCGACCTTCATGGCCTCGGCACCGGTCAGCACGAAGTCGCCTTCGCTCGACATCTTCAACAAGGCTTTCGCGGCGGCGGGCGGCGACATCAACGGCAGCTATGTGGGGCCGTCCTACGACGCGGTATTCTTGATGGCGCTCGCCGTCGAGAAAGCCGGAGGTGACAAGGCTAAACTATCGGAATCCCTGCGCGCCGTCTCGAACGGCGAGGGCGAGCCCATCCTGCCGGGCGAATGGAAGAAGGCCAAGGAGCTGATCGCGGCCGGCAAGGCCATTGACTACAAGGGTGCATCCGGCAATCTGGACTTCGACGCAAACGGCGATGTGCCAGGGAGCTACGCTCTCTTCAAGGTCGCGGGCGACGACTACGAAGTCGTCACCGAGATGAAATAAGCCACGGGCGGCGCGGCGCCTTGACTCGCCGCGCCGCCACCCGTTCCCCGTCCTGTCGATGAAGTGAGATTACGACGATGAACATTCGGCTCGCCAACCGCATGACCCGAGTGCAGCCTTCCGCGATCCGTGAGCTTCTGCGCCATGGCGCAGATCCGAGGATCATTTCCTTTGGCGGAGGCTACCCCGACTCTTCCTTGTTCCCGCTCGAGCAGCTGGAAGCTGTCTACCACGCCTCGATCGCGGGCGATGGCCGGGAAGCGCTGCAATATACCGTCTCCAACGGGCCTCTGAAACTGCGTGAGCAGATCGCCTCACGCATGCGGAAGGACGGCGTCGAATGCGGCGCCGACAACGTGCTGGTGCTGCAAGGCGGTCAGCAGGGTCTCGACCTCGTGGCCAAGATGCTGATCGACAAGGACGACGTGATCGTGACGGAGAATCCCACCTTTCTCGGCGCGCTCATTGCCTTCAACCCATGCGAGCCGCGCTATGCCGTCGTCAAAATGGACGATGACGGGATGGACATGGACGACCTCGAGCGGACCCTGAAGGAAAACCCGGCGGCCAAGCTTCTCTACACGGTGCCTGATTTCCAGAATCCGACCGGCGTGACGCTGAGCCGCGAGCGCCGCAAAAGGCTGGTCGAGCTGGCCAACCGGTTCGACTTTGTCATCCTCGAGGATACGCCCTATCGCGAGCTGCGCTATCAGGGCGAGACAATCCCCACCATCAAGAGCTTCGACACCGAAGGCCGCGTCATCTATCTCGGCAGCTTCTCCAAGATCCTGACACCCGGCATGCGTTTGGGCTGGGCCGTGGGCTCAGAGGACCTCATCCAACGTCTCGGCCTCTTGAAGCTCGCCGCCGATACGCAGTGCAGCACGCTGAACATGGCGGCCGCTTCGCTGTTCCTCGACAAATACGACATCGACGCGCACATCGCCACGATCCGCCGGACCTATCGCCGCAAGAAGGAGCTGATGCTCGACACCATCAGGCGCACGTTCCCGCAGGATGTTGCGTTCACCGAGCCGAGCGGCGGGATGTTCACCTGGCTCACCTTTCCGGAAAACTTCGACACCACACGCTTCATGGCCGACCATGCGCTGCCTGAAGCGCGGGTGGCTTATGTTCCCGGGGCGACGTTTTTCCCTCTCGAGCAGCAGGTCAATCACGCGCGATTAAGCTACTCCACCCACACGGACGAAGCCATCGTGCAGGGCATTACCGCGCTCGGCCGCTTGCTGACGTCGCGGCGCGGCGCCTAGCGGCCGCTGATCAAGGAGCGAACCCAATGCCGACAAAAGTCCACAACATCCGGCCGAAGCGCATCGCGCGTGACGTCCTGCACGGCTGGGCCTCGGTCCCGGTGACCATCCTGTCGGATATCACCGGCGGCCGATTGCTGGTGGATCCCCGGATAAGGCCACTTCGGCCGTTCGACCTCGGTCAGCGGATGGTCGGGCAGGCGGTCACAGCTTGGTGCGAGCGCGCCGATTTCGGACCGTCGCTGCATGCCATCGATATCGCTGAAAAAGGGGATATCATCGTGATCGATGCCGGCGGCAGCGTCGAGACGGCCTATGTCGGTGAAATCCTGTGCGGCGTCGCGCGCAGAAAGAAGATCGCAGGTCTGATCGTCAACGGTGCCGTCCGTGACATCGACACGATTGCGAGCTGGCCCGATTTCCCCGTGTTTTGTCTGGGAACCACGGCGCGCGGCCCGCTGTCGAAGGAACGCGGCTCCGTGAACGGGCGGATCGTTTTCGGCGGCATTCCGGCAAAGCCCGGCGACATCGTGCTGGGTGACAATGATGGTCTGGCCATCATTCCCGCTGAAGACGCCGAAAGCCTCCTCGCACCGGCGTTGAAGCGTGTTCGCCTCGAAGGAGAATGGGCCGCCGAATTGGCCTCCGGCAGGACGCTGATCGATGTATTCAGCGTTCCGGAAGCGATCTAGGGAGGATGAGGAATTGACAGAGACCATCGATCGGATCGCACAGGACCTGGTGAGCGAACATCGCAACGGCACCAAATTCCACCGGGTGGCTGCGATCAACAACCTGACCGACGCCTATCGCGTGCAGGACGCCTATATCGCGGCGACCATCGGTGACAACGCCGTCGCCGGCTACAAGATAGGCCTGACGTCGCTTCGCATGCAGAACATGTGCGGCATCGACCAGCCCGTCAGGGGCACGGTCTTCTCCGGCCGCGTCTTCACCACCGGTGCCCATGTGCGGCTGCGCGACTATCACCATCTTGGTTTCGAATTCGAGATTTGCGTCCGGCTCGGCCGCGATCTGGTGCCGGACGGAAAGCCCTTCACGCCCGAAAGTGCGGGTGCGGCGGTCGATGCCGTGGCCGCGGCGATCGAATTGGTCGACGACCGTCATGCCGACTACAGTGTTCTGCACTGCGATACGCTGGTGGCGGACAATTCCTGGAATGCCGGGATCGTGCTGGGCGCGTTCACGCCACCGCCGTCCCGTCTGGGCGAGGTGGAAGGCATCGCCTATCTGGACGGCGTGGAATTTTCGCGCGGCCGCGGCGCCGATGTGCTCGGGCACCCGTTCGTGCCGCTGGCGTGGCTCGCGAACCATCTTGTGGCGTCCGGCCGAAGCTTGCGCAAGGGCGATGTCGTCATGACCGGCAGCATCGTGACCACGAGGTTCCCGTCCGGACCTTTCACTTATCGCTTCGATGTCTCCAGGATAGGCAGCGTCGAGGTCAGCGGATCCTGATCACCACGCAATCGGCGTGCCGGTGAAATCATGAAAGCTGCCGCTCATCTCGGGTCCGGCCGTGTCGATCACGCTGCGCAGGCCCTGGGCGCTGGCGGTCACCGGCACCTGCGCCTCGGCACCTCCCATATCGGTTTTCACCCAGCCCGGATGCAGCGCCAGGAAGATGAGCCCGTGATCGAAAGCGAGCTTGGCGGTGGCGATATTGAGGGCCGCCTTGGAGCAGCGATAGGCGTAGTCACCGTCCGCATCGAGGCCTTCCGCGACCGAGCCGGCGCGGCTGCTGACATTGGCGACGATCCGGCGACGGCCGCGCGCGAGATGCGGCAGGAACGCTTTGACCATGAGGAGGGGCCCAAGCGTATTGACCCTTAATGTGGCGAGGAAGTCATCCGTCCTCAGGGCGTCAAGGCCGCCCCTATCGCCGCGCTGGGCGGCGTTGTTGACCAGGATATCGATCGCCTCGCCGTGCAACTCATGCGCCAGGGCCGTGATGCTTTCCTCATTGCCGGTGTCGAGCGCCCGCCACAGGACATTACCTGCGATGGGCGACGCGGCGTGCAGATCACGGCAGCAGGCGAGGACACGGCTGCCCGACGCCGCATATTGCCGGGCAAGCTCTCGGCCGAGGCCGCGATTGGCCCCGGTGATAAGAACCGTCTCCTCATGCATATTTGCGGACTCGATCGTCCGAGTTGTTGCGCGCGATCGCGGCATAGACGTGACCGCTGAACTTGATGCGCCGCTCCTGGGTGACGAAATCCACATGGACGAGGCCGAAAGGCGTCGAATAGCCATACGCCCACTCGAAATTGTCCATCAACGTCCAAGCGAAATAGCCTTTCACCGGCGCACCGCGGCGCATAGCGCGCGCCATATGGTCGAGATGGTCGACGTGATATTCGGCGCGACGGACATCGTGGATGGTGCCGTCGGAAGTGACGGTCTCGGCCGGCGTGGCGAAGCCGTTCTCCGAGATATAGATCGCCTCGGGCGCATATTGCTCATGCACATAAAGCAGCACGTCCTCGATCGACTGCGGCCAGACTTCGTAGTTTACGGCGGAATATCGGCCGGGCGGGTTGACACGTTCGAAGTTCAAGGGCGGCATTTCCCGACCATGCGCCATGATCGAGCGGCGATAGATGTTCACGCCGAGATAATCGAGAGGTGCGGCGATGATCTCGTTGTCACCGGGACGGATCTCCGGCAGGAGGTCGCGGCATAGCTCGAGCATGGCCTTGGGATAACGACCCTTGAACACCGCATCGAGGAACCAGCGATTCTGCGCGTCCTCGAAACGCTTGGCCGCTGCCATATCGTCCGCCTTGTCGGAGGCCGGCGTCACCGTATTGAGATCGAGCACGATGCCGATCTCGGCGCTGCCGCCATGGGCGCGAATGGCCGGCACGGCAAGGCCGTGGGCGAGAAGCGCGTGATGGCTGGCGGCAAGACCGCCGCACGCTCCATCCTTCAAGCCTGGCGCGTCCTCGCCGGTCGCATGACCGCTCCAGCAGAAGGTCCAGGGCTCGTTGAGCGTCGTCCAATGCGCGACGCGGTCTGCCAGGGCATGACTGACGAGGCCGGCATAGTCGGCGAAGCGATGTGAGGTCTCGCGGCTGTACCAGCCGCCTTTGTCTTGCAAAGCTTGCGGCAGATCCCAGTGATAGAGGGTGACGAAGGGAAGGATGCCGGCCTCGGCGAGGCCGTCGATCAGGCGCTTGTAGAAATCGAGGCCGGCTTCATTGGCCTTGCCAGCGCCATACGGCTGGATGCGCGACCAGGAGAGCGAGAAGCGATAGGCGCCGAGGCCCAGCTCCCGCATGAGGCGGATATCCTCTGGCCAGCGGTGATAATGATCGCAGGCGATGTCGCCGGTGCCGGCGTCGCTGATCACGCCCGGCATGTGGGAGAAGCGGTCCCAGATGCTTTCGCCCTTGCCGTCCGCTTCGGGGGCGCCCTCGATCTGATAGGCCGCGGTCGCGGCGCCGAACAGGAAAGGCCGCGGCACACGCAATTCCTGCGCGCGGGCCATGAGCCGTTCCATGTCGTCAGCGGTGCTTGACATCATATTTCCTCTCGATTGACGTGATCAGACTGGCCGCGGCGAGGGTTAGCAGCACATAGAAGACGGCCGCGGAGTTGTATGGAGCGAAGGGCAGGAAGCTCGCCGACTGAAATTCGCGCATACGCTGGGTGATGTCGCGGATCGACAGGATCGACAGCAGCGAGGTGTCCTTCAGGATGGCGATGAACTCGTTGCCGAGCGGCGGGATGATGATGCGGAAGGCCTGCGGGATGACCACCAGCCGCGCCGTGGTCCAGCGGCTCAAGCCCAAGCTGCGCGCCGCCTCGATCTGACCCGCGGGCACCGCCTTGAGCCCGGCCCGGAATATTTCCGCAAGATAGGCCGAATAAGCGAGCGCCATGGCGGCGATGCCGCGCAGGAGATTGGGTGGATCGACGAAGCCGCCGGTCCCGTCCTTGATGGCGCCGCTGAGCGGCAGGCCGACATAGAGGACGATGACCAGCATGGGAATGCCGCGCAGTGTGTCGATGATGAACTCGGAGCCGATCGCGAGCGGATGGCGGTGATGCAAAAAACCGCCGAAGGTGAGGAGGGCGGTGACGACCGCGGCGATGGCGAATGCGGTGCCGGCCGATTTGTTGCGGTCGGGAAGGGAAGCAGTCCGCCAGAGAGTGACGGCGCCAGGCGCGAGCGTCGCCGCCGGCACGAGGGCGGCGCTGACATCCTGACCCTGCGCCACCGCCTTCAGCGCTGCCTCGGCATTGGCGAAGGTTTTAAGCGGCAATTCATCGACAACGGGCGCACCGGGAAATTGGGCGAAACGCACCTGGTCGATGAGGCTCTTCGGTGTGTTCTGTATGACCGCCACTTTGCCGGCAAGCGTTCCCGTGAGGACATAGGACACTGTGGGCTGCAGGAAGTGCCAGGCGGCACCGGCGGCGAACAACGCCGCGATCGCCGGGAAGACGACGAAGCTGCGGCGTATCAACCGGAGCTGGAGCAGCATGACCCAGCCCAGGCCGAGCAGGATCGCCAGGATATAAGCGAGGACGGCGGCGCGGATGGAGGTCGCGAGTCCCGCGGCGAAACCCAGATAGGCGAAGAGAAGCAGATAGATCAGGCCCGCGCCGTTGACGAAGGTCAGTCCCCATGTAGCGACGCGCTGTAAATATTCCGGTGCGCGGCCGAAGAAGAGCGCAAAGCCGGCGAGCGACAGGATGGCATAGGCGAGGAAGCTCGTTTGCGCGATCGAGGCGACAGCGGCGAGACTCGCGTCGGTGAGCCGGCGCGGCGTTTCGCCTTTGACGACGAGATCGGAAGTGAAGGGATCAACGCTGTTGGCGACGAGCGAGGCGACGAAGGGCAAGGCCGTCATGGTGACGGCGAGCCAGGCCGCGATCACGAGACCGAGACCGGCCAGCACGAGGCTCGCTTGCGGCCGCGACCGATGCCAGAAAAGCGCGGCGAGCGCCGACGAGAAAGCCAAGAGGAGAAGGAGGAAACCCGGCAGCAGAAGACTCGAACCGTGCTCGATGCCGAGGATGGCAGCGAGCGAGCGGCGATAATCGGTGGAGGCGGCGAAGATGTAGATGATGAAGGGCAGCGCCGAAAGAATGATGAGGTTGCTCGGTCGCAGCCGTTTCAGGAACCGCATGATGTTCTCCCGCGGGTTTGGCCGGCAACGGTGCCGCTGCCGGCCGGCTCTCCCTGGCGCTCAGGCGCGGACTACTTCTTCACGCCCCAATATTTGTCGATGAGCTGAGCGAGGGTGCCGTCATCCTTGATGGCTTTGAGGCCCTCATTGAAGGCGGCGACATGCTCATCGCCCTTGCGAAAGACGAGGCCCAGGGGATCGGACTGTAGATCCTTGATGCCGACCACGAGCTCGCCGGCGAATTCCTTTTCATAGGCCGCACCATTGGCGCCGTTGATGACGACGCCGTCGACATCCTTGTTCTTCAGAGCCAGGATCGCAGCGCTGAACGTGTCATAGGCGGCGACCTTGTCCTTACCGACCAGGCTCTCGGCGAGCTGCGCATCGGTGGTGTTGGCCTGGGCAGAAAGCTTCTTGCCGCTCTTGAAATCCTCGACGGTCAGCGCCTGATCGTCGACCCGGACGAGAATGGCCTGGCTATTGACGATATAAGGATCGGTGAAGTCCATCGCCTTCTTGCGCTCTTCGGTGATCGATACTCCTGAGGCGACGAGGTCGAAATTGCCCTGATCGAGAGCGGCGAAAATGCCATCCCACCCGGTGGTGACGAATTCCACCTGGCAGTTGAGCTTGGCGCAAATGGCGTTCACGACATCGACGTCGAAGCCGACGATCTGGCCCGACGCCTGATCGACATATTCCATCGGCGGCGAGGTCGTGTCGGACCCCACTTTGAGCGTCTTGCCGCCGAGATCGGCGGCAAGGACCGGGCCTGTGAGCAGCAGGGCTGTGAAAGCGGCAAGCAGATATTTCTTCATGAGGTTTCCTCTCTGTTGCTGTTGTGCCCGCCGGCTCGCGGCCGTTCGAGCTTGTTGACCTGCCGGACCACGAGGTCCGGCCGGTAGATTTCCTGCAAGCGCGCCGGTTCTTCACCGGCGACGCGGCGCAGGAAGAATTCCCCGAGCTTGCGGCCGAGCCGCTCGATCGGGAGATAGAAGGTGGTCAAGGGCGGAGAAAAATAGGCGCTGACATTGATGTCGTCATAGGCGATGACATCGACGTCGCGGCCGACGACGCGGCTCATTTCTGCAAGCCCTGCCAGGACCCCGAGCGTGGTGGCTTCATTGACGCAGATGAAGCCCGTCGGCGGCTCAGGCAGGTGGCTGAGGCGGGCGGCGCTTTCCTTGCCGAAGCGGGTCGTGAGACCGCCCGCGGCGATCAGGTCGTCGCACGGAGCGAGGCCGCTTTCGGCCAGCGCGCGGCGAAAGCCATCGATGCGGTCCATGGCGTAGGACAGCCGTCCATCGGGATTGATCAGGGCGATGCGCCGGTGGCCGCCCTCGACCAGGCGCCGGGTCGCGGTATGCGCCGCCCAGTCATTGTCGACATCGACATGGGCATAGGGCAGCGACGAGCGGCAGCGGCCAAGAGCGACGAAGGGGAAATGGCGCTCGATGAGAAAGTCGATGCGTGGATCCTTGGCCCGGATGCCGGAAAAAATGAGCCCGTCGGCAAGGCCCGTCTCGACGATGCGCTGTGCGACGAGACGTCCATCGTCGGCATCGCGAATGACATGGACGGCGATGCGGTAGCCCGAGCCCTCGAGGGCCTGGCTGATGCCGCTGAGGATCTGGGTATATTCGACCCCGTCCCACTCGAAGTCTTCAGCGACGGTTACCGGCATGAGCACTGCGGCTTGAAAAGTCTTGCCAGCGCGCAGCGATACGCCGCGCATATTGGCTTGGTAACCAGCCCTGGCGGCCGCTTCGCGGATGCGTTCCTTGGTTTCAGCCGTGACTACGGGCGAATCCCGGAGCGCCTTGGAGATGGTGGCGATGGAATAGCCGGTCGCTTGTGCCAGCGTCTTCACTGTGGGGCGGCGGTCGAGGGCCTGTGCCTTTCTCGAATTCATGTCCGCTTTTCTGCTCTTTTTATTGCTCCCGAATCCCGAATAATCCATAATAAAAACGTTTTCAATATGTATTTCCGTTCGGAGTTCGACAACTTCCGGAGCCGTCTGGCGCGTCGCCCTTGGCGGCTGTACAACCGCGCCATGAGTCTGATCGACCTCCGTTTCCGTCATGCTGTGGCTGTGTTGTGCGGCGTTCTTTTCTTCGCGCTGCAGGCCCTAGCTTTCGATGAAGCCATTCTGGGCCAGGCCGAGCGCACCGCGGTGTCGCTCCGGCAGGATCTCACCCGTATCGAGAATGAATTGTCGCTGCCGGCGCTCACGACCGACCAACTCATCGATTTCCGCCGCCGGCTCGACAGTATCCGCGGCAGCGCTGTCGGCGAGACAGAGGCGCTGACCGGGCCTTTCGCCGAAGTCGATCAGCAGCTCAAGAGCCTGGGGCCGGCACCGTCGGACGGCGCGAGCGAACCGCAGGATATCGCCAATCGTCGTGCGGATCTTCAGAAGAGCCTCGAGCGCATAAAGGCGGCCCAGACCCAACTCGATCTCATCACTGTCGAGACCGACCAGCAGATCGACCGCGTCACGCAACTGCAACGGAGTCAGTTTTTTCAGCGCCTGTTCGAGCGGACGGGCTCCATACTCTCGCCCGCCTTCTGGTATGACGGGCTCGTCGCCAGTGGGGTTTTCTTCACCAGGCTCAGCCAGCTATTCGCCAATTGGTGGGGTGAGGTCTCGCGCGGCGGCGAATTCATTGTCCTTATCATCATGCCGCTCCTGCTTGGCGGCCTTTTCTTTGTCTACCGCGCGATCCGGCGCTGGTTCATGCGCCGTTTCGGCGCCACCTTCTTTGTCCGCAAGGCTCCAGACGATACCGACCGTCTGTGGCGTATCGTACGCGGCGCCGGCATGGTCGGCGTCACGATCGTCGCGTTGTTCACCATCTTTTACCTGAGCTTCGAAGCTGCCGGCCTCCTCACGCCACGATTCGCGCAATTCGTCTCGGCCTTTTCCGATTTGCTTGTGTTCCCAGCCGTCTGCGGCACACTCGTCTACCGGATGGCAGCGCCGATCAATCCGGCCTACCGGGTTCTCAATCTCGACGACAAGGCAGCTGGTCGCTTTGCGTTCCTGGCAACGCTCTCGGTCGTACTCTCAGAGATCAAGGACTCCTTCAGTGAGATTTCCGGCGTACTCTACCTGCCCGCGGCCTTCCTTGCTTCGCAGGGCGCTTCGATCTCCATTGCGCTCATTGTCGTCATCGCCGCGATACTCATCGTCACGCGCAATCAGGAGGGCCTGACGAGCGCTGCCCATGGCGGAGCGGTCTATTTCGGCTGGGCTAGGCAATTCGCCCCGTTGACCTGGTTGCTGCTCGCCGTCTCCCTGATCGCCCTTTGCCTCGGCTTTACCTCGCTTGCCGGCTTCATCACCGAGCAAATCGTCGATACCGCCTTCCTGGTCGTCGGCCTTCTTCTGATTCATCATTTGTCCGACGCGCTTGTCGTCTCGGGCCTCGACAGAGCTTCGAGCTTCGGCCAGTTCCTGCGCCGTCTGACCGGGCTCGGCGACCGTGGCATCTCGCGCCTCAGCACGCTGTTCCGTACCTTCATCGACCTGGCGCTCGTCTTTGTCGGCCTGCCGCTTCTGTTCCTGAGCTGGACGGTCACCTGGATCAGCTTCTCGAGCCTGATCGATCGCGCATTCGATACGTTCAAGATCGGCGACATCAGCTTCTCGCTGTCGAGCATCGCGCTCATCATCGCCATACTGGTGATCGGCTTCCTGATCACGCGGCTGGTGACGCAATGGCTCAATGCGCGGGTCCTGTCGCAGACCCAGGTCGACAAAGGGGTGCGCGATTCGATCGTGAAGGGGGCCAATTATGCGGGCTATGTCGCGGCCACCGGCTTCGCGCTCTCGGCGGCCGGGCTCGATTTCTCCAATCTCGCCATCATCGCGGGTGCCCTCGGCGTCGGTATCGGTTTCGGCCTGCAATCGATCGTCAACAACTTCCTGTCCGGCCTCATCCTGCTTGCCGAGCGGCCGGTGCGCGCCGGCGACTGGGTCGACGTCAAGGGCTCCGAAGGCCTCATCAAGCAGATCAATGTGCGCTCGACCGAGATCGAGACCTTCGACAACTGCACGATCATCGTGCCGAATTCGCTGCTCATCACCGAGCCGGTGAAGAACTGGACGCATCACGACACGATCGGCCGTTTCGTCGTGACGATCGTTGCCGGCGTCAGCGCCGATCCCCAGAAAGTGAAGGAGATCATCCTGAAGGCGGCCAAGGATCATGCTCTCGTGCTCTATCATCCCGAACCGATCGTCATGCTACGCGACTTCGGCAAGGAAGGCTTCATCTTCGATCTGAAGGCTTTTGTCGGCGATATCATGAGCGGTGCGGCGGTCGCGAGCGACATCAGGCTCGCGGTGCTCGCCGCCTTCAAGGAGAACGATATTGCGCTGCCGACCGTTGCGCGCGACGTGCCGGTGAGCGAGCCGGAGAACAGGCCGAAGGCATGAAGGGCATCGACCATCTCGTTCTGTGCGGGCGCGACCATCCGGCGATGCGCGCGGCCTATGCCGCCCTAGGTTTCACCTTGACGCCGGAAGCACGACACCCCTTCGGCACCGGCAACAGCCTCATCCAGCTCGAAGGCTGCTTCCTCGAATTGCTGAGCGTGTTCGAGCCCGAAAAAATTTCCGAACCCGAGGAGGGGCGGTTTTCCTTTGCCGCCTTCAATCGCGACTTCCTGGAGGCGCGCGAGGGCCTGTCGATGCTGGTGCTCGATTCGCTCGACGCCCGCGCCGATGTGGCGGCCTTCCGCGCCGCGGGACTGCGGACTTACCAGCCTTTCGATTTTTCGCGGAAAGCGCGGCTGCCCGATGGGCGCGAGGCGACGGTCGGCTTCTCGCTCGCCTTTGCCACGGATCCGAAGCTGCCCAACACGGCCTTCTTCACCTGTCAGCAGCATGCGCCAGAGCACTTCTGGAAGCCCCAGTATCAACGTCATCCCAATCGCGCGCTGACCGTTCTCGAAGTCAGCCTGGTGGCGGAGAAGCCGGGAGACCATGCCGCATTCCTCGAGGGCTTTTCCGGCTTCCGCGCCGAGCCGGCCAAAGGCGGGATCACGATCAGGACGGCGCGCGGCAACATCAGCTGCGTCACGCCTGAGCGCTTCGCCGAAAGCTTTGCGCGGGCGGCGCCCCATCTCGGCGACGGCCCGCGCTTCGGCGGTTTCACTATTGGCGTGCGCCGGATGGCCCGATTGGAAGAGGCCATCGCCGATTCTGGTCTGAAATTGCATCGAGATGGTCCGCATCGCGCAATTTTATCAGTTGACGTTAACGGCAGTGGTATTGCGTTTTTTGCTTTGAACCGGCAAGACGCTGAGGATGATCGATGACAACCGTACATTGACGCAACGTGAGGAAATCGAGCAGTGGTGGCGGGGCATGGGTTCGCCGCTGAACGAGCTGCTCGAAATGCGCCTCATTGCTCTGGGTGACGGCGAGGCGACCTTCGAGGCTATCCCGTCCCGCAAATTCTACAATCCACAGCAGCGCACCCATGGCGGCTATGCGGCGACGCTCCTCGACAGCGCCATGGGCTGCGCCATCTTTTCCAGGCTCGGCAAGAACGCGAATTTCGGCACCATCGAGCTCAAGGTCAATTTCGTGCGCGGCATTTTTGCCGAGACGGGACGCTTGACCTGCACCGGGAAAGTCATTCATTTCGGCAGGCGCATCCAGACCGCCGAAGCCCGCATCGTGGACGAGGCCGGCAAGCTCTATGCGCATGGGTCCGGCACGTTCATGGTCTATACCGAATGAAACCGAATAACACCGTCGAGATCGGCACGCTCAAGATCGGCAATGCGCTGCCGCTCACCCTCATTGCCGGTCCCTGCCAGCTCGAGAGCCGCGATCATGCTTTCATGATGGCGGGCAAGCTCAAGGAGATCACCGAACGTCTCGGGATCGGTCTCGTCTACAAGACCTCCTTCGACAAGGCGAACCGCACCAGCCTCTCCGGCAAGCGCGGCCTCGGCCTTGAGCGCGCGCTGCCGATCTTCGCCGACATCCGCAAGGAGCTGAGCCTCCCCATCCTCACCGACGTTCACGAGAATCATCAGTGTGCTGAGCTTGCGCCGGTGGTCGACGTCCTGCAGATCCCGGCCTTCCTGTCGCGTCAGACCGATCTCCTGATCGCCGCGGCCAAGACCGGCCGCGTCGTCAATGTGAAGAAGGGCCAGTTCCTGGCGCCCTGGGACATGAAGAATGTCGCGGTGAAGGTCGTCGAGAGCGGCAATCCCAATGTCATCCTGACCGAGCGCGGCGCCTCCTTCGGCTACAACACGCTGGTGAGCGACATGCGGGCGCTGCCGATCATGGCCGAGACCGGCTGTCCGGTGGTGTTCGATGCGACCCATTCGGTGCAGCAGCCGGGTGGGCAGGGCACGTCCTCTGGCGGTGACCGCCGTTTCGTGCCGGTCCTGGCGCGCGCCGCGGTTGCGGTCGGCGTCGCCGGCGTCTTCATCGAGACCCATCAGGATCCCGACAATGCGCCCTCCGACGGCCCCAATATGGTGCCGCTCGACCGGATGGAGGCTTTGCTCCGCGAGCTTCAGGCTTTCGACCGTATCGCCAAAGCCCGCTAGCCCGTTAATCAGCGGACTTGCAATCGTCATCCAGCGCCAGCATAGAGGCGCCGCCTCGCAGATTCGGAGACCGACCCATGACCGCCATTCTCGACATCACCGCTCGCGAAATCCTCGACAGCCGCGGCAATCCGACTATCGAAGTGGATGTCGTCCTCGAGGACGGCTCATCGGGACGGGCGGCCGTCCCATCGGGCGCCTCGACCGGCGCCCATGAGGCGGTCGAGCTCCGGGACGGCGACAAGAAGCGCTATCTCGGCAAGGGCGTCAGCAAGGCCGTCGCCGGGGTCAATGGCGAGATCTTCGATGCGCTTGCCGGCTTCGACGCCGAGGACCAGATCGCGCTCGATCGCACCATGATCGAGCTCGACGGTACCCCCAACAAGGCGAGGCTCGGCGCCAATGCGATCCTTGGCGTATCGCTCGCCGCCGCCAAGGCGGCGGCCGACGCATCGGGCCTGCCGCTCTATCGCTATGTCGGCGGCCCCGCGGCCCGCATCCTCCCCGTTCCGATGATGAACATCATCAATGGTGGCGCCCATGCCGACAATCCGATCGATTTCCAGGAATTCATGGTGATGCCGCTCGGCGCTCCGACCTTCCGCGAAGCCTTGCGCATGGGTGCGGAGATCTTTCATACGCTCAAGGGCGCTCTCAAGAAGGCCGGTCACAACACCAATGTCGGCGATGAAGGCGGTTTCGCGCCCAATCTGCCCTCGGCCGAGGCCGGCCTCGATTTCGTCATGAAGGCGGCGGAGCAGGCGGGCTACAAGCCCGGCAAGGATGTCTATCTGGCGCTCGACTGCGCCGCGACCGAGTTCTTCAAGAACGGCAAATATGAATATGAGGGCGAGGGCAAGACCCGCTCCGTCGACGAGCAGGTGAAGTACCTCGCCAAGCTCGCCAGGGACTATCCGATCATCTCGATCGAGGACGGCATGGCCGAGGACGATTGGGAGGGCTGGAAGGCGCTCACCGATCTCATCGGCAAGAGCTGCCAGCTCGTGGGCGACGATCTCTTCGTCACCAATACCAGGCGACTCAGTGAAGGCATCAAGAAGGGTGTGGCCAATTCCATCCTGGTCAAGGTCAACCAGATCGGCTCCCTGACCGAGACGCTGGAAGCGGTCGAAATGGCGCACAAAGCGGCCTATACGGCGGTCATGTCGCATCGCTCCGGTGAAACCGAGGACTCGACGATCGCCGATCTTGCTGTCGCCACAAATTGCGGCCAGATCAAAACCGGCTCACTGGCGCGCTCCGACCGGCTGGCGAAGTACAATCAGCTTTTGCGCATAGAGGAAGAACTGGGGACACAGGCACAATATGCGGGACGCTCGATCCTCAAATAGAGGGGGCGGAGGGACGGCAAAGACCTCCAGGCTTTCCAGTCTGCATCTCGGCATCAGCGCCTTCGCCGCGCTGGCCGGCGTTGTTTTCGCAGGGATCCAGGCCTTCGGCCCGACATCGGGCACGACGCCCATCAATGTGACGGTGGCGCTCGATCCGGCCAAGGCCGGTGAGACGGCGGCCGCCAATATCGATGTGACCAAGACCGCAGGGTTGGGTGCCGTCAATGCCGGCGGCAAGGGCGATATTACCGCCGCAACCTTGCCCACACCGGCAACCCAGACGGCGGCGCTCGATCTCAGCCACAACGTCGCGACAGCGGCGCTGAAGGACGGCAGCGAGCAGCGCTACCGGTTCCAGGACCTTTTCGACAGCCGGTCCGAAACCTCGTTGCTGATCACGGCCCCCGACCAGGAGATCAATGTGCTCCTCGACCTCGGCGGGGAGCGCCAGGTCACGGCCCTCGAATATTCCCCCGCCCTCGATGCGCGAGGGGCTGCCCGCGCGACCATCCTCGACGTGATGGTGCTGCCCGAGGGCGCGCTCGAAGCCTCGGGCCGGCCGGTGTTCAGCTTCCCGCTGCAGACCCAGGCCGGCCGCCAGACCTTCTCGCTGCCGGGCCAGACCCGCGGCAAATACCTTTGGCTCAGGATCGGCGGACCCGACGAGGTGGAAAAGATCGCCGTCGGCGAGTTCAAGATCCTGCAATAGCGGCTTACGCCGCCGCGCGCAGTTTCACCCGTTCGATCTGCTGGTCGATGCGGGCCGCGAGGCCCTCCGTGACCGGCACCATCGGCAGGCGCAGTTCGGGGCTGTCGATCAGGCCCGTGCGCCATAGCCAATGCTTGATGGGCGCCGGATTGGGCTCCTGGAACAACAGCCGCGGCACATCGGCGAGCGCCCGCCATGCCGCGAGCGCGCCCAGTTGATCACCGTGGTTCAGGCTGTTGCGGATATTGGCGAAGGCAAGAGTCTCGACGTGTGCGGAAGCGGTTATGCCGCCATTCGCGCCTTGTGTGAGAGCGGTGTAGAAGAGTGCGTCTTCTCCCGTCAGCACGGAGAAGCCCTCCGGTCTGTCGCGGAGGAGGTCAAAGGACTGGGCCGCATCGGCCGAGCAGTCCTTCACGCCGACGATGTTCTCGATCTCGGCCAAGCGCAGCATCGTCTCGTTGCCGAGATTGACGCCGGTGCGATAGGGGATGTTGTAGATCAGGATGGGCCGGGCGGTGTTCTCGGCGAGGGTGGAGAAATGCTGGAAGAGCCCCGCTTGCGAGGGCCGCGTGTAGTAAGGGCAGGCGATCAGATAGCCGTCGACCGGCAACATTTGCGTACGGTGCAGCGCCTTGACGACCTTGACCGTGGCGCCGCCCGAAAGGCCGAGATAGAGCGGCATCTGGCGCTTGGCGGTGGCGAGCGCTGCCTTTGTCGCCAGGACCAGCCGGTCGATCTCCTCGTTGTCGAGGCTCAAGCCCTCGCCGGTGGTGGCTGCGAGGATCAGCCCGTCAACGGGCAAGGCGGCATAGTGAGTGACCATGCGCTGCAGCGACGCCTCATCGAGCTCGCCGTCACGGAACGGTGTGATCAGCGGTATCCACAGTCCTTCTGGTGTCATTTTCCATCTCCTGAGAGCCGGGAGACGGGCAATAAAAAACCCCGTCCGAACCGGCGGGGTTGATTGCGATCTTAGGCAGCTCTAGCTAGCGCGCATGTCGATCGTCGTCCCCCGTCATGGGAGATTTTTTCGATTTCACGAGCGTGACGCGGTAAGCGGCCATCAAATGAATGTGGACGATGGAAACTCTGCGGTCAAGTGCGCCGTCATAGTGAACCTCGGCAACGCCTTCCGCGTCGTGCAAAAATAAAACTATCGCTTCTATCGGCGCATGCCTGACCGGCGCCGGAGCAGGCTGGTCAGATCATCCTTGATCTGCCATCCCTGTCGCATCTGACCTCCCGTATAGACATTCTCCGGAAGACCGAATGCATGCCCTCCTGGCCGACAGGAAGATCGTCGGCGCGCTGCTGGTTCTTGCCGTCACCCAGGTCATCGGCTGGGGAACCGTCGGCCTTCCGGCGATCGTCGGTCGCGAGATGGCGCGCGACCTCGGCATGACGGTGGCCGGTGCCTTTGCCGGCACCTCCGTTCTCTATGTGGCGATGGGCCTGGTCGCGCCGGTCCTGGCGAGGCTCTTGCCCCGGCATGGGGCGCGACCCGTCATGGCGGCGGGCGCCTTCCTCTCGGCGCCGGGCTTCGTCCTCCTCTCTTTCGCGCAAGGCCCCGTCGTCTACTACATCGCCTGGGCCATGCTTGGCCTTGCGGGGGGCGCTGCGTTGACGACCTCGGCCTATGCCTTGCTGAGCGAGGTCGCCGGCCCCAATGCCAAGAGCGCCATCGGCGCCATGATGCTGGCGACGGGCTTATCGAGCAGCGTGTTCTGGCCGGTGAGGGCTTTTCTGGCGGGCGCTATCGGCTGGCGCGACACGGCGCTCGTCTATGCGTTGCTGATGGTGGCGGTCTGCGCGCCGCTCTATGTCTTCGGCTTGCCGCGCCGCGAGGCCCAAGGGGATGGTCTGGCGGCAGCCTCGTCCGCGCCGTCCGCACCGGTGCCGGAGCAGCCGGGAATATTCGCCATGGTGATCGTCGTTGCTGCGCTCTATGCCTTTATCACCTTCGGACTCTCCTCGGTCTTTGTCGAGCTTTTGAAGGCGCGCGGCCTCTCGGGCGGTGAGGCGATCGTCTTCGGCTCCTCCTTGGGCGTGATCCAGGTCGGCGCGCGGGCGATCGACTTCATTGGCGGGGACAGATGGGACGGCATCACCACCGGCCTCTTTGCCGGATCACTGCTGCCGATGTCGATGCTGGTGCTGCTCGCCGGCGGCGGCGTCCACTGGTCGATCGTGAGCTTCATCCTGATCTACGGCCTCGGCAGCGGCGCCATGGCGGTAGCCCGTGCGACCATACCCTTGGTCTTTTACGACAAGGCAGCCTTCGCCCGGACGACGGCGCGGATCGCCTTGCCGATCAACCTGATATCGGCCCTGGCGCCGCCGATTTTTGCAGGGCTTCTCGTGCATTTCGGCAGCACGGTGATGATCGTCGTAGTGCTCGTCTGCTCCTGCCTGGCGCTGGCCCTGCTGTTTCTGCTGAAGCAGCGCCGTCCGGTGCCCAGGGGCTGACCATGGTCTTGGCGGTGGAGTCGGCGCACATTCCAACTCCGGAAACCTTGAGAGGCGTACATGCTGACCTATGTCTATTTCGGCACGAACGATCTGGCGCGCGCCATCACCTTCTACAACGCCGTCCTGGCGCCGCTCGGATTGAAACGCTGTGTCACCGGTGATCCGGAGTGGGACAAGACGTCGGCGGGCTGGGGCACCTATGAAGACGGCGGCCTGCGCGAGCTCGCCTTCTGGATCGGCACGCCGTTCGACAAGCAGCCGGCGAGCGTGGGCAATGGCAGCATGGTCGCCTTCCGGGCACAGCGCTGGAAGGAAGTCGATGATTTCCATGCCGCCGCACTCGCCCATGGCGGGACCTGCGATGGCCCTCCGGGCCTGCGGCTGCATTACAATCCGGATTTCTATGCCGCCTATGTGCGCGACCCCGACGGCAACAAGCTCGCCGCCGTCTGTCGGGGATTCACGAAAGATCCAGGCTAGCTGATCTGACTCGCTATGTCGTCGAGCGTGGTGGTGGCGAGTGCCTTTTCCAAGGCCTGCTCGGCCGACCGCAAAGGCTCGGCGACGACCTTGAACAGGGCAGCGCCGATCGGGCACTTCCCCTTGGGATCGGTCTTGTGCATGCGGAAGATGCTCTCGTCTTCCACCGCCCTGTAGATATCGGCAAGGGTGATGCGCCCGGCCTGGCGGCCGAGCTTGAAGCCGCCGGCGCGCCCGGTCACCGAGGCGACGAGAGAGGCCCTTTCGAGATCGCGCATCAGGCGGCGAATCACGACCGGGTTGGTGTTGACGCTGGCCGCGACGATGGTCGAGCAGACGGGACTGCCGTCATCCCTGCGGGCGATGACGCTCAGCGCGTGAACCGCGACCATGAATCGGCTGCTCGACAGCATTTTGCAACTCCGCCCATTACATATTCACCGCGAGCGCCTTTGACAAGCAACGTAATGTTAACCCTCAAGGATCAGTTTCAAATTTGCTCAACGGGGAAGAGCAATGGTGAAGCGCAAATTCGACCTGATCGTCATGACCGTATGCCTGAGCCTGCTCGGCTATTTCGGCTGGCATGGCTATTATGGCCCGCGCAGCTTCGATCACCGCGACGCGCTGCAGGCCAAGGCCATAGGCCTCGACGCCAAGCTGGCGACGGTCCGCGACGAGCGCCTGGCGCTGGAGCGCAAGGTCTCCTTGATGCGCCCGCAATCGATCGATCCCGACATGCTGGACGAGCTTGCCCGTTCGACGCTCGATTACGGCAAGCCCACCGATCTCATCGTCAAGCTGCCCAACTAATCTCCTGAGAAATCGGACTGATAAACCGAATTCCAGTTAATTCTGAATTTCCCTGTTGAGCCAAGGATTTAGTGCTATAGTCTTAGCCTCCAAGGCAGGAAATTGGGGTCGGCTATGGCGGTCAAATCGGCTTATATGGCGAAGAAACTTCAGAAAACTCAGCCCAAGGGCGCAGAATCCGAACCACAGGGCTTCGACAAGGACGCCGAGCTCCACGCCTATCACGACATGCTGCTGATCCGCCGCTTCGAGGAGAAGGCCGGCCAGCTTTATGGCATGGGCTTCATCGGCGGCTTCTGCCACCTCTATATCGGGCAGGAAGCGGTGGTCGTCGGCATGCAGATGGCGCTGAAGCCCGGCGATCAGGTGATCACCTCCTATCGCGACCACGGCCATATGCTGGCGACCGGGATGGATCCCAAGGGCGTCATGGCCGAGCTCACCGGCAGGCGGGGCGGCTATTCCAAGGGCAAAGGCGGGTCGATGCACATGTTCAGCCGCGAGAAGCAGTTCTTCGGCGGCCATGGCATCGTCGGCGCCCAGGTGCCGCTGGGCGCCGGGCTCGCCTTCGCCAATAAATATCGCGGCAACGACCATGTCTGCTTGACCTATTTCGGCGAGGGCGCGGCCAATCAGGGCCAGGTCTACGAGACCTTCAACATGGCGGCGCTGTGGAAGCTGCCGATCATCTTCATCATCGAGAACAACCGCTATGCCATGGGCACGGCGGTCACCCGCTCCGCCGCCAAGTCCGAGGAACTGTTCAACCGCGGTTCCGTCTATGGCATCCCGGGCGAGCAGGTCGACGGCATGGATGTCAGGGCCGTCAAGGCCGCGGGCGACAAGGCGGTGTCGCACTGCCGCAGCGGTGACGGCCCCTATATCCTCGAGATGATGACCTACCGCTATCGCGGCCATTCCATGTCGGACCCGGCCAAATACCGGGCCAAAGAAGAAGTGCAGAAGATGCGCGAGGAGTCGGACCCGATCGAGCAGGTGAAGAAGCGCCTGATCGAAAGCGGGACGGCGAGCGAGGAAGAGCTCAAGAAGATGGATGCCGAGATCCGCGCCGTCGTGACCGAGGCCGCCGAATTCGCCCAGTCCGATCCTGAGCCCGATCCTGCCGAACTGTGGACGGACATCTATGTGAATGCGTGAAGATGGGCACCCTCATCCACGTGGTGATGTTCGGGGCCGTGCTCATCGCCTTCATCGCTTGGGCTGTTGCCGCTCTGTCGGCGTTCAATGTGGTGAACCTCGCCCCCAGGGGCGAGAAGCTCTCGGCCTATTTCCAGCTCGGCCTGTGGCGCTTCGCGGCCCTCGAGGCCAGGCTCGGGGCGGCGGTCAAGCCGCATCTCGTCCGCTACAGGCGGGCCTTCTACGTTTTCTTCGCCGTCATTGTCGCCATCCTGGCGCTGTCCTTCACCATTCCCTTCCTCAAAACCGCCTGATGTGAGCTGCTTCGGAGACGCCACCCATGCCGAATATCCTGATGCCCGCGCTTTCTCCCACCATGGAGGAAGGAAAGCTCGCCAAATGGCTCAAGAAAGTAGGTGACAGCGTCAAGTCCGGCGATGTCATCGCGGAGATCGAGACCGACAAGGCGACGATGGAGGTCGAGGCGGTCGACGAGGGCAAGCTCACCCAGATCCTGGTGCCCGAGGGCACCGAGAATGTGAAGGTCAACACGCCGATCGCGGTGGTCCTGGGCGAAGGCGAGGCCGAGCCTGCTGCCGCGCCGCCACCGAAGGCCGAGGCGAAGGCGGAAGCAAAGCCCGAAGCCGCTCCGCCCAAGGCGGAAGCCAAGACGGAAGCGCCGCCGGCGCCGGCCGTCGCGTCCGCGGCCCTCAAGGATCCGGAAGTGCCGGAAGGCACCGAGATGGTGGCGATGACGGTGCGCGAGGCGTTGCGCCAGGCCATGACGGAAGAGATGCGCCGCGACAAGTCGGTCTTCCTCATGGGCGAGGAGGTCGGCCAGTATCAGGGCGCCTACAAGATCAGCCAGGGCATGCTGGACGAATTCGGGCCCGAGCGCGTCATCGACACGCCGATCACCGAGCATGGCTTCACCGGCGTCGCCGTCGGCGCGGGCTTCGCCGGCCTGAAGCCGATCGTCGAGTTCATGACCTTCAACTTTGCCATGCAGGCGATGGACCAGATCATCAATTCGGCGGCCAAGACCCTCTATATGGCGGGCGGCCAGATGGGCTGCTCGATCGTCTTCCGCGGGCCAAATGGTGCCGCGGCCCGCGTCGCCGCCCAGCACAGCCAGGACTATGCCGCCTGGTATTCGTCCGTGCCGGGCCTCAAGGTGGTGATGCCCTATACGGCGTCGGACGCCCTCGGCCTCCTCAAATCGGCCATTCGCGACCCCAATCCGGTGATCTTCCTCGAAAACGAGATCCTCTACGGCAAGAGCTTCGAGGTGCCGAAGGTCGAGGACTGGACCGTGCCGATCGGCAAGGCGAAGGTCGCGCGCCCCGGCAAGCATGTGACCATCGTCTCCTTCGGCATCGGCATGACCTATGCCCTGGGCGCTGCCGACAAGCTTGCCGGTGAGGGCATCGAGGCCGAGGTCATCGATCTCCGGACCATTCGCCCGATGGACATCGAGACCGTCCTCGAGAGCGTGAAGAAGACCAATCGCTGCGTGACCGTCGAGGAGGCCTGGCCGCAATGCTCGGTCTCATCCGAGATCGCGGCGCAAGTGATGACCCATGCCTTCGACTATCTCGATGCGCCGGTGGCGCGGGTCAACGGCAAGGACGTGCCGATGCCCTATGCCCACAATCTCGAGAAGCTGGCGCTGCCGAGCGTCGATGACGTCGTCCAGGCGGCCAAGTCCGTCCTCTATGTTTAAGGGAGCGCGCTGATGCCCACCAATATCCTGATGCCCGCGCTGTCGCCCACCATGGAGAAGGGCAAGCTCGCCAAATGGCTCAAGAAGGAAGGCGATAGTGTCAAGTCGGGCGACATCCTCGCCGAGATCGAGACCGACAAGGCGACGATGGAAGTCGAAGCCGTCGATGAAGGCACCGTCGGCAAGATCCTTGTCGCCGAAGGCACCGATGAGGTCGCGGTGAACACGCCGATCGCCGTGCTCCTGGGCGAAGGCGAGAGTGCATCCGACATCAAGGCCCCGGCCGCCGCTGCGCCAAAGCCCGCGGCGGCACCCGCGCCCAAGGCCGAGCCGGCAAAGGCAGAAGCCCCGGCGCCGGCCAAGGCTGAAGCACCGAAGCCGCAAGCGGCCCCGGCCACGGCGCCAGCCGGCAAGGCGAACGGCCATGGCGGCGGGCGCGTCTTCGCCTCGCCTCTGGCGCGCCGCATCGCCAAGGAAAAAGGCATCGATCTCGGCGCCCTGCAGGGCTCAGGCCCGCATGGCCGCATCGTGCTGAAAGATGTCGAGACGGCGAAGCCCGGCGCGAAGGCGCCGGCTGCCGCTCCGGGCGTCGCGGCACCCATGGCGGACGATGCGATTGCCAAGCTCTATGAGCCCGGCTCCTATGAGGTCGTGCCGCATGACGGCATGCGCAAGATCATCGCCCAGCGGCTGCTCCAGGCCAAGCAGACGATCCCGCATTTCTATCTCTCGATCAGCTGCGATCTGGAAAACTTGCTCGCCGTGCGCGAGAGGCTCAATGCCCATGCGCCGCGCGACAAGGAGAAGAACCCCGTCTGGAAGCTCTCGGTCAACGACTTCATCATCAAGGCGCTGGCGCTCTCGCTGCAGCGCGTGCCCGACGCCAATGCGACCTGGACCGATGGCGGCATGCTGAAGCACAAGCATTCCGATGTCGGCGTCGCCGTGGCGGTCGAAGGCGGTCTGTTCACGCCCGTCATCCGCAAGGCCGAGACCAAGACGCTGTCTGCGATCTCGCTCGAGATGAAGGATCTCGCGACCCGCGCCAGGAAACGCCGGCTGGCGCCGCAGGAATATCAGGGCGGCACGACGGCGGTCTCCAATCTCGGTATGTATGGCATCGAGAATTTCGCCGCCGTCATCAACCCGCCGCACGCGACCATCCTCGCGGTAGGGGCGGGCGAGAAGAAAGCCGTCGTGGTCGACGACAAGATCGAGATCAGGACGCAGATGGCCTGCACGCTTTCGGTCGATCACCGCGCCGTCGACGGCGCCTTGGGCGCCCAGCTCCTGCAGGCCTTCAAGGCGTTTATCGAAGAGCCGGCGCTGATGATGGCGTGAGCACTGGATGAAGCACATCCTGGCATTCGGCGACTCGCTGACCTGGGGCTTTCAGGCGGGTAAATGGACGCGCCACGCGCTTGAGGATCGCTGGCCGAATGTTCTGGCTGCAGGATTGGACGGCAGGGTTCGCGTCATCGAGGAGGGCCAGAATGGCCGCATGACGGTCCATGACGATCCTTATGTGCTCGAGAACCGCAGCGGCGCCGTGGCGCTGCCGATCGCGCTCTCGACCCATCAGCCGCTCGATCTCGTGATCATCATGCTGGGCTCGAACGATCTCAAATGGGAAGGCCGCCAACGCGCCATCGACGCGCGTCTGGGCATGGCGCGGCTTGTCGAGATCGTGAGGACCTATGTCTACAAGCCGGGCTGCGCGATCCCTGAGCTCTTGCTCATGTCACCGCCCCATCTCGCCAAGACCGAGGATGAGGACTTCGCCTTCTATTTCGAGCATGCGATCGCCGAGTCGAAGAACCTCGCCTATCAATATGCGAAGCTCGCCGGCGAAACGCAGTGTCATTTTTTCGATGCCGCGAGCATCGCCAAGGCCGATCCTGTGGACGGCGTTCATCTCGATGCCGCCAATACGCGCGCCATCGGCAAGGCCCTGATCCCGGTGGTGAGGGGCATTCTGAGTTTGTGAAGGAGTAGTCCATGGCGGATACGGAATTCGACGTCATCATCATCGGCTCTGGCCCCGGCGGCTATGTGACGGCCATCCGCGCGGCCCAGCTCGGCTTGAAGACGGCGATCGTCGAGCGCGAGCATCTGGGCGGAATCTGTCTCAACTGGGGCTGCATCCCGACCAAGGCGCTGCTGCGTACCGCCGAGATCTATCACTACATGCAGCATGCCAAGGACTATGGCCTCTCGGCCGAGAAAGTAGGTTTCGACGCCAAGGCGGTGGTGCAGCGTTCGCGCGCCGTCTCCGGGCGCCTCAATATGGGCGTCGGCGGGCTTCTCAAGAAGAACAAGGTCCAGGTCATCTGGGGCGAGGCAAAGCTCGGCAAGGCGGGCGAGGTGATCGTCTCAGCACCTGCGAAGGCGCCGATGCAACCGCAGCATGCCCCGCCGCGCGGCACGGCAGGGCCCGGCACCTACAAGGCCAAGCACATCATCATCGCGACCGGCGCCCGCCCGCGCGTGCTGCCCGGGCTCGAGCCCGACGGCAAGCTGGTGTGGACCTATTTCGAGGCCATGGTGCCGCCGGAAATGCCGAAATCCTTGCTGGTCGTGGGCTCGGGCGCCATCGGCATCGAATTCGCCTCCTTCTATCATTCGATGGGCGTCGATGTGACGGTGGTCGAGATCGTCGACCAGATCATGCCGGTGGAAGATGCCGAGATCGCCAAGATCGCCCAGAAGCAGCTCGAGAAGCGGGGCCTCAAGATCAAGACGGGCGCCAAGGTCACCGCCCTGAAGAAGGCGGGCAATTCGGTGACGGCGACGATCGAGCAGGGCGGGACCAAGAGCGATCTCACCGTCGATCGGGTAATCTCCGCCGTCGGTGTGGTCGGCAATGTCGAGAATCTCGGCCTCGAGGCATTGGGTGTGAAGACCGACAAGGGCATCATCGTCGTCGATGGCTTTGGGCGCACCAACGTGCCCGGCCTCTATGCCATCGGCGATGTGGCCGGCCCGCCGATGCTGGCGCACAAGGCCGAGCATGAAGGCGTCATCTGCGTCGAGAAGATCAAGGGCCTCGACGCCCATCCGATGGACAAGAACAGGATACCGGGCTGCACCTATTGCCAGCCGCAGGTCGCTTCCGTGGGCCTCACCGAGGCGAAGGCCAAGGCTCAGGGCCGCGAGATCAAGGTGGGCCGCTTCCCCTTCCTCGCCAATGGCAAGGCCATTGCGCTGGGCGAGGACCAGGGCCTGGTCAAGACGATCTTCGATGCCAAGACCGGCGAGCTTCTGGGCGCGCATATGGTCGGCGCCGAGGTGACGGAACTTATCCAGGGCTTCGTCATCGCCATGGGGCTGGAGACCACCGAGGAAGAGCTCATCCACACGGTCTTCCCGCATCCGACACTCTCCGAGATGATGCATGAGAGCGTGCTCGACGCATATGGACGCGTCGTCCATATGTAGAGAAGGCGATGGCGCAGCCCGATATTCGTGAGGGAGTCGTGGCCGCCAATGAACTCACTTTCCATATCGACCGCGGAAAGTGGCTGCTGAGATTGTTTGGCTGCGCCGCCTTTGTTGTCGTCGGGTACCTGATACGCGAAGAATCCCTGTACGGATGGTTAGGCATGGCCTTCTTCGGTGTGGTGATCCCGGTATATCTCAGGGCGTTACTCGTGCCGCACTCCATGGCTTTGCACCTGGACTCGGAAGGCTTCGAGATTGGTTCATTGGTAAGAACGAAGCGTATCAGATGGGCCGACGTACAATGCTTCGAGCTTGACCGATCTGGCGTTCTCCCGTTCGGCGGCACCCAGGTGATCAGGGTCGTCAACGCGCAACACATCCATGCAATTGAGAACACGATCGACAACAGTTACGACGCGCCGTTGATTGACATAATGCATATCCTCAACGAATGGCGGAAGCGGTGCGGTTCAAGTAACCCAGGGCGCGCATCATCGAGTTAGTCCGGCGGTTGGCAGGCGCCACCTATGGCATCCTGACTTTCGCCGGATACCGGAGATGGGTGTCGTGGCGTTGCGCCGGCAGGCATAGCTGCACTGTCGAATTTGCAAAAGTGGCGGGGCATTTGCGTTGAATAACGGTGCTAGCTTGAGCGTTTCCCGTTATGGGACATAGTTTGCCTGAGGAGTTTTTGTATGTCTGTCCTTGCCGATATCGCGACCGAGCTGGAAGCCATCCGCGCGCAATCCCTGTGGAAGACGGAGCGCCCGATCGTGTCGCCGCAGGACGGGCACATCAAGGTCGTCAAGGACGGTGCACGGCATGAGGTCCTGAACTTCTGCGCCAATAACTATCTGGGCCTCGCCGACCATCCGGCCCTGATCGAGGCGGCGAAGACGGCGATGGAGACCCATGGCCTCGGCATGGCCTCGGTGCGCTTCATTTGCGGCACGACCGACCTCCACCGCGAGCTCGAAGCCAAGATCGCCGACTATGTGAAGCAGGAAGATTGTATCCTTTATGCCGCCTGCTTCGATGCCAATGGCGGGGTGTTCGAGCCGCTGTTCGGGCCCGAGGACGCGATCATCTCCGACAGCCTCAATCATGCCTCCATCATCGACGGCATAAGGCTCTCCAAGGCCAAGCGCTACCGCTACCGTAACGGCGACATGAACGATCTCGAAGCGCAGCTGAAGGCCGCCAAGGCGGAGAATGCGCGCCGCATGATCATCGTCACCGACGGCGTCTTCTCGATGGACGGCTATCTCGCCAAGCTCGGCCAGATCCGCAAGCTCGCCGATGCTCATGGCGCCATGATCATGGTGGATGACTGCCATGCCACGGGCTTCATCGGGCCGCAGGGACGGGGCACGCCGGCGCGCGCCGGGATCAGCGTCGACATCATCACCGGCACGCTCGGCAAGGCCTTGGGCGGATCGGCCGGCGGCTTCGTCGCGGCCGCCAAACCCATCGTCGATCTCCTGCGCCAGCGCTCGAGACCCTATCTCTTCTCCAATGCGCTGCCCCCGCCGATCGTCGGCGCCGCCATCCAGGCGATCGGCATGGCCTGCAAGGGCGATGAACTCCGCAACGGGCTTTTCGACAATGCCCGGCGCTTCCGCATCGCCATGAGCAAGTCCGGCTTCAACCTGTTGCCCGGCGAGCATCCGATCATTCCGGTCATGCTGGGTGAGGCCAAGCTCGCCCAGGACATGGCGGCGAAGCTCTATGAGCGGGGCATCTACGTGACCGGCTTCTTCTACCCCGTGGTGCCGCAAGGCTCGGCCCGCATCCGCACCCAGATGTCGGCCGCCCATACGCCGCAGGATATTGACAAGGCCGCCGCGGCCTTTACGGAAGTGGGCAAGGAGCTCGGCATCATCTAGGACGAACCTCATGCGCGCATTGGTCAAGGCGGAGCGAGCGGAAGGCCTGGTCATGCGGGACGAGCCCATCCCCGAGATCGGCCCCGACGACATCCTGATCAAGGTCAGGAAGACCGGCATCTGCGGCACCGATCTCCATATCTGGAAGTGGGACGAATGGGCCCAGAAGACGATCCCTGTGCCCATGGTGGTCGGGCATGAATTTTCGGGCGTCGTCGAGGCGATCGGCAGTCACGTCCGCACCGTGAAGGTGGGCGACCGGGTGTCGGGCGAGGGCCATCTCATCGGCATGAAGAGCCGCATGGCGCGGGCCGGCCATTTCCATCTCGACCCCGAGACCAAGGGCGTCGGCGTCAATGTGCCAGGTGCCTTTGCCGAATATCTGAAGCTCCCGGCCTTCAACGCCATCCACTTGCCGCCCGAGGTCGATGACGAGATCGCCTCGATCCTCGATCCCTTGGGCAATGCCGTGCACACGGCGCTCTCCTTCGACCTCGTGGGCGAGGACGTGCTGATCACCGGGGCGGGGCCCATCGGCATCATGGCGGCGGCGGTCTGCCGCCATGTCGGCGCTCGCCATATCGTGGTGACCGACATCAACGACTACCGCCTCGATCTCTGCCGCGAGGTCGCCGATGTGGTGACCGTCAATGTCTCGCGCGAGGACCTGCGCTCGGTCATGCACAAGCTCGGCATGCAGGAGGGCTTCGATATCGGGCTTGAAATGTCGGGGGCGCCCAAGGCCTTCGACCAGATGGTCGAGCATATGATCATGGGCGGCAGGATCGCCATGCTCGGCATCCCCTCGGGAAAAACGCCGGTCGACTGGAATTCGGTGATCTTCAAATCCCTCACCATCAAGGGCATCTATGGCCGCGAGATGTTCGAGACCTGGTACAAGATGATCGCCATGCTGCAATCGGGCCTTGACATCCGCAAGGTCATCACGCATCGCATGAAAGCCGCCGATTACGCGCAGGGGTTTGCCCTCATGAAACAGGGTTCCTGCGGCAAGGTGGTGCTGGACTGGAGCGCCTGAACATGACACGGGACCGACTATGTTGGTTGCCTATGGGACCGCCAACGGCTGCCTGACCGAGTTTCCGCAAGCGGACAAACCCGTCATCCCGCCTGGCGCAGTATGGATAGACCTGGTCGAACCGAGCCACACGGAGGAAGCTGCCGTGGAGGAGTCGCTCGGCATCGACATCCCGACCCGCGAGGAGCTGGCCGAGATCGAGGCCTCGAGCCGTCTCTATGCCGAGGATGGCGCGGCCTTCATGACCGCCAACCTCATCCGCCGCGGCGAGAATGACCGGCCGGAATCTTCGCCCGTGACCTTCATCATCAAGGACAACCAGCTCGTCACCATCCGCTATCATCACCCGCAGGCCTTCCCGGTCTATGTGCGCCGGGCGATGAAGCCGCAATCGACCTCGATGTCAGGCTGGGGCGTACTGATCAGCCTGCTCGAAGCCGTGGTCGACCGCGCCGCCGACCATCTCGAGCGCGTCGGCACCATCGTCGACGACACCTCTCGTCAGATCTTCAATACCGACCGGCACTCGAAGAGCCGGCGGGTGCGCAAGAAGGCGCCCAATCTGCAGGAGCTTCTGGAGAAGATCGGCGAGGAGGGTGACTTCAATTCGAAGATGCGCGAGAGCCTGGTCTCGATCGGCAGGCTCGCCGCCTTCATGTCGGCGATCCTCGAGCCCCTGAAGCAGACGCGCGAGATGAAGGACCACCGTGCCCGCATCAAGATCCTGCAGCGCGACATCATCTCGCTCACCGATCATGCAAGCTTCCTCTCGGGCAAGATCGCCTTCCTGCTCGATGCGGTTCTGGGCATGATCTCGATCGAGCAGAACGGCATCATCAAGATCTTCTCGGTCGCCGCCGTCGTCTTCCTGCCGCCGACCCTGGTCGCGAGCATCTATGGCATGAATTTCGATGTCATGCCGGAGCTCAAATGGGTGATGGGCTATCCCTTCGCCCTCGGCTTGATGGTGCTCTCGGCGATCCTTCCCTACATCTACTTCAAGCGCAAAGGCTGGCTATGAACAAGCTCACCCATATCAAGGGATCGGATCGTCTCGCCGCGGCGGAGCTTGGCGATGCGTTCAAGGCGAATGAGCCACAGGGCGAGCCCATTGCCATGATCCGTTCCAAGGACTGGCGCGAGGGGCCCGATGCCGGCGTATGGGAATGCTCGCCAGGCATTTGGAAGCGCGCGGTCAAGAACGCCGAATTCGCCCATTTCGTGAAGGGGCGCTGCGAATTCCAGCATGAGGACGGCACCGTGCTGACGATAGAGGCGGGGGATGCCGTCTATTTTCCGGCCCATACGCGCGGCACCTGGAACGTGATCGAAACCGTGCGCAAGACCTATTTCCTGCTGCCAATGGACTGACGGATGGCGCTGACGCTGTGGATCGCCTTGGGGGGCGCCATTGGCGCGGTCCTGCGCCATGCCTTGAATATCGGCATTGCCAAAGTGGCGGGCAGCAACTTCCCCTGGCACACGATGCTGATCAACATCTCGGGCTCTTTCGTGATGGGGCTGTTGATCTCCCTGATGGCGCTGCGCTGGAATGTCAGCAATGAGCTCAGGGCCTTTCTGACCACCGGCATCCTCGGCGGCTACACCACCTTCTCGGCTTTCTCGCTGGATTTCGCCGTGCTCGTCGAGCGCAAGGCCTATGCGCTCGCAGGTGCCTATGCGCTGGGCTCGGTCGTCGTGTCTCTCGTTGCGATCTTTGCCGGCATGGCGCTCGCCCGGTCGCTCGCATGAGTGAGGTCACGCGCCGCCGCGTGGTGCGCGATGAGGACGGCATGCGGCTCGACCGCTGGTTCCGCAGCCATTTCCCGCAAGTGACCTTCGCCTATCTAAACAAGCTCGCGCGGACCGGGCAGGTGCGCGTCGACGGCAAGCGGGTCAAGCCCAATGCCAGGCTCGAAGAGGGGCAAGAGGTCCGCGTGCCGCCGCTTGCTTTCGAGGCCCGGCCCGCCGATGCGCCTCAGGCGGAGGCAAAGCCTCTCACCAAGGAGGAGCGTCAGCTCTTCGCCAGCATGATCCTGCATGAGGACAAGGACATCTATGTCCTCAACAAGCCGGCGGGCCTCGCGGTGCAGGGCGGCACCAAGACCCACCGCCATGTCGATGGCCTGCTGATCGGGCTCGGCGTCGAGCTCGGCGAGCGGCCGCGCCTCGTCCATCGCCTCGACCGCGAGACATCCGGCGTATTGGTGATCGCCAAGAGGCGTGCCGTCGCCGCTTCCCTGGGCAAGCTCTTCGCCACCAGGGCGGTCCGCAAGATCTATTGGGCCGGCGTCAAGGGCGTGCCCAAGCCGCCGCAGGGCCGGATCGACATTGCGTTGATCAAGGCGGCGGGTCCCGACGGCGACCGGGTGCGCGCTGCCGAGGTGGATGAGGAGGACGCGCAGCGCGCCGTCACCCATTACAGCGTGATCGACAAGGCCCCGCCGGTGATCGCCTGGATGTCGCTCAAGCCTTCGACCGGCCGTCAGCATCAATTGCGCGCCCATATGGCGCATATCGGCCACCCGATCCTCGGCGATGACAAATATGGCGGCGACAAGGACCTGCCGGCGGCGATCGCCAATCGCCTCCATCTGCATGCGAGGCGCATCGTGTTCCCACATCCGCGCGGCGGTACGGTTGACGTGACCGCGCCTTTGCCGCCGCATATGCAGGAAACCTGGGCTCTGTTCGGCTTCGATCCCGGGCGCTATGACGAGGGACCGCCCTCCGAGGAAAGAGAAGCCAAGAGAAGATGAAGCTCGCACTATTCGATGTCGACGGCACTTTGATGGACAGCCAGGCGATGATCCTCGCCTCCCTGACGGCTGCCTTCACCGCGGAAGGCCTGCCATTGCCGTCGCGGCCCGAGATGCTGGGCATCGTCGGTCTGTCGCTGGTCAAGGCGATGGCGGCGCTCAGGCCAGAGGATGAGGCGGCGCGCCATGAGCGCCTGGCGCTCGCCTATAAGGAAGCCTTCTGGTCCTATCGCGCCAACCAGTCCTATCCCGAGCTTCCCTTCGATGGCGCCTTCGACATGCTGCGCCGGCTGCAGGCGCGGGGCGATATTCTGATCGGCGTCGCGACCGGCAAGGCCCAGCGCGGTGTCCGCCACATCATCGACCAATTCGGCCTCGAAGGTGTCTTCTCGACCATTCAGACATCGGATGATGCGCCCTCCAAGCCGCATCCTGACATGATCCTGCAGGCCATGCGCGAGGTGGGCGTCGACAGGGAGGACACGGTCATGATCGGCGATGCGCTGTTCGATATCGAGATGGCCCATGCCGCCGGTGTGAGGCCGATCGCGGTAAGCTGGGGTTTCCAGCCGCGAGCCGTGCTCGAAGCCGCCAAGCCTTATGCAATCGTCAACGACTTCAATGAGTTGGAGGAGACGCTTGCAGCATTGTGGCAAGGTGTTGCGGCATGACGGCGGCCCCCGCCCGGCGTTTCTACAAGACGGTTTCCGTCGCCGGCACGGAGGCGCCCTTCTCGATAAGGCTGGATGAGCGGCCCTTGCGCACGCCCCTCAAGCGGGCGCTCGAATTGCCGACGAAAGCGCTTGCCCGAGCCGTCGCCACGGAATGGGAGGAACAGGCCGAGAAGATCGAGCCTCATACGATGCCCTTGACCCGGCTCGCCAATACCGCGATCGACCGGGTGGAGCCGGACCGCGACCGCATCATCAACGAGATCGTCGACTTCGCCGGCTCCGACCTCGTTTGCTACCGGGCCGAGCAGCCGCTTGGCCTGGTCGAGCGCCAGGCGAAGGACTGGCAGCCGGTTATCGACTGGGCGCGTTCGGCGCTCGCCGCCGAATTCCAGGTGACCGAAGGGGTTGTGCATGTCCGGCAACCGCAAGCCGCCCTTCACGCCACACGGGACTATCTGGCGCAAAAGAGCGCGTGGGACCTGACCGCCATCCACAACATCACGACGCTGACGGGCTCGGCCCTGATCGCGACCATGGCTTGCGCGAACGCCGTTCCGGCGTCCGAAGCCTGGACCGCGGCCCATGTCGATGAAGACTGGCAGATCGAGCATTGGGGGTGGGACGAAGAGGCCCGCCATCGCCGCAACCATCGCAGGCGGGAATTCGACACTTGTCTCCGTTTCTGCGAGCTTTCACAGTGAACAGCGAATGAAGGGCAGGGGTCATGCAGGAAATTCTTGAGAAGCTGGCGGAGCGTCGCGCCAATGCCAGGCTGGGCGGCGGGCAGAAGCGCATCGACGCCCAGCACGGGCGCGGCAAGCTCACCGCGCGCGAACGCATCGAGCTCCTGATGGACGAGGGCTCCTTCGAGGAGTTCGACATGTTCGTCGAGCATCGCTGCATCGATTTCGGCATGGAGAAGCAGAAGATCCCGGGCGATGGCGTCGTCACCGGCTGGGGCACCATCAATGGCCGCCTCGTCTATGTCTTTGCCAAGGATTTTACGGTCTTCGGCGGCTCGCTGTCGGAAGCCCATGCCCGCAAGATCACCAAGATCCAGGACATGGCGGTGCAGAACCGGGCGCCCATCATCGGCCTCTTCGATGCCGGCGGTGCCCGCATCCAGGAAGGCGTTGCGGCGCTTGGCGGCTATGGCGAGGTCTTCCAGCGCAATGTGCTGTCTTCCGGCGTGATCCCGCAGATCTCGGTGATCATGGGACCATGCGCCGGCGGCGACGTCTATTCGCCGGCGATGACCGACTTCATCTTTATGGTGCGCGACACGAGCTACATGTTCGTGACCGGGCCCGATGTGGTGAAGACCGTCACCAATGAGACCGTGACGGCGGAGGAGCTCGGCGGCGCCTCGGTGCACACCACCCGCTCGTCCATCGCCGACAAGGCCTATGACAACGATGTCGAGGCGCTCCTGCAGATGCGCCGCTTCATCGATTTCCTGCCCTCGTCCAACACCTCGCCCTTACCCGAGCTGCCGAGCTTCGATAACGGCGAGCGTCTCGACATGTCGCTCGACACGCTGATCCCGCGCAATCCGAACCAGCCCTATGACATGAAGGAGCTGATCTTGAAGATGGTCGACGAAGGCGACTTCTTCGAGATCCAGGAGAGTTTTGCGCGCAACATCGTCACCGGTTTCGCGCGCATGGAAGGCCGCACCATCGGCATCGTCGCCAACCAGCCCCTGGTGCTCGCCGGCACGCTCGATTCCGATGCCGGCCGCAAGGCCGCGCGCTTCGTGCGCTTCTGCGACTGCTTCAACATCCCGATCGTCACCTTCGTCGACGTGCCGGGCTTCCTGCCGGGCACCGCCCAGGAATATGGCGGGCTCATCAAGCATGGCGCCAAGCTGCTTTTCGCCTATGCCGAGGCGACCGTGCCCAAGATCACCGTGATCACCCGCAAGGCCTATGGCGGCGCCTATGTCGTCATGGCCTCCAAGCACATCAGGGGCGATATGAATTATGCCTGGCCGACCGCCGAGATCGCCGTCATGGGCTCCAAGGGTGCAGCCGAGATCATCTATCGCCAGGAACTGGGCGAGCCCGAGCGCATCAAGGCGAGGGTCAAGGAATATGAGACCCGCTTCGCCAATCCTTTCGTCTCGGCCGAGCGCGGCTTCCTCGATGAGGTGATCATGCCGCATTCGACCAGGAAGCGCGTCGCCCGCGCGCTCAACATGCTGCGCAACAAGGAGCTGCAGAATCCCTGGAAGAAGCACGACAACATTCCGCTGTAGCCCATGGATCGCGATGACCTGCTCCTGCGCTTAGGCATGGCGCTCGCCATCGGCTTTCTCATCGGCCTCGAGCGCGGCTGGAAGGATCGCACCGAGAAGGAGGGCCAGCGCACCGCGGGCCTCAGGACCTTTACGCTGATCGCGCTCCTGGGCGGCATTTTCGGCGCGTTGACCAAGGATCAGAACTTTCTCCTGCTCGCCTCGGGTTTTGTCGTCGTCAGCGGCGCCCTTGCCGCCTTCTTCTGGCGCGAGGGCGTGAGCGAGGACGATTTCAGCGCGACGAGCCTCGTCGCCGTAATGCTCACTTTCATGCTGGGGGCCTTCGCCGTCCTCGGCGACACCGTCGTGGCTGCGGCCGCGGGTGTCGCGGCGGCCGTGCTGCTCGCCGCCAAAGTCCAACTCCATGGCTGGCTCGCGCGGATCACCTGGCCCGAATTGCGGGCCGGATTGCTGCTGCTGGCGATGACCTTCATCGCTCTGCCCTTGTTGCCGCATCGCGCCGTCGATCCCTATGGCGCGGTCAACCCCTACGAGCTCTGGCTGATGACCATCCTCATCGCCGCGGTGTCCTTCGCCGGCTATGCGGCGATCCGTATCGCAGGGCCTGAACGCGGCACGGTGCTCGCGGCGGGCGTCGGCGGGCTGGTCGCTTCGACCGCGACGACACTCACGCTCGCGCGTCTCGCGCGCGACAATCCCGAACGGGTTCGGCTTCTCGGCGGCAGCGTGGTGCTCTCGGGCGCGGTCATGCTGATCAGGGTCCTGGTGGTCGTGGCGATCATCAATCTCGGCTTTGCGAAGTCCCTGGCGCCGGCCTTGATCGCCGGTGCGGTGGCGATGGCGGTCTTCGCCTTCTGGCTCATCCGCTCCGGGCCGAGCGGCGACAAGGCTACCCGCGCCGATCTCAAATTGAAGAATCCCTTCGAGCTGATTGAGGTCCTGCGCTTCGGCGCGCTTCTGACGGTGATCATGATGCTCGCGGTCGCGGCCCGGTACTTTTTCGGCGAAGCGGGCTTGATCGGCCTTGCCGCCATTTCGGGCCTTGCCGATGTCGATGCGATCACCTTGTCGATGGCGAAGACGGCGGGATCGGACACGACTGCGGGCCCCGGCCTCGCGATCCTGACCGCGGTCGGCGTGAACACGATCGCCAAGACGGGCTATGCCGCCTATGTCGGCGGCAATCGCATCGGTCTCATCGTCGCGGCGGGAACGGTCCTCGGCTTCGCCGCAGCGGCTGCGGCCTATCTGCTGGTTCCCGCAGCACCAGTCTGATATCGCATCACCAAGGAGCCTTCGATGTCGAGAAATGACGATCCGGCCTTCTGGGCTTCAGCGCACAAGCATCTTCTGCGCTATGGCGGAAGCTTCGAGCCGTTGATCATCGAGCGCGCCCAGGGAAGCTATGTCTATGACGCCGACGGCCGCGCGATCCTCGACTTCACCTCGGGCCAGATGAGCGCCATTCTCGGTCACTCCCACCCCAAGATCGTCCAGGCCGTGCAGAAGCAGATCACCAAGCTCGATCATCTGTTCAGCGGCATGCTGTCGAGGCCCGTCGTCGATCTGGCGGAGCGCCTGGCAAAGCTGGCGCCCGGCCTCGACAAGGTCATCCTGCTCTCGACCGGGGCGGAAGCGAACGAGGCGGCGATCCGCCTGGCGAAGCTCGTCACCGGCAAGCACGAGGTGGTCGCCTTCTCGAAGAGCTGGCATGGCATGACCGGTGCTGCGCTGTCGGCCACCTTCAGCGCGGGGCGCAAGGGCTACGGACCATCGACTGTCGGATCCTTCGCCATGCCGGCGCCCAATCCCTACCGGCCGCGCTTCACCCATCCGGACGGGACCCTCGACTGGCAGAGCGAGCTCGACGATGCCTTCGCTTTGGTCGACAGCCAGTCGACCGGCAGTCTCGCCGCTTTCATCGCCGAGCCCATCCTGTCGGTCGGCGGCGTCCTCGATCTGCCGCCCGGCTATCTCGCGGCGCTCAAGCGCAAATGCGAGGAACGGGGCATGCTGCTGATCCTCGATGAGGCGCAGACCGGGATCGGGCGAACCGGCACCATGTTCGCTTTCCAGCGCGACGGCGTGACGCCGGACATACTGACCCTGTCCAAGACGCTGGGAGCCGGCTTGCCGCTGGCGGCGATGATGACCACGGCCGAAATCGAAGAGACGGCGCATGAGCGGGGCTATCTCTTCTATACGACGCATGTGTCGGATCCGCTTCCCGCCGCCGTCGGACTGGCGGTGCTGGACGTCGTCGAGGACGAAGAGCTGGTCGAGAAAGCGCGCCGCTCGGGTGAGTTGCTGCGCCAGGGGCTCTTGTCGCTCCAGCAGCGTTATGACTGCATAGGCGATGTGCGCGGCCGCGGCCTGCTCATTGGGCTCGAGATCGTGAGCGACCGGAACCGCAAGGAGCCGGCAGGCGAGCTCGGAAGCCGGATCGGCGAGGAAGCGATGCGCCGCGGTCTCAGCACCAATATTGTGAAGATGCCGGCCATGGGGAGCGTCTTCCGCATCGCGCCGCCGCTGACCATTTCGGATGACGAGATTTCGGAGGGCGTCAGGATTTTCCGGGAAGCAGTGGAGGCTTCTCTAGCGGCCAGGTGATGCTGAAGCTGAAGGGCGCGAAAAGGGCGTGGGGCAGGCCAGCCGCGGCTAAAGCGTCGGCCACCCATTGGTTGCATGTGCGCAATGGGCTGTAGCGGCCCCTGGCCAGGTAATAGGCCTCGAGATGTGCCTGCTCCACTGGCCGGGATTGCGTTTCATCGGCAAGCGTCGCGCGAATATAATCGATCAGGGCCTGCCGTCCGGCACGGTCGACCCGAAGCGCGCGGCAGTCCGGATCGTTGGCGGGTGGATTGATGGCAATCACCCTGAGCGCCGTGTCATTGACGCCCGCTAACGCGCTGAGAGCAATGGACGGCCTGACATCGGCCCACGTCGGCACCTCGCGGAAAAAGCGCAGATCGCCCCAGCCGAAAGCGAGATAGGCCCCGGCCGGCAGGCCAGGCGGGGTGACGGCCGGGAAGTGAGTGCTCCAGTCGATCAGCGGATCGCGGCTCGGCATCACGATATCGGCATGGGCGAGCGAGGTGCAGACATAGACGAGGGGCTCGCCATCGGCTTGCTGTGGCCGGCCGGAAACCGGCGAGAGCGCGAAGCTGAGCGCTGCGGCGCTATAGAGAACAGCGAGGAGGACGAGTATGGCAACGAGGCGTGCGCCGAAGCGGAGCGCGCCCTGCATCGCGGTCAGATCTTCTCGCCGATCAGGTCATAGTCCTCCGCCTCGACGATCCGCGCACGGACCATGTCGCCGGGCTTGAGATCGGATTCGCCGGGCAGGAACACGTTGCCGTCGATCTCGGGCGCGTCCCAGGGGGAACGGCCGACCGCTTCCTCGTTCTCAGCATCGACCTCGTCGATCAGTACATCGATCTCGCGGCCGACCTTCTTCGCGAAGATGTCGGCGCTGATCTCCTGCTGCGCCTGCATCAGCCGATGCCAGCGCTCTTCCTTGATTTCTTCCGCCACGGGTGCCGCGATATCATTGGCCTTGGCGCCGGCGACCGGTTCATATTTGAAGCAGCCGACGCGTTCGAGGCGTGCTTCTTTCAGCCAGTCGAGCAGGAAGGTGAAATCCTCTTCCGTCTCGCCGGGGAAACCGACGATGAAGCTCGAACGGATGGCGATATCGGGCGAAACCTTGCGCCAGGCCTTGAGCCGGTCGAGCACCTTTTCCTGGTTCGCCGGGCGGCGCATGGCTTTGAGCACATTGGGCGCGGCATGCTGGAAGGGGATATCGAGATAGGGAAGGATCTTTCCTTCCGCCATCAGCGGGATGACCTCGTCCACATGCGGATAGGGATAGACATAATGCAGCCGGACCCAGGCATCGAACCGGCCGAGCTCCTTGACGAGGTCGGCGAATTTGGCGCGCACTTCGCGGCCCCGATACTTGCTGGGTTCATATTTGAGGTCGATGCCATAGGCGCTCGTATCCTGAGAAATGACCAGCAGCTCCTTGACCCCGGCTTTGACCAGCCGCTCGGCCTCGTAAAGGACCGAAGCCGCCGGGCGGCTCACCAGGTCGCCGCGCAGCGACGGGATGATGCAGAAGGAGCAGCGGTTATTGCAGCCTTCCGAGATCTTCACATAGGCATAGTGACGCGGCGTCAGCCGCAAGCCTTGCGGCGGGATGAGGTCGAATTTCGCGTCATGCGCTGGCGGCACGGCGTCATGCACGGCCGACACGACGGCTTCATATTGATGGGGGCCGGTGACCGCGAGGACGGAAGGATGAGCGGCCATGATCGTATCCGCCTCGACCCCCATGCAGCCGGTGACGATGACCCGGCCGTTTTCGTTGACCGCCTCGCCGATGGCGGCGAGCGATTCGGCCTTGGCCGAATCGAGAAAACCGCAGGTATTCACGATCACCACGTCGGCGGCATCGTAGCCCGGCGAGATCACATAGCCTTCGGCCCGGAGCTGGGTCAGGATTCGCTCGGAATCGACCAGCGCCTTGGGGCAACCGAGGCTGACCAGGCCCACTTTGGGGATATGTCGTGCTGCAATTGTCATGTTGGCGGGCTCCATAGACCAGGGCGCGCCTTGCCGCAAATGGTCTTGATGCTAGACTGCGGCTGGGCCATATGATGGGAAAGCCCAGGCCCATATGGGGATAAAATCATGGATGCACGAAATATCGTCATTGCCCTGGTGATCGGCCTGGTGGCCGGCTGGCTTGCGAGCTTCGTGGTTGGGGGCTCCGGCCTCATCCGTTACCTGATCAGCGGCGTGATCGGCTCCTTCGTCGGGAGTTTCCTTTTGAGCAAGGCCGGGATCAATCTGGGCATCGGCAATGAGATCGCGCGCGACATCATCACCGCCACGATCGGCGCGATCATCGTCGTCCTTTTGGCCCGCTTCATCGCGGGATAGTTCAGCAACGAGGAGGCATCATGGAACCGAATTCTCTCTTGGACTTGGGCGGCGGCGTGGGCTGGATCGGCACGCTCATCATTGGCGGTCTTGCCGGCTGGATCGCCGAGAAGATCACGAAGAGCGACATGGGCATATTGATGAACATCGTCGTCGGCGTTATCGGCGCCTATATCGGTGCGTTCCTGGCAAATCTTCTGGGCCTGAGGCTTGGCGAGATCTTCAGCGGCTGGTTCTGGGGCAATCTGCTGGTCGCGGTCGTCGGCGCGGTGATCCTGCTCCTTGTCGTGAAAGCATTCCGCAGCCGGAGCGCCTGATTCAAATCTGATGGTTACCGTTCTCGACACGCTGAAGGCCCGGCCGCGTCATCCTGAGAAGGCGCACAAGCCGGACAATCCGGTCCTGCGCAAACCGGACTGGATCCGGGTGAAGGCGCCGGGCTCAGCCGTCTATAACGAGACCAAAGCGATCGTACGCGAGAACCGCCTCGTCACCGTGTGTGAGGAGGCGGGCTGCCCCAATATCGGTGAATGCTGGTCGAAGAAGCACGCTACCTTCATGATCATGGGCGACACGTGCACCAGGGCTTGCGCCTTCTGCAACGTGAAGACGGGCCTGCCGGGCGCGCTCGATGCCGATGAACCGGAAAAGGTGGCGGATGCGGTGGCCCGCATGGGCCTGTCGCATTCGGTTATCACCTCGGTCGACCGCGATGATCTCGACGACGGCGGGGCCGAGCATTTCGCGCAGGTGATCAAGGCCATCCGCTGTGCGTCGCCAACCACGACCATCGAGGTGCTGACCCCCGACTTCCTGCGCAAGGACGGCGCCTTGGAAAGGGTCGTCGAGGCGAGGCCCGACGTTTTCAACCACAATCTCGAAACCGTGCCGTCGCTCTATTTGCGCATCAGGCCCGGCGCCCGCTACTTCCATTCGCTGCGCCTGTTGCAGCGGGTGAAGGAGCTCGACCCGCAGATGTTCACCAAGTCCGGCATCATGGTCGGCTTGGGCGAGACACGCGACCAGGTGTTGCAGGTGATGGACGACATGCGCTCGGCCGACATCGATTTCATCACCATCGGCCAGTATCTGCAGCCCTCGCGCAAGCATGCCGCGATCGACCGCTTCGTGCCGCCCGACGAATTCAAGTCCTATGAGACGATCGCCTATTCCAAGGGCTTTCTCATGGTGGCGTCGAGCCCGCTGACCCGTTCCTCGCATCATGCCGGCGATGATTTCGCGCGGCTGAGAGCGGCGCGCGCCGCCAAGCTCAAGCCGGCTTCGGCCTGAGGATGGCCAAATTCAACGTCACCCGCGAGATGCCCTACAAGGCCGCGGAGCTGTTTGCCATTGCCGCCGACGTCGACAAATACAAGGAGTTCCTGCCGCTGGTCGAAAGCTCGCGGACGTTCGATCGCGAGCGGGTTTCAGACGGCGTCGAGCGCTTCAAGGGCGAATTGCGGGTGCGCTACAAGAAGCTCCATATCGACGAGACTTTCGTGAGCGACGTCGTCGCGGAAGAGAAGGGCCTCAAAGTGTCGTCGCGCGCGCGCGGCGGCCTGTTCGACCATATCGATGCGCAATGGCGCTTCACCGACCGCAAGTCGGGCGGCGCGACGGTCGAATTCCAGGTCGACTACAAGGCGAAGAGCCGGTCCCTGCAGTTCTTCATCTCGGGCATGTTCGATTACATGGTGCGCAAGATCAACAACGCCTTCGAGGCGCGGGCGCGCGAGCTTCACAGCGCCAAGAGCGTCGCGGCTTCGAGCTGACCCATTTCCTGCATGTGGGCCGCTAAGCATAGCGTAGCAAATAATAGTCAAGAGCTTTCCTGTTCCAGCCACGGATTGTGCAGGCGAATGCCCGTTGCTGTGAAATCGGATGTATTGCGCGTGACCAGAATCAACTGGTGCTGTACCGCTGTTGCGGCGATGAATGCATCCATGGCGCCGATGGGCCTGCCGGCAGTCTGAGCACGTCCAACGACTTGTCCCCATAGATCTGCTGTCATTGGATCGATGGAGAGCAAGCGGCTGCCGAAGCGTGCGGGAAGCTGCTCGGTCAGCCAATGATTTAACGCGGCCCGTCGCCGGCCGGTATCCATGCGCTCGATTCCCAGACGCAGTTCGGCGAGCGTAATGACGCTCAGAAATAATTTTTCCTCATCTGTTGAGGCCAGCCAATCCATCACGGCGTTACTAGGGCGCGGTTTAGTGCCTTCGGATATTACGTTTGTATCGAGCAGGAAGCTCACAGGTCGACTTCGCGCAATCCGCCCTTGAGGCGCGTGACTTTAAGGCCTGATCGTCGCAAGGGCGAGCTCAGCAGGAAATCGGCGAAGTTTCCTTTTCGGTCACGCTTCTGTGTTTGTTCCCACAAGGCGGCGTCGACAACAACCACGGCCTTCTTTCCGTTCCTGGTAATGACCTGGGGACCGTGGTGCCGCGCCTTTTCGATCACCTCGCTGAGCTTTGCTTTGGCTTGCGCAACGGTCCAGCTGTCCGCTTGAGAGACTTTCGTGTCCATGACCAATATCCAAGACTAATGTGGTCATAATAGTCATAATTGGGGAATATATCAACCTCGTTTCAGACAGGTCTCGTCCCAGGCATGTTCGATTGCTGGTGCGCCGGTGCGTGAGTTGCGGGTTGGATGCCGCAACGGCTTTCTTTCACTTCTCGAATCTGAAGCAGACTGGCTTTTGCGCAATGGTCTGGTGCCAGGTATCGTCAGCCTTCAGGTCAACGCCGCTGCCGAAAAGGAATGCCAGAAGCCAATGCTTCTGTTCAAAACGAGTGGCATAATTGACCCATGTGACTGCGAGAACATAACAACCGGCCTCGTGTTTGAGGGTTGGCAGCGCGTTTGTCCCATCAAGCCAGGCAATCGACTCGCCGATATTTGGGCGGACGGGTTGATCATTCTCGACGACCTCAAGAAAATAACCTGCTGCATCCAGAATCCCTTCCGAATAGTGCCACAGTCGCAGGTGAGATCCGGTTGCATCGTCCTTGATTTCGCGAGCCAGACTGTAGGTAGTCGGCTCGGGTTCAAATAGATCGCAAGCCGTCAAAGGTCCGAGCAACGTCGCGAAAAGGACCAAGCGGAGCCAATATCGTAATTTCATGGATTGGAATGCCAATGCTGTCGCCGTTTCTGAGGCTAGGTCAAGCGCGTGGCAGATTTGAGACGCACTGGCTTATGCCAAGCGCGTGGCGGTGCCGAGCTGAGCCTCGAGGAGATCGAGCGCGGCGACGGCCGATTTCATTCTCACGTCGTGGCGACTGGCTTTCGCGAAGACAAGGCGGCGATGCGCGGTTAGGCCGTGATGTGACGCGCAGGCGAAATGCACGAGACCGACCGGCTTTTCGGGCGAGCCGCCGCCGGGACCCGCAATGCCGGTGACGGAGACGGCGATATCGGCAAGCGAGTTCTTGAGCGCGCCTTCCGCCATCATGCGAGCCGTGACTTCGCTCACCGCGCCGTAGTGGGCGATCACGTCTTCGGGCACGCCGAGGAGGCCCGTCTTCGCTTCGTTCGAATAGACGACGAAACCCCGCTCGACAACGTCGGAGGAGCCGGCGATCTCGGTGAGAAGCCCCGCGATCAAGCCACCGGTGCAGCTCTCTGCCGTAGCGAGCTTGAGGCGACGGCGACGCATGGACTGCAGCAATGTCTCGGCTTTGTCGAGGAGGGCGGGATCGAACATGTCTTATCCTGGCAATCTGACGAGGACGGTCGCGAATGCGGTGATGCCTTCGCCGCGGCCGACGAATCCGAGCTTCTCGGTCGTCGTCGCCTTGATGGCGATGCGGTCCTCGGCGATGCCGAGAAGTGCCGCAAGCGTGGCCTTCATCGCCGCAAGATGCGGCGAGATGCGCGGCGCCTCGGCTAGAATCGCAATATCGACATTACCGATCCTGCCGCCGCGGCGGCCCAGGAGCTCGACCGCCTTGGCGAGGAAGATCGAAGAGGCTGCATTCTTCCATGTGGGATCGCTCGGCGGAAAATGAGTGCCGATGTCGCCTTCGCCAATGGCGCCCAGGATGGCGTCGGTGAGCGCATGGAGGGCGGCGTCGGCATCCGAATGGCCGGCGAGCCTGTGCGTATGGGCGATCGGGACGCCGCACAGCATGACATGATCGCCTTCCGCAAAAGGATGGATATCGATCCCCATGCCGGTGCGGATGTCGGGCAGGTCATGGAAACTCGCCGAAAGGGCCCGATCGGCCTCGGCGAGGTCGGCTGAGGTCGTCATCTTGCGGTTTTCGGCCGCGCCCGGAATGATTGCCACTTCAAGCCCGGCGAGTTCGGCGACTGCCGCGTCATCGGTCAGGCTCGACTGCCCGGACTGACGGGCTTTTTCATGCGCGTCGCGTATGGCCGCGAAGGCAAAGCCTTGCGGCGTCTGCACCGTCCACAAGCCGCTGCGGTCGATGGTCTGCTCGATCGTGCCATAGGGCGCCTTCTTCACCGTGTCGGCGATGGCGAGACCGGGAATGGCGCTTTCATGTTTCTCAAGCCCGGTGATCACGCGGCTGATAAGATCGGCCGATACGAAGGGGCGGGCGGCATCATGGATGAGGACATGGGTGACATCGTGCCGGGCGATCGCCTCGAGGCCCCGGCGGCAGGATTCCTGGCGGGTTTCGCCGCCAATCACCGGAGGCTCGATGGCGAGGCCTTCCGTGGCGCTGGCGAAAAGGTCGGTTTGCCCGGCGCCAATGACCGGCTGTATATGTGAGATCGACGGGTGGTCACAGAAGGACTTCAATGCCCACCAGACCACCGGTCGCCCGCCAATTAATTGATATTGCTTTGGTTTTTCACCTCCGGCCCGGCTGCCCGTCCCGGCGGCGACAACCACTGCGCCAACTTTCATGGGCATGCCCTCTAACAGCGGCAATTGGTCTGAGCAAGCATCCTTGACGGAACCGCACAGCAGATTAGAGTGCATAAAAAACATACAGCATAAGAGTATGCCTAAAAAATGAGCATTTCTATTGGTGAAATAAGGCTGCGGAACCGCGTTCTTCTCGCGCCCATGTCGGGCGTGAGCGACCGGCCGTTCCGCGAGATCGCCGATGAATGCCAGGCCGGCCTCGTGGTCACGGAAATGGTGGCAAGCCGCGAACTCGCCGAAGCGCGCGCCGACATGGTCCGCCGCGCCGAAAGGCCGCCTGCGGGCTCGCTCTTTGCCATCCAGCTCGCCGGCCGTGAAGCACCATGGATGGCGGAAGGTGCCCGCATTGCCCAAGATCTCGGGGCCGATCTCATCGACATCAATATGGGCTGTCCGGCACGCCAGGTGACGGGCGGCTTATCGGGCTCGGCGCTCATGCGCGATCTCGACCACGCGATGACGCTGATTGAGGCGACGGTCGCCGCCGTGGGCGTGCCGGTGACGCTCAAGATGCGTCTCGGCTGGGACGCGACGATGATGAACGCGCCGGAGCTCGCCCGCCGCGCCGAAGCGGCGGGCATCCGGATGATCACCGTGCATGGCCGCACGCGCTGCCAGTTCTACAAGGGTAGGGCGGACTGGTCCGCCATTGCCGCGGTGAAGCGGAGCCTCAAATCTATTCCGCTCATCGCCAATGGCGATGTCGAGAGCATCGCCGATATCAGGAACATTCTTGCCGCCTCGCTTGCCGATGGCGTAATGGTCGGACGCTCGAGCTATGGCCGGCCGTGGTGGCCGGGCGTCCTCGCCCATCTGCTCGATCCGGACACCGGCGCGCCGGAGCCCTGTCTGGAGCGCGAAGCTGAGCTCCTCGACCGCCAGCATCAATCCATGCTGTCGTTCTATGGCCATGAACACGGCAACCGCATCGCCCGCAAGCATCTGGGCTGGGTCGTCGATCGCAAGAGCGCCGAAGGGCGCTTGCCGTTCGAGGCGGCCGCCGCCTGGCGGCGCAAGCTGACGGCCGAGACCGACAATGACCGCGTGCGTCAGGCGTTGCGCGACCTGTTCCTGCGGCTCCAGGATGATGAAGCGAGGGCGGCGTGAATCTCGTCCTTCCCAGTGACGCCAATGCGCCACCCGACAGCGGCCTCCTGGTCGATGCCTTGCCCAATCCGCTGCTGGTGCTCGATGACAAGGACCGCGTCCATCTCGCCAATGCGGCGGCGGAAGATTTCTTCCAGGCCGGCAAGGCTACGCTCCTGCGCAGCCATTTCGCCGATCTGATGCCGCTCGCCAGCCCCGCCCTCAGCGCCATTGCCGAGGCGCGCCATTCGGGCGGCGTGGTGAACGAATATGCGATCAGCGCCGGCACGCCGCGTTTCGGCAGCGAGCGCAATGTCGACCTGCAGGCCGCCCTTGTCCATGAGCAGCCGCGCTTCGTGATCGTCATGCTGCTCGAACGCTCGATGGCGCACAAGATCGACCGCCAGCTGACCCATCGCAATGCGGCGCGCTCGGTATCCGGCATGGCAGCGATGCTCGCCCACGAGATCAAGAATCCCCTGGCCGGCATCAGGGGTGCAGCGCAATTGATCGAGCCGACCTTGTCGGGCGAGGACCGGCCGCTGGCGCGGCTCATCTGCGAGGAGACCGACCGCATCCGCGATCTCGTCGACCGCATGGAAGTGTTCTCCGATGAAAGGCCGCCCGAGCGCGAGCCGGTCAACATCCATGCCGTACTCGAGCGCGTGAAGACTCTGTCGCTCGCCGGCTTGGTGCAGCCCATCGCCATCAAGGAAGAGTATGACCCGTCCTTGCCGCCGGTCATGGGCAGCCGCAATCAGCTGATCCAGGTCTTCATCAACCTGGTGAAGAACGCCATCGAAGCGATCGAAGGCGACGGCAGCGGCGGCGAGATCCATTTGTCGACGGCGTTCCGTCCCGGCGTCAGACTGTCGATCGCCGCTTCCGGCGAGCGCGTGACCTTGCCGCTCGAGGTCTGCGTCAGGGATACCGGCCCCGGCGTGCCGGCGGATATCAGGCCGCATCTCTTCGATCCCTTCATCAGCACCAAGCCCGGCGGACGCGGCCTTGGCCTCGCCTTGGTGGCGAAGATCGTGCGCGACCACGGCGGCATCATCGAATGCGAGCCGCATGAGCGTGGCACCACCTTTCGCGTGCTCCTGCCGATGATGCGGACCACCCAGCAGCACCAGACGCAAGAAGGCAAGGCATGAAGGCCAAGACCGTACTTATTGCCGACGATGACAGCGCTATCAGAACCGTCGTGTCGCAGGCCCTGTCGCGCGCCGGCTATGCGGTGCGCTCGACCGGCACCGCGGCGGGCCTGTGGCGCTGGGTGAGCGAAGGCGCCGGCGACGTGATCGTCACCGACGTGGTGCTGCCCGACGAGAATGCTTTCGACGTCCTGCCCAGGATCAAGAAGCTCAGGCCCTCCTTGCCGGTCATCGTCATGAGCGCCAAGAACACCATCATGACGGCGATCGCCGCGGCCGAGCGCGGCGCCTATGACTATCTGCCGAAACCCTTCGACCTGACGGCGCTCGTCTCGATGGTCGGGCGCGCCGCCCAGCATATGGAAGTCAGGCCCGCGACACCGCCCAATGCACCGGCGGAGAATCTGCCGATCATCGGTCGCTCGCCGATCATGCAGGAGATCTATCGCGTCATCGCGAGGCTCACCCAGACCGATCTCACCGTGATGATCGAAGGGGAATCGGGCACCGGCAAGGAGCTGGTGGCGCGCGCCGTGCATGACTACGGCAAGCGGCGGCGTGGGCCTTTCGTCGCCATCAACATGGCCGCCATCCCGCGCGAGCTGATCGAATCGGAGTTGTTCGGCCATGAGAAGGGCGCCTTCACCGGCGCCTTGAGCCGCATGGCGGGCCGTTTCGAGCAGGCCGAGAGCGGCACGCTGTTCCTGGATGAGATCGGAGACATGCCCTTCGAGGCACAGACACGCCTGCTGCGCGTGCTGCAGCAGGGCGAATATACGACCGTCGGCGGCACCCAGCCGATCAAGACGAATGTGCGGATCATCGCCGCGACCCATCGCAACCTGCGCCGCCTGATCGATCAGGGGCAGTTCCGCGAGGACCTGTTCTTCCGGCTCAATGTGGTGCCCATCCGGCTGCCGCCCTTGCGCGAGCGGACCGACGACATACCGGATCTCGTCCGCCATTTCCTGGCGCAGGCCGAGCGCGAGGGCCTGCCGCGCAAGATCATGCCGGCAGGCTCGGTCGAAAGGCTGCAGGCGCATCGCTGGCCGGGCAATGTGCGCGAGCTCGAAAATCTGATCCGCCGCATCGCCGCCTTGCATCCGGAAGAGACGGTGCTGCCCGAAATCATCGACCGGGAATTGGCGGCCGCGGCCTCGCCCTCAGGCGGCGCCGAACCGGGAGACGATACGGGGGGATTGAGCGGCTATCTGGAGAACCATCTCGCGCGGCAGTTCGCGAGCTTCAGCGACGGCCTGCCGCCGCCCGGCCTCTATCATCGCGTCCTCGCCAATGTCGAGCCGCCGCTGATCCGGGCCGCTCTCGCGGCCACCAAGGGCAATCAGATCAAGGCGGCCGAGCTCTTGGGGCTCAACCGCAATACGCTCAGGACCAAGATCCGCACCTACGGTATCCAGGTCGTGCGTGGCCTCTAATTGCATGACGTTACGGCATATGCTCGTCGAGCTGTTTCCCTTAATAATTGAAATTATTTGAAATTCTCCTCCTGCGGGAAAAGTGGCGGAATACCACTGTCGCAAATTTGCCACGATAGTTGTGGATTCCTTGCCACAGTGCCGCTTGAGGCGGGGGAGATTTATGGCCCTGACGGACAACATTGAGACCGACAAGCATTCGCGCCTGTCCCGCCTGCCGGGAATAGTGGGCATCGCCGTCGTATGCCTGTCGATCCTCGCCGGCCTCGCCACCTATACGATCCTGACCGGCCTGTCGCCGATCAAGCCCACCCCGGACATCATCACCTGGCTTTTGGGCGGCAACCTCGTCCTGGTGCTGATCATGGTGGGCATGATCCTGTGGCAGGTGTGGTCGCTCATCATCGCCCGGAGGCGTGGCACGGCGGGCGCCGGCCTCCATATCAGGCTGGTCTCGCTGTTCAGCCTGGTTGCCGCCCTGCCGGCGCTCATCGTCGCCGCTTTTGCCGCCGTCACCCTCAATCGCGGCCTCGATGCCTGGTTCTCCGAGCGTACCCGTTCCATCGTCGATTCCGCCGTGACGGTGGCGGAAGCCTATATGCGTGACCATGGCGAGACAGCGCGCGGGGATATCGCTTCCATCGCCGCCGACCTCAACAACCAGAAGCTCCTCTTCGACAGTGACCGGCCGGATTTCGTCCGCCGCGTCGCCCGTCACGCCGCCTTGCGCGGCCTGGTCGGAGCCTTCGTCTTCGACACCGCCTTCAAGCGCATCGATGCCAACATCACTCTCAACAACAAGATCGCCTTTCGCGCCCCTCCGGCCGAGGCGATCGAGCGCGCCGACAAGGGCGAGCTCGTGGTCATTCCCCCGGGCGAGGGCGGCAATATCATCCGGGCGTTGATCAAGCTCACCAACTATCCGTCCGAATATCTTTATGTCTATCGCGCCATCAACCCGTCGGTCATCGACCAGCTCGACGAGACGCGCGCCGCCAAAGCCGAATATGACCAGTTGCTGTCGCAGCGCTCGGGCGTCCAGATCACCTTCGCCCTCATGTATGCGGGCGTCTCGCTCATCTTCCTGCTCGCCGCCATCTGGCTTGGCCTCTGGTTCGCCGACCGCATCGTGGCGCCGGTGGTGAGCCTGCTCAATGCGGCGCGGCGCGTCTCGGCGGGCGATCTCGACGCCAAGGTGAGCGAGGTCCAGGGGCCCGGCGACCTGCAGACGCTGGCGCGCGCCTTCAACCGCATGACCTATCAGTTGAAGGAACAGCGCAACGAGCTCATGACCGCCAATCTCCAGCTCGACGAGCGCCGCCGGTTCACCGAAGCGATGCTCTCCGGCGTTTCGGCCGGCGTCATCGGCGTCGAGCCGGATGGCGAGATATCGCTCGTCAATCCCTCCGCCATCACTCTCATCGGCACGGCCGAGCGCGATCTTCTCGGCCGCCGGCTCTCCGATGTCCTGCCGGCCTTTTCCGCCGTGTTCGAGCAGGCTCTGTCGCGCGTCTCGGGTTGGGCCGAAGGTCAGGTGAACATGCGGGTCGGCACTCATGAGCGCAATTTCGTCGTGCGTGTCACCACCGAGGCCGCGGACAGCGACGATCACGGCTATGTCGTCACCTTCGACGATATTTCCGAGTTGGTGTCGGCGCAGCGCAATTCGGCCTGGGCCGACATCGCCCGGCGCATCGCCCATGAGATCAAGAACCCGCTGACCCCGATCCAGCTCTCGGCTGAACGGCTGAAGCGCAAATACGGCCGCGAGATCCAGACCGACAAGCAGATCTTCGAGCAATGCACCGACACCATCATCCGTCAGGTGGGCGACATCGGGCGCATGGTCGACGAGTTCTCGGCCTTCGCGCGCATGCCGAGCGCCAGTCTCGAGATGCAGGACATGGCGGCAGTGGTGCGGGAGGCGACCATTCTGCAGCGCGTTTCGGCCGGCGATCTCGATATCGACGTCAGGCTTGCCGATGACCGCATCGACTTCGCCTTCGACCGGCGCCTGATCACCCAGGCGGTGACCAATCTGGTCAAGAACGCGCGCGAAGCCATCGAGGCGCGCCTGCACGACGATCAGGCGGTGAAGGGCAAGATCCTGGTCGAAGCCGGCATCGAGAATCGCGCGCCCTTCATCAGTGTGACCGACAATGGTGTCGGCTTGCCCAAGGAGAACCGCCATCGCCTGACCGAGCCCTATATGACGACCAGGGCGAAGGGCACCGGTTTGGGGCTAGCGATCGTCAAACGGATCATGGAGGAACATCAGGGCCGCGTCGTGCTGGATGACGCGCCCGCGGATTTCGATGGCGGACACGGCGCCCGCGTCACCTTGAGTTTCATGCCGCTTCTGCAAGAGCAGGTCGCGGCGACGGCATGAGCAGGATGCGATTAGTGGAAGAGATCACGATGATGCTGGATTGGAAGATCCAGAATCATCGTGATCCATGGGGTTAAGTAATATGGCAGCAGATATTCTCATCGTAGATGACGAAGCGGACATCCGGGAACTGATTTCGGGCATCCTCCAGGACGAGGGCTATGAGACGCGCCTGGCGCGCAACAGCGATGCGGCACTCGCCGCCTTGGCCGACCGCCGTCCCTCGCTGATCGTCCTCGACATCTGGCTGCAGGAATCCAAGCTCGACGGTCTCGATCTCTTGACCGTCATCCGCGAGCGGCATCCCGAACTGCCGGTCGTCATCATTTCCGGCCACGGCAATATCGAGACGGCGGTCTCGGCCATCAAGCGCGGCGCCTACGACTATATCGAGAAGCCGTTCAATGCCGACCGGCTCATCCTGGTCGTCGGCCGGGCGCTCGAGGCATCGAGGCTCAGGCGCGAGAATGAGGCGCTCAAGGGTCGCACCGGCGCCGATTCCGAGCTGCTGGGCTCGTCCATGGCCATGCGGCAGTTGCGCCAGACGCTGAAGAAGATCGCGCCCTCCAACAGCCGCATTCTGATCACCGGCCCCATGGGGGCCGGCAAGGAGCTTGCCGCGCGCGGCCTGCATGAGATGTCACAGCGCGCCAACGGCCCCTTCGTCATATTGAGCGCCGCGACCATGGCGCCCGAGCGGATGGAAGAGGAGCTCTTCGGCATCGAGGATGGATCGGGCGCCACCCAGCGCGTCGGCGCGCTGGAGGAGGCCCATAGCGGCACGCTTTATATCGACGAGATCGCCGACATGCCAGTCGAGACGCAAGGCAAGGTGCTGCGCGTCCTGGTGGAGCAGACGTTCCAGCGGGTAGGGGGCGGCAAGAAGGTCAAGGTCGACGTGCGCATCGTCTCCTCGACGGGCCGCGACCTGTCGACATTGATTTCAGAGGGCCGTTTCCGCGAGGACCTCTATCACCGCCTGAGCGTCGTGCCGGTGCGTGTGCCCTCGCTGGCGGAGCGGCGCGAGGACATCCCCGAGCTCATCGAATATTTCTCCAGGCTCTATTCCGTGACCTCAGGGCAACCGCACCGCAAGCTCGCGACCGATGCGATCGCCATGCTCCAGACCCAGGACTGGCCGGGTAATGTGCGCCAGCTGCGCAACAATATCGAACGGGTCATGATCTTGGCGGGCGGTGATCCTGGGAGCGAGATCACCGCAGCGATGCTGCCTTCCGATGTGGGCGCTGCCTTGACGCCGGCAGCCACGGGCTTCGGGGGCGAGCATCTTCTGGCCCTTCCGCTGCGTGAGGCGCGCGAGGCCTTCGAACGAGATTACGTAGCGGCACAGCTTTCCCGTTTTGGCGGCAATATCTCACGCACGGCCCAGTTCGTGGGCATGGAGAGATCAGCATTACATAGAAAAATCAAACTCTTAGGCCTTGCCGTTCGCGGTGAAGGTGAAGACTTCGCCGCGGCCGCCAAGTAATCGGCCTTTCGCTGAACGTAACAATTTATTGCTGAGCACAATAATCCGGCCCTGGTCGCAAGTAATGGGCTCCCCAAAGCCTATAAATTCAATTAAAACTTTATGCGTCTTGGTTGCGCCGCCACAACGGCGCGGTTCTTGCTAGCGCTGGGCGTGATCCCAAAAGGAAACGATTTCCCTTAGGGAAATACTCAGGCAGGAAATCAAGAGCAAAACGTGATGGCGCCGCAATCGGCAGCCACCACCGTAAATCAGGGCCGCAAGGCCAAAGAATGCCCCACGGGTCAGGTCCGCCGCATCTCCTGAAACGAGGGGCTTAGCCGGTCCGGAAGCGCATCGAGTGGCCTCCTCGATATTACGCATCCGGGCCGGCGCCTTTTATGGCCCTATCATCACAGTTGGATGTAGGTGTGCTTGATCTGCTGATATTTTTCCAAGGCATGCAGCGACTTGTCGCGCCCGATGCCGGACTGCTTGTAGCCGCCGAAGGGTGCGGTGATATCGCCGCCATCGGTTGAATTGATATTGACCGTGCCGGCGCGCAGAGCCCGGGCGACCTTGTGCGCGCGGGTGATGTCCCTGGTCCACAGGCTCGCCTGCAGGCCATAGATCGTGTCATTGGCGATCTTCACCGCTTCTTCGTCGTCCTTGAAGGTGATGGTCGCCACCACCGGTCCGAAGATCTCCTCTTGCGCGATGCGCATCGAGTTCTTCACATCATCGAAGATCGTCGGCTCGACATAGAAGCCGCCGGTATTGCGCCTGGCCCGTTCGCCGCCAAAGGCGACCTTGGCGCCTTCCTTGCGGCCGATATCGATATAGCCGAGGACGCGGTCCATCTGGCTCTCATCGACCATGGCGCCCATGGTGGTCTTGGGATCGAGCGGGTCCTTGGGCCGCCATTTGTCGGCATGCTTGGCGACGAGCTCGATGAACTGATCCTTGATCTTCTCCTGGACGATGATGCGCGTCGCCGCCGTGCACACTTGGCCCGAATTGTAGAACACCCCGGCTGCCGCGGTCGCCGCCGCATGATTGATGTCGGCGACGTCGCCGAAGACGATATTGGGCGACTTGCCGCCGGTCTCGAGCGCCACATGCTTCATGTTGCTCTCGCCCGCATAGCGCAGGAAGTATTTGCCGACCTCGGTCGAACCGGTGAAGGCGATCATGTCGACGTCCATATGGCGGCCGAGCGCCTGGCCGGCGGTCTCGCCAAAGCCCGGCAGCACGTTGAGCACGCCCTCGGGAAGGCCCGCTTCGGCGGCAAGCTCGGCGACGCGCAGCGCCGTCAGCGGCGACTGCTCGGCGGGCTTCAGGATGACGGAATTGCCGGTCGCGAGCGCCGGTCCAAGCTTCCAGGAGGCCATCAAGAGCGGGAAGTTCCACGGCACCACGCAGCCCACGACGCCGATCGGCTCGCGCGTGATCATCGAGATCGAATCAGGCCGCGCCGGGGCCAGCTCGTCATAGACCTTGTCGGTGGTCTCGGCATACCACTGCAGGCAGCGGATGGAGGAGGCGAGATCGACGGCGAGCGCATTGGCGATCGGCTTGCCGACATCGAGCGTTTCGAGCAACGCCAGCTCCTCGCGATGCTTCTCGATCAGCGCCACCCATTTCAGCAGGATGCGTTTGCGCTGCGCCGGCGCCATTTGCGACCAGGTCCCCTTCTCGAAGACGGCACGGGCCGCCTTGACTGCGCGCTCGACATCTTCCTTGTCGCATTCGGCGACCTTGGTGAGCACTTTGCCGTCGATCGGCGAAATGCGGTCGAAGGTCTTGCCGGAAGCCGAAGGCGCGAACTTGCCGTTGATGAAAGCCTGATTGCGATATGAGACCTGGGCGATCTGGGTACGATAGTCTTCGGCGGCAGCCATGGCGCATCTCCTTATGCGGCGAGGGGACGGGAATGGAGAGATGATATCAAAAAGGCATCGCCTTGACGGCGATGCCTTTCATGCAAAAGCGGAATATCGGTCTTACTTGATTTTCGTTTCCTTGAAATCGACGTGCTTGCGCGCCACCGGGTCGTACTTCTTGAAGGTGAGCTTGTCGGTCTTGGTGCGCGAGTTCTTCTTGGTCACATAAAAGTAACCCGTATCCGCCGTCGACTGCAGCTTGATCTTGATCACATTGCCTTTGGCCATAATAAATCTCCTCGAGCCCTCAAGGCCCGGCTTCAGTTGGCGCGGGATATGGCCGAAGGCCGTCTGAAAGTCAAGGAAAGGGCAGGCCTGCCTTGTTCTTACATTGGGGGTGTGCTCTGAAGCAGGCAGGATGATTTCTCTCCGCGAACCTTCGTTATTCACGTTGGGGCTGGGCAGCGGCTTGATGGCCTTGGCATTTTTTATGCAATCGCTCGCATTGGCCTTGGTCGCAGAGGTCGTTCTGCTTGCCTGGCTCGCTTTTGGCCTGATCCTCACCTGGTCACGGCCTGACATCGTCCTGGAAAAGCAGCGCAAGACTGGCGCTCCGGCAACCGGTAAATTGCCCGGCGAACAGTACTACATAAGGGTCGTCCTGATAGGCCTGTTGGCGCATGCGGCATGGACTTGCTTTAAGGCCTTATGAAATATGCCGAAACCCGGCCGGGTGGGCTGGGGGAAGAGCTGCCGGGCGGACCACCGGGGGTGCTTCGGGCTGGTCCGGCACGGGCTTGCATTTTCAAGGCGTTGCGCCTAAAAGGCCGCCATCCCGATCCCTATCAAGGAATGAACGAGCCCCATGGCGCGCGTTACTGTTGAAGACTGCATCGACAAGCTCCCGAACCGGTTCGAGCTGGTCCTCCTGTCCGCCCATCGTGCGCGGATGATTTCGCAGGGTGCCCCGCTTTCCGTCGAGCGCGACAACGACAAGAATCCCGTCGTCGCCTTGCGCGAGATCGCCGACGAGACGGTGAATACCGACGACCTGCGCGAGGAATATATCCACGCCATGCAGAAGCATGTCGAGGTCGACGAGCCCGAGCAGAGCGAGGTCCCGCTCATCCAGCAGTCGGGCGACATGTCGGTCGTCAATGATCAGCCGGAAACCGACCAGGCCGATATGGAGCGCATGACCGAAGAGGAGCTGCTGCGTGGCCTCGAGGGACTTCCCCCTGCGGAAAGCCCCGGCAGCCAGCGCAACGGCTACTGAGCCGGTCCGCTCCAGCCTTCAAAACATCGAGCAACTTCTGACGCTGCATTTCGGGCGGCGTCTTGAAGTCATGGCGGAAGGCCTTCCGATGCGTCCCGATCCAATCCTTATATGAAGTTTTGGGTGGCGAGGCTTGTCGGTGGAGGTCTCGCTTTAAGCTTTTTTTCCGTTACTATCGCCGTGATTGCGGTGGTTAAGACAGCGCCATGATGCGGCAGTTCGAGCTGGTTGAACGGGTCATGTCCTATGATCGGGGTGCCGATGAGGACCTGCTCAACCGCGCCTATGTCTATGCCATGAAGGCGCATGGCGGCCAGAAGCGCGCCTCGGGCGAGGCTTATTTCAATCATCCGCTGGAAGTGGCGGCGATCCTCGCCGAGATGAAGCTCGACGGCGCCACCATTGCCGCCGCCCTTCTTCATGATGTGGTTGAGGACACCGAGGCAACCCAGGCACAGATCGAGGAGAAGTTCGGCCACGAGATCGCCTCCCTCGTTGACGGCCTCACCAAGATCAAGCGCCTCGACCTCGTCACCAAGGAAGCGACCCAGGCCGAGAACCTGCGCAAGCTCCTTCTCGCCATGGCCAAGGACGTGCGCGTGCTCCTGGTCAAGCTTGCCGACCGTTTGCACAATATGCGCACGCTCGGCCACATGGCGCAGGACAAGAAGGTCCGCATCGCTCAGGAGACGATGGACATCTATGCGCCGCTCGCCGGGCGCATGGGCATGCAGAATGTGCGCGAGGAGCTCGAGGATATCAGCTTCCGGGTGCTCAACCCCGACGCCTTCGCCACGGTGAAGAAGCGGCTCGACCGCCTGCATGAGGAAAGCGGCAGCCTCCTGCTCGAGATCGAAAAGGAGCTCAAGGCCGAGCTCAAGGCCAATGGCATCGACGCCAAGGTGACCGGCCGCGAGAAACGGCCTTATTCGATCTGGCGCAAGATGGAGCGCAAGAGCCTGTCGCTCGGCCAGCTCTCCGATATCTTCGGCTTTCGGGTGATCGTTACCAGCGTCGATGAATGCTATCGGGCGCTGGGCGTCGCGCACCGCACCTGGCGCGCCGTGCCCGGCCGTTTCAAGGACTATATCTCGACGCCGAAGCAGAACGACTATCAGTCGCTCCATACGACGGTCATCGGCCCGCACCACCGCCGTGTCGAGATGCAGATCCGCACCCGCGAGATGAACGAAATCGCCGAGCGTGGCGTCGCGGCGCATGCGCTCTATAAGGATGTGCGCCGGCCCGCCGATGCCGTGAACGGCGTGCGTGTGCCCTCAGCCGAGTCCAACGCCTATCGCTGGCTGAGGCACCTGGTCGAGATGCTGTCGGAAGGCGAAAGCCCGCGCGAGTTCCTGGAGCATACGCGCCTCGAGCTGTTTCAGGACCAGGTCTTCTGCTTCACCCCCAAGGGCCAGCTCATCGCTTTGCCGCGCGGCGCCACGCCGATCGACTTCGCTTATGCCGTCCATACGAGCATCGGGGACAGTTGCGTCGGCTGCCGCATCAACGGCCGTCATGCGCCCCTCGTCACCCAGCTCGACAATGGCGATGAGGTGGAGATCATCAGATCGGAGGCGCAGGTGCCGCCCGCCGCCTGGGAAGGGCTTGCCGTCACCGGCAAGGCGCGCGCCGCCATCCGCCGCGCCACCCGGCTCGCCACGCGCCGCCAATATGCCGGCCTCGGCAAGGAGATCGTCGAACGGCTCCTGGAGAAGGTCGGCAAGAGCTTCGTCAAGGCCGATGTTGCCGCGGCGATCACGCGCACCGGCCACAAGAATCTGGAAGACGCCCTGTCGGCCGTCGGGCGGGGCGAACTCGCCGCCGCCGACATACTCAAGGCCATGGGACTTGCAATCGAAGCCCCGACACCCCAGCGCAAGAAGCCGGCCACCCGCCACGGCGAAGCTGAATCGGGCATACCCATACGCGGCGCCGGACGCGACCAGGCGCTCAAATTCTCGCTCGCCACCGGCGCCGTTCCGGGCGAACGCATCGTCGGCATCCGCATGCCGGGCGAGGGCATCGTCATCCACCCGATCTTCGCCCGGGCGCTGGAAAGTTTCGACAGCGAGCCCGATCGCTGGATCGACCTGACCTGGGACACGACCACCGAAGGCCAGCGCTTCCCGGCGCGCATCCTGGTCAAGGTCCATAACGAAGTCGGGGCCCTGGCGCAGGTCACCCAGGTGATCGGCGATTCGGGCGCCAATATCGATGAATTGCAAATGGTCACCCAGGGCGGGGCGCGCGATTTCTTTGATCTCGACATCCTGCTTGAGGTACATGACCTCAAGCATCTCAACCAAATCATGCGCGACCTCCAGCTCAAGCCTCTGGTGAGCTCGGTCGACCGCGCCGAGGGATAGGAAAAAGGCATGACCAATGACGAGGTTCTGGCGGAGTTCAGGGCGGCGGGCGCATTGCTCGAAGGGCATTTCGTGCTCACATCGGGGCTGCACAGCCCGCGCTACCTGCAGTGCGCACGTGTCCTGATGGACCCGGCGCGGGCCGCCCGCCTGTGTGCCGTTCTCGCTCAGAAGGTGAAGGCGAAGATCGGCGGCAGGATCGATCTGGTCGCCTCGCCCGCCATGGGCGGCGTCGTCGTCGGCTATGAGATGGCGCGCCAATTGGGGGTTCCCTCCATCTTCTTCGAGCGGGTCGAGGGCAAGCTCAGCCTGAGGCGCGGCTTCACCATCGACAAAGGGGCGCGCGTTCTCATGGTGGAGGACATCGTGACCACGGGCCTGTCCTCGCGCGAATGCATTGCCGGCATCCATGAGGAGGGAGGCGAGACCGTGGGAGCGGCCTGCCTGATCGACCGTTCCGGCGGCAAGGCCGATCTCGGCACGCCGCTGTCGGCGCTCGCCAGTGTTGAAATCCCGACCTATCCCGCCGACGAGCTGCCGCCCGACCTCGCCGCCCTCCCGGCCGTGAAGCCGGGCAGCCGGGGCCTCAAATGATCATCGGCCTCGGCAACGACATGATCGACATAAGGCGGATCGAGAAGACGCTCGAGCGCTATGGCGAGCGTTTCACGAATCGCGTCTTCACCGAGATCGAGCGGCGCAAGTCGGACCGCCGGGCCGAACGGGCGGCCTCCTATGCCAAGCGCTATGCCGCTAAGGAAGCCTGCTCCAAGGCCTTGGGCACCGGTTTCAGCCGGGGCGTCTTCTGGCGCGACCTGGGGGTGGTGAACGAGCCTTCGGGCAAACCGACCATGGTGCTGACGGGCGGCGCCGGCAAGCGGCTGGCGAGCCTTGTGCCGCGAGGGCACAGGCCGCAGATCCACCTCACCATCACCGATGATTTTCCCTATGCCCAGGCATTTGTGATCATCGAGGCATTGCCGTTGGAAGCCTGAAGGACTTCCGGGTGTAAAGCCTGAAGATGGGCCGGGTTGGGCCTAATCCCGGGAAGAGGGGCTGCAATGCCGGGATGTAATCTTTCCTACCGTTGAATCGGGCATATATGCGTACTATAGGCAGGAAAACGGGCCGGCCCGGAACTGGCATGGATACTGTGAAACATATGAAAGATCATAATATGGCGGCGGCGGCGCGGGATTCCCGTAAGAAATCCGAAGACGGGTTCTGGGATACGATCAAGGTCATCATTCAGGCCCTGCTGATCGCTTTCGCCGTCCGCATGTTCCTTTATCAGCCCTTCAACATCCCATCGGAGTCCATGTATCCGACGCTGAAGGTCGGCGACTATCTGTTCGTCTCCAAATTGTCCTATGGCTACAGCAAATACTCCTTCAATTTCGGCCTGAATCTCTTCGGCAACGAGCTGTTCAAATTCGGCCCCATACCGGTGGACGGCCGCTTCTTCTGGACGGCCGAGCCCAAGCGTGGCGACGTCGCGGTTTTCAAGCTGCCCCGCGACAATGAGACGGATTACATCAAGCGGGTGATCGGCCTGCCGGGCGACCGCGTCCAGATGCAGAACGGCGTCCTCTACATCAACGGCGTCGCGGTGTCCAAGCAGCGGATCGCCGATTTCGTCGACGAGCAGGGGCCGGGCGTCGGCCGTCCCGTCCCGCAATATGTCGAGACCCTGCCCAACGGCGTCAGCTACAATGTGCTCGACGAGACTTCCAACGGCGCCGCCGACAATACCGGCGAATATGTCGTGCCCCCCGCCCACTATTTCATGATGGGCGACAATCGCGACAACTCGCTCGACAGCCGTTTTGCCCAGAATGCCGCGGGCGGCGGGGTCGGTTACGTCCCTTATGAGAACTTCGTCGGCCGCGCCGATATCATCTTCTTCTCGATCGAGCCGGATGCCGCCTTCTGGCAGATCTGGAAATGGCCGACCTCGATCCGTTGGCTGCGCTTCTTCAACCTCGTGAATTGAGGCCGTGACCACCGATCGCACGCGATTTACCGATCAGGAATACCAGTCGATCGCGGCGCTCCTCGGCTACACGTTCCGCAACCGCGATCTCCTCAAGGCCGCGCTCACCCATGGCAGCGGCCGCAAGGGCAAGACCAACACCACCTATCAGCGGCTGGAATTTCTCGGCGACCGGGTCCTGGGGCTCGTCATCGCCGAGGAGCTCTATGTCCGCAATCCGCGCAAGGCGGAAGGAGCGCTCGCCCAGAATTTCAGCCTGCTGGTGCGTGCCGAGGCTTGCGCCGACGCGGCGCGCGAGCTCGGCATCGCCGAGCACATCCGGGTCGGGCTGAAGGAAAAGGCGCAAGGGATGACCACCCAGACGCTCATCCTGGGCGATGTGATGGAGGCGATCCTCGGCGCCATGTATCTCGATGGCGGGCTAGAGCCGTCGCGGGCGCTGATCATGCGGCTGTGGGAGAGGCGGCTTTCCAACCGCACCAAGCTCGTCAAGGATGCCAAGAGCTTCCTGCAGGAATGGGCGCTCGGCCAAGCGAAGGCGATACCAGCCTATCGGGTCGTGGCGCGTGACGGCCCGGATCATTCGCCTCATTTCACCATCGGCGTCACCGTCGATGGCTTCTCCGAGGCGATCGCCAGCGCGCAGTCGAAGCGGATCGGCGAGCAGCTCGCGGCCGAAGCCTTCCTGCGCCGCGAAAAGATACGCAAGTGACGACGCGCTGCGGTTTCTGCGCCATCATCGGCGCGCCCAATGCCGGCAAGTCCACGCTGGTCAACGCGCTCGCCGGCGCCAAAATCTCGATCGTCTCGCACAAGGTCCAGACGACACGCTCGCGGCTGCGGGCGATCGTCGTCATGGGCGAAAGCCAGGTCATCTTCGTCGACACGCCGGGCATCTTCAAGCCGAAGCGCCGGCTCGATGAAGCGATGGTCGAGGGCGCCTGGGCGGGTGCCGCCGAGGCCGATGCCGTCATATTGCTGTGCGACGTGCGCCGCGGCCTCGACGATGAGGTTCTTTTGATCATCGAGGGACTGAAGAAGAACGGCATCAAGGCCTTCCTGGCGCTCAACAAGATCGACCTCGTCAGGCCTGAGGCGCTTCTGGAGCTGGCCGCCAGGTTCAACGAGGCTCTCGCCTTCCGCGAGACCTTCATGATCAGCGCGCTCACGGGCAGCGGAGTCGAGAAGCTGCGCGAGCGTCTTGCCGGTCTCATGCCGGAAGGACCGTGGCTCTATGCCGAGGACCAGATCGCCGATGTGCCGTTGCGCTTCCTCGCCGCCGAGGCGACACGCGAGAAGCTTTATGAAAGGCTGCATGAGGAACTGCCCTACGCCTCGACGGTCGAGACCGAGAAATGGGAAGAGCGCAAGGACGGTTCGGTGCGCATCGACCAGGTGATTTATGTCGAGCGCGAGAGCCAGCGCAAGATCGTGCTCGGCAAAGGCGGGCAGACCATCAAGGCACTGGGCCAGGCCGCGAGGCTCGAGCTCGAGAAGGCTTTCGAACGGCGGGTCCATCTGTTCCTGTTCGTCAAGGTGCGCGAGAGTTGGGCCAAGGACCCGGAGCGCCTGCGCGCGATGGGGCTTTTGGATTAGGCCTGGCTATGGCAAAATGGGTGCATGGACAAAAACGACATCATCCCTGACGATCTCAACCGCCGCATTGATGCGCTGGTTGCGCGCACCACGCTGACACGCAGCCAGATCATCGAGGATGCGCTTGCCCATGGCCGCTCTCTGGCTTGGCAAGAGAAGTGGGTAGCCGGGGTACAGGAGGGCATCGAAGCCGCTGACCGCGGTGAATTCGCAACTGAAGAAGAAATCGCCTCGGTTCTCAACAGGTACAGCTAGGCTTGACCGGACTGCCGTGCGGATTGCCTGGACCCGACGCTATCTGATCGAACTTGCAGCGATTGGCGATTATATTGGTGAACGCGACCCACGAGCTGCCGCCCGCATTGTCAGGATGATCCATAGTAAAACCGGGCGACTGCTTTCGGCGAATCCTTTTATCGGCCGTGTGGGTGAAATCAAAGGCACGCGCGAATTGGTCATTCCCGGGACGCCCTATATTGTCGCTTATCGCGTGACAGATACCCAGGTCGAGGTCCTCTTCGTTCAACATGGTGCCCGGCAGTGGCCGGACGAAATCTAGTCGGAAGAGCAATGTAGTTCGATCGCTGCATCCCATGGAATGGAAAGACGAAGGCATTGTTCTGGCGGTCAAGCGCCATGGCGAGAGTAGCGCCATCGCCGAGATCCTGACCGCGACGCGCGGACGCTCGCTGGGCCTGGTGCGCGGCGGCCGGTCGCGGCATATGCGCCCGGTCCTGCAGCCGGGAAACATCGTGCTGGCCACCTGGCGCGCCCGCCTCGAGGAGCATCTCGGCAATTTCGCCCTGGAGCCGCTCGAGCTCAAGGCCGGCCTCCTGATCGGCGAGGCGATGCGGCTCGCCGCCCTGACCACGTTGACCGCCGAAGCCCAATTGCTGCCCGAGCGCGAGCCGCATCCGCGGCTTTACGAGGCGATGCGGGTCGTTCTTGATGCGCTCGAGGATGAGGGCACCTGGCCGGCGCTCCTGGTGCGCTGGGAGCTCGGGCTTCTCGATGAGTTGGGTTTCGGGCTCGATCTCGCCCGCTGTGCCGCGACCGGCACGACCGAGGACCTCGTCTATGTGTCGCCCAAGACGGGAAGGGCGGTCAGCCGCGCCGCCGGCCTTGCCTATCACGAGAGGCTGCTGGCCTTGCCGGCTTTCCTCAAAGGCATCCAGGCGGAGAGGCCGGGACAGACGGACGTCGTGGATGGGCTCAAACTGACCGGCTTCTTCCTCGAACGCCATGTCTTTGGTCCGCGTGGCGTCGGGGCGCCCGAATCCCGCCACTGGATATTGACGCATCTGAATGCGAATGGAACGGCATCGGCATCGGCCTAAAGGCCGCATTGATCCGGCGCACCGGCGTCCATAGATTGCGCCCGCATTTAGTAGGGAAAGTCCCATGCTGGGCCGCTTGAACCATGTCGCCATTGCCGTCCCCGATCTCGCCGAAGGGATCAGGATCTATCGCGACGTCCTGGGCGCCAAGGTCTCGGCACCGCAGGCGGAGCCCGCGCATGGAGTGACCGTGGTGTTCGTCGAATTGCCCAACACCAAGATCGAGCTTCTCGAGCCCCTGGGTGATGCCTCGCCCATCAAGGGCTTCCTCGACAAGAATCCGTCGGGCGGCATCCACCATGTCTGCTATGAGGTCGCAGACATCATCGCGGCGCGCGATCGCCTGAAGGCGGAAGGGGCGCGCATATTGGGCGACGGCGAGCCCAAGATCGGCGCCCATGGCAAGCCGGTCCTCTTCCTTCATCCCAAGGATTTCTCCGGCACCTTGCTCGAGCTCGAACAGGCATGAAGATCGGGACCGCGATCGCGATCTATTTCGTCGTCTGGTGGATCGTGCTGTTCGCCATTCTGCCCTGGGGCGTGAAGAACGCGCATGAAGCGGGCGAGACGACATTGGAAGGCAACGAGCCGGGGGCTCCGGTCCAGCATCAGATGGGGAAGAAGGCGCTCATCACCACGGTGGTCGCCGCCGTGGTCTTCGCCATCATCTATTTCGCCATCCAGTATGGCTGGCCTTGGGTCAGCGGCGGCGCCCAATAAAAAAAGCAAGGCTTTCGCCTTGCTTTCTGTTGAGTGTGTTTGTCTTCAACTGCGCTCCAGGATTTCGTCCTGTGGCGGCTGCTGCCTTTGACGGCGCGCCGGAAGACTCCTCCCCAGACTTGGGCTTCTGGCCCTCATCCTTGTCGTTATTGGGAGGCGACGCTAGCCATATTTCACAGTCCTGTCACGTGAAATGTGACGGAACGGTGGCGAAATTTTCGGCCGCAATTGCTCATCGCGTGGGCATTTCCGTTCGTTGGTATAACGGGACGCCGTAAGGCATCTTCTTGACCCCAGCCCGATGCCCCCTCTATTGGCTTGAGTTCTGGCCGGATTCGCTTCAAAAGAGCCGCCGATTTTCCTCGTACAGGATTCTTCATGCGGATTTCCCAATATTTCATGCCCATTCTGCGCGACGACCCCAAGGAGGCCGAGATCGCATCCCACAGGCTCATGCTGCGTTCAGGCATGATCCGCCAGGAAGCGGCCGGCAGCTACTCCTGGTTGCCGATGGGTTTCCGCGTTCTCAAGAAGATTGAGCAGATCGTCCGCGAAGAGCAGGACCGGGCAGGGGCCATCGAGGTTCTGATGCCGACTATTCAGTCGGCGGACCTTTGGAAGAAATCCGGCCGCTACAATGCCTATGGGCCTGAGATGCTGCGCATCAGGGACCGGCATGATCGCGACATGCTCTATGGTCCGACCAATGAGGAGATGATCACCGAGATCTTCCGCTCGGGCGTCCAGAGCTACAAGGACCTGCCGCGCAACCTCTATCACATCCAGTGGAAATTCCGCGACGAGGTGCGCCCGCGCTTCGGCGTCATGCGCGGCCGCGAATTTCTCATGAAGGATGCCTACTCCTTCGACCTCAACCGCGAGACCGGCCAGCATTCCTACAACAAGATGTTCGTCGCCTATTTGCGCACCTTCGCCCGCATGGGCCTCAAGGCGGTGCCGATGCGCGCCGAGACCGGTCCCATTGGCGGCAAGGACAGCCATGAATTCCTCATCCTCGCCGATACAGGCGAGAGCGCGGTCTTCTTCGACCGTGATTTCTACGACATGGACTGGACCAACTTCGACATCGACTATGATGATGTCGGCAAGGTCGCGAAGCTGGTCGAGGACTTCACCAACAAATATGCGGCGACCGACGAGAAGCACGACCAGGCGGAATTCGAGGAGCGCGTGCCCGAGGCCCGCCGGCTGACCGGCCGGGGGATCGAAGTCGGCCATATTTTCTTCTTCGGCACCAAATATTCTGAGCCTCTCGGATGTCTGGTCCAGGGGCCGGACGGGAAGCAGGTGCCGGTGCAGTCGGGATCCTACGGAATTGGCGTGTCTCGCCTGGTGGGCGGGATCATCGAGGCGAGCCATGATGAGAACGGCATCATCTGGCCCGAGCCCGTGGCGCCGTTCAAACTCGGCCTCATCAATCTGAAGGCGGGCGATGCCGAGACCGACCAGGCCTGCGAGAAGATCTATCAGGGTCTTAAGGCCAAGGGCGTCGAGGTGCTCTATGACGACACCGACGAGCGGCCGGGCGGCAAATTCAAGGTCATGGACCTCATCGGATTGCCCTGGCAGGTCATCATCGGCCCGCGCGGCCTGAAAGACGGCATCGCCGAAGTGAAGAACCGCAAGACCGGTGAGCGCAGCAACATACCGCTTGCCGACATCGTGGCGAGGTTCTCCGCCTGATGGACAAGGCGCTGCCGGACACCAAGCCTTTCGCTCCCTTCGAGCGGATGCTGGCGCTGCGCTATCTGTTGACCCGTCGCCGCGAGGGCTTCGTCTCGGTCATCTCGCTCATTTCGTTCCTCGGCATCATGCTGGGCGTCGCTACCCTCATCGTGGTCATGGCGGTGCTCAACGGCTTCCGCGCCGAATTGCTCGACAAGATCTTAGGCTTCAGCGGCCATGCGACCTTCTATTCGCTCGATGCCGCGCCGATCACCGATTATGAGAATGATACGGCACGCATCGCCAGGGTGCCGGGCGTCGTCCACGCCATGCCCTTCGTCGAGGGCCAGGCCATGGCCTCGACCCAGCGCAACAATACCGGTGCGCTGGTGCGCGGCGTCCACGAAGCCGATCTCAAGAAACTGCCGAGCATCAACAACCAGAACCTCACCACCGCTCTCAAGGAGTTAGGCACACCCGATGAGGTGCCGTCATTGGATGGCTTCGAAAACTCGGGCGGCGTCGCGATCGGCGAGCGCATGGCCTGGAAGCACGGCCTTGGCCTCGGCAGCACGCTGACGATCATCTCGCCCGCAGGCCCTGAGACCGTCATGGGCACCGCACCGCGCATCCGCGACTATCCGGTCGTCGCCATCTTCAAGATCGGCATGTCGGAATATGATGAAAGCGTTATCTATATGCCGCTTGCCGAGGCGCAGGACTATTTCGTCGTCGATAATGCGGCTTCCGCCATCGAGGTCACCGTCGACAATCCCGACATGATCAGCGAGATGAAACCGGCGCTCCTCGACGCGGCGGGGCCGAGTCTCGATATTCAGACCTGGCAGCAGCGCAACCAGGCTTTTTTCGGCGCGCTCGCGGTCGAACGCAATGTGATGTTCCTGGTCCTGACCATGATCATCCTGGTGGCCGCGCTCAACATCATTTCCGGCCTCTATATGCTGGTGAAGGACAAGGGGCACGACATCGCCATCCTGCGCACCATGGGCGCGACGAGCGGCAGTGTGCAGCGGATATTCTTCATGACCGGTGCGATCATCGGTGTCGTCGGAACGCTTGCCGGCTTTCTGCTCGGTCTCGTCATTTGCCTCAATGTCGACGGCATTCGCCGTTTCGTCACCTGGCTCTCCGGCACGGAAGTGTTTTCTCCGGAGCTCTATTATCTCTCGCAGCTCCCCGCCAAGATCGAGCCGGTGCAGACCGCGAGCATTGTTCTCATGTCGCTGGCGCTCTCATTCTTGGCGACCCTCTATCCCGCGTGGCGCGCGGCGCGGCTCGATCCGGTCGAGGCTCTGCGCTACGAATGAGCGACGAACTGAAGCCCGCCCTCGAACTGCGCCATGTCGCACGCTCCTATTCGGAAGGCGCGAGCCGCCTCGATGTGTTCCTGGATATCAGCCTCGATGTCCATCCGGGCGAGATCGTAGCACTCGTCGGACAGTCGGGCTCGGGCAAATCATCGCTGCTCCATATTGCGGGCCTGCTCGAAACGCCGACGGCGGGCGAGGTATTCGTCGCCGGGCAGAACTGCACGGCGCTCGATGACGCATCGCGCACCCGCATCCGCCGCATCGGCATCGGCTTTGTCTACCAGTTCCATCACCTGCTGCCGGAATTCTCGGCGCTCGAGAACATCATGATGCCGCAGCTCATCGCCGGCGCCGACAAGCCCGCGGCGAGCAAGCGCGCGCTCGAGCTCCTGGAACGTTTCGGCCTCGCGCCACGCGCCGAGCATCGCCCCGCCGAGCTTTCGGGCGGTGAACAGCAGCGCGTCGCCATCTCGCGCGCTCTGGCCAATCGGCCGCTGCTGCTCCTTGCCGATGAGCCGACCGGCAATCTCGACCCCAAGACCTCCGACCAGGTCCATGCCGAATTCCTTCGCGTCATTGCCGAGGAAGGGGTGGGAGCCCTGATCGCGACGCACAATTTCGAGCTCGCCCGCCGGATGACGCGGCTGGTGAAGCTCGAGGACGGCCGGCTCAGCCCGGGCTGAACCCCCCTGTGGAATAGGCCGCCACTGATGTCGCATTCCCGTAGCCAATTGCGCTAGATTCCCGGGCATGTCGGCCGAGTCGAAGAACAGCGTCACCTTCATCCATCTCAGGACCCATTCGGCCTATTCGCTGGCCGAAGGCGCCCTGCATATCAAGCAGATGGGCGCTCTAGCCAAGGAAATGGGGAGCCCCGCGCTTGCCATCACCGATACCGGCAACCTCTTCGGCGCCCTCGAATTCTCGGATGCCCTGAGCGAGAAGGGCATCCAGCCCATCATCGGCTGCACCCTCAAGATCGCTTGTCCCGATCAGTCGGCGCCGGACACGGTCCACCGCCAGAAGACCGGCTTGCGCAAGATGCCAAGCCTGGCGCTCCTCGCCAAGGACGAGGCCGGCTATCGCAACCTGATGCTGCTGTCGAGCCGCGCCTATCTCGACACGCCGGATACGGCCGAGCCCCATGTCAGCCTGGAGTATCTGAGCCGGCATGCGGAGGGCCTCATCTGCCTGACCGGCGGCCCGGATGGCCCGATCAACGAAGCGCTCGTCCAAGGCCAGCCGCAGATCGCGCGGACCCGAATCGAAGAGCTCGCCAAGATTTTCGGCGACCGCCTCTATGTCGAATTGCAGCGCCACGGCACCGAGAACGAGCAGCTGGCCGAGCCCGGGCTGATCGATCTCGCTTATGAGCTCAATCTGCCGCTCGTTGCCACCAACGAGCCTTACTTCGCCAAGCTCGACGATTATGCCGCTCATGATGCGCTGATCTGCATCGCCGAAGGCGAGGTCGTCGCTGCCGAGGACCGCCGCCGGCTGACGCCTGAGCATTATTTCAAGACACCGCAGCAGATGGCGGCGCTTTTCGCCGACATTCCCGAAGCCATCGCCTCGACCGTCGAGATCGCCAGGCGTTGCGCCTACAAGGTCAGGTCGCAACAGCCGATCCTGCCGCGCTATGGCGAGGGCGACGAGGCGGTGGAACTGCGCCGCCAGGCCGAGGAAGGCCTCGCCGCGCGGCTTAAGGAACGCGGCCTGGTGGAAGGCTATAGCGAAGCGGACTATCGCCAGCGCCTCGACTTCGAGCTCGATGTCATCATCAAGATGAAATATCCGGGCTACTTCCTGATCGTCTCCGACTTCATCAAATATGCGAAGTCGCAAGGCATCCCGGTGGGCCCGGGGCGCGGCTCGGGTGCCGGCTCGCTCGTTGCCTATTCGCTCACCATCACCGATCTCGATCCCTTGCGCTTCAATCTCCTGTTCGAGCGCTTCCTCAACCCCGACCGCGTGTCGATGCCCGACTTCGACATCGATTTCTGCCAGGACCGGCGCGACGAGGTGATCGACTATGTCCAGGCCAAATACGGCAAGGACCACGTGGCGCAGATCATCACATTCGGTAAGCTGCAGGCGCGCGCGGTGTGCCGCGATGTCGGACGCGTGCTGCAGATGCCCTATGGCCAGGTCGATCGCCTGAGCAAGATGATCCCGATGAACCCGGCCAATCCGGTGTCGCTCGCCCAAGCAATCGACGGCGAGCCGCGGCTCAAGGAGGAGCGCGACAAGGACGCGACCGTCCGCGCCATGCTGGAGATCGGCCTCAAGCTCGAAGGTCTCTATCGGCATGCCTCGACCCATGCCGCGGGCATCGTGATCGGCGATCGGCCGCTGGAAGAACTGGTGCCGCTCTACCGCGATCCGCGCTCGTCATTGCCCGCCACCCAGTTCAACATGAAATATGTCGAGAAGGCGGGCCTCGTTAAGTTCGACTTCCTCGGCCTCAAGACGCTCACCATCATCGACAAGGCGCAGCGCCTCATCCGCCTGCGCATTCCCGATTTCGACGCCAACAAGATCCCGCTCGACGATTTGGCGACATACCAGATGCTGGGACAGGGCGACACCGTGGGCGTGTTCCAATTGGAAAGTTCCGGCATGCGCGATGCGGTGCGCCAGATGCGCGCCGACCGCTTCGAAGATCTGATCGCGCTCGTCGCCCTCTATCGCCCGGGCCCGATGGCAAACATCCCCCTTTATTGCGCGCGCAAGCTCGGTCGCGAGCCCATCGAATATATGCATCCCTGGCTCGAGCCGATCCTCAAGGAGACCTTCGGCGTCATCACCTATCAGGAGCAGGTGCAGCAGATCGCCAAGGATCTCGCGGGCTATACGCTGGCGCAGGCCGACCTCTTGCGCCGCGCCATGGGCAAGAAGATCAAATCCGAAATGGACGCCCAGCGCGGCAACTTCCTCAAAGGCGCCATCGAGCGCGGCATCGATGAGACCACGGCCACCAACATCTTCGATGCCTGCGCGAAATTCGCCGAATACGGCTTCAACAAGTCGCACTCGGCACCCTATGCCTATATCAGCTACCAGACCGCTTACCTCAAGGCGAACCACCCGGTCGAATTCCTTGCTGCCTCGATGTCGCTCGATATGGGCAATACCGACAAGCTGCAGGTCTTCCGCCAGGAGGCGCAGCGCATCGGGGTCAAGATCGTGCCGCCCTCGATCAATACCTCCGAGGTCGATTTCGCGGTCAAGGATGCCGCCGTCCTCTATTCATTGTCGGCGCTCAAGAATGTCGGCTCCGGCGCCATCCAGCATCTGGTCGAGAAGCGCAAGGCCGAAGGTCCTTATGTCTCGCTCGGTGATTTCGCCCGCCGGATCGATGCCCATATATTGAACCGTCGGGCGCTGGAAAGCCTGGCCAAGGCCGGGGCGTTCGACGATCTCCAGCCCAACCGGGCACAAGTATTCGAGGGCGTCGACGCCATTCTCGCGATGGCCAACCGCACGACGGCGGAAGCCGAGGCCGGCCAGCATGATCTCTTCGGTCAATCGACCAAGGAGGACGTCGCCTTGCCGGTGCGCGAGGCCTGGCTGCCGATGGAACGCCTCGCCCAGGAATTCGAGGCGATCGGCTTCTATCTCTCGGGCCATCCGCTCGACGACTATATGGTCCGCCTGCAGCGCCTCGGCGTCGATACCTGGTCGTCCTTCCATGACAAGGCCCTGACCAAGGGGGCGACGGCGGCGAAGCTCGCCGGCACCATCACCCATCGCCAGGAGCGGCGGTCGAAATCCGGCAACAAGTTCGCCTTTGTCGGCTTCTCCGATCCGACCGGCCAGTTCGAGACGATCTGCTTCTCGGACACGCTCGCCGTCTCGCGCGATCTGCTCGAGCCCGGCAAGGCGGTGATCGCGCGTGTCGAGGCCGATGTCGATGGCGAGGAGGTGCGCCTGCGCCTGCAGGGCGTCGAGGAACTGGAGCGCGCCGCGGCCCAGATCACCTCGGGCCTCACCATCTTCGTGCGCGATGCAAAGCCGATCGACTCGATCGCCCAGCGCCTGACCAATGGCGGCAAGGCGCCGGTCAAGCTCATCCTGCAGATGGACAAGGGCAGGGAGGTCGAGGTTATACTCGGCAACAAATTCACCATCACGCCGCAGATTAAGGGGGCGATCAAGGCGATCTCCGGCGTCGTCGATGTGCAGGATTTGTGATCATGGCTGAGACCCGAAATCTCGAGGGCGGTTGCTTCTGCGGCGCCGTGCGCTACCGGCTGAAGTCGCCGCCGATGTTCATCAATTGCTGCCATTGCCGCGACTGCCAGCGCCAGACCGGCAGTGCCTTCGTGATCAACGGCGTGATCGAGGCGGAACGCATCGAGCTGCTCAAAGGGAATCCGGAAGCCGTGCTCATGCCGACCGAGAGCGGCAGGCCGCATGACATCTATCGCTGCCCCATCTGCCGCACGGCCTTGTGGAGCGACTATGGCCGCAGGCCCATGCGCTTCGTGCGCATGAGCACGCTCGATGCGGCGGCGACGTTCAAGCCCGACGCTCATATATTCACACGCTCGAAGCTGCCTTGGGTCAGGCTCTCCGATGATGTGCCGGCCTTCGACGTTTTCTATGATATGAAGACGCAATGGCCGGCCGACAGCTTGAAGCGCCGCGAAGCGCTGCTGGGACCGGGTAAATAACAAGACAGGGAGACGCGAGAATGGCCGACGATCTGGAGAAGGGGATTACCGCCAATGGTACGGGCTTTGGCGGCAAGAGCTGGAACATACTGGGCCAGCTTTATTTCCCGAAGGCCGTCTGCGCCTCGACCTTCGCCTTCGAGACCAATAGCCAGCCCGGCCAGTTCGTGCCCGTCCATGTTCATCCGACCCAGGAGGAGTTCATCCTCGTCCAGGAAGGCGAGCTCGATCTCAAGCTCGACGGCAAATGGCTGAAGGCCAAGGCCGGCGATCTGGTGCGCATGCCGCGCGGCATCCCGCACGGCTATTTCAACAAGTCGGACAAACCGGCGCGCGCGCTGTTCTGGGTCTCACCCGCCCGCATGCTGGAAGAGCTGTTCAACAAGCTGCACAATGTCGCCGATCCGATGGAGGCCGTGCGGATATCGGCGCAGCATGAGGTCGATTTCCTGCCGCCGGAAGCGAACGCTTAGCGCAAAAATCTAGGAAAGAATTCTTGCGGATTGCGGCTTTTGTCCGGGGTCAGATTCAGCGATTTGCAGGGATTATCAGGGATTTTCACGAAAAAATGCTCACCCTTGATATATCAATGACTTAGGACGGCGAGCAGGGAATTTTACAGCGATTTCCTCGCGCGGAGTTTACTCCTTTCCGCCTCGTAGATGTTCATGGCTCCGATCTTGTCATTTCCCAAATCCCACCGTTCGGCCCGCGAAGTCAATAGGGCCTTGCCTGGGCTCTCTAGCTCCGTAACTCACTCCTGGCGTAAAATCTGATTCCATGGACGATGCCTTTTTTGGCTTTGTGGGCCTCCTTGCGCTGGCGATATTCTTCGCCCCTCTCATCCTTTCCATCGTCGCGCTGAGCCGCTCCGGCGATCTCAGGCGCAGGATCGCCAAGCTCGAGGCCAAGCTGGCGCAAGGCGAGACGCCGGCCGTGGCGCCCGAACCAGCAGCCGACGCTCAGACCGGAAGGGTCTGGGCGGAAGCGAGCCAGGTTGCCGAACCAGTGGCCGCGGCCGAGCCCGTCCGCGAAGCGGCCGAACAGCCCGAACCCGTCGAGCCCCTCGATGCCGCCGCTTCGGCACCGCCCGAGGCGCCACCGCCAGCTCCACCGCCGCCGCCCCGTGCCGGCATCGAGGAAAGGCTCACCTCGCGCTGGTTCGTCTGGCTGGGGGCGGTGGCCCTTGTCCTCGCCGGCATCTTCCTCATCAAATATTCGATCGACAATGCACTGCTGACGCCGGCGATGCGTGCGACCTTCGGCCTCCTTCTCGGCGTCGTCCTGACGGCAGCCGGCGAATGGCTGCGCCGCCGTCCACTGCAAAAGGAGATCGCCGCCCTCAAGCCCGATTATGTGCCGGGCGCCCTGACCAGCGCCGGACTGTTCATCTCCTTTGCCAGCATCTATGCGGCGTATGCGCTGCTCGACCTCCTGAGTCCGACGGTCGCCTTCATCGGCCTCGCCATCGTGGCGCTCGTCGCTTTCGCGCTTGCGGCCCTCCACACGCCCATTGTCGCGATCATCGGCCTTCTCGCCGGCTTCGCGACGCCGGCCCTGGTTTCGTCATCGGAGCCGAATGCCGGGATCCTCTTTGCCTATCTCGCCCTCATCGCCGCAGCGGCCTATGCGGTGGTGATCTATCGCGGCTGGGGCTGGCTCGCTTATGGCGCGACGATCGGCGGGCTCTTGTGGACGCTGGTGTGGATCCTGGGACCGATGCAGGCGGGCGATCTCCTGATCATTGCCGCCTTCCTTGCCGTGCTGACGGCGGCGGCGATCTGGCTGGCGCTCAGACTGACGCCCGATGAGGCGCCGGTGATCTGGCAGAAGCCGCATCAGCCGCAAGGGCCTGAATTCAACGGCTGGCTCGCCGCCATCGGCAGCGTCGGCCTTGCCGCCTTCGCGTCGCATGTCGCCAATGCGCCGACGGTGAGCGTCTCGCTCGCCGTCCTGGGCGCGGTCGTTCTCGCGTTTTCCGGCCGGCGCTTCGAGCGGTTCGATGGTTTCATCGCGCTGGCGGCGGCTCTCTTGTTCTTCGTTCTCCTCGCTTGGGACCCGGAAGGCATTCTGGGCCAGCTTCTCTACGACATCGACGCCGGCAACATCATCGCGCCGGCCGGTGCCTTGTTCGCGCCCGAGGCCAAGGGCTTCGTGCTCTCGCATCTCTTTGCCGGCGCGCTCATCGCAGGATTGGGCTTTTTCCTGTTGCGCGGCAGCCAGCGACCGCAGGTCTGGGCCGGCATCTCGCTTCTCGGCGCCTTACTCATTCTGGCGGCGGCCTATGCGCGAAGCCGCTTCTTCACCACCGATCTCCTCTGGGCGATCACCGCGGTGGCGGCGGCGGGCATCGCGGTATCGCTCGCCGGTGCCCTGAACAAGCAGCGCGAGGAGCGGCCCTATCGCCTGGCGCTAGGCTTCTATGCGGCGGCGGCGATCGCCGGTGTCAGCTTCGCCTTCGCCTTCGTTTTCCGCGAAGCCTGGCTCACGGTAGCACTCGCGCTGCAGCTTCCCGCCCTCGCCTGGCTGGAGAAGACGCTTGACCTCAAGGAGCTGCGCAAGCTGGCGCTCGCGGTCGCGGCCGTCATCCTGGTGCGCCTGGCGCTCAACCCCTATGTGCTGAGCTACGAGACCAATCACGCGCTGGGGACGCAGTGGATCCTCTATGGCTATGGCATTCCGGCCCTTGCTTTCTTCGCGGCGGGCCGCTTGTTCAAGCAAAGCCTGAACGATCTCACCGTGACGGTGATGGAGAGCGGCGCCTTCGTCTTCGCGCTGCTGCTGGTCGCGCTCGAGATCCGCATCTTCACCGAAGGGCGCATCGCCGCCGAAGAGCTGACGCTGTTCGAACTCTCCCTGCACACGCTCGTATGGCTGGGGGCCGGGTGGTGGCGCTTGCGCAGCTTTGCGGCTGCCGGCCGGGCCATCGACAAATGGTGGGCCGTCATCCTGATCGGCCTCGGCCTTCTGGGTGTCTTCCTCGGGCAGTTCCTGATCCTCAATCCGCTCTTCAGCTATGAGAGCATTGGCGACAGGCCGATCTTCAACGTGCTGCTGGTCGCCTATCTGGCGCCGGCGATCCTGATCGGCCTCATCGCTTATGCGCTGCCGCCGATCGCCAAGATGCCCTATGCCCGCATCGTCTTCTTTGCAGCCGCCCTGGTCCTCGTCCTCACCTGGACCACGCTCGAAACGAAGCGCGCCTTCCAGGGACCGGTGCTCGATCTGTGGGCCAGGAGCGACGCCGAATATTACGCCTATTCGGTCGTGTGGCTCGTTTTCTCGCTGGTGCTGCTCGCCGTCGGGCTGTGGCGCAAGGCGCCCTGGCTCAGGCATGGAGCGCTGGCGATCCTCATCCTCACGGTCTGTAAGGTATTCCTGTCAGACATGGCCGCGCTCGGAGGCCTCTACCGGGTCGCCTCGTTCCTGGGTCTGGGCCTGTTCCTGGTCGGCATCGGCTATGTCTATCAGCGCTATGTCTTCACAGGGACGAAGGCGGAGGACAAGCCGACGTAAGCATCGGGAAGGTCATCGCAGCGACATCAGGGCGCTCATCAGTCGCGCCTCCAGCTCGACCTCGGGGTAGCTATGGATCAGCGACGGGTCGATGCCGGCGTCCTTGAGTTGTTCGTCGCTGAGCGAGCGCAGAATCTTTTTTGCTGCTGGAGAGAGCGACGCCGCGCGGGCATCAGTATCACGCGGCGTCGCCGGGTCCTTCGACGCAAAGCGCCGTTCGGGCAGCCGCGCCCAGGCGCCGATGAAGGGCGGCGGCATTACACAGGCGGCATGGGCCACGGCCTCGGCCCTGAGCCGCTCGGCAAGGGTGTCGATGCCGACATCCGCGGCACTGGTGACGCCGACACGCTCCATGGTCGGCAACAGGCTGCGCAGGGTCTCCGCGACATAGTCATAGGCCACCGATTGCGCGCCGCCCTCGGCGCGGCCGGCCATGATCATCTGCGGGCCTGGGAGTCCCGCCGCGAGGAAGGTGGCGAACAGCTTGTGCCCCATATCCGTCTCGACGTTGATGCGATCGAACGTGTCGTTGATCCAGCGCGTGCATTGAACGAATTGCGGGATTTCGGGAATGCTGCGCGCCGCCGACATCGCCAGTTCCTGGAAGGCAACGATGCCGCCCGGACGAAGATGGTCGCACAGTCGCCTGAGGACCGTTGCCGGATTCGGCAGGTACATCAGGATCAGCCGGCCGATCACGGCATCATAGGATTCCTGCGGCACGAACGTATCGAGCTCGGCCGCGGCAAACCGCACCCGTGAGCTTTGCCCGGCTTCCGCGGCCCGCTGCTCGGCGAGAGCCAAGCCCGCGGCCGATCTGTCGACACCGAGGACCGTGCCGGTGGGGCCGACCAGCTCGCCGGCGATGAGCGACACATCGCCGACGCCGCAGCCGAGATCCAGCACATGCATGCCGGGCTTGAGGCCGGCTCGCTTGAGGACATCTTCGGTCAGGTCACGAATGAACGTGCTTTGCAGCTGGAGGCGCTGGAACTCGCGCTTCGAGTAGCCCAGCGCATAGTCGTCAGAGTTGCCGGTCTTGCCGCCGCTCATTTGCATAGGATCAGGTCCGAGAGGAATTCTCCGCATCACGCTCTCCTTGGTTGTTCAAAGGATGCAGCGTCCGACACTCGTGGATATGCGCTACGCCAAGATTTCAGGAGTCCGGGAATTCAGTTACGAATGAAACACAGGCGCCGGAGACAGGTCATGGTTCCGCAGGCTTCGGCACCATGTCGATATGGGGCGTTACCGGTTTCTTGTCTGAAGGCACGTAGTCCGGAACAGCCGTATCGTCCGCCGGCAGGGAGCGGGTAAAGCGATAGAGGGCTCGCAGGTCGTCTTCGGCAAAAGCGCGCAGATTGAACCAAGGCATGGGCGGACGCGTCTCGACGGTGCGGGCATAGCGCACCCACGCTTCTTCATCCATGTTGGCGAGCAGCCGGCGAAGATTGCTGGGATAGGTCGTGCCCCATGGTCCGCTGAAGCCGAGCGGATTCCCGGTGAGCCAGCGTTCTTCGGGAACGTCGCCGGCGCTGGTTTGATAGCCGGGCGTGTGGCAGTCGTTGCAGCCGCCGATCATCGCGAGATAGCGTCCGCGCTCGATCGAGGGGGGCATCGCGGAGCTTTCACTGAAAGTGAGCTTCGTCAATCCGACGGCAAGGCCGAGGCAAAGGGTAGAGCCGGCAACTATCCATCTCTTCATAACAGTATTCATCATCCGCGGGACGATCGAGCATCGCCGTTACCGGATGATTTCATCAACCGGGAGATCGAGTTACGATTGAAACCGTGAGTGTCGGGTGAGGTGCCGGGCCATGCATTCGGCCAACGGTCTGGTCAACAGCGGTTTCTTCAGCACCTCGCGAATCCCGGCGTGCTCCAAACGGCGCGCCGGAATGGCGCGGCCATAGCCGGTCATCAGGACGATCGGCAGATCGGGGCGGAGCCTGTGCAGGGCATCCGCCAGTTCCGTACCGGTCACCTCCGGCATGATTTCGTCCGTCAGCACCAGATCGAAGCGTTGGGGCGCAGCCCGAAATGCCGTCAATGCCGCTTGGCTCTGTTCGAAACCGACCGGCTCATAGCCCAGAGCCGCAAGCATTTCCTCGCCGAGCAGCATGAGAGACTTGTCGTCATCCACAATGAGGACCGTTTCGCCATGGCCGCCGGGCACCGGCGCTTCTTTCGTTTCCTCACCATCTGCATCATCGGCGGCACCTTCCTGCAATGGAAAAAAGACTTCGAAACGGGTGCCTTTGGCGAGCCGGCTCTCCACATGGATGGCGCCGCCATGCTCGCCGACTATCCCGTGGACGGTGGACAGCCCGAGCCCCGTGCCCTTGCCCGCGGGCTTGGTCGTGAAGAACGGTTCGAAGATCCGCTCCATGACGGCCGGGTCGATCCCCTGGCCGGTATCCCTGACGGCGAGCCGCACATGACGACCTGCGGGCAAGCTGCCATGTGACAAAGCGAGATCCTGGCCGCGCTCAACCGTATCGAGGTCTATGTCGAGCACGCCACGGCCGTCCATGGCCTGCACCGCATTGGTGCAGAGGTTCATCACTACTTGCTGCAGCTCGGTCGGATCGCCCACCATGGTGGCATTGTTCGCCGCGAGGTGCATCTTCACCGAAAGCGTCGACGGGAAGGAAGCGCGGATGAGACCGACCGCTTCTGTGACCACAGGCTCGACGCTGATCGGCTTGTGCCGCCGCTCGCGCCGGCGTCCGAAGGCAAGGACTTGCTCGATGACGCCTTGCGCGCGTGCGCCGGCCTTCATGATCTGCCGGATATGGCGCCGCGCGCGCGAGTCCGCCGCCACAACGTCAAGGGCCATTTCGCCATAGCCGCGGATGGCGCCCAGTATATTGTTGAATTCATGCGCCATGCCGCCGGCGAGCGTGCCGATCGCCTCGAGCCGCTGCGACTGATTGAGGCGCGCCTGCAGCGCCTCGCGGGCCGCTTCGTTTCCTTCACGCGCCAAGGCATTGGCGAATATCTCGCCGGCGGTGCGCAGCAATGCGATATCGTCGGCCCGCCAGGCCCTCCTGCTGATGCCATGGAAGGTGAGAAAGCCCAGGGGCTCGCCCGCGACCCTGAGCGGCAGGCAGAGCCAGGAGCGGATGTGGAGGCTATGCAGGGATGTCTTCTCCCGGCTGTCGGGAAGCGTGTCGACGTCGGCGACGAAAATGCAGCCCTGGCGCTCATGGCCCTTGAGCGTCCAGTTGCGTGCCAGCGCCAGGATCGTTGCCGTGGACTCCTGACTATGGGCGGCGCGGAAGCAATTCGTGGAGACTTCGCCGCTACTTTCGTGCAGGACCAGAAGGCAGACGTCGTCGATGCCGGCATGCTCGACCAGTTGCGCCAGTGCCTTGTCGATTTCCGATCCGATCCCCTCGCGCGGCAGATTGATGAACTTCGTGGAGATCGACGCGATCAGCCCCTCGAATTGCAGCCGGTCGCGAAGGATCTGCGCATTGGCGCGCAAGCGGATGAACAGGTGGACGACATAGGCCACCAGCAGCAGCGCCGCGCCGTAGAGGAGCGCCATGAAGAGGTCAGACCTCAGCGCCGCCTGCTCATGCGATTCGAGATAGATGTCCTGCAACGTTCGCGTCAGATCGCTCGTCGGCGCCCCTTGCAGGCGGGCGACGGCATTGTCGACCGCGGGAAGGGTCGAGACGATAAGCCGGCCGTGGGCGATGAGCGAGCCGACATCTCCGGCGGGTGCGCCATGGGCCGACAATCGTCGTTCCAGCCTGTCGAGCGAGGCTTCGACCTCCCGCGTCGACTCCGGCCGCGGCGCATTGATGAAGCGGAACATCGCAGCCGTCAGCACGGCGGCCTCGGCGGTCACATCCGCCGGCTGACCCCCGGCGGAAGCGAACGAGCCGCTCAAGTAGTTGAAGTAGGACAAGGAGTTCTGAAGAAGCGCGTTGTCCGACTTGAACGTTTCGACAAGGGCCTCCTCATCGCGCACGGCTTGTGCGATCTCCGCGACCTTGCGGTCGATCCTCGCTCTCGTCTCGCCAGTCGCCGCATCGCGTGTCGCCGGCAACTCCGCCGTTGCCGAGGTGAGGCCCGCCATCGAGCGCACGAGCGGATCATAGTTGAGCAGGAGGCCGGCCCGCGCGCGCAGCACGTCGCGCTGGAGCGCGGCATTGTTGAGGATGACCGCCTGCAGCGCGTCGGCGCGCTCATGGCGCGGTGTGTCGGTTGCCGTGCCTTGCACCAGGAGATAGGTCAGGACGAGGATGAGCCCCGCGGCAATCGGCGCCATCATGCGAAGCGAGCTCATGGCCGCGGGTCCGGCTGGCTCGACAGCGCTCGACCGCGATATTCTCCGGTCAGCGTCGCCAGGAACGCGACAATGTCGGCGACATCGCGCGCGCCGAGCTCGCGGCCGAGCTGGTTGCGGGCCATGATCCTCACCGCCTCGGAAAGTGAAGTGGTGCGCCCGTCATGGAAATAGGGGGCCGTCAGCATGACATTGCGCAGGCTGGGCACGCGGAAGACGTGGCGGTCGGCGCCGCGGCCGGTCACCGTCATCCGGCCGAGATCGGCCTTGCTGATGCTGGCCTGGCCGACGAACGGGTCGGCGAAGATGCCGAACTTCTGGAACAGGTTGCCGCCGACATTGATGCCCTGATGACACGCCATGCAACCATAGTTCTTGAACAGCTCATAGCCGCGTTTCTCCTCCGCCTTCATGGCTTGGCGATCGCCCTTCAGATAACGGTCGAACGGTGCGTCGGGCGTCACCAGCGACCGCTGAAAGGCGGCCAGCGCGTCGAGCACGTTTTGCCGGTTCGGCAGCTTTCCGTAGACCGCGAAGAAATGTCCCGTATAGGTGCTATTGGTGCTGAGCTTGGTCAAGAGTTCCGGCCAGGTGGTGTTCATCAGTGAAGGATCGAGCAGGGCGGCTTCGTTCTGCGCCTCGAGCGAGCGGAAATTGCCGCGCCAGTTGAACCGGAAGTTCAGCGCGGCATTGAAGACGGTCGGTGTATTGAAGTCGAGCAGGCGTCCGTTCGCAGCGCGCGTTCGGGCCTGGCCGTCGTCACCGCCCTGGTCGAGCCCGTGGCAGGAGGCGCAGGATACGACATCGCCATGCGACAGCCGGACATCATGGAACAGGCTCTCGCCCAGAGCGATCTTCTTCCTGTCGGAGGGCGTGTGCTCCTGGGTGGGCGAGATCGGCTCTTCGCTTGCAAGGGGAGAGGCCACTGCCGTCATGGTCGCCAGCAATGCGAGGATGAGGAGCGAAAGCTTGCCGGGTTCCCGGCCTTGGCGGTTCCAACCGGAGTTTGTCGCCATGGACCAACAAACCGCCAAAATCCGGCACTTTAATGAAATGCGGGCGGCGGGTATTCCTTTCCGGATCGTCAAATGCCTGCCGAACGAAACAATCCGCCATTAACCACCTCGCGCCCGATGATGCGGCATGTGCTTGTCGTCGATGACGACCCGGCCATGCGCGAGATGCTCGCCGAATATCTGGAAGCTGAGAACTTCAAAGTGAGCACGGTCACGGATGGCGAGGCCATGTCGGGCATGCTGCGCGACACGGTGGTGGATATCATCATCCTCGACATGCGATTGGGCAAGGAAGACGGCCTCGACCTCATGCGGCGGCTCGGCAGCCCGCCCCCGGCACCGATCATCGTCATCACCGGCCATCGCCTGGGCGAGGCGGATCGCATACTGGGCCTGGAACTCGGCGCCGATGATTACGTAGCGAAGCCTTTCAGTCCGCGCGAGCTGCTCGCCCGCATCCGCGCCGTGCTGCGCCGTTCGCATGCGCCGCCACCTGCAAACGACAAGACCCGCCATAGCCGCTATCACTTCGCCGGTTGGAAAATGGAGATGCGCACACGCCGCCTGACATCACCAGCCGGTGAGGTGGTGGCGCTGACGGTGGGAGAGTTCAATCTTCTGGCAGCTTTCCTAAGGTCACCCAAGCAAATCCTGACCCGGGAGCAGCTTTTGTCCGCCAGCCACGTGCATGATGAAGAGGTCTTCGACCGCAGCATCGATGTCCAGATCCTGCGCCTGCGCCGCAAGCTGGAAGCGGACCCGCGCGATCCCAAGCTCATCGCGACCGAGCGCGGGGTGGGCTATAGATTTGCCGTCCCTGTCGACGTCCTATAATGCCCCTATCATAGCGATTCGGCGGGGGAGTTCCGAATAGATTCCTGTAATGAAAAAACTTTGCCTTGAAGTTGCGGCTCCAGCTACAACATGGACCCAGTCAGGCAGGAAACACTCTAACATTACGTAAGGAGTTTCACCGATCATGACGCCTTTCGCCATCGCCGGCATCCAGATGCAGCTGGGCCACGGCTCCAATATCGACGCCATGCGCCAGCGCATCGATCTGACGATGCATCTGTTTCCCTGGGTGCAAATGGTGATGTTCTCGGAGCTCGCCTGCTACGGGCCGCTCTTGCAATATGCCCAGCCCCTGCCGGGCGCGGCCGAGGATACATTCCGCGACATTGCCCGCCATCACCGCATCTGGATCATCAACGGTTCCATGTATGAGCGCCGCGAGGGCGGCATTTACAACACGACGTCGGTCATCAATCCCGAAGGCGAGATCGTCGGGCGCTATCGCAAGATGTTCCCGTTCCTGCCCTTGGAGCAGGGGGTCCAGCCCGGCAACGAGTTCCTCACCTTCGATATCGAAGAGGTCGGCAAATTCGGCATCCTCAACTGCTATGACATCTGGTTCCCGGAAACATCGCGCCAGCTCACCGCCATGGGCGTCGATGTCATCCTGCACCCGGTCATGACCCATACGATCGACCGCGATGTCGACATCGCCATCAGCCATGCCACGGCGGCGATGATGCAATGCTACATCTTCGATGTGAACGGCCTGGGTGCCGGCGGCAATGGCCGCTCCTGCGTCTATGATCCGTCCGGCCATGCTCTGTTCATGGGCGACTCGACCGAGCAGATCATCCCCATCGAGATCGACATGGAGCTGGTTCGCCGCTCGCGCGAGCGCGGCATCAGGGGCTTGGGCCAGATGGCCAAGAGCTTCCAATGTCGGCTCGCCGGTCACCCTCAGCAGCCGGCTGAG
>JAKATG010000038.1:0-33677 GCA_021828105.1 Pseudomonadota bacterium
TCCGATCTGTGCTTAAGCTGCCGTTCATCGAAATTCAGGGCTCGATAGTGGTACACATCAGCGCCAATGTTGAGCGGGAAGATTGCAACGTCATTGGCGCTCCACTCAAGAATCTTCTTTTCGTGGATCGGAATTGACTCCGCTCCCCCCGATTTTCTGTTGAGGCGCACATAAATCGTGTCGCCAGCTATCTCTTTGACTACGTGAGCGGCTGTTATGACGAAAAGGATCCGATAGCTTTCCTCCAGTGGGTGGCTAACGATGAATCCCGTTCCATTGGGGCTAAATTGCCCGTTAGCTTCAGTGCCGATGTAGACAATGCCCTCTCGAACGGCATCGACATTTTTGATACGCATTTCTGGCCCAAAGACGAAAGAAGGATGGACCTCTATCATCTTGCATGTTCCTACTTGCTGTCAAGGGATAAACACGCAAGCGCTATAGTGCGCCTTTCCCCAAAAGAGGTCCCCATGCTGAAAGAAATCGCGACCGACGCCGCTCCCAAACCTTTTTCCAACTACGCCCAGGCGATCGAGGTCGCGACTGGGACACGTCATCTCTTCGTTGCCGGCCAGGTCGGTGCCGATCCCGCCACGGGCAAGATCCCGGAAAGCGCCGAAGAGCAGCACCGCCTCGCCTGGGGCAATGTGCTGGGCATCCTGAAGGCCGCCGGCATGGACCATCGCAATATCGTGGATGCGCGGGTCTTCATCACCGACCGCTCGCAGGTCGGGCTTTACCGGCAGGTTCGCGATGAGGTTCTGAAGGGCCACAAGGCGGCGGCGACGCTTCTGGTGGTCGCAGGGCTCGCCGATCCCCGGCTGGTGATGGAGGTCACCGTCATAGCTGCGGCCCCAGGCAAGTAGCCGGAGCAAATCCCGCCAAAGTTGCAGACTTTGGCGATAAGGATTTGCTCCAATATTGACTGGCGCGCATCCTCCCGGCGAAGTAATCCCACTTGGCCGAGATGCGCGTTAGGCCGCTGAAACTTCATGGCCGGGCGCGACCGGCCATGTCGAGACTTGTCTAGAAGATCAGCCGTTAAGGAAGGGCTTGAACAGGGTGAAGCGCTTCGATTCGGTGCTGTTCTTCGCAGTTGCAATATGGCTCGGGCGGGACTGGTCCTGCATCATGGCCGCGTTGTAAACATTTGAATAAGCTTCAAAAATCCAGTTCATGACCAATCTCCTTTCTTTCGTCTCGGTAATTCCTTGGATGGTTGGAAGATAGTCAATTCGCACTTGCATCACAAACGGCATTATCCTACGCTACCTGTAAGGAAAACTTACAGGACACCCTATGGCGCGGCGCCTGCCCTCGCTGAATGCGCTACGGGCCTTCGAGGCCGCCGCCCGCCATGAAAGCTTCACGGCGGCGGCGGAGGAGCTTTTCGTCACCCATGCCGCGATCAGCCGCCATATCCGCGAATTGGAAGAATGGCTCGGCACCGAGCTTTTCTCCCGCACCGGCCGGGGCGTCGTCCTGACCGATGCCGGCCGGCGCTTCGGCAGCCGGCTGACCCCCCTCTTCGACAATATGGCGGAAGCGACCCGCGATGCGGCGGCTCAGGGCACGGTCAGGAGCCTCAATGTCTCGGTCGAGCCCTCGATCGCCTCGCGCTGGCTCGTCCCCAGGCTCGGGCGCTTCAACGACCTCCATCCCGATATCGAGCTCAATATCGATCCCGACAACCGGCTGGTCGATTTCCGCTCCGACAAGGCCGATCTCGGCATCCGCTACGGGCTGGGTCGCTGGGCCGATGTCGAGATCCAGAAGCTCATCTCCGATGTCGATATCTTTCCGGTCTGCAGCCCGCGGCTCATCAAGGATGCGGGCCGCTCGTCCCCGCTGATCTCGCGAACTACAATCTGCTGCATGAGAGCCGCAAGCAATATTGGACCGATTGGCTCGCGGCCGCCGGCATCAAGGGCGTGGAGGACTGGCGCGGCACCGTGTTCCAGGGCCATCTCGCCATCGAGGCGGCGGAAGCCGGCCAGGGCTTCGCGCTCGGCGACATGATCCTGTGCACCGATGCCATGCTCGAGGACCGGCTCATGCGCCCCTTTGCTCTCGACATCAGAGACCATGGCGGCTACTTCATCGTGCGCGCCAAGGGTTCGAAGGAGTCGGCCCCGGCGCGCGCCTTCCGCGAATGGCTGCAGGCCGAGATGGCCGAGACCCAGCGGAAGTTTGCGAGCATCAAAAGCGCATCTGCAAAGAAGTAAGCCATGCCCAGAAAGAAATATGACTGCCTGAAGTGCCCCGGCTACTGCTGCTCCTATCCGGTGATCGAGGTGAAGGACCGCGATGCGGCGCGCATCGCCAAGCATTTCGACCTGCCGCTCGAAAAGGCGGAGAAGAAGTTCTTCAAGTCCTCGCACGGCTACAAGCGCGTGATGCGGCGCAAGAAGGACAAATATTACGGCCGCATCTGCCAATTCTTCGACACCGAGGCGCGCCGCTGCACCATCTATGAGGCGAGGCCCTGGGCCTGCCGCGATTTTCCCGGCAAGGACAATTGCGGCTATTGGGACTTCCTCGCTTTCGAGCGTAACGCCCAGGAAGACGAGACCTACGTCTCGACCACCTATCACATCGAAAGATGACGGCGTCCGTCAATATCGTAAAGCTGGCCGAGCTTTCGCCGGAAGAGCGCGAGCGCTGCCTCAAGCGCACCGAAAGCGACCTCGGGCCCTATCTCGAGAAGGTCGAGCCCATCGTCGCCGCCGTCGCCGAGGAAGGCGATGAGGCCCTCGCCCGCTTCACTCGCCAGTTCGACAAGGCGCCGGTGACGGCCGACAGGCTCGCCGCGACTCGTGAAGATTTCATCCGCGCGCGGAAAACTCTGGCGCCCGACCTCATCGAGGCCATCGCTTTCGCGGCCCGGAACATCACCCGCTTCCATGAGGACCAGAAGCCTGAGGAGATGTGGCTGCATGAGGTGAGCCCTGGCGCCTTCGCCGGCGACCGGATGACGCCCATTCCTTCGGTCGCCTGCTATGTGCCGAGGGGCAAGGGCTCGTTTCCAAGCACGGTGATGATGACCTGCATCCCGGCCAAGGTCGCGGGCGTCGAGAAGATTGTCATCGTCACCCCGCCCGGCCCCGACGGCAATATCGATGACGCGACCCTCGTCGCCGCCGAGGCGGCTGGCGTCTCGCGGATCTTCAAATGCGGCGGCGCCCAGGCGGTCGCCGCCGTCGCCTATGGCACCGAGAGCGTGCCCAGATGCGCCAAGATCGTGGGTCCTGGCAGCCCCTGGGTCGTCGCCGGCAAGCGCCTCGTCGCCGATCTCATCGACACCGGCCCGCCCGCGGGCCCCAGCGAGAGCATCATCTTCGCCGATGGCACAGTGGACGGCCGGCTCTGTGCGCTCGATCTCCTGATCGAGGCCGAGCATGGCGCCGATTCATCCGCCTGGCTGGTCACGCCCGATGCCCGGGTCGTCGCGGCGGCGCTTGCGGCCCTGCCCGGGTTCTTCAAGGAAATGAGCGCCGAGCGTGTGGGCTATGCCGAGGCCGTGCTCCAAGGCCCGCAAGGCGGCATCATGCTTTGCCCCGATGCCGAAAGCGCTATCGCTTTCATCAACGACTATGCGCCGGAGCATCTGCAGATCATGAGCCGCGAGCCCATGGCCTGGCTCGGCTCGTTCAAGAATGCCGGCGAGATTTTGCTCGGCGAATATACGCCTTCGACGCTCGGCAATTTCGTGCTCGGCCCTAACCACGTGCTGCCGACGGGCGGCTGGGCCAAGACCGCTTCGCCGCTGTCGGTGTTCGATTTCATGAAGCGCACCTCGATCGGCCAGGTGACGCGCGAAGGCTATGAGAGGCTGGCCCCCCATGCCCGCATCATTGCCAAATATGAAGGCTTCGATGCGCATGCCAATGCGGTGTCGGAGCTGCGCCGGAACCTCCTGAAGAACTAGCTGAGGCTGGCAAGCTCCGCGGCCCGCTTGCGCCAGGCGAGAAGCGACAAACCTGTTTCGGCGCGGAAATGGCGCGTGAGGCTGCGCCGGCTCATGCCGATATGTTCGGCCCAGCCGTCAAGTCCGCGGCGCTCGCCTCGGGCCAGGATGGCGTTGCAGAGGCGGACCAGCCGGGCATCGCGCGGCATCGGCAGAGCGAGGCTTGCGTCTGCCGCATGGGCGACCTCATCGACGATGAGCGCGGCGAGATGGCCGCCGCGATCGTGCTCGGCATAACGAGCGGATTCCAACGCGAGCGCCTCGATCGCCGCCGCCAGCAAGGCCGAGGTGACGATGACCTTGCAGCTTGAGGGAAGGCTCGCCGCGGCAGCGCTCTCCACATAGGCGCTGCGCATCGTCACCGCGCCCCGCATGGCGACATCGTGCTCGAGACCGGGCGGGATCCATAGCGCATGGCCGGTCGGCACATACCAGGCGCCGAGCTCGGTCGTCGCGACCATCAGCCCCTCGGAAGCTGTGAGTATCTGTCCGCGTACATGACGGTGCCAGCCGGTGTGCTCGCCATCCGCATAAGGCTGGGCATGGATCGTGACGAGGCGCGTGCCCAGCTCGAAATCATCCATGCAATTGGCCCGAATTATCCCCTCTTTGGCCCCATCCTTTATATCGGGCCAAGTACGGTGCGTGCAACTGCCCTCGGACCCACGACAATGACCGACACCCGCCGCACCATCCTTTTCGTCAATGCCGCCCATGCGCTCGTCCATTATGCGATCCTGATCTTTCCGACCGCCGTGCTCGCGATCGGCGCCGAATGGAAGCTCGACTATGGCGAACTGATCCCGCTCGCGACGGGCTGCTTCGTCGCCTTTGGCGTGCTGTCGCTTCCCGTTGGGTGGTTGGTGAATATCGTGGGCGCGGAGCGCCTTCTCGCCGTCTTCTTCATCTGCACCGGACTGGCCTGCTTTTTCATTGCGGCATCGGCGACATGGCTCATGCTCGGCCTCGGGCTGCTGCTCCTCGGCGCCGCCGGAGCCATCTATCATCCGGTCGGGCTCACCCTTCTTGCCTCCACTTCTTCACGCCTCGGGCAGGATCTCGCCGTCAATGGAGTCTGCGGTAATATCGGCGCCGCGCTGGCCGCCGCGGGGACGGCCTTTTTCGCATGGGCTTTCGGCTGGCGTTGGGCGTTCATCGGTCCGGGCATGGCGGCCTTGACCCTCGGCATTCTATTCATCGTTACGATGCGCCGCTCATCAACCGTCGGAGAGGCGCGCGCGACGACGGCTTCTTCGCCTGGCCTCGCGGTGAAAAGCCCCATCCTCGCGGCGTGTGTCGTCATCCTTGCCTTCATCGCCGGCGGCATGACCTACACCATCGTCACCGTGGCCTTGCCCAAGATCGTCGACGAGCAGTTTGACAGCGAATTGCCGCTGATCGGAACCGGAGCACTTGCGACCATCATCCTGGTCTGCGGCACGCTCATGCAACTCGCCATCGGCCGTCTCGTCGACCGTCTGCCGCTCACCTCCTTATTCGTCGCCCTTGCCGGGCTTCAGCTCACCGGCCTGGCACTGGCGTGGCTCTCGACGGGTCCCCTGCTCCTTGTCGGCCTGGCGCTGACCATGGCGGCGATCTACGGCCAGGTGGTCGTCGACGACGCCATCGTGGCGCGGTTCGTGCCCGGGCACTTGCGGGCACGCGCCTATGGCATCAGCTATTTCGTCGGCTTCGTCGACAGCGCGGCGGCCATTCCCATAATGAGCGCGCTCTATGATCAGGGCTCAGGCTTTGCGCCCGTCCTCGCTCTCACCGCGGCGTGTGGCGTGCTGCTCCTCGCCTGTGCGCTGGGCTTCCGTTATGCCGTCAGATGACGACCTGAATCGAAACCCCGCCGCGCTCATCTGGCGCCGGCGGGGCACTCGATCATTCGAGATTTTTCGAAGTCTGTTTCCGGTGCTCATCACCGGAGGATTTTCGAGACTCTGAGACGACCCAGCTATCGGTGTCTCGCTCTCGCGTGAGCTATTCAAATTGTAGGATGAGCGGCCTGATCAGTGACGTTTTGTGCTGCAGCGCGCTGTCAGGACCGTGACTGCGGAACTTGCCGCAGTCGAAGAAGGTAGCCCGGTGGATTCATGCCTCCCTCCTCTTCTTGTTTATGTTCCGTCACCGACCCTGCGATCGATGAATGATTTTATCTTGGTCCTCCTGCCTTCGATGTCAAGTCAAAAGGGCCAGCCCTTGGCCTCCACATCTTGAAAAGCCTGAACTGTGACCAATATGCAGCATCGCGCCGGGTACCACACCGTCGCGGCCTCGCTTCTCTGACGTTGCAGTGACAGGGTTCCCCTTACGAGCTTGCGGCTTCCGCCAACGGCTGTGGACAGCGGTCAAGCTGCTGACATGTTCTGGCGCTTGAAAGATGCAGCATGTGGACTGGGTGCTCGCCGAGCTTGCCCCCGTTCCCCTTTTGGTCTAGTCAACCACCATGGCTGAAAACAAGAAAATCATCGCTATTCAGGGCGCGCGTGAGCACAATCTGAAGAACATCTCGCTCGAGCTGCCGCGCGACCGGCTGATCGTCTTCACCGGGCTTTCCGGTTCCGGCAAATCCTCGCTTGCCTTCGACACGATCTATGCCGAGGGCCAGCGGCGCTATGTCGAAAGCCTTTCGGCCTATGCCCGCCAGTTCCTCGAGATGATGCAGAAGCCCGATGTCGACCAGATCGACGGCCTCTCGCCCGCCATTTCCATCGAGCAGAAGACGACCAGCCGCAATCCACGCTCGACGGTCGGCACCGTCACCGAGATCTATGATTATATGCGGCTGCTCTTCGCCCGCATCGGCGTCGCCTATTCGCCCGCCACCGGCCTTCCCATCGAGAGCCAGACGGTGACCCAGATGGTCGACCGGATCATGGACCTCCCCGAGGGCACCCGCCTCTATCTTCTGGCGCCGATCGTCCGTGGCCGCAAAGGCGAGTACCGCAAGGAGCTCGCCGATCTCCAGAAAAAGGGCTTCCAGCGCGTCAAGGTCGACGGCAAGTTCCACGAGATCGACGCGGTTCCCGCCCTCGACAAGAAGTTCAAGCACGATATCGATGTGGTGATCGACCGCATCGTGGTCAGGAGCGATCTCGGCAACCGCCTCGCCGACAGTTTCGAGACGGCGCTCAAGCTCGCCGACGGCTTGGCCATCGCCGAATATGCCGACAAGCCCCTGCCGCCCTCGCGCACCAGCGAGGAGAGCGCCAACAAATCGAAGAACGAGACGCATGAGCGCCTTCTCTTCTCGGAGAAATTCGCCTGCCCCGTCTCGGGCTTCACCATCGAGGAGATCGAGCCCCGCCTCTTCTCCTTCAACAATCCCTTCGGCGCCTGCCCCAAATGCGACGGCCTCGGCACCGAGCTCCGGTTCGAGCCGGATCTCGTCGTGCCCGATCCAACGCTATCGCTGCGCGAGGGCGCGATATTGCCCTGGGCCAAGACCGGCAACACCTCGCCCTATTACACCCAGACGCTCGAGGCGCTGGCGAAATACTACAAATTCTCGATGACGGCGCCGTGGAAGGACCTGCCGAAGAAGGCGCGGGACGCCGTGCTCTTCGGCACCGGCGATGACGAGATCACTTTCGTCTATGACGACGGGCTTCGCACCTACAAGACCAAGAAGGCCTTCGAGGGCGTCATCGGCAATATCGAGCGGCGCTGGCGCGAGACCGATTCGCAATGGATGCGCGAGGAGCTGTCGCGCTATCAGTCGGACCATCCGTGCGATGCCTGCGGCGGCTATCGCCTGAAACCCCAGGCGCTCGCCGTCAAGGTCGACAAGCTCCATATCGGCCAGGTCTCCGATATGTCGATCCGCGCCGCCAATGACTGGTTCGGCAGGCTCGAGCCCAAGCTCAAGCCCAAGGACCGCGAGATCGCCCATCGCATCCTGAAAGAGATCCGTGCCCGCCTCAAATTCCTGGTCGATGTCGGCTTGGATTACCTCAACTTGTCGCGCGTCTCGGGCTCGCTTTCGGGCGGCGAGAGCCAGCGCATCAGGCTCGCCTCCCAGATCGGCTCAGGTTTGACCGGCGTTCTCTATGTGCTGGACGAGCCTTCGATCGGGCTGCATCAGCGCGACAATGCCCGCCTTCTCGAGACGCTCATCCATTTGCGCGACATCGGCAACACCGTCATCGTCGTCGAGCATGACGAGGATGCGATCCGGCTCGCGGATTTCGTCGTCGATATCGGTCCCGGCGCCGGCGTCCATGGCGGCGAGATCGTGGCGCAGGGCAGCCCTGAGCAGGTCATGGCCAATCCGCGCTCGCTGACGGGCCAGTATCTCGTCGGTCTGCAGCAGATTCCCCTGCCCCAGCGCCGGCGCCAGCCGGAGAAAGGCCGCCGCATCAAGGTGACGGGCGCCCGCGCCAATAACCTGAAGAACGTGTCGGCGGAGATCCCGCTCGGCGTCTTCACTTGCGTCACCGGCGTGTCGGGCGGCGGCAAGTCGACGCTTCTGATCGACACGATCTACCGCGCCATCGCCCGCAAGCTCATGGGCACGCGCGAGGCGCCGCTCGAGCACGACAAGATCGAGGGCCTCGAATATCTCGACAAGATCATCGACATCGACCAGTCGCCGATCGGCCGGACGCCGCGCTCGAACCCCGCGACCTATACCGGCGCCTTCACGCCCATTCGCGACTGGTTCGCGGGCCTCCCTGAGGCCAAGGCGCGCGGCTATGAACCCGGCCGCTTCTCTTTCAATGTGAAGGGCGGGCGCTGCGAGACCTGCCAGGGCGACGGCGTCATCAAGATCGAGATGCACTTCCTGCCCGACGTCTATGTCACCTGCGATGCCTGCCACGGCAAGCGCTACAATCGCGAGACGCTGGAGATCAAGTTCAAGGACAAGTCGATCGCCGACGTGCTCGACATGACGGTGGCCGAAGGGGCCGAGTTCTTCCGCGCCGTGCCTTTGGTGCGCGACAAGCTCGAGACGCTGCAGCGCGTGGGGTTGGGCTATATCCATATCGGCCAGCAGGCGACGACACTTTCGGGCGGCGAGGCGCAGCGGGTCAAGCTCGCCAAGGAATTGTCGAAGCGTGCCACCGGGCGCACCATCTATCTGCTCGACGAGCCGACGACGGGCCTCCATTTCCACGATGTGCGCAAGCTCCTCGAAGTGCTGCACGAGCTGGTCGACCAGGGCAACACGGTCGTGGTCATCGAGCACAATCTCGAAGTGATCAAGACCGCCGATTGGATCATCGACATGGGTCCCGAAGGCGGCGATGGCGGCGGCGAGGTGGTCTTCGCCGGCACGCCGGAGGACTGCGTGAAGGCGCCTAGGAGCTATACGGGCCAGTTCCTCAAGGATGTGCTGCGCCGTGGGCGGACGAAGACCGAAGCAGCGGAGTAAGTACCTACTTGCTTCCTTGCTGCACTTCGGAAACCCGGCCTGGAGTGACCTCCAGATAGGGAGCAAGGCGCTTGCGGCGCATGAAAATCATGAACGACACCGCCAATCCGATCATCGCCGCGACGACCACTGGCCAGCGAATGCCGACCAGATCGCCGATATAGCCGAGCAGCAGCGCGCCACCCGAGGGTGCCGCATTGAATATCACCGAATAGAAGCTGAGGACGCGCCCCCGTACCGCATCATCGAGCCCCGACTGGACCAGGGTCTGGGCGACGATGTTCTTGCCCGTGACCCCGACGCCCACCAGGAACATCAGGACGAGTGCTATGATCGAATTGGTGCTGAGCGCGAAAAGTGCCGTTGCAGTCGCGCCGATCAAGCCGAAGCCGGCGAGGATGGTCGTCAGCCCCGAATATTGCTGACGCCAGGAAAGCAGCAATCCGACTGAGAGTGCGCCCGCACCCATGGCCGAGATCAGCGCCGCGAAGCCGCCCGGGCCCTTGTCGAACACGCCTGCCGCAAAGGCCGGCAAAAGATCGGCCAGGGGGCGCACGGTGATCGCGAATATGCCGATCAGGATGAAAAGCGGCCGCATGCCCGGATGTGCGGCGACGACCGCGATCCCCTGCCAGACGCCACCCCTCGATTTCTGGCGCGGCGGCGATGTGTCGCCGGCCGTAAGATCCATCATGAGGAGCGCTGCGACGACGGCAACGAAGCTCAAGCCATTGAGGGCGAAGGCCGTGCTGATGCCGCCCCATATGATGGCGGGGCCGGCGATCATTGGACCGAGGATCCGCGCGACATTGGCGAGCACGGACGTCAAGGCGATCACATTGGGCAGATCTTGCGGCGGTGCGAGCTTCGGGATGAGGGTCTGACGCACGGGCTGCCAGAAGGTGCTGTTCAATCCGAGAAGCGCCGTCGCCAGCACGAGGATCCATTCATTCACCAGGCCCAGTGCCTGCAGAACGGCGAGCAGGCCCGCTTCGAGCGCCGCCAGCGTCTGGAAGATCAGCGCGACCCGCCGGCGATCCAGGCTGTCGGCGACGAGGCCGGATATCGGCCAGAGCAGGAGGCGCGGCAGGATCTCGGCGAGGGCCAGCACGCCCAGCCAGGTGGCGGATCCGGTCAGCTGCCACATCAGCCAGCCGGCCGCCACGTCATGGATGCGCGATCCGGCAAGGCTCAGAACCTGGCCCGACGCAAAGAGGCGGAAATTCCGGTTTCGAAAGGCTCTGAGCGGACCAGCGCCGAGATCGATCTTCATCTTCAGGACAAGGTATTGTGCCGCTTCAGGAAGTCTTCAAAACGCTCCGGGGGCCGCGACATCAGATCCACGAAGCGATCCGAGGTGTCGGCATACCGCCCCTCCTCTATGGACGCGCACAAGGACGAGAATGCCACGGGCCAGGGCTCTTCCATCTCCGCCTGGAGCCGCTTCATGTAGTCTTCCGACGCGCATGGTCGATAAGTGAACATCTTGCCCATGACCCGGCTCGCCGCCGCGGCGATCTCGTCCATGGAATAGGATTCGGAACCGGTCAGTGCCCAGATCGGCTCCACATCGTGCAGCACGGCATGAACGGCGGCGGCAGCCACATCATCGCGCGCTACGGGAGCGATGCGTGCGTTTCCGAGCGGCAGCGAAATCTGCTCGTCATCGAGCCAATGGCGGGTGATGAAATCGGAGTAAAGACCGCAGCGGATGACCGACGATGAAAATCGCGAAGCCTTCAGTTGCTGCTCGGCGTCACGATAGACCGGCGCATAATAGAAAGGCGAGCTATCCGCGACATCGACGATGCTCGTGAACACCACTTGCACGACCGCGCTGCGACTTGCCGCGGCGATCACATTGGCGTGCTGGCGCAGCATGTCCGCGGCAAAGCCGTCGCCGGCAATGAACAGCAGCTTCGTCGCTTGGGCAAACGCCCGGTCAAGGCTGAGCGGATCGTCATAGTCGGCGATGACCGTGGGAACGCCGGGCGGGACCGCTTGCCGCAAACGTTCCGCATTGCGGCCCATCGCGGTTACCGGAAGTCCGAGGTCCAACAGACGAGATACGGCCCTGCTTCCGATGTAGCCGCTGGCCCCCGTGACGACGATCATGCGTTCTTCTTCCTGAAATGCTCAGTGCGCTTTTTAGTCCTTTTCCACTTTCCGCAACATGAACACTTCGACAGCCCACACGAACAGGCCGAGGGCGATGAAGAGCTCTTTATATTCGGTGATATCCCAGATGCGCTCGAAGCTGTCGCCGAAGGCAATGAACAGGATCTGCGCCACAATGATCGCGATCCCGAGGCCCGCACAGAGAATCGCCTCGGCCGGGTACTTGTCGCGCCAGGCCCGCCAGGCAAAATAGAGGACGATACCGACCGTCAGATAGGTCGTCATCTGCATCGCCAGTAAATCCCAGCCATTGTAATTCAGGGCCGCCAGGGGTGCGGCAACCAGGGCGACGCAACGGCTTGGGATGAGGGGAGTGAGGTCTCCAATCCTCATGGCCTGCGGCAGCGTGGCATGGATGAAAGGCAGGAGGACCAGAAAGGCGAAGCCCACGAGCTTGTGCAAGGTGCCGACCTGGTTGGTCGCGAGATTGTGCAGATTGAGCTCGTGCTGGATATTGCCGCTGAGCGCCTCTGGCGTAGGGAAACCGAAGATCCGCTGCATCCAGGATATCTCTTCCATGCCGAGCGCGAACAGGAGTCCGGCGCTGAGAAGCAGCGCCGTGCCGATCCAGGAGATCGCCTTCCCGCCCCGCATGACAGTGCGGGCCCAGCACCGGAGCAGGAGAAAGCTTGCCGCGATCGGCAGGAGTGCCGATGCCCATTCGACGAACCCGTCCTCGCGGCTCATCCGGCTGAAGGTCGTGGGCGTCAGCAGGAACACCGCCAGGAACACACTGAGAAGCGCCAGCGACAGAGCGACGGCGGCCGTCTGCCCGATGGTGAGCGGCCTCCCTCTTGGCGCTCGAGTCCAACCCACGAAGGCCGCAAGGACCACGAGAGACAACAGAGCCGTGAAGACCGATCGTCCGAAGGCGTAGAGATCGAGGTCCGGCGCTTTATTGGGCAGCACCGGCACCGACCATAGGATGTATTCCAAGGCCGCCCACAGACCGAGGACACACACTGTGGCGGCCAGCACGACAAGGGGCGGGCCGAACCCGCCAGAGTGCTCATCGAGGTTTTCAGTTGGGGCGATTTTCGATGTCAGATCAACCAATTGCCTTGAAAACCCCGCGTCATGAAGCTGTTACAAGGCATTTGCCTGGGCAAAGGTGTCTTTCTGTGGGCGGCCGTATTCCGATCACCATCTCGTGATTAAAGTCATTCGGTATGATATAACTCACATATTTAATTGGAAGTTCTCGGAAATTTGTTCGAAAGTCTTTGCAACTTTTCAGTGGTTTCTGCGTAAAACCTATTCTGGGTTTCAGCCCTACGACCGGGATTATCACTGGCTGAACCTACGGCTTCGGGGGTATTGCTTTGCATGTCCAGTCTGCCTCTCGCCTTGATTACCGGCGGTTCTCGGGGTCTCGGTTTTGAAACAGCGCGCCAATTGGGAAAGCTCGGCTACCGGCTGTTCATCGCCAGCCGCACCGTTCCTCGTCTCGAGCAGGCGGCGCAGTCCCTGCGCGCCGAAGGCCATCTCGTCAGCTTTCACGCCTTCGACATGCAGGATCAGGACTCGATCCAGACGCTCGTCGATGAGGTGAAGAAGAAGGACGCACCCATCGACGTCCTGATCAATTGCGCCGGCGTCATGTATGAGGCCGGCAATGACGACGAAGTTCAAACCGACATCGGCTCGAATGCGAGTGTCCTGCGCAGCCCTGAGCGGAACGTCACCGACACGATCGCCATCAACATGATCGGCACCTGGAGCGTGACTCGCGCCTTGGCGCCCCATCTGGCGCGCGGCGCCCGCATCGTGAATGTGTCCTCCAGCATGGCCTCGCTCGGCGAGATGGGGCCAGGCTATTACGGCTATCGCGCCTCCAAGGCCGGCATCAATGTTTTCACCCGCACGCTCGCTTACGAGATGCGGCCGCGCGGCATCCTGGTGAATTCGGTATGTCCGGGCTGGGTCAAGACCAACATGGGCGGGCCAGGCGCCACGCGCGATGTCGCCGAGGGTGCTGCCGGCATCGTCTGGGCGGCGACGCTGCCGCCTGACGGCCCGACCGGCGGTTTCTTCCGCGACGGCCAGGCTATTCCCTGGTGATCACACTTTCTTTGATCACCCTTCCCCGCGCTCGCGCCTGAGCTTGGCCCAATATTCCAGCCGCTTGCGGATCTCGCGCTCGAAGCCGCGTTCCGGCGGATCGTAATAGCGTTCCCGCTTCATCTGCTCGGGGAAATAATTCTGGCCCGAGAAGGCATCGGGCTCGTCATGGTCATATTGATAGCCGGCGCCATATTCCTGCTCCTTCATCAGGCGCGTCGGCGCGTTGAGGATAATCTTGGGCGGCGACAGCGATCCTGTCTCCTTCGCCCGGCTCATCGCCATCTTGAAGGCGGCATAGCCGGCATTCGATTTGGGCGCGGTCGCGAGATAGATGATCGCTTGCGCCAGAGCGAGCTCGCCCTCGGGGCTGCCGAGGAAATCATAGGTCTCCTTGGCCAGGAGCGCCTGCTGCAGCGCCTGCGGATCGGCAAGGCCGATGTCCTCGATTGCCATCCGCACCATCCGGCGCGCGATATAGAGCGGGTTCTCGCCCGCGGTCAGCATGCGCGCGAGATAATAAAGGGCGGCGTCAGGATCGGAGCCGCGCACCGTCTTGTGGAGGGCCGAGATCAGGTTGTAGTGGCCGTCCTGCGACTTGTCATAGAGCGGCACGCGCTTCTGCACGACCTCGGCGAGCTTCGCCGGATCGAGCGGTGCCCCGCCTTCCGGCACGGTGGCGAAGATGTCTTCCACCAAATTGAGCAGATAGCGCCCGTCGCCGTCGGCAAGGTTGGTCAGGATCTGCCGCGCTTCCTCATTGACCGGCAGCGCCCGCTTCTCATGCATTTCGGCGCGCGCGATGAGCGCCTCGAGGGCCGCGGCATCGAGCCGGTTGAGCACCAGGACCTGGGCGCGCGACAAGAGCGCGCCGTTGAGCTCGAAGGACGGGTTCTCCGTGGTCGCGCCGACTAGCGTGATGGTGCCGTCCTCCATGACGGGGAGGAAACTGTCCTGCTGCGAGCGGTTGAAGCGGTGGATCTCGTCGACGAAAAGCAGCGTGCCCTTCCCCTGCTCGCGCCGCGCGCGCGCCACCTCGAAGGCCTTTTTGAGATCGGCGACGCCTGAGAAGATCGCCGACATCTGCTCGAAGACGAGGCCCGTGGCGCCGGCGAGGAGGCGCGCGATCGTGGTCTTGCCGGTGCCGGGCGGTCCCCAGAAGATGACCGAGGGCACGCGCCCGGCCGCGATCATACGGGTAAGAACACCTTCCGGACCGGTGATGTGCTCCTGGCCGACGACGTCGGAAAGCTTCTGCGGCCGCAGGCGGTCGGCGAGCGGCCGCGGCGCGTCCTTCTCGAGCCCCGCCGCCTGGAAGAGATTGGCCATCTAGTGTCCCGGTTCGCAAGTTCGCTGACTTGTACCGTCCCTCCGAGCGAACTTGCGAACCGAAAGGACACTAGAAAACTTAAATGATGCTAGTGTGCTTTTGAACGCGAAGTTCCTGTCGGCGCGGGCCGCCAGATTTCAGGAACTTCGCGTTCAGCACACTAGCCGCCTAGTTGCATGCGGATGACACGCCCGCTGCGATTGATGGCGAACTGCCAGAAGCCGTCGCCCTTGTTGATCGCCTCGTTGAGCGTGTCGACCGAATCGATCACCACGCCGTTCACTTCCAGGATGACATCGCCCTTGCGGAAAAGCCGCCGCGCCGGTCCGCCCTTGATGGCGGACGCGACGACACCGGTCGAGCCGGACGGAAGCCCGAGCTCATCGGCAACGGCGGGCGACAGATTGGCGACGATGAGGCCGGTGAAGGGCGTATTGCCCTTCATCAGCGTCTCGTCGCGGGCCGTGGTCTCGGGTGCGGCGATGAGCTTGATGCGGGTCTCGCGCCGCTCGGTGCCGCGCTGATATTCGACGATGGCCGACGAGCCGACCTGCGCCGTGGCGACGCGGTAAGAGAGCTCCTTGGCGTTCTCGACCGGCTTGCCGTCGAGGCCCAAGATGACATCGCCGCGCTTGAGGCCGGCGACCGCCAGCGGGCTGTTCGGATGGAGGCCGGCGATGAGGGTGCCTTCCGGCCGCGCGAAGCCGAGCGAATCGGCGATCTCGGCCGTGACGTCCTGCGTCTCGGCGCCGATCCACGGCCGCTGGATGCGCCCGCCCGTTTCGGCCGACTGCACCACGGTCTTCACCATATTGACGGGGATGGCGAAGCCGATGCCGATCGAGCCGCCCGAGCGCGAGAAAATGGCGGTATTGATGCCGATGAGATTGCCGTTGAGATCGATGAGAGCTCCGCCGGAATTGCCCGGATTGATCGCTGCATCGGTCTGGATGAAGAACTGATAGTCGGTGATGCCGAGTTGGGTGCGCGCCAGCGCCGAGACGATGCCGCTCGTCACCGTCTGTCCGACGCCGAACGGGTTGCCGATGGCGAGGACCAGATCGCCGACCTCGAGATCGTCCGAATCCCCCATCGCCAATGCGGGCAGATCCTCGTCTTCCGTGTCGATCTTGAGCACCGCGAGGTCGGTGCGCTCGTCGGCGAGGAGCAGCTTGGCTTCGAATTCGCGCCGGTCGGCGAGCACGACGCGGATGTCGCTGCCGCCCAGGATCACGTGGTTGTTGGTGACGATGAGGCCCTTGCCGTCGACGATGACGCCCGAGCCCAGCGAGTTCTGCACCCGCTCGCGCGGCGCTCCGAAAACCCCGTCGCCACCGAAGAAGCGGCGGAAGAACGGGTCCGACAGGGGCCCCTGATCGCGTTGCGCCACGAGGCGCCTGGCATAGACGTTGACGACGGCGGGCGAGGTTTCCTTGACCACGGGCGCGAAGGACATCTGTATGTCGGCGCGCGTCTTCGGCACCGTCCGTTCTTCCGCCGTGGCGGGCAGTGCCAGAAAGCTGAGCAGGATGGCCGCGGCCAGTAGTTTCGACTTCATTCTTTGATCCTAACGCCGATCGATCTTGGTCGACAGAATAATGGCAGATTCTGTCCGGGTTACGCCCGGAATAAGTCCGACGACATCCAGCATCCGGTCCATGTCCTCTGCCGAGGAGGTGCGGGCCAGGGCCACGAGATCGAACTTGCCCGCGACGCTGTGGAGCGCTTCGATCTGCGCCAGCTTGCTCAAGGCCCGCCCGACCTCGACCAGCCGGCGCGCTTCCACCGCGATGGTCACATAAGCGCGAATGCTGGCTTTGTCGACCGGGCTTGCGAGCCTGACCGAATAGCCGGCGATCACCCCCTGCTCTTCCAGTCGCCTGATACGGTCCTGAACTGTCGTACGGGAAAGTTTCAGCTTCCGGGCCAGGGAGGCCACGGGCTCGCGCGCATTGAGGCGCAGAAGAGCCAGCAAGTCTTCGTCTTTTTGGGTCAGTATCGCCATCCGTCACCTTGCCGGAAAACTGGTCATTTCGACGTCAAAACCGGCAATCGGCTGCATAACGCCGTCTGCGCTCCGACGCAACCGTGAAGGAAAGTTTGTCCAGTTTTGCGTCAGTTGCCGGGGCAATGTGCCTATAAAAGCAGGGTGGCGAAAAACGAGAAAAGCGGGCCTTGCGCCCGCTTTTCGATTTTGGGCCTCACCCCTGCCCTTCACGTGATCATTGCCATTATGCCGCGGTTTTGCGACATCTGGGGCGCTAACCGGGGACAGCCATGACACGCGGCGAGAAAATCGCCTGGATCTGGGTGTGGAGCGCGATGGCGCTCTTCGCCGCCGCTGCCGTCTTTGCGGCCTGGCATTATAGCCATCTCCCTCTCGGCTATTTCCGAGGCTTCATCTGCTCCGGGCCGAACGGACCCGTCGCCACTTCCGCATGCGAGCGGATCGCTTTCGATGATCAGCTGCCGGTTGGGCTCCGCACGACCGCCCTCAGAAGGTTGATCGACCTTTCCGCGAATGATCAACCGAAGGTCCAGATCGATCGCCTGACTTTGCTGATCGAATTGGAGGCCGCCACCCCCGAGGACTGGAACCTGCGGGGATTGTCCTATTATTCGCTCCACGACTACGAGAAAGCGGCCAAGGATTTCGAGCAAGCGGCCCGGTTGAACAACGTGGTGGGCGTATATTGGTCGAATCTCGGCGATGCGCAGATCGAAATCAGAAAATACAAGGAAGCCTTCGACAATTACACGACCGCCATGAAAAACGGCAACGATACGCCCGAGGTGCTGGGCAATCGCGGCTGGGCCAGCTATCAACTGGGCAATTACGAAAAGGCCGCTGAGGACTACGCTCGGGCGATCGAGCAAGATCCGCGGCACGCCGACAATCTCAACGAGCGGGGACTGGTTCGTCATGCTCTGGGTGAGTATGAGAGTGCGCTCGGCGACTACGATCGTGCGCTGACGCTGAAGCCCGACAATCCCATCATCCTCACCAATCGCGCCATCACCCATGTCCGGATCGGCAACGCCGATAAGGCCCGCGAGGACCTCGTCCGCGCCATTGCCGCCGATCCGAATTACGAGCCGGCCCGCGTGGAAATAACCTGGCTGCTGATCGAGGACGGCGAGCCTGAACGCGCCCTCGCCGAATTGCAGGCGCTCGAACACAACGGTCCCCTGACCATATCGGCGCTCGAGGCAAGGAGCCGGGCGCATCTCGACCTGGGACATTGGCAAGAGACGATTGCCGATGTCGACCGGGCTCTGGCGCTCGGCGCCACTTCCAATTGGCCTTATGACCATCGCGCCAAGGCCAAGCGCGGGCTTGGCGACTATGAAGGCGCGATTGCCGACCTGACGGTCCTGATCGCCCGCGATCCCAAGAATATTGATCTGCTGGCCACGCGCGCAATCGTGCTCCAACTCGCCGGCCGTACTCAGGCGGCGCTTGACGAGATGAATCGGGCGATCACGGATAATAACGATCCGGCCTATGCCTATGAGATAAGAAGCAACATCCACCTCAACGCCGGGCAAATCCAGGACGCGCTCACCGACGTGCGGCAATCCGTAACCCTGACGCCGCAGTCTCCTTACTCGGCAGCAGCGTTGGGCTGGACCCTGCTTGAGGATCAAAAGTCTGCCGAGGCCATCAGGGAATGCAGCAGGTCCCTGACAATCAGACCGACTGCCGGCGCCTATGCCTGCCGCGCCATAGCGGAGCTCGCCTTGCAGAAAACCGAGGCTGCGCAGGAAGATGCATATCTGGCCCTGAGATTGAACAAGCGATTGGGTCTTGTGTATTTGGCTCTGGGCCGCGCCGATCTCGCACAGGATCGACCGGAACGCGCGATGCAGAGGTTCAGCGAGGCGCTGAAGTTCGACATATATGAAAGAACCGAACTCTACATGTATCGCGGCGATGCCGAGGCCGCGCTCGGTCATTTCGAGAGCGCTCGCTCGGACTACGAGACGGCACGCAAATTCGACACCGGTCTCCGCCGGCAGGTGATCGACGAACGCCTCGCCAAGCTGCCCAGCCAGTAGACGGCGGCTGTCCTTCTTCAGTTCTTATGCAGCCTGAGCGGCGACGTCTTCGTCCGGGTGATGATGCCCTTGGCTTCGAGGTCGAGCTGGACGGCTTTCGTCCACCAGCCGGCCTTGGCGCCGCCGGGGAACAGCGTCTGCGGCAGATGCGGCAGCACACGGTCCTCCAGTTCGGCGACGGTCAGGCCGGGCGCCTTCTTGGGCAGGACCTTGAGGACGGCGCGCTTCATCGCCTCATACAGGCGGGCATCGGCGCTGTGCGATTTGCCCGGATGGTTGATATTTTCCAGGGTAACGCGTTCAGAGCTGTCGCGGGACATGGCGTTCCTCCAACTCTCGGATGAAGCGATACTAACAAAAAAGCGGGCCATGAGCCCGCTTTTACGCAATACGACAACTGGCCGATATCAGGCGGCGGCGCTCTCTGCGGTCGCTTCCTCGCCCGTCTTCATCGTCGGACCGGAGTCCTGGCCCTTGGCATTGACGTCGCGATCGACGAATTCAATCACCGCGCGCGGTGCCGAGTCGCCATGGCGGAAGCCCGCCTTGAGGACGCGCGTATAGCCGCCCTTGCGCTCGGCATAGCGCTTGGCGAGCACTTCGAAGAGCTTCTTGACCTGGGCCTCATCGCCGATCTCGGCGATCGCCTGGCGGCGCGCCGCGAGATCGCCCTTCTTGCCGAGCGTCACCAGCTTCTCGACCACCGGACGCAGGTCCTTGGCCTTGGGCAGCGTGGTGACGATCTGCTCATGCTTGATCAGCGATGCAGCCAGGTTGGCGAGCATCGCCTTCCTGTGGGAGGCCGAGCGGTTGAACCGGCGGCCGGCAAATCCGTGACGCATGATGACGTCTCCTCAAATCTCAATAATGCGTTTCGTATTTCTTGGCGAGCTCGTCGATATTCTCCGGCGGCCAGTTCGGCACTTCCATGCCGAGATGCAGGCCCATCTGGGCCAGCACTTCCTTGATCTCGTTGAGCGACTTGCGCCCGAAGTTCGGCGTGCGGAGCATCTCCGCCTCGCTCTTCTGGATGAGATCGCCGATATAGACGATGTTGTCGTTCTTGAGACAGTTGGCCGAGCGCACCGAAAGCTCGAGCTCGTCGACCTTCTTGAGCAACGCCGCGTTGAATTCGAGCTCGGGACGGACGTCCTCGTGCACGATCTTCGAGGGTTCGTCGAAATTGATGAACACCGAGAGCTGGTCCTGCAGGATGCGCGCGGCATAGGCGACGGCATCCTCGGGGCTCATCGAGCCGTTGGTCTCGACCGTCATGATGAGCTTGTCATAGTCGAGGATCTGGCCCTCGCGGGTGTTCTCGATCTTGTAGGACACGCGGCGCACCGGGCTGTAGATGCTGTCGACCGGGATGAGCCCGATCGGCGCGTCCTCGGGACGGTTGCGCTCGGAGGGAACATAGCCCTTGCCGGTGTTGACGGTGAACTCCATGCGCACTTCGGCACCCTCGTCGAGCGTGCAGATGACATGCTCGGGGTTCAGGATCTGGATATCGCCAGTTTGCTGGATGTCGCCGGCCTTGACGACGCCCGGGCCTTCCTTGCGCAGCACGAGCCGCTTCGGCCCTTCCGCATGCATGGCAATGGCGATTTCCTTGATATTGATGACGATGTCGGTGACGTCCTCGCGCACGCCCGCGATCGAGGAGAACTCATGCAACACGCCGTCGATCTGCACCGAGCTCACCGCCGCACCCTGGAGCGATGAGAGAAGGACGCGGCGCAGCGCATTGCCGAGCGTCGTGCCGAAGCCGCGCTCGAGCGGCTCGGCGACCAGCGTCGCCACCCGCTTGCGTTCACGCCCGGCCGAGACTTCGAGCTTGCTCGGACGGATGAGTTCCTGCCAGTTCTTCTGATTCACGTGCATGGTATCGTCCTGTTCAGAACCGTGACGCCTCAACCGGCGTCGGGTCACTATTCACTTGCTTGGGGAAGCATCGTCGCTTCCAAAAAATCTCGTCAGACGCGGCGGCGCTTGGGCGGCCGGCAGCCATTGTGCGGGATCGGCGTCACGTCGCGGATCGCGGTCACCTGCAGTCCGCAGGACTGCAGCGCCCGGAGCGCCGATTCACGTCCCGAGCCCGGCCCGCTCACTTCCACCTCGACGGTCTTCATGCCGTGCTCCATGGCCGACTTTCCGGCCTGCTCGGCGGCGACCTGGGCGGCATAGGGCGTCGACTTGCGCGAGCCCTTGAAACCGAGCTTGCCGGCGGAGGCCCAGGAGATCGTGTTGCCCTGGACATCGGTGATGGTGATCATCGTATTGTTGAACGATGCATTCACATGCACGACGCCCGAGGTGATGTTCTTGCGCTCTTTGCGGCGCGGACGGACAGGCTCTTTCGACATGGATTTTCCTTATTTCTTCTTGCCGGCGATGGCCTTGGCCGGGCCTTTGCGGGTGCGGGCATTGGTGTGGGTGCGCTGGCCGCGCGTCGGCAGGCCCTTACGGTGGCGCAGGCCCCGATAGGTGCCGAGATCCATGAGCCGCTTGATGTTGATGGCCACTTCGCGCCTAAGGTCGCCTTCGACCACATAGTCGCGGTCGATGATTTCGCGGATCTGCAGCACCTCGGCGTCCGACAGCTCGTTGACGCGCTTCGACGCCGGAATGCTGACTTGCTTGCAGATCACCTTGGCGTTGACCGGGCCGATGCCATGGATATAGCGAAGGGCGATTTCAACGCGCTTATTGGTCGGAATGTTAACGCCTGCGATGCGGGCCACTTTGTCTTTCTCCTAAGCCTTACAAGGGCTTACGCCCAAATTCTCCGCCTATACTCGAACGCAGTACCGGGCGCCTAAATGGCACAAGGCCGTGCCTCCGGGAGGGTTTGCCCTTCCTGAAGCCAGCCTTCATGTCGGTCTAATGGGGGTTATCTAGGGCTGAATCGCTCTGGCGTCAACCGTCCTAGATAGCGCACCTGACCTTCATGATCGTCCCAGCACATCCTCGATCTGGCGGGTCACCTGAGCGATATCCGCCATACCGTTTACCTTGTGCAGAACCCCGGTCCGGCCATAGTAGTCGACCAGCGGGGCGGTCTGCTTATTGTAGATCTGAAGGCGGTCACGGACCGTCTTCTCATTGTCGTCGGCGCGCCGGACGAACTCCGTCGACCCGCAGACGTCGCAAACACCGGCCTTTTTCGGCTTCTCGAACCGGTCGTGATAGCCCTTGCCGCATTTGGCGCAGGTATAACGGCCGGCGATGCGCTCGACCAAGGCCTCGTCATCGACCTTCATCTCGATGACCGCATCGAGCTTGAGGCCCTTGTCGTCGAGCATCCGGTCGAGGGCTTCCGCCTGCGCCTGGTTGCGCGGGAAGCCGTCCAGGATGAAGCCCTTCTTCACGTCGGGCTTGTCCAGCCGCTCGGCGATGATCGACACGACGATGTCGTCGGAGACGAGTTCGCCGCGATCCATGACCGCCTTGGCCTTCTTGCCCATCTCGGTGCCTTGGGCCACGGCACCCCGCAGCATGTCACCGGTCGAGAGCTGCTTCAGCCCGCGCTTTTCCTCAATCAGTTTCGCCTGCGTGCCCTTGCCGGCACCAGGCGGGCCCAGAAGAATCAGATTCACCGGCGAGCACCTCTGAGCTTCGCTTTCTTGACCAGGCCTTCATATTGCTGCGCCAGGAGATGGCCCTGCACTTGCGCCACCGTGTCCATGGTGACGCTCACCACGATGAGGAGCGAGGTGCCGCCGAAATAGAACGGCATGGCGGCATAGCCGATGAGGAATTCAGGCAGAAGGCAGACCAGCACCAGATAGAGGCCGCCGAGCACCGTGATGCGGGTCAGCACATAGTCGATATATTCCGCCGTCCGCTCGCCCGGCCTGATGCCCGGGATGAAGCCGCCATATTTCTTCAGATTGTCGGCCGTGTCCTTCGGGTTGAACATGATCGAGGTGTAGAAGAAGGCGAAGAAGAGGATGAGCAGCGCGTAAAGGACCAGGAACAGCGGCTGGCCGTGGCCCAGAAGGGCGGTGATCCGGTTGAGCCAGTCAGGCCCCTGGCCTTGCGTGAAATTGGCGACCGTGATCGGCAACAGCAGCAGCGAGGAGGCGAAGATCGGCGGAATGACGCCCGAGGTGTTGAGCTTGAGCGGCAAATGCGAGCTGTCGCCCTGGGTGACCTTCATGCCGACCTGGCGCTTGGGATACTGGATCAAGAGGCGGCGCTGGGCGCGCTCGACGAAGACGATGAAGGCGACGACGGCGAGCGCGATGATGAAGATCGCGAGGATGAGGAAGGTCGACATCTGGCCGGTGCGGCCGAGTTCGAGCAGAGCCGCCATGCCGGACGGGAGGCCGGCGACGATGCCGGCGAAGATGATGAGCGAGGTGCCGTTGCCGATGCCGCGCGCGGTGATCTGCTCGCCGAGCCACATCAGGAACACGGTGCCGCCGGTGAGCGTAATGACCGTGCTCGCCCGGAAGAACAGGCCCGGATCGAGCACGATGCTGCCCTGCCCTTCGAGGCCCACGGCAATGCCATAGGACTGCAGCGCCGCGATCAGCACGGTGCCGTAGCGGGTATACTGGTTGATCTTCTTGCGGCCCGACTCACCTTCCTTCTTGAGCTGCTCGAGATGGGGCGAAACCGTGGTCAGGAGCTGGATGATGATCGATGCCGAGATATACGGCATGATATTGAGGGCGAAGATCGCCATGCGGCCCAAGGCGCCGCCGGCGAGGCCGTTGACCCAGCCCAGGATGCCGGTCGAATTCTGCGCGGCGAAGCGGGCGAGCTCGAGCGTGTCGACGCCCGGGATGGGAATATAGGTACCGAGGCGATAGATGACGAGCGCGCCGAGCGTGAACCAAATGCGCTTCTTGAGATCCTCGGCCTTGGCCAGCGCCGAGAAATTGATATTGGCTGCAAGTTGTTCAGCTGCCGATGCCATGTGCTTTCCCTAAGCCCCGCCCCAAATCCCCTAGATGGGGTCTGGGGTGGACGCCCGCAACCTCACTCCGGCTTGGCCGGCTTCTCTTTCTTGGCCGGCTTGGCCGGCTTTTCGTCCTTCTGGGCTTCGGGCTTGGCGGCCTTGGCTTCCTTCGGGGCCTTCTCTTCGCCCTTCGGCGCCTTCGTCTCAGCCTTCGGGGCCTTGGCCTCCTTCACCGGTTCCTCGGGCTTCACCGGCTTCAGCATCTTGACGCTGCCGCCTGCCTTTTCGACCGCGGCAACGGCGCCCTTGGAGGCGTGATGCACTTCGAAAGCAAGCTTGGTCTTGAGCTCACCTGAGCCGAGAAGGCGCAAACCGGCGCGGGCCCTGGACACGACCCCGGCCTTGACCAGGACGTCGAGCGTCACGGGCGCCGCCGCATCGATCTTCTTGGCGTCGACCGCCTGCTGGATGCGGCCGAGATTGATCTCGTTGTATTCGACCGGGAACGGGTTCTTGAAGCCGCGCTTGGGCAGGCGGCGATAGATCGGCATCTGGCCGCCTTCGAAGCCGGCCTTGGCGCCGCCGGAACGGGCCGTCTGGCCCTTGCCGCCGCGACCTGCCGTCTTGCCAAGACCCGAACCGATACCACGGCCGAGGCGCTTGCGCGGACGGCGTGCCCCTTCATTGTCGGAAATCTGATTGAGTCTCATCGCTGGTATCCTTTACTCGACGACGCGCACAAGGTGCTGGACCTTGGCGATCATGCCGCGGACTGCGGGCGTATCCTGGAGGGTGCTGCGCTTATGGCGCTTGTTGAGGCCGAGGCCGATCAGCGTTGCTCGCTGCTCGGCCGGACGGCGCGCCGGGCTGTAGATCTGTTCGACCGTCACGGTCTTGTCTGTCTTTGCTTTCGCCATGGTCACACCTGATTATTCGGCCGTCGCATCCTGATCGCGGCGGCGGGAAAGGATGTCGGAGACCTTCTTGCCGCGCCGCGCGGCGACCGCGCGGGGGCTCGCCTGCTTCTTCAAGGCATCGAAGGTCGCGCGCACCATGTTGTAGGGGTTGGAAGACCCCTTCGACTTGGCCACGACGTCCTGCATGCCGAGCGATTCGAACACCGCGCGCATCGGACCGCCGGCGATGATGCCGGTGCCCGGAGGGGCCGAACGCAACACGACCTTGCCCGCTCCCCAGCGACCGTCAACGTCATGATGCAGGGTGCGGCCCTCACGCAGCGGAACCCGGACCAGGCCACGCTTGGCGCTCTCAGTCGCCTTGCGCACCGCTTCCGGCACCTCGCGCGCCTTGCCATGGCCGAAGCCGACACGGCCCTTCTGGTCGCCGACGACGACGAGGGCCGCGAAGCCGAAGCGCTTGCCGCCCTTCACCACCTTGGCGACGCGGTTGATATGCACGAGCTTGTCAAGAAACTCGGAATCGCGATCGTCACGGTCTTTGCCGCCGCGCTCTCCGCCATGTTCTCTCGGTGCCATGATCCTGCCTGCTCCTCGAAATTAGAACTTGAGACCGCCTTCGCGGGCTCCGTCGGCCAGCGCCTTGACGCGGCCATGATAAAGATATGCACCACGATCGAAGACGACGTCCGCGACGCCGGCCTTCACCGCGCGCTCGGCGACGAGCTTGCCGATCGCGGCAGCCGCCGCCTTGTCGGCACCGGTCTTGCCGTCCTTCTTGAAGCCTTCTTCCAGCGTCGAAGCGGCAGCGAGGGTGACACCCTTCTGGTCGTCGATCACCTGCGCATAGATGTTCTTCGCCGAGCGGAACACCGAGAGCCGCGGGCGCAGCTTGCCGGCAGCCTTCAGCGCCTTGCGGACGCGCGAGCGGCGGAATTCCATTTTTGTGAGCTTGGAAGCCATGATGACACCCGTTACTTCTTCTTGCCTTCCTTGCGGAAGATGCGTTCGTCTGAATACTTGATGCCCTTGCCCTTGTAGGGTTCGGGACCGCGGAATTCGCGGATTTCGGCGGCGACCTGGCCGACACGCTGCTTGTCGATGCCACTGATGACGATCTCGGTCGGCTTCGGCGTCTTGATCTCGATGCCTTCCGGGATCGGGTAGTTTACATCGTGGCTGTAGCCGAGATTGAGCTGCAGCACCTTGCCCTGGACGTTGGCACGGTAGCCGACGCCGTTGATCTCGAGCTGGCGGCTATAGCCCTGGGTCACGCCCTTCATCATGTTCGAGATCATGGTGCGCGACATGCCCCAGCACGAGCGCGCGAGCTTCGTCTGGTCGCGCGGATTGACCGCGACCTTGCCGTCCTCGAGCTTGGCCAGCACATGCTCGACCAGCGCGAATTTGAGCTCGCCCTTGGGGCCCTTGACCGAAATATTCTGTCCCGAGAGGTTGACGGTGACCCCCGTCGGAACCGGAACAGGCTTTTTGCCAATGCGCGACATCGTTCAGTCCTCAGAATACCGTGCAGATCACTTCGCCGCCCACGTTCTGGGCGCGGGCTTCCGCATCGGACATGACGCCTTTCGGCGTCGAAAGTATGGAGATGCCGAGACCGTTATAGACGGTCGGAATCCCGTCGACCGAGACATAGACGCGGCGCGACGGCTTCGACACCCGGCTGATCTCGTGGATCACCGGCGCTCCATCGAAATACTTAAGCTCGATTTCGATCTCAGGCTTGCTGCCTTCATGCTGGACGGTGGCGAAGCCGCGGATGAAACCTTCCTGCTGCAGCACGCCCAGCACGCGCTCGCGCAACCGCGAAGCCGGTGTCGTCACTTTCGACTTGCCGCGCTCCTGCGCGTTGCGTATGCGGGCCAGCATGTCGCCGATCGGATCGGTAAAGCTCATTTGCCTGTTCTCCTTCTCCGCCCGCTTACCAGCTCGACTTGACCAGGCCCGGGATCAGGCCCTTGTTGCCAAGCTCGCGCAAAGCCATGCGCGACATCTTCATCTTGCGATAATAGGCGCGCGGGCGCCCGGTCAGCTCGCAGCGATTGCGAATGCGGTTCGGCGCCGAGTTGCGCGGCAGCTGCGCCAGCTTGAGCTGGGCCGCGAAACGCTCTTCCATCGAAAGCGCCTGGTTCTTGGTGATCGCCTTGAGACGCGCGCGCCGGCTTGCGAATTTCTTCGCCAGCTTGCGCCGCTTTTCGTTCTTCTCAACCGAACTCGTCTTCGCCATTGGGCTACCTCAGTTTAGCTTGACCGTCACGCCGCCTGCCTGCGGGCAGACTTGCGGAACGGGAAATTGAATGCCTCGAGCAGCGCGCGGGCCTCGTCGTCGGACTTGGCCGTGGTGCACACGATCACATCGAGACCCCAGACGCGATCGATCTTGTCGTAGTCGATCTCCGGGAAAATGATGTGCTCCTTGATGCCCATCGCATAGTTGCCGTTGCCGTCGAAGCTCTGGCCCGACAGGCCGCGGAAGTCGCGCACGCGCGGAAGTGCTATGGTGATCAACCGGTCGAGGAACTCGTACATGCGCGTCTTGCGCAAGGTGACCTTGGCGCCGATGGCGAGGTTCTCGCGGATCTTGAAGGTCGCGATCGCCTTGCGGGCCTTGGTGATCACGGCCTTCTGGCCGGCGATCTTCTCGAGCTCCGCCACCGCGACCGGGACCAGCTTGGAATCGGCCGTCGCCTCGCCAATGCCCATGTTGAGCACGATCTTGTCGAGCTTCGGCACTTCCATCGGGTTCTTGTAGCCGAACTGCTCGACGAGCTTCTTGACGATCACTTCGTCATAATGCTGCTTGAGCCGCGGCGTGTATTTGTCAGCCATCGATCACTTCTCCGGATTTCCTGGCGAACCGCACCTTCTTGCCGTCTTTCAGGACCTTGTAGCCGACCTTGACCGGCTTGCCGTCCTTGGGATCGCGAAGCGCGATGTTCGAGATATGGATCGGCATCTCCTTGGAGATGATGCCGCCTTCCTGGCCGGCCGTCTGCTTCTGGTGCCGGCGCACGAGGTTGACGCCCTGGACGAGCGCGCGGTTGTCTTCCGGGAAGACGCGCAGCACTTCGCCGACCTTGCCCTTGTCGCGGCCGGTGCGGACGACCACCCTGTCGCCCTTGCGGATTTTGAGTTTCAACGCCATCACAGCACCTCCGGCGCCAACGAAATGATCTTCATCTGGTTCTTGGCGCGCAGTTCGCGCGGCACCGGTCCGAAGATGCGCGTGCCGACCGGCTCGCCCTGGTTGTTGATCAACACTGCCGCATTGCGGTCGAAGCGGATGACCGAACCGTCCGGACGGCGGATGTCCTTGGCGGTCCTGACGACGATCGCCTTCATGACATTGCCCTTCTTCACGCGCCCGCGCGGGATGGCATCCTTGACCGACACGACGATGACGTCGCCGACATGCGCGTATTTGCGCTTCGAGCCGCCCAGCACCTTGATGCATTGCACGCGCTTCGCGCCGGAGTTGTCGGCAACGTCGAGATTTGTTTCTTGCTGGATCATGGCTTCACCTGTTTTCCTTGGCGCCGAGCAAACTCGCGCCCAATTCCCTTATCGATCCAATCTTCAACCCTTGGCCTGGCCGGTCTTCTCCACCAGAAGCCAGCGCTTCTGCTTGGACAAAGGCTTGGTCTCTTCGATCCACACGACGTCGCCGACCTTGGCGGTGTTCTTCTCGTCATGGGCATGGTACTTCTTGGTCAGGCGCACCGTCTTCTTCAGAACCGGATGGGTCAGACGCCGTTCGACCTTGACCACGATGGTCTTGTCGTTCTTGTCGCTCACCACAACGCCTTCAAGGACGCGTTTCGGCATCACATCTCTCCGTTACTTCGCCGCGCTCTGGGCGCGCTGCTGCTGCGACGTCTTGATCCGGGCGATGTCGCGGCGGATCTGACGGACGCGGGCGGTGTTCTCGATCTGGCCCGTGGCCTTCTGGAAGCGCAGGTTGAACTGCTCTTTCTTCAGCTTGATCAGCTCGTCCTTGAGCTGGTCCGGGGTCATGGCTTTCACGTCACTGTTCTTCATGGCGCCCTCCCCTTACTCGCCGAGCCGCGCCACGAAGCGCGTCTTGATCGGCAGCTTCGCCGCGGCCAGCGCCAGCGCTTCCTCGGCGATCTGGCGGCTCACACCGTCGACCTCGAACAGGACCCGGCCCGGCTTCACCCGGCAGGCCCAGTATTCGGTCGAGCCCTTGCCCGAGCCCATGCGCACTTCGGCCGGCTTCTTCGACACCGGAACGTCCGGGAAGAGGCGGATCCACACGCGCCCGGCGCGCTTCATGCCGCGCGTCAGCGCCCGGCGGGCCGCTTCGATCTGGCGCGCGGTCAGGCGATCCGGCTCCTGGGCCTTGAGGCCGTAAGCGCCGAAATCCAGATTGACGCAGCTCGTCGCCTTGCCGTGAATACGGCCCTTATGGGCCTTGCGGAATTTAGTACGTTTCGGTTGCAGCATGGTTCGTTACCTTAATCCTCAGGCCGCCGTCGCTTCGCGCTCGCGGCGCGGACGCTGACCCTCTTGGCTCTCCGCATTGCGCTTGTCCTGCGCCATCGGATCGTGCTCGAGGATCTCGCCCTTGAATATCCACACCTTGACGCCGTTGGTGCCATAGGCGGTGATGGCGGTCGCGGTGCCGTAGTCGACATCGGCGCGCAGCGTATGCAGCGGCACGCGGCCCTCGCGGTACCACTCGGTGCGCGCGATTTCCGCGCCGCCGAGACGGCCGGCGCAGGTGATCTTGATGCCTTCCGCACCCATGCGCTGCGCCGACTGCACGGCGCGCTTCATGGCGCGGCGGAACGCCACCCGGCGCTCGAGCTGCTGGGCGATGTTCTCGGCCACCAGCGTCGCGTCGATCTCGGGCTTGCGCACCTCGACGATGTTGAGGTGCACTTCCGAGCTCGTCATCTCGGCGACCTTCTTGCGCAGCTTCTCGATGTCGGCGCCCTTTTTGCCGATGACGACACCGGGGCGCGCCGAGAAGATGGTGACCCGGCACTTCTTGTGCGGCCGCTCGATCAGGACCTTGGAGACGCCCGCCTGCTTGAGCTGCTCGCGCAGGTAGTTGCGGATCTTCATGTCCTCATGCAGCAGCTTGCCGTATTCGCGGCGGTTGGCGAACCAGCGCGAATCCCAGGTGCGGTTGATACCGAGCCTAAAGCCGACCGGATTGACTTTCTGACCCATCAGGCGGCCTCCTTCTCTTCACGCACTTCGCGCACGACGATCGTCAGCTGGCTGAAGAACTTTTCGATGCGGCCGACGCGGCCGCGGGCGCGCGGCGTCCACCGCTTCATCACGAGATTCTTGCCGACATGGGCCTCGGAGACGACCAACTGATTGATGTCGAGGTCATGGTTGTTCTCGGCATTGGCGATCGCCGATTCGAGCGTCTTCTTGATCGTGCCGGCGATGCGGCGGCGCGAGAAGGTGAGGTGCGCCAACGCCTTGTCGACCTTCATGCCGCGAATGCCGGCCGCGACGTCATTGAGCTTGCGCGGCGAGATGCGGATCGAGCAGGTGACTGCCCGCGCCTCGTTCTCGGCAAGCGACCGCTTTCTGGCTTTCTTGCTCATTTCTTCGCGTCCTTAGCTGGCGCCGCCTTCTTGTCGGCGACGCTGTGGCCGTGGAAAATCCGGGTCGGCGCGAATTCGCCGAGCTTGTGGCCGACCATGTCTTCCGACACGAGCACCGGCACGAACTTGTTGCCGTTATGGACCTGGAAGGTCAGGCCCACGAATTGCGGCAGGATGGTCGACCGGCGGCTCCAGGTCTTGACCGGAGTGTTGCGGCCGCTCGAACGCGCCGCATCCGCCTTCTTCAAGAGATACCCGTCGACGAACGGGCCTTTCCATAGCGAGCGTGACACCGGACTACCTCTTAAGCTTTCTTGGCATGACGGCTGCGCAGGATGAATTTCTGCGTCGCCTTGTTGTTGCGGGTCTTCTTGCCCTTGGTCGGCTTGCCCCAGGGGGTGGCCCAGTGCTTGCCGCCATTGGTGCGGCCACCGTTCGGATGGTCGACCGGGTTGCGGGCGATGCCGCGCGAAACCGGACGCTCGCCTTTCCAGCGGGCGCGGCCGGCCTTGCCGACGATCTCGTTGACATGGTCGGGATTGGAGACGGCGCCGACGGTCGCCTTGCATTCGGCGCGCACCATGCGGGTCTCGCCCGACTTGAGCTTGAGCAGCGCATAGCCCTGGTCGCGGCCGGCGAGCATCGCATAGGTGCCGGCGGCACGCGCGAGCTGGCCGCCCTTGCCGGGCTTGGTCTCGATATTGTGGATGATGGTGCCGACCGGCATGGCCGAGAGCGGCATGGTATTGCCGGGCTTCACGTCGACCGAGGCGCCCGACATCACAGTATCGCCGACGGCGAGACGCTGCGGCGCCAGGATATAGGCCTGCTCGCCATCGCTGTACTTGATCAGCGCGATGTAAGCCGTGCGATTCGGATCATACTCGAGACGCTCGACGGTCGCGGCGACATCGGCCTTGCCGCGCTGGAAGTCGACCAGGCGATAGGCCTGCTTGTGGCCGCCGCCCTTGCGGCGCGACGTGATGCGGCCCGAATTGCCGCGGCCACCGCTCTTGGTCAGGCCTTCGGTCAGGGTCTTGACCGGCTTGCCCTTCCACAGATGGCTGCGGTCGACCATCACCATATGGCGGCGGCCGGCGCTAGTCGGGTTGAATGTTTTGAGTGCCATGTTTCAGCAATCCTTGAACCTTAGAGACCCGTCGTCACATCGAGCTTCTGGCCTTCGGCCAGCGTCACGAAGGCTTTCTTGACATCGCTGAGACGCGCGGCCTTGCCCTTGAAATTCTTGAGCTTGCCTTTGCGCACCAGCGTATTCACGGCCTTGACCTTGACGCCGAAGAGGCCTTCGACGGCGGCCTTGATCTGCGGCTTCGTCGCGGTCGAGGCCACGTTGAAGACGACCTGGTTCTTCTCGGAAACCAGCGTGCCCTTTTCGGTGATCGCCGGACCCCGGATCACGTCGAAGAAATGTTCCTTGCTCATTTGAACCGCGCCTCCAGCGCTTCGACGGCCGCTTTCGTCAACACGAGCTTCTTGTGGCGCAGCACGTCATAGACATTGATGCCTTGCACCGGCAGCACGTCGATATTCGGGATGTTGCGCGCCGCGGCGGCAAAACCCTTGTTCACTTCGGCGCCGTCGATGATCAGCGCATTGTCGAGACCGAGCTTGACGAAGGCCGACTTCAGCGCCTTGGTCTTGGCCTCGCCGACTTCCGCCTTGTCGAGGATGACGAGCTCGGAAGCCTTAACCTTGGAAGAGAGCGCATGACGCAGGCCGAGCGCCCTCACCTTCTTGGGCAGATCCGTCTCGTGGCTGTGCGAGCGCGGGCCGAAGGCCTTGCCGCCGCCGACGAAGATGCCGGAACGACGCGAACCGTGGCGGGCGCCGCCGGAGCCCTTCTGGTTGCCATATTTCTTGCCGGTGCGGTTGATCTCGCCACGGGTCTTGGCCTGGTGCGTGCCGGCCTGGCGCTTGTTGAGCTGCCACTGAACGACGCGATGCAGGATATCGGCGCGCGGCTCGAGACCGAAGATATGCTCGGCGAGGTCGACCGATCCCGCCTTCTTGGCTTCGATGGTTTGGATGTCGGCTTTCATGACAGGCATCCTTATTCCTTGGCCGCGGCTTCAGCCGCGGGAGCTTGTTGGACCGGAGCCTTGAACGCGCCGGGCTTGGGCGCCTGCTGCGGCAGCTTGCGCTTGACCGCATCGCGCACCGACACCCAGCCGCCCTTGACGCCCGGGACCGAGCCCCTGACCATGATCAGGCCGCGATCCTTGTCGGTCTTGACGACTTCGATATTCTGCGTCGTCACCCGCTCGGCGCCGAGATGGCCCGGCATCTTCTTGTTCTTGAACACCTTGCCCGGGTCCTGGCGGTTGCCGGTCGAACCGATCGAGCGGTGGCTGATCGAGACGCCGTGCGTGGCCCGCAAGCCGGCGAAGTTCCAGCGCTTCATGCCGCCGGCGAAGCCTTTGCCCATCGAGGTGCCCGTCACGTCGACGAACTGCCCCGGGACGAAATGGTCGACGGTGATTTCAGCACCAACCGCGATCACGTTATCGGGGCTGACGCGGAACTCCTGCACTTTGCGCTTCGGCTCGACTTTCTGCGCGGCGAAATGGCCGCGCTGAGCCGCCGTCAAGCGCTTGATCTTGGGCGTGCCCACGCCGAGCTGCAGCGCGGTATAGCCGTGCTTCTCGGCGGTCTTGTGGGCGACCACTTGGCAATTATCCACCTTCAGCACGGTGACCGGCACCTGGGTGCCTTCATCCGTGTAAATGCGGGTCATGCCCAATTTCTGTGCGATGATGCCAGAACGCATCGCTTCACTCCTCATAAGCCCGATCAGAGCTTGATCTCGACGTCCACACCCGCTGCCAGGTCGAGCTTCATCAGCGCATCGACCGTTTGCGGATTCCAATCCACGATATCCAGAAGACGCCGGTGCGTCCGCATCTCGAACTGCTCACGGCTCTTCTTGTCGACATGCGGCGAGCGGTTCACCGTGAAACGCTCGATGCGGGTCGGCAGCGGAACGGGCCCGCGCACCTGCGCGCCCGTACGCTTAGCCGTGTTCACGATCTCGCGCGTCGACGTATCGAGGATACGATGATCGAACGCTTTGAGACGGATGCGGATGTTGTTCGTTTGCATCTTCCAGTATCCGTTATTCTACGATCTTGGCGACGACGCCGGCGCCGACGGTTCGGCCGCCTTCGCGGATCGCGAAACGCAGCTTCTCTTCCATCGCAATCGGCGTGATCAGCTCCACATCCATCGTCACATTGTCGCCAGGCATAACCA
>JAKATG010000023.1:0-146777 GCA_021828105.1 Pseudomonadota bacterium
CTGCGGCGCGATCCGCACCCATTGGGTGTCGCTCAACATTAATCGATTCAAGGCTGATCTCCATTTTTCAGCCTTGAATCAATTTTCTGCTGATTTGGGAATCCCCTGATTGTAAACAGGCCCTAGTTGCATCAACAGCCGGCCCGCGCCGGCGATGGAGAAATGGAGATCATTGACCATGAACAGACGTGGAGTCTATCAAAAGCTTCTTGCTCTGCCCGTCATCGGCACCCTCTCTCACCGCAGTGAGAGGAAGCGTGACTCGTCTTTGCACAGACTGCCAGATCATCTGTTGAAGGACATTGGAGTGACGCGGTCAGAAATTCTGTCCTTGACCAGATTCCGCGGCAGCGATCGGACAAGACGGCAGCGCGGCTGAGTCCGGCCCGCTGTGTGCCTGGCCGTTAGGCAGATTCCCCTTTAGCTCGCTTTTCGGACATGGCGGACTTCCAAACTGGGGAACCGAATAGCTGTTTCGGAATGTTGTAAGTCGTGAAGTAAATGTTGCAACTCTGATAGCTTTATGCCAAATAATGTTGCACTCGTGACATACAAGGAGCTGAGGAAGCCCGGATATAGAATATTATTCCTCGGCAGAAGGACTCTGACGCCTGAGTTGGAAACTCGGAGCGCAGAGTGTTTCGCATTGGCGGCTGGCCGGAGAGCTGCAACCGTCGCGATCGGAACACTTCTGCTGGGACGACCGCTTTGGCATTTGAATTCAAAGTGCTCGGTGACTTCTCGGTTCGGCGCGACGGCGCGGTGGTGGCGCTGCCGCAGTCGCGTAAGACGCGTGCACTTCTCGCCTACCTTGCGCTGCAAGAAAAGCCGCAGCGTCGCGAAAGGCTCTGCGAGCTCTTCTGGGACATTCCTGATGATCCACGCGCGTCGTTGCGCTGGAGCCTCACAAAGCTGCGTCCGATCCTGAATGCGGATGGTGAAGCACGCCTCGAGGCCGACCGCAACCATGTCCGTATCGTCACCGGTTCGATCGCTCTTGATTATGAACTCATCAAGGGAGTGTCGCCCGAGTCGGTCGACACTTTGCCAACCGAGCGGCTGGAAGAAATCGCAACAGCAATTCGGGCTCCTTCCTCTCTGATCTCCATCTGCCGCGCTGCCCGACCTTCGAAGCATGGCGCGTCTATTGCACCAACCAGACCGAGATCTTGCGTCTAAGGACGCTGCGCGCGCTGGTCGGTCGTCTGGCCGACGAGCCGGAGCGGGCGCTCGTTCATGCGCATACACTGCAAGCGCTTCTGCCGGATGAAAATCTCGGCCGAGAAATCGCCTCCCTGAGCGAGCGCGCGCGCAAGAGTGTCACGGCGAATGCCTCGAAAGTGACATTCGCGAGTGACGTCCCGCTGAGAAGCAGCATGACCCCGATTGGCCACCGGACCCGTCGCCAGGCGACGATCCTGTCGGCAAGCTTCATATCCTCGGGCGGCCCTGTGGACGATCTTGCTCCTGAAATGGCCCTTGCAGCCATCGATCCGCTGCTCCTGCAAGCCGCCGAAATCGTGCGGGCGAATGGCGGCGTCATGCTCGACGCATCCGAAAATGGGCTGACGGCTTCTTTCGGTGCACCTCGCCCTCTCGAGGATCACGCCGCCTTCGCCTGCCGAGCGGCATTGGATTTGCGCAAACTGTCCTCGACCTCGTCGATCCGGATCTGCATTGCCATCGATACCGGCAATGTGATCCTCAGCACCGCTCCCGAACCGGGCCGCGCGGAAGTGCGCGGCGGACCGGTCACCAGAGCCCATGCGCTTAATCAGGCGCTGCGTCGCGACCTCGTTATCGCAACCAGGCGCGCCCAAGCCGCCGCTGACGGCTTTGTGACGATGCGCGAGCTTCCGTCGCTCGCGATTCCGGGTTACCCCGAGGATCAGCGGCTCTTTGAAGTGATGCAGATAAATCGCGGGCGTTCGCGCTGGCAATTGCGCGCCGAACGCCAGCTGTCGCCCTTCGTCGGCCGTGAAATTCAGCTGCAGATGCTCAACAAAGCCTGGCATGACACATATTACGGCGAAGGCCAGACGGTGATGATCGTCGGCGATCCTGGCATCGGCAAATCGCGCATGACCCACGAATTTGTCGGTGTCATCCCTGTTGACGAATTCGACAATCTCGAGGGCGGCGCTCTTGAGCAGGATCTGCGCAGCGGCTTTGTGGTCATGCGCAAGATTCTGCAGGGACTATTCGGCATCAGCGATATGGAAGCCCCGCAGGTGGCGTCAGACAAGCTTCTTAAAGCCTTTGGTACTCGAGGCCTCGAGCAACGCTTGCTCGATCCGATGCTGGCCGTGATGGAATTGCCCACGCGAGAACCGCTGTGGGCGACACTTTCGGGTACCGAGCGATCGCGCCGTATGCAAGAAGCGACTGTCGCCCTTCTAATGAGGCTCGCGCGGACGAAACCAGTTGTGCTGCTCGTGGAGGATTTGCACTGGATCGATCATGAAAGCGAAGCGATCCTGACGCGGCTGGCGCAAGCGGTCCCTGCCGTTCGGTTCCTGCTTATTCTGACCTGCCGGCCTGAATATAACCGCGAGGTCTTTAGCGCGGCTCAGCCGGTCGAGATCCGCCTTAGCGGTCTCAATCCGAACGAATCTGCAACCCTCATTGACTATCTCATCGGACGCGACGCCGGACTCGGCAATTTGCGCCGGAAGCTCGCGGAAGTGTGCAAAGGCAACGCACTCTTCCTCGAGGAAACGGTGCGCAACCTCGCCGAGACCGACAAGCTCGTAGGCAAGCGCGGCCACTACAGACCCGCGGGGAAAGTCGGCGAGATCGTCGTTTCCTCAAACATCCACTCGATCATCGACGCACGATTCGAGCGAATGGACGATGACGCCAAGCATGTCGCCGAAGTTGCCTCGATATTCGGCGACGACATTCCGCTTCCTTCGCTGCGAAGGATGGCGGCACTGCCTGAAGCGCGGTTCGACGCGGCCATCCGCAGCCTCAGGAATGCCGATCTTCTCGTCGAGGTTCAAATCTTTCCAGATGCCGCTTGGCGTTTCAAGCATGCCCTTATCCGCAACGCCATCTCGGACCGGATACTGTCGACGACGCTCGTCGAACTGCACAAGGCCGCACTCACCGAGCTTGAGGCCTGTTATGCGGATCGGCTCGAGGAAAACAGCGAGCGCCTGGCGCGGCACGCTGAGTTGGCTCAGCTTTGGCAAGAGGCAGCAGGCTACCTCCTGAACTCAGCAAAAAGGGCGATCAAGCGATCGGCGCATGAGAGCGCACTTGAGCAACTCGACCACGGGATCGAGATCATGCGGGCGAACAATATCGCCGGTGCAGATGAGCTTGAGATAGATTTCCAGTTCGCCAGGGGTGTCGCTCTCACGACCGCACGCGGCTGGCGTTCGCCCGAAGTTGTCGCGGCATTTGAGCGTGCAGAGGTACTGTGCCGGAAGACCGGCGATAGAGCACGTTTGGTCACAGCGTTCCGTGCTCACGCTCAACATCACATGCTGCGCGGTAAGCCCGCCTCGGTACAAGAGATCGCCTCGAGATTGACAGACCTTGCCAAGTCCGTGGACTTGTTGCCCGCTGCCTGAAAGTCACGCGTCCGGTCGATGCGCCGCCGGATAAATGATCGTCCCACCGGGCTGTGTCACGGCACCGGGGGTGAGACGGGCAGGCTCCAGCCGGCCCTGCCCCATGATATGGAAGACAATTTCTCCAGCGGCGATGAGATAATCAGCAACGATGCGGCGATGGCAACGCCACCACACGGCTTCCGAGCACATGATCGCGCAACGCCGTTTTCGCCCTTCATCCAACAGATGCTCCAACCCTGCGTGAAACGGCGCGGAAAGCGCGTAGTCGGCGTAGTTGTGGAAGCTCTCATTCGTCCAGAAGCCATTGACATCCGCAGGCGAGCCCCGGGTTTTCCCGCGCAGACCGCCGAGTGCCGCCATGTGCTCATAGGAGACGCCGACGGCCGCCAGGGCGTCGGGAAGCGTATCCTTGTTGAACTGCGGATTGGTTCGCGATCGTGGCACTGTTCTGATATCCACGACAAACTCGATGTGAGCTTCCCTCAACAGCTCGATGAACTCCGCCAGGCTTCGGTTGGAATGACCGATGGTGAAGAAGGGAAGCGTCACACACCGCCTTCGTCACGCATAGTCGAGGGCGCTGCCCTTATGGGCCGCGATATGGTCGGTCTTGTCGCTCTTGATCTCGTATTGAGGATCCGCTTGCGAGGCATGATGCACATGACCCTTGTAGTCGAAGTCGGTGGTGTGAATGGCGATGATCGTCCCCGATACCCGGCCGGCTTCGGAATTCCAGCGCACATGATCGCCGATCTTGAACCTTCTAACCATCTCGTGGGCCCCTCGTTCCCGCATGCATCTTGGTTAAACACTTCTAGCAGCTACACAGGTGTGCCGCTGCCAACGAGACTCGGGTCCCACCCTGCACGCTCTGCACCAGCCCTGTAGGCGGACTCGAAAAACGACAGCAGATCGGCATCAGGGTTCTTCGAGTTGCGCAAATCGTCATAATCAAAAAGGAACTCGCCCATGGCCGAGTCCCATCGCGAAGCTGGCGGGCTTATTCGTGCGCTTTCGATCCCTTCGGGCTGCGGGTAGGTGAACGAAAAGAAGGCCGGCTGGGGATAATCGCTACTGCCGGACCACCACCCCACCTCAACCAACTCCGCATCCATCGCGTTGCGGCTGACATAATCTGCCTCAGCGCCGGGTGAAGCAGGTTTGCCGTTGTAGCGCACGTCGCGAATGTCGAGCGTTCCCCACATCAGACCAATGGGCTGAGTCTTGCCTTTGAAACGACCATGGAAAACCTGCATGACGCGTTGCGTACTGAGGAGGATTCGCCACCAACGATTGACAAGTGCCGGCTCATATGGGCGTCGCTGCGTATCCGCGTCGAACGAAATGGGATGGGGTACTTCTTGCGGCATCCGGTTGATGGAAACATCAACGCCTGCGCTACGGAGCAAACCAAACAGGTGATCGACGAACTCCGCGACAGACATCGGCCCCAACCCGAAGCGACCTGAAAATCCCCAACTGGTCGCGCATCCCACTTCGTGAGAAATAAAGTCAGCCGAGACTTCATATGCGCCGCCGGCATAAGGGATCGGTCCTGTCGTCAATCCTCGGCCGCTGAGCCAGAGCGGCACTTCAGCCCACTGCGGTTGAAACGGCTCTTTCAGTTTCAGCTTGCCCAGGACCTGCAGGCTCATATGGAGAAGACACTGGGTGGCCACGAAATCCTGGTATGGAAGAGGTGGCCAGGGATCGTAAACGATATTGCTCGTAACCGACATTTCAGTGTCCTCATGCAAGGGGCGAAACTCGTTACTTCTTCCCCGGGGCGAGCGCGACGGCAGCCTCGGTCGTCAACAGCCGGAAAGTGAGGGTCTCCTGGAAATAGAGTTCGACGACCGTGCTGGAATGGCTGAGGTACCCGATCGAGATGTCCTGGCCGACATCCAGCGCAAAATCACCGCCTCGGGTGGTGACGACGAAACCGCCGGCAAGGGCGGGCGCCCAGATGATCCCACCGTCGACCACACGTTCGATATGGTGAAAGACCGGATAGCCCTCGTCGCTTCCTCCGCTCGCCGCCGTGTAAGCCTCCGCACCGAGCACAAGCGCGTAAGGCCCGTTGACGCCGGCAAGCCGCAACTGGCCGACCGCCTGCGCGATGGCGCCCGGATAGCCTGCGACATTCGCAGGCAGGGTGATCGGCGGATTGCTGTTCCCCGCACGGATGCCCTCAATCCCCGCCGCGGCATATCCATCGAAGATGGCGCGGTCTTCGGCATAGGCGATCTTGCGCGCCGCCTCCTTCACCGGTGACCAGTCGGAATCTGTCGCGCCGCGCTCTACATCGTCGATCGCCTGCCGCGTGAGCTCGAAAGGAACGCGCAACTCGACGAGCGCTTTGGCGTCGCGCTGGGCGGCTTGAATTCCAGCGCCGGGCGCCTCGATCTGGTGAAGATGACCAGTGCCGACGGCCGAGAGCTCGAGCCCTTTCGGACCCAGCACATCGACGACCCGCCGCCCCGCCAGATGGCGCTTGAGGGTGCGGGACGCCTCCTCCTCGATCTGAGCCCAGGCCTTGTCGGAGATAGGTGCGAGTTCTCGGTGGAGATTATTCATTTCATGCCTCGTTTCTCAGGGAACCAATGCCGAGTGAGCCATCGGGCGCAGATGGTCGTGATCCGGCTGCGGATTCTTCGAGGGGCGGCCCAACAGCCGATGCGGGCGCCTCGTCCGCGCCGACGGTTTCGAGGAAGGTCGCCGACGGCACAAAGAATAGCGTACCGGTGACGGCGCGACTGAAATCGAGGAGCCGATCATAATTTCCCGGCGGCCGGCCGACGAACATGTTCTCGAGCATCTGCTCTATTCTATGGGGGGAACGGGCATAGCCGATGAAATAGGTGCCGAACTCCCCCTTCCCCGCGTCGCCGAACGGCATGTTGTCGCGCAGGATCTCCAGTTGCTCGCCGTCCTCGATAATCGTCGTCAAGGCGTTGTGGGCCGAGGTCGGCTTCACGGCATCGTCCAGCTCGATGTCGGAAAGCTTGGTCCTACCGATGATCTTCTCCTGGGCTTCGACGGGCAGCACGTTCCACCGCGTCAGGTCATGCAGGTATTTCTGCACGATCACATAACTGCCGCCCGCGAAGGTTGAGTCCTCTTCACCGATGATGGTGGCCTTGACGGCGTCCTGGTCCACCGGGTTCTCCGTCCCATCGACGAAGCCGATCAGATCGCGATCGTCGAAATAATTGAATCCGTGCACCTCATCCGCGGTCGCCACCGCGCCGCCAAGCCGCGCCATGATCTGCGTTGCGAGCTCGAAGCACAGATCCATGCGGGTGGAGCGGATATGAAAGAGGACGTCGCCCGGCGTCGAGACCGCATGATGCTGGCCGCGGATTTCGCGGAAAGGGTGCAGGTCTTTCGGCCTCGGCGCGCCAAAGAGCCGGTCCCAGGCATCGGAGCCGAAGGCCATCACGCAAGACAGCCGGCCCTCGAGATCGCGAAAGCCGACGGCGCGCAGAAGTGCCCCCAGATCGCCGCACATGGCGCGCATGGCGGCGTCACTTTCCTTGCCCGGATTGAGAGTCACGACAAGAAAAATGGCCGCCCGCGTGAGCTGGGCGGCGACCGGTTGCGAAACAGCGGATGGCACACTTCTCTCCTTGCTGACCTGTTCAGGATCTCTCGGCATCTCGTTCACTTTCGGACAAGGTCAGTTTGTAGGACCTGGCGCCGGTGCCAGCAAGTCTACCTCCGTCGATAATGAGATATTCCTCGCGGATAGGTCGCCTTCAAGGAAGCGCGCCAGTCGAAGCACATCCACCCACGCGCTAGTCCATGTCACGAAAGGCGTGGCCGTCAGCCGCGACACCTGCGACGACGCTGGGCGGCAACAGGTCTTGCGCCGCGGTGCCGTCAAAGACCCAGTCGTTTTTGTCGGCGAGATTGGGGAGACCGGCGCCCTTGCGCACATAGAGACCAATGGCGGGCTTTTTGACATTGATGTAGAGGTCGTATTCTTCCATGCCGATATCTCCATGGCCTGTCCTGTTGCATCGAGGACGGACAAACTGTCCTTGCCAGTCATAGGTAGCACACGATCCCAAGTGAGGCGCCGTGGCGTCGTTACTTTGTACGACGGCCCTTGAAGTACCCGGCGTTTGTCGTGTTCTGCTTGATGTTGGCCGTTTCGCCTTGTTCTGCAATATTGTCCACGGCCTTCCCCGGTGACATATCCTTCTTGATTTCCGGCCTTCCTCCCACGCCTTTCCGACTGCGGCTGGCTGGCGGGACAGGCGGCATCCTATTGTGATGAGACATGGCGACACCTCTTTGCACAAGCGGATCAAACGCTCTGCGACCGCTACTGTATACCGTGAGCAACGGACGCGCCAATTCATATAGGCAACAGTATTAAGCATCGGCGAGTCATCACGCTTCGGGCAGCCAGACAGCAAAAGTCGCACCCTTCCCCGGCTCCCTCTCGGCCGGTACCAGCTGGGAGATCTCCTGCACGCTCTAGGTAGCAGTGCCCATTCAGCCCTGGCGCGGCTCGTGCGAATCTCGCGAGGCGAACCAAAACCCGAATAGGGAGGTCATCATGAACATTCCTGAATGGATCAAGCCGGCGGCATGGGGTGGGGTTGCCGGCGCCGTCATCATTGCGATTGTAAGCTTCAGTGCCGGCTGGGTCGTCACAAGCGGTTCTGCGGCACAGATGGCGAAGGACGAAGGGGCCAAGACGGCACTTGCCGCGCTGACGCCGATTTGCGTCGCCCAGTTCAAGAGCCAATCGCAGGAGATACAGACAACCCAGCTCGCGGCGCTGCAAAAGGAAAATTCTTACAATCGCGGCGATTATGTCGAGAAGCAGGGCTAGGCCACGCTGCCCGGCAGCGAAAAGCCCGATGATGACGTCGCCGACGCCTGCGCAACGGAACTGATGAACCTCACTCAGAAATGAGATGACACCGCCAATCGCCTGAGGATCTGGGATGGCCGAAGACAAACCCCTTGGTCAGCGTTGGGAAGAGTCGCGGCAGCCAGCATTTGCGCCGACAAGCTGGCGAATACAGAAATGCCGCCGGTGAAGGCGGCAGACGGTTCGAGCAGCTGACGCTGCATTTTGAGATCAGCGGTCCAGCCAGGGCGTCGAATCCTCGACGGGTAATTTAGCCGAGGCCGGATCGGACGGGCGGCGCGCTACGAAGCAACCGAAGCCGGGCGCTGCCTGAAGCTTTTCGTCGGCGATGACCTGTGTGCCGCGGACCAGCACCGTGATCGGCTTGCCCGTTATCTCCATGCCCTCATAGGGCGTGAAGTCGACGCGGGAATGAAGCTCGGCGTGGCCGAGACGCCAGCTTCGGGTCGGGTCCCAGAGCACCAGATCCGCATCGAGCCCGACGGCGATGCGCCCCTTGCAATGATCGAGCCCATAGATCACGGCAGCCCTGCGCGCGGTGAGGTCGAGATAACGCGTGAGCGTCAGGCGGCCCGTCAGCAATCCTTCGGAAAACAAGAGCGGCAGCCTGGTTTCGAGCCCGGGAACACCGCTGATCGTCGTGGTGAAGCCCGGCCTGTTGGCGCTGCCCACTTTGTCGGCAAAGAAGTAAGGCGAATGATCCGAAGACCAGATATCGATGCCGCCCTCCGCCAAGGCCTGCCAGAGATGCTGCCGGCTCAGCGGCGAACGCGGCGGCGGCGAAAAGACGAACCGCACCGCATCCACAGGCGGGCGATCGAGATCGGCGGCGCCGAGGAAGACATATTGCGGACAGGTCTCGGCGGCCACATCGACGCCGCGCCGGCGCGCGCGCATCACCTCTTCCGCCGACTGGATCGAGGAGACATGGACGATCGTCAGGCGCGCGCCGGTCATCTCGGCAAGCGCCAGAGCCCGATGCGTCGCTTCCCGCTCCATGATCTCGCTGTGCGCGACGGTGTGATAGCGCATCTCTGTGCGCCCGAGATCGATCAGCTTCTGGCGCGTACGCCGGATCGCGGCATCGTTCTCGGCATGCACCATGACGACGAAGCCGAGCCGGCGCGCAACGTCCAGGACGGTGAGGAAGAGATCGTCATCGACGGCGAAGCCCGCATACGTCATGAACAGCTTGACCGATGCGATGCCCTGCTCCTTGAGCCCAGCAAGCTGCACCTCGACATCGGGCCCCGTGGCCTGAGTGACCACCGCATGCAGGCCGTAATCGACAACCGAACGGCCGGCGGCGCACCCCATCGCCCGCTCGAGCGCCGAGACCGTCGTCATATCGGGACCCGGCATGCCGAAGGGGATGATGCAGGTCGTTCCGCCGAAGGCGGCCGAAATCGATCCGGAGGAGAAATCATCGGCGTTCCTGGCGCCGCCCCAGACCGGCTGGTCGAGATGGCAATGGGCGTCGATGCCGCCGGGCAGCACCCATCTCCGCGATGCATCGATCGCGCTCCGGCCCTGCAAAGATGGGCCGATCGCGGAAATTCGCCCCTCGTCGATGCCGATGTCGCAGTCGGCCCAGCCGTCGTCGAGCGCGACCCGCCCGCCTGTGATCACAAGCTCATGCATGGAGAGTCCCGCGGCTCACGCGCGTAACCGGTGTCCGTCCGGATCGAAGGGCGGACGCTCCAGCAATTTGGCCGGATGCGGCTCACCCAGTATGGCGACCGTCAGCGCGTCCCCGGACTTTGCCGTTCCCGCTTTGACATAGCCCAAAGCCAGCGACATGCCCACCGAATAGCCGTAGGCGCCGGACGTTACCTGCCCGACCGGGGTGCCGTCGGGCAGAAAGATCGGCTCGCCGCCCGAGGCATCGGCATTCTTCGCTTCGATCGCGATCATGATCAGCTCGTCACGCGCCGGCTTGTCGGCGATCCCGACATAGGCGTCGCGGTTGAGGAAGGCGCCCTTCTCCAGCTTGATCAGCCGATCGAGCTTCACTTCCTGGGGCCAGTATTCCGGCGAATATTCACGTCCCCAGCTGCCATAGCCCTTTTCCACCCTGAGCGACAGCAACGCGCGCGAGCCGACCGGCCCGCCGCCTTCCTGGCGGGCGGCATCGATCAGCGTCGTATAGAGCCTTACCTGATCCTTCTCCTCGCAATAGAGCTCCCAGCCGAGATCGCCGGTGAAGGACACGCGCAAGGCGATGACGTCGACGCCGGCGACGGTGATGCGGCGCGAGCTCATGAAGGGGAAGGACGGCGTCGTCAGATCATCATTGGTCAGGCGCTGCAGGAGGTCGCGGGACTTGGGACCGGCGACGTTGAAGCCGCACATGTCATTGGTCACCGAGCGGAATGTCGTGCCCGCCGGCAAGGGCACCATTCCGAAGAAGCGCTGATGGTAGCGCTCCGCCATGCCTGAGCCGAACATCCTGAATTCGTCCTGGCCGAGCCGGGTCACGGTGAAATCGCCGGCGATCCCGCCCCGCTTGCCGATAAGCGGGGTCAGGCACGACCTTCCAACACGCGAGGGCATCTTGTTGGCGAAGAGCGCGTTGAGCCAGGCCTCGGCGCCCGCTCCTTTGACCTCGTATTTGGCGAAGTTCGAAATGTCGATGACGCCCACCTTCTCGCGCAGCATGAGCGCTTCACGCCCCACCGGATGCCACCAGTTCTGCCGGGTGAAGCCGACTGTCTCTTCGCGCGGCTCGCCGTCGACCGCGAACCACAGCGGGTGCTCCCAGCCGAAATTGAGCCCGAAAACGCCGCCCATGTCCTTTTGCAGCGCATAGGTCGGACGCGTGCGCACCGGCCGGCCGGCGGCGCGCTCCTCATTCGGGAAATGGATTTTGAAACGATGGCTGTACTGGTCGCGGACACGCGCCTTGGTGAAGTCCTTGCCGGCCCAATGGCCGAAGCGTGCCAGGTCCCAGCCGAACATATCGTGCGTCGGCTCGCCCTCGATCATCCATTCGGCCGCCAGGCGCCCCAGGCCGCCCGACTGCGAGAAACCCGGAATGATGCCGGCGCAGCAGAAATAATTGCGCAATTCGGGGATCGGACCGAACAGGGCCGCGCTGTCGGGCGACCAGATCATCGGACCGTTGATGACCTTCTTCACGCCCGCCCGTCCCACCGCCGGAACGCGGGCGATGGCGCGCAGCATATTTTCCTCGATGCGCTCCAGATCGTCGGGAAACAGCTCGTGACCGAAATCCTTGGGCGTACCGTCCTCGGCCCAGAACTTCATCGCCCGCTCATAGGCGCCGATGAGCAGTCCCAATCCTTCCTGGCGCAAATAATATTCGCCGTCGCGGTCGGCGACCGAAGGCAGCCGCCGGCCCATTCCTGCGATCTCCGGTATGGTCTCGGTCACGAAATACTGATGCTCCGTCGGGATGAGGGGCAGCTCGAGCCCCGCCAAGGCGGCGACCTCGCGCGCCCACAGGCCCGCGGCATTGACGACCCACTCGGCGTGCACATCGCCTTTGGTCGTGCGCACGGTCCAGCTTCCATCCGGGCGCTGCTCGGTTCCCGTCACCGCGGTGAAGCGGTGAATTTCGGCGCCGCGCTGGCGGGCCCCAGCGGCATAGGCGGCGGTTACGCCGGACGGATCGACATTGCCGCCTTCGGGCTCGTACATGATGCAGCGAATGCCGTCGAAATCGACCAGCGGATGCAGCCGCTCCGCCTCGCTACGGTCCACTTCATAGAAATTCATGTCGTAGCGGCGGGCCTTGGCCTCCTGCAATCTGAGCTGATGCTCGCGCGCCTCGGTCTGGGCCAGATAGAGCGAACCCGGCTGGAAAATGCCGCAGCCCTGGCCGGTCTCCTTTTCCAGCTCCTTGTAGAGCGCCATCGTATAGTGCTGCAGGCGGCTGATGTTGGTCACATCATGCAGCCCGTGGATGTTTGCGGCGGCATGCCAGGTGGAACCGGAGGTCAGCTCGTCGCGCTCGAACAGCACGACATCTCGCCAGCCCTGTTTCGCGAGATGGTAGAGGATCGAGCATCCGATCAGGCCGCCGCCGATCACTACAGCCTGGGCGTGGGTTCGCATCTTGAATTCGTCCCTCTTTCGGGGCGGCGCAAATTTCCCCGTCATGGATGTGGGCAGTTGGAGCTCAATGACCCCAGTTTTTCGAGCGCAGGCTATCTAGATAACGTGGGAAACGCCTGTAAAGCGGCCGGCGCCGCTTTTCGAAGCCAAGATGGCCAAAAAAAACGAAGCCATAGGCATATCAACTTTCGTTTGTGAGCCGGTTGACGGCGTGTAGCTTTTGCTCGGGACAAAGAGTGCCGCGGATCAGCGGCGCCGATAACTGGGAGGTCAAGACCGTGGATAAGACAACGCATCCCTATATTCCGACGCTCCTCGGCCAGCTCAATGAGGGGAGCATCAGCCGCCGGGATTTCCTGCGCAAATCGACCCTGCTCGGCCTCTCGGCAAGTGCCGCCTATGCCATGGCGGGGATCGCCGAGCCCATCGGCGCGGCGCGGGCCGCGGCCATGCCCAAGGGCGGCAATCTGCGCATCGGCATGCGCTGCATGGAGATCAAGGACCCGCACCTTGCCGATTTCGCTGAGAAATCGAACGTCATCCGGCAGGTCTGCGAATATCTGACCATCACCGACCGCAACAACATCACCCATCCCTATCTGCTCGAGAAATGGGAGGTCAGCGACGATCTCAAGAGCTGGACCCTGCATTTGCGCAAGGATGTGAAGTGGCGCAAAGGCCGGCCGCTGACGGCCGACGATGTGATCTGGAATCTCAAGCGGGTCTGCGATCCCAAGATCGGCTCATCGATGCTGGGCCTGTTCACCGGTTATCTGGTCGAAGAATACGAGACCGGCGAAAAGGACGACAAGGGAAACCCGAAGAAGTCGAGCCGGCTGTGGTCGGACAAGGCCATCGAGAAGGTCGATGACCACACGGTGCGGCTCAATACATCATCGCCGCAGATCGCCGTGGCCGAGCATCTCTTCCATTATCCGATGTTCATTCTCGATCCGGAGGAGAAGGGCGCCTTCGGTGCCGGCGCCAATGGCACGGGCCCCTTCGAGATCGTCGAGTACACGGTCGGCAAGGCTGCGAAATACAAAGCGCGCAGCGATTATTGGGGCGATGGCCCCTATCTTGACACCTTCGAGTTCGTCGATCTCGGCGACAATCCCAGCGCCGGCATCGCCGCGATGGCGTCGAAGCAGGTCGACGGCCTCTCGGAAGCCGACGCCGTGCAGATCAATTCGATGAAGGCCTTCCCGCATGTCGCGGTCTATACGGTGGAGACGACGCAGACCATCGTCGCCCGCATGCATCCCGAGGTCGAGCAGTTCAAGGACAAGCGCGTGCGCCAGGCGATGCGCCACGCCATCGACCGCGACAAGATCATCCAGACCGTGCTGCTGGGCGCCGGTACGCCCGCCGAAGACCACCATGTCGCGCCCTCGCATCCGGAATATGCGGCATTGCCGAAATACGGCCGCGACATCGACAAGGCGAAAAAGCTGCTGGCCGATGCCGGCTTTCCCGACGGCTTCGAATACGACATGGTCACTCGACCCGATCCGATCTGGGAGCTGAATACCGCCCAGGCCCTGGCTGAGCAGTTCAAGGACGTCGGCATCAAGATCAACATCAAGTCGCTGCCGAGCGCCCAATATTGGGAAGTGTGGACGGCGGCACCGTTCAGCCTGACGGCCTGGGGCCACCGGCCGCTCGCCATCATGACGCTTGGGCTGGCCTACCGCTCGAATGCGGCCTGGAACGAGTCGCACTTCTCGAATGCCGAGTTCGACAAGCTGCTTACGCAAGCCGAGGGCATTCTCGATCCCAAGGAGCGCAGCAAGGTCATGGCCAAGATCGAGGCGATCATGCAGGATGAGGGCCCGATCGTGCAGCCATTCTGGCGTGTGTTCTCGACCGTGATGGACAAGAAGGTGAAGGGTTTCGAACTGCACCCCTCGCAATATATCTTTGCCCACAGCTATGCGGTCGCCACCGCCTGACTTTCCGCCGTTCCCGGCCGCCCAGGCGCGCGGCCGGGAATAAACTGATCGAGCAAGGAACGGAACCGACCGGCTGATGGCAACATTCCTGGCGAAGCGGCTGGCGATGATGCTGGTTACCATGGTTGCCGCATCATTCCTGGTCTTCGCCGTCTGCGAATTCACGCCGGGCAGCGTGGCGCGCAAGTCTCTCGGGCCTTTCGCCACGCAAGAGCAGGTCGACCTCCTGACCCAAAAGCTGAAGGCCGACGATCCCCTAGTCGTGCGCTATGGCCGCTGGGCCGGCGTGCTTCTCGGCATCATTTCCGATCCGCTGCAGGATCCGAGCACCGGCCTTAACTTCACGGATCCCCGTGGTGCCCGCTATTTCGGCAATTTCGGCTATTCGACATTGAACAAGCTGCCGGTGAACGACGTCATCTGGGACAGGCTCGGCAACACCGCCATTCTCGGCGGCCTCGCCTTCATGCTGATCGTGCCGCTGTCGATCCTATTCGGCGTCCTTTCCGGACTGAAGGAGGGCGGCATCCTCGACCGTTCGCTTTCGGTCGTCTCCATCACCTTCACCTCGATCCCGGAATTCGCCTCGGGCGTCTTCCTGGTGACGTTGTTCGTGATCCTATGGCCGCTACTGCCCGGCACCAGCTCGCTCGACACCGGCAGCGGCTGGTCGATCCCCTCGCAGCTCGTGCTGCCGGTCGCGGTGCTGGTGATCTATGATTTCGGCTATGTCGCCCGCATGATCCGCGTCTCGATGATCGGCGTCATGGAGAAACCCTATATCCGAACCGCCGTGCTGAAGGGCATGAGCACAAGGCAAGTCGTCCTCGGCCATGCGCTACGCAATGCCATGATCGCGCCGTTCACCGTCCTCCTCCTGCAGATCAACTTCCTGATCAGCGGCGTCGTCGTCACCGAGCTGGTCTTCGCCTATCCGGGCTTCGGCCGGCTGCTTCTCGATGCCAGCCTGTTCGGCGACATCGCCACAATCGAGGCGGCCACGCTGATCACCGTGGCCATCGCGGTCACAACCCAGTTCATCGGCGATCTCGGTTACATGCTGCTCGATCCGCGGATAAGATTGCGATGAGCGTGTTGACCGAACAAGGCGCGATGGAAGCGAGGGCCGCGAGCGCGAAGATCATCAAGCGCCGGCAGTGGACGCGGATATTGCGCTCCCGCACGGCGATGATCGGCTTGTTCATCGTGGCCTTCTGGGTCCTGGCCGCCCTCTTCGCGCCGATCCTGCCGCTCTACTCACCGACCGAGCAGGATGTCACGGCGATGGTCGATCCGACGCCGTCGGCAACCCACTGGCTCGGCACCGACATTCTCGGCCGCGATCAGCTGTCGCGCCTGATATTCGGCGCCCGCACGGTGCTGACGGTGGCGCCGCTCTCGGTCGCCGTCGCCATGATCGTCGGCATCACCATGGGCATGCTGGCGGGCTATTATGGCGGCTGGATCGATGCCGTGATCAGCCGCTTTTCCGATGTCATCCTCGCCTTTCCGGTGCTGGTGCTCTACGTCATCCTGATCGCCAATATCGGCCCTTCCATCATCAACATCGTCATCGCCACGACGATCGCCTCGGCACCCGGCATAGGCCGCATCACGCGCGGTCTCGTGCTTGGCCTGAAACACCAGGAATATATCGCAGCCGCCCGGCTGCGCGGCGAGAGCACCTTGTTCATCATGCTCGTCGAGCTCTTGCCGAACTGCCGCAGCATGCTGATCGTCGATGCCTGTCTGCGCATCGGCTACACGATCATCACCATCGGCATATTGGGCTTTCTTGGCCTCGGCCTGCCGCCGCCCAATCCCGACTGGGGCGGCATGGTCAAGGAGAGCACCACCGTCCTCAATGTCTGGCCGCTGATGTCGCTCGTGCCTTCCTTTGCCATCGTCAGCCTGGTTTTGGGCTTCAACCTCCTGGCCGACGGCCTGCGCGAGGCCTGGAAGCCATGACGGCCGCACCCATCGCACCGCTGCTCGAGGTCAGGGACCTGCGCATCGAATATCGCGGCAAGATGGAAACGATCGTCGCCGTGCCCAAGCTCTCCTTCAGCGTCAGACCCGGCGAGAGCTATGGGCTGGTCGGCGAATCCGGCTGCGGCAAGAGCACGACGGCCATGGCGATCATGGGATATCTCGGCAGCACCGGCGTGATCGCGGGCGGCAGCATCCGCCTCGAGGGGCAGGAGCTGGTCGGCGCGACACAGCGGCAATTGCGCGCCATACGCGGGCGGCGCATCGCCATGGTCTATCAGGACCCCATGGGCGCGCTCAATCCGGTCAAGACGATCGGCGCACAGCTCAGCGAAGTGCCCATGCTGCATCTGGGCTCGACCCGCGCCGAGGCCACGGACATGGCGGCGGCCATGCTGAAGGACGTGCGCCTGCCGGATGCGGGCGACATGCTGAAGCGCTATCCGCATCAGCTCTCCGGCGGGCAACAGCAGCGTGTCGTCATCGCCATGGCTCTGCTCGGGCGGCCCGCGCTGCTCCTCCTCGACGAGCCGACGACCGGCCTCGACGTCACGGTCGAGGCTGCCGTCATCGATCTGATCGCCGAATTGCGCCGCCGCTACCGGACCAGCCTTCTGTTCATTTCCCACAATCTCGGCCTCATCGCCGAGGCTTGCGACCGCGTCGGCATCATGTATTCAGGCGAGATGGTGGAGGAAGCGCCCACTCGAAACCTGTTCGGCAGGCCGCGCCATCCCTACACGCAGGGCCTCATCGATTGCATTCCCGATATCGCCAGCGGCAAGCACACGCGCACTTTGGCCGCCATACCCGGGCACATTCCGCTTCCCGGCGAGCGGCCGCCGGGGTGCCTGTTCGGACCACGCTGCCGAGAGTTCCGGGCCGGCATCTGCGACAGCCTGCCGGAAATCCCGCTGGCGGCTGCAGGAAAGGACCATCTCGTCCGCTGCAGCCGATGGCGCGAGATTGACTGGACCAGGACAGAACTGCCGCCTCATATGAGCGGCGCCGTCTCGCCCGCCGATACCATCGAGATATCGGACATCGGCAAGCTCTATCACATCGGTTACCGCAGGACCGTGACGGCGAATGAAGCGGTCACCTTCGCGGCCGGCAAGGCCGAGATCGTGGCCCTCGTCGGTGAATCGGGCTGCGGCAAGTCGACCTTGGCGCGCATCGTCACCGGCCTCGATCGCGCGACCTCGGGCGAGATTCGCATGGCCGGCGAGAACATCGCCGAATTGGAGGCAAGCCAGCGACCCCGGCACCTGCTGCAATCGATCCAGATGATCTTCCAGAATCCGGATTCGACGCTCAATCCGTCGCACTCGGCCGGCTTTTCGATACGCCGCTCGTTGAAGAAGTTCGGGCTCCGCAAAGGCCGCGATGCCGTCGAGCAGCGCATGCGCGAGCTGCTCGAGATGGTGCGGCTGTCGCCCGATTTCGCGACGCGCAAGCCCGGCCAGCTTTCGGGCGGCCAGAAGCAGCGTATCGCGATCGCGCGCGCTTTCGCGATCGACCCGTCCCTGATCGTCGCGGACGAGCCAGTCTCGGCGCTTGACGTTTCGGTGCAGGCCGCAGTGGTGACCCTGCTGCTCGATATCCAGGCGAGCCAGCATACGACGATGCTGTTCATCAGCCACGATCTCGCCCTCGTCCGCCACGTCGCCGACAAGGTCGTCGTCATGTATCTCGGCAGGATCATGGAGAAAGGCACCGTCGATGAGATCTTCGGCGATACCACCCATCCCTATACCGAGGCGCTGATCTCGGCGATCCGCAGCACCAACCCCGAAGAAACGTCACGGACCCGCATCATGCTCACCGGCGAGACCCCGAGCCCGGTCAATGTGCCGCCCGGTTGCCGCTTCGCCAGCCGCTGCCATCGCAGGGTCGGCGCGATCTGCGACACGGTTCCGCCGCCGGTCCAGCAAGTATCGGACACGCACGAGATCGCCTGTCATATTCCGATAGAGGATCTGCGGATGCGGGCAGCGATCGTGTCGCCCGCGCCCAAGGTTCATGAGCCCTCATGACGCCGTTCAGGCTCTCAGCTTTGCGTTTCTGGAGCCGCGCCGAACGCTCGCGCGCCATCCTGCCGATCATGAACCGGGTGTGCCTCGCCGGCACCGCCAGCGCCATGCTCACCACTTCCGTCTCGCTCGCTCTCAGCAATCCCGCCGTCCAGCCATGGATCGTGCAAATGGTGCTGACGGCCTACCCGATCGGCTTCCTGGTGGGCTGCCTGGTCACGCGGCCGCTCGTCTCCCGCTTCGGCCATGAGCGCGCCTTCACGCTGATTACGCTGATCTCCGCCCTCGCCTCGTCGGGTTTCATGCTGACGGACTTCATGCCGGCCTGGTTCGGCTTCCGGCTGTTGGGTGGGCTCGCCATGTCGGCACTGTTCATCGTCTGCGAGAGCTGGATCAACCTCTATGCCGAGCAGCACAACCGCGGAACGCTGTTCTCCGTCTATATGCTGACGACCGCGGTCGCGGTTCTCCTCGGCCAGCTTCTTCTCGCCGTGGCCGGCCCGCATTCGCCGCACCTCTTCACCATCAGCGCGGCAACGGCCCTGCTGGCATTCCTGGCCAAATTTGCGTCCGGCCCATGGCCCGCTTTGCCGTTTGTCTCGGCCGCACCTGAAAGTCCGCAGCGCGACGAAAGCTACGGTCTCATCCGCCTCTTCCGCCTGGCGCCTGTGACCGTCGTCGCCATCTTCCAGGCGGGCATCACCAATTTGAACATCTTCGTGCTGACGCCGCTCTATGGTGCCGGCATCGGCCTGTCCGCGACGGCAATAGTGGGCCTCGTCACCACCATCAGCATAGCGGGGATGGTGGCGCAGACTCCGGTCGGTTGGCTTTCGGATCGCCTCGACCGGCGCGTCATGCTGCTGATCCAGGGCCTGCTCTCGGTTTTCCTCTGCGCCGCGATCGCCTGGCTCGGCAAAAGCTCCGCGCCGCTCTTGTTCGTGCTGTTCTTCCTTTACGGCGCCACGGCGCTCACCGTCTATCCGGTGGCGATCGCCTTCGCCAACTCGCAGCTTCACAGCCGCCACATGGTCGCCGCGTCGGGCGCCTTGCTGCTGCTCTACTCGATCGGAAACATTCTGACCCCGGGCTTGGCCGCCGGGCTGATGGAGCGCACGGCGCCGCAAGCGATGCTGTTCGTGCTAGGGGCGGGCGGCATTCTCGTCGCCATTGCCGCCTGCTTCAATCTGGCGCGCCCGCCGCTCACGACCGCGGTCGCACGTGCGGCCGGAGGTGATCGATGACCGGGACCGACCGGCTGGCCGGCAAGGTGATCCTGATCACCGGTGCCGCGAGCGGCATTGGCGCCGCCATCGCGCAAAGCTGCCAGGCCGAAGGCGGCAAGGTCGTCTGCGCGGACCACAATGCCGAGGCCGTCGAGGCGCTGGCGGCAGAGCTCGGACCGGATGCCGAGGCGGTCGAATGCGACGTCACCGATATCGACGCGGCCCAGCATGCCGTGGATGTGGCGCGCAAGCGGTTCGGACGGCTCGATGGATTGGTCCATAATGCGGCGGCGCCGTCGACGGACGGAACCGTCGCCGATCTCGATCCTGCCACATGGCGGCTCGAGATCGACGTCAGCCTGACCGGCGCCTTCCTGATCAGCAAATTCGCCGTGCCGCTGATGATTGCGGGTGGTGGCGGATCGATCGTGCTGATCGGTTCGCAGTTTGCCCGCGTCGCCACCGGCAAGTCGGTCGCCTATTGCGCGGCCAAGGCCGGCCTTGTCCATCTCGCCAAGGCGATGGCGGTCGATCACGCCCAACACGGCATACGCGTCAACAGCCTGTCGCCCGGCGCCGTGGCCACGGCGCGCCTGCTGAAGCGATGGCCCACTCTTGCCGCGGCCGATGCCGGCCTCGGCCCTCTGCATCTCCTCGGCCGCATCGCGCAGCCAGAGGAAATCGCGGCAGCGGCGGTCTTCCTGCTCTCTTCCGATGCTTCCTTCGTGACCGGAACCGACATGCTGGTGGATGGCGGCTATGCGGCACGGTAATTTTGTCTTCCCAACACAAGGCTTCTCGACATGACCCTCCTCGTCACCGGCGGCACCGGCTTCGTCATGAGCGTCCTCGCGCGCGAATGGCTCGATCGCGATCCCAAGGCGCGCACCGTCATTCTCGACCGCTCCGGTCTCGATGCGATGGCGCAGAAGTACTTTGCACCGGTGCGAGACCGCCTGACGGTCATCACCGCCGACATCCTCGATCCCTCGGCATGGTCGGCGGCGCTCGACGCGGAAGACATCACCGCCATCGTTCATGGCGCGACGATCACGCCGATCTCGCGCGGCAGCGCATCGGAAGCGAAGCGCCAGCCGGAGGCGGAGGACCCTGCCCGGATCGTCGACGTCAATCTGATGGGCACCGTGCGCATGCTGGACTGGGCGCGCAATCATTCCGGCGTCAGGCGCCTCGTCTATGTGAGCTCGGGCGCGATCTATCGCCATCATGGGCCAGACTGGAGCGGCGAGCCCTTGCCCGAAGACGGCTATGTGGCGCCGCTCACCCTCTACGGCATCTCCAAATTCGCTTCCGAAATGGTCGTCAACCGCTATGCCGATTTGTTCGGCCTGTCGGCGGCTTCGGTCAGGCTGGCATCGGTCTATGGGCCCATGGACCGGGCAACCGAAAGCCGCAACTTCCGGCATGTGCCGAACCGCATCGCCCATTTCGCCCTAGCCGGCGAAGTGATCCGCCCGAACAGCCTGGAGCCGGTCGGCGACTACATCCAGTCGAGCGACGTGGCGCGAGCGATCATCGCACTCCTCGACGCCCCGCAACTGCGTTATCGCCACTACAATATCGGCAGCGGCACGACTACGACCATCGGCGACATCATCGGCTGGGCGCGCGAAAGAGTGCCGGGCCTCACGGCAGAGATCAGCGCCGCGGATAAGGCCAATATCGTCCAGGATCCGGCCCTCAAGCATGGCATGTGGGGCGCCTATGACATTGCCCGCATCGAGCGCGACACCAACTGGCGGCCACGACCGGGCAAGGAGGCCTTCCATGCCTATATGGACTGGATTGCCGAGCATGAAATGAGCTGAAAGGAATTTCCGATGCCGACGAACAATCAGCCGCGCGACTTCGTGGGCTATGGTCCGAACCCTCCTTTCATCACCTGGCCCGGCGGCGTGAAGGTCGCGATCAATCTCGTCCTCAATTACGAGGAAGGATCCGAATATTCATGGGCGGAGGATGGGCGCAACGACAATTGGGGCGAATACAACATCCCCGTCAGCCCTCCGGTGCGCGACCTCGGCACCGAGACGCATTTCGAATATGGCAGCCGCGCCGGCGTGTGGCGCCTCGCGCGCCTGTTCGACCGCTACCGGATACCGGTCACGGTCTCGGCCTGCGCCGTGGCGCTCGAGCACAACCCCGCCGTCGTCGATTGGATGAAGGCGCGAGGTCACGATTTGCTCGGCCACGGCTTGCGCTGGGCCGAATATTCGACCGTCGACCGCGAGCAGGAAGAGCGCGATCTCCATGAGGCGATAGCACTTTATCAGAAGCTGACCGGGCAGCGTCCGCTGGGCTGGAATTGTCGGTCGTTTCCGAGCGTCAACACCCGCGACCTCCTGGTGCGCGAGGGCGGCTTTCTCTATCACTCCGACCCCTGCAACGATGACTTGCCGTATTTCACCGAGCATGACGGCACGCGGATTCTCGTCGTCCCCTACTCGAAGACGCTGAATGACAGCCGCTATCTGATCGCGCCGGGCTACAGCAATCCGCGCGACTTCGCCGAGGACTGCCGCTCGGCCATCGACTATCTGCTCGGCGAAGCCGATGAGATCGGCGGACGCATGCTGACCATCGGCATCCATTGCCGCTGGACCGGCCAGCCCAATCGCGCATCGGGGCTGCGCGATGTCATCGAATACGCTACGAAGACGCCGGGGGTTGCGTTCATGCGCCGCCTCGACATCGCGCGTTACTGGCTGGACCATCATGAAAGCTTCGAACGACATGGCTAAGGACTTCGACACGCTGATCACCAACGCTACGGTGATCGATGCCGATGCGCAAAGCACCGGCCAGGTGGGCATCGTGGGCGGACGCATCGCCGCCTTGCTCGGCCAGGACACGGCGGCAACGGCACGGACCGTCATCGATGCGTCGGGCTCCATCCTCCTGCCCGGCCTCGTCGATGCGCATGCGCATCTGCGCGAGCCCGGCCTCACGCACAAGGAGGACTTCTCCTCCGGCACACACGCGGCGGCGCTCGGCGGCGTCACGACGGTGCTCGACATGCCGACGGACGATCCGTGGACGGCCACCGCCGAACAGCTCTCCGACAAAATGGCGATGGCGCAGAACCGCATCCATGTCGATGTCGGCTTCCAGGCGGTCGTCAGCCATGACCTCGATCAGATCCTGCCGCTGCACGAGCTGGCGCCAGTATCCTTCGAGCTCTTCACCGCCGACGTGCCGCAGCCCTTTCTGTTCGCGACCATGGACGCCGTGCTCCAGGCGCTCGAGCGCTTCCGCGGCCTCGATACGCTGGTCGCGATCTCGCCCGGCGATCAGTCGCTTCTGCTCGGCGGCCTCGAGCGCGCGGGCACCGATGAAATTGCGGCTTTTCTGGACAGCCGTCCGGCATCGGCGGAAGCCAACGGCATCTCGCGCGCCGTCCTGGCTGCCGCGACCACCGGAATCCCGATCCATGTGCGGCAGATCAATTCGTCGTTCGGCGTGGAGACCTGGGGGCGCCTGCGCGGAATGGCCGATGCAAGCATCGAGACCACGCCGCAGAATCTGTTCTTCACGGCGGAAGACTACAGGCTGCAGGGAGCGAATGTGAAAGCCTCGCCACCCTTCCGGGCGAAAGCCGATATCGATGCCTTGCGCCAGGCTGTCGTCCATGGCCTCATCGACATCATCGGCACCGACCATGCCCCGCACACGCCCGCCGAGAAGGCCCCAGAGTTCACGGCCTTCGGCGACATTCCAGGTGGGATGCCGGGGTTGCAGACGCTGTTGCCGGCGATGCTCAAGCTCGTCGATGAAGGCCTGATCGACTTTGCCGACATCGCCCGCCTATGCGCGCGCAACCCGGCGGAACGTTTCGGTCTCGGCAAATCCAAGGGACGGATCGCCGTCGGTCATGATGCGGACATCGTGTTCCTCGACCCGCGTCAGAGCAGCGTCATCCGCAACGCCGATCAGGTTTCCAAGGCCGGCTACACGCCCTATGACGACTGGACCGTGTCAGCCAGGCTCACCCGCGTCCTTCTGCGCGGCGAGGAGATCGTGCGGGACGGCAAATTGGTGGCCCAGCAGAGAGGCCAGGTCGTCACGCGGAAAGGCGGAAGCGAACCATGGGACATCTTGCAGGCAAGGTCGCCATTGTCACCGGCGCGAGCTCAGGGATAGGCCGCGCCATCGCCCGGCGCTATGCCGCCGAGGGCGCCAGCGTCGTCATCGCCGACAGCGTCGAGGTTCCGATCGAAGACGGCTTGCCGACGAAGGCGGTGATCGAGCAGGCCGGCGGCATCGCCGACTATCGTCCGACCGATATCGCCGACTGGGCCGCCGTCGACCGCCTGGTGGCGGCCACCGTCGAACGGTTCGGCAGGCTCGACATCATGGTCAACAATGCGGCCATCTACACCTCGACAAATTTGCTGGAGACTACGCCCGAACAATGGAACCGGGTGATCGGCGTCAATCTCACCGGCTTCTTCTATTGCTGCAAGCGCACCGTCCAGCAGATGCTGAACCAGGCCCCCGTGAACGGCGTGCGCGGGCGCATCATCAACATATCGTCGCAACATGGCATGGTCGCCTGTCCGGGCGATTTTCCCTATTCGGTGAGCAAAGGCGGCATCGTCCAGATGACGCGCCAGATCGCGGTCGATCATGCCCAAGACCTGATCGTCTGCAACGCGATCGCGCCCGGAAAGATCATCACGGGGAAGCCCGGCATCGCCAACGATCCCGATGCGCTCGCCTATTCACGCCGCCGGACCCCGTGGCCGCGGCTCGGCGCACCCGATGACGTCGCCGGTGCCGCTCTTTTCCTCGCCAGCGACATGTCGAGCTATGTCACCGGCGTCAATCTGATGGTGGATGGCGGCTGGATGGCAGCATGAGCTTTCACGGCTCGCCCCAGCCGATCTCCTGCTTTCTGTTGGCGACATAGGCGTCGAGTTCTTCGCGGACGGCCGGATCCAGGACCGGCTCCTGATAGTCGCGCAGCGCCTGCTGCCACAGTTGCGTCGCGCGCTCGAGCGCATCGTGCCCGCCTCCCTCCTGCCAGCTGCCGTAGTTCTGCCAGTCGGACAGCATGGGCCGGTAGAATGCCGTTTCATAACGGGCCATGGTGTGATCGGACCCGAAGAAATGTCCGCCGGTCGGCACCGCCTTGATCGCCTCGAAGCCGAGATCGTCCTCCTCGAAGGGCAGCGGCCGCAGGAACTCCATCATGTTCTGCAGGATTTCCACATCGAGGATGAGCTTCTCGTAGGACGCGGTGAGCCCGCCCTCCAGCCAGCCGGCGGCGTGGTAGATCAGGTTCGCGCCGCCAAGCACGGCGCCCCAGGTCGCCATTTCCGTTTCGTAGGCGGCCTGCAGGTCGACGACATTGGATGCATTGGCATTGGACGTTCGATAGGGAAGGCCGTAGCGGCGGGCCAGCTGGCCGGCGACGATATTGGCCTTGGCATTTTCCGGCGTGCCGAAGGCCGGCGCGCCCGAGCGCATGTCGACATTCGAGGTGAAGGCGCCATACATCACCGGCGTTCCGGGATTGATCAGCTGCGTCAGGGTCACGCCGAAAAGCGCTTCGGCATTCTGCTGCGCCAAGGCCGCCGCCAGCGTAACCGGCGTCATCGCCCCCATGAGCGTGAACGGGGTGATGGTGACCGGCTGGCCATGCTCGGCCATGGCGATCAGGCCCTCAGCCATCGCTTCATCGAAAAGCCGCGGCGAATTGACGGAAATGATGGTGGTGACGCCGGGCGAGGCGCGCATCGCATCGACGGTTGTGCCGCGCGCGATGGCCGTCATGTTGATGCTGTCCATGGCGCGGCCCCGGCCGATCGCGGAGCAATGGAAGCTCAGATCGGAAAGCGTCAGATTGGCGCGATAGGTGTCGAGATGCCGGTTGTTGGGCGGCAGCTCCATCGGCGCCACCACCTGATTGCCGATGATGTGGATGGCGTTGAAATGATGCGCCAGCCGGATGAAGTTCTCATAGTCGGCGAGATTGCCTTGCCGGCGTCCGTTGACGCGGTCATGCACATTGGGGGGACCCGCGACCAGCCCGAACACCAGGTCGTTGCCGCCGATCCTGATTTCCTTGCTGGGATTGCGGGACGTGATGGTGAAGGACGACGGCGCCCTCCTCACCGCCTCGGCCACGATGCCTTCGTCGATGCGCACGGTGCTTGCGCTGCGGTCGACAATGGCCCCGGCCGCCTCGAATATCTGCATCACCTTCTCGCCCATCACCTGTATGCCGAGCTCCGAAAGGATGCGCATGGAGGTGCGGTGCAGCTTGTCCATCTGCTCCTCGTTCAGGAGCTGCATCGGCGGATAGGGATTGGTCACACGCTGCCACGGCAGTTGCGGAATGCCGCCGCCGCTGCGGCCCGCTTTCGAGCGCCGCCCGCCGCTGCGTCTTTCATGTACCGTCATTGCTGCGCTCCTTCCTCGTCTTAGTAACCCCGCGCCGGGTCCACCACATTCGTCAGCTTTTCACCGCGCCGATAGCGTTCCAGGTTCTCCGCGAACATGCGCGCCGATCTTGTCTCCCAGCCGTCATAGACCGACGAGCAATGCGGTGTGATGAGCACGTTCTTGTAGCCCCATAAGGGGTGATCGGCCGGCAGCGGCTCGGTTGCGAATACATCGAGCGCCGCACCCTTGATCCGTCCGGCATCGAGTGCTGCGACCAGGGCCGCCTCCTCGACCACGCCCCCGCGCGAGACGTCGATCAGCACCGCCGTCGGCTTCATCGCGGCGAAAGCCTCTCTGCCCACGATCCCGCGCGTCGTCTCCAGGAGCGGCAGGCAGCAGACGATGAAATCGGCGCGCGCCCAGAGGTCCGGCAGACTGTCGCTGCTATGGACTTCATCGACATAAGCGGTCGGTCGCGGCCGGGCCCTGACGCCGAGCGTCGTCATGTCCATCGCCTTGGCGCGCCGGGCCAGCGCCTGGCCGGCCTTGCCCAGTCCGAGAATCAGCACAGTGCGTCCAGCGATCGGCTCGACTTTTCCGGCTGTCCATCGCCTTGCACGCTGATGCACGGCGAATCCCGGCAGGTCGAGCGAGAAGGACAGCATCGCGCCCAGCGCATATTCGGCCATCATGTCGGCGGCCACGCCCGCAGCATTGGTCACCGTCACCTTGGCTGAGTCCCATGGGCGCAGATGGTCGGTGCCGGAGCCTCCGACCGATACCCATCTGACTGTCGCGCTTTCCACCAGCGCCCGGCGCGGGAACAGCGGCGTGCCGGCGAAGCGCACAGAATAAACCACCTCCGCCTGGATCTCGGCGATGGCTTCAGCCAGTCCGGCATAGCTGTCGCAGGCTTTGACCCGGAGATCCGGATGGCTTTCGGCCAGCATGGCAAGGGCCGGCCCGGGCTCGCCGGCATGAACGATGACCGGGGGGTGCGCGCTCACCGATCTAGCCATGCGCCCGCGCGGGAATCACATCCCGAGCTTCACCGAGTGCCGCAAGCAAAGCCTCGCCCAAAGCGAGCGTCGTATTCTCATGCGGCGCCCTGAGATTGAGCCAGCGCGCATCGCCGGACCTGACCGCCAGCACGGCTTTCATCCCGCCGATCAGCCCCGCGGCTTGCACTGCCTTGCGGAACGCCTTGATCGCGGCGTCGCCGGCCATCACATCCCTGCCGGCGCGCGCGCCGTCATAGACGGCCCTGATGGCCGCCGCATTGAGATTGACCGAAGCCGAGATGCAGCCCGCCGCTCCACTGGCGAGGCCTTGCGTCAATTGTCCTTCCGAGCTTGGGAATACCGAGACTTGAGGCGCTGCGGCAATAACCGCGGCCGTGTTGCTCCAATCCCCGGCGCTGTCCTTGTAGCCCACGACCGTTTGGGGAAACGCTCGGTTCAGCCGGGCGGCGAGGTCCGGTGTCACCGGCACACCCGAATTCTGCGGGATGTGATAGAGGACGAGCTTCAGCTCAGGACTTGCCACCTTTTCGACCAATTCGCCGAAATATCGCGCCTGCCCGTCATCGCCGGCTGCGACGTAGAAGAAGGACGGCAACACCATCGCGCCGGCGCAGCCGAGACCGACGGCATGCCGGGTCAATTCCACCGTGTCCGGCAAGGCCGTCAAACCGGTGCCCGGGATCATCCGGCTCGGCGATATGCCCGCCTCGGCCAGCCATTCCAGCGCTTCCATCCGCTCGCCCGGCGACAGCGACAGCGCCTCGCCCGTCGTGCCGAATGGCGAAAGATAATGCGCCCCCTCATCGAGCACCCATTTCGCGTGCGCGATCCAGAGATCGCGGGCAATGCTGCCGTCGGCCTCGAAGGGCGTCAGAATCGGCGCGATCACGCCCTTGATGGAGTTCATCGGTTCAATCCTTGTATCAGGAACCTATGCAGCGTCATGGCGCTGGCTGGCCGGGGGATCATAGAGCAGACTTGCGAGGTCGCCGAACCGGCTTTCGCGCATGGTGAGGCCGAGGATGCGGTCGCGGATCGCCGCGGCACGCGCTTGTCCGAGCACCGGTGCGGCGAACTCCATATATTTTTCGATGATATCGTCCGGCGTGAACGGCGCCTCGGGTCCGCCGCGCGCATGCACATCGCCCGACTCCAGGACGCGCCCGTCCATTGTCTCGATCCGAACGTCGGCCCAGCGCCCTTCCGGAAAGCGGGCGCTGTGACGTGCCGATTCCACGACCTCGATGCGTTTCAGCATCGCGGCGACCGCCGCATCTTCGAGGCCCGCACCCGAAATATGCTCGACGCCGATCCGGCCATGAATGATCATGGTCGCCACCGCGAAGGCCAGACTATATTGCGCCTTCGATGTCGTGTCCGGCATGCCTGCGAACAGCGCCGCTGCGTGGTGGAAGCTGTTGACCCTCACTCTGGCGATTTGCGCAGGCGCCAGGCGATGCGCCAGACAGAGCGCCCGTGTCCCGTCGATTGCCGCATGCGCCCAGCGGCATATGGGATAAGGCTTTATATATTGACGAGTGACCTGCCAGAACCTGCCGAGATCCTCCCAATAATGGGCCACCTCCGGCGCTTCGACGGTGATGGCGGGTGCTCCGGCAAAGCCGTTGCCGGCCAGCACGGCCGCCGAAAGGCCGACCAGCGCGCCCATGCCGGAGCCGTCATGCAGCATGGTCGGCGTCGCGATCTCGCGCATCATCTGGCTGCGCGGCCCGTGATATTCCGCGATCCCCAGGGCATGACGGAACTCGCCGTCATCGAGGCCGATGAAGCGCGCCGCCATGGCGGCAACGCCGAGCGCGTTCCAGGCGCCCGAGGTGTGATAATCCGAAACCGTCGCATGCAGCGCTATGCCGGCCCGGCCCGCAATCTCGTAGCCGATGACTAGGGAGGCAAGCGCCTCGGGCCCGGTGAGCTGTGGCGCCGCTTCGGCCAAAGCCGCCAGTGCCGGCACCATGGCCACCCCCATATGGCCCTTGGTCGGGCTGTAGCCGTCATGACCGTCGAGATTGTCGGTCTGCGTGGCCGCCGCAAAGGCGGCACCCGCCACGCTCACGCGCCGGCCGTCGAACAGCATCCGCGCCGAATGCCGGCTGGCGCCGGTCCCATAGAGCAGAGCCGCCGTCTCCCGTGCGATCCGCCCCGCCTCCATGGGTGCGGCGGCAATGACGATGCCCATTGTGTCGAGAAGCTGCAGTGCCGCAGCCCGAAGCGCTTCCGCCGGGAAGGATGGCGCCGGCTTTCGCAGCGCAAAATCCGCGATTTTGGCACAGACCCCGACGCCTGCGCCGGACATCTCAGGCTGATGGACCACTGACGCCTCCCTTTCGTCTTTACCAATGAATAATTTGGCCATGGGGCCCATTCACGCAATTAGTTTGGCGCCAATGGCCAAAAAAATCGATGTCACTGCCTTTGGCGCGCGATAGACTGAAGGCATGAAACCGCCGCCACCACTCAATTATATCCGCTCGTTCGAATGCTCCGCCCGCCATCTCAGCTTCACGCTTGCCGCCAGCGAGCTCGGCTATACCCAGGCCGCGGTCAGCAATCATGTGCGGGCACTGGAACACTATCTCGGCCGCCAATTGTTCATCAGATATCCGCGCAGCCTCAAGCTGACCGAAATGGGCGAGGCGTTCCTGCCGACATTGCGCCAGGCGCTCGACCAGATCGATCATGCCACCGAGGCGATCGTTACCTCGACGCGCAACAAGACCGTGGTCATTTCCTGCCCCATGAGCCTGGCGGAGAACTGGCTGGCGGGATGCATGGCGGCCTTCCGCGCCCAGCATCCCGAGATCGAGGTCGTGCTCCACGGCACGATCTGGGAGGATCTCAGCGAGCAGATCGCCGACATCACCATCTCGACGCGGCGCTTCGACGATCGTCCGCCCACAGGCGTCCCGCTGTGGAACGACCAGCTGGTCCTGCTTTGCGCGCCGGAGCTGATGACGGGGGCAAAACCGCTGAAGTCGCCGCAGGACATCCTTCATGTCGACTGGATTTTCGTGCATGGTCGGCAGGAGTACTGGCAGTGCATGGGCGATGCGCTCGGCATCGACATCTCGGACTATGAAAAAGGCATCACCACGAACGCCTCGAATATCGCGCTCGAACTGGCAGCGACGGGAGCGGGCTGCGTCGCAACCCAGTATTCGCTCGCCAAGGCCTATCTCAGCCGCGGCCTTCTGGTCGAGCCGTTCGCCATCCGGCCGGCAAGCCCGTGGACATACTACCTGTCCGAAAGCCAGCTTTCGAAGGGCAGCGTGGTCAAGACGGTCAAGAGCTGGATCCTTGCGCGGGCGACGGCGGACGTGGCGTGAAACATCCGCTAGTTTCGCAATTCAACGCTCTCACTTGCTCTGTTTGAGATCGAGCGCGCTGGTCAGATCGCCTAACGGCTTTTGCCTGTGCGCGGCGATGGCGCTGTCGCGCACGGTGATGCCGTGGAGCGTCGGCAGCTCGAAGCGGCGCGTGATGAAGCGCAGGATCGAGGTCGTGTCCATCGGCGTGTGGTCGATGAAGCCGCGGCGCGCATAGGGTGAGACGATGATGGCGGGGATGCGCGAGCCCGGTCCCCAGCGGTCGCCCTTGGGCGGCGCCACATGGTCCCACAGGCCGCCATTCTCGTCATAGGTGACGACGACCAGCATATGCGGCCATTGCGGGCTCTTTTCCAGATGCGCAACGACGTCGGCGATATGGGCATCGCCCGCCTGGATGTCGGCATAGCCCGAATGCTCGTTGAGGTCGCCCTGCGGCTTGTAGAAGGAGACTTGCGGCAGCGTGCCGGCATCGATCGCCTTGATGAACTCGACGCCCGCCAAGCCGCCGTCGCGCAAGTGCTCGGCGCGAGCCTGAATGCCCGGCGCGAAACTGGCATAGTAGTTGAGCGGCTGGTGGTGATATTGGAAGTTCGGCACCGGCGTCTTGTTGCCGTGATCGAGCACGTCCTGCCAGGCCCCGCTGTACCAGGCCCAACTGATGCGCTTGAGGCTGAGCAAGTCGCCGATCGTCGGTTCGACCTGGGGCGGCAAGGTCGTCGGCTTTTCCGGATCCGCCAGCGCCTTGTCACCATCCTTCGCGGGCTCGTTGCCGCTTGGCTGGTAAGGCGGCTGCATGGTGTTCACGGCATGGAAGTCGGGCGTGAGATTGCCGTCGCTCACGAATTTCGGGATGCCGTCCAGCGCCGATTTCGGCGAATTGGCGGCGAGCTTGAGCGTCACCCCATCCGCTTCGACCACGGCGATCGAAGGCTTGGCCGGGTTGGTATCGGCGTTGGGATAATAGGGCGCGCAGGCGCAGACCAGCCATTGATGATTGAAGAAGGAGCCACCGAAGCCCCCCATGAAGAAGTTGTCCGCCAGCACGTATTTCTGGGCGACCTTCCACATCGCCGTCCTGGAGCCGTCCCACAGGCTCATCACCATGGCGCCGGAATCGGCATAGGCGACGAACTTGTCGTTGCGCCCGCCATTGATCTGCATCTGGTTCTGATAGTAGCGGTGCCAGAGGTCGCGGGTGATGGTGCCGTAGCCGAGATTGAAGCCCTTGGGATCGTCCACGTGGAAGGGGCGGTTCGGCAGATGCTCGGTCTCGGCCTGGGTCACCGGCGGCGTGACGCCCTTGGCGGTCAGACCCTCCCAGATCGGCGGCAGCTCGCGGAAGGGCTTGCCGTCGCGATCGCGCTGGATGCGGGCACTTCGGGGCGCCTTCGCCACCCCGTTGGCTCCCGGGAAATTGCCGTAGAGATTGTCGAAGCTGCGGTTCTCCGCATAGATCACCACCACGGTGTCGATCAGCTTCAGATTGTCGGCGGCGCGCGCCGGAGCAACCGTGGCGATGGCAAAACCGAAAGCCGAAAGGACCATCGCTGTCATCGTCCGCATTCGGGCCTCCTGCATCCATCCGACTGTTGCTATTGTAACCTTCATCATAGCAAGGACGATGCAACATGCGGATTAAATGTTGGATCTTCGTTTTGGCGATCATCCTGCCGGGTGTGGTCAGCGCATCGGATGCGGCCGGCCAGGAAATGTCCCGGGCGGAAGCCCGCCGGCAGGCGCAAGCGCTGACCGATCTCGGTCGTGCCCTCTTCTTCGATCCATCGCTGTCGGGGTCCGGCAAGCTCGCCTGCTCCTCCTGCCACGATCCCGCCCACGCGTTCGGTCCCGCCAATGGCCTGGCGGTGCAGCTCGGCGGCGGCGACATGCTCAAGCCCGGCGGACGCGCCGTGCCCTCGCTCAAATATCTGCAGGCCGTCCCGCCCTTCACCGAGCATTTCTTTGATTCCGAGGATGAGGCCGATGAGAGTGTCGACAACGGGCCGACCGGCGGCCTGACCTGGGACGGGAGGGTCGACCGCGGCGCGGACCAGGCCCGCATACCGTTGCTGTCCGATTTCGAGATGGGCAACCGCAGCGAGGCCGAGGTTGCGCGCCGCGTGCTTCAGGCGGGCAACGGCAAGGCGATCGCCGCCATCATCGGCGTAAAGGCGATGAAAGACCCGGCGAAGGTCTACAAGACGGCGCTCAAGGCGCTCGAAGCCTTCCAGCAGGATTACCGGACCTTCTATCCCTATTCGAGCAAATATGACGCGGTGCTCGCGGGCAAGGCCGAGCTCACCGCACAGGAAGCGCGAGGGCTCGAGCTCTTCAACGCGCCGGAGAAAGGCAATTGCGCCTCCTGCCATATCAGCCAGCGTGGCAATGACGGCACACCGCCGCAATTCACCGATTACGGGATCATAGCCCTCGGCCTGCCGCGGAACCGCGACATTCCCGCCAACAAGGATCCCGCCTATTTCGATCTCGGCCTGTGCGGGCCCCTGCGCACGGATTTTCTGGAGCGCGGCGATTACTGCGGCCTGTTCCGCACGCCGACATTGCGCAACATCGCTCTGCGCAAGGTTTTCTTCCACAACGGCGTCGCGCGCGCGCTCAACGACGCCGTCCGGTTCTATGTCGAGAGGGAGACCCGTCCGGACCGCTGGTATCCCCGCAAAGCGGATGGCGGGATCGACAAATATGACGATCTGCCTCCGGCGGCGAAAACCAATATCAACATGGATCCGCCTTTCGATCGCAGGGCCGGCGAGGCGCCTGCCCTCAATCCCGCCGAGATCGACGACATCGTCGCCTTTCTCGGCACCCTCACCGATGGCTACGAGTCACCTCAATGAAGGTCCGACGATCACGCGCCGGCAGGCTTGCCCGGCAGGCCGAGTACGCGTGCGACCGCATCGGCCCCCTTGCCGGAGGCGGCCGTCTCTCCGTTGTCGCGCACATCGAGTTCGGCTCCGTTGGAAAAACTGAGCGACCAGCCGTTACCGGCGCTATTGCGGCGGCGATCGGTGAGTTCGATACCGGCGGCGGAAGCCAGCGCAATGGCTTTATCGACGTCCATTCTCATCACCTCATGAATGACGTTTCATCATGATCACAATGTGTGGCGCAGGACGTCAAGATGACCCGATGTTGCCCTGCCGGTCGCGGCAGGGATCGGCAATCACTGGTATTTGCCTGTTAGTCTGACTATTATGTCTTTTAATGTGACTTTTAGCTCAAGCGGCGAGACAGGCGAACATGGTGGACGGGACAATCGGCCGGGACTCTGCGCGACCAAAGCCTGGTCTCCGTAGCGCCGACACCTCGCTCGGGGGCAAGATCGCATCGACGCTGGCGGTGCGCATCCTCGCCGGAACATATATTCCTGGAACACCGCTTCCCTCCGAGGAAAAGCTCTGCAAGGAGTTCAAGGCCAGCCGGACGGCCTTGCGCGAATCGATGAGGGTGCTCACCGCCAAAGGGCTCGTCGAGCCGCGCCAGCGCGTGGGAACGATCGTCAGAAGCGACGAGGAATGGAACCGGCTCGATCCGGACGTGCTCGGCTGGATGCGCCAGGTGGCGCCCGACCCCGAATTCATCCGCGGCTTGATCGAGGTCCGCACCGTGATCGAGCCCGTCGCCGCCGAGCTTGCGGCGCGGCGCGCCACGGCCCGCGACCTGGCGGCGATCGAGTCGGCCTATGACCGCATGTGCAAGAGCCATCCGCATGATCTCGAAACCTGCACGGCGGCCGATCTCGACTTCCATCTCGGCATCCTTGCCGCGACCAAGAACCCGGTTTTCGCCCATCTCGGCAGCGTGATCGGCGCCGCCCTGTCGAGTTCGTTCCGGCTGACGACCTCGCTCACCCGCTCCTATGAGCGAACGCTTGCCGCGCATGGCGAAGTGCTGGAAGCCATTCGCCTGCGCAAGCCCAAGGCCGCCCGCGAGGCCATGCTCGGGCTCATCGATGTCGCCTCCAACGATCTCGAAGGGCTCGACCGCGACACCTACAATTATTCCTTCACCGGCCCGTCGACGAAGCGGCAGAGCGCGAAATAGCAAATCCAGCCTTGTATTATTTTTTATTGGCAATAATATACAAACCCTGAGCGCGCTGGCAAACAGCGGCCGCGGATGGGAGCCATGAACTCGATCGCGCAAAAGGCGGTCCCGCCCTGGCGGTTACCGATAAGCAGCTTCGTCATCTGGCTGGCGGCCATCGGGCTTTTCCTGATCTCCGGCCTCGTCTCGCCGGCCGTGTTGCAGGTGGGCCAGGTCCTCAACATCCTTCAGGTCGCGGCCTTCCTCGGTGTGCTGGCCACCGGCCAGACGCTTGCCCTCCTCATCGGCGGAATAGATCTGAGCCAGGCCGGCACGGTCACCCTCGTCAATATCGTGTCGACAAGCCTCATGCTGGGCAGCGATGCCAATATCGCATCGGCCGTCATCATATGCTTCGTCCTTGCGCTCGCGATCGGATTTCTGAACGGATTCGTGATCGTCGTCTTGCGCGTAACGCCGCTGATCGCCACGCTGGCGGCGAACTCCATCCTTTTCGGCGCAGCGCTCGTCTATACCGGAGGCGCGCCGCATGGTGCTGCGGCGCCCGCCTTTCAGTGGATCGGCGCCGGCAACCTCTTCGGCTTTCCGGTCAGTGCGATCTTCTGGCTCGTTGTCGCCCTGGCGGTCGCCTGGGCCATGAACAGGACTGTCTATGGACGCTGGATCTATGCGACGGGCGCCAATCCGCGGGCCGCGCAGCTCATGGGCGTTCCTGTCGCCTGGGTGACGATTTCCGCCTATGTGGCGAGCGCGGTTCTCGCCGCCTTCGGCGGCCTTCTGTTCACCGCCTATATCGGCGCGCCGAGCCTCGGCATCGGCAACCAGTTCCTGCTCACGGCGGTCGCTGCCGTCGTCGTCGGCGGCACGCGGCTGACCGGCGGCTCCGGCAGCGTCATCGCCACCATGGGCGGAACCCTCTTCATCACCGAGCTCAACAGCTTCACCAACATCATTCGCGCGACAACCGGCACGCAAATGGTCGTGCAAGGCGCCATCATCGCGCTGAGCGTGCTGCTCTACCGCTCGATCTCCTCGGCGCGAGGCTGAGGCACAGACGGCAAATCACGGTCGGCAGATCAACATGGGAGGATTGAAAATGACTGGGAATTCGAAAGGCTTCGTGTTGTCGAAGCGTCGCCTGCTCGCCTATGGCGCAGGTCTCGCCGGTTTTGCGGCTAGCGGCTGGGCCGGCGCGCTCGCCGATACGATCGACAACGCCGAGAAGACCGGCGCCGGCCCCAAGGTGAAGATCGAAAAGAAGAAGGGGCCCTATCGCATCGGCTTTTCCAACGGTTTTTCGGGCAACAGCTGGCGGGCCATGTGCATAAGGGCCCTCGAGCTTGAAGCGAAGGCGCAGTCCGATGTCGCCGATCTCATCATCGTCGACGGCCAGAACGACATCACCAAGCAGGTCGGCGATATCGAATCGCTGGTGAGCCAGCAGGTCGACGCCATACTCGTCATCGCCAATTCGGGAACGGCCGTCGTGCCCGCCATTCGCGCCGCGATGCAGGAAGGCATCGTCACGGTACCGTTCAACCTGCCGATCGAAGGCGAGGACTACCATGCCTATTGCGGCACCGATCCAAGCCGCAAGGGAAAATCCTCAGGCACATGGCTGAAAGATGCGCTCGGCGGCACGGGCAAGATCGTGGCGCTCGGCGGCCTTCCCGGCAATTCCTACACGGCCGCCGGATGGAAGGGCGCGCAGGAAGCCTTCGCGGGCAGCGACATCGAAGTGCTGGCCTTCAAGGATACGGACTGGTCGGAGGACAAGGCCAAGGTGGTGATGAGCGATCTCATCGCAGCCTATCCGCAGATCGACGGCATCTGGGCGGATGGCGGCCAGGTGACATCGGGCGCAAGCAAAGCCCTGCTCGCCGCAGGGCGGCCGCTGATCCCGGTCACGGGAGACGATTATAACGGCCTGCTCAAGCTCTATGATTCCGACAAGGGCAAGCAGCCGAAATTCGACATCGGTCTCATCTCCGAGCCGACCTGGGAAAGCGTGGTCGCCTTGCGCATGGCCTTGGCGCTGCTGCGCGGCGAGGAGATCCAGAAGCAGCTCATCATCACGCCCAAGCTCATCACCAAGGACAATTACAAGGACTATATGCGCCCCGATCTTCCGGACGCGGTGTTCACGGACACCAACCTGCCTGACGATGAACTGAAGAAGATCTTCAGCTGATTGCCGAAGTGACCGGAGGAGTCGAAATACCGCTGGCGGTCGAGGGAATATCGAAGGCGTTTCCTGGCGTACAGGCGCTTACGAATATTTCCTTCGACTGCCACGCTGGAGAAATCCACGCCCTTGTCGGCGAGAACGGCGCCGGGAAGTCGACGCTGATGCGCATCCTTGCCGGCGTCCATCGTCCGGATACGGGCAAGATCCTCATCGACGGCGCCGAGATCACGCTTTCAGGTCCTGCCGATGCGCGTCGGCGCGGCATCGCGATGGTCTATCAGGACACCCGGCTCGTTCCCGATCTCGACGCGGCACAGAACATCTCGCTCGGCCATGAGCCCGGCCGCGTTCTCGTCGATTACACGGCGATGCGCGCTGAGGCTCACGATCTCCTGCGCGAGCTCGGCGATGAGCTCGATCTGCGCCGGCCGGTGCAGGAGCTCTCGCTCGCCCAGCGGCAGCTGATCGAGATCGCCCGCGCGCTGACGGCCAAGGCGCGCGTCCTCATTCTGGATGAGCCGACATCCGCCTTGACGCCGCCCGAGGTGGAGAGGCTCTTCGCCATCCTGGGCCGGCTTCGCGCCCAAGGCACGGCCATCATCTTCATCTCGCACCGTCTTCCCGAAGTTTTCGCCGTTACCGATCGGATCACGGTCATGAAGGACGGCGAGATCGTCGGCACGATTGCGACCGCGGAGACGAACCAGGAGACCATCGTCTCCATGATGGTCGGCCGCGACCTGGGCCTGGCATTTCCGCCGCGCGCGTCATCGCTCGGGCCGGTCGTGCTTTCGGTCGATCATCTCGATGCGCCGGGCTCGTTCTGCGATGTGTCCTTCGATCTGCGCGCCGGCGAGATCGTCGGTCTCGGGGGAATCACCGGAAGCGGCCAACAGGCCGTCGCGCGGGCCCTCTATGGTCTCGTCCCGGCGGCCGGTTCGGTCACCATCGGCGACAGCAATGCCGCACTCTCCGATCCGGACCGGGCGATCGCAGCGGGTATCGTCTATCTCCCGGCCGACCGGCGGGGAGAGGGAATGTTCCTCCCCCATTCGGTGAGCGAGAACATCGCTTTGCCCCATATCCGCTACTGGGCGAGGCTCGGCGTCCTGGATCGCGCACGCGAGCACAGCGAAGTCACGCGCCAGATCGAGACACTCGCCATCAAAACTCCCTCGGCCCGGCAGGCCGTGGGCCTCCTGTCCGGCGGCAACCAGCAGAAGGTCGCCTTCGCGCGCTGGCTTCTGTCCAATCCGCGGGTCTGCATATTCGACGAGCCGACCCAGGGCGTCGATGTCGGCGCCAAGCTCGAGATCTATTCGATCATCCGTGCCCTCGCGGGGCGCGGCGTCGCGGTGATCGTCGTCTCCTCGGACGTTCTCGAACTGATCGGCCTGTCCGACCGCATCCTGACCTTTGCCCAGGGGCGGATCGTCGATGAGGTTAGAGGCAGCGAGGCGACGGAAGAGAGAATCGTGGGAAGCGCCGTGCGAGCCGCAGCGACAACCGGCCTTGCGCGTCTCTCGCAAGCTGCGCCGAAGCCCGCCCGCGAGCGGGGATCGGCATCGCCGCTCCTCAGACGCTACGGCCCGGCCTTTCTTCTCATGGCCATCACCTTGGCCGTCTCAGCCTATGCAACGCTTCAATCGCCCTATTTCCTCACCGGCCGCAACATGGCGAACCTCGCCATCCAGGTGACGCCGCTGCTCATCGTGGCGCTCGGACAGCTCGCCGTCATCTTGACCGGCGGGATCGACTTGTCGGTCGGCCCCAATATCAGCCTCACGACGGCCGTGGCCTCGTTCCTTCTGATCGCCGAGCCTCCATTGCCCATGCCGCTTGGCATCGCCGTCTGCCTGGCGGCGGGACTTATCGTCGGGATCGGCAATGCGCTTCTCGTCCAGACGCTCAAAATCCCCGACCTCATCGCCACGCTCGCGACATTCTCGATCGTCGCCGGGCTTGCGCTTATCGCGCGTCCATCGCCCGGAGGCTTGCTCAGCGGCGATTTCGCCTCAGGCGTGGTCGCACGCTGGTGGGGCGTGCCGATCGCCTTCGTCTTCGCTCTTCTCGCCGCGCTAATTTTCGAGTTGCTGCTGGCGCGCGGCCGGATCGGCATCAGGCTCTATGCCGTGGGCTCGAGCGAGGAAGCCGCCTATGTTGCAGGCCTTCCTACGGGCTGTGTCCGTTTCGCGGCCTATATTTTTGCCGGCCTGATGGCCGCCGTTGCGGGTCTCGTCGTCGCGGCGCGGATCGGCAGCGGCGATCCCCAGGCTGGAACGAACTTCACGCTGCTCTCGGTCACCGCCGTGGTGCTCGGCGGCACCAGCGTCTTCGGCGGGCGGGGAACGGCGGTCGGCACGCTCGTGGCGGCGATCCTCATCATGACGATCCAGAACGCCATGAACCAGCTCCATGTCTCGGCCTATTGGCAATATATATGGACCGGGCTCCTCACGCTGGCGGCGATGGCAATCTATGCCGCGCAGATCGGCCCGGTATCGACTGCGGCGCTGCGCCGGCACTTCATGCGCAGCAAGCGGATTTTCTCGGGAGCAGCCTCATGAGCCGCGTCGATCTTGTCGTCGACTGTCGCAACAAGCTCGGCGAAGTGCCCTTGTGGGATGTCGAGGAACAGGCGCTCTACTGGGTGGACATCGAGGGCAAGCTTCTGCAGCGTTACCGGCCCGGCAGCGGAACGATCGATCGCTGGCAGATGCCGGAACGGATCGGCAGCTTTGCGCTGCGCGAGCAAGGCGGGCTGATCGTCGCCTTTGCGTCGGGCATCGCCTTCTATGACCTGAAGGACGGCGCCATCGAATGGATCGCCAGGCCCGATCCCAATCCCCGCAACCGCTTCAATGAAGGCAAGTGCGACAGGAAAGGCCGCTTCTGGGCCGGCACCATGGACGACAGTCTCAGCGATCACACGGCTGCGTTGTTCCGCATCGATCCCGATCTCTCGGTGCATCGGATGATCGACAATGTCGGAATATCCAACTGCTTCGTATGGTCGCTCGCCAATGACCGCTTCTATTTCGCAGATACGCTCGACAAGCGCATCTACCGATTTGCCTATGATCATGAAAAAGGCGCGCTCGGCGACCGCGAGATTTTCGCCGACACCGCCGCGGAGAATGTCGGGCCTGACGGCGGCACGATCGATGCGGAAGGCTTCATCTGGAACACCCATTGGGACGGCTGGAAGGTCGTTCGCTACGCTCCCGATGGCAGGATCGATCGGGTCGTCGAACTGCCGATCCAGAAACCGACGAGTTGCATGTTCGGGGGGCCTGATCTCGGCACGCTCTATGTCACCTCGGCCATATGGGACCTCACCCCCGACATGCTGAAGGATCAGCCCGGCGCCGGCGGCGTGTTCGCCATCGACGCCGGCGTCCGCGGCGTGCCGGAACCACGCTTCGCCGGATAACTCAAATTCGAGATTGATCAAGCTCATGAAAATCACATCCATCAAGACCATCGTCGTGAATGCCGAGATGAGGAACTGGGTCTTCGTGAAAGTGGAGACGGACCAGGCCGGTCTCCATGGCTGGGGCGAGGCGACGCTCGAATGGAAGACGCGCGCCGTCGTCGGCGCGGTCGAGGATCTGGCCCCGCTCCTCATCGGACACGACCCGCGTGACATCGAACAAGCCTATCGCATGATGAACAAGCAAGGCTTCTGGCGCATGGGCGTCATCGGGGCCTCCGCGATCTCCGGCATCGAGGTCGCGCTGTGGGACATTCTCGGCAAGGATCTGGGGGTGCCGGTATGGCGGCTGCTCGGCGGCAAGACGCGCGAGCGGGTACCCGTCTATACCCATCTCGGCCTCGGCGACATGCGCGCCGTCTATGAAACCATGCAGCCGAACGAGCTTGTCGATCGCGCGATGGAGGTCGTCGAGAAGGGTTACCGCGCGCTCAAGGTCGTCTTCATCCCCTATACGCACTACACCGCGCCGTTGCGCGCCGTCGACCACGTCGCCAGGCTCATGGAGACCCTGCGCAAGGCCGTCGGTGATGACGTCGAGATCATGATCGACTTCCATGGCCGTCCGGCCTCGGCGGCGGCGGCCCTCGATTACATTCGCGCCCTTGCCCCGGGGCGGCCGCTCTTCGTCGAAGAGCCCGTGCCGCCCGGCAATCCGGAGTTGATGAAAGCCGTCACCGCCGCCTCGCCCGTCGCCATCGCAACCGGAGAGCGTCTTATCGGGCGCAGCGAATTCGAGCCCCTGTTCCGGCTCAACGCCATTCATATCGCGCAGCCCGATATCGCCCATACCGGCGGGCTCGCCGAATCCCGCAAGATCGCCGCCGCAGCCGAAACCGCCGGCATCGGCATCGCGCCCCACAATCCGCTCGGGCCGCTCGCCGGTGTCGCCGCCTTGCATTTCGACATCGCCACGCCGAATTTCGTGATCCAGGAAGAAATGACGGGATCGGTGCCCTGGTATTCCGAGGTCGCCGATACGCCGATCAGGATGGTCGACGGCGCTTGGCAGATTCCGCAGGCACCCGGCCTCGGCGTCGAGGTCAACGAAAAGGTCGCGGCAAAGCACCCCTTTGCGCAAGAAGTCATTCACACCAAGCACGCCACGATCGGCGACGGCACTGTGGTGGATTGGTAGCGACTAGGAAACCGGGCGTTGACCCTGCCGATCAGTCGAGCAGGTCGGCGGGCACCTTGCCGCCGTTTTCGGCAAGCTTCTTCATCAAGGCCTTGTGCAGCCAGACATTCATCTTGGCGCTGTCCTTGGTATCGCCCGTATAGTTGAGCTCCTTGGCGAGCCTCTTGCGGGCCTCGAGCCCGCTGTCGAGATCAAGCGCCTTCATCAGGTCGACGATGGACTTGCGCCAGTTGAGCTTCTGCTTCTTGCCCGCAACGGCCTTTTCCAAGACGGCGGACACATCGACGGTCGCTTGCGGGCTTGGCGCGGCCGGGGCTTCAGCAGAAGCCGTCGTCGATGCCGGTGCTTGCGGAGTTGCCGTCGTCGACGGACGGGTGGTCGGCTGGGCAGGCGCTGCATTTGCCTTGCCGAAGATTGCATCTCTGATGCCATCGAAAATTCCCATGTCTTTCTCCTGACGCCGACATAGCCGACCAAAGATGCCGTCCCTCACGTCATTCTAGGCAGCGGAGATGCCCGTCGCAAGCTGCCAATCGCATTGAAGGAAATCTCGGCGCCCATGTGAAATTCACCATCTCGCGGCAGCTTCCTTGAAACAATCGAGACCGGACGCCGTTGCCGGAAGGCAAGCCGACTTGTTGGAAAGGAGAAGCCGCATGACCGATATTCGGAAGGCCAGAATCCTCATCATCGCGACCGACGGATTCGAGCAATCGGAGCTCCTGGTGCCGCTGCAGAAGCTGCGCGAGAAAGGTGCCGTGGTCGAAATCGCCGCCCCGGACAAGACCCGCGAGCGCAGCGAGATCCGAGGATGGCGCGGCGAGAGCGCCAAGGCGGACTGGGGCGACAGCGTGCCGGTCGACAGGAGTCTCGATGATATCGATCCACAATCCTATGACGCTCTCATCGTGCCCGGAGGCGTCATGAATCCGGACAAGCTGCGTCTCGAGCCCAAGGCCATCGAAGCCGTCCAGCGTTTCACCAAGGACGGAAAGATCGTGGCCGCGATCTGCCACGGGCCGTGGCTTCTGGCCGATGCCGGTGTCGCCAAGGGCCGCCGCATGACCTGCTTCTGGTCGATCCGCAAGGATATCGAGAATGCCGGGGCCCAATGGTCGGATCAGGAGGTCGTCACCGACGACGGCATCATCACCAGCCGATCGCCCAAGGATATTCCCGCCTTCATCGACAAGATCGTCCAGGAAATCGGAGAAGGGCGCCACGCGGCGCGGCGCATCGCTGCCTGATGCCGCGGCGGGAACAATATCCCGCGGCGAAACGTTCATGGTTCCTCGGATGATACGCGCGAGGCGCCGTGGATACACAACTCGTCGAGACGATTCTGCGGCTGGGTAGCGCAGCCGCGGTGGGCATGATCGTCGGCATCAATCGCGATCTGATGAACAAGCCGATGGGCATGCGCACGCTCGGGTTGGTCGCGCTCGGCGCGGCCGTCGTATCCCTGGCTGGGATCGAATTCCGCGATTTGGCCGCCCATCCCGACGCGCTGAGCCGCGTGGTTCAGGGCATCATCCAGGGGATCATGGCCGGCATCAGCTTCATCGGCGCCGGCGTGATCTTGCGCGATCCGCATGCACATCACGTGGAAGGCTTGACGACCGCGGCAACCGTCTGGGTCACCGCCGCGCTGGGCATCGCCTGCGCGCTTGCCGCTTGGCATATCGTCGCCGTCGGCCTCGCTTTCGTTCTCATCCTGCTTGTCGGCGTCGCCTGGCTGGAGAACCGCTTCTCCCGCCGCATGCCGGATGACCCGCAATAACATGAACGTAGGAACGTTCCGGCAGACTGCCGGTTGTCGTCACGAGCAAAATCGGAGGTAAATCATGAGCCAAGCCAAGGTCACGACCGATCATGCCGAGATTCGCCGCTGGGCCGAGCAGCGTGGCGGACATCCCGCAACCGTGAAGGCCACGTCCAGTGATAGCAAGGCGGGCATATTGCGGCTGGATTTCGATCCCAAGGACGAAAGCCTGAAAGGCGTCGCCTGGGATGAGTTCTTCCGCAAATTCGACGGTGAAGAACTTGCGTTCCTTCATCAGGACAAAACGTCTGATGGGAAGCTTAGCCGCTTCCACAAATTCGTCGATCGCAACGCGGCGAACGACAACTAAGTAAGGCCAGTTCAGCCGGCGCTGTTGCCGCCATCGACCGCGAGCATCACACCCGTGATGAAGGACGATTGATCGGAGGCAAGGAAGCAGACGGCATCGGCGACTTCGGCCGGCCGGCCGACGCGGCCGAGAGGGATCGCTTCGCCAAGCGTCCGGAGCAGTTCTGCGCGCGGCAATCCGGACATGGCTCCATCCAGCATCCGCGTATCCGTGTCACCCGGACAGACGGCATTGATCCTGATCCCCTCAGCAGCGTGATCGAGCGCCATCGAGCGGGTGAGCTGGACCACCGCGCCCTTGCTCGCGCCATAGGCCGCGGCGCCGCGCGCGCCGACCAGGCCCCAGTCCGACGCAATATTGACGATGGCGCCCGATTTCTTCGCCGTCATGACGCGCAATGCCGCGCGCGACAGGCGGAAGACCGACGTCACATTCGTCTCCAATGTCGCGGTCCATTCCGCATCGGTGCATTCCATCGCCGTGCCGCGAAACAGGATGCCGGCATTGTTGACGAGGACGTCGAGGCCCCCGAACAGCTCGACCGCATGCGCAACGAGGCGGTCGGCCGCTTCCTTATGGGTGACATCGGCGGAGAGATAGTGCACCGCACCTCCCGCCGCGGGATAGCGCGCGGCAATATCGGCGGGCGACAGATTGCGACGCGCAGTCAAGAGCAGGTTCGCGCCAAGGCCGGCAAAGCGGCGAGCAATCGCTTCGCCTATGCCGGAGCTCGCCCCCGTCACCAGGACGGATTTGCCCGCAAAACTGATCATGATCCTCTCCGGCTCAATTCGACAGTGGTTCACTTTCCCGCCTGAAAGCGTATTCTTCCAAGCAGATCGGTTGTCATGGCGAGAGCGGCCGCCGTTGTCTCGATCATGCCGGGAAGGATCATCCATTCGAGCGCCCAGGCCGCACCCGAGCGCTCCTGCTCATGGATGAGAGCGTGATGGATGCCCGAAACTTGTGTCGCGTTGAAGCGCGCCATGGCCACCAGCAATTCCGCCTGAACCGGATTCTGCTTGTGATGCATGGCCGATGATGTCCCGGCTCCTTCTATTTTGACTTCGCCGATCTCATTCTGCGCCATGAGCGCAATGTCCTGGCCGATCTTCCCCAGCGTGCCCGAGACCAGCGACAGCCAGGAGGCGAATTCCGCCAGATTGTCGCGCGCGGTCTGCCAGCCTTCCGGCGCAACACCGAGGTCCAGCTCGCGCCCCAGGGCCGCGACCCAGGGGCCACGGTCGATGCCGACGGGGCCCCCCGTCTGCAGCACGAGCAGATGCGGCGCGAGGACTGCGAGCCGGTCGAGATGGCGCTTGAGAGGTGTCCGCCAGGTCGCGAGCCGGTCCGAAACACGAACCGGCAATGCCCGCTGCATCCGCGTTCGGCCCATCTGGGTGAGCGCGCCATATTCGCCGTCCAGGCGATCGATCGCCGCGAGAATATTGTTGAGGCGTTTCTCGTAGAGCGCGAGGACAGGCTTGAGCCTGAGCGTCAGCGCGGTGTCGATGACATCCTGGCTGGTGGAACGCAGATGCAGCGCATCGCGGTGGCTCTCGGGCAGGGCGTCACGCAACTGGCGGACGAGCTCGGGGACCGCCATGCCGTCGCGCTTTATGCCGGAGAGGAGCTTGTCCCGATCCACGATGAAGCTGGCGCGCAGCCGGCAAATGGCCGATGCGGCGTCGGGCGTGATTAGCCCGCTCTCGGCCTGGGCCTTGGCGAGCGCTACCTCATAGTCGAGCATGGCGGCGAGCTCGGCCTCGGCCGAAAACAACCGGGAAATCTCCTCATCCCGCCACAGCGCCTCATGCAGCGCCTGGGTCACAGGTCGAAAAACACGGTTTCGTGCGCTCCCTGCATGCGGATGTCGAAGCGATAATGGCCGCCGCCCTGATGTCGGGCCAAGAGCGTGTCGCGCCGCTCCTCGGCGATGGAAGCCAGGACCTCATCGTCCTGGTTCACTTTGGCCTCATCGTCGAAATAAAGCCGCGTATAGAGATGCGAGAGAAGGCCACGCATGAAGACGATGACGTCGATATAGGGCCTGGACGGCTTCACCGTCTCGAAGCGGAAGGAGGCATCGGGCGTCGTGCCCGTGCCCTGCCGCGCAATCCCTTCCTCTTGCCACAGCTCCACCAGGGCGTCGGTGATCGCTACTCCCTTTCCATCGAACACCTGCCCCGTGATGGTGATCCTCTTTCCTTTGCCGTCGATGCGGCCAGGGAGGAGCTGCTTGAAGGGATAGCGATATTGCTCGGGCGTCAGGACATAGGCGAAGAATGGCCCGACGGTCTGCGATGGTGTCTGATAGCGCTTCATGTCAGCGGCCCTCGAACGGGGTTTCGGCGGAGCCGCGCAGCACGATGTCGAAATCATAGCCGAGCGCGAAGCCCTCTTCGGTCACGGCGAGAGAGAAACGCGAGATCAGGCGCTCGCGCGCTTTCTCCGGCGTCCCCTGGAAGATCGGGTCATGGGCAACGAGCGGATCGCCCGGAAAATACATCTGGGTGACGAGGCGCGAGACGATGGAGGAACCGAGCAAGGAGAAATGGATGTGGCTCGGCCGCCAGGCATTGGCGTGATTGCCCCAGGGATAGGCGCCGGGCCTGACGGTCAGGAAGCGGTAGCGCCCTTCCGTATCCGTGACACAGCGCCCGCCGCCGAAGAAATTGGGGTCGAGAGGAGCCTGATGCTGGTCGGTCTTGTGGATATAGCGGCCGGCGGCATTGGCCTGCCAGAGCTCGATCAGCACTTGCGGGATCGGACGGCCGCGCTCATCGAGAACGCGGCCCGAGACGATGATGCGTTCGCCCAAAGGCTCGCCGCTGCGCCTGGCATTGCGCGTCAGGTCATGATCGTCGGGACCAATGCCGCCATGGCCATAAACGGCAAGGCTTCGCTTGCTCAGAGCCTGTTTCAAGGGAACGAGCGGCTTCGCCGGCGCCCGCAGGACCGTCGAGCGATAGGCCGGGTAGAGCAAGGGCGGATGGGCCATCCAATCGCGTCCGCCGGAGGTGCTGGTCATGCCGTGCTCCCTGGCGCGGACAGTTCCCGCTTGGCGATCTTGATCGCGCGATTGGCCGCCGGGACGCCGGCATAGAGCGCCACATGAAGCAGCGCCTCCATGATGTCGGAAGCCGAGGCGCCGGTATTCGAAGCGGCCCGGACATGCATCGCCACTTCCTCGTCATGGCCCAGCGCCGCGAGCAGCGCGATGGTGATGAGCGAGCGCTCGCGCAAACTCAGTTGCGGGCGCGACCAGACATGGCCCCAGGCGGCTTCGGTGATGAGCGCCTGGAAGGGTTCATCGAGCGAGGTCTTGTTCGCCTCGGCGCGGTCCACATGCGCCTCGCCCAGAACGCGCCGGCGCATCGCCATGCCTTGCTCGTACCGTGTCTTGGCCTCAGCCATGAGCGCCTACCTTTCCGATGAAGGACGTGATCAATTGCGCCAGTCTTCCCGGCTGCTCCAGACATGGCAAGTGGGCACAGCTCTCGATCACGGTGAAATCGCTTCCCTTGATGCGCTCCGCCATGGATTTGACGAGATCCGGCGGGGTCGAGCCGTCGCCGTCGCCGGCGATGCACAGCGTGGGGACGGCGATCCGGCCGGCGGCCGCGGTCAGATCGGCATCGCGCAGCGCAGCACAGGTGCCGGCATAGCCCCGCGCTTCCTGGCGCAGCAGCATGGTGCGCGCTCCCGCAAGGAGCGGATTGTCCGCGGTGCGGAAAGCGGGGGTGAACCAACGCGTCATGGTACCCTCGGCAATCGCGGCAAGCCCGTCTTTCTCCACCAGGCGGATGCGCTCGTTCCACAGATCGGCCGTGCCGATCCTGGTTGCCGTGCAACAGAGAATGAGCCCTCGCACCAGGTCTGGACGCGCCTCAGCCAGGCCCTGCGCGATCAATCCACCGACGGAAAGGCCGCAAATGACCGCCTTTCCGATCCTGAGGTGATCGATGAGCCCGGCAAGGTCTTGCACATGATCGGCAATGCCATAGGGCGGCGAGCCGAGCTCGGTCAGCCCATGGCCGCGCTTGTCATAGGCGAGGATCGAGGCGCTGTCGCCCAAGAGGTCGGCAACCGCATCCCATATTCTGAGATCGGTCCCGACGGAGTTGGCAAACACCAGCACCGGCTTGCCGCGACCCTTATCCGACCAGCGGTAGTGAATGACGAGACCGTGAAGTTCCGCAAATTGCATTGCAACCCCTGCCAGGAACATTCTGGCACAGCTGCCGCGCCAGTGGCAGAGGTCACGGCGCCAGGATCGGCTGTGCCTTGAGTTTCGATTCCCGGACCGGCGTGCCGGCCAGGGTCGAATTGCCTGCCACGGGGAATTGCGGGATAAGTGTGCATGATCGGTTCATCGAAACTGGCCGAGCGGCCCAAAGCCGACACGCTGCCGCCCATCCGCCAGTCGCTGCCCATGGCCTTCCTTCGTGCCCGTGAAGCCGTAATGGCGCGCTTCCGTCCCCTGCTTGCCGCGCATGATGTCAGCGAGCAGCAATGGCGGGTCATCCGCGTACTCGGTGAATCAGGCCCGCTCGACGCGACCGAGGTTGCACGGCGCTGCTGCATCATGAAGCCCAGCCTGACCCGCATCATCCGAGCGCTGGCGCAGCGCAAGCTCATCATCCGGCGCAAGGACGATGACGACGGCCGCCGCCTCATCCTTGATGCGACACCCAAGGCGCATGAGATGATCACCAGCATGATGCCTCAGATCAATGTGGTCTATGATGCGCTGGAGCAGGAATTCGGCAAGGACCGGCTCGAGCAGCTCCTCGTCATCCTGGAAGAGCTGACCGAGACCCGACCATCATGATCGCCGACCGCTGCGCCGACTTCATTCTCGGGCTTTAGGCTCAGGCCTTGAACTGACGCAGATCGCGCCGGCCGTCGAGCGCCACGCCTGCATCATGCAAATGACAGGCGACGGCATGGTTGCCCTGATGCGTCTCGAGCGCCGGCACTTCCGAGCGGCAGCGGTCCATGACATAGGCGCAGCGCGGATGGAACGGGCAGCCTCTGGGAATGGCCAAGGGGCTCGGCAATTCGCCGCGCACCGCATCGACCACCGAACGGCGCGCCGGATCGAGCTCCGGTGCGGCCTTGAGCAAGGCTTCGGTATAGGGGTGGCCGGGCGCGCCGAACAGCCTTTCGGTCTCGCCCAGCTCGACGATCGAGCCCAGATACATGACGGCGACGCGATGGGAAATATGCCGGATGAGGCGCAGATCATGGGCGATGAACAGGATGGTCAGCTTGAGGCGCTGCTGCAATTCGAGAAGCAGGTTGATGATCTGCGCCTGCACCGATACGTCGAGCGCCGAGACGAGCTCATCGGCGATGAGGAACTCGGGCTCGACCGCCAGCGCCCGCGCTATGCCGATCCTTTGCCGCTGGCCGCCGGAGAATTCATGCGGGTAGCGATCGGCGGCATCGAGCGGCAGCCGCACCAGCCCCAAGAGCTCATCGACCCTTTCGCCAACGGCCTTGCCCTGCCTCAGCTCATGGAACCGGATCGCCTCCGACAGCATCTGACGGGCGGTCATGCGCGGATTGAGCGAGCCGTAAGGGTCCTGGAACACCATCTGGACGCGGCGGTTATAGTCACGGCGCTCGGCCCCTTCGAGCTTGAGGACATCGCGGCCGCCATAGGTGATGGTGCCCCCGGTCGGGGCGAGAAGTCGAACGAGACAGCGCGCCAATGTGGACTTGCCGCAGCCCGATTCACCGACGATGCCCAGCGTCTCGCCGCGCATCAGCGCGAAGCTGACGCCGTTCAGGGCATGGACGATGCGGTGTGGCCGGCTGGCCAGCCGGTCGAGCAGCGCCTGTGGCAGCTCGAATTTCATGGCGAGGCTTTCGACGCGCATGACGGGATCGGCTGGCGCGGAGGCGCTCATCGACGCGCGACCTCCTGGTGGCGCAGGCAGGCCGTTTCGTGCCTGGGCGCAATGCGCAGCAAGGGCGGCGGCGCTTTACGGCATTCCTCGATCACGAAGGGGCAGCGCGGCGCGAAGGCGCAGCCTGCCGGCCGGCTCGTCAGCGATGGCGGCTGCCCCGCGATAGACGACAGCGGCTGGCGCAGGCCGCCACCGCGCGGCACGGAATTGAGCAAGCCCAGCGTATAGGCATGATGCGGCTCCCTGAAGATCGTCGTCACCGGTCCCGTCTCCACTACGCGGCCCGCATACATGACGGCCAGCCGGTCGCAGGTCTGGGCGATGACGCCCAGATCATGCGTCACCAGCACCACGCTCATCTTGAGATCGTCGCGCAGGCGCAAGATCAGCTTGAGGATCTGGTCCTGTATGGTGACGTCGAGCGCGGTGGTGGGCTCGTCCGCCAGCAGCAGCCGGGGCGATGAGGCGAGCGCAATCGCGATCATCGCCCTTTGCCGCATGCCGCCCGAGAACTGGTGCGGATAATCGTCGATGCGCGATCTGGCGGCCGGGATTCCGACGAGATCGAGGAGTTCGACCGCCCGCGCCTGGCGCCCCTTGGCGTCGAGATGGGTGTGCTCCTCGAGATTCTCGCGGATCTGCGTGCCGACGCCGAGCACCGGATTGAGCGCCGACATCGGTTCCTGGAAGATCATCGCGATCTCCCCACCCCGGACGCGGCGCAATTCGTGATCCGGCATGCCGAGAATGTCCCGCCCGCGCCAGAACACCTGCCCTTTGATGCGCCCCGGCGCCTTCACCAGCCTCAGGATCGAGCGCAGCGTCAGGCTTTTGCCCGAGCCCGATTCGCCCGCGAGCCCCAGCACCTCGCCCGGCAGCACGTCGAAATCGACGCCGTCCACCGCGGTCAGTTCCTGGCGCGGCAATCCGAAAGAGACCCGCAGGTCCCGCACCGAAAGCAGAGGCTCCGGCATGCCGGTGATGACATCCATCAGCGCTGCCTCCGGAACAGATCGGCGAGCCCGTCGCCGAGGAGGCTGAAAGCGAGCCCGGCGATCACGATGGCGATGCCGGGAAACACCGATATCCACCAGGCGGTGCTCATGAAATTCTTGCCGTCGGCGATGATGACGCCCCATTCGGCCGTCGGCGGCTGGGCGCCGAGGCCCAGATAGCCGAGACTCGAACCCAAAAGGATGTCGAGCGCCATGTCGGTCATCCAGTAGACGATGATGGGCGTCACCGCATTGGGCAGGAGATGGCGGAAGATGAGACGCGGCTCGGTATAGCCCAGGACGCGCGCGGCGGCGGCATAGTCGCTGTGCTTCTGCACCATGATCTCGGCGCGCGCCAGTTGCGCATAGAACACCCAGCCGACGGCGCTGACCGCGATATACATGTTGAAGAGGCCTGGCCCCAGGACCGAGACGATGGCGATCACGATCACCAGGAAGGGAAAGGTGATCGCCACATCGACGAGGCGGCCGAAGATCGTGTCGAGCCAGCCGCCGTAATAGCCGGTCAAGGTGCCGACGAAGGTGCCGAAGACGAGCGGGAAAATGGTCGAGAAGATCGCGATCTGCATGTCGACGCGCGTGGCCCAGATCACGCGCGACAGCACGTCGCGGCCGAAATTGTCGGTGCCGAAAGGATGCGCGGCACTTGGCGGCTGCATGATCGCGCCATAGTCGAAGGCGATCGGATCATAGGGCGCGAAGACCCAGGGCACGCAGGCCATCACGATCAGGAGCGCCATCAAGGTCGCGCCGGCGACCAGCGTCCAGCGCGGACGCACCAGCAGGACGGAAGAAAATACTGCCGCCGTCATTGCCGACCGACCCTTGGATCGAGCGCCGCCTGGACGAGGTCGGTGATCAGGAACACCAGCGACACGAGCAAGGCGAGGACCAGGGTCAGGCCCTGGATCACCGGATAGTCGCGGCCATAGATGGAATCGATGAGCAGCCTGCCGATTCCGGGAATGGCGAAGACCGACTCGGTGATGACGGCGCCGCTCACCAGCGTGCCGATATTCAGGCCGAACAGCACAACGGTCGGGATGAGCGCATTGCGCAGCACATGGCGGCCGAGCAGGAAGCGGCGGCGCAAGCCCTTGGCGCGGGCGAAATCGACATATTCGGCATCGAGGACCTCGATGATGCTGTTGCGCAGATTGCGCATCAGCACGGCCGACAGGCTGAGCGCCAGCGTCATGGCCGGCAGGAAGAGATGATAGATATTGTCGAAGAAGCCGTGGCCGAAGCCGCCGACCGGGAACCAGCGGAAGCGCGCCGCGAGGAAAGTCAAAAGCACGATGCCGATATAGAAGACCGGCATGGAGAGCCCGACCTGGAAGCCGGCGCGAATGAGGTTGTCGAGGGCTGAATCGCGCCTGACCGCGCCGATGAGCGCCATCGGCACCGCCAGGATGACCGCCATGATCGCGGCGAGCGCGGTCAGGAACAAGGTCACCGGCAGGCGCTGCAGGACGAGATCCAGGACCGGCACTTTGAGGATGATGGAAGAGCCGAGGTCGCCACGGAAGAAATGCTCGAGGAAGATGGCGAATTGCACCGGCAGCGGGCGGTTGAGGCCGAGCTCGGTATTGATGCGGGTCACCGCCTCATCGGTGGCATGAATGCCGAGCACGGCGCTCGTCGGGTCGCCTGGCAGCAAGCGCACCAGGATAAAGACGATGATCATGATCAGGAAGAAGGTCGGCACGACCTGCATCAGCCTGATCACTACATAGTTCAGATTCATGCTTTCACCCGGGCTCTCGGGTCAGCCGGCGAAGGCGTGATCACGGCAGGGCTCGGTTACAGCCGACCGGCGGTCACTTTTCCAAGTAAGCACCCGAAAAGATGTTGTTGCCAAGCGGGATCTGCACAAAGCCCTTCACATTCTTGCGCAAGGCAACCGGATAGCCTGACTGATAAAGGAAGATGATCGGCGCCGCCTGCATGTAGATTTCCTGGATCTCTTTGTACATGCCGGCACGCTTCTCCTTGTCCATTTCCTGCTGCGACTTTTCGAAAAGCTCGTTGATCCGCTTGTCCTCGAAACCGCCATGCAGGGATTGGATAAGGGGGTAATAGGCAAAATAGGACGTGATCTCGCTCGGATCATTGATGTCGTCGGTCCAGGGCGAAACCCGCATCTGGAAATCGGCGTCGCGATAGCGCGCGGTGCGCGTGGCATTGTCGAGCTGCTCGATATTGAGCTTGATGCCGACCTGCCCCCACATCTGCTGGATGGTGGAGAGGATTGCCGTCTCATCGGCGCTGCCCGCCAGCTGGATCGTGGAGAGTTCGGTCCCGGGCGCAATGCCCGCCTCCTGGAGCAAGGCCTTGGCCTTCTCCACGTCATAGGGATAGGCCGGGCCATTGTCCAAGACCATGGGCGTCGCCGAGGACATGAAGGACACGGTGGGAGCGCCGACATCGAAGGTCACGATCTTGATGAGGGCGCTCTTGTCGACGGCATAATTGAGAGCCTGGCGCACCTTCACATCGGCGAGGACGTTCTTGGCGCCGTTCTTGAGCGTCGGGCGGATGTTCATGCCGAGCAAGGTCACGCGCGTGGACGGAAACAGGATCATGTCGAGATTGGGATCGTTCCTCAGCTCGCCGACCCGCGCATAGGGAATGAACTCGGCGCCATCGACCTCGCCCGCCTGCAGCTTGAGGATCCGCGTCGCGTCATCGGGAATGACGGGGAAGCGCACCTTGTCGAGATAGGGCAAAGCCTTGCCGTCCTCACCCATTTGCCAGTAATGCGGGTTGCGGGCGATGACGAGCTCGGTGCCGCGCTGCCAGCTTTCGAACATGAAAGGTCCCGATCCGATCGGATGCTCGGCGAAGACCTTGGCTTTCTCCTCATCGGTCGCACCGGGCGAGGCCTCGAAAGGCTTCTGCGGCAGGATCGCGCTGTTGAAGGTGGCGAGTGCTGCGGCGAGCGTCGGATCGGGATGCTTGAGATGCAGGACGACCGTATCGGCGCCCTTCGTCTCGATGCTGTCGAGCGACACCAGGGTGAAATTCCAGATGCCGTTCTTGGGATTGCGGGCGCGGTCGAGCGACCATTTGACGTCTTCCGGCGTGATCGGCGCGCCGTCGGAGAATTTGATGCCGGGCCGCAATTTCAAGGTGAGGGTCAGGCCGTCGGCCGATACCTGATAGTCGGCGGCGAGGCCCGGCACGACGCCTTTGCCGTCGGGCGAGGGCTGCAGCAGCGTGTCATAGAGGTTGGTGAGGATCCAGATGTCGACATTGGCGTCGTTGAGCACCGGGTCCAGGAACAACGAGTCCGCATATCGCGCATAGGTCATTGTGCCGCCGCGCGTGGCGGCTTGCGCCGCCTGGCCAAGCAACAGCAGCAAACCGCAAGCCAAAAGCACCCGAAACCAGCGAGCCATGAGCGTTCTCCCTGAATGAGTATTATTGTTCTAATTGACTATGACATCACGAAGTGAACGGGCGAGTCAAGCAAGCTCAACCAGACCCTGATTTTCCCTATTTCTTTCAAATGTGTGAGAAAGAAGGCTTCCGTTACGATAGCGCAGGCAATTCTCTTCTTGCTCGTCGGCAAGCTATTGTTCTAACGTAATAGAACATCTGTCTGAGAGCCAACCCGCCGTGATGCCCTTCAACATCGATCCCGAGCTCCCCGTCCCCTTGGGTGTTCAGCTTCGGGGCGTCATCGAATATGGCATCGTGTGCGGTCAGCTGCCGGCCGGCTTGCAGCTGCCGCCGGTCAGGGCGATGGCGAGCCAGCTCAATATCGCGCCCATGACGGTGAGCCAGGTCTATAAGGAGCTGAAGGCCGCAGGCCTGCTCGAGACCAAGCAGGGCCACGGCACCTTCGTCAGCAAATCGATCCCCCAGCAGGTAAGGCCCGCGATCCTCGATCTGCAATTGCGCATCGACCAGTTGCTGCATGACGCCGCCGCCGCGGGCCTCACGGCGCCGGAGCTCGTGGCGCTCGTCAATGCGCGCATCAACCGGCGCGGTGCCGCCACGCAGGGTCTGCGCCTCGTCTTTGTCGGCCTCTTCGAGGAAGCCACCAAAGCCTATGGCGCCGATATCCAGGCGAAGCTGCCGGACGGCGATGTCATCCACACGACGACGCTCAACGCGATATTGACCAACGATCTCCTGCGCCAGCGCGCCGTCAATGCCGATCTCGTCCTCACTTTGGCCAACCGCAAGGCGGATGTGGCGGAGATCCTCGGCGGCAAGCAGCGCGTGCTCGGCATCAACTATATCCCTTCCGAGCGCACCCGCACCCTTCTCGCCGGCATCGATCCCTTGGCGCATGTCGCAATCGTCTCGACTTTCCCTGAATTCCTGCCGATCATGAAAGCCGGCGTGCAGCGCTTCGCGCCGCATGTCCATCACATCAAGGCGACCGTGCTCGAAAGCCCGGATCTCGCGGAAACGCTCAGCCGCGCCGATGTCGTCGTCCATGCGACAGGCTCCGAGAAGGCCATCGGCCTCATCAGGCCGAGCAGCTCTCATTTCGAATACCGGCACACGCCCGATCCGATCGAGATCGACCAGGTGCTGTTGCCGATGCTCGAAGCCATTCGCGGCGACTTGCCCATAACGCCGGCACCCCCCATGCCCGATCTGAGGAGATCCCATGAAAATTAAAGACATGAACTGGATGCAGGTGGAAGACTATCTGAAGCGCGACGATCGCTGCGTCGTGCCGATCGGCTCGACCGAGCAGCATGCGCAATTGAGCTTGCTGGTCGACGGCATTCTCGCCGAACGCGTGGCGACAGATGCCGCCGAGCCCTTGCGCGTGCCAGTGTTCCCGCCGGTGAATTACGGGATCACCCCCTATTTCCGCGCCTATCCCGGCACCGTCTCCTTGCGCGTCGAAACCCTGCTGCATATCGCCGAGGACATATTGGAATGCCTCGCCGAACACGGCTTCAAGCGCATCCTGATCGTCAATGGCCATGGCGGCAATTCGCCGGTGAAAGCCTTGGCGGAGCAATGGGTGACGCATCGCGCCGGAATCCGAGTCAAGTTCCATAACTGGTGGAACGCGCCCAAGACGCTGGCCAAGGTGAAGGAGATCGATCCCGCCGCCTCGCACGCCTCATGGATGGAGAATTTCCCCTGGACCCGCCTCGACGGTGTCAAGGCTCCGACCCAGCAGAAGCCGATGATCGATCTCGATCGGATGAGCGGCGTCAATGCCAAGGATATCCGCAAGCTGCTCGGCGACGGCAGTCTCGGCGGCTATTACGAACGCCCCGACGAGGAGATGCATGCACTGTGGGCGGTCGCCGTCGCCGAAACCCGCGCTCTGATCGAGCACAATTGGTGATGAGCGGCGATCCCATCCTCTTCTGGGGTGCCGGCGCCATTGGCGGCACGGTCGGCGCCTTTTTGCGCGAGGCGGGCCTGCCGGTGCTCTTCGTCGACAAGAGCGCAGCACACGTCAAGGCGATCAACAATCAAGGGCTCGCGATCACCGGGCCGATCAGGGAGTTCCGCGTCACCGCCAAGGCCGCCTTGCCGGAGGAGCTCTCCGGCCGCTTCGGCCTCATCTTCCTGTGTGTGAAGGCGCAAGATACCGCTGCCGCGGCCGACAGCCTCGCCCCCTTCCTCACCGAGGATGGCGCGGTGGTCTCGCTGCAGAACGGCCTCAATGAGCAAGTGATCGCGGCCCGCATCGGCGCTGAACGCACCGTTGGCGCATTCGTCAATTTCGGCGCCGACTATATGTCGCCCGGCGTCGTCCATTATGGCGGCCGCGGCGCGGTGGTCACGGGCGAGCTCGACGGCGAGAGCCGTCCCCGCACCCGCGATGTCCAGCGGCTGCTGCACATATTCGATGAGCGCGCGGTGCTCACCGCGAATATCTGGGGCTTCCTGTGGAGCAAGCTCGCTTACGGCGCGCTCCTCTTCGCCACCGCGCTCACCAACGACTCGATCGCCGACTGCCTTGCCAACCCCCGGTACCGGCCGGTCCTCATCGCGCTGACCCGCGAGGTGATCGATATCGCACTCGCCAACAAGATCACGCTCGAACCTTTCGACGGATTCGATCCCAAAGCCTTCATGGCGGGCAAGCGCGAGGCCGAAGCCTCGCTCGACGCGCTCGTCGCGCATAACCGGAAATCCGCCAAGACGCATAGCGGCATATGGCGCGATCTCGCGGTGAGAAAGCGCAAGACCGAGGTCCGGCCGCAGCTCGAACCGGTGGTCGCCGCCGCCCGCAGCCGCGGCCTGATGGCGCCGCTCACCCGGCGCACCATCGCGCTCATCGTCGAGATCGAGGACGGGGCGCGGCCGCTTGCTTCGGAAAATCTCGATGAGCTTGCGAAACTTCTGCCCAATGCAAGAGCGTCGACATGAAGATCGATTTCTCCGGGAAAACAGTGGTGGTGACGGGCGCCGGACATGGTTTCGGCCGCGCCATCAGCCTCGCCTTTGCCGAGCGCGGGGCGCATGTCTGGGCCTGTGATCTCAACGCACGAGGCCTCAGCGAGACCAAAAGCCTGTGCAAGGGCGCCTGCGAGACCCGCACCCTCGACATCGCCGACCGCGCGGCGGTAGGGGACCTCATCGCCGAGGCGGCAAAGGGCCGCGCGGTCGACATCCTCGTCAATAATGCCGGCGGCGTGCGCGGCCAGGTGGGAAGGCCGCTCGAGGAGATATCCGAATCCGACTGGCACAGCATCTTCGATGCCAATGTGACGGGCGCCTTCTATTGCATCCAGGCGGTGGCGCCCGGCATGAAGCAGGCGCGCTTCGGGCGCATCATCAACATCTCGAGCCGCGCCGGCCTGGAGATCAGCCTCACCGGCATCCAGGCCTATGCCTCGGCCAAGGCGGCGCAGATCGGGCTGACGCGCCAACTCGCCCATGAGCTTGGCCCCTGGGGGATCACCGTCAACAATGTGGCGCCGGGTTTCGTGCGCTCCAATCCCACGACCGAGAAGCAATGGCAGTCCTATGGCGAAGAGGGCCAGCGCCGGCTCGTCGAGTCGATCGCGCTCAAGCGCCTGGGCGCGCCCGACGACATCGCCCATGCTGTGATGTTCTTCGCCTCCGATTTCGCCGGCTGGATCACCGGCCAGGTGCTGAGCGTCGACGGGGGCAAGTGAATGACGAGACCTGAAATCGTCGACGAGCTCATCGCTTTCGCCGGCATTCCGAGCGTCAGCACCGATCCCGCTTATGCATCCCATGTCACCGAAGCGGCCGATTGGCTCGCGGAGCGCCTGAAGCGCGCCGGTCTCGACGCGGTCATCGTCCACCAGACTCCCGGCCATCCGATCGTCACGGCGCAGTGGCTCAGGGCCGAGAGTGCCCCGACCGTCCTCGTCTATGGCCATTATGACGTCCAGCCGCCCGATCCGGTGGAAAGCTGGAAGTCTCCGCCCTTCGAGCCGCAGTTGCGCGATGGACGCATCTATGGGCGCGGCGTCTCCGACGACAAGGGCCCGCTGCTCATTGCCATCAAGGCGGCCGAAGCCTGCTTGCATGGCTCCGGGCGCTTGCCGGTCAATCTCAAATTCGTGATCGAGGGCGAAGAGGAGTGCGGCAGCCCCAATCTCGAAGCCTTCATCAAGATGCATGCGGGGGAGCTTGGCGCGGATCTCGTGCTCTCCGCCGACGGCGCCATGTGGCGGCCGGACGAGCCGTCCATCACCGTCGCCAATCGCGGCCTTGCGGCGCTCGAATTCACCGTGACGGGTGCGGCCAAGGACCTGCATTCCGGCCGTCACGGCGGCGGCATCGCCAATCCGCTGCATGCGATTGCCGCTCTGGTCGCCTCCTTGCACGATGCCGACAACCGTATCGCGGTCGAAGGCTTCTATGACGCGGTGAAACCCGCCGATGACGCGGCGCGCCGGATGATCGGCGCCTTGCCCTTCGACGAGGAGCGCTATCTGCGCTCGATCGGCGCCCGCGAGGGTGTCGGCGAGAAAGGCTATTGCCTGCTGGAGCGGCAGTGGCTTAGGCCGACGCTCGACGTTAACGGCCTGTGGGGCGGCTATCAGGGCCCCGGCGGCAAGACGGTCATCGCGCGCTCTGCCTCCGCCAAGATCACTTGCCGGCTGGTGCCGGATCAAGAGCCTCAGACGATCGTCAGACTCATTTCCCGCCACTTGCAGCGCAACTGCCCCGCGGGTGTTGCGCTCGACATTCGTGCCGACGGCCACGGCTCCAAGGCCTATGAGGTGCCGGGCGACCATCCGGGCCTCGCCATCGCCGAGCGGGCGCTCCAGGAGATCTATGGCAAGCCCGCTTTGCGCGTCAGGATGGGCGCCACCATCCCGATCGGCCTCATCTTCCGCGAGGCGCTCGGCGCCGAAACGATCTTCTTCTCCTTTTCGACGGCGGACGAGGATTACCACGCCCCCAATGAATTCTTCCGGCTCTCGCGCCTCGATGAAGGGGTCAGGGCGTGGCTGCGCTATTGGGAGCTCCTCGGCGCGGAACGTGCATGACTTAAAAAACAACCAAGCATCAAACAGGGAGATACGCCATGAAGTTCGCATATCGCATTCTTGCCGTCCTGTTGTTCGCCCTCGTCAGCATCACGACGGCCGATGCCGCCAATCGCGGCGGCACGCTCACCTTCGCGCGCAACGCCGATTCGCTGTTCCTCGATCCGGTGCTCAACCAGCGCAATGTCGACATCTGGATCCTCACCAATCTCTATGACACGCTGCTGCAGCCGAGCGTCGACGGCAAGTCGATCGAGCCCGGCCTTGCCAGCGAATACAAGACCTCCGATGACGGATTGTCGCTGACGCTCAAACTCCGGTCCGGCGTCAAATTCGCCGACGGATCGCCGCTCACCGTCGATGACGTCAAATGGTCGCTCGACCGGGCGCGCAACCCCAAGAACGGCACCTGGAACTTCCTGCTCGAATCCATCGAGTCGATCGCGGTGGAGGGTACCGACACGGTGACCTTGCGGCTCAAGCATCCTGATCCGGTGATCACCGCCGCGCTCGCCATCTTCAACAGCGCCATTATGCCCAAGAAACTGTTCGAGGCGGCGCCGGGGGCCACGGAAGAGGACAAGGCGAAGGCCTTCGCCGAGCATCCGATCGGCTCGGGCCCCTTCGTGCTCGAGCGCTGGGAGCGCGGCACGGAAATGGTGCTGAAGCGCAATCCCAATTATTGGCAGGCGGGCGACGACGGCAAGCCCCTGCCCTATCTCGATGAGGTCAAGTTCGAGGTCATTCCCGACGACGCGACCCGCATCCTGAAGCTGCAGGCGGGCGAGGTCGACGCTGCCGAATTCATCCCTTACGCCCGCGTCGCCGAGCTCAAGGCGGATCCGGCCCTCAATATGGAGTTGTTCCCCTCGACCAAGGTGACCTATCTCACCCTCAATATCCGACCCAAGCTCAAGAACGGCAGCGACAATCCGCTGGCCGATGAAAAAGTGCGCCAGGCTCTCAATTATGCGGTGGACAAGACCGCCTTCATCAAGCTCGTGACCTTCGATGTCGGCAGCCCGATGCGCTCCTTCATGTCGTCCTCGACGCCTTTGTTCCATGGACCGGTGCCGGCTTACGAATTCAACCTCGATAAGGCCAAGGCGCTGCTCAAGGAAGCGGGCCGCGACGGCGGCTTCTCGGTGACCGCCATGGCGCTCGCCGGCAGCGCTGACGATTCGGCCACGCTCTCCACCATCCAGCAGATGTGGTCGGCCTTGGGCGTCACCTTGACGATCGAGCAGGCCGACAATGCCACCATGGTGGCGCGCTATAATGACGCCGACTTCCAGATCCAGACCGGCTACTGGACCGACGACATCATCGATCCGAGCGAGATCACGTCCTATTTCGCTTATTATCCGACGACGGAATCGCAGCACAGCGGCTATAATGATCCGACCATCCAGGATCTCTTCACCCAGAGCCAGAAGGAAGCCGACAAGGCCAGGCGCGCCGACCTGTACAAGCAGATCCAGGAAATATATGTGAAGGCCGCACCCATCGTCTTCCTTTATCAATCGCCGCTCGCCGTGGCGCTGCGCAAGCCCGTCAAGGACTTCGTGCAGATTCCTCTGGGCAACAATGTGTTCCTGCGCGCTCATATCGAACCGTGACCGGGAAGGGCGCCGGCTCATGGTCGATGATAATCTGCTCTTTTCTTCGATCGCTACGCTCGGCGCCCGTTACCGCGACGGGTCCTTGTCTCCCGTCGCGGTGACGCAGCAATCTTTGGACCGGATCGCCAGGCTCGATCCGGCCCTCAACAGCTTCATTACCGTTCTCGCCGAAGAAAGCCACGCCGCGGCGGAAGCGGCGGGCCGCGAGCTGAAGGCCGGGCGCGATCGCGGCCCCCTGCATGGGGTGCCGGTCGCGGTCAAGGACCTGGTCGAGATGGCGGATGTCCCGACCACTTTCGCCTCGCGCGCCGGGAGTCCGCGACAAGGAGAATCCGATGCCGTGCTGGTGCGCAGGCTGAAAGAGGCGGGCGCCGTCATCCTCGGCAAGACCAACCTGCTCGAATATGCCTATGGCGCCGTGCATCCGGATTTCGGCCAGACCAACAACCCCTGGGACGTGAAGCGCACATCGGGTGGATCGAGCGGCGGATCGGCCGCTGCCGTCGCCTCGGGCTTGAGCTTCGCCGCGGTCGGCACCGACACCGGCGGATCGATCCGCATTCCCGCCGCCTATTGCGGTGTCGTAGGCCTCAAGCCGAGCTTTGGCCTGGTCAGTCTCGACGGCGTCAAGGCGCTGTCACCGTCGCTCGATCACGCCGGGCCCATTGCACGATCCTGCGCCGATGCGGCCCTGATGCTGTCGGCCATGACCGGCATGCGGCACGACCTGCCGTCTGTCGCCATAAGGGGCTTGCGCATCGGGATCCTGCGTCATCCGGGTGCCGAGCGTTTCATGGAAGCGCCGATCCAGGCCTTGTTCGATCAGACCATCGCCCTTCTCGGGAAAGCGGGGGCTCATGTGCGGCCCCTCGAAATAGTGGAGCTCAAATCCGCCAATGATGCTGTGGCAAAGATCATCGAGCCGGAAGCGAGCCAGCTTCACCGCGACTTGCTACGCCAGGAAGGGCATGGCTTCTCGGCGATTACCCGCGACCAGCTCGAAGCGGGTTTCCACGTCACGGCTGTCGACTATCTCGACGCGTTGGCCGTGCAAGCGCGGCTGCGCGGCGCGTTCCAACAAGCCTTCGAGAGCGTCGATGCGATCCTCTCGCCCTCGGTGCCCTGGGTCGCGCCGGCCGAAGATCCGCCGATCGGCGGCGAAAGCGGCGTCGGCGAGATCATGTTCAGCGGCGTCTACAATCTGGTGGGCCTGCCTGCCCTCAGCATCCCCTCAGGCCTCACCGACCAAACCCTGCCGGGCGGACTACAGATCGTGACGCCCTGGAAAGCGGACGACCTGGCGCTCGCCATCGGGGCAGCGATCGAAGGGCTGCTGCCGGCGATGCGACATCCCGCTATCGGTGAGTCGCTCTTCGTTTCCGTGCCGTGAGCGGCTTGTATGCCGTGACCTTGATCTCGACGCGGCAGTCGAACATGAAATCGATGCGGAAAATCGATCGCGTCGGCTGGTTTTTGGTGAAGAACTCGCCATAGGCGCGGTTCATCTCGGCGAAGTCGCGCGGGTCGCGCAGCCATACCGAGGCATCGACGACGTCGGCCAGCGTGCAGCCCGCTTCCTTCAGGCTCGCTTCGATGTTGCGCAAGGTGGCGCGCGTCTCATCCGCCATGCTGCGCGGCGGCAAGCTGTTGCCGTCGCTGACGACAAGGCCATTCTTGTCATAGACCACATCGGCCGGATTGAACCCGTGATCGCCTTGCGCCGATGTGAACACGAAATCGCCGGCCCGCATCGCGAGCGAAATCGGAAAGCCAGGCTCGCTGCCATAGCCCTGGACCAAGGGCTGCGTCTTCCGCAGCGCCGGCTTCTTGCTCTTCGCGACTTTTGCCATCTCATTCCCCCATTCAGTGATCCGCCAGGGCGAAACCCGTGGCATCTATGGTCGGCTGTTCGCCTGCGACCATGGCCGCGACGACCTCGCCCGAGCCGCAGCCCATGGTCCAGCCAAGATGGCCGTGCCCGGCAGCGATGAAGAGATTGGCGATGGGCGATGGCCCGAGAATGGGCGTGCCGCTCGGCGTGACCGGCCTGACGCCTGCCCAGTATTTCGCGGTCCTTTGATCGACGCATCTGGCGAAATCCGGGAACACGCTGATGACGTTGTTGACGATGGCCGCGCATCTGGCGGCGCTCGGCGTCGTGTCGTAGCCCGCCACTTCGGCGGAGCCCGATACCCGCATGCGCTCGCCCAGCGGTACGAGCCCAAAAATGCGGCCGTCATCGATGACCGGTATCGGCGGGCGTTCCGGCCAGGCCTCGCCCGGCACCGTGATGGTGACGCCTTTCACCGGATAGATCGGGACGGTGATGCCGACGCCGCGCAGGATGAGAGGCGTGTAGCTGCCCAGGCTCGCGACGAATTTGTCGGCCCGCATCGTTCCACTGCTGGTGGCCACGGCGGCGATGCCGTTGCCGCCGCGCTCGAGGCCATGAACCGTCGTTCCATAGTGGAATTTGACGCCGAGCTCGGCGCAGCGCTCGGCCAGGCCCGTCGTGAATTTGTGACAGTCGCCGACCTCGTCGCGGGGGAAATAGATGCCGCCCGCCAATGTCGATGCCGTGCCCTTGAGCGCCGGCACGCGTCTTACGCATTCCGTCACATCGGCCTCGCTGTATGTGAGGCCTGAGCCCGACAGGAACTGCGCCGTCGCGATGCCGGCTTTCAGCGATTGCGCGTTGCTATAGATCTTGAGCACGCCTTGCGTGCGCACATCATATTCTATGCCGGTTTCGGCGCGAATCTGCTGCAGGACGCCAAGGCTGTGGAGCGCCAGGCGCAGATTGACCAGCGTATTGGCGTGGAACCGCTCTTCCGTGCAATTGGCGATGAACTTCAATCCCCAATGCCACATCTTCGGGATGGCGCCATAGCGCACCAGGAGCGGCGCATTCTCCTTGCCGAGCCATTTCAGGATCTTGATCGGCATGCCGGGCTGCGACCAGGGCTCGACCTCGCTCGCATGGATGACGCCGCCATTGCCGAAGCTGGTTTCGAGCGCCGCCCCCTTCTGGCGCTCGATCACCTCGACCTCGAAGCCGCGGCGGGCGAGGAAATAGGCCGTCGCCGTGCCCACGACGCCGGCTCCGAGCACGATGACCTTCATATCAACGGCCTCTCGCATCGACCGGCCATATGTCGACCAGCGTGTCGCCGCGTACGCAATGATAGCGGTCATAGAGATTGATGGTCGGATCGCAATGCGGCGTCAGGAACTCGACGGTATCGCCGATCTTCAGTTTCGAACTTTGCGGATCATATCCCACACCGCCATGCTCATCGCCCATCAGCCGATAGCTGGCGCCGGCAAGTTTGGGACTCACGACGACCGGCGGACCGCCCTCCGTCGCAAACGACTTGTAGCCGGCATTGACGATGGCCAGGCCTTCGCGATTGGCACTCACCACCGAGGTCTGCACGAGAAGAGCGGCGGCGAAAGGCGACGAGCCGCCCGACGTCATGGCGATCTCGAGATATTCGCGGTCCATGAACGGATAGGACCCGGGCTGGACCTCGGTATAGACGCCGCCATCGGGATCGATATCGAAAGTGCCCGTCCCGCCGCCGGTGACGATGTCGGGGACCAGACCTTCCGCCTTGAGATGATCGAGAAGCTCGCGCACGCGGATCATCTGGACGGTGGCCGCCGCCTTGCGTTCGGCATGGGTCGGAATGTGCTGAAGATGGCCATAATAGGCCTGCACGCCGGCATAGCGCAGATGCGCGGAATCCTTGATCCGGTGCACCAGCGCCGCTGCCGCTTCCACGCTCACCGTGCCGGTGCGGCCCTGCCCGACATCGAATTCGACGACGAGCGCCAGCCGCCGGCCGGCGGAGGCGCTCGCCGCCGCCAGCGCATCGACATTGGCCGGGTTGTCGGCAACGACCATCAGCCCTGAGCTCGCCAGATTGAGCGTCATCAGCCGGTCGATCATCGGCGGCGTCACGACCGGCGAGGTGATGAGGATGTTCTCGATGCCGCCCGAGGCCAGAGCTTCCGCCTCGCCCAGTGTCGCGCAGCATATGCCAATGGCCCCGGCCGCAACCTGCCGGCGGGCGATCTCGATCGACTTGGCACCCTTGCTGTGCGGCCTGAGATTGATGCCGGCCTTCCTGGCATGCGCCGCCATGGCCGCGATATTGCGCTCGAGCGCGTCGAGATCGAGAAGCAAGGCCGGGGTGTTGAGCTTCAGGCGTCCGCCTTTCACGCCGATGAATCTCTCGTTCGGTCCACGATCGGTCTTCTGGTGGTCAGCCATTTCCATTCCCCATCTCGATGCGGGCGATGCCATATGCCCCGATTTCGATCTCCCGGCCGGTCCGGGAACCCTTATGTGCGTCAAGGAAAGCGGGCTCCGCGGCCGCGGCTTCGAACGTCTCTTCATCGAGGCGGCGCGAAGCGAAATCATCTCCCGGCAGGATGACGCGCTGCGGCTCATCGCTCAGATTGGCGAGCCACAGGACGTTGCGGTTATCCCCGTCGCGATGTGCGAGAGCCCTGATCCGCGCCGGATCCGACGAGATCGTCCCGATACAAGGCCGGCCTGAGGCTTTCGCCATCCCCCGCACCACGTGATAGATCGGATGGACAGCCGGACGATCGATGATCCCGAGTTCGCCCACGAGGGCAGCCGGGCTGATGGCGGCGATGCCGTTCCGGGCAGCTTCCGCGACCGCGGCCAGCGTCCAGGCCGCGCCGAACAGGCCGCGGTGGCGTGGGTCGCTGCGCACCATCGTGCGGCGAGTATTGTCGGGATTGGCCGTCGGCGCGCCATAAGGTCCGCTGTCGAGGCCGAGGCTTGCGGCGATCATCCGATAGGGCATGTTGCCGGCGAAGGCCCGCACCGTCCGCGCCATCGCGCTGAAGGAGTCCAGATTCTCCATCATCGTGCGGTCATCCGCGGCATGGACGACGCTGCAGGCGATATGGGTGATGTAATCGATGAGGCCGACGGGCGGCCAATTGCGGTTGAGCTCGGTGAAGAAGCCGAAGGTCCCGCCGCCGATGGTCATGCCCGGGAAGGCTTCGCGCGTGGCGCGATAGACGTCGCCGAGCAGCGCCAGGGATGGCGGCGGCGGACCGGGCTCGAGGCGGATGCGGTCTTCAGCGATGGCGACCGCGATCGATTCCGGCGATAAGCCGGATTGGCGCAGCATCTCGGCGCATTCCTTGAGCTCGCGCAAGGGATCGCGGCGGCACGGCGCCACCAGCTCGAGCGTCAGGCCGGCGCCGATGGCTTGCGCCAGGGCGCCAAAGCGCTGCAGCTCACCGGTGCCATGACCGGCTCGCGGATCAAAGCGAGCATTGAGCATCTGTGCGCCAACCTCGCGCAAGAGACCGGTGACGGTCGAGGCCTCTTCCAGCCACTGCAGCGGCGCCCGCAAGCCGATGTCCGGCATGCGTGCATCACTGGCAGCGAAAGAGACCCCGACCGGGACACTGCCCCTCATTCTGGACGATCCGGTGCCTTTGGCCGGCAATCCGGAGAAACTGAGCGTCACGGCCTGCGTGACTACGCTGCCGCCCGCGATGGTGTAGGGAAAGGGCAAAGCCAACGGCCGCACATAGGTCTTGAAGGAGGCATCGAGCCAATTGCGATGATCCTCCATCTCCCATGTGTCGCCTTCCATCATGCAGGTCGCGCGGATGCCGGGCTCGACCTCATGCGAGAGGCTGCGGATGTCGAGAAAGCACTGCTCCGGATCGATGAAGCCGGGAAAGCGCGCCTCTCGCTTCGCGCCATTGGTATGGGTGACCTCGACCGGGCAGCCGGCAACACCGTCGAGCGGATGCAGGATGACGAAGCCCGTCCGGTTGGTAAGGAAATCCCTCTGAGGTCTTGCCGTGCCGGTGAAGCGCAGTGTCCCGTCGGCTCGCCCCTCGATCTCGCCCGACCATGGTAATTCGCCGTCATGGGTGCGGCAAAGCGCATCGAAAGTGACGCTGAAGCCGTTCTCCTCCTGCTTCACCACGAGATTGCTGAGCTGCGGCTCGGGCGTATCCCAGTTGCGGTCGCGCACCAGGAAGGCGATGGCGCGCAGAACCTCTCTTTCGCCCAAGCGGACCCAGCGCAATGCGCCATTCTCCAATGTCGCCGACAGCGGTCCGGCCTGGAGCTCGATCCGCTCAGGCGACGGCTGCGACGTACCGAAGAGCGCGATCGACCGTTCAATCATCCTCGCCCCCGGTGGACTTGAGAACGAGCACGGAATCCTCCATGAAGGGCGGCGCCAGGACCGCAGGTCCTTTCGTCAGCAAGGTCCCGCCTGAAATCCGCCGGCCGCTCGCCGGATCGAACCATTCGACGGAAGCCCAAGGCCCTTTGAGCGTGCCGAGCTGCACCTCGACCGGACGGCAGATGGGCAAATAGGCCGCACCGACACGGCCATCGCGGGTCAGCGCCGCCGTCACGCGGTCGAGGCCGCGCGCCTCGCCGAGTCCGCCGGAAACGAGCCGGCGCTCGAGATCGGGCACGAACTCGCTCCACGGCAGCGTCCGGAAGAAATCGCCCCAAAGCGCCATGGCGTGCGAGCCCGGCAGATCGAGGGCCGCTTGCCAGCCTTCGCCGAACAGCCAGACCGGGTGATTGCCCATGCAATGGCCGTTGCCGCCGCACAGGACCGACCAATAGGCCTGGCGGCGGATCTGCTGAGCGCTCGCATTGTGCTCGCCTTCATAGGTCGACTCGATCAGGAAGAACGGCATGGTGGGCCGGCGCTGCCAGTCCTCGATCAGGAGGCGATGCACGATGCCGTAGGTGTAGGTGATGTTGAGGTCGAGCCAGTCGGCGCCGGCGAAGGTCTCGGCGGCCGAGAATTCGGGATGGGTGTGGCCGGTGAAGAGATTGGCCGCGCCGGCGTCACGCAGGCCGTGCGCGACCGCATCGAGCCCGGCCCGCGTCTCCTCCGGATGCCAATCGCCGCCAATGCACCAGATGATATTGGCGAATCGGCCGAAGCGCTGGCCGAGGTAGGTGCCGTATTTGCGGCATCCCTCTGGCCCGGTGGCGACGATCTCGTCATACCAGCCGTCGAGATGCGGCGAGACGCCTTTGCCGCGGTCGCGCCGGTAGCCGATATAAGCGGGCGCCAGGATCACGGCGAAGCCGCGCGCGGCGCAAGCCTCGAGGACGCGCTCGGCGGCGTCGAAATAAGCGTCATTGGGCGTCGTCATGTCGCCCGGTTTCACGAAGGGCTCACGCCCGGCCCGGTCGCGGGGCGCATCCTGCGAGTAAAGATGTTCGATGAGATTGACGATGAGGGTGTTGAAGCCTTTGGCCTTGCGGTCGTCGAGATAATGCACAGCCTCGGCATGATCGAGATTGGCGATGAGCGACCAGGCGGCATCGCCCTGGATGAGGAATGGTCTTCCATCAGAATCAAGAAGGCGTCTCTTGTCGGCGGAGATCGACAGCGGATAGCGCGCCATGGGCGCCTGTGCGGCGGGGGCTGCCCTTCCCAATTCGCGCTCGACCGGATGAACCTGGTGGAAAGGGTGCATGTCTCAGCTCTCCTCGAGCATGGGCATGCGGTTGCCCGCTTCATCGAACAGCCGCAAATGCTCAAGCGGGAAGCGGACGTTGATGCGATCGCCCTCCTTCGCCTTCGTCGCGCCGTCCACACGCACCGTCAGCGCCGCGCCCGCACCCGTCCTTGCGCGTAAATAGGAGTCGGGGCCGACACGCTCCACTGCATCGATCACTGCGGGAAGCCCGCCATTGCGTATCTCGACATGTTCCGGTCGGATGCCGAGCGTCACCGGTCCAGGCTTGAGGCCCGAGGGCACAGCGGCCTCGATGGGACCGCGAAACACACCGCTTTCGATAAGGCCCCCGAACATGTTCATCGGCGGGCTGCCGACGAAGGTCGCGACGAAGACATTGGCGGGTGTCGCATAGAGCTCCGCCGGTGTGCCGACCTGCTGGACGACGCCGCTTTTCATGAGGACGATGCGGCTCGCCATGGTCATGGCCTCGACTTGGTCATGCGTCACATAGATCGTCGTGCGCCCGACGCGCTTGTGCAGCCGGACCAGCTCGGCCCGCATCTCGACGCGCAACAGCGCGTCGAGATTCGACAAGGGCTCGTCCATCAGGAAGATATAGGGCTCGCGCACGATGGCGCGGCCGAGCGCCACGCGCTGGCGCTGGCCGCCCGACAATTCGTCCGGAAAACGGTCGAGCTGGGCGCCAAGCTGCAGCAGATGTGCCGCGGTCTCGACCTTGCCGCGGACCACATCGCGGTCGATGCCGCTCATCTTCAGTGGGAAGCCGAGATTTTCGCGCACCGTCATATGCGGATAGAGCGCGTAGTTCTGGAACACCATGGCGACGTCGCGCTGGGCCGGCTTCAGATAATTGGCGAGCCGGCCGGCAATATGGATCTCGCCGCTCGTCAGCTCGTCGAGACCGGCAATGAGCTTGAGGAGCGTGCTCTTGCCGCAGCCCGAGGGCCCCAGAAGAGCAATGAACTCGCCCGGCGCCACGGTGAGGTTGACGCCGTCCAGCACCGTCGTCTTGCCGTAATGCTTGGCGACCTCGATCAGCTCGATGGCGGGGCCGGTATAGGCGTCGGGTCGGGTCAAATGAACGGTCCTCACTGCTTCAGGGCGCCGGCCAGCGAGCGCGCCAGGAACTGGCGCTGCAGCACGAAGAAGAATATGCCGATCGGCACCAGCGACATCACGGCGGAGGCCGACCACAGGCCATAATTGGCGCCGCCATGGGCGCGCAATGCCGCGATGCCGACGGTGAGCACCTGCAGTTCATCGCTGGTGGTGGCGATCAAGGGCCAGGTGAAGCTCATGAACTGGTCGGTGAAGATGATGACCGCCAGGACCACGAGGCCGGGCTTGATGAGGGGCAGCACGATGCGCCAATAGATCGCGAATTCGCTCAGGCCGTCGAGGCGCGCGGCATTCTCGAGATCGCGCGGCAGCCCTAAGATGAATTGCCGCATCAAGATGGCGCCCAAAGGATTGGCGAGCGGCGGCAGGATCAGGGCGAGATAGGTGTTGATGAGGCCGAAGGTGGAGACGAGCGACCAGAGCGGCACGATCAACGCGCCGATGGGCACCATCAGCAGGATGAGCATCAGCATGAAGACGATGCGCTTGCCGGTGAAGTCGATCTTGGCCAGCGCATAGCCCGCCATCGAATCGAGAAAGACCTTGAGCACGGTGACGCTCGTCGCGACGAACAAGGTGTTGAACATCCAGCGCAGGAATCCCGTGTCCCACAGGAGGTCGCGGTAGTTGCCGAGATAGAGCGGGATCGGCAGGAGCTTGGGCGGATAGCTGAAGATCTCGGTGCTGTCCTTGAGCGAGGCCAGGAGGACATAATAGAAGGGCGCCACCAGGATGAAGGCGACGAGGCCCAGGACGGCATGCCGGCCGAATTCCTTCCAGCGCCTGCGCCTCAGCCTGAGACGGGCGTGCTGCTCGGCATTGAACCCTATCGCCTCGGCCATCAGTCCCCTCCCCTGCGGCCGCGCAGCAAACGCATCTGGACGAGGGTGAGCAGCAATATGGCGATGATGAGGACCAGCGAGATCGCCGAGGCAGTGCCGATCTTGTTGGTCGCGCCGAACATATAGAGCCAGACGCGGTAGATGACCGTCGTCGTCGCGGTCCCTGGGCCGCCGCTGGTCAGGACGAGCGCCGTGTCGAAGACCTGCAGGCCCCAGATTGTCGCCACTACGACCGCGAAGAAGATGATCCGCCGCAACAGCGGCAAAGTGAGGTAGCGCAGGCGCGACCAGGCGGAAGCACCGTCGAGCTCGGCCGCCTGATAGAGCTCCTTGGGCAGGCCGATGATCGCGGCCACGAAGAACAGCGCCCAATAGCCGACATTGCGCCAGACATCGAGGATCGCGAGGACGATCAAGGCATGATCGGCGCCGAGCCACACGATCGGCTTGCCGCCGAGCGCCTTCACCGCCTGGTTGAACAAGCCGAAATCGACATTGGTCATGAACAGCCAGATGAGGGCGGCGACGACGCCCGGCACCAGCACCGGGAAATAGATGAGGAAGCGGTAGATCGAGCCGCCGCGCTCGATTCGGGCAAGAAGCAGCGCGACGGCCAGCGCGCCGATGAGGATCAGGGGCACCGAGATCAGGGCGAAGACCAAGGTGTTGGTGATCGCCGCCGCGGCGCCGACGGTGTCGGGAAGATCGATGAAGTTCTTGAGGCCGACGAATTTCGTCTCAGCCCCCAAGCCGCCCGAACGCAGGCTCCACCATACCGTGCCGATGACCGGCAGCACCAGGAAGATCACGAAGCAGGCGAACATGGGCGCCAGAAACGCCCAGCCCGTGAGCTCACGGCGCGCCCTCGCTTTGCGGCGCAAGCGACGATGTTCCTCGGCCGACAGGCGCAAGCCACCGGTGCTGGTTGCGGCAGCGAGACCCATCTCGACGCTCCCTTCGTCCCTGGCGCTCAGCTTAGAGACCGACTTCGCTCTTCACGATCTTCTCGACATTGGCGACGGCTTCGGCCGCCGTCACCTTGCCGGCATAGCAGTTCTGGATCTCGGCCTCCGCCAGGCCTTCGACGGTCGCCCATTGCGGGAAATTCTCGATGCCGACCGCATATTTCACGAACAGCGGCAAGGCTTCCGCAAGCTGCGGCGCGGCGTTGGTGCCATAGCCGTTCTCGGCCGCATCCGAGCGCGCCGGATAGGTGCCGGAATTGTCCGCCCAATAGGCGTCATTGGTGCCATTCGTCCAGAAGGTCATCACTTCCCACAGCAGGTCCTTGTCCGGCGATTTGGCATTGGCCATGTAATAGGTGACATCGTTGAAATTCACCTGGGTGACCGGCCCCGGCGGATAAGGCAGGAGCTTCCAGTCGAACGGTACCTTCTTCGGCAGGACCGTCGTGCCGGCGAGATCCGACGACAGGATGGCGAGCTTGCCGGCGGCAAAGGCCGCGGGTGCTGCGTCATAACTGTAAGTGCCGAGCGGCGGCGCTATGCCTTTCTTGAACAGATCCGCCATCTGCTCGGTGACCTGCACCACTTCCGGCCTCATCACATTGGGCGCCTTGAGATCGGGCGTCAGATAGGAGCCGCCGGCGGAACGCAAGCGCTGATACCATTCGCCATAGCCGCCGAGCTGGATGCCGATGCCCAGACCATAGGTCTCGCCTTCCTTTGTCATCTTGCCGATGCAATCGACGAAGCTGTCCCAGCTGTTGATGAAGCTCGCGTCGTGACCGACGGCACGCACCTTGTCCATGTTGACGAACAAGGCGTCCTCGACATGCCAGCTGATCGGCAGGCCGAGAAGTTTTGGCCCATAGCTCTCGGTGCGCTCCCAATAGAGGTACTTGGCCTTTTCGGCCGCGAAGGCCGGATCGTTGATCCGCGCGGCCCAGTCCTCAAATCCTGTGCCCGCTTCATAATCGGGATAGGAGCTTTCCGTCGTCATATAGATGTCATGGCCGCCCCCGGCCACGGAGGCACTGATCTCCTGAGCCGCCGTGCCCCACTGATACAGGCGGAAATCGAAAGTCACGTCGGGATGAAGCGCGTTGAAGGCCGACGCGATGTGCTTGTGATGGTCGATCTCGTTTGCGGACCACGGGCCGACGAGGAAGCGCACATGGCCCTTGAGGGGCTTCGCCGCCGCATAGGCCGGCCGGAAATCGGCGGCAATGGAGGCAACGGCCGCGGTCGTCAGACCCATTTGAAGGAGCCGCATGACAAGGCGCGGCGCGACAGCTTTCCGCTGAGATGAGCCTCGGAAAGCGCACAGATTTGCCGATGAATTCGCTGATTCATGACCTGTTTCCATCCCTCTTTGTGCCTCCCGGATGACCGGACTTGTCTCCAGAAGGCTTATGTACCGATCTTGAGTACAATCCCGATATAGGCCTGCGGGAGCGGTGATGTCAATTGAGCGGGCTGACATTTTCGCCGAATTTCTTGTTTCCTGCCTTGATTGCACTAAGATTTGAGCCTCGGTATTGTGCCGCGACTCGATAATGTACCAGCATAGAAACAATATGGAGTTTGAATGAGCGAGTGGTATTCGGGCTGGCCCGTCCGGCGTGACGATGTCGCCACTTCGCTCGCCGATACGTTGGAAGAGGCCATCCGCAGCGGACGGCTGGCGCCCGGCGCGCAATTGCCGACACATCGCGAATTGTCGAAACGTCTGGGCGTGGCCGTGAGCACGGTTTCTCGCGCCTATGCCGAGGCCGGCCGCCGCGGCCTCATCGGCGGCACCGTCGGACGCGGGACTTTCGTTCTGGCGACCGACAAGGAGAACGACCTCGCCTCGAACCGCGAGGTGCTGCGCCCGCTCGAACGCCTCTATCTGCCTTTGATGCAGCGCGAGGACGCGATCAATCTCAGCCTCAACGAGCCTCTCTCCGACGGCACCGGCGAGCGCTTGCGCGAGGCCTTGAAAGCGATTGCCAAAAAGCGCGATCTCGACGACCTCGCCCACTATCAGCCGCCGCAAGGACAAATGGAGCATCGTGTCGCCGGCGCAACATGGCTGCGCGAGCTCGGTGTCGACGCCCCAGCCGACGATATCTACGCCGTGTCCGGCGGGCAGACGGCGCTCATGACCATATTTCTGGCGCTGGCGCGGCCCGGCGACACGGTGCTGACCGAGGAATTGACCTGGCCCGGCGCTTTGTCGGTCGGCCGCCTCACCGGCATCCGCCTGATGCCGGTGGCGATCGACGGCGAGGGCCTGATGCCGGAGGCTTTCGAGGCCGCATGCCGCTCCTATCGGCCGCGCTTCGTCTATACGATGCCGACGCTGCACAATCCGACGACCGCGACGGCGAGCCTTGCCCGGCGCCAGGAGATCGTGCGCATCGCGCGCGAATACAATGTGCTGATTGTCGAGGACGATGCCTATGGCTTCCTGGTCGAGCCGCGCGCGACACCCTATTGCCAGCTCGCGCGCGACATCACGATCTATCTGACCAGCCTGTCGAAATCGATCGCGCCGACCTTGCGGATCGGCTTCATGGCGGTGCCGCCGCGCCTGCACAAATCCATGCGCGCCTCGACGCGCGCGACGACGGCCATGGTGTCGCCTTTGCTCCTCGAGCTCACGACGCATCTGATCAATAGCGGCGCCGGCCGCGAGGCGATCAGTTTTCAAACCAACGCGGCGCGGCACCGGCAAGAGCTTGCCGCATCGATCCTGGGCCAGGCCGGCCCGGCGCCGACCTCGCTGCATTACTGGCTGAGATTGCCTGACGACATGCGCAGCGCCGTCTTCGTCGCCGATGCGCTGGCGCGCGGCGTCGCGGTGACGCCGGGCGATGCCTTCACCGTCGTGCCGGGAAAGGATCCGGGCGGGGTGCGCCTGTGCCTGTGCAGCGAATCGAGCGAGGCGCGCGTGAAGCAGGCGCTGACGACACTGGCGCAGCTGGTGCATGCCGATCACGCGGCCGCTCTTCCGATCGTTTAGCCCTCAAGCCTTCCGGGGCACGACCGCGGTCACGGCAATCTCGACCCGGAAGGGATCGACGCCTCCCGATACCGTCACGCGCGCCGGGAAGGGACGCGGCATCACCTCCTGATAGGCGGCATCGAATGCCGGGAAGTCGATCAGGGTGTCGACAAAGACGTGGACCATGACGATGTCTGCCAGTGTCGCGCCGACTTCGTCGAGAATGATCGCGATGTTGCGGATGGCTTGCCGGGTCTGCTCGCCGATGTCGTCGCTTACCGCCTTGCCGGTGACGGGATCGTTGCCGACCTGCCCGCACACCCACACGAAGCCGTTGGCGGCGATCGCCTGCGAATAGCTTGCCGTTGGCTGAGGCGCCTTGCTCGTGCTGATCGCCTGCCTGCGCTCACCCGCCATGGCCGTCTCCTTTCCCTGCTTTTCCTGTGGCTCAAGCAAAACGTTAATTTGTACTCTCGTCAAGTACAATAGCTGCTCTCTTCGCCTATCTATCTTATCTTATTGAAATTGCTATCATTTCAGTAATGACTCTATTTCTCCTTGAGTTTGACTGTAAGTAATGTACCTTTATGAGAACAATTTTGCAGCGCCCGCAGCCGGCGCCGCAATGACAAGAGGGAGGAACCACCAAATGACAGGCAAGCACGCATCATCTCGGCAACGTTTCTCGCGGCGGGCGGTATTGGCCACGGCCACCGCCGCTCTCACCATGCCCTTCGTCATGCGCTCGGGGCGCGCCGCCGCCATACCGCTGCGCATGTCGAATCCGGGTCCCGCGGACGACTGGCAATCCAAGGGCTTCGTCAAGTTCAAGGAAGTGCTCGAGCAGGAAGCCCCCGGCGCGTTCGACGTCCAGATCCACTATAACGGCACCTTGTTCGCGCAAGGCACCGAGATCGAAGCCATGCAGCGCGGCAATCTCGAACTGGGCGTGATCACGCCGCAGGACTATGCCGCGCTCATACCGGAATATTCGATCTTCACCACCGGCTACATTTATCGCGACGCCGCCCATCTCGATGCCGTCTTCGACGGCGATATCGGCGCCGAGTACAAGGCCCGGGTCGCCAAGGATGTCGGCGTGCGGATCCTGCGCAGCCAGTATTTCGGAGCCCGCCACGTCATCTTGCGGCAAGCGCGCGACGTGAATACGCCCAAGGACCTCGCCGGCCTCAAATTGCGCATGCCGGCAGCGGAATCCTGGCTGTTCCTCGGCAATGCGCTCGGCGGCAATGCGACACCGCTCGCTTTCGAGGAAATCTATCTCGCTCTGCAGACCGGCACGATCGACGGGCTCGAAAACCCGTTGCCCGACGCCATGGCCTCCAAGTTCTATGAAGTGACGCAGCAAGTGGTGCTTACCGGGCATCTGATCGCGAGCAACTTCCCCACCGTCGCCGGGAAATTCTGGGACGGCCTCACGCCCGAGCTCAAGGCCGCCGTCGACAAGGCGGAAGCGGCCGGCAAGAAGCTCTCCGACGAAGGCGTCGCCGCGACCGAGAAGGACGCTAAGGCTTTCTTCGAAAGCAAGGGAGTCAAGGTCACGACACCCGACGTCGCCGCCTTCCGCGATGAGGTGCAGAAGAAGTTCGTCGAGTCCGACTTCGCCAAGAACTGGCCTCCCGGCATGCTGGAGCGCATCAACAAAGCGGGGACTTGACGCCCTCTCCAACTTTCCCTCTCCCGTTGCGAAGCAATGGGAGAGGGTGCCCGAAGGGCGGGTGAGGGCTCTTTATCTCAACAAGGAATACTGTCGAGCTAAGAGCGCGCTGGCCGAAAGAGCCCTCATCCGGCCTTCGGCCACCTTCTCCCACGCGTACCGCGCGGGAGAAGGGGAACGATGGAGAGCGAGTCGCGATGGAGCGTTGGATCCTACGGTGGAAGTCATTCGCCGAGCTCATGGCCGCCGCCATGTTCGCGACGATGTTCCTCGCCTTCATGGCGCAGATCCTCAGCCGCTATGTGTTCAACGTTCCCCTCTCCTGGACGCTGGAAGTGTGCTCGATCGCCTATATCTGGGTGATCTTCTGGTCGTGCGACATCCTGCTCAGCGAGCGCCAGCACATCATCTTCGACGTGCTCTATAAGAAGTTCCCGCCCAGGCCGCGGCGCTGGGTGGCCATCGCCAACACCGCCGCGATCGGCCTCACTTTCCTCGCCGCCCTGCCCGGCATCCTCGACTACATCGCCTTCCTGGGCCGGCGCCACACGATGGTCCTGCATGTGCCTTTCGACATCGTCTATTCCTGCTTCGGCATCTTCATGATCGCCGCCATCGTCGGCGCCGCCTTGCGGCTGCGCCGGCTTCTGAGTTCGTCCTGGAAACAGAATCTCTGACGGAAAGTCGCGATGAGCCTTGCCGCCTTCCTCATGTTCGCGCTGTTCTTCCTCTGGTCGTTCCTCGGCATGCCGATCGGCCATGCGATGATCGCTGCAGGCATCGTCTATCTCTTCCTTACCGGGCAGGATATCGGGCTCGTCGCCTCGCAGAGCCTCAACGGACTCTTCAACAACTTCGTCCTGATGGCGGTGCCGCTCTTCATCTTCGCCGCCGAGATCATGAATGAAAGCAAGATCACCGACCGACTGTTCGGCTTCGCCAATCTGCTCGTCGGCCGGCTGCGCGGCGGCCTCGCCCATGTGAACATCGTCTCCAGCATCATCTTCTCCGGCATGAGCGGCTCGGCGCTTGCCGATGCCGCGGGCCCCGGCAAGCTCGAGGTCGACATGATGGTGAAGGCGGGCTACGCGCCAGGCTTCGCCGCGGCGCTCAGCACGACATCGGCCATCATCGGCCCGATCATTCCGCCCTCGATCCCGATGGTGATCTATGGCGTCATCTCCAACACCTCGATCGGCTATCTGTTCATGGCCGGCGTCATTCCGGGGCTGCTGCTCGGTTTTGCGCAAATGGCCGTCGTCGCGGCGATCGCCAAGCGCCGGAATTTTCCGGTCGAGGCGCCACCGACGCGCCGGCAGGCGGTCGCGACGACACTGGACGCCTTCCCCACCTTACTGCTGCCGGCCATCATGCTGGGCGGCATCTATTCAGGCGCGGTCACGCCGACGGAGGCTGCCGCCGTCGCCAGCTTCTATGCGCTCGTCCTCGCCCTCTTCTGGTATCGCTCACTGAACCTTCGCGGACTTCTCAGTGTGCTCGTCCTGTCCTCGCGCGCCACGGCCGCCGTCGCCATCACCATCGCCGGCGCCCTGGTGATGAACTGGATCGTCGCCGCCGAGCAGATCCCTCAGGCGATGGGCGCCTGGATGAGCTCGCTCGACATGTCGCCGATCATGTTCCTGCTCATGGTCAATATCCTGTTTCTCATCCTCGGCGCCTTCCTCGATTCGCTCCTCATGCTGCTCATCATCGTGCCGATCCTGTTGCCGACCGTCGCCCATCTCGGCATCGATCCGGTGCATTTCGGCGTGACCTCGATCATCAACATGATGATCGGTCTCGTGACCCCGCCCATGGGCGAGCTCGTCTTCCTCATCGCCGGGGTCTCCGGCATCCCGGTCGCCGCCATCACGAAGGAATTGTGGATCTTCCTCATCGTGCTGATCGCGCTCCTCTTCGTCCTCGTCTTTGTGCCCGAGATCACGCTCTGGCTGCCCATGCAAATGGGCTACGAACCGGTCAGGCCTCTCTAGGCTAGATATGAATGGTGCCTTCCATATAGAGGGCGCAGCGGCCGGCGAGCCGCACCTCGTTGCCGCGCAAGGAGCAGTGCAATTCGCCGCCGCGCGGCGACAGTTGCAGAGCGAGATGCTCCGAGCGGCCGAGGCGCTCCGACCAATAGGGCACCAGCGCCAGATGCGCCGATCCGCAGACCGGATCTTCCGGCAATCCCTCTTTCGGCGCGAAGGCCCGCGATACGAACTGGCAGTTTTCACCCGGCGCCGTGACGATGACCCCATCGCGATCGAGCTTCATCAGCCTCGCCATGTCGGGTGCGAGCTTCGACACCTCGGCCTCGTCCTCGAGGAAGACGAAATACTGATTGTCGTTCACGCGTGTCTCCATGAAGGGAACGCCGAGGGCAGCTGAGAGCTCGGCCGGTGCCGGACAGCTCAGCGCCGGCAGGATGGGGAGCGTTATGGCCAGCAATTTGTCGCTCAAGCTCGCGACCTTGAGCATGCCGTTGCGGCGATGGAGAACGGCTTCCGGAAGATCGGACTTCAGGATACGCAACACGACATAGGCCGCGGCGAGCGAAGCGTGCCCGACGAGACCCAGTTCGCCCAGGGCGGTAAAATAGCGGATGTCGAAATGGGCGCCGCGGTCGACCAGGAAGGCGACGACGGCCGCATTGTGCTCCGTCGTGATGGACTGCAGCAGCGCATCGTCGAGCCATTCTTCGAGACAGCACACCATGGCCGGGTTTCCGGCGAAGACCCGGCTCGCAAATGCGTCGATCTGAAAGACATCCAGTTTCATGGCCACCTGCCAAAGGGTTGAGATTATTGTCACGCTTGCAGGGCAATGCCCGGCTTTAGGATTTTCCTGATGTTTCGTGCAGCAGTCCCATTGACAGGCGGGAGTTTTATCATCTAACGTAGCTTTGTACCGACAATCGGTACATAGTACAAGAATAATTCCACTTGGGATGGGAAACAACGGGGAGGCCGCAATGACTGCACGGCTCGGCGGACTACTGGCGCTCATGGCGAGCGCCTTCATCTTTCCGGCAATCGCTCAGGCGCAGGATTCAACGCCCCAGAAAGGCGGCACGCTCACCATGGCACGCGACAGCGAGCCTCTGACCCTCAATCCGATCGGCGCCAGCGACAATGGATCGATCTTCATGGTCGTCCAGATCTTCGACACACTGGTGGAAACGCGGGACGCAGCCGTGCCGCAGCCCGCCATCGCCAAGAGCTGGACGGTATCGGACGATTCAAAGACCTGGACATTCACGCTGCGCGACGACGTCAAATTCTCCAATGGCGATCCGCTCACCTGCGATGATGTGAAATTCTCGATCGACCGCTTCGCCGATCCCAAGGTCAATACCAGCTATGGCGGCTTCGGCGCCGCCATCGCCTCGACCGAATGCGCAAGCGCGTCGTCCTTCATCGTCAAGCTCAAGGATCCGCAAGGCGCCTTCCTCGATTATCTCTCGACCTTCATTCCCTCGATCGTGCCCAAGGCGGCTTACGAGAAAATGGGCGACAAGGCCTTTGGCGAGAAACCCGTCGGATCGGGCCCCTTCGTTCTCAAGGAATGGGTGCGCGGCCAGCGCCTGGTGCTCGAGCGCAATCCCCATTACTGGAAGAGCGGGCAGCCTTATCTCGACCAGATCGTCATCGACTATGTGCCCGATGAAAACAGCCGCATGCTCAAGGTCGAATCGGGCGAGGCGCAGATCGCGACCGAAGTGCCCTATTCGCAGATCGAGCGCATCTCAGGGCTCGCCCATGTCGATGTCCAGATCGAGGACGTCATGGCCTGGGATGCCGTCTGGTTCAACAGCCGAAAAGCGCCGTTCAACGATCCGGAGGTCATCCGGGCCCTGAACTACGCAACACCCAAGGAAGCCATGCTCAAGACCTTGATGCATGGCGCGGGCGACGTCGCCAATCATGTCATCGCCAAGGTCAAATACTGGGATGCGACGGTGCCTGCCTATCCTTACGACCTCACCAAGGCGAAGGAGGCGCTCGCCAGGTCTTCCGTGCCAAACGGCTTCACCTTCTCTTGCCTCATCGTGGCGGGCGATCAGTTCGAGCTGCAGCAGGCACAGATCCTGCAGTCGGAATGGGCCAAGATCGGCGTCAAGATGGAAGTCCAGGCGGTGGACACCGGCACCATCTGGACGCGCTGGGGCAGCGGCGATGAGAGCTGCTTCACCTTCACGGGCTCGGGCCTCTCCAGCGACGCGCTCTCCGACGACAATCTCGCCGTCGTCTTCTTCGACTTCAACGGCGGCATCCAATCCTTCTGGACCGGCTGGGACAACAAACAGGCGATCGACCTCGTCAGGCAGGCGGGCAGCACGATCGATGAGGACAAGCGCAAGGCGGCGTTCCACGAGCTGCAGCGGCTGGTGATGGCCGAATTCCCCGCCGTGCCGCTGTTCTTCATCAAGGCGCGCACCGCGGTGTCCGACAAGGTCAAGGGCTTCAAGACGCTGCCGGTCAAATGGTGGAATCTCGAGGATGTCTGGCTGGCACCCTGATATCGGCGCGGGAAGCAACAGGGAGACTCAATATTGTCGCTCTTAGCTTTCACCGGCCGAAGGCTGGCGCACTCCATCCCTGTCCTCCTCATCATCACACTGGCGGCCTTCTCGGTGATCCATCTCGTTCCCGGCGATCCAGCCCGCGTGATGCTGGGCTCGCGTGCGACCGAGGAAGCAGTTACCGCCTTGCGTGAACAGCTCGGCCTCGACAAGCCGCTGGTCACGCAATATCTCGACTTCCTCGTCAATGCGCTGCGCCTCGATTTCGGTGAATCGCTGTTCCAGCGCGCCTCCATCGGGCCTATCGTGGCGATGCGCGCCGCCCACAGCCTGGCGCTCGTCGCCTATTCCATCGTCATCTCGCTCGTCATCGCGGTTCCGCTGGCGCTATTGTCCGCCGTGAGGCGCAATCTCCTCCCCGATCACATCGTGCGGATGCTGACGACTCTCGCCTTCTGCATGCCGTCCTTCTGGACGGCGCTGCTGCTGGTCCTCTTGTTCAGCATCCGCCTCAAATTCTTTCCGACCTCGGGCCTGGGCGAAGGGATTACGGGCTATATAGCGAGCCTCACTTTGCCCGCGGTCAGCATCGGCCTTTATCTTGCGCCCATATTGTTGCGCAGCCTCAGGGCCAGCATCATCCAGACTTTGACGGCGGAATATATCGAAGCGGCGCGGGCGCGCGGCTTCAGCGAGGCCCGCGTGCTCTTCAAGCACGTGCTGCGCAATTCGCTGATATCGATGCTGACGATACTCGGCGTCAATGTCGGCTTCCTGATCTCGGGCGCCGTCATCGTGGAGAATGTATTCTCCATACCGGGGCTTGGGTCCTTCATGGTCGCGGCGATCGTCCAGCGCGACTACCCGGTGATCGTCGCCTTGACCCTGATCTTCGGCGTCGTGGTGGTCATCGCCAATTTCCTGGTCGATCTCTCTTACGCGATGCTCGATCCGAGGATACGGCAGTGAAGCCCCCTCCTCCCGGCATTGCGGAAAGCGCCTGGGCGCGGCTCAACAAGCGGGCCGTCCTCGATCGTCGCTGGGCCACGATCTCGCTCTATACCGGGATCGCGATCACGGCGGTCATCGTGGCCTTGAGCTTCGCAGCGCCTTTCCTCGGCCTCAGGGATCCTCTGGCCACGGACCTCATGAATGCTCTGGCGCCGCCGTCTTCCGAATTCCTCTTCGGCACCGATGATCTCGGCCGCGACATCTTCAGCCGCGTCCTCCATGCCGGGCGGATCGATCTCGTCTTCGGCATCGTCACGACCTATGTCTCGCTCGTCATCGGCCTCCTGATCGGCGCGCTGTCCGGCTATTTCGGCGGCATCATCGACACGATCATCATGCGCATCGTCGATCTGGTGATCTCCTTTCCCTTCATCATCCTCATCCTCACCATCGCCGCCATCGTCGGGCCGGGCCTTGCCGGCGCCTATATCGGCGTGATCGCGGTGAGCTGGGCGCTTTATGCCAGGCTGACGCGCGGCGAGATGCTGGCGATCCGCCGCCGCGAATTCATCCTGAATGCCGAAACCCTCGGCTACGGCACGCCGCGCATCATATTCGTGCATGCCCTTCCCAATCTCCTGCGTTCGAACCTCGTCTTCTCCATGTCGGATATCGTTCTCAACATCCTGACGCTGGCGGCGCTTTCCTATCTGGGCCTCGGCGTCGCGCCGCCGACCCCCGAATGGGGCGAGATGATCGCGCAAGGGCAGAAGAACCTGCTCAATGCCTGGTGGATCTCGACCTTGCCGGGGCTCGTCATCGTCCTGGCGGGCGTGGGCTTCAGCCTGATCGGCGATGGCCTCGCCGACCGGCTCGACGACAGCGGCCGATGATGTCCCACACGCCGCCAGCAAATCCGCTGCTCGATGTGCGCGATCTTTCGGTCGGCCTCACCAACCGGCATGGCGCCTTTCTCGCCGCCGACCGCGTCACGCTCCAGGTCAAGACCGGCCAGAGCCTCGGCCTTCTGGGGGAATCGGGATGCGGCAAGAGCATCACCTTGCGCGCCCTTCTCGGGCTGGTGCCGCATCCGGGAGAGATCGTCGGCGGGCACATCGAGTGGAAGGGGCGCGACTGGCGGAGCTTCAGCCGCCGTGAGATCATGAAGATGCGCGGCAAGGAAATCGCGATGATCTTCCAGGATCCCGCCTCCTGCCTCAATCCGGTCTTCACCATTGGCGATCAGATCACCGAGACGCTCCGCCTCAAGCTGGGATTGCGATCCAAGGCGGCCCAGACATACGCGGCCGATCTCCTCGATCAGGTCGGCATCCCCGCGCCCGCCGAGCGGCTCAGGCTTTATCCGCATGAGCTCTCGGGCGGCATGCGCCAGCGCGTGATGATCGCGATCGCGATCGCGACCGAGCCCGATCTGCTGCTCGCCGACGAGCCGACGACGGCGCTCGACGTCACCATCCAGGATCAGATCCTCAATCTCCTGGCGCGCCTCAAGGACCGAACCTCAATGTCGATGATCCTGGTGTCGCATGATGTCGGCGTGGTGGCGCAAAATTGCGACGTGATCGCGGTCATGTATGCCGGACGCATCATGGAATCGGGGCCCGCGCGCGAAATCCTCGAAGCTCCGCGCCATCCCTATACACGGGGGCTCCTGGCGGCGATCCCGCAATTGCGCGTGGGCGCCGGACGCCCGCCCCTCAAGACCATTGCCGGATTGCCGCCCAACCCGGCCGCGCTGCCGCAAGGCTGCCCGTTTCAACCGCGCTGTCCGTCGGCCCGGTCCGAATGCGGGACCATCCCCGTGACGCTCGACCGGAAGCTGCCGGGCCACGGGTCCGCCTGCCCGTTCGTGAATTGAGAGCCCCATGATTGCCGCCCTGGAAAATCCAATCTTGAGCGTGACCCGGCTTCGCAAGACCTATGGCGGCCGGAACTCGCTGATGAACATGATGCGGGGCACGCCGGCGCGACGCCTCGTCGCTCTCGATGACGTCTCCCTGTCAGTCGGCCGGAACGAGGTTCTGGGCATCGTGGGTGAATCGGGCAGCGGCAAGTCGACCATCGCCCGCTGCATCGTGAGACTCGAAAGACCGGATCGCGGCACTATCGCCTTCGACGGCCGGGACGTCTGGGAGGCGCGGACCCAAGGCCTCAGGCAGATCCGCCGGGACATGCAGATGATCTACCAGGATCCCTGTGGCTCGCTCAATCCGCGCCTCAGCATCGCCCGCGCCATCAGCGAGCCGGCCTTGGTGCATGGCCTGATCGGGAAGGATGGCGTTAAGCCCCTGGTCCGCGAGTTGCTCGACCGCGTGGGTCTGCCGCAATCCATGGCCGAGCTTACCCCTCGCGCTCTGTCGGGCGGACAGCGCCAGCGCGTCGCCATCGCGCGCGCTCTGGCGCTCAAGCCCCGGATGATCATCGCCGATGAGGCGGTGAGCGCGCTCGATGCCTCGGTCCAGGCGCAGATCCTCAATCTGTTCAGCGAGCTCATCCGCGATCTGGGCTTGAGCATGATCTTCATCTCGCATCAGCTCTCGGTCATCGCCCATCTCGCCGACCGCGTCGCCGTCATGTATCTCGGGCGCATCGTCGAATTGGGATCGACCGCCGATGTCTTCACCCGTCCGCGCCATCCCTATACCGAGGCGCTGCTCAAGGCGCATCCCGATCTCGAGGGCAAGGCATCGCGCGAGCCGGCATTGGCAGGCGAGATCCCCTCTTCCTACGCCATTCCAGCCGGCTGCCGCTTCAACACCCGCTGCCCCCACGCCGAAGCAGCCTGCTTCGCCAGCGATCCGCCGCCTACCGCATTCGAAGCTGGACACAGCACCTGGTGCCATGTCCTGCCCGCACTCAAAGGCATCGACGCCACATAGGAGGAAGCCCATGTATCCGATCAACTATTCGAAATTCTCCTACTATAGGATCGAGCCGGACGACCTCGATTCGGTCGAGCCGAAGCCGATCGATTTCTTGGGCGGCGGGCTCCATCGCATGGTGGGAGTCGGCATCGAGGAGCCTTGCTGCCAAGTGGTGTTCGAGGATTTCTTCCCGGGCCATGAATATAAATGGACGACCTGGGTCGACCAGCTCGATTTCGTGACCTCGGGCAAGGCCGAAATCACCTACTATCAGCCGCCGTCGCTGGAAGAGAAACGCACCGTCCTGGTCGAGGCGCCCTGCATCTATCTGATCCCGCGCGGGACGCCGCTGGTCTGGAAAGTCATCGGCGAGGAGATCTTCCGGCATTTCTCCTTCGACGTGCCGCATCCGCAATTTCCGTCCGATCTCGCCAAGAGCGTCAAGGCGAAACGTGCCGCCGGCAAAGTCTGAAGCAAGGAGGATCGCCCGTGAAGATCATTGCTGAACGTTTCGCCGGCCGCCGCGCCGTCGTCACCGGGGCCAGCGCCGGCATCGGCCGCGCCACGGCCTTGCGTCTCGCCGCCGAAGGCGCGCGGGTCGGGCTCATCGCCCGGCGCCGCGAGCCGCTCGATGAAGTCGCGCGCGAGATCCAGGCAAAAGGCGGCGAGGCTCTCGTCCTCGTCGCCGACGGCTCGGTCGAAAGCGAGATCGCGGCCGCGATGGACAGGGCGGCCAAGGAATGGGGCGGGCTCGACATCATCGTCTCCAATGCCGGGATCGAGCTCCTCGGCCAGGACGACCGCGTCGACCGCCTCGACCGCGCCATCTGGGACAAGCTCATCACGACCAACCTGACCGGCCAGTTTCTCGCCTGCAAGCACGGCGCGCGCCACCTTCTGGCGGCAGGCGGCGGCGCCATCGTCTGCCTCGGCTCCAACTGCGCCTATCTCGGCATGGCGACCAACGAGCCCGCCTATAGCGCCAGCAAGGGCGGCGTGCTGGCGATGATGAAGGTGATGGCGATCGACTATGCGCGGCTCGGCATCCGCGTGAACATGGTCATACCGGGTTTCATCGATACGCCGATGAATGCGCCAGTGATGAAGGACACGAAAGAGCTCGCTTATTGGAGCAACCAGATCCCGCTCGGGCGGCCCGGCACCGCGGATGAATGCGCCGCCGCCATATTGTGGCTCGCCTCCGACGAAGCGAGCTACTGCATCGGGACGACGCTCGTCATCGATGGCGGTCAGGCCTCCATCTGACACTGCCGGGGTTTGACTCACGCCCGGGAACATATGTCTGCACCGGAACGTTGAGAGAAGCTTGATCAACATGGGACAGACAGATGGTACGTGTCGTTGGAATAGACCATATCGTCATCAGGGTCAGCGACTATGAGAAGTCCAAGGTCTTCTACGGCCGGCTGTTCGACTTTCTCGGCTTCGAGATATCGGAGGAATATGAGGAGGCCATCGGTTGGACCAATGGCCATACGCGCTTCTGGATCGGTCCTGCGGATGAGCAAGGGCGCAAACACAAATACCGCATCGGTGATGTTGGGTTCCACCACTATGCGTTCCAGCTGCGCAGCCGGAAGGATGTCGATGCCTTGCAGGCCTTCCTCGAGAAGACCGATACCGTCATCGTCGATCCTGCTGACGAATATTACGACGACTATTATGCCGTGTTCTTTCTCGATCCGGACGGGTTGAAGCTCGAAGGGATGAAATATGGTGAAAGGCACGAACAGGCGAAGCGCAAACGTTCGGCAGCCAGGGCAGCGAAAGCGAGGAAGTCTCGCAAGAAGCGGGGTTGAAGCGACGTCGTGGCCTCTGTCGCTGTTACTGGGCCATTCGTTGGTGGGCGCGTATCGCGGACAAATGCTCCTCCGCCATATCGTGGCTGGCCTCGGTGGCAGATGAGACCGGGCGGAATGCTAAGAATATAGACCTTATATTGGATGGGTATTCAATATCATATGGCATTGACACAAGGTTGAAGTCGGGATTCAGTAGCTCAGTTCCCCATATGGAGGGAGCGTCCCATGCCAAGTAGCTATTTCGAGTCGGACCGGCTGAGACGCCTAGACCTTATCTTTGCCCGGGCGATAGCACTTCTAGAAAGACACCAAGGCGTTCCGTTGGAGACCCGGAACACCATAGCTGTCCGGATATTCGAACTCGCGGCTGAAGGCGGCCATGATGATGAGGTCATCCTGCAATATGCATTATATGGCTTAATGCGGAAGAGCACTAAGCAAAGCGATCCACCAGACAACCGTGAGAATGGGCCAAAGCTCAGCAACTCATAAAGCGTCACGCCACGCCGTTGCTCAGGGTGAGCGCGCCACGCTCGCCATCCAGCCTAGGTGGGCGGTGAGAGACTCGAACTCACACCCGGGCACGACGCAACGTAAACCAAGTCAGCGGCTGTGGCTCTCACTTTCCCTTCCCTCTTCGTACCAGCGCTCGACATCGCGGATATGGGCGTTCATCGCCCGCCAGGCGCGCTCCGGCTCATGCGCGGCGATGGCTTCGTAGATCGCCTCGTGATGGGCGAAGGCGCTCGGGAGCGCCTCGGGGATCTTGAGCGATATGCGCCGCTGCAGCGCCAGCCAGCCGACTATGGCGCGATGCATCGCGCTGAACACCTGGTTGCCGCCGATCTCGGCAATAGCGAGATGGAAGGCGACATCCGTCACCTCGAAATCCGAGAGCGACGACAAGGACTGCCGGTTGGCGTCGAGCGCCTCGGCGAGCCGCGCGATCTCGGCTTCCGTCGCCACCTCCGCCGCCTGGCGGGCGATCGCCGATTCGAACACGCGGCGCGCCTCCTGCAGCGAGCGCTCGCCCGCCTTGGTCGCGAGGAAATGGCGCGCCGAGGCCGAGATCTGGTCGACCAGACCGTCGATCGTCGGATGGACGACCCGCGCGCGCTCGCCCGCCGAGAGCTGGACGACGCCCGAGCGCTCGAGCATCAGGAGCGCCTCCCTGACCGCTGGCCTTCCGACGCCGAACCGCTCCATGAGTTCACGCTCCGGCGGCAGCTGGTCGCCCTCGGCATAGATGCCCTGGATGATCGCCTCCTCGATCTGGAGGGCGACGTCCTCGTGGATCTTGCGGCGACGGACGGTGGTGAAGGACATGAGGCTCACCTTCTCAATGCTCGCTCGCCTGCGGCGCCGCGGCGAGCGCCCGCGTCTCCTCGGCGGAGCGGGCCCGGTAGCGCACGCGCTGGGCGTCGATGAACATGGCGAGCATGATGATAAGCCCCTGGATCACCTTGATCCAGAAGACCGAAACCTTCATGAGATTGAGGCCGCGGTCGATGGTGGAGAGAAGCAGGACGCCGCCGAGTGCCCCCAGCATGGTGCCGCGCCCGCCTTGCAGGCTGACGCCGCCGATGACGGCCGCCGCCATCACCGTGAAGATGTAGCCCTCGCCGAGATTGACTTGGATGGAGGCGACGCGTCCGGCGAGCATCCAGCCGCCGAAAGCGGCCAGCACGCCGCTCACGACATAGACCTGCCTGATGCGCTTGTCGGCTTCGATCCCCGAAGCGATGGCGGCCTGCTTGTTGCCGCCGATCGCATAGAGCTCGCGCCCGAAGCGGCGATGGTTCAGCACGATGTGCCCGATGACGAAGACGAGGGCCGCGGCCACGACGGCGACGGGAATCCTGATGACGCCCGGAATGTCGATGGCCGCCGCGTGGCCTAGCCAATAGAAGACCTCCGCCGGCTCGAAATTGAGCCCGCTCGTCGCATTGCCCTGGGTGAAGGCCAGCATCGTGCCGCGCAGGATCAGCAGCATCGCCAGCGTCACGATGAAATTGTTCATCCGGCCGACCGTGATCAGGAGACCGATGATCCAGCCGATGAGCCCGCCCATGAGCAGGATGGCGCAAATCGACAGATAGGGATCGAGCAGGATGCCGCCGCCCCAGTTGGGCGCCATCGCCGGCACGATGAGCCAGATGCCGAACAGCGCGGCGAGGCCCAGCGTCGATTCCGAGGAGAGATCGAAATTGCCGGTGATCAGCACGAAGGTCTGGCCGACGACCAGAACGCCCAGCACCGCCGCGGCCGAAAGGATGTTGCTGATGTTGACGGAGGTCAGGAAGAAAGGCGACTGCAGCGTGAAGAACAGGAACACCGCCATCAGGATGAACCAGATCAGGTTCTCGAGAAGGGCCGGCACATAATCGCGCTTCATTGCACTGTCTCCTGGAACTCGCCTTCGATCGCGGCGAGGAGTTTTACGGCGGTGATCTCCTCGCGGCCCTTGCGGAATTCCCGCACGATGCGGCCGCGATAGAACACCAGGATGCGGTCCGAGATATCCATGAGCTCGCTCAATTCATCCGAGACGACGCCCACCGCCACGCCGCGCTTGCTCAGCTCGTCGACGATGCGCAGGATCTCGGCCTTGGCCGCAACGTCGACCCCCTGGGTCGGCTCGTCGAGGAACAACATGCGGGGCTCCGTCGCCGCAAGCTTTGCCACCACCACCTTCTGCTGGTTGCCGCCGCTCAGGTGCTCGACCGGCGCCTCGGGCGAGGGCGTCTTGATTCCAAGTGTCTCGATATAGGTTTTGACCAGCGCGTTTTCCTTGCGACCATCGATGAAGCCGAGCCTCGATGCGAGTTCGCGAAGAACCGAGAGCGTGATGTTGTCCCTGACCGAGCGGAGGCCGATGATGCCGAGGCCGTGCCGGTCGCGCGGCAGATAGGCGAGGCGGCGGCTGAGCGCTACGGTGGGGTTCTCCGCCGCATAGGGCTTGCCGTCGATCCTGGCCTCGCCCGATCCCAGCGCCTCGAGGCCGAAGAGGCCGCGCACGAGCGCCCCCGCACCTGAGCCTTCGAGACCGGTGAGGCCCACGACCTCGCCCGAATGAAAGGTGATGTCGACTTGGGCATAGTGGCCGAGGCGCGTGAGCCCCTTGAGCTCGAGCACCGGCGGGCCGGGCTTCGTTGGCGGCCTGCGATAACGCTCGACATTGGCGCCGCTGATGAGGCGGATGAGTTCGCCTTGCGTGATCGAGCCGACGGGCGCCTCGCCCGCAATGCGGCCGTTGCGCATGACGGTCACGCGGTCGGCCACCTCGAATATCTCCTCGAGATAATGCGAGATATAGATGAAGGAAGCGCCTCTGTCCTTCTGGCGCTTCACGAAGCCGAAGAGCTTTGCGACATCGTGCTTGGGCAAGGGGGCGGTCGGCTCGTCGAGGATGACGACGCTCGCCTCGGCGAAGAGGGCGCGGGCGATCTCGATCATCTGCCGCTCGGCGACGGAGGTGCCGTCCATGCGCCGCTTCACGTCGATATCGAGACCGAAGCGGCGGAGCCGCTCGTCCGCTTGCGCGTACATGCGCGGCCAGTCGATGAAGCCTCCCCGGGTGAGCAGCAGGCTGCCCGAGAAGATGTTCTCGGCGATCGAGAGGCTGCCCACATATTTCGCATGTTGCGATACGATGGCGATGCCTTGGGCCTTGGCCTCGGCCGTGGTGAGCCTTTGATGGCTCTTGCCTCTTACGCGGATCTCGCCCGAATCCGGCGGATAGAGGCCGGTCAGGACATGCATCAGCGTCGACTTGCCGGCGCCGTTCTTGCCGACGAGCGCATGGACCTCACCCGCGGCGACCGAAAAGGAAACATCGTCAAGGGCCCGCACACCTGGAAAATCCTTGACGATGTTGAGAAGCTCGATCTCGAGCTTCTTCGCCGTTTCGCTCATCTCGCTGCCCTTTATTGGGCACCCATCTTCTTCTCGATATTGCCCCACAGCCGCTCGTCGTCGACATTCGACTTGCCGACCGAGGTCGTGGCGAGGAACAATTGCAGGCCGACATCGGCCTTCTCGAGGCGGGCGGGCGACCAGAGCGCCCCTTCCTTCTCGATGGTCGCGGGCGCGACCGCCTCGCCTTTGAGCCTCTTCTCGATGAAATCGGCGGCAAGCACGCCGAAATCCGGAATGGGCTGGTTGGAGGACTGATCGAAGGCGCCGCTGCGGACAAGGTCGAGCGTGCCGAGGCAGCCGTCGACGCCGGCCAGATGAATGTGAGCCTTGTCGCCCGCCTTCGCGTCCTTGCCGATCTCCTTCAGCGTCTGCACCGTGCCTGCGGCATAGACGCAGTCGGAATGCATGTAGATGCCGTCGAGATCGGCCTCGGTCGAGGCGACGTCGCGCACGATGTCGACACCCTTGGCCGAATCCCAGTCGCCGACCTTGGTGATCACCTGGATGTCGGGATATTGCTTGAGCACGTCGTTGAAGCCGCCGCCGCGCAATTGCGCGACGTTCTGGGCGAGATTGCCGGTGATCTCCAGCACCTTGCCCTTGGGCGCGCCATGTTTGGCCTTGAGGAATTCGACCGTAGCCTCGCCCGACTGCTTGCCGGCGAGATAGTTGTCGGAAAGGACAACCATGTCGATCTCGCAGCCCTGCGGCGCGCGGTCGATGGTGTAGAAGGGGATGTTGGCCTCCTTCGCCGCCTTGACCGCCTGGCATACGCCCGCCGAGTCGTCCGGAACCGCCACGATGGCGGAGACCTTCTGGGCGATGAAGTCATTGATGTCGTTGAGCTGCTTCTGGGCGTCGCCGCCCGAGGTGGTGGTCACGACCTCCCACCCCTTGGCCTTGCCGGCATTGACGAGGCCGGCCTGGATCTGCGCCTGCGCGCCGACGAGGCCGGGTGCCGAATAGCCGATGGTCACCTTGTCCTGAGCCGCGGCCGCCAATGTCATGGCGGCGCCGAGAAGAAGGCTCGCGGCGAGTATTCGCGTCACTGCTTTCATGGAATCCTCCCAATTCGTCCCTTTTCGCCGGGTTCTGGGCCCAGTCCGGGACGGCGGAACAGTAGTTGACTTGCACAAGTTTGGCAATCAGCATGTTATGTAGTTAGGTTGTTATACCAATAAGGAGTGACAGACCGATGGGAGAGCGCAAGGAAGTGGCGATTGGCATGGTCGGTTGCGGCTTCTATGCGCAGAACCATCTCCATGCCTGGTCGGATTTGGCACCCGAGGGCGCCCTGCTCACGGCGGTGTGCGACCGCGACCCCGAGAAAGCGCTAGCCGCCGGCACCCGGTTCGGCGTGCCTCACTTCACCGACATGGCGCGCATGCTGGATGAGGTGAAGATCGATCTCGTCGACATCGCAACCCGCATGGACAGCCACAAGGAGCTCGCCCAGATCGCCGCGGCGCGGGGCGTCGGCGCCGTCGTGCAGAAACCGCTCGCGCCCAATTGGGAGGACTGCGTCGCGATCGTCGAAGAGGCGAAGCGGCGCGGCGCCTGGCTCGCCGTGCACGAGAATTTCCGCTTCGCGACAGCCATGCGCAACGTGAAGAAAGTACTGGCGCAAGGAACGATCGGCCGGCCGACATGGGCGAGGCTCTCCTGGCGCACCGGCTTCGACGTCTATCGCGGCCAGCCCTATCTCGCCGAAGAACAGAGGCTGGTGGTCCAGGATGTGGGTATCCATGTCCTCGACCTCGCCCGCTATTTCCTGGGCGAAGTGGAGCATCTAACTTGCGAGACGCAGAAGCGAAATCCGAAGATCAAAGCGGAGGACACCGCCACCATCATGATGCGCCATGTGTCGGGCGCGGTCTCGCTCGTCGAGGCGACCTATGCCGCACGCCGCGGCGATGACCCCTTTCCCGAGACGCTCATCGAGATCGAGGGCGATGGTGGCTCGCTCATCGTGAGCAAGGGCGAGAAGATGAAAGTCACGACGCAGGGGCTGACCTTCGAAGATGAGATCGGCGGACCGCTTCTCGCCTGGACGAGCCGACCCTGGCATGTATCGCAGGAGGCCGTGCTGCACACCAACCGCCATATGTTTGAGCGCTTCCGCGACGGGCTTGCCGCCGACACCTCGGGCGAGGACAATCTCAAGACCTATGCCCTGGTCGAGGCGGCCTATGAGTCCGCCCGCACGCGCCAGGCGGTGAAACCGCGCAGGTGAGGATCACCCGCGCCCGCGCCACTGCTGGCAATGGCGATAAGTATCCTCAATCCAGTATCTCGCGGCTGGCGGATTGTCCTCGGCAATGCAGAGAGATGCTCTCGATGTCGGCCTTGGCTTTTGGCCGAAGGCGAAAGCTCACGACCGAGTCCAGCCTGGGATTTTAGCCTCAAAGCTTTTCCGTAACTGAGCGAACGCTTCTTCGCCATCGCTCGCCGGTCCGCTCGCTATGCCTTCATCCCATAGCCGGCGAAGCTCTTCGATTGCCTGCTCGCGCTGTGCTCTGCGGAACTTCCATTCGCGCAATGCTTCCCGCACCACTTCGCTTACGGACGCATATTCACCGCTTTCAACAGCCTCGCGCATCGCCGTAGCCATTTCCGGCGTGACGGCCACGCTGACTTTCTCGACATTCGCCATCGCCGGTTCTCCTTTCAGAGTAGGCAAGTTTACTACCAATCGCAAGATGGATGCCGTTTGGGATTATTCAACGGGTTCTGGCACTCTTCTCGATCAGCGCGATGAGCCCCTGCAGCAGGGCCGTAGGACTGGGCGGGCAGCCGCGAATATGGAGATCGACCGGTACCACCTTCGACACGCCCCCGATACAGGCATAGCTTTCGCCGAAAATTCCGCCATCGAGCGCGCAGGTCCCGACCGAGACGACCCATTTCGGACTGGGCGTCGCATTGTAAGTACGCTCCAGCGCCTCACGCATATTGTGGGTGACAGGTCCGGTCACCAGCAGCACATCGGCATGGCGGGGCGAGGCCACGAATTTGAGGCCGAAGCGCTCGAGATCATAGAACACATTGTTCAGCGCATGGATCTCGAGCTCGCAGCCATTGCACGAGCCGGCATCGACATGGCGGATCGACAGGCTGCGGCCGAGCGCGCGGCGCGCCATATCGTCGAAGGACCGCGCGAGCTGGGCGAGCGCCAGGTCCTCCACTTGCGGCGCCGCTTCCGTCAAAGCCGGGCTCAGCAGATTCTTGAACAGGAGCTTGCGCATGATCGTCAGGGCCTCACATGTCGACGCCCGAATAGGAGCAGTTGAAGGATTTGTTGCATAGCGGGAAGTCGGCGACGATGTTGCCCTCGATCGCGGCCTCGAGCAGCGGCCACTGGAACCAGGACGGATCGCGCAAATGCGCCGCAGCGACCGTGGCGTCGGGATTGAGCCTGACCCAGGCCAGGACATCGCCGCGGAATCCTTCCGTCAGCGATACGCCTTCACGAGCCCCTCGCGCCCGCTTCACGCCCCTCATGTCGAACCGGATCGCGCCATCGCTGAGATGGTCCAGGATCTGGCCGATGATCGCGAGGCTCTGCCCGACCTCCTCGATGCGGATCCATACGCGCGCATCCACATCACCGTCTTCGCGCAGCGAAATGTCGAATTTGACCTGCCCATAGGGCGCGTAACCCGGCCAGCGCCGCGCGTCGAACTCGCGGCCGGAAGCGCGGCCGACAAAACCGCCGGCGCCATATTGGCGCGCAAGCTCGGGTGACAGAATACCCGTGCTCACGGTGCGGTCCTGGAGCGAAGTGGTTTCGTCATAGAGTTCCACGAGCTCGGGGAAAGTGCCCTTGACGGTGGCGATCAGAGAGCGGATCCGGTCCCCACCGCCGTCGGTGATGTCGCTGGCGATCCCACCCGGCACCACGCAATCCATCATCAGGCGATGGCCGAAACAGGCATTGGCGACGCGCAGGACATGCTCGCGCAAGGCGCCGAAATGCGCATGCAGCAGCGAGAAGGAGGCATCATTGGCGATGGCGCCGATATCGCCGAAATGATTGGCGAGGCGCTCGAGCTCGGCCATCACGGCACGCAGATATACGGCGCGCTGCGGCACGTCGATGCCGAAAGCCTGCTCCACCGCTTGCGCGAAGGCGAGCGCATAGGCCACCGTGCTGTCGCCGGAGAGGCGTCCCGCGAGACGGGCCGCCTGATCGAGCGTGGCACCCCGCAGCAGCGCATCGACGCCCTTATGCACATAGCCCAGGCGCTCTTCGAGACGGACGACCGTTTCGCCATTGGCATGGAAGCGGAAATGTCCCGGCTCGATGATGCCGGCATGGACCGGCCCGACCGGAATCTGATGCAACGGCCGTCCCTCGGCCGGATGGAAGACATAATCGACACCGTCTGCCGGCACCTTGATCGCCGGCGCCAGAGGATGCCGGACACCCCAGCGTCCATGATCGAGCCAGGGCCGCGGATCGGGACAATCCTCGGGCTCGAGGCCATGGAGGTCGCGTAAGGCACGCTCGAGCCGCAAAGCGGGCGGATGCGTCGCGCCGACCGAGGGGAAGCGCCGGTCGGGACAGGCGAGGCTCACGACGAGAAGCGCGTTCGCTGCCACATCGGCGAGCCCCATATGAACCGCTTCGCCGTCGCTCCACAGCCCCAACAGCGTCGCCTCGCCGGAAGCGAGCCCGGCAATGGCATCGCGCCAGACATCGCTGTCGACCACGACGCGCGGCCAGGGCCGGTGGAGCTTGATCGCCTTCCCCCTCTGCGCCAGCGCTGCAATGAAGCTCATGACCCGTCTCCTCTAGCCCAAGAGCCGCGCGACATTCTGGAACCAGGCGACAAGCGGTCCCGGCAAATAGATGCCGGCAACGAGCACCAGTGCGAGATGCGCGAAGAGCGGCACATAGGACGCCTTCACCCGCGTGACATCGCCCGAGGCCTCACCGAAAGCCGCTTCGCTCATCCTCAAGAGCAACGCGCCAAAGGCGATGAGAAGGCCGATCACCACCAGGACGGCGAGGATAGGCTCGCGCGCGAAGGTCGAGCTCACGATGAGGAATTCGGTCATGAACAGGCCGAGCGGCGGCAGTCCGGCAATCGCCACGACACCGAGCACGAGCCCCCAGCCGAGGACGGGATGGCTTTCAGTCAGGCCGCGAATCTTGGTCAGATCCTGCGTGCCTTTGGCCTGGGCGATATGGCCAACGGTGAAGAAGATCGCCGACTTGGTCAGGCTGTGCAGTGTCATATGCAAGAGGCCGGCGAAATTGGCGAGTGGCCCGCCCATGCCGAAAGCGAAAGTGATGAGGCCCATATGCTCGATCGACGAATAGGCGAAGAGCCGCTTGATGTCGCGGCGGCGATAGAGCATGAGGCCTGCGAAAATCAGCGAGATGAGGCCGAGCGTCACCATCAGCGGCCCCGGGGCAATGGCGCCCGGATTGGCCGCGAGCAGCATCTTGAAGCGCAGCACGGCATAAAGCGCGACATTGAGCAGCAATCCGGACAGCACCGCCGAGATCGGCGTCGGACCTTCGGCATGGGCGTCGGGCAGCCAGGCATGCAATGGCGCCAACCCCACCTTGGTGCCATAGCCCAGCATGAGGAAGATGAAAGCGACATTGAGCAGTTCCGGGCTGAATTCCTTGGCCCGCACGATGAGCGCCGTCCACACCATGGCGTCCTGGCCTTCGCCGATCACCGGCCGCGCCGCCATATAGACCAGAATGGTGCCGAACAGCGCCAGCGCGATGCCGACGCTGCCGAGAATGAAATATTTCCACGCCGCCTCGAGCGCCGCCGGCGTGCGGTAGATGCCGACCATCAGCACGGTGGTCAGCGTCGCCAGTTCGACCGCCACCCACATCAGCCCGATATTGTTGGCGAGAAGGCCCAGATTCATCGCGAACATCAGCGACTGATACATCGCGTGATAGAAGCGCAGATAAGTGGGCGTGAGCTTGCCCGTCTCGATCTCGTGCTCGATATAGCTGGCGCTGAAGGCGCTGGTGGTGAAGCCGACGAAGGTCCCGAGCACCACGAAGACGACATTGAGGTCGTCGACAAAGAGATAGTCACCGGGGGCCGGCCGTACGACGAACAATGACAGCGAAGCGAGAAAGGTGAGGAGCGCCGCCAGGACATTGAGGCGCGACGTCAGGCGGTAGCCGGGCAAGAGCGCCAATATCGCCGCCGACAGTGCCGGGATGGCGAGCAAGGCCGTCATCGGCGTGAACTCCACCGCCGTCATGGCCGTTCTCCGCGTGATTCATCGAGCGCGTGGACATCGACGGAATCGAAGCGCTCGCGGATGCGGAACAGGAAGACGCCGATCACGATGAGGGCGACGAGCACCGAGAAGGCGACGCTGATCTCGACGACGAGCGGCATGCCCTTGGCGCCCGTGGCTGCCAGGATCAACCCATTCTCGAGCGACATGAAGCCGACGATCTGACTCACCGCATTGCGCCGCGTGACCATCATCAGGAGGCCGAGGAGGACGACCGACAGGGCGAAGGCCAGGTCCTCGCGCGCCAAGGGATCGGCGGCGGCGGTAGCCCGCAGCATCACCACCATCGCCAGGGCGACGAGGCCCATCCCGAACAGCATGGTGAGGCCGATGCCGCCCACCGTCTCGATATTGCGATGGATGCCGAGCCGGACGACGACGCGGCGCAGCACCAGGGGGATGATGATGGCCTTGAGCACGAGGGCGATCGCCGCGGTCACATAAAGATGCGGCGCCGCCTGGACATGCGCCTGCCAGGCGACGGAGGCGGCGAGCACCAAAGCCTGCAGCGCGAAGACATTGAGCAGGCTGAACATCCGGTCCTGATAGAGCAGCATGAAGCTGACCAGCACCATGAAGCCGGCGAGCATATGAGCGAAATCGAGAACAAACCTGTCCATCAGAAGGTCCGTGACACGAAAAGGAGCAAGGTGCCGAGGAGACCCAGCATCAAGGCGGCGCCCAGGAACTCCGGCACGCGGAAGACCCGCATCTTGGCGATCGAGGTCTCGAAGAGCACCAGGAGGAAGCCGCCGATGGCGAGCTTGATGACATAGGCGGCAACGCCCAGGGCATAATCGACAGGCCCGCCGCCTGCCTGCGCCATGCCCCAGGGAAAGAAGATCGCGGCGATCAGCGAGATGTACAGCAGGAGCTTCAAGGCGGCGGCGAATTCGATCACGGCGAGATGGCGGCCGGAATATTCGAGCAGCATCGCCTCATGCACCATGGTGAGCTCGAGATGGGTGGCGGGATTGTCGACCGGGATGCGGGTATTCTCGGCAAGGGCCACGATGATCAGCGCCACCAGAGCAAGCGCAAGCGACACGCGCAGGCTGGCATGGGAGAAGACGAAATTCGCTACGTCCGAAAGCTGCGTCGTTCCGGCGACGAGCGCCAGGGTGAAGACGATCATGATCATTGCCGGCTCGGCGAGAGAGGCGAACAGCATTTCGCGGCTCGAGCCGATGCCGCCGAAGCTGGTGCCGACATCCATGCCGGCAAGCGCCAGGAAGAAGCGCACCGATCCCAGAAGTGCGGTGATGACGATGAGGTCGCCGGTCCAGCTGAATTCGAGCCCGATCGCGAAAGTCGGCACGAGCGACGCCGCCACCCAGGTCGCGGCGAAGATCATGTAGGGTGCCGAGCGGAAGAGCCATGAGGCGTTGTCGGCCAGCACTACCTCCTTGCGCAAAAGGCGCAGGAGATCGCGATAGGGCTGGATGACGGGCGGACCCTTGCGGCGCAAGAGATCGGCCTTGACCCAGCGGGTGAAGCCGAGGAGCAGCGGTGCCAGGCCGAGCACCAGTAGCATCTGCAGCCCTTGCAGGAGGAGATCGCGCATCATGACCATATCGCGACCACCAGGAGCAGGCTGACCAGCGCACCGAAGACCAGGCTCAGATAACGGCGGATGGTGAGGAACTGCAGAGCGTTGAACTTTTCGCCGGCATAGCCGATGCCCTGCGCGATGGGCGCATAGATCGTCTCCCATAGGATGTCGCGCAAGCTCACCTCGAGCCGGGCCGGTCTTGGATCGCCGGGCCGCGGCATCGTCACCTTCTCGCGTGCCCGGAAAGCGACGTCGCCGAAAACCCGACGCAAGGGCTGGGCAAAGCTGTCGCCGCTATATTGCGTGAAGGGGCTCGCCAGCGGAAAGCCGCAGTCCCAGGCAGGGCCGCGGCGCGTGGCGCGCGAGGCCAGGCGATGGATGGCCTGCACGGTGAAGAGCGTTGCGAACGTGATGAAAGCGAAGATCAGGAGACCGTTGTAGGAGCTGCGGCTCTGCTCGACCGGCACGATCGAGAGCCACGGTATGGCGGCTTGCACGGGCATGGACTGGCCGACGATTTGCCGCGCCACGGGCGCCAGCCAATCGATGACATAGCCCGGCAGCACACCCGCCAGGAGGCAGAGGCCGAGAGCCACGAACATCGCCGTCAAGGATAGGCGATCGGTCTCATGGGCTTGGGCGGCAGCGTCCGATCGCGGCCGGCCGAGGAAGCTGATGCCGAAGGCGCGGACATAGCAGGCAGCCGACAGCGCTGCGGCGAGCGCCAGCATCGCGCCGACAGCTGGAATGGTGAGCTTGAGCCCCCATTGCGGCAGGTTCGGACTGCCGAGGATCGCCTGCAGGATGAGCCATTCCGAGGCGAAACCGTTGAGCGGCGGCAAGGCCGAAATGGCGAGACAGCCTCCCAGGAACAGGAATGCCGTCTGCGGCATGCGCCGGATGAGGCCGCCGAGCTTCTCGATGCTGCGCTCGCCGGTTGCGTTCAAGACGGCGCCGGCCCCGAAAAAGAGCAAGGATTTGAACAGCGAATGATTGAGAGCATGGAACAAGGCGGCCGTGAATGACAGAGCGGCGAGCCCGGCCATGCCGTTCGCCTCGAAGGCGAGAGCAAGGCCTAGGCCGATGAAGATGATGCCGATATTCTCGACCGTGCTGTAGGCCAGGAGACGCTTGAGATCGCGCTGGACGATGGCATTGAGGACACCGAGCACGGCGCTCAAGGCTGCGGGAATGAGCACCACGATGGCCCACCACCAGGCGGGAGTCCCTAGAAGATCGAAGACGATTCTGACGAAGCCATAGATCGCGACCTTGGTCATGACACCGCTCATCAGAGCGGAGACATGGCTCGGTGCCGCGGGATGGGCGAGCGGGAGCCAGACATGAAGCGGCACCAGGCCCGACTTGGACCCTGCCCCCAACAGAACCAGGATGAGGACGAGACCCGGAAGCCAGGAGGCATGAACCGCGATCCGCATGTCGGCAAAGGCATAGCCGCCCGCCGGTCCCGCCAGCAGGCCGAAGGCGAGGAGCAGCGCCAAGGTGCCGAAGCTCGCCATCACCAGATAGACATAGCCGGCGTGCCGGTTCTCGCTGTCGCGATGATGCGCCATCACCAGCGCCCAGGAAGTGAGCGACATGAACTCCCAGGCAAAGAGGAAGCTGAAGGCATCAGCCGAGAGAAGGACGAGATTCATGCCGGCAAGGAAGGCCGCATAGAACGGCAGGACGCGCTGCGGCGCTTGCTCATGGCGGCCATAGCCCAAGGCATAGAGGCTCGTGAGCGCCGCGCCGAGATTGATGACGACCAGGAAGAAGGCCGAAAGGAAGTCGATGCGGAAATGCGCGCCGATCCACGGGAGGCCGACAGGCAAATGCATCTCAGCTGGCGGGGCCGCACTGTCGAGCAGCTGGCCGCCCGCCATCACCAGAATGATCGCGCATATGACGAAGCATCCGCCATAGACCAGGCCGCTCGCCCATGACGGCCGGCTGCGGGTCAGGACAGCCAGCAAGGCGATGACGAGCAGAGCCGCCACACAGGCCAACACGACCGACACATTGTTCATGTGTTGCCCATGCCCTACGTCCTCAAGCGAACCCCGCGGCCGCCGGTCTGACTCACGGCGCCGTCGCCGATCAGTTCGATGCCGGCCTCGTTCAGGGCCGCGATGAGTTTGGTGAGAGATTCGACATTGCCGCGGACGACGCCTTCGCTCGCCTCCATGCGCTGGATGGTCGGAAGCGAGAGATCGGCCATTTCGGCGAGCTTGCGCTGGTCGATCCCCAACATCGCGCGCGCAGCCCTGAGTTGTCCCGCAGTCATCATGCCTGAGACATCTGATATAATGTTCCAAACATCATATCAGATAGAACAGGCATCTGTCACTACCCTGTCGTCACAAGGGTGGCTGGCGGCCGACGCATGGCGGACCACTCTTATTATTATGTGAGATCCCGGGGGAGGCTCAGATCCAGCTTTCGAGCCTGGTGTTCATCACAAGCTCGGCCACCGAGGCGGTGTTGGGGAGCCGGAGCAGGAAAGAGACCGTCTCGCCAATGGTCGCGGGCGATATCCGGTTGGCCGAGGGCGTGACGCCCGGAACCGCGGCGACGAAATCGGTGTCGACGGCGCCCGGACACAGAGCGGTGACGCGCACGCCCTTTTCCCAGCCGGCGAATTTCGCGGCATGGGTTAGAGCCAGCACGGCATGCTTGGTCATCGCATAGGCGACCGATACGGTGTCGCGATAGCGCTTGCCGTCGGTCGAGGCGATATTGATGATGCGGCCATTGCCCGATTTCTCGAGATGAGGCAGCGCCATGCGGATCAGACGGTACGGCGCCTTGACATTCACCGCCCACATCTCGTCGAGCACGCTCTCATCGCCGCTGCGCAAATCCAAAGGCCGCAAGATGCCGGCATTGTTGATCAAGGCATCGATCCGGCCGAAATGGGCCAAGGTCGCCTCGATCCATAAGGCCGCCGTTTCCGGCTGCGCCGCGTCGAAATGATGAATGAGCGTCTGGGCGGAATCCAATTCCGCCAGATCTTGGGGCCGCCGCACACCTAGCGACAGGAAATAACCCTCTCGGAGCAGGCGCTGCGCAATGGCGCGCCCGATGCCGCGCGAGGCGCCCGAGATCATGACCACCCTGCCCTCGGGTCTCAGCATCTCGTCTCTGGGCGGTTGCTCGACCATGGTCTCAGAACAGCCCCTGATAGACGCCGCCGTCATTGACGATGTTCTGCCCCGTCATATAGCCGTTCTGGGCGCTGCACAGGAAGGCGATGAGATCGCCGCATTCCTTTGGGCTCGCGAAACGGCCGGCTGGCGTGCTCTTGAGACGGTCGGCGACGATCGCCTCATAGGTCGTGTTGCCGCGCGCCGCATGGGCATGAAGATTGGTCTGCAGCGCATCGGTGTCGAAGAAGCCCGGCAGCACGCTGTTGATTACGACATTATGTGCGACCAGCTCCCGCACCATCGACGCGATGGCGCCCGCCAGCGCCAGCCGGGCAGCGTGGCTATGGCCGAAATTCACTTGCGGAAACTTGATGAAGCTCACCGAGATATTCACAATCCGGCCGAATTTGCGCTCGCACATGCCGGGCACGATGGCGCGGATGAGTTCGAGTGCCGCATAGAAATGCGCTTCCATCCATTCGTCCCAGTCGGCGCGGCTCAGGTCACGAAAATTGTCTGGCGTCTGCCGCTTGCCCGGATTGGTGATGAGTATGTCGGGATCGGGACAGGCCTTGAGCACGGCCGCGCGGCCTTCGGGCGTCGTGACGTCGGCGGCGATGACATCGACCTTGACGCCGGTCTCACCGCGGATTTCGGCGGCAGTCTTTTCCAGCGTTTCGAGATGGCGCGCGATGAGTGTCACATCGACACCCTCGCCCGCCAGCGCGCGCGCCGCCGCGCGGCCGAGCCCCTTGCTGCCGCCCGAGACCAGGGCATGTCGCCCTTTGATACCGAGATCCATGATCGCCTTCCTTAAAGCAGGCCGAGCTCGACCAAGCCCTTCTTTAACCCATGAAGCGGCTCACCTTCGAGGGCCCGCAGCGGCGCGCGCGGTCGGCCGCCGCCCGGCAGGCCCTGCATGTCCATCGCCGCCTTGGTCGCCGGGTAGAGCGTGCGGCCACCCGAGGTGCAGAGATCGGTGAGCTTGCGACCCAGCGCCTGCAGGCGCCTGGCTTCGGCTTTGTCGCCGCGCTTCGGAGCGTTGTAGAGATCGAGCCCGCCCGGCGACCACATATTGGGAAAGCAGTCGATCGTACCGTCGGCGCCGAGCTCGACCGCCGGCACGCCGAAGACCGAGGATGGGCCGCAAAAGACCCTGAGCTTCTGGTGCGCCGCGAGATAGGTCGCATAATAATTGTTCCAGTCGCCGGAGCTTTCCTTCACCGCCACCACCTTGTCGAGCCCGGCAAGGCGCGCGACCAGTGCCGGGCTCAAGGCGTTCACCGCATTGCCCGGGATATTGTAGAGGATGATCGGCAGGCCGACGGCCTTGCTCACATCGGCATAATGCGCGTGGATCTCATCATCCGTCAGCTTGACGAAGTAAGGCGGCAGGATTAGCGCCCCGTCTGAGCCCGCCTTCTCGGCGGCAAGGGTCAGCGCCACTGTCTCCGCCACCGTGACAGCACCCGTGCCGACGATGAGGGTGCCCTGTCCCGCCATTGCCTCCTTGGCGACCACGAACAGCCGCTTGCGCTCGTCATGGTTCAGGGCCCAAAACTCGCCGGTGCAGCCGCCGACAACGACACCGGTCGAGCCCGCTTTCATCAGCCGCTCGACATTCTCGGCGAATTCCGCTTCGTCGATGCGCCCGTCATCGTGAAAGGGTGTGGTGATGGCGGGCATCGGCCCTGACCAATTGACGCTCGTTCTATCCATGACTGTTGAGTCTCCGGCCGCTGACTTGATCAAACACGTGAATATTGTCGCGGCGCAATTCGAAAGGCACGGTCTCGCCCGCTTTGAGCCGCCTGTCGCCCGGCACGCGGGCGGTGAAAGTGACGCCGCCCGCATTCAGCGTGACGATCGATTCATGACCGGTCGGCTCGACGATGCGGATCAGCGCTTTGTCGTCGCCCGTCCCGATCAGGACATCCTCCGGCCGCACACCCACGGTAACCTTCTCCGAAGCCTGTTTGAGATCGAGCGCCCGCAACGGCAATGCGATCGCGAGCTCACCCACATGCAGTACGTGCCGCTGATTGTCCATTGCGACGGCGCCCTCGACCAGCGTCATGGCGGGTGTTCCGATGAAGCTCGCCACGAAGCGGTTGGCCGGCCGGTGATAGATCTCGGCCGGCGTGTCGAATTGCTGCAATTCGCCGCCCTGCATCACCGCGATGCGCGTCGACATGGTCATCGCCTCGAGCTGGTCATGGGTGACATAGACCATCGTCTTGCCGAGGCGGCGATGCAACTCGATCAATTCGGCCCGCATATGGGCCCTGAGCTTGGCGTCGAGATTGGACAGGGGCTCATCGAGCAGGAAGACCTTGGGCTCGCGCACCAGAGCGCGCCCCAGCGCCACGCGCTGCTGCTGGCCGCCCGAGAGCTGCCGGGGCTTACGGTCGAGGAGCGGTCCCAGCTGCAGCAGGTCTGCCACCGCTTTCACCTTGGCCGGGCGTTCGGCCTTGGGCACACCGCGCTTGAGCAAAGGGTAAGCGATGTTCTCGGCCACCGTCATATGCGGATAGAGCGCATAGGACTGGAACACCATGGCGATATCGCGCGCCGCCGGCGGCTGGTCGTTGACCACCCGATCGCCAATGAGGATGCGCCCGCCCGACGGCTGCTCGAGGCCCGCCAGCATGCGCAAGGTCGTCGTCTTGCCGCAGCCCGAGGGACCGAGAAGCGAGACGAACTCGCCGGAGCCGATGGCGAGATCGAGCGCCGGGATCGCCACCACGGATCCGAAAGCTTTACGGACTTTGTCGAAGGTTACGGCGACCAAGAACGATCCTTTCGTTGTTCAGCCCTTGACCCCGCCGGCGCCGAAGCCGCGGGTGAGATGGCTCTGCAGGAAGGTGAAGATGATGATGAGCGGGATGCTCATCATCACGGAGGCCGCCATCAAGAGCGACCATTCGATGTTGAAGGAGGTGATGAGCATGTTCATGACGCCCGTGGTGAGCGGGCGCGCCTGGTCGGAATTCACCAGCACCAGGGCATAGAGATATTCGTTCCAGGCGAGGATGAAGGTGAAGAGTGCCGTCGAGATGATGCCGGGCAGCGCCTGCGGCAGGACGACATCCATGAAGGCACCGATGCGGCTCGCGCCGTCGACGAGCGCCGCCGATTCGAGGTCTTCCGGGATTCCCGCCATGAAGGAGCGCAACAGCCAGAGCGCATAAGGCAGCGCGAAGGTCGTATAGGCGATGACGAGGCTCGGCAGCGTATTGGCGAGGCCGATCTTCACCATCAGCAGATAGAGCGGCAGGATCAGCACCACCGACGGCAGGAGATAGGTGAAGAGCACCAGCGTCGCCAGCGTCTCGCGCCCCCTATAGGTGAAGCGCACCAGGCTGTAGGCGCCGAGCGTCCCGATCAGCACCACGAGTGTGGTGGTCGAGACGGCGAGGATCATGGAGTTGCCGAAATAGCGCAGGAACGGCGTCTCCCACAGCATGCGCGCATAATGCTCGAAGGTGATGCCCTTGGGGATGAGCGACGGCGGTATGCGGATGAGCTCGCTTTGCGGGCGCAGCGACGTCACCACCATCCAGATGAGCGGGAAGGAGATGACGAGGACCAGCGCCCAGGCCAGGAGATTGACGGCAATGGTCCTGATGGACTGGCGCGCGGTCATGCCGGCCGCTCCCGCGCGCGATGCAGATAGATCAGCATGAAAGCCAGCATGATCAGCATCATGGCCACCGCATAGGCGGCCGCCATGCCCATCCGGTTGAGGCCGAAGGCCTCCTGATAGACGATGAGCGGCAAAGTGCGGGTGTTGTTCAAGGGCCCGCCGCCGGTCAGGAGGAAGATGAGGTCGAATTCCTTGAAGTCCCAAATGGTGCGCAGCAGGATGACGATCGTCAGCACGTCCCTGAGCTGCGGCAGAGTGATGTCGAAGAAGCGACCGATCGGCCCTGCCCCGTCCATGGTCGCCGCCTCATAGAGCTGCTCGGGGATCGTCTGCAGGCGCGCCAGCACGGCGATGACCACGAAGGGGAAGAATTTCCAGGCGCCGACGGCGATGACGCTCACCATGGCATTGGGCATGCTGCCCAGAAAGTCGAGCGGCATGTCGATGATGCCGATCTTGATGAGAATGAAGCTCAGTATGCCGTAGAGGTCGTTGAAGATCCAGCGCCAGGCCAGCACCGCCACCACGGTCGAGATGAAATAGGGAAACAGCACCAGGCTCCTGGCGAGCGAGCGCAGGAAGATGTTCTGGTTGAGGATGACCGCCATCGCCACGCCGAAGACGATCTGCAGGAAGAGCGTGCCCGCCGTCCAGATCAGCGTGACGAAGAGCGAGAACCAGAAGGTGCCGGAGCCGAAGACCTGGGCATAATTGTCGAGGCCGACCCAGTTGCCTTGCAAGGTCGGCGTATAGATCGAGAACAGCGACAGATAGATGGCAAAGAATAGCGGATAGACGATGACCGCGCTCAGGACCAGCACGGTCGGCGCGATCAGCAGGAGACCCAATAGGCTGTAGCGTCTCTCGAGCGAGAGAGAGGCCTTCGGGAGGCCGTCCCCCCGAAGGCTAGTCTGGCTGTCAGTCATTGCATCAAAACGATAGCACGTTATCCAGGTTTCCCCCTCGCCCGTGCGCTAGCATGGGAGAGGGTGGCCGAAGGCCGGGTGAGGGCTCTTTGTCTCAGCAAGGAAGGCTCGTTGAGATCAGAGCACACTGCGCGAAAGAGCCCTCATCCGCGCTTCGCGCACCTTCTCCCATTGCTTCGCAACGGGAGAAGGGGAAGTTGTTGATCAGCCCTTCATCAGGCCTTCGAGCTTCTTGGCGGTGTCGCCGACCACCTGCTTTGGATCCTCGCCATTGAGCACCGCGCGCTGCACCAGCTCGGCTATGACATTGCTGGCGATGATCTCATTGGCCTTGAGATTGGGCTTGTGCTTCTCGGTCTCGTAGCCGAGATTCTTGCCGCCGGCCGCCGCCTTGGCCATCAGTTCGACATCGGCCTTGTGCTTCTGGATGATGGGATCGGCGAGATAGGCCGGATCCTCGGCAATGGTCTTGAGCACCGGCAGGACGTGGCCCGGTGCCGCATGGAGCTGCGGGATATAGCCCTTGGGCTCGAACAGGAAGGCGGCGAAAGCCTTGCTCTCCGGCAGATTGGCGACGCCCTTCGGAATGAAGACCGAGGGGAAGTCGTTGAAGGTCCAGCTCGCCACGTCCTTGGATATGGTCGGATAGGTGACGCAGGTGACCTGGTCGGCGATCTCGGGATTCTGCTTGGTGACATTGGCGAGCACGCGCCCGGCATAGATGCCGGTCGCCGTGGCGCCCGACACGAAAGCGGTGAGGCTCTCGCCCCAGCTATAGCCGGTGGCGCCGGGCGGGCAGAATTCGCGCATCGACTTGTAGAATTCGATCGCGTCATAGGTCGGCTTGCCATCGATCGCGACAGCAAGATCGGGCGAGAAGACATCGCCGCCGGCGCGATGGATGAAGCCGATGAAGATCAGCGAGGTCATGCTGTTGAGGCCATAGGGCAAGGGCGCGCCATAGATGCCGCCGCCCTGCATCTTCTGGCAGGCTGTCCTGAGCTCGTCCCAGGTTTCCGGCGCCTTGTCGATGCCGGCCTTCTGCAGGAGATCGCGGCGCAGCCACAGCATGTCGGCCGCGGTATTGCCGATCGGCGTGCCGCAATAATGACCGTCGGCGGTCTTGTAGACGTCATTGGCGCCGGGGAAATAATTGGCCGGGCCAATGGCGTTGATGACGTCGTCCATCGGCTCGAGCAATCCTTGCCCATAATAATTCTGCGCGGCGAAGGACGGCAGATGGGTGACGATATTGGGCAATTGCTTCGATGAGAAGGCGGCAGCGAACTGCGCCGGATAGCCTTCATCGGATGTCGCCTCGAACAGCACTTTCACATCGGGATGAGCCGCCTCGAAGGTCGCGATCTGCGCCTGATACATCTTGAGCTGATCGGGCGAGGCCTGCGGCGACCACCAGCGCAAGGTGATGGGATCGCCGGCACGCGCGCCGCTTGCGAAGGATGCCGCACCTGCCGCCAGAGCGGCGCCACCAACAGTTTTCAAGAGGCCGCGGCGCGAAAGGGCTCGGCCGGCCGGATGTGTCTGAGTCATGGGCTGTTCCTCACCTGTCTGGAGCAATTATTCGTATTTCGCACTAATGTTCGCAATCTGGCACCCACTCCCCGACATTGCAAGCGAAACCTGCGCCAACTCACGAAGGGCTGGCGAAACGGTCGGGCGAATAGGGCTTCAGATCCTCGTCCGGCTGCTTTCCGGTCATCGCCTGCGCCACGAGATGAGCCGAGTAAGGCCCGAGCGTGTAGCCGGCATCGCCCGGAATGGCGGCGAAGAGGCCAGGAATTGCCTCGACCGCGCCGAGCACGCCCTTGCCGTCGACGGCGGTGTTGATGCCGGCCCAGTTGCGGATGACATGCAGAGGTGCCAAGCGCGGCACGATATGGCGGGCGAGCGCCAGATTGCCGATGATGCTTTCGAGCTCGACCGTCGGATGGCGCCTCTCCCCCACAAGATGCGCGGGCCACCCGCCGCCAATGACGATCTGCCCAGTGCCGAACTGTTTCAACGTGATCATGCGGTCGGCATGCTGCACCAGATGGCCGATCAACGGCGCCGTCGCTTCGGTAATGTTCATATGCAGCGGCTCGGCTTCTGCCGGAACGTTGATCCCCAGCATCGCCGCCAAGGGCTTGCTGCCCGATGCGGCGGCAAGCACGACTCGCCCCGCCTTGATCGAGCCCCTCACCGTGGAGACCGCAAACGCCGGACCGGCGCGCGCGATCCTGTCGACCGTCGCGCCGGCGATCACCTTGACGCCCGAAGCCAGAAGCCAGCGATGAATGGCGGCGTTGCACAAAAGCGGATTGAGCTTGCCTTCATTGAAGCAGAGCTCGGCGCCCACCACCGCCGGCCCGAAATAGGGCGCGATGCGGTCGAGCGCGGTGCGGTCGAGAATATCGACATCGAGCCCTAATGCGCGCTCGCGCCTCGCCTTCAACTCGAGGAAGTCGAGCTGGTCCCGGCTTTCCGCCACCATGAGACCGCCGGTGAGCTTCAGATCGAAATCGGCGCCGAGCTTACGCTCGAAAGCCTGCCAGAAGGCGACGGCCTTGGGATAGAGCGGCAATTGCCGTTCCATGCCCGGCACGTTCTGCGGATAGAGCCGCATGAAACGGCTCTGCAACTGGACATGGAGGCTGCCGGCATTGGCGTTCGTGCCGCCGATGCGGCCATCGTCGATGAGGGCGACGCCCAAGCCTTCCTCGGCCAGGAAGCCCGCAAGGCATGACCCGACAATGCCGCCGCCAATGACGGCGACATCGATCTCTTCGGGCGGAGAATGACGCATGCTCAGCCGACGAGATCGGCGATGCTGACCGGGCGCGCTGGCGGCCGTGGCGCAAACCCTGAAAATTCAGCGCGCGCGCGGCCGCAGCGCTCGGCCAGCATGGCATCGAGAATCGGCGCGCAATAGCGGCCCTGGCAGCGTCCCATGCCGAGGCGGGTGCGCCGCTTGACGGCGCCGATCGCTTGCAGATCCTCGGCGAGCGCCGTCTCGATCTCAGCCAAGCTCACTTCTTCGCAGCGGCAAATGAGCGTGTCGGACCGGGCGAGCTTCGCCGTCCATGGCGAGGCACGATAGATGTGCCACAAAGCGCGCTGGAAGCGGCGATGGCGCGCGAGATTGGAAGCCGCCTTGGCGCGCAGATCGGCCGCTTGCGTGGTGAGCGCATGTCCCAAAGCGGCAGCGGCGGCGAGCCCCGAAAGCGTGCCTTGCGCCAAAGCGATGCGCACCCCGCCGAGGCCGGTGCAGTCGCCGAGCGCATAGACATGGGCGATGTCGGTAAGTCCATTGGCGTCGCAGCGCGTCACCAGCTGCCGGCGCTCGGGATCGTAGTCGTGACCGGCGCCCAGCATCCGCAGCAATTCATTCGACGGCTCGAAGCCATAGCCGAGGCACAGGACATCGACATCGAACACCTCATCGGAATCGAGCCGGACCCTGAGGCCGGCCTCGATCTTCTCGACGCCGGCGACGACCGTGCCATGCACCATGCGGGCCTTCCCGGCGCGGCGCGCCCAATCATAGCGCAAGCCGTCCCGCACCAGGCCGGGTGCATCGAGAAGCATGGTGAGGAGAGCGCCGAGCGCGCTCAGGCCCGGACGCGGTGCGGCCTCGACCACGGCCGCGACCTCGGCGCCGCCGGCAATGAGCTCCGCCGCCAATTGCAGATTGAGCGGTCCGTTGCCGGCGATGAGCACGCGTTTGCCCGGCAGGCGGCGCGCCATGCGCCACAAGGTCTGCGCCGCTCCCGTCGTCATCACACCGGGCAGCGTCCAGCCGGGCACCGGCCAGCCGCGCTCATAGGCGCCGGTGGCGATGATCGTCGCTTTGGGCTCGAAGCGTACCGTGCGGCCGGCGACGCTCGCGGCGTAGTCATTGGGGGCAAAGGCGCCCCAGACGGTGACGCCCGAGCGCAGCTCGACACCCAGCGAGCGCGCCGCAGCGATGAGTTCTGCCCCTTCGCGATGCTGCGCGTCAGGCTCGGCAACCTCGCCGCCTTCGACCGCCAGTTGCTTGAAAAATTGTCCGCCGGCATGCGCCCGCTCGTCGACGACCGTGACCTCGGCGCCGGCGCGGCGCGCCGCGATCGCCGCCGCGAGGCCGCCGGGTCCCGCACCGATGATCAGAAGCTCCGGCCGCTCCACCGCGATGTCATCGACGGTGACGGGCGGCTTGCCCTCGGGCGCTGCCGCGGCCAGCGGGCGTGCATGCGCCTCGCGCCGCACCTCGAGCGGACGGTCGATGACCGTCATGCAGGCGCGCTGATTGGGCTTGCCGTCGACTTCGACGAGACAGTCCTGGCATATGCCCATGCCGCAGAAGACCGAGCGCTCGGCACCTTGCCGGGTCGTGCGCAACGTCGTGATGCCATGGGCGATGAGCGCCGCGGCCAGGCTTTCGCCAGCCTGCGCGGCAATGCGTTCACCCTCGAAATCGATATGGATGGTCTGGCTCATCGCGCCCCGGAAATGATTTTTTGCGTTCGTAGCACGAACTTGTGTACACTCAACAGCGGCAATTTCGATTCATGATGGGAAATGGCAATGACGGGGCTTCTCGACGGCCGGGTTGCATTGATCACGGGCGGGACGCGCGGTCTCGGACGCGCCATCGCCCAGCGTTTCGCCGAGGAAGGCTGCCGCGGCGCGCTGGTCGATCTTTCCGATGCCAAGACGGAAGGCGATCCGCCTTCGGGCTTCACCGCGATCGCGGGCGATGTCGGCGATGAAGCCTCGCTCGCGGCAGCGGTGAAAGACACGCTTGCCGCCTTCGGCAGGCTCGACATCGTCATCGCCAATGCCGGCCTCGTTCCGCCCTGGCGCGAGACCGAGTCGCTCGACATGGCCGAATGGGATCGCGTCATGGCCGTCAATGTGCGTGGCATCGCGCTCACCCTCAAGCACACGGTGCCGGCGTTGAAGCAGAATGGCGGCGCCATCGTCGCCATGGCTTCGATCAATGCCTTCGCCGCCCATCCGCGCCAGATGCTCTATACGGCGAGCAAGCATGCGGTCCTCGGCATCGTCAGGGCGGCGGCCCGCGACCTCGGCCGCTATGGCATCCGCGTCAATGCCGTGGCGCCCGGCCCGATCGCGACGAATGCGCTGATCGAGCGTATCCGCAATCGCGCACTCGGCGGCCCGTCGGAGGAAGACGCCTTCGCGGCACTCGCCCAGGAGACGGCGCTCGGCCGCCTCGCCACCGCCGATGAGGTGGCCAAGGCCACGCTCTTCCTCGCCAGCGATCTCGCCAGCGGCATCAGCGGCGAATTGCTTCCGGTCGATGCGGGCCTCCCATAGGCTTCCGGTTTGAAGTATACACAGTGTATACTCAATTCGATCGCTGACAAGGAGCCTTAGATGTTCGAACTCACCGACAAGACCGTGCTCGTCACCGGCGCCTCGAAGGGCATCGGGGCGGCGATCGTCGCCGGCCTGGGCCAGGCCGGTGCCAATGTCATCGCCCACTATGGCAGCGACGCCCACGGCGCCCGTGAAGCGACATCGGCCATCCCGTCTGCCCGGGTGAAGCTCATTGGCGCCGATCTCGCCCAGAAGGCTGATGTCGATCGGCTGTGGACGGAAGCCTCGGGCTGGAAAGGGCGCATCGACGTCCTCGTCAACAATGCCGCCGTCATGCGGCTCAAGGGCGGCATCGAGGATGAGGAAGCGGTGTGGGACGAGGTCTGGGACGAGGCGCTCAAGGTCAATGTGCTGGCCCCTGCCCGGCTGATGCGCCATGCGGTCAGGCACTATCTCTCTTCGGGCGGCGGCATATTGGTGACGATCTCGAGCTGGGCGGCGCAGCGCGGTCCCGGCAATCCGGCACTCCTCGCTTATGCCGCCTCCAAGGGCGCCGTGCTCGCCGCCACCAAGGCGATCGCGCGCAACTATGCCAAGAACAATGTCCTCGCTTATGTCGTGGCGCCCGGCGTGGTGCGCACGCGGCTTTCGGAGCAAGCCGCCGCAGCGGCCGGTGGCGAAGCCGCCTTCACCGCCGCGCTCACCATGGGTGAATGGGTGCCGCCCGACGACATCGCAAGCCTGGTCACCTTCCTCGCCAGCGGTTCCTGCAAGCATCTGAGCGGCGCTACGCTCGACGTCAACGGCGCGAGCTATATCCGGTAGGGGGTTGTCGGTTAGACTTGACAATTTGTCAGGTTTAACCTACACGGCTTCGTGGCCACTTTCATCAGAACCCAGGCTTTCGACGACTGGCTGGAAAGCCTGAAGGACCAGCAGGCCCGGACACGCATCGCCGCCCGCATCTTTCGGTTTGAGGAAACCGGACATCCCGGCGATACCAAGCCGGTAGGTGAAGCTGTTCGCGAAATGCGCTTCGATTTCAGCCCCGGTTATCGGGTGTATTACATCGTGCTGAAGCGCACCGTCATTCTGCTGGGCGGCAGCAAGTCCACGCAAGTTACCGATATCGAGACTGCGAAGCAGTTTGCCAGCTACTGGAAAGGTCAAAAGCTATGAGCAACGCAAAGAAGGAAATGCCCGCCGGCGCGGCACTCTCTCCCTTTGACGCCGCAGACTATCTCCACTCTCCCGAGGACGTCACCGCATTCCTCGAAGCCGTGCTTGAGGACTATGACGGCGATTCTCGGGTCATCGTGAAGGCGCTGGGTGTCGCTGCCAGGGCACTGGGCATGCAAAAGATCGCCAAGGAAACTGGCCTCAATCGCGAAGGACTCTATCAGGCTCTGTCCGGCAAAGGCAATCCGAGCTTTGACACTGTGCTCAAGGTCATGAATGCCGTTGGCGTCGAATTCCGACCAAAGCCCATAATCCGCAGCAGCCGGCCTGCAAGCAGTCGCCGTATCCGCAAAGCCAAGGCCAGCCGGAAACAGATCCGCACCCGCCGGACCCCGGCAAAAGCGAAGAAGCGCTCTCAGTCCTCCAGCACTAAAGCGCGGCGCTCGAGATAGAAGGCATATTGCTTCGGCAGCACGCCATAGGGATTGGCGAGGCCGAGGGCGCGCGCCGCGTGATAGACCCAGTTCGGATCGGCAAGCGTCTCGCGCGCCACCGCGATCAGATCGGCCTGCTCCGCTTTGAGTATGGCTTCGGCCTGGGGCCCGTCGATAATGGCGCCCACCGCCATGGTCGGCAGCCGGGTTTCGCGGCGGATCACCTCGGCCAACGGAACCTGGAAGCCGCGCTTCAGCTTGCGCCCCGACAGAGTGACCGAGCCCGAAATGCCGCCCGATGAGCAATCGACGACATCGACGCCGCGCTCCTTGAGCGCGCGCGCAAGAGCGATGCTGTCTTCGATGGTCAAGCCGCCATCGACACCGTCAATGGCGGACAAGCGATAAAACAGCGGCTTATCCCCGGGCCACACGCGACGCACCGCTTCCGTCACCCTGAGCGGCAGGCGCATGCGCTTCTCGAGGCTGCCGCCATAGGCATCGCTGCGGCGGTTGGAGATGGGTGAGAAGAAGGAGTGAAGCAGATAGCCGTGGGCGCCATGCAGCTCGAGAATCTCGAAGCCCGCCGCGAGAGCCCGTCGGGCGGCGGCGGCGAACAGTGCGATGATGTCTTCGATCTCGTCGGGCTTCAGCTCGCGCGGAACGGGATAGCCGTCCTTCTCGGCGATTGCACTCGGTCCGATCGTCGGCCAGGGCTTCTCGTCACCGTCGACCGGCAGGGGCTGCGCCCCGTCCCAGGGCCTCGCCATGCTGGCGCGGCGGCCGGCATGGCCGATCTGGATTCCGGGCATCACGCCATGGGCGCGATGGAGGTCGACGACGCGTTTCAGGCCTTCAATCTGCCCATCCTCCCAGATGCCTGTGCAGCCCGGCGTGATGCGGCCGTCGCGCGCGACCGCCGTCGCCTCGACAAAGACGCACGCAAATCCGCCGAGCGCGAAACGGCTGTGATGGGCGAGATGCCAGTCCTGCATATAGCCGTCGATCGCCATGTATTGGCACATGGGCGACACCACGGCACGGTTCCTGAGCACCGTTTCCCGGATGCGAAACGGGGTGAACAGCAGAGGGGCGGTCAATTGCGATCTTACCTGTCTGTCATTCGGCGGCGATGCCGGCCGGCCTCGATCCGCTTTCGATCTTGTCGACCAAGGCGTCCATCTCGCGAATGACGGCCATGACCTTCGCCACCCGCGCCTCGCCTTCCGAGCCCAGTTCGGCGAAGGTCGTCAGCGGTGCGCGCACGTCGCCGACCGGATAGCCCTGGGCCGCCGCCAGCGCCTTGGAATAGCACTGATGGCCATAGGTCGGGTGGCCCTCCTGGATGATCGCATAGATGCGGTTGATCAGCCGCTCGATCTTCTTGGCGTCCTCCCAGCGCTTCTCGGCGCACCAGTCGCAAATGACGGTCGAGGCGCGCGGGATGTAATTGCCATAGGGGTTCACATAGCCGACGGCGCCATAGAGATAGGATTCGACGATGCGCTGCCCGGCGAAGACATTCATGACACCTTGCGTCTCTTCGACGATGTCATAGACGCGCGCCATGTCCTGGCTCGCTTCCTTGATGTAGCGGATCTGCTCAAAACTCCGCGTCAGGCGGCCGACGAGCTTGGCCGGCATGTCGACATTGGACGTATAGGGGTTGTTGTAGAGCATGATCGGGATCGAGACCTTCTCGCAGATCGCCTGGTAATAGGCGAAGATCTCATCCTCGGTCGGGGTGTAATAATAAGGCGGGATGATCATCAGCCCGTCGGCGCCGAGCTTCTCGGCCTCGACACTGTAGCGCACGGCATTGGGCGTATAGGCGTTCATCGAGCCGACCAGCACATGCATGCGCTTGTCGACATATTTGACCGTCTCCTCGACGAACATGGTGCGCTCATCGTCGGTCAGCGTCAGGAACTCGCCGGTGGTGCCCAAGATGATGATGCCGGGAACGCGTTCCTTGAGCTGCCAGTCGATGAACCGCTTCCAGGCGGGGATATCGATCGCCTTGCCGCCCTCTGTGAACGGCGTGATCGTCACCCCATAGCTTCCGCGAAAATGCTGCGCCATTCTTGGCCTCCGATTGCTGGATAAGGGCCGGAAATCCGGCGTATTTTCTGTTTCCTGCGTGTCGACATGATGTTAACATGAAGTATACAAGATCGCAAAGCCGTTGCAGCAGCAAATTCACAATCGATCGGCCAAAACGGACGTCCTGGTGATCGGCGGCGGCATCGCCGGCACGGCCACCGCCTATTTTCTTGCCCGCGAGGGCGTCGACGTCACCCTGATCGAGGAACACGACCTCGGCACGCTCGCCTCCGGCTCCAATGCCGGAAGCCTCCATGCGCAGATACCGCATCATGAATTCGTGACCGAAGGTGACGCTTGGGCAAAGGGTTTCGCGCCGGTCATCCCGCTGATGCTCGAATCGATCGCGCTGTGGCAGGCGCTCGAAAAGGAGCTAGCCTGCGATTTCGAGCTCGCCCTTCCGGGCGGGCTGCTGGTCGCCGAGACCGAGGCGCAATTGCGAGATATCCGCCGCAAGGCCGAGCTCGAGATCCGGCATGGGCTCGCGACCGAGATTCTGGGGCCCGAGGCGCTCAAGGCGATGGCGCCCTATATTTCCCGGCGCATGGCGGGTGCCGCCTTCTGTCCGAGCGAAGGCAAGATCAATCCGCTCATTGCCGCACCCGCTCTCGCCCGCGCCGCAGCCGAAGCCGGCGTTTCCATCCGGCGGCGCACCCGGCTCGAGGCGCTCAAGGCGGATGGTTCTGATTTCGTCGCGGCGACGAGCAAAGGCGAGATCAAGGCCAAACGCGTCGTCAATTGCGCCGGCGCCAATGCCGGAAGGATCGCCCAGATGCTGGGCTTCGATCTCGACATCCAGGGCTATCCGATCCAGGTCAATGTCACCGAGCCGGTGGCGCCGCTCGTCAGGCATCTGGTCTATTTCGCCGGCGAGAAGCTGACGCTCAAGCAGACGCGGCATGGCAGCTTCCTCATCGGCGGCGGCTGGCCGGCGCAGTGGGACGTGCGCCATCAGCGCCTGGCGGTAAACCCCTCTTCCCTCTTCGCCAATCTCAAGACCGCCGTCACCGTGGTGCCGGCCCTCACCCAAGTGCAGGTGCTGCGCACCTGGCCCGCCATGGTCAATGGCACGGCGGACTGGCGCCCGGTCCTCGGTCCGATGCCGAAAATGCCGGGCTTCTTCATGTGCGTATTTCCCTGGATGGGCCTGACGGCCGGCCCCGCCTCGGCCCGCCTCGTCGCCGATGCCGTGCTCGGCCGGAAGCCACCTGAGAGGTTCGCGCAGTTCTTCGCCTGAGGCGGTTTCCTTGCAAGCTGCCTTGCGATATTTGATATGAGACTGATGGAGAAAGCGGTTGCAAAAACGCGCCCCGACCAAGACGAACGCCAAACCCGCCGGCAAGCGCCGGGCCCGCAGGCCCCGCGGCACCGGAGCCACTTTCGTCTATGACAGCCTGAAAGCGAAGATCCTCAATCTCGAGCTGAAGCCCGGAACGCTGCTCGACGAGACGGAGCTGAGCCGCGAATTCCATCTGTCGCGCTCGCCGGTGCGCGAATCCTTGATCCGCCTGTCGGCCGAGGGCCTGGTCGAGACGCCGCGCAACCGCACCTCGATGGTGTCGCAGTTCGATTTCGCCACCTTGCCCGCCTATTTCGACGCCATGCAGCTCCTCTATCGTCTGAGTGCCCGGCTCGCCGCCCTGCACCGCACGCAAGCGCAATTGAGCCATCTGAAGGAGATCGAGCGCGCGCTCGAGACGGCGCATAAGGAAATGGACGTGATGGGCATCGTCCGCCTCAACCGCGAATTCCACGCGCTGATCGCGGAAATGGGCGGCAATCCCTTCATCTCGAGCTGGATGCGCAGCCTTCTCGACCAGGGCCAGCGCGTCTTCCGCATGTATCTGCACCATTTCCACGACCGCGTGCCGCTGCCCAAGCTCAACCAGCATCTCGCCATGATCGCGGCCATCGAGAAAGGCGACGCTGCGGCCGCGGAACAGGCCGGCAAGGCCGATGCCGATACGCTGATCGACGAGGTCGTGCAGATCCTCGGCCAATTGCCGACCTCGCAACTGGCTCTCGACCTCGGCAGCACGAAGTAGCCGCCGTGTCTACCAATGACCATTGATTTGTTTCCACCTAGTCGAGCTTTTGTGTGACTGCTTCAGCGGGACGGGCAAAGACAGCTTCCATCTCGCGGCGGACACGCACGGCTTCAAGCGTCGGATCGAACTCGACATCTTCCCACAGCAACGGCATTCCGTGCTTGACAGGCTTGAGGACTTTCACCTGGTGGGCAAGTCCCAACGGGAAGGCACCTATGGCAAGACTAGTCTCGGCGGGCATGAGCTTGCCGACCACCGTGTAGCCTCCTTCGCCATCGAGGATCTCGCCAGACCTGAGGTCGCGCTTGGCGGTGGCGACCGCATCTGCCCTAAATGCCGTCGCGCATCCGGTCGGCTCACCACGCAGGCCAACCGCCGCCACGGAGATGCCTAGCTCCAATCCAATCATGTGCCAGCGCTTGTAGAGCGCTCCATAGCGACCGCTCGGATCGGTGATCATGCCATATTCCCCAAAGCAGCGGCGCACATACTCGCTATCGCCTTCGAACACGACAAAGACGCCCCATCGCAAATTGTCGGGTATCTGGCGACCGTCTCTTTCGAGAGAGGAAAGCACCTCGACCTGGCCTTTGCAGTGGAGCTGCCCGCCTTCGGATTTCGGCCGGCAAACAGACGGAATGCTGGTCAGTGAGCTCGGCGGATATTCAAGCCCATTCGGTGGCGGCGCCAGGCCGGTCGCATTGCAGACGGCGGCGCTTTCAATGGAGGGCTTCGATCCATCCAGGAACGAGTTGAACATCCGCGGGTTAAGGCCGCCCAGCCGCGCCTGCTCCTCCGTCAGGCCATAGTGATCCCACACCGTGTCGGGCGTCGAAGCTGCAAAATGCGGCAGCCACTTGTGCCCGCGCCCTGCTGAAACAACAGCGAAGCCGGCTGTACGAGCCCAGTCGACGAGGTCGCAGATCAGCGCCGGTTGATCGCCGTAAGCCAGGCTATAGATGACACCCGCTTCAACCGCTTTGCGTGCAAGAAGCGGTCCGCAAAATGCGTCGGCCTCAACGGTGACATTGATCACATGCTTCTTGGCGGTAAACGCCTTCAATATGTGCCGCACCGCGGCCAGGGGATTGCCGGTCACCTCCACGATGATATCGATCGCTGGGTGAGAGATCATGTCGTCCGGATCATCGCCAACATAGGTGCCGCCGGTCCGAACAGCATGATCGAGGCTCTCGGCGGCGTACCGTTCGGGAGCCCAACCGGTATTCGCCAGCACTTCCCGCGCCCTTGGGACAGATAAATCCACCAGACCTACCAGATGGATTCCCGGTGTTCGCCTGGCCTGAGCCAGATACATGGACCCGAATTTGCCCGCACCGATGACACCGATCCGAAGCGGCTGCCCCAAGGATTCCCGTTGAAGCAACTTACGATGCAAATTCATACTGTTAACTCCCATATGACAGCCGTAACCGGATGCCTATCACTTTGTTGGCGCTCCAAGCCTGCAGATTCGCCGCGCGCCTCTAATCTTCTTTGATTCTCTCGAGCACTTAAACCCATTCGAGCACATCGCAATCCCGTCACACTTGTAACTCCCATCGCTCGATGCCGGCCACCTAATCTATCTCATGACCAACTCACATGAGGAGGAAAGAGCAATGAAGAAGCACATCACCGGGACACGCAAACAGTGGCTCGCCGCGCGGATCGAGCTGCTCAGGGCGGAGAAGGAGCTCTCGCGCAAGAGCGACGAGCTGGCACGGCTAAGGCAGGAGCTGCCGTGGGTTCGGATCGACAAGGAGTATCGATTCGAGACCAATGAGGGCAGCGCCTCGCTTGCCGACCTCTTCCAAGGGCGCTCGCAGCTCCTCGTCTATCACTTCATGTTCGGCTATGGAGCCCGACTCACCGACGAGCGCCAGGGATGCACCGGATGCTCGCTCGTCGCCGATCACTTCGACTGTGTCATCCCCCATTTGAACGGCCGCGACATTACCCTCGTTTGTGCGTCGATCGCTCCGCTCAAGGAGCTCCAGGGCTACAAGCGGCAAATGGGCTGGCGATTCCCGTGGGTTTCCTCGCTCGTGAGCGACTTCAGCTACGACTTCGGCGCCGCCTTCACGGAGGCGCAGCAGAGAAACGGCGCCGACTACAATTACCGGCACGTCGACGAGCCTGAGCCGCAGAAGGAGGGTATGAGCGTCTTCGCGCTCCAGGACGGCGCCGTCCACCACACCTACTCGACCTATGCCCGTGGCGTCGAGGCCCTGATGGGGACCTACCATTTCCTCGACCTCGCGCCATGGAGCAGGAATGAAGATGAACTCGAGTACCCCCAAGAATGGTGGCGCCGCCACGACGAGTATGGCGGACAACAAGGAGACATGGGCACGTTATGACGTGGGAGGTGTCAACGCTAATGCCGCAGGATCTTCCCGAAGAACTCGCGAGCCCGCTCCGTCTTCGGACGGTCGATGAGCTCGCGGGGGGCGCCGGTCTCGACGATCTTGCCCTTGTCCATCATCACCACCTTTGAGGCGACCTCGCGCACGAAGGCCATTTCGTGGCTGACGATCACCATGGTCATGCCTTCGGCGGCAAGGCCTCTCACCGCATCGAGCACTTCGTTCACCAATTCCGGATCGAGAGCGGAGGTCACTTCATCGAGCAGCAGGATTTCGGGCTTGAGCGCCAGCGCGCGAGCGATGGCGACACGCTGCTGCTGGCCGCCCGACAGCTGGTCGGGATAGGCGGCGTGCTTCTCGGCAAGGCCCATGCGGGCGAGGATGCGGCGCCCCTCTTCTTCCGCCTCGCGCCTCGGGCGGCCCTTGATCTCGACCGGTGCGATCGTGATGTTGCGCAGCACATTCATGTTCTGGAACAGGTTATATTGCTGGAAGACGATGGCCATGCGGTCGCGCGCCGCCCGGACGCTCGCCTTGCTGTGATAGTCGATCTCGCGGCCATCGACCTTGACGGCGCCGGCCGTCGGCAGCGTCAATCCCATGAGCACGCGCAGCAAGGTCGACTTGCCGGAGCCCGACGGCCCGACCAGGCAGACGACCTCGCCCTTCTCGACGGAAAGGCTGACTCCCGACAGGACTTTGAGATGAGCGTAGTCAGCGCTGAGGTTTATGATGTCGAGATGCGGCAAGACGTTTCTCCAGCCAGGCGCCGAGGCGCGTCAGGGGATAGGACATGAGGAAATAAAGCAGGGCGATCGTCCCGAAGACAAGGATGCCGGAGAAGCCCATATTGTTCAGCTCCTTGCCGCGGAAGGTGAGCTCGAAGACGCCGACCTGCGAGACGAGCGAGGTATCCTTGATGAAGCTGATCATGAAGGCAACGGCAGGCGGGATGATGACCGGCCAGGATTGCGGCATGATCACCCGGGTCAGCGTCTTCCAGCGGCTGAAATTCATCGCCAGCGCCGCCTCGATCTGCTGGCGCGGCACCGATTCGAAGCCGCCGCGGATGATCTCGGCGGTATAGGCGGTCGAATAGATGCAGATGGCGACGACGGCGATCAGAAAGAGCGAAGCATTGTCGACGAAGACGGCGATGAAGAACAGCACCAGATAGGTGATGACCAGGAAGGGGATGCGGCGGAAGATCTCGACATAGATGATCGCCAGAAGCCGCAAAGGCGCCGCCCACCAGCCCGGCGTCTGGCGCAGATAGACCAGGAGGAATGCGAGCAGGAAGCCGAGGGTGCAGCCGATGAAAGTCAAAGCCAGCGTCATCCCCACGCCCTGCGCCAGGAAGGCCAGGTTCTCTGGGCTAAAGAATCTCGGCAGTTCCCTGATGAGCCGCTCGAGCATCAGAAGATCTTCGCCTTGACGCGGAAGGCCCAGCGCCCGATGAGCGCCAGCGAGATGCTGGCGATGAGCGTCAGCACCACATAGATGCAGGCCGCGACGATGAACATCTCGAGCCAGCGGTAATTCTCGGTCGAGAGATTGATGGCCTCGCCGGTGAGCTCATTGACGCCGACCACGGCGCCGATCGACGTGCCCATGACCAGGATGACGATGAAGAAATTGGCGATCGCCGGATAGATGGTCTTGGCGATATGGGGCACGATCACATAGCGGATCTGCTGCGGCAGCGAGAAGCCCAGGGTCTCGGCCGCCTCGAGCTCGGTCGCCCTCACCGACAGGAAGCCGGCGCGCATGATCTCGGTGAGGTAAGCGCCGGCATTCAAGGTGAGTCCGATCAGCACGCAAGTGATGTTGCTCCAGCGGATGCCGAATTCCGGCAGGCCGAAATAGAGGAAATAGATCTGGATGAGCGCCGGGGTGTTGGTGAAGAACACCACATAGGCCTGCGCCAGCCAGCGGACCGGGCGGCTGCCGAAGGTCTTGAGCGCGGCAAAGAACAGTCCGATCAGCGCCCCGCCCCAGAAGGTGATGACGCCGAGCTCGAAAGTGAGCAGCGCGCCTTGCAGGAGCTGAGGCAGGCCGTCGAGCGCCACGCCGAACTGGAATGTGTAATTCATCCCCTGTCGCCCATAATAGGCGCGGCGGGCCTCCGGTGACGGAAGCCCGCCGCCTCATCATCGTTCATATCAGAAATACGGGTTGGGCGTGATCTTGACCAGCATCGGGGTGCCGTACCACTTTTCCCAGGCCTGGTTGACGGCGCCGCCGCTATGCAGGTTATAGAGCACGATGTTGAGCGCATCGCGCAGCGGATAGTTGCCGCGCTGAACGCCGATGGCGCAATAGGCGACATCGATCGGGTTCGGCAGCGTCTTCCACTTCACATCGGGAAAATTCTTGGTCTGCGCCATGAAGAAATCGATGTTCTCGATGATGGCGTCGGCCCGGCCCTGCGCCACCAGGCGGACCGTGTCGGCGATCGTGTCGACCAGTTCCACCTTGGCGTTCGGCAGTTCCTTCTTGAGATAGTCGACCGTCCAGTTGCCGCGCATATTGGCGAGCGTGTATTTCGAGTCGTTGAAGCCTTTCCAGTCATCGAGCGTGATGGCTTCGGTGGTCAGCACCGCCAGCACTTCGGTGTGCAGCGGCACGGTATATTCGATGAGCTTGGCGCGCTCGGAATTGCGGGTGAGCGCCCCCAGCGACAGGTCGATCTTGTCGGCGACGAGGTAAGGCACGCGCTGCGCCGTCTCGGTCGGGACCCACTCCACCTTCACCTTCAGCGCTTCCGCCAGCTTGTTGCCGATATCGATGTCGAAGCCTTCCCATTCGCCGCTGGCATTGCGGGTGCTCATGGGCGGGAAATTCGGGTTGATCCCGATGCGGATCGTCCCTTCCTTGATGATGTCGTCGAGCGAGCGTGCCTCGGCCATGCCGACCATCGCGACAACGGCCAAGAGCGCCGCCACGCAGCGCAAGAATATGCCCTTCAGCATTATGTACCCTCCCTGTGGAACCGAGGCGGGCTCAGGCCCGCTCGCGACGGCAGCTTACGAGGATGCCGGCTTGAACTAATGTTCGCGCAACGCAGCGCCTTAGTCAACAGTATACTAGAAGTATGCAAACTTTCTCGGGCGCTTTCGGGCCGATTTCAGCAGTTCGCGAGGCGCACATTTCACCCTCGCCCCTCGAAGAGGGGAGAGGGTGGGGCCCATTGCGCAGCAATGGGAGGGTGAGGGGCCTCTCGCTGATTTTCTGAACTCAAACTCGTTGTCGGCATCCATGCCCCTCACCCCTCCCGCCGCTTCGCGTCGGGTCCCTCCCCTCTCCCCGCTGCGCTGCGCTTGCGGGGCGAGGGTGTTCACTTTCACGCGGCGGCGATGCGCATCACCATTTCCTCATCGGGTCCGACCACGATGCGCCAGAATCCGGCAAGCTCCCGGTCGAGCCCGGCATCGCCCGTGTCGACCAGGAGGCGCCTGTCGGGCAGTGCCAGGAGCTTCTCCTGCGCGGCGATGACGGTGATCCCTACTTTGCCCGCCTGGCGGATCACCGAAGGGGATATTTCCTGATTGCCCCTCCCGAAGACATAGCCCTGCCCGCCAATGACACCGACGATGATGCCGAGCTTCCACCCTTCGGCCGCGGCGAGGATCGCCCGCTCATCGGCATCTGTGGCGATGAGGCGACCGCCAGCCACAAGATCGGTGCCGAGCAATGTTCCCTTGAAGCCCAGAGCCTCCAGGATCTTTTTCGTCGTCCGGCCGGGGCCAATGGCATAGAGGCGTTGCGGATCGAGCTTTCCCGCGAGCGCCCGCGCCGCCTCGTCCACCGCCGCCTCGTTCAGGGACATGCTGCGCGCCTTGGCGTTCTGCAGGAGCCGCGGAATATGCGGCACCCTGGCATAGCCATAGAGACGCGGCGAGATCGCGCCCTCGCGCCGCAAATCCTCATCGATGTCCATGACCTCGGACAGCCGGTATTGCGTACGCGCCGGGTCAGCCTGCGCCGCGAGCCCGCTCACGATCTCGCCGGCCGCCTCGGGAGAGGTGGCGAAGACCGCCGACTGCATCTTGACGCCGGCCGGAATGCCCAACAGCGGCACGCGGTCTCCAACCACATCGAATATGTCACGCGCCGTGCCGTCGCCGCCGGCGAAGAGAATAAGGTCGGCGCCCTTCCGCATCATCTCGAGTGCCGCCGCCTTGGTGTCGCGTGCATCGGTCACCGGACTCTTGGGCGTGGAAACCAGCTCGGACAGGAAACCCGAACGCGCCGCAGCCTCATGTCCCATCGCGCCATGGCCGGTCATCAGCAGAACGAGCGGATGCCGCTTCGCCTCCAGCCGGTTAAGAGCCCGCACCGTCTTCTCGCCCGCAAGCGGCACGGCGCCGCGCCGCAGCGCCTCCTCGGCAAGGCCGTCCGTGCCTTTGAGGCCGACGCGGCCGCCAAGGCCCGCCACCGGATTGACGATGAGGCCGAGGCTGAAGCGGCGCTTCACGCTTTCCGTTTTTCCCATCCGTGCTTGGCCAGGATGTCGTGGCTGGCGATGATGTCGCCATCGGGATCATTGCCGGGCTGCATGGCGTCGGTGATGATCTCGAGCACGGTATAGCCGTCATAGCCGATATCGGCGAGCGCCTTCGCGGCAGGCGCCGGATCGACGATGCCGGTGCCGAGCCGGTCATGCTTGAAATCGCCGAAGCCCGAATCGGAGATATGGACGTTCTTCACGCGCGAGCCCAGCTTGCGGATGGCGGCGCCGTAATCTTCCTTGATATAGGCGGAATTGCAGATGTCGAAATTGATCCCGACCGAAGGATCGATCGCATCGGCGACCTTCAGCATGTCATCGGCGGTCGGCAGGAAGGTGAAGGGCACATTCTCGAGGATGATCTCGACGCCCGAGCCCTTGGCGAACTGCACGAGCTCAGCCATGCCCTCGATGAACCAGTCGCGCATCCACTTGTGAGGCGGATTGATGAGGCTGTTGACCGGCCCCGGGATGGCGCAGACAAAAGGGCAGTTCCAGTCGCTCGCGAGCTCGATCGCCTCGCGATAGCGGTCGAGCGTATAGCGGCGCATCAGCCGGTCGACGGAATTGGGATTGTTGTCGAGCAGCGGGTAGCAGAAGGAGGAGATGGTGAGGCCGTCGCCGTCGAGGCGCGCGGCGATGTCCTTGCGCTCCTTCGGCGTCAGATCGGCCGGCCAGCAATGCGGCGGGAAGATCATCATCTCGATGGCGCGATAGCCGAGCGAGGCGATGTGATCGATCGCTCCCTTGCCGGAATGCGAATAGAGGTAGGGAAAGGTCGATACGGCGACTTTGAAATGGCTCACGAGGCTTGGTCCCCTGAAGGAGATGGTCATTCGGCGGCGTAAGTGGAGCGTGCGGAAGCATCCCCGCTTTGCTCATGCTTGCGCAAATAGGCCCGCCAGGTGATCGCCCATTTCTGGGGATCGTCGAGCCAGTCCGACTTGATCTGCCGGATCGCCTGCTTGTGCGGCGCCGACTTCACCAGTTCCGCATCGGCATAGGCTTCTTCGGAGATCTTGGCGATGACGTCGATCCAGTAATCGAGATCCTCCTTGGAATACATCTCGCCGGCCTCGGGCGTGAAGGGCTCGGGCACGACCCAGGGCTCATGGCTCATCCAATAGGGATCGATGCCATAATCGGCCATGCGATTGGCGACCTCGACGGTGCCGACACCGGTATCTTCCTTGAGCTTGCCGAGGCTCCAGCGCGTCATCTCCATGCGATGCTTGGTGATGTGCGGGTTGGAGCGCGTGAGGCCCGGGATCTTGGCGAGCCGGTGATCCATGTAGTTATTGGCGAGCACGGATATGTCAGAGGCCTCGTCGATGCCGTCGCGGCCCATGGCGAGGAGCCAGGCATAGGCCTTGATGACCTGCGGCACATTGCCGAAGAACTCGCGCACCTTACCGGCGCTCTTCTTGCTGCCGTAATCGAGGCGATAGCCCTTCTTGTCCTTCACCACGACAGGCTTGGGCAGGAAAGGTGCCAGCTTTGCCGAGCAGCCATAGGCGCCGACCGCCGGCCCGCCGCCGCCCTTCGGCGCGCCGAAAGTCTTGTGCAGCATGAACATGCAGGCATCGAAGCCGAGCTCGCGCGCCCTGATCTTGCCCATCACGCCGTTGAAATTGGCATGATCGTAGAAGGCGAGGCCGCCCGCCTCATGCACGATCCGCACCCATTCCTTGATGTTGGGATTGTAGATGCCCATGTCGTCGGGATTGTTGATGAACAGGGCCGCGGTGCGCTCGGAGACCGCCGCCTTCAGCGCCTCGGTCGCGGGATAGCCCTCCTCATCGAGATTGAGGGTGATCACCTTGAAGCCGGCCGCCGCCGCGGTCGCGGCATTGCACGGATGCGCCTGGATCGAGGTGATGATCTCGTTGCGCCGGCCCAATTCGCCGCGTGACTGGTGATAGGCGCGGGTGACCACGCAATTGGTGTAAGCGGCGTCCGCCCCGCCGCCCGCCTGGAAGATGAACTGATCCATGCCGGACAGTTCCCTAAGTCCCAAGTCGAACTCATGGATCGCTTCCAATATGCCCTGCATGCTGTCATCGGGCTGCAGCGGATGCATGTCGGCGACGAAGGGTCTTTGCGCCAAGGCCTCGCTCACCCGCGCATTGTATTTCATCGTGCAGGTGCCGAAGAGGCTGATATTGATCATGCCCTGCGTCTCTTGCGCCAGATGCAGATAGTGGCGCTGCACCTCGGGCTCGGAGAGCTCGGGCAGTTTGGGCGCCTTCCTGCGCGCGAGCTTCTTCGGAACGAGATCCTTGGCCTCGCCCACCACCTTGACGGCGGCCGCCTCTGGCTTGGCGAAGACCTGGCCGCGACGCCCGGCATAGCCCAGTTGCATGACCAGCGGCTCGTCCCAGCGGGCGGCGTGATAATCCCTGAGCTCTTTCTCGTTCTTCTTCGCCTTGGTCATGACTTCACCGCTCGTTCAATGGCCTGCGCCAGTCTCTCGATATCGTCCAACTCATGGATCTCGGTCACGCAGTACAGCGCGCTTTGCTTGAGCTTCGGTATCTCGGCCGACAGGTCCTTGCCGCCGAAGATGCCCTCTCTGCGCAGCGCTTTGTTGACCTGCGCCACGGTCTTTCCCGTCCGCGAGAAGTCGACGACGAATTCCTTGAAGAAGCCGGCCTGGAACGGGACTTTGACACCCTTGATCCGGGACAGGCGCTTCGCCGCGACATGCGCATTGGTGATGATGAGGTTGCCCAGCTCGCGAAAACCTTCGGGACCCAGAAGCGACATATAGACCGCATTGGCGATGGCCCAGAGATAGACCGAATTGCCGGTCCAGTCCTTGCCCTTCTCGCGCATGCCGTAAGAGGTCTGATGCGCGCTGGCGAGGCCGAAGCCGAATTGCCCGGGCTTCGTCGTCTCGGTCAGGCTGATGAGGAAGCCGTTATATTCGCGCACATAGCGGGCCTCGTCGCGCGACGCGATGAAGCCGCCGACACCGCCGCCGCAATTCATGTGAATGCCGAGCGGCTGGCTCGGGCCCACGACGATATCGGCGCCGAACTCGGCCGGCGGATCGACAATGCCGAGGGTCAGCGGATCAACGCCGACGATGGTCTCCGCCCCATTTCGTCGCGCGAGATCGGCGATCGCCGCGGCATTGGTCTCGAACAGGCCCAGATAGGATGGCGTCTCGAAATAGACCGCCGCCGTTTCCTTCGATATCTTGCGCTTGAGGTCGTCGAGGTCGATGAGCCCGGTCTTGAGATCGACCTTCACGTGCAGGATCTTGATATGGCCCGGCATATCGACGGGCTCGCAGTAATTCTCGACGACCGAGAGGCGCTCGGGATCGAAGATCTCGGCGATGATCACTTGCCGGCGGCCGGTCATGCGCGACGCCATGCGCAAGGCATGACCGATGGCGCAGCCCCAGGAATAGACCGGCAGGCCCACCACATCCATATTGAGCAATTCGCCGAGCTGGCTCGCATATTCGAACCAAGCCTGGTTGCGCCCGACATCGGACTGGGGCGAGCCCCAGACATTGGTCAGGAATTCGTTGCGCCCGACGATCTCATCCACCACCGCCGGCACATGATGCTGCCAGCAGCCGGCGCCGAGGAAATTGAGATTGTCTTCGCAGCTCTCATTCTGGGAGAGGATCGAGGTCAAGTGCCGGCGCAGTGCCGCTTCCGACTTGATGCCCGGCGGCAGCTTGAGCGGCGTCTTGAGCCGATGCTCCTTCGGGATCTGCTCGAACAGTTCCGCGATCGACTTGACCCCGATCTCGGCCAGCATCTCCTTCTTGATGGAGGCGATCGAATTCCCCATCCATGGATGGCCGCCTGTCTCGCTCATATCGACTTCTCTCCCTGTTCTCTTTGTTTGCGCATGATCTTTTTCGGAAAACCGGTATCCACTTTTCCGGATCATGCGCTATCAGGCGGCTTGCCATTGCCGCTCGCGCGTCAATTCGTCTTTAACTTCGTCCGCCGCCTTGCGCACGGTCTCGACGCAGCGATCGATCTGCGCCGTTGTCGTCACGAAAGGCGGCGAGAAGGATATCGTATCGGCCGCCGGCAAAGCGCGCACGATCACGCCTAAGGCAAAAGCCTTCTTCGCGATCCTTGCCGCGACTTTCAATTGTGGAGCGAAAGCCCGTGGCTTGCCAGTGTTTTCGGCGACGAATTCGACCGCGGCGACAAGCCCCATGCCGCGCAATTCGCCCAGCATCGGATGGCCGGCAAAGGCCTCGGCCAGGCGCTCGCGCATATATTTGCCAAGCTCCGTCGCCCGCTTGATCAGCCGCTCGCGCTCGATGAGCGCCAGGTTCTCGAGCGCCACGGCGGCAGCGACGGGATGCGAGGAATAGGTGAAGCCGTGGCCAAAAGCGCCATACTGGGCGCTGCCTTCGACCAGCACCGTCCAGATCCTCTCGGAGACGAGGCAGCCCGAGAGCGGCACATAGGCTGAGGTGATGCCCTTGGCGATGGTCATCAGATCGGGCTCGATCCCCAGCACCTCGCAGCCGAAATTCCGGCCCAGCCGGCCAAAGCCGCTGATCACCTCATCGGCAATGAGCAATACGTCATGGTGCTTGAGGATTTTCTGGATGGCCGGGAAATAGCCTTCCGGCGGAACGATGACGCCGCCCGCCCCTTGCACCGGCTCGGCGATGAAGGCGCCGACCGTTTCTGGCCCCTCTTTGAGGATCGTCTGCTCGAGCTCGGTGGCGAGCTTGCGGACGAAGTCCTCATCGCTCATGCCGGGCTCCGCCTCCCACAGGCGATAGGGCGGCGAGACATGGCGCACCATCGGCAGCGGCAGGTCGAAGCCCTTATGGAGATTGTCGAAGCCGGTGAGGCTCGCCGACATCACGGTCACGCCATGATAACCGCGCCTCCGCGAGATGATCTTCTTCTTGTGCGGCAGGCCGCGCAGGTTGTTGTAGTACCAGACAAGCTTGACCTGCGTGTCATTGGCGTCAGAGCCGCTATTGCCGAAGAAGACCTTCGACATCCGCCCCGGCGCCATCTTGATCAGCTTCTCCGACAGGACGGCCGGCGCATCGGTGCCGAGGCCTGAGAAGGAATGATAATAAGAGAGCTTCTCCGTCTGCCGCTTCATGCAGTCGGCAAGCTCTGGCCGGCCATAGCCGACATTGGCGCACCACAGCCCCGCCATGGCATCGATATATTCCTTGCCATGGCTGTCGCGCAGGACAGCGCCCTTGCCCTCGACGATGATGCCGGGCGAACCCTGCTGATGATCGGCGAGCACCGTGAAAGGATGCAGGACAAAGCGCCGGTCCAATTCTTCGAGATGAGAGGCGTAGTCGAGATCGACCCTGTCCATGATCATGCATTCTCTGTGTATGGAAGCTGTGCGCGAGCGGGACTATACGATATTCGCACTAATGTTCGTCAAGGAGTTTCTGCACGCGGGGTGAGCGGCCGCCGGAAATGCCGCATTGCCGGGGTTGTGTGCTGTCGATCCGCTGCCGATTGCACGGCTTCCGAACAAATGTTAGATGGTGAGGCAATCACTCGCATCAGCCGATCCCCGTCAAGGTCACTCGATTTTGGCGAGAGGGAGATGTTGCAACCGATCTAGCAGAGCCTTCGTCGCGGCGGTCAGGCCAGATTCAACGACAAGAGCTCCAGGGGAGATACAGGGAGATCATGAGAGATCGCGAAAGCGCGGATCCTGACTATGTGCAATCCTTCGTCAGGGGACTGGATGTCATTCGCGCCTTCAGCCGTTTCCGGCCGCGCATGACCTTGAGCGAGGTGGCGGAAGAGACGCAGATGACGCGCGCCGCGGCGCGCCGCTTCCTGCTCACTCTGGTCAAGGAGAACTACGCCCAGACCGACGGCAAATATTTCGAGCTCCGGCCCAAGGTGCTCGATCTCGGCTTCGCCTATCTCGCCTCGATGACGCTGTGGGACATCGCCGAGCCGATCATGCGCAGCGTCGTCGAGAAGACCCAGGAATCCTGCTCCATGGCGGTGCTCGATGATCTCGAGATCGTCTATGTCGCGCGCGTCCCGACCAACCGCGTGATGACGATCGGCCTGAGCGTCGGCAGCCGGCTGCCGGCCTATTGCACCTCGATGGGCCGCGTCCTCCTCGCGGCCCTGCCGGAAGAGGCGCTGGCCAAGCAATTGAGCAAGATCACGCCGGAAAAGCTCACCCCGCAGACGATCACCAGTAAGGTCAAATTGCGCGATGAACTGCGCGACGTGGCGCGGCAAGGCTGGTCGCTGGTCGATCAGGAGCTCGAGGCGGGCTTGCGCTCGCTCGCCGTGCCGATCCGCAGCCGCTCAGGTGCTGTGGCGGCGGCGATGAATCTCGGCTGCCATGCCGGGCGCGTCAGCATCGAAACCATGACCGACAAATTCCTCCCCATCCTGCAGGAGGCGAGCGTGCGCATCACCTCCTCGCTCCCGGCCTGACGGAAAATGACTCGCGAGAATATCGCCGTCATCGGCGCCGGCAGCATCGGCCTCGCCTGGGCCATCGCCTTCGCGCGCGCCGGACTTGAGGTGCGCCTGTTCGATCCGCAGGAAGAGCCCCTCAAACAGGCCATGAGCGCCATCGCCCAGCGCCTCGAGCGCTTGCGGGAATTCGCCCTCATCGACGAGGCACCCCCGACCATCGCGGCCCGCATCAAGATTTGCGGCGAGACGGAAGCGGTCCGAGATGCCGTGCATGTCCAGGAAAACGCGCCGGAAAATCTCGAGCTCAAGCGCCGCCTCATGCGGCGGCTCGACCAGGTGATGGACAAAACGGCGACGCTCGCGAGCTCGACCTCGGCCATTCCCGCCGCGCAATGGGCGGATGATCTCCCTGGCCGGGGGCGCTGCCTGGTTATCCATCCGGCCAACCCGCCCTATCTGATTCCGGTGGTGGAACTGGTCCCGGCCGGCTTCACGCAACCGGAGACGCTCGAACGGGCGCGCGATCTCATGATCAGGACCGGCCTCAAGCCGGTCGTCGTCAGGAAGGAGATCGAAGGCTTCGTCTTCAACCGGCTGCAAGGCGCCCTCCTGCGCGAGGCCTATTGCCTGGTCAGGGACGATGTCGCCTCGGTCGAGGACATCGACACGATCGTGCGCGAAGGTCTGGGCTTGCGCTGGTCCTTCATGGGGCCCTTCGAAACCGCCGAGCTCAATACAAAAGGCGGCATCGAGGCGCATGCGGAGCGTATGGGCCCGGCCTATCGACGCATGGGCGCCGAGCGGGGCCAGGACGATCCCTGGACGCCTGATCTGGTGGCGAAGGTGGCAAGCGAAAGACGGGCCCTTCTGCCGCTCGAGGACTGGCCGGAACGCGTGCTGTGGCGCGACGAGATGCTGATGCGGCTTCTCGCCTTCAAGCGCCGGCACGGCCGCTGATCCGATCCGACAATCGTCTGACTTGTCATCCTTCCCAATATGTTCGTATAACGCATAATTGTTCTAAACAAGACAGAGCAACCAATGTCTTCGCCCTGCATCATCTCCGTCGCGATCACCGGGTCGCTGCCGCGCAAGGAGAACAATCCGGCCGTTCCCATCAGCATTGCGGAGCAGGTCGAATCCACCCATGCCGCCTATGAAGCGGGGGCAGCGCTCGTCCATTTGCATGTCAGGAATGACGACCAGACGCCGACCTCGAACCCTGAGCGTTTCGCGCAGGTCCAGGCCGGCATCGCCAGGCACTGCCCGGGGATGATCATCCAATTCTCGACCGGCGGGCGCTCCGGTAACGGCCTCGAGCGCGGCGGCATGCTGCATTTGCGGCCCGACATGGCCTCGCTCGCGACGGGCTCCTGCAACTTCCCCTCGATCATCTATATGAACCCGCCTGATCTCATCCTTCATCTGGCGGAGCAGATGAAGACCTATGCGATCAAGCCCGAGATCGAGGTGTTCGATCTCTCCATGCTCTACCAGGCGCTGCGGCTCGCCGATGAGGGGATGATCCCGAAGCCCCTGCATGTGCAATTCGTCTTCGGCATCAAGAACTGCATGCCGGCGGTCTGGCAAGTGCTGGAATTCCAGGTGGCGGAGCTGAAACGCCTCATGCCGGAGGCGACCTGGGCCGCCGCCGGCATCGGCCGGCATCAGCTCGAGCTCAATCACTGGGCCCTCAAGCTCAACGGCCATTGCCGCACCGGGCTCGAAGACAATGTGCGCTATGATGGCTCGCGCCTTGCCGCCAGCAATGCCGAGCTGGTCGGGCGCGTCGCCGAGCTCTGCGGTCAATATGACCGCCACCCGGCGAGCCCGAGCGAAGCGCGGACGCTGCTCCGCCTCAGGCCGGCTGCTTGATCCCCATTTCCGCCATGTCTTCGTAACGATTGCCGATCCGGGGATGCATCCGCCCGCCGGTCGCGGCGCCGATTGCCACGACGATCTCGTTCTCGCACGGCGCGTCGGTGATCGTGAAATGCAGCGTTATGTAATGCGACCGCAATCCCGTATCCGTCTTATGGGTCATGGGGATCATGATCGCGCTGCCGGCGGGCCCACGAATATTGGTGAAGCTCAGATAGGCCGTTCCGCCGGCGGCCTCACGAAAGGGGTTGCCGAATCTGAGCGTGTGGATCAAAGCGGAAGCGTGCTCGATCTCGCCCCCCGTGCCGACGACCGCGGCCTTGCCATAAGCTTCCACACTCTCTTTGCCGCCGCAGAGACGGATGAGAGGATCGACCAGCGTCTCCACCAGCTGCGGCGCAAAGGCGGAGATATCCTGCTTCAGCTCCGACTTGAATGCGCCATGCCAGGGATTGCTCACGACCGCGGCGATGCCCGCCATCAGCACGGGCTTTCCAGCCTTGCCGCCCTCGATGAAGGTTTCCTCGCTATGGGTGACGACCTTGCGAATGTTCAATGTCATTTTGATTCCTGGTTTTACTCGGTTGTGAACGTGCATCCGTTCCGGACGCCTACCGCATGGGCGAAAAGTCCGTGGGCAGGAGGATCCTGTTCTCCATCGTTTCGATCGTGGGCGAGAGCCGCTTGGTGAACTCCTGCCATGCGGGCGTTTCGGCCAGGCGGGCGCGGCGCCGGGCGCGATCCTCCAGATCCGCATATCGCCACAGGATCACCACATGCGAGAGCGGGCCGATCTCGGTCACGAAATAACCGACGAGGCCGCCCAGGATCGGCGCCTGGATGGCAAGCCCCTCCTCGCGCACGAGCTCAAGATAGGTCCGCAATTGATCGGTGCGGATCTTGTAGATTCGCTCCTCGATGATCATGCGGGCTTCGGGCTTTCCGCGGCCTCGGCCGCCATCACCCGGCGCGCGATGCGGAAACATTCGACGCCGGCCGGAATGCCGCAATAGACGGCGATCTGGATGAGCGCCGCGCGCAGCTCTTCCACGGTCAGGCCGTTGCGCAGGGCCCCGGCGAAGTGCAGCTCGAACTCCTCCATCCGGCCCGAGGCCGCGAGCATGCCGAGGTTGAGGAGGCTGCGCTGCTGGCGCGACAGCGCCTCGTCGGTCCAGCAGGTGCCCCAGCAGAATTCCGTGACCAGTTCCTGGAACGGCCGGTTGAAATCCGTCGCATTGTTGATGGCCTTATCGACATAGGCGTCGCCGAGTACCGCCTTCCTGACCTTCAGGCCCGCTTCGTAGCGCTCATTGTCCATGGGTCATCTGCCTCCCTTCGACACCTTCTAGGAAGCCGCTCATGACGCAGGCGACGTCTTCAGGGCATTCGGTGAGAATGGAATGCCGCATCCTGGGGAAGATATGGAGCCGCGCTGCCGGAATGCGCTCCGCCATGAGCCTCGCCATGCGCGTGTTGGAGCCGATATCGTCTTCGCCGGTCGCCACCAGGGTGGGCAGGCGGATATCGGGCAGACGGTCGGCCAGATCGCTCTCGGCCAGCACGCGGTAGGCCGCAGCATAGGCTTTGGGGTCGTTCTGCTTGCTGCGCTCGTTCAGTTCCGCGATGAGCCGCGGATTGCGGGCGCGGAACTCATCGGTGAACCAGCGGGCGACCGAATTCTCGAAATGCTGGCCCGGTATCCCGTCGGCGACGATCGCCAGCCGCTCGCGCACCCGTCGCTTCTCGTCCTCGGTGCGGCCCGCCACCGTCGACAAGAGGATGACGCTGTGAAGGCGCTCAGGGTAGGACAGCGCGAAGCCTTGAGCGACCAGACCACCCAGCGAAAATCCGGCAAGGTGGCAGCGCTCGACGCCAAGCTTGTCGAGGAGGCCCCGTGCATCCATGACGAAATCATCCAGCGCGTAAGGGCCTGCGGGCTTGCTCGATTCCCCGTGCCCTCTCAGGTCGAAGGCGATGGTGCGGTAACTCGACTTGAGTGCCGCGACGACGCCGTCCCAATCCTCATGCTCGCTGCCGACGCCATGGATCAATAGCAAATCGGGTCCTGCCCCGCTCACGCTGTAGCGCAGGCGCACAGATCCGACCTCGGCAAAGTCCGTCACCTTGTTCACATCACCCTCCAACTCAATCGCGTTGCTTCTCGGCCAGGGCATTGGCCTGTGATTCATGCCACATGACCGACACTTCATCGCCGAGTGACACCTTGTGCCCACCTTCCGTCTGCGCCTGCTGCAAGGCACGGATCTCGGTGCCGTCCGGCATCTTCAGGACATATTTGCTGGATTGTCCGAGATAGATAATGTCCGTGACCTTGCCCTTGAGCGTGTTGTGCGCCACGCCATTATGACCATTGGCGAAGAAGCTGATCCGCTCCGGGCGCACCGCGACGACCGCCCTGTCGCCGGCTTTCAGGCGGCTGGTATTCGAAGCCCTGAGTGGTCCGTTCTGGCTGTCGAGCAGGCAGCAGTCGCCGCGCACTTCCCTGACGGTCGCGCCGAAGAAATTGGAATCGCCCAGGAAACCGGCGACGAACTGGGTGGTGGGCTTTTCATAGAGCTCGTGCGCCGACCCGATCTGCTCGATGAGCCCCTTGTTGAAGACGGCGATCCGATCGCTCATGACCAGCGCCTCTTCCTGATCATGCGTGACATAAAGGATGGAGGTTTTCAGCTCGCGATGCAGCCGCGTGATCTCGAGTTGCATCTGCTCGCGGAGCTTGCGGTCGAGCGCGCCCAGGGGCTCGTCCATCAGCAGCAATGGCGGCTTGAAGACGATCGCGCGGGCGAGCGCCACGCGCTGCTGCTGGCCGCCCGACAATTCCGCCGGAAAGCGCTTGGCCATCTCCGGCAGGCCGACAAGCTCCAGGGCCTCGCCGACTCGCCTCTTGACCTCCGATCCTGGAAGTTTTCGCATTTCCAGCGGGAAGGCGACATTGCCGGCCACCGTCATATGGGGAAAGAGCGCATAATGCTGGAACACCATGCCGATATTCCGGCGATAGGGCGGCAGCGGATCGAGCGGCTCGCCGTTCAGGTATATCGAGCCCGAGGACGGATTCTGCAGCCCCGCCACCATGGCGAGAGTCGTCGTCTTTCCCGATCCCGAAGGTCCGAGGAAGGTGAGGAACTCGCCTTCGCGCAATTCGAGATCGACCCGCTCCACGGCGACGATATCGCCATAGGTCTTGCGGACGTCCTTGAGGACGAGCGGCGAGGACTGGCTCAATGTCGGCGTCTTGCAGCCGTCAGTGGTGTTCTTCATCAGCGGTCAACCCTCCGATCGCCCCCGCGATCAATCATGAACTGCGCCACCAGGGCGGAGAGGCAAAAGAGCAGCAGGATCGAAGCGACGGCGGCAATCGTCGGATCGACGGCGCCACGGACATTCGACCACATCTGGACGGTGATCGGACGCACCGCCGGCGTGCTTATGAACATCGAAACCACCAGCTCGTCGAATGAGATGACCACCGCGAACAGAAGTCCGGACAGGATACCCGGCAGGATGAGCGGCAAGGTCACGCGCCTGAAGCTCACCCAGGGTGTGGCGCCAAGTGTGGCGGCGGCTCCTTCCAATCGCTGATCGATCACCGAAAGCGCGCCCGAGACGGTTGCGAAGACGAAGGGAACCGTCAGCACCGTATGAGCGGCGATCAGCCCGGCGAGCGTGCCGAAGAGCCCGAGGGAGCGAAAGGCGCCGAACATGCCGACCGCCGTGATGATGACCGGCACGATGATCGGCGACATGATGAGGCCGGCAATGATTGACTTGCCCCTGAATTCGGAGCGCGACATGCCGAAGGCTGCCGCCGTGCCGATGACCGTCGCCAGGATGGCGGTCGGGATCAGGATCTTGATGCTGGTCAGCAGCGAGCCATACCACACCGGATTGCCGAACAGGCTTTCATACCATTGCAGCGAGAGCCCGGGCGGCGGAAAGGTGAGGAAGGGTGCCGAGCTGAAGGAGAGGATGACGACGATGACCAGGGGCGCGATGACATAGACGACCGCAAGCCCGCACATCAGGAGCCTGCCCCATCGCCACCATATGCCTGTGCCGCCGCTCGAGCTCATATGCATGGCTACCTCCCCATCACCGATCGCACGCTGACGAAGCGCTGGACGACAGCGAGACAGATGCAGGTGCCGACGAGGAGCACGACGGCGAGGGCGCCGGCCAGGCCCCAGTTCCCCATATTGCCGATCTGCTGCTGGATGAGCTGGGCGATCATCGTGTCGCCGGGGCCGCCGAGGAGCGCCGGCGTCACGTAGTAGCCAAGCGCACTGATGAAGACCAGCATGGTGCCGGTCACGAGGCCCGGCAAAGTCAATGGCAAATAGACCCGGAGAAAATTGCGCACCGGCGGTGCGCCGAGAGTTGCCGCCGCCGATGGAAGACTTTTGTCGATGCGGGTCATGACGGAATAAAGCGGAAAGACCATGAAAGGCAGAAGCACCTGGACCATTCCGGTCAGCACGCCGAAACGGTTGAAGATGAGCGCGACCGGCTCGGCGATGATGCCGAAGCTGACCAGGCTCTGATTGACCAGGCCCTGCTTCTGCAGCAGCACCATCCAGGCGAACGACCTGACGAGCAGGCTCGTCCAGAATGGAATGAGAACGATGAAGATCAGCAGGCGGCGCGCACGGGCGCCGGTATTCGCCATGGTGTAGGCCAGCGGATAGCCGATCAGCGCGCACAGGACGGCCGTGCTGGCGCTGATGACGATCGTGTTCCACAGGACGCGCAAATAGACCGGCCGCTCGACCAGTGCCACGAAGTTCGCAATGCTCGGGCTCGGGAAGGTCACGCTCTTCAGCAGCAGCCAGAACACCGGCCAGACGAAAAACACGCCCAGCAAAAGGCATGCCGGAACAATCAGCCAAGCATATCCAATCCGCATAGCTATCTCTCCGGCATGCCCTTGCGGGTCTAGGACAGTTTCCACTCTTCCCAGCGCTCGGAGATTTTCTCCAGGTTCTTCTCCCAGAAAGCCCCGTCGATGACAAAGCCCTTGGCGGCATTCTCCGGGCTGGTGGCGAGCCACGGCACGATCTTCTGATCGATCGTGGCAAAGGCCTCCTTGTTGGTCGGCGAGTAGGCAATCATGTTGGCAAGCTTCGCCTGGTTCTCGGCGACCGTCATCTCGTCGATCAGGCCAAGGGCGGTCTCGATATTCTTGGCGCCGCGCGGAATCACCAGATAGTCGATCGACTGTATATTCTGGTTCCAGTCGACCGCGATCTGGCCGCCCTTCTGGGCCGCGTCATAGGCGCGGCCGTTCAGGATCATGCCGCAGGTCACCTCGCCGTCGATGAAGAGCTGCTGCGACTGCGAGTTCGTATCCCACAGGATGAGCTTGTCCTTGATCGAGCTGAGCTTCTTGAGCGCCCGGTCGATGCCCTCATCGGTGGCGAGGACCTCATAGAGCTTGTCCACCGGAACGCCGTCGGCCAGGGCCGCGACCTCGAGTGTCGCGTTCGGCGAGTTGCCCGGCAGCGTCCGGGTCCCGGGGAATTTGGCCAGATCGAACACCTCGGCCCAGGACTTGGGATGGGTCCCGTCCTTGAAGGTCTTGGTGCTGTAGCCGATATTGTAGGACCAGACGATGTCGCCGATGCCGTATTCGTTGCGATAGCGCTCATCGACCCGCGCGACATTGATCTTGGTCAGGTCGAGCTTCTCGAACAGGTTATTCTTGATGCCGTTGAATAGGAACTCGTGGGTGATGTCGCCGACATCCCACACCGAATCTCCGGCTTCGACCATGGCGCGGAACTTCGCTTCGTCCATCGGCCCGTCCTGGACGACATTGGCGCCGGTCTTCTGGGCAAAGGGATCGCAGTAGCAGACCTTCTGCGCATCCTGATAGGCACCGCCCCAGCTGGCGAAGACGACGGACTTGCCGTCGAATTTTCCCGCCGCCCGGGCCTTGGGCGAAATGCCTGCCAGGCCCGCCGCCAGAGCGGCACTGCCGCCCAAGGCCAGCATATCGCGCCGGGAAAGCTTCTTGCCGGCGAGCAGGTCCATCAGTTCTTTTCGATTGTTCAGGCATAGTCTCCTCCTTGTATGTTGCTTGCTATTGTTAGTCGTCGATCAGGCGGTTGCCTGGCGAGGCGTCTTCTCCGGGCGCCGTTCGTCAAAGGCAGGCATCACTCGTTCAATGAAAAGCTCGAGCGAGCGTGCGGTCTCAGCCCAGGGCAGACCGAGATTGGCCCCGTAGCAGAAGAGATCGACCTTCGCGTCCTCATAGAGCCGCAGCTTCTCGATCACTTCATCCGGCGTTCCGAACAGCAGGCTCTCATGCAGCTGCGCCGAGTCATAGGCAGCGCTGTTCGAAATCTGTGACATGTCGATCGGCTGGGTGAAGCCGTTGCGCACGACGCCGTTCGTCTGGAAGAGATTCTCGAAATGCCGTCCGTCGAGGATCGCGGCGTCGACCGGGCGGCGCCATTCCTCGCGGCGCTCATAGACGAAGGCCGCCCGCATCATCATGAAGCGCGGCCGTTTGATGCTGGGATTGTCGGCCAGCGATTTGTGGAACTTGTCCGACAGGATCTTTATCTCGGCCGGCGGGCGCGACAGAGGCGTCGACATGATGTGGGCGCCGTTCTTGATCGCCCAGTCATAGGTTCCGGGATCGCGCGCCGCCACCCATATGGGCGGATGCGGGTGCTGGATCGGCTTCGGCACCGAGGTCGAGGTGGGGAACTGCCAGAGTTCGCCCTGATGGGCGTAATCGCCTGCCCACAGCTTTTTGACGACCGGAAGTATCTCCTTCAGATAAGCGATGCCGCCTTGCTGCTGGATGCCGCCCGCCATGCGGTCGAATTCGTATTGGAAGGCGCCGCGAGCGATGCCGAGTTCCAGCCGGCCGCCGCTCAGCACGTCGAGGAGCGCTGCTTCGCCGGCGAGGCGGATGGGGTGCCAGTAGGGCGCCACGATCGTCGCCGTCCCCAGCCTGATCTTGCTGGTGTTGAGCGCCCATTGGGTGAGCTGCAGGAAGGGATTGGGCGCGACCGTCAGCTCGATCGTATGATGCTCGGCGGCGAAGGCGACTTCGAAGCCGCCCTGCTCCGCGATTTGAACAAGCTTCAGCGTCTGCTCGGCGATCTCCCGCATGTCCTCTTGCGGGTCGACGCGATGCATATTGACGGCAATGGCGAACTTCACTGGTTCCTCCCGAGAACTTATTTGAGCCGCATGACGAAGGGGTCGTGAGTCTTGCCGGAGTAGTCGACTACGACGCTCTTCAGGCGCGAGAGTGTCCGGATGGCTTCGAAACCGCCGAGCTTGCCGTAGCCGCTATTCTTGAAACCGCCCGAAGGGGACATGTAGGAGGCGGAGCGGTAGGTATTGATCCACACCGTGCCGGCATCGACCTCCCTGGCGAAGCGCAGCGCCCTGTCGATGTCTTTCGTCCAGATGCCGGCGGCGAGGCCATAATCCGTGTCGTTGGCCAGATGCATCAGCTCGTCTTCGGACCGGAATTTCATGATCGCCAGCACCGGGCCGAAGATCTCGTCGCGCGCGATGCGCATGTCGTTCTTCACATCGGTGAAGATGGTCGGCTCGAAATACCAGCCGCCCGCGAGGTCGGGACGCGGCGGCGGGTTGCCGCCGAAGGCGATCGCCGCGCCATCGGCCGATCCGAAGCCCACATACTGGGCCACCTTTTCGAGCTGCGCCTTGAGCGCAAGCGGGCCGAGCTCGGTTTCCTCGGCTTCCGGATCGCCGATCGTGATCTTCTTGGCGCGATCGATCAGGCGATCGACGATCTCGTCATGAATGTCCTCATGGACGAAGCAGCGCGATCCCGCGATGCAGGTCTGTCCGGCGGCCGCGAATATGCCGGACACGACACCGGTTGCGGCGCGATCCGGATCGGCATCGGCAAAGACCACATGAGGCGACTTGCCGCCGAGCTCCAGCGTCGATTGCGCCAGGTGGCTTGCGGCGTTCATCGCCACCTTGCGCCCCGTCACCGTGCCGCCGGTGAAGGCGATCTTGGCGACGCCACGATGCTTGGTCAGCGCGTCTCCCGCCGTGTGGCCATAGCCCGTGACCACATTGTAGACGCCCGCCGGGAAACCTGCCTCTTCGATGAGCTCGGCAAGCGCCAGGGCCGAAGCCGATGTATGCTCGGAAGGCTTGACGACCACCGTGTTGCCGATCGCCAATGACGGCGCCAGCGTGCTGGTGAGCAGCATCAGGGGCGAATTCCACGGCACGATGATGCCGACGACGCCGATCGGCTCGCGTGTGGTGAAATTCAGTATGTCGAGCTTGTTGACCGGGACGACCGATCCCTCGATCTTGTCGGCCATGCCGGCAAAATACTGATAGCTGTCGGGCATCGCCTGTGCCTGCGCCCGCATTTCCTTGAGCAGCTTGCCATTGTCGCGGGTCTCGAGCCGGCCGATCTGCTCGGCGTTCTTGGCGATGAGCTCGGCGAGACGGCGCATCAGGACACCACGCTCGGTCTGGGTGATCCGCCGCCAGGCCGGATCGACAAGCGCCGCCTGGGCCGCCTTGACCGCGGCGTCGATGTCCTTCTCATCGCCGTCGGCCGCCTGGTACCAGACCTTGCCGGTGGCCGGATCATAGCTGTCGAGATAGCGGGCCGAATGCGGCGCCACCCACTCGCCGCCGATGTAATGCTCCGTCCGTTTGCCGGCGATATTCTCTACTGTCGTCTTCATGTTCCTGATCCATCGTCGAATTGTGCGGTGTAGGAGTCCCAGTTTCGCGGCGGATCCTGCTCGAGCCGCGCAACCCGCGGCTCATTGAGGACGTCGCTATAGATGCTGAATTGATCGAGCTTGCGGTCGCGGAAGAAGCGCTTGAGCAATGCCTGGCATTCCCTGGGCTCGAGCTCGTCCCAGGGAACTTCCGCCTCCGAGCACAGGCGGACCTGCTTCGATTCCTCGACCGGTTTGTTCAAGGTGCCGCGATAGACGATCGCCACACCGTTTTCGCCGGCGATCTCGAAGACCGAATAGAGAAAGGTGATTTCAACCTTGGCGCCCATGTTCTTGAGCGCGTCGTTGAGCGTCACGAGCTCACCACTGCTCGCACCCGTCTGAACCGCCTCCGGAAGCCGCCAGGCGCCATATTGCGTGCGATGGAGCAGGACGCGCCCTTCATAGTCGGCGACGCAGCTGACAATGACATTATGGCCCGGTGGCCGCGCGACGGCAGCCTGCTGGACGCTGACCGATATATAGCTGCCCTGACCATAGACCAGCGGGCGCCCGGCACAGCTCTCGAAGCAGGCGACCCTGCCGATCAGGATGATGTGATCGCCGGCCTCGATGCGCTCATGCACAATGCAGTCGAAAGCGGCCAGGCTGCCCGCGATCCGCGGCGCACCGGTGAAACCGGAGGACCACTCGACCCTTTCGAACTTGTCCGGGGATTTGCTGGCGAATATGTCCGAATACCGGCGCTGGTCTTCGTGCAGCACATTGACCGAAAAGCCGCTGCATCGGCGAAAGGCGTCGCAGCTCTGCGCCGTCTCGGCGATGCAGACGAGCACCAGCGGCGGATCGAGGGAAACGGAGGTGAAGGAATTGACCGTCAGCCCGCGCGGCCTTCCGACCTCATCCATGGCCGTCACGATCGTAACTCCGGTGACGAAGTTCCCGAACGCGCGTCGGAGCGCCAGCTTGTCGACAACCGATCTGTCCACGGCAACCCTGTTTCCAAGTTTCGTTGGACGATAACGGGGTTGCCGCCCTCCTTCTTGCGATGAATCAGAGGAAGAGGCGGTCTTTCCTTCGTAGAAATCGATGGAAGGTCATTACCCTCAGCCTGAGGTGCGACCCCGGCCTTGAGCCGGGGGAGCCTCGAAGGCTTAGTGCAGCAGTCTCGCTCTATCCTGAAGGATGCTTCGAGGCCCGGCTTCGCCGGGCACCTCAGCATGAGGGACGTCAAGAGATGCGGCCGAACTACTTACCCGACATTTTGATCAGCAGGGCCCTGAGCCTCAGTGCAAGAGAGACGGAAAAGCGGCTGTCCTCGCTCTCCAGATCGAGGCCGAACAGCTCCTTCAACCGATCCATCCTGTAGCGCAAAGTAGAGACGTGGATTTTCAGGAGCTCGGCCGTCGCCTGATAGCGGCAGCCGCGATCGATGAAGGCTTCCGCCGTCTGCATCAGCTGGGTCTTGTTGTCCTTGTCATAGGTTTCGATCTGGCCAAGGGTCTGATCGATGAATGTCGTGGCGACATGCTGGTCCAACCCGGACAGCAACACGGCGAAGGGGCCAAAATCCTGCTGGGACACGAGGCCCCGCCGGCCAAAAATCCTCCCCAGCGACAACAGCCTTCCGCAATGGTCGCGCGCCGATTGATAATCCTCGAGGCGCGCGCAGACAGGACTGAGCGTGAAGACCGGGTCGACTTCGAAGTACCATTTTACCGCATCGATCAGTTGCCGGCCCGCCGTGATGACGCGCGCATTCCCGTCCGCCGGCGGATTGGGGAGATAAACGACCAATGCGCCGGCATGATAGACCAGCACCGCATTGGGGAATGACTGATTGAGCGAGCGCTTGAAGGTCCTCGGCGCCGGATAGGGCTTGTGCCGGGCGGAATGGGGCGAGCCGCCCCTGATATCGACGATGAGAAGCTGTGCCGGGACCGATAGATCGAGCCCCAGGCGCGCGGCGCGATTGTGGATCTGCTCGTCCTTCTGCCAGCCGCCCTCGAAGAGGCGCGTGAACAGTTCGGTCGTCTGATAGTCATGCGACTGCTGCTGGATATGCGCCCGCATCAGCTGGACGCTCAAGGCGAACTTGACCTCCATGGCGACCAGGAAATCGAGCTTGTCGAGCCCCCTTGCCCGCGGAAATACGATGATGCCGCCGACCGTCTCGCCATCGATCAGCAAGGGCTCGACATAGGCGTCGCTTTCGAAGGATTTGTCCGGCGTCGCAAGGCTTATGCGCTTCATCTCGCGGAAGTCGGAGGGCTTGGTCTGCAGCATCATCTGGATGAGCTGGCGTGCCGCCGGGCCGCGCACGAATTCGGCCCATTCGCGATCACCGAAATTCATCACATCGGGCGACAAGGTGACGTGAAAACTGTCGGCCGTGAGATCCACGATCACAATCGGGTCCGGCAGGATGGTTTCCACCATGCCGGCGATGATCTCCATCGAATTGCCGTGCAGGACGCGGTCGAGGAGGCTCGAATTGATTTCCAGCACCCGCTCCAGCCTGCTGCTCAAAGCCCGCTCATTGTGCAAGGACTTGCCCTTGTCGACGGCAAGCCCGGCCAGATGGCTGATGGTGACCAGGAAGTCGAGCTCATCGGGGGCCACCGTCACGCATTTCTCGGAATTCACGTCGAGAACCATTTCGCGGCCCTGCATGTCGGTGCAGCCGAGCGGCAGCAGGACCACCGTGTGATAGCCGCGCGCGCGTGAATCGGCCCGGTAGCCGGGATATTCCTCGCTGATCTGGGCGTCTTCGATAACGACCGGCTGCTTGGTCGATACGACCTTCAGGCACGGGCTCGTGGCAAGTTCCCATTGCTGTGCCAGGCCATTGCGGCCGGCGGGCTCCAGCCCATAGGTCGAAACCAGGACGGAGTAGCCGATCGTGCGATCGACGGCCATGATGCCGCTATAGTTCCAGATCGTGTGATGGCAGACGGCAAAGACGATGCGCTCGAAGATCGCGCCGACATCGCTTCCGGCATTCACCAGGCTGATGATCTCGCGGATTTTCTGAAGCCTGACGGCATTCGAGCCTTCATCCAGCGAAAGCCCGAGCGCGAGTCCGGGATTGCTCAGCGGTGGAGATGCGTCGACACCGGATGCCTGCTTCATGGGCTTCTCCATAGCTGCGCACAAAATGGCAAGTCAACCGGGCGGCTAAGCGCGATAAGAGATCTTGACTTTGCGGGCCAAAGCGTGCGTTGGGATTTATCAGCATCGGCAACTGCGTAACCGATGTCCGATCCGCGCTTCCGTTCCGAGTATTAGCACAAGCTGAAGGAGGATATTCTGAGAAGGTCCCGTAAGGCCTCCTCCCGTTTCAGCGCAGAAAATTCCCTGCTTCGAGGCGTTAACTCATTGATGTAATTAGGCCGGGTTCGGATTTTGCAAAATTCCCTGATAATCCCTGAAAATCCCTGAATCCGCCCGAAGCGGATCGCCTGCGCCCGTTTGAAATTTTTCCTGGCATGTCGCTAGTCGAGATCACGCCCGGCGATCTTCGCCGTCATGCGGGTGACGGCGACCCGGCCCATCTGCCAGACCAGCACGAAGATGATGCTGGCGATGATCGACAGCACCGAGACCGCCGGAACCATCGGCGCGTAATTGGTCGCCATGCGCGAATAGAGCCATTCCGGCAATGTCGTATCGACGCCCGTCGTATAGGCCGAGAGCGGCATGTTGCTCCAGGACAGGAGGAAGGCGAACAAGGCGCCCGACGACAGGCCGGGCAGGATCTGCGGCAAGGTAATGCGGAAGAAGGCCTGGAGCCGGCTGGCGCCCAGGTCGAAGGCCGCCTCCTCCTGGGCGCGGTCGAGACCATAGACGCGGATCGAGACGATGAGCGTCACGATGGGCACGATCCATACGGCATGGGTGAAGACCGCCGTCTTCCAGCTCAGATTGATCCCAAAGGCGCTCAGCGTGACGAGGGCTGCGAGGCCGAGCACCGATTGCGGGAAGAACACCGGCAGCAGGAGCAGCCTTTGATAGAGCTTGCGGCCCGACCAGTCATAGCGGGCGAAAGCGAGCGCGCCCGGAACGGCGATGATGACCGAGAGCAGCGCCACGAAGACGGCGATCTTGAGCGACGTCATCTGCAGATCGTAGGTCTGGTCGAGCCCCAAGGCCTGGCGATAAGGCTCGAGCGTCCAGGTGCTGTGGGGAAAGCGCAAATAGCGGGTGTTCGCGAGCGAGGCGAGGATGATCGAGACGATCGGCAGATAGAGCAGGACGAGGACGACCACCGTCCAGATCTTCCGTCCCCTCTCGGCTTGCTCCGGCCTCATCGTCCCCTCCTCACCGCGAGAACAGCCGGTCGATATTCAACCGGGAGATCAGGGGGAAGACGAGTGCTGCCGTGATGACGCAAAGGACGGTGGCAAGGGCCGAGCCCAGCGGCCAATCCTGCGCATAGTTGAAGCGCTGCTCGATGGCGTGGACGACCGGCACCGCGGACTGCCCGCCCAATATATGGGCCTCGGTGGTGGCGCCGAGCGCCAGGACGAAGACCAGAAGGCTGCCGATGATGATGCCGGGCGAGGCCACCGGCAATTCGATATAGCGAAGCTGCTGCCAGGGACTGGCGCCCAGATCCTGGGCCGCTTCGAGCTGGTCCCGCGGCACCAGCGACAGGCCGAGCACCATGGGGAAGAGCGCGAAGGGCAGATAGATGTAGAACAGCCCGAGCAGCGTCGCCAACGGCGTGAACAGGACGCTGCCGATATTGAGGCCAAACAGATATTGGATCGTGCCGGCGAGGATGCCGCCGCGCGGCATGAGAAAGAGATGCGCGCCGAACAGGCGTACGCTTTCGGCGATGAAGACCGGGACGGCGATAAGCACCGAGACGGTGACGGCGAAGCGCCGCGAGCTCCTGACCAGCGCTTTGGCGATCGGCCAGGAAATGAGGCCGGTCGCGATCGTCGTCGCGGTGGCGAAGAAGATCGACCAGGCGAAAGGCCGCCAATAGCTTTCGCGGAACGCCGTCAGGTAATTCTCGAACGTCGGCGGGCTGGCGAGCCCGAAGGTTCGCGGCGGCATGAAGCTCGTATAAAGGACGAACAGCAAAGGCAGCAGGAAACCCGCCACCAGCAGCAATGCCGGCGGCAGCATGAGGGCAAGGCCGGTCCTTTGCTCGCGCGTCATCATGGCGCCTCACCCTGGACGCTGACCGCATCGGCCCAGTCGAATCCGACCCGCACCACGGCCCCCGGCTCCGGCACGGCCATGTCGGGCGACAATTCGACGATGAAGGTCCGCTCATCGCGGCGCAAATGAACGTGGGTGCGCGAGCCGAGGAGGTAGAAGTTGAAGCATGTGGCGTCGAACTCGACATCGGCGCGTCTGCCCTTGTCGAGGAGCCGCAGCCGCTCGGGCCGCAGCATGATCGAGGAATACGGGCCGGCACGGAAAGCTTGGGCGACCGGAGCGCCTATGCCCTCGATCACACGATTGCCGTTGCCGTCCACGGCCACGGGAAGCAAGTTCACTTGCCCCATGAACTCGGCGACGAAGCGGGTCGAGGGCGCGTTATAGATCGACAAAGGATCGCCGAGCTGGACGATCTCGCCGTCACGCATGACGGCGATGCGGTCCGACATCACCATCGCCTCTTCCAGGCTGTGGGTGATATAGACGAAGGTCTTGCCGGTCTCGCGGTTGAGATCCTTCATTTCCATTTCGAGGATCTTGCGCAGGCGATAGTCTATCGCCGACAAGGGCTCGTCGAAGAAGAGGATGTCGGGGTCGGAAGCGAGTGCCCGCGCCAAAGCGACGCGCTGGCGCTCGCCGCCCGAGCAGCGCAGGACCGACTTGCCGTAGAATTCCTGCGGCAGGCGCACCAGCGCCATCAATTCGCGGGCGCGCTCGCGCCGCGCCTTGCGGTCGGCGCCCCTGACGGTCAGGGCGAATTCGATATTCTCGCCCACCGTCATGTGGTTGAAGAGCGCCAGCGACTGGAACACCATGCAAGTGGGCCGCCGGTTCGCCGGCATGTCGTTGATGCGCGTGCCGCGCAGCAGGATGTCGCCGGCGCTCGGCGTCTCGAGACCGGCGAGCATGCGGATCAGCGTGCTCTTGCCGCTGCCCGAGGGCCCCACGATGGTGAAGAGCTCGCCCTCTCTTATGTCGAGGGTGACGTCCTTGACGGCGGCCTTGTTGCCGAAGGTGCGCGAGATATTGCGCAATGAAAGGATAGTCTCGGTCTTCGTCATGTCACGCTGGCGGCAGGCAAATAGTTAGTTTTGAAGGGTGCAAGTTCCGGCCGCCATCTCCATCATTCCCCTTCTCCCGCGCGCAGCGTGGGAGAAGAAGATTCAATGGGGCGGACGACGAGGGTAAGATGCCCATCGTTGTCCACACATCTGATGGAGCGTGACCCCCATGCAAAGTGATATGAGCAAATCCCTCGTCGTCCTCAATCAGGATAGCACGCT
>JAKATG010000039.1:0-33111 GCA_021828105.1 Pseudomonadota bacterium
GCTATAACTTCCGCCTTCTCCTCACCTGGCTGAGGCTCTTGCTGCGTCTGATGCTGGAAGTCTGGGTTGCTCAGGCGCGAGTTCTCAATCCCGCCGCCGCGTGAAATCCGGATTGTTCACGGTCGACCAAATAGTCTTTGACCCTGCGACCTCTCTCAATTCGAATCAGGATCCGTCTCGTTTGGCGAGACGTAGCCCATCCCGTCAATGCGCAATTTCGCAATCATGGTAGCAGCGCCATTCATGCTGGCGCTAGCCGGACCGTGAAATTCAACGCCTTCCCGGGACAAGTGTATATGGCGTGTATTAAAGCAGAGGGACAAACCACACCGGGGCACCGTCGAGAAATCGAGCGTCGTCGCTGTGCTAGCAAAGTATGAACTAGAAACTTATATTCTAGACGCGGTGGATATTTAAGCTCGCTCCATTAGTCTTTTCAAATTTGCGTAGGGAAAGCCGCAGAATTTACCCGATTTTTGTATCTCAAAGAGGCATGATGAGATGACAGTTCAGTCCTTGCATTGTCGTAATTGATGGCAAAAGCTTGCTCTGCCACCGGTCCGACTCTGCCGCACAATACTTTGGCACGACAATTGCTCCATGGTGGTCCGGCAAATTGTCCGAACAAAGAGCCCGTGTACTCAGTCGTTCCCCGACGATTAATTCCTAAGACGGCCTCTAGCTGGATGATTGTGGCCAATACCGGGTGCTCTGAAGGTACTCCGTAGATTCCGGATGCTCGACAAACTCGAGCAGGTTTCCAATTTTCTTTGCAAGGATCGAACGCACTTCACTCGGAGTCGCAAAGAAGAATTCTCTACGGTGGTTGACCCAGTTCATACGCCGGGAGGCGAAATGCTCATGAAGTTCACCCTCAAGTTTAATGGCGTCCTCTGAAAAATAGATCGCGTGAACGTCGTACCTGAATGGAACTGACGCATCACCAAGTTCTTGGATTCGATCCAAAGGATCCAAACGTCGGGTAAGCCCGATCTTCACCACACGCTCGCCGAAGGCACCGCGATTTGAGATCACGTAGACGTAGCCGGCGCGAATGTTTGCCGTCCGATAGTCATTATGCGCGATCGCACGATCGACCTCAGCAAGCTTTCGCTCCAACTCAAAGTCGGAACTGCCGCCGGTCTTGAGCTTCTCGATCACCGTAACGAGGTGGCTGCGCTCTTTGGTCAGGCGCTCCCTGGCAGCTGCGAGCTCTTGCTCGACTTTCCGCTCCTCACGTAGCCGTTCACGTTCGGCACGCGCCGCTTCACGCTCCTCCTCCTTCTTGATGAGAAAATCTGCTGTGAGCTCGATTTCCTCGATGCGTAGCGCATGAAAGTGGTCACTGATATGCATTTCCATCATCTTGCCCAGCTTGGCGATCGCGGCTCGAGATGCATCAAGGCGCTTAACGGCGGTTACGACATTGCCGGGGCGAAGCGTCCTCACGACGTTTTCCGCCTCGGCGTTGTAGGCGCGTAGCATCAACTTGGCCAAATCGTTCGTCATGCTTCGGCCTTTCGCCAATGAGCCATCGAAGGTGAACATGTTGGATTTTTCGATCGCTGCATCAGCCTTGATGACCTCAGCTATTCGGACTGATATTGCGTCGAGGCGCTCGCGATAGGCGACTGTGTTCTCCAATGGGTGGTGATACCGATAGATACCGGCGTTCTGAAGGATGCGCTCGTCGTTCAGTTCGATTACATTGCCTGCTTCAGTCCCGACTGCTTCCAAGCGAGCGCGAAGGGCTGCATTCTCTGCTTCTAGCAGCGCGATGCGAGCGTCGGTCCCTTGGGGAGATACAGGCGGCGCGGTTGCAGGCGTTGCCATAGCATCATCTGCTTTCCCATCGTCGATCCACAACTGCCAACCTTTTGGGAGCGCGGGCCATGCCGGGTCCGGAGTCCAACCTTTCGGCGGTACCCACCCCGGTGGTGGCTTGGGCCAGCCTGGTGGTGGATTGAACGACAGCCCTCGTTGTTTCATGCTCTGCGCACTCCCGCCCGCTCAACCGCGATAAGTCCATGCGGATTCTGCGACACGGCCGCACCAAGTCTATCAAGCGTGAGCGCTGGAACGACAGCGGATAGATTAAACTGCAAGAAAGCGTCGCGTTCAGCCGCTGCGACGACCAGCGGGATATATGCACGCCGCCCGGTCGCCGGGTCGACGGTACTTGCGCCGACATCCAGTGAGATCGTCCGGATGAGAGCGCGGCGGTCCGATTCAAAAATCTCGTGAAACGATCTGAGCGCCACCTGATGAACTGCACTGGCATAGCGGTCACGACATTCCTTCTGCGACAGGGCTGTCCAGGTGATCTCGTCGGAAGCCTTGGTGTATTTGAAGGCCTTAATATCTGGAATCGCTTCCGGGCCAGGCACTGCCACTGACAAGCGAAGTTCCGCCGACGAGGGGTCGAATTCGAACTGATGCGTTACTTGAAAATCCACCGGATACGCTGAGTTCGAAAGCACGATGGCAACATACTCCTGCACCGCCTCGGCCGTGCCGTATCCGAGGTTTGTAATCAGTTCGTCCAAACGCCTGTTGTTCTCCGCAGCCTCTTCCTCGCGCGCCTCGCACTCCTGCGCGAAGCTCGCGTGGGCGGCCTTTAATTGTTCAAGGCGATTGACCTCATCCCGCACATGTTTTTGTCTCGCTTTCTCGCGGAGTACTTCCGCGCGTCGACACTCAGCACCCCAGTCCACGAGATTGCGTTCGTGCGCGCGCTTGGAATCCGCAGCAGCTTCCACGTACTTCCTTTTCCCAAACAGCTTTCCCAATCCTCGCGGTGGATCGGGTGGGACCAAAACTGGTCGAGGAGGATCTGGAATCGCTCGCGGCTGGGGAATCGGCGTTTCTAAGTTGCCAGGATTGAAAGGCGGATGCTGAGCGACCATGCGCAAGGTCCTCAGATCAACGTAGTCATCTCTCGATAGAGTTGATGTCAGCAGCGTGTCAATATCCTCGTAGATTTCTGCGAGCTGAGCATTTCGCTCATCAACCTCTGCCTGCATGGCCTCAAGGTGCGCTTCCTTTGCTTCCTTCTCAAGACGCTTTCTTTCCGCTTCGGCAGATCTCGCTAACTGCACCTTCGCTCGTTCTTCCGCTTTACGGGCTTGTTCAACACGACGTACGAGCGCTGCATGCTCTCGCGTGGTCTGTCGATGCTTCCGCTCTTCCTCTCGGGCGGCGATTCGAGCCTGATGCTGAAGCTCTGCGAAAAAACCCCTTCGTGCCATAGTGCTTCCCTGATGTTCTTACTTGCGCTGGGACTATTGCGAGTACTAGCAACTTCGGTGAGTTGCTCACACCCTGGACCTCCACCAGCCGGCCGCCCTCGCTTCCCCTTCGAAGCAAAACCAGCGTTCGCCCTTGCCGGTCGAAATGCGGATCTCCAAGTAATGGCGGTGTCCGGGCACGTGATAAATCCGCTCGCCAGTATTCTAGTTGATGTTGCCCTTGATGTTGCAGGTGTTGGTCAGCAAGGGGATGTGAGATGTTTGCGCGTAATCCCACCACACGAGCGAGTAAGCGGCGATCACACAGAAGCCAAGTAGCCCCAGGGTGTATTGCCCAAAGTCCATCCATGATCGCTAGCGGGGTCGGCGCGAGTAAGGTCGCCTACCCTGCCACTGACCGCCATTGTTATCGACGCCCATGAGCCGCCCATGTCGCGGAGATTGTCGTTAGGTAAAGAATGCGCCCAAACGTTGTCTTTTGTCTAGAGGGGTGTAGTTTTGACACTGTTTCGGGCGTCTTACTTACTCAGAAACGCCGTGAGGGACGGACGCAATCCTGAACAATACAGTGAGCAATATGCAGCGGGATCACGACGACCGTGGACCCTTTGACTTGCTGCGCAGGGATCTCTTTAAAAACGGCTCAGCAATCTTGTGGTAATAGACAGAAATGCGGCGATCGAGTCCTGCCTTAGCCCTGGCGAGCGCCAATCCGATTGGGTTGGGCAGGGAAATGACGCAGGCTAGGGCGGATGTAATTGCCCGTCTCTGCCATGAACGGCACGTGTCCTAGTGATAGAAGCTACGATCGAGCTTTGCCCGAACCCCCATATTGTCGAGCTGTTCTCTGGTGCACTTCCAATCCTATATCATCGCCATGACCTTAGAACTGGGCCTGAGCCCTATGTCGCTCCAGAGAGCCCAAAGGACTGCCGAGTATCATCCGACGAGCGACTCGGATCCGACGAGCCGGGAGGAAGACTCGATGGCCGAGAAGGCGGACCCGACGCGCGGAGAAAAGGAAAGGTTAGGGCTTTGCCTTGACGCGGATCATCTCGATGATCTGCGTTACTACCGGGGACATTCGCTGGCGGCTAAAAGCACGCTATTTACCCGTTGAAGCTCATATCCGTTTTGTATTGCCCATGGCATCGAAATTGGTTGAAATTCGGCACGCAACCACGCGTAGCGGAGGTGAAGCGTGAATCTGCACAGGATGCTGGTCGAACGTCAGATCATGGGCAAGCCGTTGCGCGTCGGCATGATCGGGGCCGGCAAATTCGGATCCATGTATCTGGCTCAGGCGCGACGAACGCCCGGCATCCATCTTGTGGGGCTGGCGGACCTTTCCGTATCGCGCGCGCTCGACGCCTTCAAGACCACAGGCTGGGCGGCTGAGAGGTATTCCGCCAAGAGCCTCGACGAAGCCGCCAGGACAGGCGGCACTCATGTCTGTGACGATGCAGATGCGCTCATCTCCTGTTCCGCCATCGAGATCATCGTCGAGGTGACCGGCAACCCGCTGGCCGCGGTGCGCCATGCTGTCCGGGCCTTCGCGGCGAAAAAGCATGTGATCAATGTGAGGTCGAAGCGGATGCGTTCTGCGGGCCGTTCCTTTCGAGAAAGGCTTCCGAGGCGGGCGTGGTCTACAGCCTCGCCTATGGTGACCAGCCGGCATTGATCTGCGATCTGGTCGACTGGGCCCGCGCGGCCGGCTTCGAGGTCGTCAGCGCGGGCCGCGGCCACAAATGGCTGCCGCATTTTGCGGCATCGACGCCGGATGCGGTGTGGGATCATTATGGGCTGACCGCGGAACAGGCGCGCCAAGGTGGTCTCAATCCGCAGATGTTCAATTCGTTCCTGGACGGATCGAAGCCCGCCATCGAATGCGCCGCCGTCTGCAATGCGACGGGGCTTGCCGCGCCGCCGGACGGACTCGAGTATCCGCCAAGCTCACTGACCGGCATTCCGTCCGTCTGCAGGCCAAGGAGCGAGGGCGGGCAACTCTACAGCAAGGGCCAAGTGGAAGTGCTGTCCTCCCTCGAGCGCGACGGGCGCCCGATCCCCGACAACATACGCTGGGGTGTCTTCGTCGTCTTCGAGGGAGATTCCGACTATGTCCGCCGCTGCTTCAGCGAATATGGCATGGCGACCGACCCTGGCGGCCGCTACAGCGCCCTCTACAAGCGCTGGCATCTGATCGGCCTGGAGCTCGGCATATCGGTCGCGTCGGTGGGCCTGCGCGGAGAACCCACCGGATGCGCCAGCCAATTTCGAGCCGACGCGATCGCCGCGGCCAAGCGCGACCTCAGGCCGGGCGAAATACTGGATGGTGAAGGGGGCTACACGGTCGTCGGCAAGCTCATGCCCGCCGACACCAGTCTCACGATCGGCGCTCTCCCGCTCGGGCTCACCCACAAGGTAAAAATGCTGCGGCCCGTCAGGACCGGGACGCCGCTCACATGGCAGGACGTCGAGATCGATCCGACACTCGATGCCGTGCGCGCGCGCCGTGAGATGGAAGCGACACTGAAGATGAAGCGCCCAGCCTCGAGACCCTGACGGAAAGCGAGCGGAACAAGGGATTCAGGGCCGGAGCACGGCCCCCTGAGTCCGGCCGTTGTCGGTGCCGTTGGGCTGGTCTGCAGGATCCTCGACGGCGAAGACGCTGTCCGGATCGGCGTTCGGGTCCGCAGGCGCGGCTTCGTATCTATCCTGCTTCTGCTCCATTTCGCGGAAGTCGGCCTGCTCGGTCACCAGCCTGCGCTCGGCGGCGTCGATTGCATCCGCTATTGTCTTGTCCTCAGGCGTCTTGGGCGAACCATCCGCTTTAAACTCGGGCGCCTTCGCGGCGGGGATGGCAACCCTGCCCGCCGGCGTGTCGACGAGCGCCGCGCGCACCCGCTCCATCCCGAAATCGTAGAGGTAGACGTGCCCGAGCTCGTGCCGGTGGAGGGCGGCCAGGAAGCGCCGGTACTCCCTGCGCTGGGCAGCCGGCGCCGCCTGAAACTGCGCGCGCCGCCACTGCGGCAGGCGGACCTTCGTCGTCCAGACGACCTCCTTGATCTGGATGGTGATCCGTTGCGTGGCGGGATCGAAGAGCCACTCCGACCGGTGGTCGAATTCGAGCGTCGTCTCTCCGGCAAAGCGCTTCTGTCCGTCGCTCGAAAGGGTTCCTTTCCCGGCCGCAGGGTCGAAGATATCGTACGCCACGTCGCCGAGATCTGCGCCTTCCACCTCGTAGCGCTCGTAGCTGGTGCCGCCTCCTGAGCCGTTCGACATCGCTAAATCTCTATATCGGCGCAGTCTTCATTGGTTCCGGTGTACATGCCCTGGTCGATGATCGATCTCTCGCCGTTCGGGGTCGCGCCTTCGATCTGTCCATCGGCGTTTCGGCTATAGACGACCCGCCCCCTGAGCGTTCCGCAGGATGGCTTGAGCTTGCGGTATCTCGGCCTTTTTCCGGAGATCATCTCTTGTTCGGGCGACGCCATCGTCATTCTCCCAATCGCCGTGAGCCCTTCGCAGGGGACACGCGCCGATCGTGATATTTTCCAAATCTCCCCGTTCGGCCCACGATGTCAAGCGGGGAAATGCGGCACGAATAATCTCTGGTCGAGGCTCAGGGACGCGCGCCTAGTGCGGTCTGCGATTCTCCACGAAAGCACCTGGCAGGTTTCGCTCGGCGTCGCCGACAGCCTCCATCTTTTGACGAAGGCTCTCCTCAAAACGAGCCGTAACCTTTCTCTCTGCGTCAGTGAGTTCAGCGGCCGTCGCTGGCGGGCCGCCCTGGGTCAAGGCGTCACGCTGCAGAGTGGTAATGACGTTCAGCCGGGTGAGGCGATAATCCGTCAGAGTCTGGTTGTAATCCGCCAAGGCTGCTTCGAACCGTTCTTGCAGATATCCCAATCCCGCCGTCTCATCGAGGGGAGGGTCGCAGATGAATTTCGCAAGCGTGTCCCGCCTGAAAGGTATCATGCTGTCGGTCAATGTCTTCGAAAGCTGGCCGGTCTCGGTAATATGCACGAAGCCCTTGTTGTTCTGGGTCGTCGGCCAGTTGAAGGTTACTGTGTTCACCGTGCCGATCGGCTTCTCGTTCGCATGTTGATGACAGCCGCCGCAAGTGGCGGCGCCAGCCCTCGCCATGACATCGTCGATGGTGACCGACGCGCCAAGGGGGAAACCCGTGAGCAATTTCTGCAGAGCGAACGTGATATCGTTTCTGAAGTCGGACCCGAGATTCTCTTCCGGAACATCAAGCGTTCCTTGGGAATCGCTCTGAAATTCGTTGAAGCGGCCGTCGGGCGTCGGCAATCCCACCCTGTTCACGACAACCTTTTCATAGTGAGACCGGTCGAATGCCGGACTGTGCGGATTCAAACGCGGATCAGTCATCATCGCCTTGGGTATGAATACCAGCTCAGGCTCCAACAGCCCTTCCAAAATCCCCTTATGGGCGACAAAGGCGGCATGAAACTCTGCTCGAAGCGGATCCAACCCGTCGGCTTTCTTGCCCGCGTCCACATATAGCTCGGCCAGCGGGTTGCTTTTGACCGGTTCCATCACAAACCGGCCAGGATCGGTCGACAGGAGCTTCCATTCGCGCAGCTGCCACTTGTCCTCGATGAACAGGTTGCCGCGCAGCTGTCCAAGAGCGCCGAGGTGATGCGGGTGTATCGGCCCCGGAGTGTATCCCGGTATCCCGTCAAAGTAGAACTTCCGCAAGGCCTCGATGCGCTGGGCATCGTCCTCAATGTCGCTCAGATCGCGCCAGAAGTCTGCCAGGCCGAGGCAACCGGCGGCGCCAACGAATTGCGGATTGGGCATTTTCATTTCGAATATCAGGAAGAAGCGGTCATCGAACTTTCCCACCTTCGGAGGGGATATCGGAGCCTTGAAGGCGTACACGATCCGGTACTCTCCGCAGTTTCGGAAATTTCTCGGTGCCAGATCGAGCCGATTGAACAGGCCGACAGGGACCAGGCCGTACTCATCGTCGGGGTCAAGCAGCCGCGACGCCACAAGCTGATTTTCGCCCGGCCGGACGTCAACCTTCATCACGACATTGGAGATCGGGTTGACTTCTTCACTCTTGGCGAAGGTCGCTACCAAGCTCGCCATGAGCGCTGCCTCTGCGTCTGCTCCCGAGGCCGGAACCGGCAAGTCCCGAAGCAGTTGCGCGATGACTTTCCTCAACGCAAACGGCTCCTTCAGCAAGGCGGGATCATGCACGACAATGGAGCGATCCGGATCAATCGTGGGAGCGCATGGTTGAGCGCTTAGCGGGGCCGTCGCCATGCACCCCCCGAGCACGGATGCAACAATCCTTCGAGATGCTGCCTTTATCGACGAGGTGATCATTTCGTCTCCAAAGTTCATAGTGGTGACCGGGTCACACCATGATGAAAGCTCGGCATCGGCATTTTGAGGTCGGAATCAAGATGCATTTCATCGGTAAAGAAAGCATCCTGGCCAGCGCGGGTCACTGCGGAGACCCCGAAGCCCCATTCAGATCGGGAAGCGACCTTTCTTATCGGGCCGGCCGGCCAATGGGCCCGGGCCGGCGACCACCTGCCCAGCCACCATCGGCCTTATCACCGCGAAGCTACTTCTTCGCTTCGCTTTGCAACTCTTCGAGCCGAGTGCTGGCTCTCTTGATCGCCTCGGTCACCTCCTTCTGCAGCGCCATAAGGAGGTCGAGCTGCCTCTGAAAACGCGCGACATAATCTGCATCGACGGCCATTCTATCCTCCATCACTGAGCCCAAGCAGAACGCAACGTTACTTCCCTCGGTATGGAAGGCAGCTGCTAAATCACTTCGACTACGTCAATCCACCAGTAGAAATCATCAGTCTTCTTGGCGCTGTCTCTCGAAGTCAGGAGAGCCACCCCTAATGCCGGACCTGCCTCGAACGTCCCCTGTATCCACCCCGGCGGTATCCCGACTGTGTTCCAGCGCATCGGTGTCCCAAATACCCTCTGGACGGTCCTTTGACTGGCGCCCGTGCTTTCCTGCATGACCCACGCCTCGAGCCATGTAGCCCTTTCGTTTTTCCCGAGCGTCATCGGACCCTGCGGCCACTCGACCTGACCCGTGCCGTTGTTCAGTGCCTGATATTGATCCCAGTTGCCTGCTGCCATCACACACCTCCTTCCATCACTACCGGCCCGTCCGGTCGCGGAGCCTTACGAAACGTCAACTATGTCCGATTTTGCCGAAGCCGGCTAGGTTAATCTTCGCGTTTCAATTTGAAACAGTGTCTCGAGAGCAATCACGCAACCACAATCGAGTCGCCGATGCGGAGACGTCGTTTTCCTTGAGCTCGTAAAGATGCAGCGCCTCGGAGGCAGAAGTGACGGCCTCACCGATGCGCCGTGAAGCCTTGAGCACGTTCGACAAATCCAGCAGCGCGTCCGCCCGGTAGTTTATGAAGTCGGTGGACCGAGCGAGGGCCACCGCCTCCCGCGCGAGCTCCTCCGCCTCATGCGCCTCAGCGCGTCTCGAAAGCACGCGTGCCCGGATACCGCGCCACAGGATCTGTGAGAGCAGATCGTCCGGCGCCGCGAGCCGGGCGCTCAGATCCGCGAGTTCCTCGGCTTCCGCATCGCGTCCCTGCTCGAGGACCGCCCGCGCCAGGAAGGCCGCGGTGGTCGGCAGGAACATCCGATCGCCCATCCCTTCCAGGGCGCGATATCCTTTTCGCAGGCTTTCTTCGGCTTGAGCCGGGTTCCCGGCGAGCAATTCGACCGTGGCTTCGCTCTGCGACGTCGCCGCATTGAGCGTCAGGCCCAGATCGGCATAGGCAGCATTGCTCATCGCCACCAACTGGCGGGCGAGATCGAATTTCCCGGTCATGGCGTATAGACTGCCCAAGTGACGCAGAATCGCCGCCTCGGATTCCGGGCTGTCACGGACCTCCTCGCGCATCAGCTCACATCGATCTATGCCCTCGCCGGCCGGTATCGGCCCGCACCACAGCGAGGACGCGATCCACGTCAGGATGTCATTGTACAGATGCCGATCGCCGGCAAGGCGCGCATGCGCGGCAGCACTTTCCCATGCCTGCGCCGCGGCCTCGGCGCGCGCCTCGTTCCAATAAAACAACGCCTCGAGCCGACGCGCCCGGCACAAGCCGATATCGTCCTTCCAGCGCTGAAAAACCTGGATCGCCGAGGCCGTTGCACGTACGGCCTGCTCGGTCCCTCCGCCCTCGACGCGAAGCAGCCGGAGCAGCTGCTGCTGGATGACCACATGCGACGCCGCGCGCTCGTCATTCGCCGCGGCGGCGAGCCGTTCCGCCTCCTCGAGTATGGGCTCCGCCTCAGCCAGCCGCCCGCATTCAATCATGGCGCCGCCGAGCTCAGGCAGCAGCATTCGCCGCCGCGAGTCCTCGGCGGGGAGCAGCGCACACACGCGCTGCAGCAGGGCGACGGCCGCCGACAGGTGGCTGCGGCCGAGCGCCCGCCGGGCCGCCGCCTCGAGACGCTCGGCTGCTCGAGCGGCGAGCGAAGCCGCACGCTCATCGCGAAGTCCGAGTGCAACGCGGTACTGAAAGGCCTGCTCGAAGTGGTAGCCGGCCAGCTCTTCGAAGTCCTGCCCCGTTCCCTGCGCCTCGAGCCGGACGGCGAAGCGTTCGTGCAGGTCGGCCCGCGTGCTCTTCGATAGCGAGCGATAGGCAGCGTCGCGTATCAAACCGTGACGGAAGCGGTAGGCCTTTTCCCCGCCGAGGTCCGATTCGTCCGGGCGGATCAAATCCCGGCGGACAAGTGCCCGCAGGCCATCATCAAGCATTGAATCGAGCGCCGGGCCGAGCTCGGCGACTGTGCCGCGATGAAACACGACGCCTTCGACCGCCGCCGTCGTCAAGATCGCTCGTTCGTGGGCGGGAAGGCCCTCGAGACGGGCAGCGAGCAGCGCGTTGATTGTCGCCGGAACGGGCAACTCGGAGAGATCCGCGCGAGCGACCCACTGGCCTTCCTTGCGCGTGAGCAGCCGCTCATCGACGAGCATGGCCACGAGCTCCTCGGCAAAGAGCGGGTTGCCGTCGGCGGCGGATGTAATCCTCGTCTCGACGACGGGCAGCAGCGGCACATGGTCGAGCAGGTTCAACACGAGCTTGCGGCAATCCGCTTCACTCAAGGGTTCCAGCACGAGTGTCGTTGCATTCGTTTTGCCGCCCCAGCTCGGACGCGTATCGAGAAATTCCGGCCGTGCCATGCAGACGATCAATATGGGGGAAGCATGCGAGAAATCGGCGAGATGCTCGATCAGGTCCAGGAATGTCGACTCGGCCAGATGAAGGTCGTCCATCGCAATGACAAGCGGACGGTCTCGCGCCAGCGCTTCGAACACGCGCCGGACGGCCCAGAAAGTCTCCTCTCTGCTCCCCGGCTTTCCCTCGCCAATCCCGAGCAGATCGGACACGCGCTCGGCAATGAGCTCGGCCTTGTCGTCCCCGGCGAGACTTTCTGCAATGCTTGCCGCGGACAGCTTGGCGCTGTCCAAGCCCCTGGCGCGCGTGATCTCCCGGATGATGTCGGCAAGCGGCCAATAGGTAATGCCCTCGCCATAGGGCAGGCAGCGGCCGCGCGCCACGATTGTCTCGCCCGAGACGCTTCCGGCGAATTCCAGAATAAGCCGCGACTTTCCCACGCCGGGATTGCCCAGGATGGTCAAGAGCCGGCAGGTTCTATGGCTGACCACGTCATGGAGGATGGCGTGGATCGCCGCACGCTGGTGCTCGCGGTCGACGAAGGGCGCCTCGAACCGGCGCTCGAGGCCGGCGGTTTGAGCGGCGACGCTCACCAGGACGATGGCCGGGAAGGTCTCGCCGTGCTTGAGCGTGCGCGGGCTGCTCGCCTCTACGACGACGGCGTCGCGCACCAGCCTGTGAGTCTGCTCTCCGATCAGGATTTCGTTGGGTCGCGCGGCCTCTTCGAGACGCTTGGCCACACGCACGGCCTCGCCGGTGAGAAATCGATGTCCTTGGCTGTCAATGCCCGTAATGACCTCCCCGGTATTGAGGCCAATTCGATGCGCCAGCCGAACGCCCCAGCCCGCCTCGAGTTCGTGGTTGAGTATAGCGAGCGTATCGCGCATCTCGACGGCGGCCCGTGCCCCCCGCAGCGCGTCATCCTCGTGAAGCCTCGGCACGCCGAAGGTGGCCATGATCGCGTCACCGATATAGCTGTCCACAGCTCCGCCGTGCCGCTGGATAATGGAGCTCATCTCGCCAAAGTAGCGGGCGAGGAGATTTCGGAGCGCTTCCGCATCGAGGGTGAGGCTCAGGCGTGACGAGTCGACGATGTCGACGAAGAGAAATGTTACGGTCTTGCGAACCTCTTGCGCCGGCTTTTGCTCCGGCGCCGGCCCAAGCAGTGGAATCGGCTTCGGTTCCGGCATTATTTTGGGCTCGGCTGGCTTATCGCTGGGCATTCCTCGAACTCGCACTGCTTCCGCTTCGGGCGGTCTTTAAGCCTGCCATGAGCTCCAGAATGTCAAATTCCAAGTGAGCCTTCCGTTTAGTCGAGCTTAATCGGCACATTAGCACTTGCTCCAGGCGACCTCCAGCAGCGTAACATAGGAACGGCGTTTACCAAGTCCGTCCAAGAGGGCCGACGACTAGATTTCACCCAACCCGGACGTCGTGGCTCGAGGTGAGCTGCCCTTGGCGATCAGCGTGCTGCATGTGATAGATGCGCACCCGCTCGGACCCCGCTGAAAAGGCTGACCCGAGCCGAAAGGACCCGGCCTAATCGAGCTCGGGAGGAGGTTATTTATCATCAAGGTCACGCGCCGCGATTTCGCAAAACTCGCTGGAACACTTGCCTTTGCGGGCTCCAGTCCAGGCTCGCCTCCGATGAGCGCCCAGGCAAACTCGTCGAGGGCCAATCCAGCGGTCGCAGTCGCGGCGCTGATGCCCCAGCCGCGCTCCATTGCATATGGCGATGGCTGGCTCCGCGTCTTGGGGGGATTTGAGGTCGTATGGCTCGGTTATCGCTCGCCCCTGCTGGACCGGACGGCGCTGCGGTTTCAGGACAACGTCGCACGTCGAACCGGTCTCGATTTGGGTCGCGCCAGTGCTGCCGAGCTTCGGATCGACTGTCGAGACGATGACAAGTCCTATCTGACGACCGATGCGCGTGAGGCTTACGCGCTCACCGTCACTGAAGATGCCGTCGTGCTGACGGCCGATGGACCGACGGGAGTGCTCCGTGGCCTGGCGACGCTCCGACAATCCATTGTCAACGGGCCTCAGGGCTTCGCCATTCCAACCATGGTGATCGATGACGCTCCCCGTTTCGTGTGGCGCGGCGTCATGATCGATGTCGCGCGGCACTTCATGACACTTGCGACCCTCAAGCGCCAGATCGACGCGATGGAGCTCGTGAAGCTGAACGTGCTGCATCTGCATCTGAGCGACAATCAGGGCTTTCGCGTCGAAAGCCGCCTCTATCCGAAGCTGCACGAAGGTTCGGCGCCGGCCTTCTATTCGCAAGCGGACATTCACGACCTCGTCTCCTACGCCGCGGACCGCGGCGTTCGGACCGTTCCTGAATTCGACGTTCCCGGACATTCGCGCGCGATCCTCCGAGCCTATCCGGAGCTCGCGTCGGACGAGGGCTATTTTTACGGATCGACGCTCAACCCCGCCAATCCGCAGACCTACATTTTTCTCGATCGCTTGTTCGGGGAGATGGCCCAGTTGTTTCCAGACCCGTATTTCCATGTGGGCGGGGACGAGGTGTCCGGCGCAGATTGGGACGCCGATCCGCAAATCCAGGATTTCATGAAGGTAACCGGCTTGCAGACGAAAGACGAGCTCGAATCGTTCTTCTTCGACCGCATGCGAAGCGGCCTCGGCGTCCATGGCAAGACAGTGGTGGGCTGGGAGGAAGTCGCACGGACCCAAATCCCGGATGATGCCGTGGTCCAGACATGGCGGAGCTCGGGCGCCATTGCCAGGGCGACGGCGCAGGGCAACCGGGTGATCGCCTCGGCCGGGTACTATTTCGACCTGCTCCACTTGAGCGAGAGCTATTATATTGTCGATCCGCACGATCCGGCTTCGTGTTGCCTGACACAGGCGCAATTCGCTGAAGGTACGGCACTGGGGCTGCCTGAATACATCATCGCCGAGGACCAGGTGATCGGCCCGTCGCTGACACTTTCCCCGCAACAGCAAGCGCTGGTACTGGGCGGCGAAGGATGCATCTGGACCGAGATCGTCACTGACGAGATGCTCGACGGCCGGCTCTGGCCGGCTGCCGCGGCCGTCGCTGAACGCTTCTGGTCGCCCGCATCCGTCCGCGACACGGCAGACATGTATCGACGGCTCACAATCGTCCAGGATGGCTTACGTCTCGCGGGACTCATGGACGATGCCAACCGCCGGCGGATGGCGGCGCGGCTGGCGCCGGGCGAGTCGGAGCCGGTGGCGCTGCTGCTCGATCTTGTGGCACCGGTGCGCAATCATGCTCACAATCACCGCGCGGTCGCGCGGCTGAAGGGGCAGATGCCGGCAGCGCAGGCGTTCAACGAGCTGGCCGACGCGGCACCGGCCGACAGCCTCGTGGCCCGCCGTTTCGAGCTGGACGTCGACCAGTTCCTGCGCGGGGACCGCTCTGGTACCGCCGTGCTCAAGGCAAAGCTCATGTCATGGCGCGACAATCATGACCGGTTCGCAAGCGTGGCATGGGGCAGGCCTGAGCTCGAGGTCGCGCTGCCGATTTCCGCTGACCTGGCAGCACTTGCCGTGATCGCGCTCGATGCCGTGACCGCCATCGAAACCGGGCATGCGCCGGACACACTATGGCGCGGGCGCGCAGTCGAGCTCCTCGATCGCCAGCTTGCGGCAGAACAAGCCTCGGAAAGCATGGTCCGGGCATTCACCGCGCAACAGCCTCAAGCCGACCTTCTGATCAGCATCACGCGGGGCGTCCGCAAGCTTGTGGAAGCCGCGGCGATTGTTGGGCCTTAACCGAGGCGTGCCAGGGTTAGCGGATGCGGAAGCTGAAGCCGATGAAGGGCCCCGGCCAGCCATATCCGTAGAAGCCCGGATAGTAGCCATAATAAGGCGGATAATACCCGTAATAGTATGGCTCATAGTAGGGATAGTAGCGGTACCGATTATATCTGGCGTATCGATATCGACGATAGCAATTGTAGCAATAGCCTTTCCGTCTGCCGTACTTATAGCCGTTCCATTGCCGTACTTCTTGTACTTGTACTTCTTGTGCTTTTTGTATTTCTTGTAGCCTACCTTTTCGACGCTATTCGTTCCGGCATCCAACTGTATTGACGCAGAACGCGGCAACGCCTGGCTTGCGACCGGCGCGCCGAAAACGATTGCCGCGAATACCACGGCTGCGATGACGAAAGCTCTGCTTGTGATGATCACGGTAAGGCCTCCTCTCGATAGACCTAAAGTCCGAGATCTTGACGATACGACAGCCGTGTGGCCAAGAAAAGGCACCTTTCGCCGTGAAAACAGCAATGCCCCTCTATCCCGCATCCAATGACTGTCTCGGCTCCGATGATGGAGCATGATAGCGACGAGGATCAGGCCATCGCCGCGCTTCTGGACAGAGATCGTCACTGACGCGATGCTCGACGGCCGGCTCTGGCCTGTTGCCGCGGCTGTCGCGGCCAGGGCCTGCGGGATATGCCTGTCCTGACTATGCCTCGTGCTTCGCCGTCGCGCCGAACTCGACGCGGATCTTGTCTTGTCTCTTCTTGCGAGCGATGGCGGCTTCAGCGCCGGCGGTCGCGGTGAACATGGCGAGATGCTCAAAATCGCCCTCTTCCGCCGGCGTAAGCGCGGTGTCCATATAGGCCGCGCGCTCAGGGCTGCTCCCTACCCTTCTGATGATGCGATAGCCGTCAACGAACAGGCGCCCATACCGCCAAAGTTTCCACACCGTTTCGGCGGCCATTCTGAGATGGAACACGCCCGGCCATTCGAGGCCCATGCCCGGCCGCCGGTCAGTGCGGTATTTGAGGCGCCCTACGCCGCCTTCCAGCGGGTGGACACGCTCGATCTCGTAGACCGCTTTGAATTCCATCATGTAGCTGACGACCTTTTTGGGGCTGCGGCCCTTGATAGAAGCCTGGCGGCGCGCCACGGTCTCGATGTGGTCGTTGCCATAATAGGCCCGCCAAGCCCCGTCATAGGCCTCTTCCCATTCCTTGTCGCCCATCTTCGCGTGATGCGTGACGCGGTAATGGGTGTTGTATTTGTTGAGATCGCCGTCCATCCACTCGCCGCGGCTCAGCGCATTGCGATGGTCTTCGGAGCCGGGCAAGGGTGTCAGGAAGAACAGCTCCAGCATGTCGAGCGGCAGCTCGTTCTTGATGATCTCGACATCGCGGAGGATCGATTGCTTCGAATCGGCCGGAAATCCCGTGATGTAGCCGGCCCAGGTGTAAACACCCGCCTCGCGCCAGCGCTGCAGCATGGTGCGGTAGTCGGTGATCTTGTTCTGCCGCTTCTTGGCGGCGATGAGATTGTCGGGGTTGATGTTCTCAAGCCCGATGAAGACACGCCGCACGCCGGATTTCGCCGCCTTGTCGATGAAATTGGGAATGCGATGGCATTGGGTATCGACCTGGATGGTCAACTTCACCTTCAGCCCGGGCTTCTCGCGCAAGAGGATGAGCCGGTCGAAGAAATCCTCCCAGTTCTTGTTGCGCGCAAGATTGTCGTCGGTGATGAAGAAGTGGTCGATGCCCTGCGCGGCGTTCTCGCGGACGATGGCCTCGAGGTCGTCGGGAGTTCGGAACCGGCTCTTGCGCCCCTGCACATTGATTATGGTGCAGAACGAGCATTGATAGGGGCAACCGCGTCCAAGATCGAAACTCGACCGGCTGTTGAAGCTCTGCCGCAATTCGGAAGCCGGAAGCGTCGGCCAGGGCTGGCCTTCGAGACCCGGCAGATGATTGAGATGGTTGTAGACGGGCTTGAGGTCGCCGGCCCAGGCATCGCGGAGAAGTTCGTCGAAGCGGCCGTCCTCGGCCTCGCCGGCGAACAGCGAAATTCCCATCTCCTTGGCGGCAACGAGCTCACGCGGCAGTTCCGGCAGCATCGAAATGCAGCCGGAAACGTGGAACCCGCCGAGAGCGACCGGCAGCCCGGCATCGAGGAAGGGGCGCGCCAAATCGACGGCGCGCGGGAACTGGTTCGACTGTACGCCAACCAGGCAGATCAGCGCCTTGCCGCCCCGCCGCTTCACGCCGGCAATGATCTTGCGCGGCTTTACCCGGCGATTGGTCTCATCGTGGGGTTCGAGAATGATGTCGACATCCTCGCCAAGCACCTTGCGCCGCGCGAGATCGCGGCCCAGACCGTAGAGCGCCGCAAGCGTGTTCGACGGCATGATCGATCGGTACCAGGTGATCGGATAGCCCTCATCGTCATAACGTGACGGCTTGATCATCACGACGGTAAAGGCCCTTGGCGCGTCAGCCATCGATTTCCCCTCTGTGCTGGAACAGCCTAACCACAATTGGTGTGGAAGCAAGGGTCCGCTGTTCACCTGCCAATCGCCGGGGCACCACCCAGCAAATTACCCTTCCCGGCACCGGATCGCGTCGTCCTTCCGGTTATACCTGCTTCTCCCGGCGCCCGAAGTCGATATCCCGGCTTTCCGGCTATGGCGATGAAGGATGGCAACTTCGCAGGCTATCCGGTGCGCATCGGCGCGCGACAGGAAAGGCGCGCACGGCCACCACGAGCGCAGTTCGGCCGAGAGACAGGTATGTGGAGGACCGGATGCCGAGGCGGCGCCGGCGGACGCACGGCCAGCCATCGCCCCCTCGGACTTGGTTCATTGTTTGGAAATCGACGATTATTGGAGATTTGTCGTTCAATCCTCGTCGACAGGCCGGTGGAGCGAAGCGGTGTGTCGTTGAAGGCCCCCAGCAGGTCTGGTAGAAAGTCCATCGCCGTGGACGTGCGCGAAGAAGGAATCAGGGCCGATCGACTTGAGCGCTTCGCCGGCGGGGGAACTGGTTTCCCGCTGTTCTCCCTCCCGTGCGCGTGGGGCAGGAGAAAGTGGAACCTGCCGATCAATCTCAGTTTGAGACAGGTCCTGGCACTGGGCCTCCTGGCTCTCGTCTCATTCTTCGGCAATCCTGCCTTGGCGCAGCAAGACGCGATAGCGCCCCCCGGAGGCGGTCAGCCGGCTGCGGACACAAGCGCAATCCGCCTCGGCATGTCGGCGGATTTTTCGGCGAGCGCACGGGCGCTCAGCATCGAGCTCTATCGCGGCGCCATGGCCTATCTCATTCCGCTCAACAAGGCCGGCGGCGTCCATGGAAGGCAGGTCGAGATCACCGCCTATGACGACAAGTACCAGCCCGACCTCGCGATCCAAAACACGCTCAGGCTGATGAAAGACGACGTCTTCGCGCTGTTCTCCTATGTCGGCACGCCGACCATGATCCGCACCCTGCCGCTGCTCAGGATGCGGAACCTGGAGCATTTCCTCCTGTTCTTCCCCTTCACCGGGGCCGACGCCAATCGAATTCCGCCTTATGACAAGTTCACCTTCAACCTGCGCGCCTCATACGATCAGGAGACCAAGGGGCTTGTCGATCACTTCGTCGCCCACCATCGAAAGCGCATCGCGGTATTCTATCAGGCGGACGCCTATGGAAGGGCGGGATGGGCCGGCGTGCGCAAGGCATTGGCGAGCCACGGGCTGGAGATCGCCGGCGAAGCCACTTATCGGCGCGGCTCGCCCTACGACCAGAGCTACGATCCCCAGGTGGCCATCATGGAGCGTCTCAAGCCTGACGCCGTCATCTGTGTCGGCACCTCTCCGGCCTGTGCCGGCTTCGTCCGCGACATGCGCGACCGAGGGGTCGACTGCCCGGTCGCGACGATCTCGTTCGTCGGCAGCGATGCCATGCTGAGGCTCCTCGCCGATGGCGAGCAGAAATCCGGCAAAGACTACACCTCCCGCCTCGTCGGCTCGCAGGTGGTGCCGAGCTATCAGGACACATCGCTGCCCATCGTGCGCGAATATCGCGAGGCGATGGACCGCTACCGCGATGCCATCATGCCGCCCGAGTCCTTGATGTACCCGAACGGGAAGACGCCGGAAACGGAATATGCACCACTTCCGTACAGCTTCGTCAGCCTCGAAGGCTATCTGAACGCCAAGTTGTTCGTCGCGATCCTGGAGCGGATGGGCGCCAACGCTCAGCGCTCCGACCTGACGCAAGCGGCGATGACCATGGGCGACATCGATCTGGGCCTCGGGCAAAAGCTTTCTTTCGGCGGCGCCACGGACCGGCGCCAGGCCTCGGACCAGGTCTATTATACCGTGGTTCAGGGCGGCCAGTTCGTGCCTTTGCAGGACGGCGAGTGGGAGGCTTGGTTGAAACGATGAAGATCGCCCGGTTCTATCAGAAGACCCTGTTCGGCATCTTCGCCCTCATGGGGCTCATCCTGGTGTCGACTTCCGTCATCTACGTCCATACCGTCGATCGGCAGCTCACCGACTATTTCGTGAACAGCAGCCAGGCGATCGCGCGCGCCATTGCCAATTCGGACAGCGACCTGATCGTCAACCAGAACTATTCGGCGCTCCAGTCGGTCATCGACCAGTATGTCGATATCCCCGGCGTTTCCTATGTTTTCGTGGTGGACGGCCAAGGAAACATCATCGCTCATACCTTCGTGCCCGGCGTGCCGGACGAGATCGCCGCTGACTACAAGGACGGGAAGGACGTCTATGATCGCTCGCTCGCCGGTCTCGGAAATTTCTCGGAGGTGACGGCAGGCATCATTGCCGGCCAGGCCGGCCGCGTGCATGTCGGCATGGACAAAGGCTACTTCGCCTTGCAGGTTCAGACGGCCATCGGCCGGGTGGTCTACCTCCTCGCCATCATCTTCGTCGTCAGCGTGCTGGTGACATACGGGCTGATGTACCAGGTATCCCGGCCGCTTCATCTCCTGGGAAGCTATGCCTGGCATTCGCTCTCCGACGAGAAACACTCGGCGCCGCCCTCCTCCGGGCTCAAGCGCCTCTTCGGACGCATCGACGAAGTCGGCGAGCTCGGCAGATTGATCCGCAAGGCGACCGGCAGGGGAGCGTAATCGCATATGAAAATCCCTGGAGCAAGCGAGCCGTCGCCAGTTTTCCCCCTCGCCCGTTGCGAAGCAATGGGAGAGGGTGGCCGAAGGCCGGGTGAGGGCTCTTTGCCTGCAACATGTTTTGCTTTTGAAAGTTCCGCAGGCTTCGAGAAAGAGCCCTCATCCGCCCTTCGGGCACCTTCTCCCATCCTCCGGACGGGAGAAGGGGAATTGGAGGGAGTGATTTCTCCTTCTCGAGAGCCTCGCAGACTTCATTTGCGATTGCCTTCCGGCAGGGGAGCGTAAGCATGCGCACGCAAGAACGCGTGCCCAACCGGTGGCTGATAGCGACCGCCTGCACGGTCCTGCAGCTCTGTCTCGGCACCGTCTATGCCTGGAGCTATTTCCAGCCGCTCCTGGTGGAGCAGTTCCGCTGGACCAACACCGATACTTCGTGGGCGTTCAGCCTGAATATCTGCTGTCTCGGCCTGTCCGCGGCATGGGGCGGGATGAATCTTGCCAGGCTCGGACCGCGCAAGCTCGCCGTCGCCGGCGGCATTCTGTTCGCGGCAGGCTATGCGATCGCCGCACTCGCCCTTGCGCTGGAGAGCCTCCCGCTCTTCTATCTGGGCTATGGCGGCGTCAGCGGCGTCGGCATCGGCCTTGGCTATGTGACGCCGATGGCGACCATCATCAAGTGGTTTCCCGACCGAAAAGGACAACTGACCGGCATCGCCGCCATGGGCTTCGGGCTGGGCGCCTTCGTCCTCAGTGTCGTGCTGGCACCCATCCTGATGCATATGCTTTCCGGGAACCTGACACTCGTCTTCGCAGGCCTCGGCGCCATCCTCGGCTCGGTCGCCATCGGCTCGGCGACAATGCTGAAGAACCCGCCGGAGGGCTATGTCCCCTTGGGCTTTGTGCCTTCGGTACAACGGGCAAGCCAGGGCGAAAGCCCCTATGCGCGGGCCGAGGAAGAGGCCGACCTGCCCATCAGCGAATATCTGCTCGCCGGGCAGTATGCGATCATGTGGTTCATCTTCTTCCTCAACATAACGGCCGGCATCTCGATCATCAGCTTCCTGTCGCCTCTGTATCAGGACATCTGGAAGCTCGATAACCCAACCTTGGAGCGCTCGGTGCTCGCCGGCTATGGCGCCTCGCTGATCGCCATCAGCTCGCTGTTCAACGGCCTTGGGCGCATCGCCTGGGGCGCGCTGTCGGAGCGGCTCGGCCGCATCAATACTTTTCGCGTCCTGTTCGCCACGCAGCTCGTCGTGTTCGGCCTCCTGATGACGGAGCACAACCCGTACATCTTCGCCATTCTGGTGTGCTACGTGCTGAGCTGCTTCGGCGGCGGCTTCGCGATCATGCCGTCGATGGTCACCGACGTCTACGGGACGAAGCGCATGGCGCGGCTCTACGGTATCATCCTCACCGCCTGGTCGGCCGCCGGCGTGGTCGGACCGCTGGTGGTCGCGAGCCTCAAGGACAGCTATCCGGACCGCGCCATCATCTATGCCTTTCTGCTCAATATCCTTGTGCTCGGAGTCGCCTTCACCTTCAGCTTTCTCGTCAATGACGAGCGGTTCGTACCCCGGCGGATCCTTCTTCAGGTCTTCGGCGCAAGGCCCGCGACGGGCAACGGCGAAGAACCCGCAAGGGACTCGCCCAAGGCAACGGGGCTTGCCGAGACGTAGCTCGCGGAAACAGGCCCCCTTCGCCCTGCGGGCTTCGGCGCGGCAGCCTTCGCGAGCGAAGGAGGATGGCCTGCCCGGCCGTAGCTCGCGGAAACAGGCCCGCCTTCGCCCTTCGGGCTTCGGCGCGGCAGCCTTCGCACGCTTCGCGAGCGAAGGCTGGCGGACGCTTTGCACTCGAAATTGAAATGACCAATACGCAAGGCGAACGCATCGCATGCTCCCAAAGGGATCCTCGCTCGATGTCTTCCGCGCCGTGAGTCGGCCTCGGCAGAAAATGGCTTGAAACCGCGCGAACACGGCGGTTACATAGGGCGATGAGCAATCCAGCTTCTGCTGTTGCAGTGTTACTGCCGGGCGCGACACCGGAACAGTCCGGTGCCGTCCTCGGCGCGATGCGTGCTGTGGCTGAGACGGGCGGCGCCGCTACGCGGTCCGACCGGCTGGCGCTCGAAGGTGCCGCCCGATACGTGTTCGGGCACGCGGGACCATTCACCTTCGCTGATCTGACGCCTGTCACGCCGGCGGCGCTGAAGGCTGCCCTCGCCGGCACCAACCTCGGCAATGATGCAGCCAAGTTCCTGACGGTCATGGCGCTGGTGGATGGAAAGCTCGACCGGGCGAAGATTGCAGCGGTGCTGCGCTACGCCGACGCGCTCGGCATATCCGAGCGTTACTTGGACGAGGTCCGCGAGGCGGCGGAGGGCCACTTGCAGGAAGCGTTGGCGGACATGACCCGCTGCAACATGGAAAGCGTCACCGGCATGCCGTGGGAAGGCGACGTCAATGCGTGGCTTGTGCCCTATGGTGGCGCCGGCGCCGATCCTGCTCTGGCACAACGTTTTCAGGCGCTGAAGTCGCTGGACGCGGAAACGTTCGGCCACGCCATGTGGCGGCATTTCACCAGCAACGGCTACGAGTTCCCCGGCGAGCCGAAGGCACTGAACGTCGTGTTCTCCCTTCCCCATGACTCGGTCCACGTTCTCAGCGGCTTCGATACCTCGGCGCGTGGCGAATTGCTCGCTTCGACATTCACAGCCGCCATGCATCCGAAGTTCCCGATGGCCGGCCATATCCTGCCTGTCATCTTCAGCTGGCACCTCCAGGTCCAGATCAACAAGGTGGCCGGCGAGGCGTCGAGCGCCCTGGACCCGGTTGTATTCTGGCAGGCTTGGGCGGCGGGCGCCGCCGCGACCGTCGACACATTCTCTCCACAATGGGACTTCTGGGAGCACGTTGCCACACCCCTCGAGGAACTCCGCGCGCACTACTCGATCCCAGTCGACGGCGTAGAGCAGGCTGCAACGGTGCGCTAGTTAGAGCGCCGGACATGCTCAGGATTTGCCGGTAAGAGACTACTCACCGGCCCACCCTGATCTCGCAATGTGGCTCCCTCTACGGCTGCGTCGTAGAGGGCTGAGTCGTAGAGGGCTGCGTGGTCGTCGTCCCCTGATCGGTGGTCGACGGCTGCGTCGTGGACGGCTGAGTCGTGGACGGCTGCGTGGTCGTGCTCTGGTCGGTGGTCGACGGCTGGGCCGGAGCAGGCTGCTCAGTCGTGGTCGTGGCCGGCGGCGCAGTTGCTTCCTGCGTGCCTCCGAACCAACCTGCGTAATAGCCGATGAGCAAAAGGATGATAACGACCACCACGGCAATCACGATATTTCGCGTATTCATGGTTCAACTCCGTGTTGAGGTGGGCAGGACATGCTCCGTAGGCGGGCCGACTTGCCAGCCGCTTTTCTCGCCCCCTAGGCGTTACCAATACGCGAGTCGTGGCCCTGCCTGCAACGGGGACAGTTTACGTCGAAGGTTCCGTGCTTCAATACTCCTTTAACGGGCCATTCAAGGCCGTTCGCAGCGGAGACGGTTCATGGGTGAGCGCTTGAAGTTCATTGGCTGGGGGACCGAGAACTCAGGCCTGGACGAAGCGGAGCGGAACCTGCTGTTCGGCTTCCTCGCCGATCGTCTCGGCATCGAGCCCCGGCTCGTCGCCCCGCCGCGACTGGCGGACATCGGTCTCAGTCCATCGCGTGTCGTTCCGCCCGCCGCTATGGCCCATCTGTTCACGACCGATCCCTATGAACGGTGCCTCCACACTTATGGAAAGTCCTACCCTGAGACGGTACGCGCCTTTGCGCGCGATTTCGCCAACGCGCCCGACCTCGTCGCCATTCCGGCGAGCGAAGCGGATGTGACCCAAGTGATGGAGTGGGCGAGCGGAGCGAATGTCGCCATCATCCCGTTCGGCTGCGGCTCCTCGGTCGTCGGCGGCGTCGAACCCGACATCGGCGATCGCTACGTAGGCGCCGTCAGCCTCGATTTGCGCCGTTTCGACCGCATGGTCGAGGTCGACCGGTCGAGCCGCGCGGCGCGCATCCAAGGCGGGATGCGCGGCCCCGCGATCGAGGCCGCGCTCAAGCCCCACGATCTTTCGATCCGTCACTATCCGCAAAGCTTCGAATTCTCCACTCTCGGAGGCTGGATCGCGACCCGGTCGGGCGGGCACTTCGCCACGCTCTACACCCATATCGATGATTTCGTCCAAAGCACCCGCACCGTCACCCCTCAAGGCACCCTGGAAACGCGCCGCCTGCCGGGCTCGGGCGCGGGTCCGAGCCCGGACCGCCTCATCATCGGCTCCGAGGGGGCGCTCGGCGTGATCACCGAAGCCTGGATGCGGCTGCAGGATCGGCCGCGCTTTCGCGGTGGCGCCGTTTTCGGCTTTCCCGACCTCTTTGCGGCGGCGAGAGCCGTGCGCGCTGTCGTGCAATCCGGCCTCTACCCCTCGAATCTTCGCGTCATCGACAATCAGGAGGCCGGCATCTATGGCGTGAACGATTACCAAGAAACGATCCTGATGCTCGCTTTCGAGTCGGCAGATCACCCCGTCGAAGCATGGACGAAGCGAGCGATCGAGCTGATCCAGGACAATGGCGGCCGGCGCCATCCCGACGACAGCGCCGCCCAGGCCTGGCGAACGGCATTCATCCGCATGCCCTATGCACGGGAATTGACGGTTCCGCTCGGCGTGATCAATGACACTTTCGAGACTGCCGTGACATGGGACAAATTCGAGGAATTTCACACCGCGGTGAGCGCCGCGACCGCGCAGGCGATCGAGGAGGCTACCGGCCGGCCCGGAACGGTTTCGACCCGGTTCACCCATGTCTATCCCGACGGCCCTGCCCCCTATTACACATTCAATGCACAGGGCACGCCCGGCCGGCTTATCGAACAGTGGCGCCATATCAAGACCCGTGCCTCGGATGCGCTGATCACCGCGGGAGGAACCATCACCCACCATCACGCCGTCGGTCGCGATCACATGCCCTGGTACCGCCTCCAGCGCCCGGCTTTGTTCGGCAAAACCTTCGACGCCGCCAAGAGCGTCCTCGATCCAGCCCGGATCCTCAATCCGGGGGTACTGGCGGATTGAGACGATCCGCTCATAAGTTCACGGCCTAATCGACCGAAGCCTGCTCGAGGATGGGCTTTCCGTTGGGCACATAGGCCCAGGGTTCCGCGCCGGTTGCCTCGATCAATGCGCGCAGGAAGGCATCCTGCCGCCGTCTGGCTTCCGGAACCGGCACCCCGCTGTTCAGCACGGCAAAGGCGACGGCGCCATATTTTGGCGTGCGCAGGACACCGGCGAGCGCCGATGCACCGACCGAGCCGAATGTGCCGGTCTTTCCCACAATACGGGCGCGATAGGGAGTCTCGTCGAGACGTTTCTTGAGTGTGCCGGCGTCGAGACCATTGACGGGCAGGACATCGGGCAAATCCTTGCCAAGGCCGCGCAGTTGCTTGCGCAGCTCCCACAGGATCGCGACCGCCGCACGTGGACTCATGCGATTCAACTGTTCGGCACCAGCCGCATTGGTAATGGTGACTTCCGAGCGCAAAGCGGATGGGAGACGTTTGCGTATCATAGCCTCCACGGCTTGCGGGCCGCCGATGCGATCGGACAGCGCGTGAAAGACGTTGTTCGAATATCCGTTCAAGGCCTTGACGATCGTGCCGAGCGGCGGCGAGTGATTTGTGACGAGGACCTTGCCGGATGTCTGGTGCGGTCCGCCGGTAACGAATTTCAGCGCCGCCTTGTTCAGCCGCGCGGACGGCTCGCCAATCGATACCCAGGCCTCACCGCCGTCGAGCCCCTGCAGCGCCCGCTTGAGGCGGTGGCCTTCGGGATCGGCCTTCCAATTGAAGACCAGCGGCCCTTCCACCTTTATGTCGCCCTTGATTTCATGCAGCGCCTGTGCCTCCAGCTTGCGCAACATCAGAAAAGCATTCTCGAAAATGAAAAAGGGATCGCCGTTCGCGCGCACGACGAGGTCGCCGTCAAGGCTGTCGTCGCCGACCGGCCCGCCCGCCACAAACTGCGTCTCGAATCGATGGCCGTATCCGAGGCGTTCAAGCAGAGCGAGGGTCGTCGCCACCTTGGTCACCGAAGCCGGATGGACAGGGCGGGCTTCTTGCTGCGCGACAAGGACGGTTCCGTCTTCTGCCTGAACCAAGACGCCTTGATCGCTCCCCAAATGGGTGGCTGCAAGCTTTTGGAGTTCGTTGGACCTTGCGGCGGCGATGTTGAGTGAAACGAGAAGAATGCAAATGAAGTTCAATCTCAAAATCGTCGCGCGCCACAGACCTCTGGTCACGGCAAGGCTCCAAGAAAGGATGACGCTAGCAAGTGCAGCACTTCTCGTGTCGGAGCGCAACCAAGCCCGTCTAAAGATGCTGCGCGGCTCCGAAAAGCCGCGCAGCATCATCCCTATTGGAGAGGTTTTTAGAGCCCGGCGAGCTGGGCAAGGACGCGACAAACCATCACCGCGTCGCGGTTATAGGCCGCCGGATTGCTCAGCACCGAAACACACTTCTTCTTCAGCTGGGCGCGCTCGGTCGCGGAGAGGCCCGCGATCTCACTGCTGATGCCCGGAGGCGTGCCGGGGTTTCCCGGATCGTTGGGATTGCCAGGATTGCCAGGATTGCCGGGATTACCCGGATTGCCGGGCGTGCGAGGCTTCTTGCCACCGACCGAGATGGCGACCTTCACGGCGACGCCCTTGCCAACCTTGGCCGCTGCCTTCACCTTGAGAGCACCAAGCCCGACGAAGGCTCGGCCCTTGAGCAGATTGCCGTACTTGTCGATCACAATGACCTTGCCCTTGACCTTCAGTCCGGCCAAGGCGACCTTCGCGTTGACCTTGACCAGGCTATGGCCTTTCAGCGCATAGACATTGGCGTTGGCCTTGAGCAGGTGGGCGGCCTTCACATTTACGCGGACGAGATTGCCGTAGCTGTCGAGCGCATAGACCCCGGCCCTGATACCGAGAATATTGGCCTTGAGCTTTACCAGCGCCTTGTTGGTAAGCGGCGAAGAGCCGATGACCCCATGCTTGCTTGACGTCGTGCCCTTGCTGGCCAGCCCGTGAGTGCTCGCACTGTTCGTCCCGTGAGTGCTCGTACTGTTTGTCGTGCCGCCAACAATGCCGCCCGCGCTATCCTTGACCCCACCGACGATACCACCCACGGAGCCGGTGACGCCGCCAACGACGCCGCCCACCGCACCCGTGACGCCGCCAACCACGCCGCCGAGCCCGCCCGATTGGGAGGGAACTGCCATGCCGGCCAACACGATTATTGAAGCAGTCGCCGTTAATACTTTCAGTCTTCCCGTAAGCCTTGTCATAGCACACCTCTCTTTTTGAAAGATTGAGCATCTTGACAATGCGTCAACTCGGGTTTTGTTCGTGGGCTGCTGTGTTCACACGCAAAATTACTTCGGCCTGATCCTTTTTATTTGAAAGACTTTTAGATTTATTTGAATAATACCGTCAGTGTTTACTATTGTGAAAAAATAGCGCGATCTTGAATGCAGGTGGAAATGCGGAAATGGCAAATTCGTGCAATTCGACAAAGAATGTCATATTCCGGCCCATGATGGACAATCCCCCGAAGCCTCGCCGCCTTTCACCGCAATCGCGCAAACTCAAGGCCGCAGCCCCGGCCCTCAGCCGGCAGCCGTAGCCGATGCCGTCCGACATGGAGAATGAGACCGTTGCGGTCATCGGGCTCGGCTATGTGGGCCTTCCGCTCGCCGTGGAATTCGGCAAGAACCGTCCAACCTTGGGTTTCGATATCCGAGAGGAGCGCGTCGCGGAGCTGCGCGGGGGTCGGGACAGCACACGCGAAGTCGACCCGGCTGAACTCGCGCAAGCCAAGCAGTTGAGTTTTTCCAGCACGCCCGGCGATCTGAAGAAATGCCGGTATTTCATCGTGGCCGTCCCGACGCCCGTGGACCTCGCCAACCGGCCTGACTTGCGCATCTTGCATGAGGCGTCGAAGACCGTGGGCCAAGCCATCGGCAAGGGCGCCTATGTCATTTATGAATCGACGGTCTATCCGGGCTGCACCCGCAACTACTGCGTGCCGATCCTCGAGCGCTTCTCCGGGCTCAAGATGAATGAGGATTTCTTCGTGGGCTACAGCCCCGAACGCATCAATCCGGGCGATCGCGTGCACCGGCTGACGATGATCACCAAGGTCACCAGCGGCTCGACGCCCAAGGCGGCCGAAGTGGTGGATGCCCTTTACGCATCGATCATCCCGGCCGGCACGCACAAGGCGCCCTCGATCGAGGTCGCCGAGGCGGCGAAGGTCATCGAAAACACACAGCGCGATCTCAATATCGCGCTCATGAACGAACTTGCCATCATCTTCAACAAGCTCGACATCGATACCGGCGACGTGCTCGCCGCGGCATCATCGAAGTGGAATTTCCTTCCCTTCCGTCCAGGCCTCGTCGGCGGCCACTGCATCAGCGTCGATCCCTATTATCTGACGCATCGCGCCCAGGAGATCGGCTACCACCCGGAAGTGATCCTGGCGGGCCGGCGCATCAACGATCGCATGGGCCCCTATGTCGCCGACCGCGTGGCCCGGCTGATGATGGCGCGCGGATTTCCGGTCGTCGGCTCGCGCATCCTGGTGCTCGGATTGGCGTTCAAGGAGAATTGCCCCGATTTGCGCAATTCCAAGGTCATCGACGTGATCACGACCTTGCGCGAATACAACGCCGTGATCGAGGTCTGGGACCCGCAAATAGACGTTGCGGAGGCAAGGAGCGAATTGAAGCTCGACATCCACGCGACGGCGCCGCCGCCCGCTTCCTACGATGCCGTCATCCTGGCCGTCGCCCATAGGGAATTCGCCGAGCTTGGAGCGGAGAAGATCCGCGCCTTCGGCCGCCCGGGAGCCGTCTTCTTCGACGTCAAGGGCGTGTTCGCCAAGCATGAGAGCGATGGACGGTTATAGATGAGAATTCTGGTCACCGGTGCCGCGGGCTTTATCGGCTTTCACACCGCCAAGCGGCTGATCGAGCGCGGCGACGAGGTTGTCGGCTTCGATGTGGTCAACGACTATTACGATCCGTCGCTGAAGGAAGCGCGGCTCTCTCTCCTCGGCAAGTCGGCGAAAACGGCGCAAGGCGACTGGCGGTTCATTCGCGCCGATCTGACGGATCAGGCGGCCGTCAATGATGCCTTCACGGAGCCCTTCGACCGGGTGATCCATCTCGCGGCCCAGGCCGGCGTGCGCCACAGCCTCACCCACCCGCGCGACTACATCAACTCGAATGTCGTCGGCTTTCTCAACATCCTGGAAGCCTGCCGGGCGCAAGGCACCCCGCATCTCACCTATGCATCGACGTCGAGCGTCTATGGCGCCAACCGGAAGATGCCGTTCTCCGAGCATGAGATCGCCGATCACCCGCTGCAGCTCTACGCCGCCACGAAACGGTCGAACGAGCTGATGGCGCATGCCTACAGCCATCTCTTCCGGCTGCCGACGACCGCCTTGCGGTTCTTCACGGTCTATGGACCGTGGGGACGTCCCGACATGGCGCTCTTCCTGTTCACCAAGGCCATCCTGGCCGGTGAACCGATCAATGTGTTCAACGACGGAAAGCACACGCGCGACTTCACCTATGTCGAGGACATCGCCGAGGGGATCATGCGCGCGTCCGACCAGATTGCCGAACCCAATCCTGAGTGGGATCCGATGCGGCCCGATCCCGCCACCTCGGCTGCGCCGTTCCGGATCTTCAACATCGGCAACAACGCGCCGGTGAAGCTGATGGACTATATCATGGCGATCGAAGAAGCGACGGGCAAGAAAGCCACGATCACATATCAACCGCTGCAGGCGGGAGACGTGCCGGATACTTTTGCCGATGTCTCCGCTCTCGTCGAGGCCGTGGGCTACAGACCGTCCACCCCGGTGCGCGCAGGCGTGCAGAAGTTCGTGGAATGGTACCGGACTTACTATCCGGGGTGAGCCGCAAAGCCTTCACGTCAGCGTTTGATTATAGGCGCCGACCTCGGCATGCTCGCGGATGACGGAATCGAGATCGGCGAACATGGCGCGCAGCTGCGCCTCGGAGGCAGGGCTTTCCACGACCACGACGAGCTCGGGCTTGTTCGACGACGCCCGGACCAGGCCCCAGCTTCCGTCCGCTATGCTGATGCGCACGCCATTGACCGTGGTCAGTCCGGTTATCGGCTTGCCCGCCATCGTCGCGCCCGCGGTATGCATGTCGCGCAAGCGGGCCGTGATGCGGTCCACGACGTCGTATTTCACCTCGTCGGCGCAATGGGGCGACATGGTCGGCGAGCCCCAGGTGTGCGGCAGGCCGCGATAGAGATCGGCCATGGACGCCTGCGGATTGCGATCGAGCATCTCGATCACGGCGATGGCGGTCACAAGTCCATCGTCGTAGCCACGCCCGATCGGCGCGTTGAAGAAGAAGTGACCGGATTTCTCGAAGCCGGCCAGCGCTTTCAGATCGCGGACGCGGCGCTTGATGTAGGAATGACCGGTCTTCCAGTAATCGGTCTTGACGCTGCGGCCTTTCAGGACAGGATCGCTTTCATAGAGGCCTGTCGACTTCACGTCGACGACGAATCGGGCATCGGGATGGAGCGTCGAGAGATCGCGCGCCAGCATCACGCCGATCTTGTCGGCAAAGATCTCGTGCCCCTCATTGTCGACAATGCCGCAACGGTCGCCATCGCCGTCGAAGCCCAGAGCGATATCGGCGCCCGTCGCGCGAACGGCGTCCGCCATGGCGTGAAGCATCTTGAGGTCTTCGGGATTGGGATTGTAGCGCGGGAAATTATGGTCGAGATCGCAATCGAGCGGCACGACCTCGCAGCCCAATGCGGTGAGAATGCGCGGCGCAAAGATCCCGGCGGTGCCGTTGCCGCAAGCCGCCACCACCTTGAGCGGGCGCTTGAGCTTCGGCCGGTCCGTCAAATCGGCGATATAGCGCTCGCCGAAGCTCGAATGAAAGACATAGGAGCCGCCGCCGCGCAGGTCATATGCCCCTGACAGCACGATGTTTTTGAGCTCGGCCATCTCTTGTGGGCCAAAGGTGACCGGACGATCGCATCCCATCTTCACGCCGGTCCAGCCATTGTCGTTGTGCGAGGCCGTGACCATCGCGACCGCCGGCACATCGAGGGCGAACTGGGCAAAATAGGCCATGGGCGAGAGTGCCAGGCCGATATCGTGGACCCGGCAGCCCGCCGCCATGAGGCCGGTGATCAAAGCCTGCTTGATCGCGCCGGAATAGGAGCGATAGTCATGGCCGGTCACCACTTCCCGGGCGACGCCCTGCCGGCCAAGCAGCGTTCCGAGACCCATGCCGAGCGCCTGAACGCCCATCAGATTGAGTTCCGGCGCCTTGTCGGCATGGGGATGCCCGAACCACCAGCGCGCGTCATATTCGCGAAAGCCCGTCGCCTTGATGAGCGGCGCCGTCTCGAGGAGAGCCTCGTCGAAGGTCGTGTCCGCGGTCGGTCCTGGAAACGTCCCGGTCGTTGGCCGAGCATGACTGCGCGTTAGCGGCGCATGACTTTTCTTCAATTGCTCGACGAGCATCTTGACGCCAGCAGCGTCATCGCGGCGCGCGACGAGAACTGCATCGTCGGTCGCGACGACAGCGAGGTCGCTGACGCCTGCCAAGGCTATCAGAGGTCCGTCGCTCGACACGATATTGTCCCTGGCGCGCGCAAAAACAGCCTCACCCTTTGCGGCATTCCCGGCTTCATCCCGCGGCGAAAGCTCGCGCACGGCCGCCCAGGAGCCGACATCCGACCAGTCAAACGAGGCGGGCATGACCGCGGCCCGCGAGGTCCTTTCCATGACGGCGTAATCGAAGGACAGCTTCGCCGCCCGAGCGAAGGCCGGGGCGTCGAGATGATGCTCATGCCCGTTTGACTTGGCCTTGCTCACGGCCGCACGCACCGCTGCCAGTGTTGCCGGATCGCTCTCTCCGTAGGCATCGGCGAGTGCCGAAGCCTGGAACAGAAAATTTCCGGAATTCCACAGATATCCCCGCTGAATGTAGCGTGTGGCCGCCACGACGTCGGGCTTTTCCACGAATCGCGTCACCACATGGACACCGCCCTCTATCGCCCGGCCTGCTTCGATATAGCCATAGCCGGTGGCCGGGTGGTCAGGAGCAACACCAAAAGTGACGATGTGGCCCGATTTCGCGGCGGCAAGTGCTGCGCGGCACGCCGCCTGAAAGGCCGCGACATCGCGAATCACGTGGTCGGCAGCAAGAGTCAGGACAATTGCGTCGCTGCCTCTTTCTTGGGCAATGAACAGAGTCCCCGCCAGTATGGCGGGGCCTGAATCGCGGGCCTCAGGCTCGAGAACAATGTCCGCAGAAGTGTCGAGCTCGCCCAATTGTTCTCTGACCTGCGAGCAATATTTGCCGTTGGTGATGATCACCGGCGAGCCGAACACCGCAGGATCCGACGTGCGTCTGACTGTTTCCTGGAACGTGGACAAGGTTTCAAAGAGGTCAAGAAACTGCTTCGGCCGATCTTCGCGCGAGGCAGGCCACAGTCGCGTGCCAGAACCGCCACAGATGATGAGAGGGATAATCAGACGCTCTCTCCTTTTTACTTACAGGAAATTACTTACGGGAAGCACGGATAACGCAGTATATTTCGTTTAGACTGCAAACTCATAAACAATTTCCACCCTTGCTTTTCGAGTCTGAACGATTCGAGCGCG
>JAKATG010000024.1:0-143975 GCA_021828105.1 Pseudomonadota bacterium
ACTGCGGCGCGATCCGCACCCATTGGGTGTCGCTCAACATTAATCGATTCAAGGCTGATCTCCATTTTTCAGCCTTGAATCAATTTTCTGCTGATTTGGGAATCCCCTGATTGTAAACAGGCCCTAGAGCATTACTGCGGCAGAAGCGCCCTCACAGCGTCCAGGGTCTCGGCCTCCTGGGCCGGCTTGTCCCAGCGGATGCGGTGGACGCGCGGGAAGCGCAAGGCGACGCCGGATTTGTGCCGCGACGACGGCTGGACGGCGTCAAAGGCGATCTCCAGCACCAGGGCTGGCGCCACCTGGCGCACCGGCCCAAAACGCTCGACGGTGTTGTTCCTGATCCAGCGGTCGAGCCTGAGCAGCTCCTCATCGGTGAAGCCCGAATAGGCCTTGCCGACCGGCACCAATTCGTCCGGCGTCTTCCACACACCGAAAGTGTAGTCGGAATAATAGGACGAGCGCTTGCCCGAGCCGCGCTGGGCATACATGAGCACGCAATCGATGGTGAGCGCGGCCCTCTTCCATTTGTACCAGTGGCCCTTGGGACGCCCGGCGAGATAAGGACTTTCCTTGCGCTTCAGCATCAGGCCTTCAATGCCGTTCTCGCGCGCCAACTGCCATTTCTCCTCGAGCTCGCTGAAGGCGGTGAAGGGAACGAGAGCGCTCACATCGGCAAGGCTCGGCGTGAAGCGCTCGTACCAGGCTTCGAGCCGGGCGCGGCGCTCGATGAAGGTCAGGCCGCGGACGTCCTCGGCCCGATCGAACAGAATGTCATAGAGGCGAATGTGGGCCGGATAATCCTGGAGCATCTTGCCCGTCACCGTCTTGCGGTTGAGGCGCTGCTGCAGGTCGTTGAAGGAGGCGACCACGCCGTCGCGCAGGACCAGAAGCTCGCCGTCGAGCACGCCTTCGGCATGGGCAAAAGCCTGGACGATGTCGGGGAAGGCGCCCGAAATGTCATCGCCGGCGCGCGAGAAGAGCCGCACATCGCCCGGACGCGCGGAAAGCTGCACCCGGATGCCGTCCCATTTCCATTCGGCGGCGACGTCTTGCGGAGCGAAGCTCTGCCAGTCGCCCTCTTCGATCGGATGCGCCAGCATCACCGGCCGGAAGGTCGCCTTGCGGCCGGGATCGGGTCTCTCGCCAGCCCCCGTCAGCCAGGCGAACATGTCGCCATAGGGCGGGCTCACGCCATGCCAAACCTCCTCGATCTCCTCGACCTCGCGGCCGAAAGCCTGGGCGATACCGGTCTTGGCGAGACGGGCCGAGACGCCGACCCGCAAGGCGCCGCTCAACAGCTTGAGCAGCGCGAAGCGGCCCTTGGCATCGTTCCGGTCGAGCAGGCGCTCGAGCACGCGCGGAAACTCGCGCGTCGAAGCCCCGCTCACTTGCGCCACCACCTCGCTGATGCGCGGCGGCTTGCCGTTCTCCGGGCAATCGGGCCAGAGCAGCGAAACCGTCTCGGCCGTGTCGCCGACATAATCGCGCGACAGGCGGTAGAGCAGCGGATCGACATGCGGCTCGAGGATGGTCTGGAGCGTCTTGCGGATCGGCAGCCGCAAAGGCAGGCCGTCGGTCAAAGCGGCGAGCGCCCAGCCGCGATCGGGGTCGGGGGTCGAGCGGAAGTAATCTTCGAGCAGCTTCAGCTTGGCGTTGCGCGCCGTGGTGTAGACGAGCCGATCCAAAAGTTCGGCGAAACTCTGCAAAACTGGATTCCTCTTTAGTTGCGCATCGGCTTATCCGAAAACCGTGCCCACTTTTCGGGCCGATGCGCTAATCTCCTTCGTCTTCAAACCCAACGAGCGCCAGCGCCCGGCCGCGCCTGCCCATGAGCCCGATCTGGTGCACCAGCGCATCCTCGCGGCCATGGGTGACCCAGATCTCCCCCGCCCCCGTCTCCTCGATGGTCGAAAGGAGCTCCGGCCAGTCGCAATGATCGGACACGACGAGCGGCAATTCAACGCCATGCTGGCGGGCGCGGCCCCTGACCCGCATCCAGCCCGAGGCATAGCAGGTCAAGGGATCGGCGAGCCGCCTCGACCAGCGATCGCTCAAGGCGCTGGGCGGGCACAAGACCAGCGCCCCCTTCAATTCCTCGGGCGTCGCGTCCATCACGTTGCGCAAATCGCCCAGATCCACGCCGAGACTGACATAGAGATCGCACAGGCTGCGCAAGCCGCCATGCAGATAGATCGGGCGGTCATAGCCCGCTTGGCGCACGAGCGCGATCATGCGCTGGCACTTGCCGAGATTATAGGCGCCGAGAAGATGAGTGCGCCCGGGATTGGCGGCCATCGACGCCAGCAGCCGGCGGGCTTCCTTCTCGGCCGGCTCATGGCGGAAGACCGGCAGGCCGAAGGTCGCCTCGGTGATGAAGAGATCGCAGGTGACGAGCTCGAAGGCCGAGCAGGTCGGGTCGGACTTTCGCTTATAGTCGCCGGAGACGACCACCCGCGTGCCCTGCCATTCGAGCACGATCTGGGCCGAGCCCAGTATATGGCCGGCGGGAACCAGCCTGACCGAGACGCCATTGACGGTCGCCATGCCATTGGCGGCGGCAAAGCTTCCCGCGCAATCGGCGCCATAGCGCACTTTCATGATCTCGATGGTTTCGGCGGTGGCGAGCACGGCGCCATGGCCTGATCGGGCGTGGTCGCCATGGCCGTGGGTGATGACCGCCCGGTCGACGGGCAGATGCGGATCGATATGGAACTGGCCCGGCTCGCAATAAAGCCCGCGCTCGGTCGGATAAAGCCAGCTCTCGGGACGAGATTTCACCATGGGTCCTCATATGGGGTTCATCCCACATAAGACCATGCCGATGTCAGTTTCTGTCAGGAGAGCCGCCTAGGCGCGGACTCATTAGCCCGCAACCAAATTCGGATTGATGCGAGTTTGACGAACGCCCTACCGGGCTCGACCGGTCGCGAATGACCCAAAGCGGTCCTGGGGAGTGATAGACTTTGGTGCAGCGCGTCAATACACTCCAACGATCACTTATTTGGAGAGCTTCTGCTATCCATGGCCGAGGTTCGGGTTCAACGCCGCCTTGCCGCAATCCTGGCCGCAGATGTGGTCGGCTACAGCCGACTAATGGAACAGGACGAGGCGGGCACGCTAGCGGCCCTCCAGGGACGGCGCCGCGAGATTGTCGGCCCGCTTGTCAATGAGCACAACGGCCGGATAATCAAGGTGATGGGCGACGGCGAGCTCGTCGAATTCGCCAGTGCGGTCGATGCTGTCTCGTGTGCAGTCGAAATGCAAAAGCGATTTGCCGAGGACAACCGCAGCCTGCCCGAGGAGCGCCGCATCATTCTCCGCATCGGCATCAATCTCGGCGACATCATCGTCGAAAACAACGATCTCTATGGTGATGGCGTCAACATTGCGGCACGGCTAGAAGCGCTGGCTGAGCCCGGCGGCATCTACATCTCGGCCAAGGTCTACGAGGAAGTACGCGGAAAATACGCCGCGCGTTTTGAAGATATCGGCGAGCAGGTAATTAAGAACATCGCCCGTCCCATTCGAACCTACCGCCTACGCCGAGATGGGCCAATAGACTCGTCTAGCCCCGCACGCCCGGCGGTCAGCCTTCCCGACAAGCCCTCGATTGCCATCTTGCCATTCCAGAATATGAGCGGGGACGCAGAACAGGAGTATTTCGCCGACGGCATGGTGGAAGACATCACCACCGCCTTGTCGCGCCTGCGCTGGCTGTTTGTCATCGCCCGCAACTCGAGTTTCACCTACAAGGGGCGGGCCGTAGACGTGAAGCAGGTCGGGCGCGAGCTCGGTGTGCGCTATGTGCTCGAGGGCAGCGTGCGCAAGTCGGCGGACCGGGTACGTATCACTGGACAGCTGATCGATGCGACGACAGGAGCTCATTTGTGGGCGGATCGATTTGATGGAAACCTCGCCAATATATTCGATCTTCAGGATCAGGTGGCAACGAGTGTTGTCGGTGCCATTGCACCGAAGCTCGAACAGGCCGAGATTGAGCGGGCCAAGCGCAAGCCGACCGAGAGCCTTGATGCCTACGATTTCTTTCTCCGCGGCATGTCGGCGTTTCACCAGTTCAACAAGGCGGCCAACATAGAGGCGCTGGCGTTCTTTCTCCGAGCAAGTGAACTCGATCCCAACTTTGCATCCGCTTATGGCATGGCGGCACGATGTTACCTGCAGAGGATCGGTTTCGGTTGGGTGGCCGACCGTCAGCGCGAGGCGGCCGAAGCTGAGAAGCTAGCGCGGCGCGCCGCCGACCTTGGGAAGGATGACGCAGTAGCGCTAAGTGCCGCAGGGTTTGTGCTCGTCAATGTCGTGGGCGATTTAGAATACGGTGATACCCTCATTGATCGCGCGCTCGCGCTCAATCCGAACCTTGCGGGGGGATGGCATTTCAGCGCTTTGGCTAAAGCATTCCTCGGTCAAACTGACGTAGCAATCGAGCGGGCGAGCCGTGCGATGCGGTTGAGCCCTCAGGATCCGCAACAGTTTGGCATGAAGATCGCCATGGCATGGGCTCATTTCTTTGCTTGCCGTTATGAAGAAGCTTTTTCTTGGTCACAGGCGGCCGTCAGGGAGCAATCAAATTTCTTCATGGCGATCGCCGTCAATGCTGCAAGTGCCGCACTCGCCGGAAAGACCGAGGAAGCTGCCAAGGCAATGGCTCGCCTGCGCGAACTTAACCCCACGCTACGCGTTTCGAATCTCAAAAGCTTCATGCCGATATATCGCGCACAGGATTTCGAGCGATGGACTGAAGGTCTAAGAAAGGCGGGATTACCCGGATGAACGGTACATGCCTCGGTGCAAGTAGGTCCTACCCAAGCCGGCACCGCCTCCATGAAGCTCACGCCGATTGCTGTCGAAAAGACGCGGCTCCTGGGCGAGTAGCGCCGCGAACTCCGGCCTCACTCCGCTCACGGTCGCCCTGAACAAAATTCAACGTGTCTAGATTCAGCCACTTGCTCCAGGACGGCTCATCCTGGTCAAGCGCCTATGCCTGTTTCCATTCTTGTTCCACGAATTCCTTGGACGAGTTGGTTTTGGGAAACGGAATATCGGGGACCTCGACCCTCAGAAATTCACACAGTGGCCGCCACCCGTCGCGCAAATCAAATGTCAGGAGACGGTCGGCGGGGATTTCGGACTGTACATCGGCAATATGGTTCTTGAAGGCTTGCGTGGCGTGCTGTCTTTCGGAAATGCGGCCGTTGAAGACCTGAGCAGCGACCATCTCGTGGCCCATCTCGCAGATCGCATTCACATGTGGCGACGAATGGTGCCCGCGTGCCGCGAGAAATGGGACAATCGTGGCTTGCACACTATCGAACCACTCATCCGGATCGCGCACCGATAGAACCACTTTCGCCGTTGGGTAGTGTCGGACAAGTTCGCGCCAGTATCGCGCGCCCGGCCAGTCCACCTGCGAGCGGTAGCCCCGAAAGACGTGGTCCCAATCGACCTTCTCGCCGCGCGCCAATGCTTCCCAATCAACAAGGCGCTCTGGATTGTCGCGAACTTCGAACATGTGGTGGCAAGGCCCGAAGCCCAGTTGCTCGAGCGCGATCTTAAGAGAATTCGTACCAGTCCGACCAAAACCCGGACCAATAACCTCAAGAGGCATGCGTTCGTTCCGAGCAGTCGCTGAATCGATAACCCTCCTATCTTAGTTACGGCACCTGCTCGCGACAAGCCGATCGATGGTCACGCTAGAGGCGACAAGAAATGGGGACAAAGGACCGTGCGCCGGATCGGAGCTCTGGTCTGTTCGCTGGGCTACTCCTGGATATGTCCGGCTTCTTTTAGGAGCCTTTCCTGGAAAGCAGCGATATTGTCCAGAGTCGTCTTGGCGTCCTGCTTGCCGGTGATGGCAAGATCATACTGCTCCTGGCCCTGCGCGAGCAGCTCGAAGAACTCGGGAATGTGCCAGGCATCCTTCTGCCATTCGAGGCCCGGCGCCCAGGTCCGGTTCCACGGGCGGTAATCCAGATACTTCGGGTCGTTGTAGACCGACTTGATGGCACTCTGGCCGCCGGCCGCGGCGAAAGCGTGCTGCGTGCCGGTTGAGAGCCACCACTTCACGAAGTCGACAATCTCCTTGATCTGCTTGTCATCGGACCAGGTCATGATCACGAACGGCTGACCGCCGATATTCGACCAGCGGACGAGCTTGCCGTCGGCGCCGCGCAGGCCCGGCATCTGGGCGAAAGCGACCTTGTGGGCCACCTTCGACGTCTCCGGGTTGATCGTGTTTTCGGCAAGGCCAATATACTCGATGTTCATCGCGAGCTTGCCTTCGCGGAATAGCTCGTCAGTCTTCAGTGCGTCCATTCCGCCAGTCTTGACGATCGGGGGCATGTACTTGGTGAGTCTCAGATAGTGGTCGAGCGCCTTCACCGCCTCCGGCGAGTTCACGACGCCTTCTGCGTGGCCGGTGGGCGCCTGGGCCTCGTCCCAGATATTCCCGCCATGCTGCCAGATGAAGCCGTTAATCTGCCTCGTGCTGTTGTTGTAGGCCCTGCCGGCTTGATAGGCGATCCCGTAAAAGTCGTCGCCCGCGGGTTTGCCAGCGAGCATGTCGCCCTTTTGGCGCATGAAGAACTCGCCCATCTTCTCGAACGTGTCCCAATCGACATCATCCATCTCTTCGGGCGTGCAGGGAAGTTTCTGATTGTACTTCGCCCGGAAATTCTTTTGCTCATCCTCGTTGCAGACGATGTCAGTGCGATAGTAATTGATCAGAATATCCGGCATCTGCGGGAAGCCGTAGTAGTTCTCGGACTTGTACGGATAGGTCGCGTAGGCCTGCAGCGGGTTCGGATGCATGTCCGACAGTGTTGCCTTGAGGCCCGGGTCGGCGTCGATCAGGTCGTTGATCTTGCGGTAGTAGCCGGCCTCGATGAAGGCGCCGAGCCACTGCGAGTCCGACACCGCCATGTTGTACTTTTTCTCGCCGGACGTGAGCGAAGTGTTGAGGCGGGTGTAGTAATCCGGCCACGGAATGAAGTCGATATCGAGCTTCACGTGGTTGCCGGATGGCGCCTTGTAATTCTTGTTGAACAGGTCCTTCATGATGCGGGTCGGCGGCCAGTCGGGCACCGCCATGTGCAACACCACTTCTTCAGCCAGGGCGGGCGTAGCCACCCCGCCGAAGTTCAGCGCGATGGCCGTCGCAACTACCGCAGTCCAGATCGGCAGTTTCGTCTTGCAGCTCATTCTTTTCCTCCCTTTGTTAGCTCTTGCTGGCTTTCAGTGTCCACCACGCGGTGCCGAACGCCCGCCGTCATCCGGATGAGTAAGACGCGCTTGAGCCGGGTCGAAGGAGAAGTAAGCCGATCACCATGAGTGTAAACGCCAGCCGCCCGTGCCTCCGGCAGGTCTATTTTAGCTGAAACGAAAGCTCTCACGATATTTTCTTTCGTGCCTTGCCGAGCTGGTCCCGGACGCACGCGCTCAACGGTGGCTGGAAGTTGGTGGCAATGAATTCACCATGCGAGGAATCGCCCTTCCTGACTGGAATCGGGAATATCCGGTCCTTGTGTGGCTCTTGGCCAAGGTCCGCTGTTCGTAGCATGCCGGTCGTCGTCAGAGGAGGAGGCTCTCGCGGGTGAAAGCCGGTCGCTCGCCAAGGCGAAAGGCTGGGTCTGCGCGACGGCCGATTGAGCTTGCGAGACCTGTTCGATTGGGCCAGCGATCTTGACCGCGAGCGCTCTCCAATTCAGGCTGTGGAGGGGTTGATGCGCGCCCAGATCTGATTCTAGGCAACATGACGACATTCTTCTCGATCCTTCATATCGCCCTGTTCTGCGCGGTCAGCCTGAGAATCCTGGCCCGTCCCCAGTTGAACACCCACGTGCGAACCGCCTGGATCTTCGTGCTTTTGGTGCTGCCGTTCATCGGGCCTGTTCTCTACCTGCTGATCGGCGAAATCCATTTCGGTGGGCCAGACCGGAAACACACTGATGCGGCGGTCGCGGCGACTGGCCCTGCCGTTCTGGCCAGCGGCGGGGCTCCAGACCTGCCGCGATGGGGGCCAGCCAGCGGCTTTGCCACCTCGATCAACGGTTTTGGCGTGACGATAGGCAACCGCGCCGAATTGCTGCAAAGCCCCGAGGGCGCCCGCCGACGCCTGGTCGAGGACATGGATGCGGCCACCCAGACGATCAGCGTCCTCTATTACATCTGGCTCGACGATGAGACGGGCTTGCGCGTAGCTGATGCCCTGATCCGCGCCGCCAAACGCGGCGTGCGCTGCCGGGCCATCGCCGACGCCATCGGCTCCGGCGCCTTTATCGCTTCAGATATGTGGGGACGGCTCAAGGACGCAGGCGTGGAAACCTCCGTTGCTCTGCCGATCGGCAATCCTCTCAAGACCATGCTCTACAGGCGGCTCGACCTGCGCAACCACCGCAAGATCACCGTGATCGACGGCAGGATTTGTCATTGCGGCAGCCAGAACTGCGCCGACGCCGCCTTCCTGCCCAAGGCGAAATTCGCTCCGTGGGTAGACGTCATGGCGCGATTCGAGGGGCCGGTGGCGCATCAGATGAACCTGCTGTTCGCACAAAACTGGCTCGCCGATCATCCCGGAGAAATCTCGGACTTTGTCCGCGAGGTCCCTGGTCTCGACCATGGGTTTCCGGCCCAGGTTGTCGGCACGGGCCCCAACATCAGCCGTGACGCGACCGCGCAATTGTTTTCCCGCATCATCTGTGCCGCCCGGCGCGAGCTGATCATCACCACGCCCTATTTTGTCCCGGGCGAAGTCGTCTGCGCGGCGATCCTGGGCGCCGCCCTGGCCGGAGCGAAAGTCACACTCATCGTGCCGCACCGCAACGATTCTGCCTTCGTCGCGTGCGCCAGCCGCTCCTATTACCCGCAACTGATCGATGCAGGCGTGACGATCGCCGAGTATAATGGCGGCCTCCTGCACTCCAAGATCATGACGGTGGACGGCGAGACGACCTTCCTGGGCTCGTCCAACATGGATATCCGCAGTTTCGACTTGAACTTCGAGAACGATATCCTGCTGTTCGATGAAAAACTCACCGCCGACATTCGCCAGCGCCAGATGGACTATCTGGAGAAGTCGACCCTGGTCGATCTTGCCGAGGTGCGCGCATGGCCGACCTGGCGGCGCATCTGGTACAACGCCTTCGCCACGCTGGGACCTTTGCTGTAGCCGCTGCGGCGACAGTGACGCCGGTCGGATTTGCACCTTTCAACAGGCAGGAGTAGCATCTGAGTGGGGGCGGAAGGCCATCGAAACGGGACTTTCAGCTTCTCATCCGAACCTGCCGAATCTCCCTGCGAGGTGGCCTCAAGGGAGGAATGACGATGGACAACATAGATCGTCGCTCTGCTGTGCTTCTGGGCGCCGCATTTCTGGCTCCGGCTCTTGGATCGGCGCGCACCGCACATGCCGCCATGTATGCGAAGGACGCCGGCAAGGAGATCATGCCGGGCGTCAGGCAGGTCGACCTGGGCAAGTGGCCGGTCGCGCTGCCGAATTACAAATCCATTGTGATAACGGACTATGTCGTGGCGCCCGGCTCCGGCTTTCCCCCGGACAAGATGAAGAACGACATGATCTGCCATATCCTCGAAGGAGAGTTCCGGGCGAAGAAGGATAGCAAGGAATTCACTACAAAGGCCGGTGATGTTTTCGTCTGCGTTACGGGCGAAACTGAAGAGGACACCAACACCGGCCAGGTCGATGCGGTCATGCGGGTCATCGATCTCATGACGGCTTAGAGCTTAGCGGGCCGTTTGTCGGCAGGATTGGGAAATCCTTCGCTGAACGGCCCGTGGACAAACAGCACGAGCGGCCTGCCCCCTGACCACGCAGATCGTCTCTGCCAGGCTCGGACATTCGTGCCGACGGAGGCCAACGGATCCGCGGGCGACTTTGGCCCAATAAGGCCCGCAGGCCTGGCTTGCGAGCTGGAGGGCGGAAGCCGGGCGTCTTAAGCTGCCTGAGCCGTTATCGAACTGTCACAAAGGATTCCTAAGCCGGTCATCATCATTCTCCAGCCAGCCCCACGAGGAACAAGCCATGAATGATATTTCATTCAGCCGTGCGCAAGCCTATGAGGCGTCCGACGATGTCGGCCGCAATAGCTCCGCGAACCCGACCATGGGCGACATCATCAATGCCCGTTTCAACCGCCGCAGCGCTCTCAGGGGCATGCTCGGCGTAGCGGCGATCGGCGCGACAGTCAGTCCGCTCGCCCTGGTCGCCGCCAACCGGGCTCACGCGGAAGCGGCTTCGGCCTTTTCCTTTAAGGAAGTCGCTGCCGGCGTGGATGAGAAGCACCACGTCGCCGAAGGCTATGACGCGGATGTCCTGATTCGCTGGGGCGACCCGATCTTCCCCGACAGCCCCGAATTCGACCCCCTGAAGCAGAGTGCCGAAGCCCAGCAGAAGCAGTTCGGCTACAATTGCGACTATACCGGCTATCTGCCGGTCGATGGCTCGAGCGAGCACGGCCTGCTTGTCGTCAACCACGAATATACGAATGAAGAGCTGATCTTCCCGGGCATTTCCAAGATCGTCGAGGGCAAGGTCGAGACGACGGAACCCGACGCCAAGCGCGTCGCCATCGAGATGGCAGCGCATGGCGGCAGCGTCATCGAGGTGAAGAAGACCGACGGAAAGTGGACGGTCGTGCGCGACGGCAAGGCGAACCGCCGCATCACTGCCGAGACCGAGATGATCGTCTCGGGACCGGCAGCCGGCGGCGACCGCATGAAAACCTCCTATGATCCGAGCGGCACGAAAGTGCGCGGCATGATCAACAATTGCGCCGGCGGCCTCACGCCGTGGAATACATGGCTGACATGCGAAGAGAATTTCCATGGCTATTTCACCGGCAAGCTCGCCGAGGGCCATGCCGAGGCCGTGAACCACAAGCGCTATGGCAATCCGGGCGACAGCTTTGCCTGGGGGAAATTCCACGATCGCTTCGATGTCGCCAAGGATCCTAATGAGGCGAACCGCTTCGGCTGGGTCGTCGAGATCGATCCCTTCGATCCGAACTCGGTCCCGAAGAAACGGACCGCCATGGGCCGCTTCAAGCACGAGGGTGCCGCCAACATCATCAATTCCGACGGCCGTCTCGTCGTCTATCAGGGTGACGACGAGCGTTTCGAATATGTCTATCGCTTCGTCACCGAAGCGCCGGTCAATACCGGCGATGCGAAGGCCAATGCCGACCTCCTCGATGCGGGCATGCTCGCGGTAGCCAAGTACAATGACGACGGCACGGGCGTCTGGTTGCCGCTTGTTTTCGGTCAGGGTCCCCTGACGGCCGAGAACGGGTTCAAGAGCCAGGCCGACGTGCTGATCGAGACCCGGCGGGCGGCAGATCTCCTCGGCGCCACCAAGATGGACAGGCCGGAAGGCACGGACGTCAATCCAAAGACCCACAAAGTCTATGTGATGCTGACCAACAATTCGAAGCGCAAGCCCGAACAGGTCGACAAGGCCAATCCCCGTCCGGAAAGCGCCTTTGGTCACGTGATCGAAATGGCGCCCGTCAACAACGACCACACCGCTGAGAAATTCACCTGGGAGATCCTCATCAAGTGCGGCGATCCCTCGGTTGCCGCGGTCGGCGCATCCTTCTCCTCGGCAACGACGAAGGATGGCTGGTTTGGCATGCCTGACGGCGTCCATGTCGATGAAGATGGCCGCCTGTGGATCGCAACCGACGGCATGGGACCGAAGGCGACCGGACGCGCCGATGGCCTCTTTGCCGTCGATACCGAGGGGCCGGCGCGCGGCACGTCGAAATTGTTCTTCCGCTGCCCGGTCGGCGCCGAACTCTGCGGTCCGGAGACCACGCCGGACCTCGCCACCTATTTCGTCGGAGTGCAGCATCCCGCCGATGAAGGTCCGGATTTCAAGGGTTTTGAACGGCCCTCCACCTTCGAAGATCCCTCGACGCGCTGGCCGGACTTCGAGGATGGCATGCCACCCCGTCCATCCGTGCTCGCGATCACAAAGCAAGGCGGCGGCAAGATCGGCGCTTGAAGATGCATCAGGAGACGGGACGGCTGAATGCCGTCCCGCTTCAGGATGGGTTTGCTCGACGGCTAATCGAGCTGCGAGACCAGATGCCGGCGGCGTGGCCGATCCAGGAACAGGACGTTATGGGAATGGTCGCTCATCGGTCCGATGCTCTAATGACGGCGTTGATCGATAGCGGATTCATAGCGCTCATTCCACGCGCGAGAACGTGAACTCCCGCCAGATGAACTCGTTCTCCCACGCCGCCTTGCCGCCAGGATTGCGGACCACCGCGCCGCAATAGATTGCCATGTCGATGGTAATGCACAAGTCGTCCTTCTTGAAATGAGAAGTGCCTGGCACTGACTCCTGGCTGGGCAGTACCCAATCGCCCGAGAGAGTTGCAACACCGTCCTTGGTCAACAATCCAGCCCGCTCTCTACCATCAAAGAATGAACGCCCGTGCACTCGATGGCCAAATATGAGCGAGCGGATTTCTTGTGCTGTGAGCCGGTTCTTCTCGACGAATTCGCCGCTCCATAAACTTTCGGGAACGCCCGCCAAACGCAGACCCTTGCTGATGCGGTCAGACACGGTTCGCCACTCTGCCCCGCAGTAACAGTAATTCACATAGGCTACCTGTTCGACACATGCAGGAACTCCGCCTTGTTGGACGACGAGCGCGTCGTGCCGAGCGACGGCGCTTGCGGCGTCCTGCTTGCGACCGAGATATCCGTAAGCCGCGCCAAGCGCCAGAAATGCATAATGATCGTTCGGATTGAGCGTCGTGGCGCGCTCGAACGATGCGGCCGCGGCGGCGAATTGTCCTTGGTTGAACTGGGCATAGCCAAGATAAGTCAAGAACAACGCCGGCGGGTGTGGATCGAGCCTCATCGCCGCGTTGATATATCTCATTGCGTCATCCGGCCGGCTCGCGACGCTGAGGGCCAGGGAGGCAAAAGCGTAACTCCACGAATCGCTGGGGTCGAGATCGATGGCTCGCTTGAACTCGGCAATCGAATCCGTGGCCATGCCACGTCGGAGGTATATCGCGCCAGCCACCTGGTGCGTCAGGGCGCTGGGCTGCTTTTGGGCTATCTTGAGATAGTGTTGCGCTCTCGCATGCGCCTCCACCTCGGAAATGCCCAAGTTGCGGGTCCACTGCCGATTGGAGCTCGTGATATAGACCAGGGCCAAGGCGGCATAGGACCGGTAGTAATCCGGATCGAGCTTGATCGCTTCCTCAAAGAAGGGAACCGCCTTTGCATAGTCCACGGGCGTCGTCTGCCGGTAGTGCTCCCAGCCGCGCAGAAACTGATCATATGCCGCGGGCACGGTCGTTTCCTTGCGGTCGATCGCCGCCTCCTGGGAGGGGGTGAGTCTTACCGCAAGCGCATCGGCAGTCGTGTTCGCCACCTTGTCCTGGAGGGCGAATACATCGGCGAGCGAGCCGTCAAAGCGATCCGCCCAGACTTGACCGCCGGCGAGGGCATCGATGAGTTGCGCATTGATCCGCACCTGATCTCCGGCGCGTTGGACACTGCCTTCGAGGAGATAGCGGACGCCGAGCTCCTCGGCGACTTGTGCCGTCCTGATCGGTTTGCCCTTGTAGCTGAACGACGTATTGCGGGCGATGACGAACAAGCCCGCCACCTTGGAGAGTTCGGTGATGAGGTCCTCGGTGATGCCGTCGGCAAAGAAATCCTGTCCGGGATCGTTGCTGATGTTGATGAATGGCAGCACCACGATCGACGGCTTGTCGGGCAGAGGCAGTGCCATGCGCTCGACCGAGGCCGCCTCCATGCCTTGCCTCCACGGTTGCAGCCATCCGGCGACGATCAGGACCAGGGCAAGCAACAAGCCTGCGCCGGCAAGAACCGGCCAGTTTCGCCCTCGCCGCTCTTCTGCCACCGGCTCGACCATCGCGCCCGCGGCTGGCGTCTCGTGCTCATCGACGGTGAACTTGCCGACGAACCGATAGCCAACCCGCGGGAACGTCGCGATCCACTCTTCGCTGTCGGACGAACCTCGCAACTGGGTGCGAAGAGCAGCGATCTGAACCGTAAGGTTGCTTTCCTCGACGGTTGTATCCGGCCATGCTGCGTCCATCAGGGTGGACTTGGCCACCACCTGACCGCGCGCTGCAAGCAATGTTTCGAGCAGTTTCAGCGCTTTGCCTCCCATGGAGACTGGCTGGCCGTGCTCGAACAGCACACCTTGGCTGGTATCGAGCAGGAATGGACCAAATGCAAAGCGCGCCGGCGCCATGGTTCATGATAACCGTTTTTGGAATCATTTTGGGATCAATTTGGAGCGCCTTCAGGACTATTGCGGCGGGATCGCCGATGCTCCCGCCATCGGGCCAGGAACGGGCCCGGAAATTGGAAACACTCATTCTGGAGGCAATTGCCATGGCAATGCTGAGATTGGTGAATATTTCTCTCGCCGGCATCATGATCCTTTCGAGCACAGCCGTTGCGGGCTCACGGATCGGCCCGACATATATTGGCGACCGGTCGGCGAACCCCGAGCAGGAGACTTACGGCTATCTCGTGAAACCCGAGAGTGCACGCCCGCTGGCGTTCATTGGTCCCGCCCGCAACATCGGCTCCGCCACCGGCCACGCCGAAGCGGATACGATCGCGTATCGGCCGCTGCTCGGCGTACAGAGCAACGGCCTTTGGTCATTTTGGATCGAGCCCAAGTAGATAACGGCTGGGCCTATTTGAGGGCGAACTCCATATTTTCCTGGTGCGCCGCCGATATCAAGGCGACCGTCGCAGTGACCAAGCGGCGCATTTTGCGTCCGCGCTCGGGGTGGGCCGTTGCTCTAATTCTCGAAAACAATCCAGTACACCATGCTGAAGGCAGTGAAAGCCTTCTTGAGCCCATCTTTGACGCCCTTCGCCGCCGGCTTTTCCACATTTGCGGATTGCAAGCGAACTTCCTGGATCCTGTTGCAATTCGTCGAAATAGTTTGCTGGAAGGCTCTCGTTTTCCCAGCTGGTAAAAGCTCCATATGCGTAACCTCAGTGCCTATCCGGCCCTTTCTGCTGGAATAGGTCAGAGCAACCGTAAGCCCGATGAGGTCGGACGGCGAATAATTGCCGAGCTTGAAGCCAAGATGGCAGCTAAAGCCACTCTGATAGTGGCCGGTTTCCAGCCACTTCACCAGTTGCAGCCGATAACGCTTGTCGACCACATCCAGCCCCTTCTTGATCTCAGCAAGGGTGCCCCCGCTCGCGCAGAGATCCGCCGCCTTGATCGCTTCGTCCTGAAGGTTGTGAGGATCACCGCGCTTGCGAACCAGCAGATAGTGGACGTCAGCGCCTTTCATCGCCAGTGCATCCGCGAACATCTCCTGATAGGCCGGCGGTCTTACCTTGTCGCCGACGCCAGCAATGACATAATACTGCGCCGAGGAGGACTTGAGGTTCGCGATCGACTCCACCGGATTTTCCCACAAAGCCCATATGGTCGGGTCGAAGCCACTATCCTCGGCAAATTTATGAACATTGTGGGCACCCGAGTTCATCACGGCGCATTTGATGTCGGACCTTTTGGCCAGCAGGTTGGCGACCAAGAGTGCACCGCCGGAATGGCCTACCAGCACAAATCCGCTCAAGCCATGTCGCTCCTTGATCTGATCGAGCGCTGAATTGATCACGCGCGATTCAGCGGTTTTGAACTTCTGCTTGTGGTCTCCGGACGAACCAAGGGTTCCCGGCCGCGACAGGGAGATCATCAGATTGTTCTTCGATCTCGTGGTGAGCTCACGCGTAACCCGGAAGGCCACCTTGCCATCGTAGTTCGGCACATAGTACGGCTTGACCCGTTTGCCGTCCTTCCAGCCGATCGCGACATAGTCGCCTTGAAAGATGACCACGGCGATACCGGCTTTTGGTTCGACGTCGTTCTTGAAATAGCGAATACAGTATCCCTTGCCCTTGTCCGTGACCCAGACCCGATCCGGCCGCACGCATTCTTCTTCCGTCGACGTTGCTCCCGCGAGCATACCCTTTTTCGTCCAGGTCTTGATCTCGCCAGAAAGCTCGTCGGACCAGGCAGATCGTGACAGCGTCACAATAGCGACGAGAAGCCAAACGGCGCCAACAGCAAGTAATCGGATCAAGGTATCCCTCTATTACGTAGTATCGGATACGCTCTTCTCCTCTTGCGGCCGTCTCCTGGCCGTCCCGATCTCCGCCACAATGGGTCTGACAACAACCATAGCGATCTTTTGACCAAGCGGAAAGCGGCCAAGAATCTCCGCTTTGTTCACCGCACTGCGTATGGCGGGCGTCTTTACCTCTGATCCATCATGAGGGTCATTGGCTGGTCCGGCCGATCTCGTCGAGCCTGTTCTGCAGGCTCATCCTGTCGAGAGAGGCTAAGGGCAGGCTCATGAAAATGCTCAGCCGCCTTTCGAGCTCCTTGAGCACCTGGACGAAGGCCCTCTCTCTTTCCCATTCCTGGCCGGTCGCCAGGATCGGATCGGGCGAGCTCCAATGCGCCGTCACCGGCATGCCCGGCCATTCGGGCAATGGTTCTCCGGCGGCGGTGTCGCTGAGCGTGAAAACGAAGTCGAGAGCGGGAGCGTCCGGCCCGGTGAATTCGCTGTAGTGCTTTGGCGGCGTCGCCGGCACGTCGAGGCCATTGGATTGCAGGAGCTCGATCACATGCGGATCGACCGCACCGGCCGGCGTCACGGCGGCGCTGTAACCTTTGAAGACCCCTTGGCCCTTTTTGTTGAGAACCGCTGCAGCGAGAATACTGCGCGCCGAGTTGCGCCGGGACAGGAAGAGAACGCTATAGGAGCGGTCGCTCATCCAGAGCGTCCGAAGCGCTCGTCGAAGGAGTAGCCCATGCCGCGCACCGTGCGGATCGGATCGATCTCGCGGCCGCGCTTCAGGCACTTGCGCAGGCGTCCGACATGCACATCGACGGTACGCTCGTCGACATAGATGTCGCGCCCCCACACCGCATCGAGCAGCTGCGAGCGGCTATAGACCCGGCCCGGGCTCTGCATCAGATATTCGAGCAGGCGGAACTCGGTCGGCGACAAAGTGATGTCGCGCGCCGCCCGGGTGACGCGCCTTGTGCGCCGGTCGAGGGCGATGTCGCCGGCCCTGAGCCGCTCGGCAATGGCGTCGGGATTGACTCGCCTGAGGATCGTCTTGATGCGCGCCAGAAGCTCCGGCACCGAGAAGGGCTTGACGATATAGTCGTCGGCGCCGGTGGCGAGGCCGCGCACGCGCTCGTTCTCCTCGCCGCGCGCGGTCAGCATGATGACGGGAATGTCGCGGGTCTCGGGCCGCGAGCGCAACAGGCGGCAGACTTCGATGCCCGATATGCCGGGCAACATCCAGTCGAGCAGAATGAGGTCGGGGCGCTCCTCGTTGACAAGATGGGCGACGTCTTCCCCATTCGCGGTCGCCCTGACCCGGAAGCCTTCCGCCTGCAGATTATAGGTCAGGAGGATCTGGATCGGCTCTTCGTCTTCGACGATCAGGATGGATGCGGTCATCAGCGCTCATTCATCGAATCAAAGGCGGTGGTACTGGTCGTATCTCTCTTCGGACGCTCCTCGCGCAGGGGTTGGCCATGCACGAGGTAGTAAATGTTCTCGGCGATGTTGGTGGCATGATCGCCGATGCGCTCGAAATTCTTGGCGCCGAAGAGCAGATGAGTGCAGGGTCCGATCATGCGCGGATCCTCCATCATGTAGGTCAGGAGCTCGCGGAAGATCGAGTTGTAGAGCGCATCGAGCTCGCCGTCGTTGCGCCACACATCGAGCGCCTTGTTGTCATCGGTGGTCGTATAGGCGTCGAGGACATCCTTCAATTCTTCCAGGGAGAGCCTGCCCATGCGGGTCAAGCCGGCGGCGAGCTTGCGCGGCAGCTGCTCGTTGATGGCGTGGGTGCGCTTGGCGATGTTCTTGGCCAGATCGCCGATGCGCTCGAGGTCGGAGGCGACGCGGATCGCCACCATGATCTCGCGCAGGTCGCGCGCCATCGGCTGGCGCTTGGCGATGGTGAGGATGGCGCGCTCCTCGAGCTGCAGCTCGAGCGCGTCGATCTTCTCGTCCTGGGCGATCACCACGTCGGCGAGCTTGGTGTCGCGCTTCGACAGCGCATCGATGGCCTTGGCGAGATGATCCTCGGCGAGCCCGCCCATCTGGGCGAGCATGGTCTTGAGGTTGGCGAGGTCCTCGTCATAGGCTTTGACGATATGGTCAGACATAATCTTGATCTCCGCGGTCAGCCGAAGCGGCCGGTAATATAATCCTGGGTGCGCTTGTCCTTGGGCGCGGTGAAGATGTCGTCGGTGTCGCCGACCTCGACCAGGTTGCCCAGGTGGAAGAAGGCGGTGAGCTGCGACACGCGCGCCGCCTGCTGCATCGAATGGGTGACGATGACGATGCAGAAGTTCTGGCGCAATTCGTCGATGAGCTCCTCGATGCGCGCGGTGGCGATGGGATCGAGCGCCGAGCACGGCTCGTCCATCAGGATCACCTCCGGATTGACGGCAATGGCGCGGGCGATGCACAGGCGCTGCTGCTGGCCGCCGGAAAGGCCGGTGCCCGGATGGTCGAGGCGGTCCTTCACCTCCTCGAACAGGCCCGCCTTCTTGAGGCTGGTCACCACGATCTCCTCGAGATCGGTCTTGCTCTTGGAGAGCCCATGGATCTTCGGCCCATAGGCGACATTCTCATAGATCGACTTGGGGAAGGGATTGGGCTTCTGGAACACCATGCCGATGCGGGCGCGCAATTGCACGACGTCGAGCTTCTTGTCATAGATGTCGCGGCTGTCGATCTCGATATTGCCGGTCACCCGGCAGGAGGGGATCGTGTCGTTCATGCGATTGATCGAGCGCAGGAAAGTCGATTTCCCGCAGCCCGACGGCCCGATGAAGGCGGAGACGGCGCCGTCCGGGATGTCGATACTCAGTCCCTTGATGGCATGCTTCTCGCCGTAATAGACATCGACGTTGCGCGCCCTGATCTTGAGCGGCTTCTCACGCGCGATGCGCGGCGTATTCTCGGCTAGGGGCGTGTTGACCATGGCATCCATCTGGGCGGAACCTTTCATACTTACCAACGGCGCTCGAAGCGCTTGCGCAACAGGATCGCGGCCGCGTTCATGACGAACAGGAAGAGGAGAAGCACGACGATCGCGCCCGCCGTCTTGGACTGGAAGGCGATCTCAGGCAAATCGGACCACAGATAGATCTGGATCGGCAGCGCCGTCGCCGCATCGGTGAAGCTCGAGGGAATATCGACGATGAAGGCGACCATGCCGATCATGAGGAGGGGTGCGGTCTCGCCCAGCGCATGGGCCATGCCGATGATGGTGCCGGTCATGATGCCGGGCATCGCCAAGGGCAGCACGTGGTGGAAGATCGCCTGCTGATGCGAGGCGCCGACCCCCAGTGCGGCTTCCTTGATCGAGGGCGGCACCGCCCGCAAGGCGGCTCTCGACGCGATGATGATGGTGGGAAGCACGAGGAGCGCCAGCACCAGGCCGCCGACGACAGGGGCCGAGCGCGGCAGGCCGAAGAAATTGAGAAACATCGCCAGACCCAATATGCCGAAGACGATGGACGGCACCGCGGCGAGATTGTTGATGTTGACCTCGATGATCTGGGTCAGGCGGTTCTTGGGCGCGAATTCCTCGAGATAGATCGCCGCGGCGACGCCGATGGGCAGGCACAGAAACAAGGTCACGAGCAGCGTCAGGATGGAGCCCATGAGCGCGCCCCGGATGCCGGCGAGCTCGGGCTCACGCGAGTCGCCCGAGGTGAAGAAGCGCCAGGCGATGCCGCTTTCGGCGACACCCTGCTCTTTCAGATGCTCGAGCCACAGAGCTTCCTGATCGTCGACGCGGCGGTTACTTTCGGGCACCGTGAAGCGCACGATGTCCCAGGCGCCTGACGCTGCCGGATCGAGCGATTTCGGCGCGGTCAACTGCTCGGCGAGGAGCGCGCCATTGCCGATGGACAGGATGCGGAACGCGCCGCCATTCATGCGGATGATGTCGCCGGGCTGCGGCAATGTCGTGGCATCGGTCGTGAGCTTGAACTTGTCGCCCTCGGCCACCGCCGTCATGGTGCCTTGGCCCGCATATTTCTCGACCCCGGTCTGGCGGCCTTTGAGATACTGGTCGGCATCGTCGGAGAGGAGGACCGGCACCTTGGCATCCTGGCCGATGAGGGCCGGATTGCTCATCACCATGCTGCGGAAATCATCGGCTGCCCCCGAGCTCAGGAGGCCCATCAGCTTCTTGCGGTCGGCGCGCGACGTCACATCGGGGAACATGGCGCGGAAGGACTCGCGGATCGGCGCGTCGAAATCGCCGGCGCGGATGACCTTGGGATCCCTGCTGTTCTGCGGATCGATGGCCGCCTGGTCGATCTTGACCGGCAAAGTGATGCGGTTCTCGATGAAAGCCGGCAGGCCCTTGACCAGAATATCGGCAAAGAGCAGCACCAGGAAGACGGCCGTCACCGCGATGGCGGCGATACCATAGAGCTTGAAGCGGCGCTCGGCGCGATAGCGCCTGGCGACCATCGCGTCATTGTCGCTGATGCGGCGGGGAGCTGTGGCGATCGCGGTATCAGTCATATTGTTCCCGGTATCTCTGAACGATCTTGAGCGCGATATAGTTGAGGGCGAGCGTGAAGAAGAACAGCACCAGGCCCAGCGCGAAGGCGGAGAGCGTCTTGGCGGAGTCGAATTCCTGGTCGCCCACCAGCAAGGTCTTGATCTGCACCGTGACGGTGGTGACCGCGGCCAGCGGATTGAAGGTGAGATTGGCGGCCAGCCCCGCGGCCATCACCACGATCATCGTCTCGCCAACGGCGCGCGAGATGGCCAGCATGAAGGCCGAGACGATGCCGGGCAGAGCCGCCGGCAGGACGACCTTCTTGATGGTCTCGGACTTGGTGGCCCCCATGGCATAGGAGCCGTCGCGCAGCGACTGCGGCACGGCGTTGATGACGTCGTCCGACAGCGAGGAGACGAAGGGGATGATCATCATGCCCATCACCAGACCCGCGGCGAGGGCGGATTCGGAGGCGACGTCGAGACCCAGCGACTGGCCCCAGCCACGGATGAGGGGCGCCACGGTCAAGGCGGCGAAGAAGCCCAGCACCACGGTCGGGATGCCGGCCAGGATCTCGAGGATCGGCTTGACCACGGCGCGGATCCTGGGTGTGGCATATTCGGCCATGTATATGGCCGAGAACAGGCCGAGCGGACCCGCCACCAGCATGGCGATCAAGGTGATGAGCAAGGTGCCGACGATCAGAGGTATGATGCCGAAAGCGCCGGAAGATCCGACCTGGTCGGCGCGCATGGCGGTCTGCGGCGACCATTGCAGGCCGAAGAGGAAGTCGATGGGCGATACCTTGCTGAAGAAATGCAAGGCCTCGAACACGACCGAGAACACGATGCCGATGGTGGTCAGGACCGCAACCGCGGCGCAGGCGAACAAGACATATTTGACGAAATGCTCGAACTGGTTGCGGGCGCGAAGCTCGGGCACGATGCGGCCCAGGCCCCAGAAGATGACGGCCACGCCCGCGAGCGCGCCGAGGCCGTTCAGACCCCAATAGACGAGATTGGCGGCCGATGAATAGGCGGAAGCGGCATTGCGCAACTGCTCGCTCGCCTCGCCCTGATAGGTGCCGGCGATCAGGTTCTGGATGTCGCGCAAAGCGGCATCGCGCTGGAGCTGCTCGCTGACGGAGGCCGGATCGAAGGCGCCAAGACCCTGGCTCACGATATAGTGCGATCCCAAAGGCGCGCCGATGACATAGATCGCCATCATCACGGTGAGGACACCGGCGGCGATATAGAGGCCGTGATAGGCGGGAACAGAATGCAGCGCGCCGCCGCCGCGAATGCCGCGAGCCCTCTGGCTCCCCAGGAAGAAGCCGGCCAGCACCAGCACGGCCAGGATCGTGAAATAAGTCCCCGACATGACGCGCCCTTAACTATCTGACTTTCGCCGTCTCATCCTGCGGCGTTTGGGTTGGTGCGGAGCGCCTCCACAAGGGAGGCGCTCCCGAAAGGGTACGAGGCGTCCGGTACATCCGCGGGCCGCCCCGGTAGAGCCGGCAGCTTACATCAGCTGGTCGCCCTTGATCGTTTCCAGCGCCTCGGCCGCAGCCTTGGTCTTCTGGGCTTCGTCGCCCGGCAGCGTCACCAGGCCCTTGGCGGCAAGATAGCCGTCCTCGCCCAGCGCCTTGTCGGACACATATTCCTTCACGAACTCGACCATGCCGGGAATGGTGCCGACATGTTGCTTCTTGGCATAGATGAAGAGCGGGCGGGATACCTTGTATTCGCCCGAGGCGATCGTCTCATAGCTCGGCGCCACGCCGTCGACCTGCGCGCCCTTGATCTTGTTGGCATTCTCTTCGAGGAAGGAATAGCCGAACACGCCGACGGCTTGCGGATTGGCTTCGAGCTTCTGGACGATCAAATTGTCGTTCTCGCCGGCATCGATATAGGCGCCATCCTCACGGATCGACTTCCAGACTTTCTCGAACGCCTTGGCATCGGACTTCTTGAGCGCCTTGAGCGAATCGATCGAGGCGGCGCCCGGATCCATCACCAGCTCGACGAACGAGTCGCGCGTGCCGGAGGTGGGCGGCGGTCCAAGAACTTCGATCTTCTCATCGGGAAGCGACGCATCGACGTCCTTCCAGGTCTTGTAGGGATTGGCGATGAGCTTGCCATCCTTGTCCGGCACTTCCTTGGCGAGCGCCAGGAAGATCTGCTGCTTGGTGAAGGTGAGATCGGGACCCGCCTTGGAATTGGCGACGGTCAGGCCGTCGAAGCCGACCTTGATCTCGACGATCTCGGTCACGCCATGCTTGGCGCAATCCTCGAACTCGCTCTTCTTGATCTGGCGCGAGGCGTTGGTGAAATCGGGATTGTCGGCGCCGATGCCGGCGCAGAAGAGCTTCATGCCGCCGCCGGTGCCGGTGGATTCGACCACCGGGGTCTTGAAGCCGCCGGTCTTGCCGAACTGCTCGGCGACCGCTGTGGTGAAGGGGTAGACCGTCGATGAGCCGACGATGCGAATCTGGTCACGGGCTTCCGCGACGCCAGCCGTCAAAGCCAAAAGGCTCACGGCAAAAAGAAAGCGTTTCATTCCTTGTCTCCTCTGTATGACGCCTGCTTTTCATTAGGCATCCGGCGTGTGTGTTATGTGACACTCGCACTACAGGAATATGACAATTCAAATGATTGATATAATTGAGCTTATTTGGCTTCGTGGGAAACCGCAGGGATACGGACGGTGAAGCTCGAGCCGGCCCCCAATTCCGACTGGATGCGCATCTTGCCGCGGTGCCGGTTGAGGATGTGCTTGACGATCGCGAGCCCCAGGCCGGTACCGCCGCGCTGGCGGCTCTCCTGCACATTGATGCGGTAGAAGCGCTCGGTCAGCCGCGGCAGGTGCTCCTCAGCGATGCCCGGACCGAAGTCGCGCACGGTGAGCTCGCAATCCTCGCCGAGCCTGCGCCCCGAAATCTCGATCGCCTTTCCGCTCGCGGCATATTTGATGGCATTCTCGATCAGGTTCTGGACGACCTGGACAAGCTCGTCCCAATCGCCCTGCACCACGAGCGGCTCCTTGTTGTCGATCTTGATCTCGACGCCCGCAGCCTTGGCGAGGCCCGAGAGCGTGTCGCGCACATGAAACGCGATCTGCTTGAGGTCGGTCGTGCCGGTCGGGCGCAGATGGGCATTCATCTCGATGCGGCTCAGCGACAGGAGATCGTCGATCAGGCGCTTCATCCGCTCGGCCTGGGTCTGCATGAGCGCCAGGAAGCGCTCGCGCGAGACCTCGTCCTTCTTGGCCGCCCCCTGCAGCGTCTCGATGAAGCCGAGGAGCGAGGCCAAGGGCGTGCGCAATTCGTGGCTGGCATGGGCGACGAAGTCGGCGCGCAGGCGCTCGGTCTGCTGCTCGCGGGTCAGGTCCCTGAGCAAGATGAGGATCATCTGCTCGGGCTCGGCCATCGCAGCGACATAGGCTTCGAAATGGCGCTGCAAGGGCACATGCTGCTCGTAATCGACGCGCCGCGTGCCGCCATGCTCGAGAACCGCCTGGACCGCCTCCAAAATAGCGGGGGCGCGAATGGCGGACGAAATATGCTGGCCTTCCGGATCCATGTTGAGCAGGTCGCGCGCCTTGCCGTTGGCGCTCGCCACCAGGCCATGCGCGTCGAGCAGCATGATGGGGTCAGGCAGGGCGCCGATCAGCGCCGTCAAGGCATCCCGACTGGAAGTCCGTTCACGCAGGTCGAGGGCTGCGGCGGCAGCCCCATTATTCTTTTTCCAGGGCCAGATCATCTAAGCTCGGCAAGGCGGATCACTCATCCGCACACTCTGCTCCGCTTATGACAAATTCCTGACAAATGAGAAAGAGTGTCATGAAATCGCTTAGGGAACCTCGTTCATGGACCGGAACCGGAGCCGGCCGCATGCGGGAATTTCCGGTCCCGGCTCAGCATCGGCTTCAGACCGCGCAGAATGTCGTCGGCAAGCGACAACGCCTCCTCGAGCTGAATAAGGGCCATGCCGGCCTTTTTCGCATCGCTCGCAATCGAAGAGGAATTTCCACTGACCCCGCCCAGCAGCGCATGAAACTGCGCAATTTCGCGCGCCATGGACGGCCCGAGGACACCGAGCGAAAGGGCGTTCGCCTCAAAAATCACCGGCTTCGGAACGAAGAAAGAGCACGTCGCGGGCTGCCTTCGCCTCGCTGGCCGTCCCTCAGCCGTTTCACGCAAATAGGCTTCCCATCCGCCGGTCTCGATGAAGCGCAAAATCCCTGTCACCTCGCCGGCCAAAGCGAAGGCCAGATTGCGGCGCCGCCGTCGCTTCGAAGATACATATAATCCCCAGCCGAGGAGGCTGAAAGACAACCCTCCTGCACACAAACTGACGATCAAAAGGGCGAGGGTCATAAGACCCGCCTTTCATGATCCAGCTCGCTGGATCGTCTTTCATCATATCACCGATCGGCCGTGATGGAGAAACCGTGCTGTAAAATGGCGTGCCTGCGGTGAAGTCCTGAGACCGCCGCTCCCCCCGCCTTAATCAATTTTCTGGAGCAAATCCTTATCGCCAAGTCTTCAAAAACCCCGGATCGAGTCCGAGGCAGGCTTTTGGCGGGATTTGCTCTAGGCCGGGCGGCGGACTTGGCCTCCGGCGCTACCCCTCCGGCAAGGAACCTGGAACCCGCGGCCGCGTTATCGGTCTGCGCCGGATGGGTTTTTAGCATCTTGTCATGCCGAACGACATCAAGGCCAAGACCAGGGTTGCCACGCCGCCGGCGTCGCCGATGTCCCGTGGCGAGACGGACCTCCGCAGATTCATCGATCCTGCCGGCAAGCTTCTCCAGCCCTTGCCGAGAGCATGGGCAGGGCCTCAGCAACTGGAGCGCCTCTACCATGCGATGGTGCTCACCCGCGCCTTCGACGAGAAGGCGATCGCGCTGCAACATACAGGAAGGCTTGGGACCTATCCGTCTTCGCTCGGACAGGAGGCGGTCGCGGTCGGCATAGCCGCCGGAATGGCCGCCGAAGACATCCTCCTGCCGGCATTCCGGGAGCATGGCGCTCAGCTGTGGCGCGGTGTCTCCATGCTGGAAGTGCTTCTCTATTGGGGCGGCGATGAGCGCGGCAGCGATTTCAAGAAAGCGCGGGCGGACTTTCCGGTCTCGATCCCGGTTGCCGCACATTTTCCGCAAGCCGCCGGCGTCGCCCTTGCCCTGAAGCTGAAGGGAGGTCGGAGTATCGCCGTCTGTGCCGGAGGCGACGGCGCGACCTCGAAGGGCGATTTCTACGAGGCCATCAACATCGCCGGCGTCTGGAAGCTTCCCGCCCTCTTTGTCATCAATAACAATCAATGGGCCATTTCGGTGCCGCTCAGCGCCCAGACGGCCGCGCAAACACTTGCGCAGAAGGCCGTCGCCGCCGGGATGGAAGGGGACCGCGTGGACGGCAACGACGTGCTCGCGGTCCTCGATGCGGTGGAACGGGCCGCAGCAAGGGCCCGCCGCGGCGACGGCCCGACACTCATCGAAGCGGTCACCTATCGGCTTGGCGACCACACCACCAGCGACAACGCCCGTCGTTACCGCCCAGACGAGGACGTCAGCCGTCACTGGAAGGAAGAACCGATCGGGCGGTTGCGTAGCTATCTCACGAGCACCGGCTATTGGACGAAGGAGCGTGAGGAGGAGCTACGCAGTCGATGCTCTGCTGCGGTCGAGGAAGCCGTTGCCGCCTATCTTGCAACCGCGGCCGAACCGCCCTCCGCCATGTTCGATCATCTGTTCGCCACCCTGCCCGCCCCGCTCAAGCGCCAACGCGATTCTGTCATCGAGGAGGCTAAAGGCCGTGACTGAGATGACGATGGTCGAGGCGGTGAACCTCGCCCTCGCAACGGCGATGGCCGAGGACGACCGTGTCCTGGTGCTTGGTGAAGACGTTGCGGTCAATGGCGGCGTGTTCCGGGCGACGGTCGGATTGCTCGATCGCTTCGGGCCTGACCGGGTGCGCGACACCCCGCTCGCCGAAGCGGCCATTGCGGGGATATGCGTCGGGCTCGCTTCACAGGACTTTCGCCCGGTCGCTGAAATCCAATTCACCGGATTCATCTATCCGGCCATCGACCAGGTGGTGAATCAGGCCGCGCGCCTGCGCAACCGCACACGGGGCCGTCTCGCCTGCCCGATGGTCCTGCGCAGCCCTTGCGGCGGCGGCATTCATGCGCCGGAGCACCATTCGGAAAGCCCCGAGGCGATGTTCGCCCATATTCCCGGCCTCAGGGTCGTCATACCCTCATCGCCGCGCAAGGCTTATGGCCTGCTTCTCGCCGCGATCAGGGATCCGGACCCCGTGGTCTTCCTCGAGCCGACGCGGCTCTATCGCGCCGCCAAGGAGGACGTGACCGACGACGGCGTGACGCTTCCGCTCGACCGATGCTTTGTCGAGCACACCGGCAGCGACATTACGCTCATCGCCTGGGGTGCAATGATGCGTGAGACGCTCGCCGCGGCGGCGGATCTTGCGGAAGATGGCATCAGTGCCGAGGTGATCGACGTCGCAACGCTTTCGGTCCTCGACGACGACGCGATCACCCGCTCGGCCGCCAAGACAAAGCGATGCCTGATCGTTCAGGAAGCGGCCGGCAATGGCGGCTTCGGCGGCGAGATCGCCGCGCGTGTCGCCGAGGCGTGCTTCTTCTCATTGCTGGCACCGGTCTCGCGCGTCTCCGGCTACGACACCGTGATGCCGCTGGCGAAGCTCGAGTCGCATTATCTGCCGTCGGCCGCGCGGATCGGCAAGGCGGCGCGCCGCCTCATGGAGTATGCATGAGCGCGTTCCGCCTGCCTGACCTCGGAGAAGGCCTTGTCGAGGCGGAGATCGTCCAATGGCATGTATCTCCCGGTGATCATGTCGTTGTCGACCAGCCGCTGGTCTCGGTCGAGACGGCAAAGGCCGTCGTCGAGCTGCCGTCGCCCCAGGCCGGACGGATTGCAAGCACGCTAGGGAAGGTCGGAGATGTCGTCAGGGTCGGCGACATATTGGTGGAATATTCCGAGGGCGGCGAGATCGAAAAGGCAGGGATCGTCGGCGATCTGCCGCAGAGCGCGATCAAGGCGAGCCCGGCGGTGCGGGCAAAGGCCGCAGCACTCTCCCTCGACCTGTCACGAGTCAAGGGCACAGGGCCTGACGGGACCATCACGCTCCAGGATCTGGAGGCTCAACAAGCCGGCGGCCAGGCAGAAAACCTGGTGAGACTCACCCCCGCCCGGCGCAGCATGGCGTCGAATATGAGCCGCGCCCATGCCGAAGTGGTGCCGGCCACGGTCACCGAGGAGGCGGATGTCTCAGCTTGGCCCGCCACGGAAGATGTGACGCTGAAGCTCATTGGCGCCATCGTCTCGGCTCTTCAGGCTCATCCCGCTTTGGGGGCCTGGTATGACGCTAAGGCGCAGACTCTGCGTCTTCACCAGACGATCAATCTCGGCATCGCGCACGACACCCCCGAAGGACTTTTCGTTCCGGTCCTCAGGGATGCAGGATCGCGCAGCGCCGCTGAGCTGCGCCGCGACCTCGACGGGATGAAGCGCAAGATCGCCGATCGGACGATCGGCGCCGCCGACATGCTGGGAGCCACTTTCACGCTTTCGAATTTCGGCACGATCGCCGGCCTCCATGCCGAGCTCGTCCTGATGCCGCCGCAAGTGGCCATCCTGGGCTCAGGGCGGATCGTTGAGCGGCCGCTGCTGTACCAGGGCAAAGTGGCGCCGGGCCGCGTCATGCCGCTGTCATTGACCTTCGATCATCGTGCGCTGACGGGTGGCGAAGCCGCACGTTTCCTGCGCGAGGTCGTCGAGTTTCTCCAGTCGGGAAAGTCCTCACGCCATGGATGACCTGTTCGCGCATTGCGACGCGCTGGGGCCGTACAAGATCGTTCATATCTGCCGGCAGCGCCCCCTGCTCAAAGCCGTTGTCGTCGTCGACAATGTCGCCCGTGGGCCGGCGATCGGCGGCCTTCGCATGGCAGGCGATGCGACGCTCCCCGAATGCATGCGGCTGGCGCGCGCGATGACACTGAAGAATGCCGCGGCCGGCCTGCCGCATGGCGGCGCAAAATCGGTGATCATCGGCGATCCCCACGTGCCGCTGGAGGACAAGGAAGTGCTGATCCGTGCCTTTGCCTCGGCGATCCGCGATATCGAAGAGTATATCGCCGGTCCCGATATGGGCACCGACGAGCGCTGCATGGCCTGGATTCACGACGAGATCGGCCGGGTGATCGGCGTGCCGCGCGAGCTCGGCGGAATTCCGCTCGACGAGATCGGGGCGACCGGCTTCGGCTGCATGATCGCCGCGGAAGTTGCCGGAGAATTCGCGCGTGTTCCCCTCAAGGGTGCCCGAGTGGCCATCCAGGGTTTCGGCGCGGTCGGCCAGCATGCGGCGCGCTTTCTCGCCGAGCGCGGGGCGATCCTGGTCGCCGCGTCGGATTCGAAGGGGACGATCATCGATGAGCGAGGCATCGACCCCTTGAAGCTCGCCCACATCAAGCAGCGAGGCGGCACCGTGCTGGACGCCAATGTACCGCTGAAACGCGATCGGAACGCGATCATTGCCGCCGATTGCGACATCTGGATACCGGCGGCGCGGCCCGATGTCTTGCAAGCCGACAATGTCGGCCAGCTCAAGGCAAAAATGGTCATACAGGGCGCCAATATCCCGGTGACGGCGGAGGCCGAGCGCTATCTCAACGCGCATGCCATCCTCTCGGTGCCGGACTTCATCGCCAATGCCGGCGGCGTGATCTGCGGCGCCGTCGAATACCGCCGCGGCAGCGAGCGCGAGGTGTTCGAGCTGATCGGCACGCTCGTCGCACAAAATACGCGTGAAGTGCTGACGCGCGCCCGGAACACCAAGGCTCTGCCGCGCGACGTCGCCCATGAATTGGCGAACGAAAGGATCGCGGCCGCCATGCGGCTGCGCCGGTGGTCCTGATCCGCAGTTAGGCTGGCTTCAGACGACGGTCACCGTCGCGCCCAGCTTCACATGCTGGAAAAGCTCGCTCACATCGGCATTGTGCATGCGGATGCAGCCCGACGAGGCCGATTTGCCGATCGAGGCCGGCTCATTGGTGCCGTGGATGCGATAGATGCTGCTGCCCAGATAGATGGCGCGCGCACCCAGCGGATTCTCCGGTCCACCCGCCATATAGGACGGAAGCTCGGGCCGGCGCTTGCGCATGGCCGCCGGCGGTGACCAACTGGGCCATTTGACCTTCGCCGACACCGTATTGGTGCCCGACCATTCGAAGCCGCGCTTGGCCGTCGCCACCCGGTATTTGACCGCCTTGCCGTTGCCCAGGATGTAATAGAGCGCATGCTCCCTGGTCACGATGACGATCGATCCCGGCTTCTGGCGGGTCTTGAAATCGACGATCCGGCCCCGCTTGAATTTCGGCATGACCGTTTCGGCCTTGGCCGGAGGAACGAGGACGACGCCGTCGGCAGGCGCGGTATTGGCATGCGCCGCCGGCGCCAGCAAAAAGCCGGCAAGGACAGCCGAGGCCATAAGGACAGAACGGGCGGGAACGGACAGACGGGTAATCACGGGAATCTCCTCTCAAAGATGAAGCGTAAACTAGCGGGAAGGCGCTGAACTCACCCTGAAACCGGCGTTCATCGGCGGTTTAAGGGTGGGTGGTTTTTGTGGCGGACCGCATCACCCGTCGTCATTTTGACAGTTGGCGATCCGCGCTCTATTGCCTTTTCACGAGCCCGCCCAGACAGGATCCTCCCATGCAGACCGTCACCACCTTCCCGCGCCAGGTGAAGGAAATCGAGAATATCTGGATTCCCCTGTCCGACGGGGTCAGGCTCGCGGCGCGCCTGTGGCTGCCGGAGGACGCCGACGCCAAGCCGGTGCCGGCGATCCTCGAATACCTGCCCTATCGCAAGCGCGACGGCACCATCGTGCGCGATGCCCTCACCCATCCTTATTTCGCCGGCCACGGCTATGCCTCGATCCGGGTCGACATGCGCGGCAACGGCGATTCGGAAGGGCTCCTGTTCGACGAATACACCAAGCAGGAGCAGGACGACGCGCTCGAGGTGATCCACTGGCTGACGCAGCAGAAATGGTGCTCGGGCTCCGTCGGCATGATCGGCATCTCCTGGGGCGGCTTCAACGGCCTCCAGGTCGCGGCGAGGAAGCCCCCTGCCCTCAAGGCGGTCGTGACCTTGTGCTCGACCGACGACCGCTATCAGGACGACATCCACTATAAGGGCGGCTGCGTCATCAACGAGCACATGGCCTGGGCCGCGACGATGTTCGCCTTTTCCTCGCGCCCGCCGGATCCGGCCATCGTCGGCGAGGCCTGGCGGAAGATATGGATGGAGCGGCTCGAGAACCAGCCGATGCTCATCGTGCCCTGGCTCGAGCATCCGCATCGCGACGCCTATTGGAAACATGCAAGCGTTGCTGAGGATTTCGGCGCCATCGATGCCGCCTGCCTCGTGGTCGGCGGCTGGAACGATGCCTATTCCAATGCGATCCCGCGATTGATGGCAGGCCTCAGATCGAGCTGCAAGGCGATCATCGGCCCCTGGATCCACAAATATCCGCATTTCTCGATGGTGGGGCCGCGCATCGGCTTCCTGCAGGAGGCGCTGCGCTGGTGGGATTTCTGGCTCAAGGGCGAGCCTACGGGCGTCATGCGCGATGCGCCCTATCGCGTCTATGTGATGGACGCAATAAAACCGACCAGCGGGCCCGACGAATGGCCGGGCCGCTGGATCTCGGATCAGGTGTGGAATGCCGGCAATACCGAGATCAAGCACTGGTATCTCAATGACGACGGCATCGGCGGCGGGGCCCGGCCCGAAACGCCGCTCACTGTGTCATCGCCCCAGGATATCGGCCTCGACAGCGGCGATTACTGCATCATGTTCAACGGCTCGGGCTTTCCGGGCAACCAGGTCAGGGACGATGCCGGATCGCTCACCTTCGATTCGCCCCAGCTCGTCACCGACATGGACATCGTCGGCCAGCCCGCCATAGAGCTCGATTTTTCGGTCGACAAGCCCGTCGCTTTCGTCGCCGTCAGGCTCAATGACGTATGGCCAACGGGCGAAGTGACCCGTATCACCTATCAGCTGCAGAATCTCTGCCAGCGCGACAGCCGCGAAAGCCCCTCAGCCCTCGAGCCCGGCAAGCGCTACCGCATGAAGATCGCGCTCGACGATATCGCCTGGCGCATTCCCAAGGGCCACCGCTTGCGCGTGTCGATCTCGACCACCTATTGGCCGCTGATGTGGCCGGCGCCGGAGCCGGTGACCCTCACGGTCTATGCCGGTTCGTCGCGCGTGCATGTGCCGGTCCGGCGCGAGATCGACGGAGAGGTCGCACCCGTCTTCAAGCCGGCAGAAGGTGCTGAGGCCGTCAAGGTCACGGAATTGGCCAAGCCCGAAGCCAGCCGGAAAGTAACGATCGATGACAAGACGGGCGAGACGGTCATCGAAGAGCGCGACGACAATGGCCGCTATGAGATCGCGCCGCATGGCCTCATCGTCCACTCGGCCGCCGAGAAGACCTATCGCATAAGGCCGGAGGATCCGCTGTCGGCGCGGATGGAGACCCACTGGACCGAAGAGCTCGGGCGCGGCGACTGGCACACCCGGATCGAGACCTATACGCGCCATGAAGCGACCAGCACCCATTGGCTCATCTGGGGCCTGATCGAGGCCTTCGAGGGCGATGCTCAAATATTCCGGCGCGAATGGAACGAGACGGTCGAGCGTAAGCTGAATTGACGGTTTTTCACCCTCTCCCCCGTTGCGGGAGAGGGTATGACATGGCTCGTGTGAGCCAGGCGCTCTTGTCAGGGCGGCGGCACCGACTTATCAGCTTACCTTGAGGAGAATTTAGCCCATGCCTGACCTCTCGAGCCTCGTCGCCTTCGGTCTGATCGCGCTCGGCATGGTGCTGACGCCCGGCCCCAATATGATCTACATCATCTCGCGCTCCATCACCCAGGGGCGCGTCGCCGGGATGATCTCACTTGCGGGCGTGGTGCTGGGCTTCATCGTCTACATGCTCTGCGCCGCCTTCGGCATCACCGCCCTGGTGATGGCGGTGCCCTATGCCTATGACGCGCTGCGCTTCGGCGGCGCGCTCTATCTCCTCTATCTCGCCTGGCAGGCGGTCAAGCCCGGCGGGCGCTCGCCCTTCCATGTCAAGGCACTGCCCAAGGACAGTCCCGGCAAACTGTTCGCCATGGGCTTCCTCACCAATCTGCTGAACCCCAAGATCGCGGTCATGTACCTGTCGCTCCTGCCGCAGTTCATCAGCCCCGAGCATGGCAGCGTGCTCCTGCAATCGCTCATCCTCGGCTCGACCCAGATCGCCATCAGCGTCAGTGTCAATACGGTGATCGTCACGCTGGCGGGTGCGATCGCGGTGTTCCTCGCCGGCCGTCCGGCCTGGCTCGTGGCGCAGCGCTGGCTCATGGGAACGGTGCTCGCGGGACTCGCTTTGCGCATGGCGACCGAAGCCCGGCGCTGAGATCGATCCCCCGATGGCGCGACATCTCAGCCTGATCACGGTGCTGGTCGACGACTATGACCAGGCCATTGAATTCTATGTGGGCAAGCTCGGCTTCAGCCTCAGCGAAGACCGTCAGTTGAGTCCGGACAAGCGTTGGGTCGTGGTCACGCCTCAGGGTGGTGGAACCGGCCTTCTGCTGGCCAAGGCGGCCAATGGCCGGCAGATCGCAATCGTCGGCAACCAGGGCGGCGGACGGGTTTTCCTGTTTCTCGAAACCGATGATTTCAAGCGCGATCATGCGGCCTTCAGCGAACGCGGCGTCCGCTTCCTCGAGGCGCCGCGCGAGGAGCCCTATGGCATGGTGGCGGTGTTCGAGGATCTCTATGGCAATCGCTGGGACCTGATCGAGCCAAGATGAGCACGTCCCGGACCACCATCCGCATCGCCGCGGCACTCATCCGCAACGAGACGGGCCATGTCCTCCTCGTGCGCAAGCGCGGCACATCCTTCTTTATGCAGCCCGGCGGCAAGATCGAGCCTCAGGAGACGCCGCGCCGGGCACTGGCGCGGGAATTGTGGGAAGAGCTCCGCCTCAGCATCGATGAGGCTCTTCCCCATTATCTCGGAAAATTCGTTGCTCCGGCCGCAGGCGAAGAAGACCTTATCGTCGAGGCCGAGACATTCGACATGACGATCACGAGCGAGGTCGCACCGGCAGCGGAGATCGAGGAAATCGCCTGGGTCGATCCCTTTGCTTTGCCTGACCTGCCGCTCGCCGCCCTCTCCAGGGACCACATCCTGCCGCTCGCACGCAAGACAGCCCAATGAAGACCATCCTCATCACCGGCGGCAGCCGCGGCATCGGCCGCGAGACGGCGGTCCTCGCTGCCTCCAAGGGCTGGTCGGTCGGCATCAATTATGTCGGCAATGAAGCCGCCGCCGAGGAGACGGCGGCGGCGGTGCGCCAAGCCGGTGGGCGGGCAGCCCTCGTCAAGGGCGATGTCGCCGTCGAGGCCGATGTAATCGCCATGTTCGATGCGACGGAAAAGACGCTCGGCCGCCTTGCGGGCGTCGTCATCAATGCCGGCATCGTCGCGCCGTCGCTGACGCTCGCCGAGATGAGCGCCGAGCGGCTCAGGCGCGTCTTCGAGGTCAATGTGCTGGGCGCCTATCTCTGTGCGCGGGAAAGTGCCCGCCGCCTTGCCCGCGAGCGGGGCGGCGAGGGCGGCTCGATCGTTCTCGTGTCGTCGGCCGCGGCACGGCTCGGTGCCCCGTTCGAATATGTGGATTATGCCGGGTCGAAGGGCGCCGTCGACACCTTGACCATCGGGCTCGCCAAGGAGCTCGGCGCCCAAGGGGTGCGCGTCAATGCGGTGCGGCCCGGGCTGATCGAGACCGACATCCATGCGAGCGCCGGCCAGCCCGACCGAGCCTGGCGCATCGGGGCGACGACGCCGCTCGGACGGCCAGGCCGGGCAAGCGAGGTCGCGGAAGCGATCCTGTGGCTCCTCGACGACGCCTCATCCTATGTCACGGGCGCGCTCCTCGACGTGTCAGGCGGGCGGTGAAATACCATGTAGACGCGTTCAGTACCCTGCTTCTCTCTGATGTCGGAAGGCCAGCACATACACCGTATCGTCGGCCGGCTCGTGGCGATACAGAGCGACATAACCTGACTCGCCAAAGCCTATCACCAGCTCGCGCAGCTCTGGCAGCTCAGGGAAAGGCCGGCCAATGTCCGGTGTCGTCTCCAGGAGCAGTAGGTGCCGCTCGATGGTTGCGGCCGCACGGTTGGCAGCTTGCGGAGTACGGGCCGCCAAGAAGTCACGGCAGCGTCTCAATCCCCGCAACGCGCCTTCGGTGACGACTACTCGTGGCACTCAGGTGCCGCCTGTTCATCCTCAGTGCCCCACGATTTCAACCAATCACGCACCTCGCGGCCCGACAAGTGCCGACCCGTTTCCTGATAGGCAGCCCAGGATGCCAAAGCCTCCTGCTTGAAGCTTTCACGCGCCTCTTCACGCGCAACATATTGCTCGATTGCTTCCCGCATGATCCAATGTGGGGAGCGCCGTCGCGAAGCCGCCAGCTGCTGGATGCGGGACTTCAGGTCGTCGTCAATCTTGATCGATGTTGCCATTTGCGACTCGCAATATCACTAGGTATTACCTTTTGATATTAACCTATGTTGGCTGCCTTGTCCACCGTCGACACCCATTCAGCACTCTCAATTCAATCGCTCTGAAGGCCCGCTTTGCGCAAGCCTTCGGCGAGACTTGCAATGTCCTCGGCGCGCCGAAGAGGGAACATGTCGGTGAGCCAGGAGATATGCAGGTCGGGTTCGAGCTGCAGCAGCCGGTCAAGGGCACGGCGAGCGATCGATGCATGCCCACAATGAGCAGCACTCGCGGCCAGGAGGCTGTTCGCCAGGGCGTAGTTCGGCTGGTTCTCCACGGCCATCGTCGCCGACGACATCGCCTGGTCGTATCGGCCGGCGACGAAATGCGCGCCGGCCGTCGCCGCGTGCATGTTGTACATATTCGGATCCTGCGGGCTCAAACGCATGGCGCGCGAAAGATGATCAATCGCCGTAGCACTGTCGCCGAGCCAGACCTTGACCCAGCCGCTGAAAAACCAGGCCGAGGCGAGGTTGGGATTGAGCGTCAGGGCTCGGTTGATCAACGAGTCGCCACTGTCGAGATCCCCGATCGTATAGGCGAGCGCAATGCCGGCCATGGTGAGGGTCACGGCGTCGTCCTTGCCCAGCATGGCTGCGCGTCTCGCCAGGCGCTCCACCTCATCGCCCTCATCGGCTCTTGTCTGCGGCCAGCCGAACGCCTTGCGTTGAGCATAGGCGCGCGCCGCCATGCCAAAAGCGGAAGCGAAATTCGGATCGATATCGATCGCGCGATAGAACTGGATGAGGGCCTCTCTACTACCCTCTTCAGTCAATTGATAAAATGCCGCCATGCCGCGCATGTGGCACTGATAGGCGTCAAGGCTGTCCGTCGGCTTCCCCTTGGCGCGCTCGATTTCGGCTTCCTCCAGCTTGGGCGAAATGGCGCCCACGACGCGCATGGTGACCTGATCCTGCAAGTCAAAGATGTCCGCGAGCGCGCCCTCGAAGCGGTCAGCCCAGATCTGAATGCCGGTCGAGGCATCGATGAGCTGTCCATTTATGCGCATGCGGCTGCCCGACTTGCGCACGCTGCCCTCGAGCACATAGCGGACGCCGAGCTCGCGACCGACCTGCTTCACATCGACCATCCGCCCCTTATAGGCAAAGCTCGAATTGCGCGCGATGACGAACAGCCATTTGATCCGCGACAACGCCGTTATGATCTCCTCGACGATGCCATCGGCAAAATAATCCTGCTCTGGTTCTCCGCTCAGATTCTCGAACGCCAGAACGGCAATGGAAGGCTTGTCCGGCAGCAGTAACGGCTGAGCTTGCGGCCTGATCCTTGCGCCGTCGCGCAGGACATAGGCCCGCACCGGGCGGGCAATATTCTTGAGGTGACATTCGCCGAGATCTTCGGCCGCCAGATTGATCTTTCCGCCCACGGCTTCGTGCACATTGGCGGCTATGCAGACGCCGCCCGGCGGCGACAAAGCCTCGAGGCGTGTCGCGATATTGACGCCATCGCCATAAATGTCCGAGCCGTCTTCGACGACATCCCCCAGGCTGATGCCGATCCGCAACAGGATGCGCTTCTCTTCGGTGAGCGGGCCGCTCGCTTCGGCCATGCGTGCCTGGATGGCAAGGGCGCAGGCGACCGCATTGACGGCGCTGGCAAATTCGACCAGCACGCCGTCGCCCATGGTCTTCACCAGCCGGCCGGAATGTGATTCGATCAGCGGCTCGAGTGTTTGTGCCCGCAAGTCCCTGAGGGCCGCGAGAGCTTGCGCCTCGTCGGCCTCCATGAGGCGCGAATAGCCGACGACATCGCCGACGAGGATAGCGGCAAGACGGCGAACCGGTCGCGTTTCAGCCATAGGGCACCCGGGCGAGTTTACCCCGATACTAGCGCGTGATCGGGAAAAGTGGATAACTGTTTCGATCACGCCTCGGCCGATGCCGTTCCGGCGAAACGGCGCGTATTCTCCGCAACCCATTCCGGCGACAGCTTGGCGAAAAGCACGGGCGGCGCCTTGACCTCTTTGTTCGCTTCAATCGCCACGAGCGCGGTTTGGGCAGAGGGCCATCCGAGCGCGGCAGAAGAAAGCCCCAGAGCCGACAGGATGCGGGCGGCGGTCGCCGGGATGAAAGGTTCCGCCACGATCGCCGCGAGAGCCACCAGATTGATCCCGGTCCTGGTGACGATCGCGGCGCGCGCGGGATCGTCACCATAGGCTGTCCATGGCGCCTCGGCGGCGAGGTAGTTGTTGGCCAGGCGCCAGATGGCCCGCACGTCCTCGGCGGATTTGCGCAATTCGACCGCAGCATGATGCGCGCGCAAGGAGGTGAGCCGCTGCTCGATCTCGCGCGTCAAGCGCTGCTCCGCTTCGGCGGGCGCACCGCCCTCCGGCACCCGGCCGCCATAGCGCGAGCTTACGAACTTCAGGACGCGATTGACGAGATTGCCTAGCGTATCGGCCAGATCGTGATTCACATCGACGGCGAAGCGGGCAAAGCTGAAATCGGTGTCGCCGCTTTCCGGCGCATTGGCCGCAAGCCACCAGCGCCAATAATCGGCCGGCAAGAGGTCGAGCGCCTGATCCAGAAAAACCCCGCGCCTGGCGCTGGTCGAGAATTTCCCGCCCTCGTAAGTGAGCCAGTTCACCCCCTTGATGAGATCGGCGGTCTTCCACTTCTCTCCCGACCCGAGCAAGGTCGAGGGAAAGCTCACGGTGTGGAACGGCACATTGTCCTTGCCGAGAAACTGGATGTAGTCGACTTCTTCCCCCGCAAGCCACCAGGATCGCCAGTCGCGCAGCGCAGGATCGAGGTCCGCCCATTCCTGTGCCGCGGCAATATAGGCGATGGGCGCGTCGAACCAGACATAGAAGACCTTGCCCTCGAAACCCGGCTTCGGCACCGGCACGCCCCAGGCAAGATCGCGCGTGATGCAGCGATCGGCGATGCCCTCGGCGATCCATTTGCGCGCGATCGAGGTCACGAGCCGCGGCCAGCCCTTGCGGCTGTCGATCCACGCCGCAAGCTCCTCCACCAGCGCCGATTGCCTGAGGTACAGATGCCGGCTCGGGCGCCGCTCGAGATCAGCACTTCCCGACAAGGCCGATCTGGGACTCAAGAGATCGGTCGGATCCAAAGGCCGCGTGCAGCTCTCGCATTGATCGCCGCGCGCCCGCTCGGAACGGCAGAAGGGACAGGTGCCGATGACATAGCGGTCGGGAAGGAAACGCGCATCGGCAGGCGAATAGATCTGCTCGACGATGCGTTCCTCGACCAGGCCGCGCGCTTCGAGCCGCAGGAAGAAATGTTGTGTCAGCGCGTGGTTCTGGACCGAGGACGAGCGGCCGAAATGATCGAAAGACAGATGAAGGCGCTGATAGATGCCGGCCTGGAGCTCATGTTGCGCGCGGCAGAACTCCCTAATGTCGATGCCGGCTCGCGCGGCCGCGAGTTCGGCCGGCGTTCCATGTTCGTCGGTGGCGCAGATGAACAATGTCTCGTCGCCGATCTGGCGGCGAAAGCGGGCATGAATGTCGGCCGGCAGAAGCGAGCCCGCGAAATTGCCGAGATGCTTGATGCCGTTGATGTAGGGAAGCGCGCTGGTGATCAGTGCCTTGGCCATGGTGGCCTCCGGGTTCTTCGAATGGCGCGTCGAAATCCGGTTCAAGCCAATAAAAAAGCCCTCCGCAGGACGGAAGGGCTTGATTTCGACGCTCACAAGCGCGGCATGACGCGCTCAACCCTTGCCGCTAGTCTCCTGCTGGCAGGGCCCACGCATTCGTATCGTCGGGCGAAGGTCGAACATGCCTGCCTTTGTGCCTGGGAAAACAGGCGAACGCAAGGCGATGACGGCCCTCTCCCGGATCAGCCGTTCGACACCCGGCGGTGGCGGCGGTCCTGCAGCGGCTGATAGGCGAGCCGAGCGTGATATTCGCAATAGGGCGAGCCGTCACGCGGCTTGTGTCCGCAGAAGCAGAAATCCTCGGCCCCCGGATCGCCGATCGGCCATTTGCAGGTTTTGTCCGAGAGATGGAGGATGGTCACCCGCCCGTCCTTGGGGAGATCGACCAGCCGCAAGGGCTGGGGCTCGGGCACCGGCAAGGGGCGGGGCTGCGCCTCGGCGCGGTAGGACGGCTTGAGCGCCGTCGCTCCGGTGGTGGGCAGATGAATGGACGGCGTGGTCCGGCCGCCCGGGTGGCTGGGCTCCCTTGTGCGGCGCGGCCGCGGCACGGAGCTTCTGGGCTGGGGCGCCCTTCCCGAGAGGTTGAGGCGGTGGACCTTGCCGATGACGGCGTTGCGCGTGACACCGTTGCCGAGGCGTCCGGCGATCTGGCTGGCGCTCAGGCCCTCCGTCCATAGTCGCTTCAAGAGCTCCACCCGCTCATCCGTCCAGGACATCTTATCGCCTCCGTGGCTGGCCCCAATTTCGCTGTTCACGCTCGAATCCCTCACACTTCGCTGGACCCGCATGTCCAGCGTTCTTTGCCCAAAACTGACTAGATGAACGCTACATCTCGTAGCTTGATGGCCTAACCATACAATATACCGTGACTCACCATCAAGAATCCGGCACTCACTTTAAGAGGTTTTCCCCAACTCTCTTCCTGCTTCGCGCTAGCGCGCTTCGCAGGACCGCCTTTGCCCTCCGAAGCTTCAGCGAAGGAGGGACGGTTAAGGAAAACCTAACAGGCGGGCGAATCAGGGGTCCATGCGACGGTTTGACTCAGGTGGAGCCTATCCGACCTTTCGCCGGGGGCCCGCGTGATTGACCCCTAGGGAGGGAACACATATAAGCAGGGCTCAAGGCCGCCAGTCGTGGCGGCATTTTCATTTGGACTGGGCCCATGAACACTTCCGTGCTCCCGACCTATAAGCGCGCGCCTCTCGCCTTCGACCACGGCAAGGGCCTGCGTCTCTATACGGAGGACGGTAAGGAATATCTCGATTTCGGCGCCGGCGTCGCCGTCACCAGCCTGGGCCACGCCCATCCGCATCTGGTCAAGGCGCTGACGGAGCAGGCCGCGAAGGTCTGGCACACGTCCAACCTCTATGTGATCCCGGGCCAGGAGAAGCTCGCCAAGCGCCTGACGGAAGCGACCTTCGCGGACACCGTCTTCTTCACCAATTCCGGCGCCGAGGCGCTCGAATGCACGATCAAGATGGCGCGCAAATTTCATGCCGCCAAAGGCCATCCGGAGCGCTACCGCATCATCACCTTCGAGGGCGCCTTCCATGGCCGGACGCTGGCCACGATCGCCGCCGGCGGCCAGCCAAAATATATCGAAGGCTTCGGCCCCAAGGTCGACGGCTTCGACCAGGTTCCCTTCGATGACGAGAAGGCGCTTCTCGCCGCCATCACCGATGCCACCGCCGGCATCCTGATCGAGCCGATCCAGGGTGAAGGCGGCCTGCGCCCGGTGCCGCCGAAGAAGCTGAAGCGCCTACGCGAGATCTGCGACGAACACGGCCTGCTCCTGCTTCTCGATGAAGTACAATCGGGCGTCGGCCGCACGGGAAAATTCTTCGCCCATGAATGGGCGGGGGTCACGCCCGACATCATGGCGATCGCCAAGGGCATCGGCGGAGGCTTTCCGGTCGGCGCCTGCCTCGCCACCAGGGAAGCGGCACAAGGCATGACCGCCGGCACGCATGGCTCGACCTTCGGCGGCAATCCGCTCGCCATGGCCGTCGGCAATGCGGTGCTCGATGTCGTCCTCGCCGACGGCTTTCTCGACCGGGTGCGCCAGCGCGGCCTCAATTTCAAGCAGAAGCTCGCTGGGCTGAAGGACAGCCATCCCGACATCATCGAGGATGTCAGGGGCGACGGGCTGATGATGGGCATCAAGACGAAGGTGCCGAACACCGATTTCGTCGCTCACGCCCTCGATCAGCAGCTCCTCACCATCGCCGCGGGCGACAATGTGGTGCGCCTCCTGCCGCCGCTCATCGTGTCGGACGATGATCTCGCCGAAGCCGTGGCGAAGCTCGAGCGCACTTGCCAGTCCTTCAAAGTCAAGCGCGCTTAAGATTCTTCGCCATGGCTGACACCCCGCGGCATTTCCTCGATATTTCCGATTTGAGCCAGGCCGAATTGCGCCAGATCCTCGACCGGTCGCAGGCGATGAAGATCGCACGCAAGGGCTGGCCCAAAGGCCATGTCGAGGCGGATGCGCCGCTCAAAGGCAGGGTGCTGGCCATGATCTTCCAGCAGCCTTCGACGCGCACGCGCGTCTCCTTCGAGGTGGCAATGCGGCAGCTGGGCGGCGAGGTGCTCGTCATCTCGGCCAATGACATGCAGCTCGGCCGCGGCGAGACGGTCGCCGACACGGCGCAGGTGCTGTCGCGCTATGTCGATGCCATCATGATCCGCGCCAAGCGCCACGACCATCTGCTCGAGCTCGCCCAGCATGCGACCGTGCCGGTGATCAACGGGCTCACCAACAAATCGCATCCCTGCCAGGTCATGGCCGATATCATGACTTTCGAGGAACATCGGGGCTCGATCGACAAGCATGCCATCGCCTGGGTGGGCGACGGGAACAATGTCGCGACGTCCTGGATCCATGCGATGACCAAGCTCGGCGGCGAGTTGCGGCTCGGCTGTCCGACAGAGCTTTCGCCCGACGCCAGCGCGCTCGCCTGGGCCAAGGACAAGGGCGGCAAGGTCAAGGTCACGACCTCGGCCGAAGAAGCGGTCACCGATGCCTCCTGTGTCGTCGCCGATGTATGGGTGTCCATGCATGACACCGACGCCAAGGCCCGCCACAACATGCTGAAGCCCTACCAGGTGAATGCCGCGCTGATGAAGAAGGCCAGGCCCGATGCGCTGTTCATGCACTGCCTGCCGGCCCATCGCGGCGAGGAGGTAACGGCGGATGTCATGGATGGTCCGCAATCGGTAGTATTTGACGAAGCCGAGAACCGTCTCCATATCCAGAAAAGCATTCTGCTGCGGTGCCTCGGCGCAGAATGACGTCAAAATATCAAGCTAGCTTCAGGGCGAGCCCGTCTTGCCCTAGCGGAAACACGTGAATTCCATGACCGAACTGCCCGACAACATCGTTATGCCTTTTGAGATCAAGCCCTTGGGGGTGCGCGGACGGATCGTGCGCTTAGGCGGCGTGGTCGACGACATCCTGCACAAGCATGATTATCCGGGACCGGTTTCCGCTCTCCTTGCGGAAGCCGTGGCGCTCACCGCCATGCTCGGCGCCTCGCTCAAATTCGACGGCAAGTTCATCCTGCAGACGAACAGCGACGGGCCGGTCGACCTCCTGGTCGCCGATTTCTCATCGCCCAGCGGCATCCGGGGCTATGCCCGCTTCGATGCCGACATGGTGGCCAGGCTCGAGGCGCCGACGCCCCAGGCCTTGCTCGGCAAGGGCCATCTCGCCATGACCATCGACCAGGGCCAGGGCATGGAACGCTATCAGGGCATCGTGGCGCTGGGCGGCCTCACCCTCACCGAAGCGGCGCTCGGCTATTTCCAGCAGTCGGAGCAGATCCCGACGCGGCTGAAGCTCGCGGCGGGTGCGCTCGCCCAATGGGGCAAGCGCCAGGAATCGTGGCGGGCCGGCGCCATCATGGTGCAGCATCTGCCCAAGGACGGCGGCATCAGCCCCTTGCCGGTCCATTCAGGCGATGCGCCGGAAGGCCATGAGGAGAAGATCGTCGAGGACGATCATTGGGTGAAGGCGCGACTGTTGCTCGACACGGTCGAGGACCATGAGCTGCTCGATCCGACGCTGACGCCGGAACAACTGCTCTATCGGCTTTATCATGAAGACGGTGTGACGGTTTACCGGCCGGTCAAGCTCGAGCGCCATTGCAGCTGCTCGCGCGACAAGATCGGCGACCTGTTGAAGAGCTTCTCTGACGACGACCGCGCGGCGATGAAGGCCGACGGCGTGATCGATGTGACCTGCGAATTCTGCTCTACACACTACCGCTTCGCGCCGGAGGAAGTGGAGCCTGAGGCGCAGGCGCAGACGCAGTAGGATTGCGGCCGGCGCGGGCGCGCTCGATCGTGTCGTAATCGACGACCGTCTTGCCGACCGGCAGGAGCGAGGCGACCGCGAGCTTCAGATGCTGCACGGCGAAGGGTATGCCGATGATGGTGATGCCGAGCATGACCGCGGCGGTGATGTGCCAGACCGCGAGCCACCAGCCGCACAGCACGAACCAGACGATGTTGCCGATGAGGCCGAGCGTGCCGGTGCCGAGATCGTCCTGGCCGGTCAGATCCTTGCGTGAAACCACGTCGCGCCCGAACGGCCAGAAGGAAAACATCGCCAGCGTGAAGCAGGAGCGCACAAACGGGATGCCGATGATGGAAATCGCCATCAGCACGGTCGCCAAGAGCCAGCCCAGGCCGGAGAGAAATCCGCCCAGGATGAACCACAGTATGTTCAGCAACAGGGTCATGCCTGCCTCACGTCAATAATCGGCCGAAATATGGGGATGATGAAGGGCTGGTGCAACTGAATTGCGCCCTCTCAACTTTTCCCCTCTCCCGTCCGCAGGATGGGAGAGGGGAAAATGGAGGAAGTGGGGCGAGGGTATTACGATGCGCAATGCCGGATGAGGCGTTTCATGAAGGTCTCGCATTTTTCCATCTCGGAGATGGCGATGAACTCGTCGGGCTTGTGGGCCTGCTCGATCGAGCCCGGACCGCAAATGATCGTGGGGATGCCGCTCTCCTGGAAGAGCCCGGCCTCGGTGCAATAGGACACGGCCTCGCTGCCATTGGCCTCGGCGAGATGCAGCGCCAGATGCTCGGCGGGCGAATCCGGCTCGGGCCGCAAACCCGGCACGGCATTGGTGCGCTCGGTCCTGATGCCGGTCGTTTCCGCCACCGCCTTCATTGCGGGCTCGAGCGTGCGCGCGAAACGGTTGAACTTCTCCGGCACCTCGTCGGGATCGCTTCCCGGCAAGAGCCGCGTCTCCCATTTGAACGAACAGCGGCGCGGGATGATGTTCTTGGCGGTGCCGCCTTCGATGAGCCCGACATGCACCGTCGTGTAAGGCGGGGTGAAGCGGCCCGAAGGATCGCCCCTGTCGCGCATCTCGGCGGCGAGGCGGCCGATCTCGGTCAGGAGCTCGCCCGCCACCAGGATCGAATTGACGCCGATATGGGTGCAACTCGAATGCGCTTCATGGCCCAACACCTCGGTCGAGAACGTATGGGCGCCCTTATGCGCGTTCACCACCTTCATCAGCGTGGGCTCGCCGACGATGACCGCCTTGGGCCGGGGCAGATGCTGCTTCATGTAGGCGACGAGCGGGCGCACGCCGACGCAGCCCACCTCCTCATCGCAAGAGAGCGCCAGATGGATCGGCGCCTTGAGCTTCGCCGCCTTGAAATCCGGCACCAGCGCTAGAGCGGTGGCGAGGAAGCCCTTCATGTCGCAGGTGCCGCGGCCATAGAGCTTGTCGTCCTTCTCGACGAGCTCGAACGGATCGGTCGACCAGTCCTGGCCGTCGACGGGCACGACGTCGGTATGGCCCGAGAGCACGATGCCGCCCGCGATGTCGGGACCGATGGTGGCATAGAGGTTGGTCTTCCTGCCCGCCTCGAAATCGACCCTCAGGCTCTTGATGCCCCAATCGGCGAGATAGGACTCGACGAATTCGATGAGCGGGATGTTGCCGTCGCGGCTCGTGGTGTTGAAGGCGACGAGGCGGGCCAGCATGTCGCGCGGCGTTAAACGTTGTGCAGTCATGAGGTCAGTTGATCAGCCGGTGGGATTGCGGGGAATCGAGCGAGAAGGCGGGAATGTCGACATCGAAGCGTTCGCCGCTCGACGTCTCCATCTGATAGGTTCCGACCATGAAGCCCGAGGGCGTCGACAGCGGAACGGCGGAGGTATATTCGAAGCTCTTGCCGGGCGCCAGGGTCGGCTGCTCGCCGACCACGCCTTCGCCTCTCACTTCCTGCAGCTTGCCGCGGTCATCGGTGATCCGCCAATGGCGCGAGCGCAAGGTGACGATCTCCGTGCCCAGATTGGCGATGGCGATCGTATAGGCCCAGACGAAATGGTCATCTTCCGGGCGCGACTGGCTCTGCAGATATTTCGGCCGCACGACGACACGGATATTGCGGGTTACGCTTTCATACATGGCGACAGTTTAGACGATGTCTTCGGGTTTTCCACTGGCCTCAGATAACGCTTGCCTAAAGCCGCCAAAACCCCTCAATAACGCCATGCCGCAGCCGCAACGTAAGCCCACCGCTGCCCAACTGCCCCGGGGAATCCTGCCCGCGCGGGCGCTTCTCGATTTTTGCGACAAGGGCTTCATCGACCCCGGCCGGCCCCTGGCGGAGGGCCAGATCCAGCCGGCAAGCCTCGATCTGAGGCTCGGCGAATGGGCCTATCGGGTCAGGGCGTCCTTCCTGCCCGGTCCCGGCATCACCGTCGCCGAGCGCCTGGAGAAGCTGCAGCTGCACAAATTCTCCCTCGCCCAGGGAGCGGTCTTCGAGGCGGGCTGCGTCTATATCGTGCCGCTTCTCGAGTCCCTGAAGCTGCCGCAAGGCATCTCGGCCGCGGCGAACCCTAAGAGCTCGACCGGACGGCTCGACATCTTCACCCGCGTCATCGCCGATGAGGCGCGCGAATTCGACAAGATCCCGGAAGCCTATGACGGCCCGCTCTATGCCGAGATCTCGCCCCGGAGCTTCTCCATCCTGGCGCGCACCGGCTCCAGGCTCTCGCAGATCCGCTTCCGCTCAGGCCCGCCGCTCGCCTCCGATGAGATCATCGCCATGCTGCATGAGAGCGAGGCCCTGATCTCGAGCGAGACAGCCAATATCGACAACGGCATCGCGCTCTCGGTCGATCTCTCGGGCCAGCCCCACGGCCAGCCCGTCGGCTTCCGCGCCAAAAGGCATTCGGGCCTCATCGATGTCGACAAGGTGGGGGCACTCGACGTCGGCGATTACTGGGAGCCGATCTGGCAGAAGGGCTCTTTGATCCTCGATCCCGACCAGTTCTATATCCTCGCCTCCAAGGAGGCGGTCAGGGTGCCGCCGACGCATGCCGCCGAGATGGTGCCGTTCAACCCGCTGGTCGGCGAGTTCCGCGTGCATTATGCCGGCTTCTTCGATCCGGGCTTCGGCCACCAGTCGGGGGGCGGCGAGGGAGCGCGCGCGGTGCTGGAAGTGCGCTCGCATGAAGTGCCCTTCATCCTGGAGGACGGGCAGATTATCGGCAGGCTCATCTACGAGCCGCTGACGGAAGCGCCGGACCAGGTCTACGGCCAGGGCATCGGCTCGAACTACCAGCGCCAGGGCCTGAAGCTCTCCAAGCACTTCAAGCCGTTCGTGCCTTAGGCACCGCGTTCATCAGGCTGTCACGGCAGCGCGTCAATGAATCCGGGCTGATACCGGCGAGACGAGGCTGCACAGGCCCCACGCTACGACTGCGATTGCCAATTTTTCCGGCCATAAGTCAGCTCCAGGGGAGTCGCGATGCGGTCGTTTCACCTCGTGATGATCAAACCGTCGCACTATGACGACGATGGCTATCCGATCCAATGGATCCGTTCGGAAATCCCTGCGAACACGCTGGCGGCCGTCAACGGTCTTGCTCTTGACTGCCGCCGCCGGCAGGTTCTCGGCCCAGACGTCGATCTCCGCCTCGTTACCCTCGATGAAACCAATACACGCATCAAGCCCAAGGCAATCATTCGCAAGATTCGCAGACAAAGCGGGCAGGCTCTCGTCGCTTTGATCGGTGTGCAATCCAACCAGTTCAACCGCGCGATCGATCTGGCGAGACCCTTTCTCAAAGAAGGGCTAGCGGTCGCCATCGGCGGCTTTCATGTGTCGGGATGTCTTGCCATGCTGCCCGAGCTGCCCGCCGAAATCCGCCAAGCGCAGGACATGGGGATTTCGATCTTCGCCGGAGAGGCGGAGGATGGCGCGCTCGATGAACTGCTGCGCGATGCTCATGCCGGTTCGCTCAAGCCCCTCTACAACCATATGAAGCACTTGCCGGCGCTCGAAGGTCAGCCCGTGCCGATCCTCCCGGCGGAAGCCGTGCGGCGCACGCGCGGGCATTTTTCAAGCTTCGATCTTGGCCGCGGCTGTCCCTTTCAATGCTCGTTCTGCACGATCATCAACGTCCAGGGCCGCAAGAGCCGATTCCGTACCCCCGACGACCTCGAAAGGATCATTCGCGACAATGCCCGCCAGGGCATCCACTGTTTCTTCATCACCGATGACAATTTCGCCCGCAATAGAGAGTGGGAACCGCTCTTCGATCGTCTCATCTCGCTGCGCGAGGGGGAGGGCCTCAAGATCAAGCTCATCATCCAGGTCGACACGCTGTGCCATCGGATTCCGCGCTTCATAGAGAAGGCGTGCCGTGCCGGGGTGACCCGGGTCTTCATCGGGCTCGAGAACATCAATCCCGATAATCTGTTGGCCGCCAAAAAACGCCAGAACAAGATCACCGATTACCGGCTCATGCTTCAGGCATGGCGAGCTCATGGCGCCACGACCTATGCCGGATATATTCTGGGCTTCCCCAATGATACGCGGGAATCGATTCTGCGCGACGTCGAAATCATCAAGCGCGAATTGCCGATCGATCTTTTGGAGTTCAACTTTCTGACACCGCTGCCAGGCTCGGAGGATCACAAGAACCTGCTTGGCGATGGCCGGTGGATGGACCCGGATCTCAACAAATATGACCTTCATCATCGGGTGACCCATCATGAGAAGATGTCGGATGCCGAATGGGACCAGGTCTATCGTGAAGCCTGGGCTTCCTATTATACCCCGGAACATCTCGAGACGGTGATCCGGCGCGCGGCTTGCGTCCCCAAGGGGCGGCCCGGAGGGAAAATGCGCGTCATGATGTGGTTTTCCCTCATGTTCCAGATCGAGGGGCTGCACCCTCTGGAAGGGGGCTTCTTTCGACGAAAGTATCGCATCGACCGGCGCCCAAGCCTGCCGCTCGAGAGCCCTTTCGTCTTCTATCCCAAATATGCCGCCGAGATCATCGCGAAAGCCTATCGCTATCTCATGATGGTCCGTAAAGCCAACCGCATTTATCGGCGCGTGATGCGCGATCCAAACCGCGCTGTATATACCGATACCGCGATCATGCCTCCGGCGGCGGATGACTTCGAGACGCTCGCGATGTTCACTGAGACATCAGGCGGCGAGGCAGCCGTCGCGAAAAAGCTCCGGGCAGAAGATTTGCGCGCAAGGTTCGAGGCCGCGGAATAGCTAGCGCGAATCAAGCAACCTTCTGCCGGACCTTCTCCTCATATTGCGTGACCTGGTCGATCCAGGTTGCGAAGCGCGCGAGATAGCCTTCGAGGAACTGGCGCGTCGCATCATCGGTGATGTCGTCATTGTCGTCGATGAGGCCGGGCGTCGTCACGAAATAGACTTCGGGCTGGCCCAAGAGCACCACGTCGAGCACGGTCATCACGCTGCGCAGATGCGCCTGCCCTGCGGCGGTGCCGACATTGCCGGGACTCGTGCCGATGATCGAGCCGGGCTTGCCGGCCCATGAATTCTGGCCCCAGGGCCTGGTGCCCCAGTCGATGGCGTTCTTGAGCACCGCCGGGATGGAGCGGTTATGCTCGGGCGTCACGAACAGGACCGCATCCGCCGCCACGATCTCTTCCTTCATGCGCACGACGCTCGAGGGAAGGTTCGCTTCCAGGTCCTGATTGAACATCGGCAGGTCGCCCAGTTCGACGAAGGTGAAGGCGAACTGCCCGCGCCCGAGCTTCGCCAGCGCTTTGGCGAGCTTTTGATTGATCGATCCGTTGCGCAGGCTTCCGACGAATACCGCGACATTCCGCATGGGCTTCCCTCATGGTATCTATTGGTGACTTGCGCTATATGAGTGACTGTCAAAACCTGCACAAGACGGCACTTTTTCGAAACCGGAGTCACTTTCGTGAAACCAAGGATCCTGAAACTCCCCGCCGAACCCCAACGCTTCAGGGAGATCTATGCCGAGGCGCGCATCAATGGCGACATGCCCTCGGACTGCCGCTCGGTGAACGAGATCCTGGCGCGCGTCGGCGACAAATGGAGCGTGCTGGTGGTGAGCCTGCTCGGCGACGGGGCGATGCGCTTCAGCGAATTGCGCCGGCTCATCGGCGGCATCTCGCAGAAGATGCTGACCACTACCTTGCGCGGGCTCGAACGCGACGGCTTCGTCACCCGCACCGTCACCCCCACCATCCCGCCCCGGGTCGATTACGAATTGACCAGCCTCGGCCGTGACCTCCTGGTCCCGGTCAGGGCGCTCGGCGATTGGGCCCGACACAACCGTTCACGCGTGGAAAAGGCCCGCGCCCGCTTCGACCAGATGGCGAAATCCTGACCCCTCTGGACGGGGCCTCACGAAATCGATATCCCTATGGCCGGCAAGCGGGCGTAGTTCAGTGGTAGAACGACAGCTTCCCAAGCTGTATGTCGAGGGTTCGATTCCCTTCGCCCGCTCCAAATTTTCACGCCGGACCGAGCAATGGCTGGTCGCCCGGCCGCTGAGCCAGATGGCTGCGGCTGCAAAGGAAAAACATGACAGACGAAATCATCGTCAGGGACAGCAATGGCAATCAGCTCAAGGATGGCGATTCTGTAACATTGATCAAGGATCTCAAGGTCAAAGGAACGTCGGAGACCATCAAGCGGGGCACGCTTGTGAAGAATATCCGGCTCACCGGAAATCCCGGTGAAATTGAGTGCAACACCAAGCAGGTCAAAGGCCTGGTGCTGAAGACCGAGTTCCTGAAGAAGGCGTAAGCCACCCACTCGACACGACCGCTCCTAACCGCGCCCCTGCGCGCTGCGGTCGAAGCCGTTGCTCGCCTTGAGAAGGTTGCGGGTGTAGCTCTTGGCCACGCGCTGATTTTCGATGGCATTCTTACATTATTGTATGGTTTAGGTCATGAAACCGCCGCGACCATGAATCAAACTCGACTCTTCACAGACCTCGTGAGGTGACGACATGAACAAAACCGTTCTGTTGGACATTTTTGTACAGGCTCGTCTGCGTGCGGCGCGCCGGGATCAACTGATTTCACACCAGCGGTCGGTCATCACGAATCTCGAGGCGCAAGGCGTCGACAGTGCCGAAGGCAAGAAACTCTTGTCTTCATTGACTGACGCCCGGGAAAAGGACCTTGTCGAGATGGATTGGGCATTGGACGAACTCGACAAGACGCAAGCGAGGGCGGTCAGGCAGTTGTAATCCCTAGAGCCTGATGACTTGAAAAGAGTCGGCCCGCCGAAACACCCCTCATGCTGAGGTGCGAGCGAAGCGAGCCTCGAAGCATGATCCAGGAACAGCGGTCTTGCCGCTTGCCACCCTTCGAGGGCCGCTTCGCGGCCACCTCAGGGTGAGGGTAGTGAGGCGGACTAAACTCATCCGGCTCTAGCCGCGGCCTTGCGCGCTGCGATCGAAGCCTTCGCTCGCCTTGAGGAGGTTGCGCGTATAGTTCCTGGCGACGCGATGGCCGGCGAGCTCGCCGGCGTTCAGATTCTCGACCGCTTCACCGTTCTGCATCACCATCAGGCGCTCGCACATATGGGTGATGATCGCGAGATCATGGCTCACCATCAGATAGGTCAGCTCGCGCCGGCGCCGGACCTCTTCCAGGAGGTTCAGCACTTCCGCCTGGACCGAGGCGTCGAGCGCTGATGTCGGCTCGTCGAGCAGCAGGATCGAAGGCTCGAGGATGAGGGCGCGCGCGATGGCGACGCGCTGGCGCTGGCCGCCCGAAAGCTGATGCGAATAGCGGAAGCGGAAGCCCGAGCCGAGGCCGACCTCGTCCAGGGCTTTCAGGATGCGGCGCTCGCCGTCGGCGATGCCATGGATGGCGAGCGGCTCCTGCAACAGCCGGTCTACGGTCTGGCGCGGATGCAGCGAACCGTAAGGATCCTGGAAGACCATCTGGACCCGCCGGTAGAAAGTCTTGTCGCGATGCCGGCCCAGCTCTTTGCCGTCGACGGCAATCGTGCCCGCGGCGACCGGCGCCAGCCCCGCGATCGCGCGCAGGATGGTCGACTTGCCGGAGCCCGATTCACCGACGAGGCCGAAGGATTCGCCCGATTGCACATCGAAGCTGACCCCCTTCAGCGCCAGGAAGCCGTGATAGATCACCTCGAGCTTCTCGATCGAAAGCGCTTTGGTCATGCCGCCCATTCCGGCTTGCGGTTGAGCACCGGCAGCGGGTGGCGGTTGGCTCCGATCTTCGGCATGCAGTCGAGAAGGCCCCGCGTATAGGGATGCTCTGCGTTGCCGAGCTCGGATGCCTTGAGCTGCTCGACGACCTTGCCGGCATACATCACGATCACCCGGTCGCAGAAGGACGAGACCAGCCGCAGATCATGCGAGATGAAGATCAGGCCCATGCCGCGCTCGGCGACGAGCTTGTCGAGAATGCTCAAAACCTCGAGCTGAACGGTGACGTCGAGCGCCGAGGTCGGCTCGTCGGCGATCATCAGCTCAGGGTCGGCGATCAGCATCATGGCGATCATGGCGCGCTGGCCCATGCCGCCCGAAACCTCATGCGGATGGAGATCGAAGACGCGCTTCGCCCCGCGGATCTGCACCGCCTCCAGCATGGCGAGCGCCCGCTCCCGGGCTTCCGCCTTGCCGACCTTCTCATGCGCGCGCAGCGTCTCGACGATCTGCCGGCCGATGGTCATGACCGGATCGAGCGAATATTTCGCATCCTGGAGGATCATGGCGATGCGCTTGCCGCGCAGCGCCCGGCGTTGGGCGGACGAGACGCTGAGCAGGTCGATGCGGTCGAAGGCGAGCTTCTTCGCGGTCACGATCGCCTGCGGCGGCGACAGGCCCATGATGGCGCGGCCGGTCTGCGACTTGCCCGAACCCGACTCGCCAACAATGCCGAGCCGTTCGCGGCCGAGCGCAAAGGAAACACCGCGAACCGCCTCGATGATTCCGGTTCGCGTCGGGAAGGTCACGCGCAGGTCATCGACCTCGAGGAGGCTCGTCATTGATCGCCGCTCCGCGGATCGAGGGCATCGCGCAAGCCGTCGCCCAGCAGGTTGAAACCGAGGCTGACGATGAGGATGGCGGCACCCGGGGCGCCGGCGACCCACCACTGATCGAGGATGAAGCGGCGGCCCGAGGCGATCATGGCGCCCCATTCCGGCAGCGGCGGCTGGGCGCCGAGACCGAGGAAGCCCAGGCCCGCGGCGGTGAGGATGATGCCAGCCATGTCGAGCGTCACCCGGATGATGAGGGATGAGATGCAGAGCGGCATGATGTGCCGGAGCACGATGCGCGCCGGCGAGGCGCCCATGAGCTGGACGGCCTTGATGTAATCCGAGTTGCGGACGGTCAGAGTCTCGGCACGCGCGATACGCGCATAGGGCGGCCAGGAGGTGATGGCGATGGCGAGCACGGCATTCTCGATGCCGGGCCCCAACGCTGCGACGAAGGCCAGCGCCAGGATCAGTTTCGGGAAAGCCAGGAAGATGTCGGTCACGCGCATCAAAATGGCGTCGATCCAGCCGCCGGCATAGCCGGCGACGGTGCCGATCAGGAGGCCGATGGGGGCGGCGATGATGGCGACGAGCACCACTACATAAAGAGTCCAGCGCGAGCCGTAGATGATGCGCGAAAAGATATCGCGGCCGAGATCGTCGGTGCCGAACCAATGCTCAGGACCCGGCGGCAGAAGCCGCGCGTTCTTGAGATCGCCGACGACCGGCGAATAGGGCGCCAGCATCGGGGCGAGGGCCGCCACGACCAGCAAGGCGATGATGATGAGGAGACCGAGCAACGCCAGGCGGTTCGCCGAAAAGCGCCGCCATGTCACATAGGCGCGGCCGAGCCTGGCCTGGAGGCGCGACTGCGGCCGCTCGCTGAGGAGCCAATCGCGCCGCGTCTGGCCGATCTCGCTCATCCCACTTTCGTCCTTGGATCGAGGAGCCGGTAGAGCAGGTCCGACAGGAGATTTATGCCGATGAAGACCGAGCCGATGATGATCGTGCCGCCGAGGACGGCGTTCATATCGGCATTCTGCAGCGAGTTGGTGATGTAGAGACCGATGCCCGGCCAGGAAAAGACCGTCTCGGTCAAAACCGAGCCTTCCAAGAGCCCGGCATAAGAGAGCGCGATGACGGTGACCATCGGCACCGCCGCGTTGCGCAAGGCATGGCCCCAGATGACCCGTGTCTCCGACAGGCCCTTGGCGCGCGCGGCGACGATATATTCCTGGGCGAGCTCGTTCAGCATGAAGGAGCGCGTCATGCGGCTGATATAAGCGAGGGAAAAATAGCCGAGCAGCGAAGCCGGGAGGATGATGTGGCGAAAGACATCGCGAAACACGTCCCACTGGCCCTGCAGCGCCGAATCGAGAAGATAGAAACCGGTGACCGGCGTGAAGCTGTATTCATAGACGACGTCGATGCGGCCGGGGAAAGCGACCCATTTGAGCTTGGCGTAAAACAGGACCAGCGCCAGAAGCGCCAGCCAGAAGATCGGCACCGAATAGCCGATGAGGCCGATGAGCCTGACGACCTGATCGACGAGGCTGCCGCGCTTGACGGCGGCCAGCACGCCGAGCGGCACGCCGAGCACGGAGCCGATCAGCGTCCCGAGCGTCGCCAGCTCGATCGTCGCCGGAAAGGCGCGACGAATGTCGGTCATCACCGGATTGGTGGTCAGGACCGAATTGCCGAAATCGCCGCTGAGCGCATTCTTCAGATAGATATAGAACTGCTGGACGAGCGGCAGGTCGAGGCCCATTTCGCGGCGCGTGCGCTCGACGACATCCGGGCGGGCACGATCACCCAGTACCGCCAGCACCGGATCGATCGGGATGACGCGGCCGATAAAGAACGTCACAGCGAGCAGACCCAGATAGGTCGTGATCGCGATGACGATGAACCGGCCGATCACCGAGGCGATGGCGACGGCACGAGCGCCGCCGCGCGACGCTTCGGTCTCAATCGCGCTCACGCCCTCTTATCCAAAGACTATTCTTTGGAAATCGTATCGACGAAATTGGTGTCGAAGCTCGGGCCGAGCTTGAAGTCCTTCAGATTGCCGCGCAGGCCCGCCACTTCCAGCTGCTGGTGAATGATCACGAAGGGGCTGGCGTCGAGGACGGCCTTCTGCAGCTCCTGATACATCTGGGCGCGCTTGTCCGGATTGCGCTCGAGCAAGGCGGCTTCCGTCTTCTTGGTCAGTTCCGGAATGTCCCAGGCATTGCGCCAGGCAAGGGTCGAGATCTTGGGCGTATCGGAATTGTCAGGATTGCTGGCGAAGGTCTGGGCATTGGAGTTCGGATCGAAATAATCCTGGCCCCACTGCCCGATATAAATGTCGTGATTGCGGGCACGGTACTTGGTCAAGGTCTGCTTGCCGTCGCCCGGGATGATTTCGAGCTTGATCCCGGCCTGCCCCAGGGTCTGCTGGATCGATTCCGCCATGCCGGTCACCGGCTGAGAGCTGCGGACGTCCATGGTGACGTTGAAGCCGTCCGGAAGACCGGCCTTGGCGAGCAGCTCCTTGGCCTTGGCGACGTCGAGCTTGAACGGATTCTCGGGAAGCTCGCCCAGAACGCCATCCGGCAGGAAGGTCTGATGGATCTCGCCGATGCCCTTGAGGATGGTGGCGCCCAGCGCATCATAGTCGACGAGATATTTGAAGGCCTGGCGCACCTCGGGCTTGGCGAGGTTCGGATTCTTCTGATTGAGACTGATGTAATAGACCGTGCCCTTGGGGGCGCTGGTGGTCTTCAGATCGGCATTCTTGGCAACGGCGTCGAGGTCGTTCGGCTCGAGATTGCGGGCCACATCGATGTCGCCGGCTTCCAGCGCCAAGCGCTGGGCAGCGCTTTCCTTCATGTGACGATAGATGACGCGGGCGAGCTTCGCCTTCTCGCCGAAATAATCGTCGTTGCGCTCCATGACGACGACTTCATTGGCCCGCCATTCGCGCAGCTTGTAGGGACCGGAGCCCGCAAAGCCGGTCTTCAGCCAGGCATTGCCGAAATCATTGTCGTACTTGTAGTCGTCGCTCGGCGTGACCGCCGCGACATGCTCCTTGACCAGCTTGCTGTCGACCACCGAACCGACCGTCGCCGACAAGCAGTTGAGGACGAAGCTCGGCGCATAGGATTTGTCGACGACGAACTGGAAGGTCGTATCGTCCACGGCCTTCGCCTTGTCCGCGACATTGTCACCACTGATGCCGAGTTGCTGGATGATGAAGGCCGGGCTCTTGTTGAGCTTGACCGCACGTTCGAAGGAATAGGCCACGTCGGCGGCGGTGATCGGGTTGCCGGAGGCGAATTTCAGTCCGGGCTTGAGCTTGAACGTATAGGTCAGGCCATCGTCCGAAACCGTCCAGCTTTCGGCGAGGTCGCCCTTGACCTTCGATGTATCATTGAGATCGATACGGACGAGAAGGTTGTAGGTGTTGGCGGTGACCTCGGCTGTCGAGAGCTCGAAGGCCTCGGCCGGGTCCATGGAAATGATATCGTCGATCGCGAAGCCCTCGACCAGCGTGTCGGCCGGGGTGACGGCCAAGACGGGCGTGGAAAGCGCCATCAAGGCAATAAGCGCCGCACCGCCGACGGTTACCCGCAAAGTGGCGGCAAGCTTTCCGATCTTCATGTCCATGTTTGCTCTCCTGGATGGTTCTCTAGCGGGAGACCGGTTCGTCCGGCCTTGTTCTTCCTGGACAAAGTCTTGCAGATTCCACCTTCAGGCGCAACGACGGTCGATTGTAGTCGGAGATCGGCACCGTTTGCGCGGGTCGGCGCCTTCTCCCTAATAAGGACATAAAGTCCACCCTATCAGAGTTCCGCTGAAGGAGGCGACCATGAGCGACGGCAAAACCCTCAATCCTTTATCGCGGCGCAGGCTTCTGGGCTTGGCCTCGCTGGCGCTGGCCCTGCCCGCGGCCCTGCCTGCCCATGCCAAGGAGCGGATCCTGCGCGGCACCGTCTCCTATCGCGAGCGTATTGCCCTGCCGCGGCATGCGATCCTGGAGGTGAGCATCGTCGACCTGGCGCCCGATACGCCCGAGAGCATTTTCGCCGTCACGCAAGTGCGCACGCGCAATCGTCTGCCCATTCCCTATCGCCTGCGCTTCGACGACACACGCATCCGCCGCGGCCACACCTATATGCTCCAGGCACGCATCCTGGTCGACGGCAAAGTGTGGTTCGCCACCAGCGCCCGCCAACAGATCCGCGGCCCCATCCAGCCGGAAGTCCTGGTCCAGCGCGTCGCACAAGGGTCCGAGGCTTCGATCCCGAAAGGCAAATGGCTGGCGGAATCGATCCGCAATGGCGGCGTCATCGACAATCTGCAGAGCACGATCGAGATCGCCGAGGACGGCAAGGTGACGGGCAAGGGCGGCTGCAACGGTTTCGGCGGCAAGGCCACCGTCACCGGCGACAAGATCAGCTTCGGACCGCTGGTCGCGACCCAGATGGCCTGTCCGCCTGCGATCATGGACCAGGAGACCAAATTCCTCGGCGCCCTCAACGACGCGCGGCGCTGGCTGATCGACGATCAGCGCGGCAAGCTCATCCTGTTCGATGCCGGCAACAAGGAAATCCTGCTGCTGGCGCGGATGTGAGGGGTGTGTCTACCTTCCGCGCCTGCGCGAAAGGATGATGACCACCAGGCCTAAAGCGGCGAGAAGCAGGCCCCAATAGATCCAGGGCGTCTGGCTGATCATGAAGCTTTCGGCGGGATAGGGGAAATAGCCGCTGCCCTGGCCGATCCATACGAGCCCCATGAGGACCATCAGGCTGCCGATGACCAACAAGACGACGCGCAATATCATGGACCGTTCTCCTAGCGCGCATCCCGGCGAAGTGGAATCACTTCGCCGAAAAGGATTCGCGCCAAATCAATATGCTGGAGCAAATCCTTATCGCCAAAGTCTTCAACTTTGGCGGGATTTGCTCTAGCAGCGGCCAAGCGTAATCATTTCAGATTCCGGTTCAAGGCCGGATCTGCTGCAGGAACGCCACCGTCGTGCGGTCCATGCGGTGCTCGGAATTGAGCGCGATCTCGAAGGTCGATTTGTGGGTGAAGCGCCCGGGCAGGATGGGGCGGATGCGGTCGTTCCCGGTCCAGATCGCGGCATAATGCACCGGCATGAAGCCGATGAACTGGCCGGACAGCACCAGATGCGCCATCGCCTCCATGTCGGTCACGGTGGCCCCGCCGGTCACGCTGTCATTGGCGAGCTCGACATGGCTCGGCAGATGGCTGCGGATGACATAGCGGCAGTCGCGCAATTCCGCCATCTCGATGCGGTTCGGCGCGCGGTCGAAGAGCGCATGGCCGCGCCCGCAATAGAGCTCGTGCAATTCCTCGAGCAGCGGCCGGTACTGGAGCCCCGGCACATGATGGTAGAAGGCGGAGATGCCGATCTGCAGCTTGCCTTCGAGCAGAGCGCGCTCGATATCGGGCGGCTCCATGACATGCAGCGCCAGATGGACATTGGGATGCTTCAGGCTGAAGCGGCGCACCAGATCGGAGAGGCGCATATCGGGATTGGTGACGGTCGAATCGACGATGCCGACATCGAGCCTGCCGGTGAGGTCTTGGCGCAACTGGCTTACCTCGCGCACGAAGGCGACATGCGACTTGAAGATGGCGGTCGCGGCCTCATAGACCTTCTGGCCTTCGCTGGTCAGGCTGAAGCCGGCACGCCCGCGCTGGCACAGGCGCAAGCCCAAACGGTCCTCGAGGGCCGCCATCTTGCTCGAGATCGAGGCGGCGGAAATGTTCATGCGCGCCTGGGCGGCGGAAAAGCCGTTGCTCTCGACGATGACGCAGAACATGCGCAAGAGATTGACGTCGATGCCGTCGAGGGTGATCTGCGGCTTGGCTTCGCGCGGCATACTTAACCTGAAGCGGAAATAAAGTTCATTTATTTAATATCGAACAAAAGTAATTCCTGATCAAGACTGTCCCTTGCCAATGAAGAACGAGCCGCGGCGAAGCTGCGGCCAACAAGGGAGAGAGACATGATCATCAGCAGAAGGTCTTTCATTGCCATTTGCGGGTCGGCTGCCGGCGTCGCCATGCTCAAGCCCGCCTGGGCGGACGCGTTCAAAGTGGCGATCGTCATGCCGGGCAACATCACCGACAAGTCGTGGAGCCAGTCCGGCTATGAAGGCATCATGCAGGCCAAGGACAAGCTCGGCCTCGATGTCGCCTATAGCGAAAAGGTGGCGCAGGCCGATCAGGCCGAAGCGATGGCCGACTATGCCAGGCGCGGCTACAAGGTGGTGATCGGCCATGGCGGCGAATTCCAGGACGCCGCCAAGCGCGTCGGTCCCAAATATCCCGACACGATCTTCGTGGTGAACAACGGCCAGCTGGGCGGCGGCAATATCGCCTCGGCCGATTTCAACTTCCGCCAGTTCGGCTATCTCATGGGCTATCTCGCCGGCAAGATGTCGAAGAGCGGCAAGGCCGGCTGGATCGGCGGGCAGAAGATCAAATTCTCGCTCGACCTCAACTCCGCCTATGAGGCGGGCTTCAAGGCGGCGGGCGGCACGGAAGTGTTCACCGCCTATACCAATGACTGGGACGATATCGCCAAGGGCAAGGAAGCCGCCCTCAACCAGATCTCGCAAGGCGCCGACGTCATCTTCCCGACCATGGACAATGCGGTGATCGGCAGCCTGCAGGCCTGCAAGGAGAAGGGCGTGTGGGGCTTCGGCCTCTATTACGACGCCGTCGCCGACTGGCCCGACACCGTGCTGCAATCCGCCATCTTCGACATCAAGGGCGCGATGCTCGACTACATCAAGCTCGCGCAGGAGGGCAAGCTCGAGGGCAAGAACTACAATTTCGACCTCAAGACGCCGGAAGCGGCCCGCATCGGCTCGTTCCACAAGGCCGTGCCGGAAGACGTCCAGAAAGAGGTCCTGGCGCTCGCCGAGAAGATGAAGTCGGGCGAGCTCACGCCCTGAGCCATTGGCCTACGCTCCCTCCGCCGCGCGCAAGCGCGGGGAGGGTGTCGCGCGGAACGCGCGACGGGTGGGGTCTCTCCACCAGGAGGTACTTAACGAATGGCTATGGAGACTGCAAAGACCTTGCTTGAGAGACCTCCCTTCAGGGGGCACCCCACCCGTCGCGCTGACGCGCGCCACCCTCCCCACGCCTGCGGCGTGGCGGAGGGAGAGTGAACGAAAGTAGCGGACAGGTCGATGGATCACATTGTCATTGATGGGATCACGAAGTCATTCGGCGCGTTCAAGGCGCTCGACGATGTTTCGATCACCATCGCCAAGGGCGCCATCCATGCGATCCTGGGTGAGAACGGCGCCGGCAAGACGACCTTGATGAACATCCTCTACGGGCTCTACCGGCCCGACGAGGGACAGATCCTGCTCGACGGCGCGACCCTCAAACTGGCGTCGCCGCGCGATGCCATCGCGCACGGCATCGGCATGATCCATCAGCATTTCATGCTGGTGAGCTCGCTCACCGTCACCGAGAATATCGTGCTCGGCCTCGATCGCGGCCTCGATACCGTCGATTTCAAGACGCATGAGAAGCGCATCCGCGAGCTCAGCAAGAGCATCGGCTTCGACATCGATCCTCAGGCTGAGATCTGGACGCTGCCCATGGGCATGCGCCAGCGCGTCGAGATCCTGAAGGCGCTCTACCGCAAGGCCGAGGTCCTCATCCTCGACGAGCCGACCAGCGTGCTGGCGCCGGGCGAGATCGGCTCCTTCCTCGACAGCCTGAAGGCGCTCCGCTCCGCCGGCCACACCATCCTGTTCATCACCCACAAGCTCGAGGAAGTGATGCAAGTGGCCGACCGGGTGACGGTGATGCGCCACGGCAAGGTCACCGACGAAATCGACGCCCGAGACACGACACCGCGGCAACTGGCGCGGCGCATGGTCGGGCGCGACGTGATCATGAATCTGAAGCGGGTGAAGAACGCCCTGGGCGACATCCTGCTCACGGCCGAGAACCTCATCGCCACCAGTGATCGGGGCGTGCGCGCCCTCGACAATCTCAGCTTCGACTTGCGCGCGGGCGAGGTGCTGGGCGTCACCGGCGTCGACGGCAACGGCCAGCGCGAGCTCGGCGAGGTCATTGCGGGCCTGCGCCCGCTCGATGGCGGCCGGATCCTGGTCGGCGGCCGCGATATCGGTCCGCTCGGCGTCAAGGCGCGCAAGAACGAAGCGGGCATCGGCTTCGTGCCCGAGGACCGGCAGACGACCGGCCTCGTCCTCGATTACCCGGTCGCGACCAATCTCATTTTGCGCGACTATGACCGCCCGCCCGCCTCGCGCCATGGCATTCTCGATTTCGCCTATATGGCGAGAAATGCCGCCCTGCTCGTCAAGCACTATGACGTGCGCCTGCGCTCGCCGCAGCAGCCGGCGCGCTTCCTCTCCGGCGGCAATCAGCAGAAGGTCATCCTGGCGCGCGAGATCGAAGCGAAGCCCCGCCTCCTCATCATCATGCAGGCCTGCAAGGGGCTCGATATCGGGGCCATCGAATTCGTGCAAAACACCATCTTCGACCTGAAGAAATCGGGCGTCGGCGTCCTCTATGTGTCGACCGAGCTTGAGCATGTCATGGATATCGCCGACCGCATCGCCGTCATGTATCGCGGCCGCATCACCGGCATCCTCACGCCCGATGAAGCGAGCCCTGAGCGGTTCGGCGAGCTGATGGCGGGTGTCGGAAGCGAGGTCGTGTGATGGCGCGCGCCATGCAGCTCCTCTATGCGACGAAGACCGTCTGGGCGGTGATCCTGGCGCTCCTCGTCGGCTCGATCCTGATGCTGATGGCGGGCGCCAACCCGATCGCCGCCTATCGCTCGCTCTTCGGCGAAGCTTTCTTCGACTATTACGGCTTTGGCGCCACGCTGGTGAAATTCTCGCCCATCCTGCTGGCCGGCCTCGCCGTCGCCGTGCCGCTGAAAGCCGGCCTGTTCAATGTCGGCGCCGAGGGCCAGATCTATATGGGGGCGCTGTTCTGCGCCATCGCCGCACTCTACCTCCCGGAAATGTACTGGCCGCTGCACCTCCTGATCTGCGCCCTGGCGGGTGCCTTGGGCGGCGCCTTCTGGGCGGCGATCGCGGGCTACCTCAAGGCCTATCGCGGCATCAATGAAGTCATCGTGACGCTGCTCCTCAATTATGTCGGCATCAATATCGTGAGCTATGCGGCAGGCGGTCCGATGATGGAGGAAGGAGCACCCTATCCCTATTCGGCGGAGATCCCGGCGAGCCTGTTCCTGCCCCATATCATGAGCCCGACCGATGCCCATATCGGCGCCATCATCGGCGTGCTGCTTGCCATCGTCCTGGCGCTCGCTCTCAAATACACGACCTTCGGCTTCGCGGTGACGACCGTCGGCAGCAACCCGCAGGCGGCGCGCTATGCCGGCATCTGGGTGCAGAGGCAAATGGTCGCCACCATGGCTTTGGGCGGCGCGCTCGCCGGCCTCGCCGGCGCCTTCGAGATCCTCGGCGTCAAATACCGCCTCTTCCACATGTTCAGCCCGGGATACGGCTTCGACGGCATCGTCGTCGCCTTCATGGCCGCCGCCAATCCGATCCTGGTGCCGGTCGCGGCTTTGTTCTTCTCCGGCCTGCGGTCTGGCGCCCAGTTCATGCAGCGCGCCTCGGGCGTCGACAGCACCGTGGTCGACGCCATCCAGGGCCTCGTCGTCATCTTTGTCGCCGCGAGCCTCGCGATCAAATTCAGCGACTCGCGCTGGGCAGGATCCTGGCGCAGCGCCGGGCGATGGAAGCGGCCATAGCACCTGGGGAGAAACAGAATGCTTGAATGGCTCGATCTGGCGCTCATCACCGACGTGCTGCGCACCAGCCTGCGCCTGATGGTGCCGATCGCCTTCGCGGCGCTCGGCGGCGTCATCTGCGAGCGGGGCGGCGTCTATAATGTCGGCATGGAAGGCATGATGCTGTCGGGCGCCTTCGGGGCGGCGCTCGGCACGTTCCTCACCGGCAGCCCGGTGATGGGCGTCGTCGTCGGCATAGCGCTCGGCGCGCTCGGCGGCGCCATCCTCGGCATCCTGTCGATCCGCCTCAATGTCAACCAGATCGTCACCGGCATCGCCATCAATCTCGTGGCGATCGGCCTCACCGCCTTCCTGGCGCGCCTCATCTTCGGCCTCAACGCCACCACCAAGACGTTGCCCGGCTTCACGCCCTGGGCGATACCGGGTCTTTCCAAAATACCCGTCATCGGCCCGGTCTTCTTCGACCAGGATCCGCTCATCTATCTGCTCTATCTGCTGGTGCCCTTCCTCTACTGGCTGCTCTATCGCAGCGCCTTCGGCCTCGACGTGCGCGCCACCGGTGAAAATCCCGGCGCCGCCGACTCGGCCGGCGTGCCGGTCTATGGCGTGCGCTTCCTGTGCACGCTGATCAGCGGCGGCCTCGCGGGCTTGGGCGGCGCCTATATCGTCGTGTCGCAGGTCTTCGTCTTCACCGAGCATATGAGCGCCGGCAAAGGCTTCATCGCGCTCGCCGCCATCATTCTCGGGCGCTGGGATCCGCTGGGCGCCCTCCTCGCCTCGTGGTTCTTCGGCTTCTGCGACGCGCTGCAACTGCGCCTGCAATTCGCCAATCCGTCCGTGCCCTATCAGATCTTCACCGCACTCCCCTATGTGGCCTCGATCCTCGCCCTCATCGGCCTCTATGGCCGGGTCAAGCCGCCGGCCGCGGTGGGCCTGCCCTATCGGCGCGAATCGAAGACCTGATCATGTATCTCAGAGCCGGCGATCTCGACCTCGAAGACTTGCGCGACTTCGCGCGCAATGGGCTCAAGCTCGAGCTCAGCCTCGAGCAGCGCGCCGAGATGGCGCGCACACGCCGGATCGTCGAAGAGCGCATCGCGAGCGGCACGCCGACCTATGGCGTCAATACCGGCTTCGGCACGCTCTCTTCGCATCTCATCGGCGCGCATGATCTTGCCGACCTGCAGCGCCGCCTCGTCCTCTCCAATGCGGCGGGAACGGGCGAGCCCATGCGCATCGCCGATGTGCGCCGCATGATCCTGCTCAAGGCCTCGGCCCTGGCGCGCGGCTATTCGGGGGCGCGGCCCGAGCTCGCCGAGGCGCTCCTCGCCCTGCTCAACCATGACATCACGCCGCTCGTGCCGTGCAAGGGATCGGTCGGCGCATCGGGCGATCTCGCTCCGCTCGCCCATATGGCGGCGGCCCTCATCGGCACCGGCGATGTCATCCATGCAGGGCGCATCCTGCCGGCGGCCGAGGCTTTGCGTCTCGAGGGTCTCCAACCCTTCGTGCTCGAAGCCAAGGAGGGCCTGTCGCTGGTCAACGGGACCCAGGCCTCGACCGCGCTCGCGGTCACTGGCCTCTTCGCCGCCGAGGACATGCTGGCTTCAGCCCTCATCGCCGGCGCTTTGAGCGTCGAGGCCGCCCATGGCCAGGACATGGCCTTCGATGCAAGGCTGCATGAGGCGCGCGGCCAGCCCGGCCAGATCGCCGTAGCGCGCTTCTTCCGCTCTCTCCTCGCGGGAAGCGAAATCCGTGGCGAGGCGCGGCAGAACGGGCGGCTGCAGGATCCCTATTGCCTCAGATGCCAGCCGCAAGTGATGGGCGCCTGTCTCGATCAATTGCGCCAGGCCGTGACCATCCTCACCGCCGAGATCAACGCCTGGACCGACAATCCGATGGTCGACGCGGAAAGCGGCGACATCATCTATGGCGGCAATTTCCATGCCGAGCCGGTCGGCCTCGCGGCCGACGGCATCGCGCTGGCGCTCGCCGAGACCGGCGCCATGGCGGAGCGGCGCATCGCCATGCTCACCGATGCGCAGCACAGCCGGCTGCCCGCCTTCCTGGTCAAGGAGACGGGGCTCGATTCAGGCTTCATGGTGGCGCAGGTCACGGCGGCAGCGCTGGCCAGCGAGAACAAGTCGCTCGCCCATCCGGCAAGCGTCGATTCGATCCCGACCACCGCCAATCACGAGGACTTCGTCAGCATGGCGACCTTCGCGGCCCGCCGCCTCGCCGACATGGCGGACAATGTCGCAACGATCGTCGCGATCGAGCTCCTCGCCGCCTGCCAGGGCATCGAGTTCAGAAGACCGCGGCGATCGAGCCACGTCCTCGAGGATGTCCATGCCCGGATAAGGCGTCTCGCGCCCGCTTATGAGGAAGACCGGTTCTTCGCGCCCGATATCGCGGCGGTGAAGGACTTCGTCCTCAAAGGCGAGCTCCGCACCCTTTTGCCGAGCGATATCGCGCTCACCTCAGTCACGTCGAACCAATAACGGAGGCATCATGTCCACATCCGAAATCTTCACTCTTCCGGCGCGTCGCGGCCGGGCCTGCCGCCTCAGCAAAGGCCAGGCGATCAAGATCATCAATACCCACGGCCATCAGGTGGTCGACACCTGGGCCTTCAGCGCCGAGGACCTGCATGAGTTCATGTCGATGGAGCATATGCGCCCGACCATCGGCACGATCTTCCCCAGGAAGGGGCACGACCTCTTCACCAACCGCAGACGCGCCATCCTCCATTTCGAGGAAGACACATCGCCCGGCATCCATGACACGCTGCTCGCGGCCTGCGACGACTATCGCTACGGGCTGCTCGGCTGCACGGAATATCACGACAATTGCACCGACAATCTCCATGCCGGCATGCGCCAGATCGGCCTCGAGCCGCCGGAAGTGCCGTCACCGCTCAATCTGTGGATGAACATTCCGGTCGACAAGGAGGGCAAGACCGGCTGGGGCGAGCCCGTCTCGAAAGCCGGCGACTATGTGATCTTGCGCGCCAAGATGGACTGCATCGTCGCCATGTCGGCCTGCCCGCAGGACATATTGCCGATCAACAAGGGCAAGACCGTCGAAGCGCACTACCAGATTCTTTCTTAAGGATGATCCCATGATCAGACGACCCGTCCCCTGGCCGAACGGCGCCAAAGTCGCCGTCGCCATCACCTTCGACATGGATGCCGACAGCCTCGTCCATATCGAGCATCCGCAGGATTCGATCACCCGCGTCTCGACCATCTCGATGCTGAAATACGGGCCGCAGGTCGGCGTGCCGCGCATCCTCGAAGGCTATCGCCGCTACGGCCTCAAGCAAACCTTCTTCGTGCCTGCCTGGTGCATCGAGCATTATCCGGAAGCGGTCGACGCCATGATCAAGGACGACCATGAGGTCGGCTTCCACGGCTATATCCACGAGGCGCCCAATGCGCTGTCGCGCGATGAAGAGCACTATTGGATGCAGCGCTCGATCGGCGTCATCGAGAAGCACACCGGCAAGCGCCCGCGCGGCAACCGCTCGCCGCTCTACAACTATTCCATGCACACCACCGACCTCCTGGTGGAGGAAGGTTTCCTCTATGATTCATCGCTGATGGGCGATGACGTCCCCTATATCCTCGACAACGGCAAAGGCGAAATCGTCGAACTGCCGTCGAGCTGGGCGCTCGACGACTGGCCGCCTTATGTCCATTCGATCGATCTCAACTACATGTTCCAGATCATGTCGCCGGACCGCGCCATGGAGACCTTCATGGCCGAGTTCGAGGCGATGCGGAGCGCCGGTGGGGGCCTGTGGATCGGCGTGTGGCATCCCTTCGTCAGTGGCCGCCTGTCGCGCTGGCTCCGGATCGAGAAGATGATCGAATATATGCTGAACACCGGCGATGTGTGGTTCGCGCGGCTCGAGGACATCGCCAGCCATGTCCAGGCGCAGCGCAAGAAGGGCGCCTATCAGGCGCGGGTCGACAAGCTGCCCTATTACGACAAGCTCCAGATCCCCTCGCCGCCGCCCTCGCCCATGCTGCGCAAGCCCGGCCACTGAACAGGGAGGTGAGACGACATGGCCCTTTCGCCTTCGGAAGTCCCGAAGATCTTCGGCGACGTGCCGGCCTTCATGGCCTCGACTTACGCGCGCGATCTCGCGACATGCGGATCGCCCGACGCCGTCGTCATCGGCATGCCCTATGATGGCATCGCCACCTTCCGCGGCGGCGCCACGCGGCGCGCGCCGCAGGAGATCCGCAAATATTCGCTGCTCTTCGGCTCCTATCATTTCGACTGGGACCTCAATGTCGACGACCATGTGAAGATCGCCGATTGCGGCGATATCGATGTCGTGCCGGGCGACACGCCCGAGAGCTATCGGCGGCTCGAAAAGAAGATCGGCGAGATCCTGAAGATCGGCGCCGTGCCCTTGATGATGGGCGGCGATCACGGCGTCACTTATCCCGCGGTCAAGGCGGTGGCGGCGCATCAAGGCGGGCCTTTGGGCTTTCTCCTCTTCGACACCCATCTCGATCTCTCGGAGAGCTTCAACAACGACCGGCTGACGCGTGCCTCGCCGGTCCTGCGCATCTGCGAATTGCCCGAGGTCGATCCCAAGCGCATGGGGATCATCGGGCCCAAGGGGGCGCGCAACCTCGCCGACTGGACGCCGCTCGCGCGCGAGCTCGGCATCACCATCTATCCCGATCGCGTCGTGCAGAAGCGCGGCATCGAAGCGGTGGTCGAGGAGGCGCTCGGCATCGTCTCGCCGGACGGCCAGCCGCCCTATGTCAGCGTCGATATCGACGTGATCGATCCCGCCTTCGCGCCGGGCACGAACAGCATCGAGCCCGGCGGCTTTACCGCGCGCGAGATCATCAATGGGGTGAGGCTCGGCTGCGAGCGCGGTTTCGCCGGCTTCGATGTGGTCGAGGTCTCGCCCGACTATGATTCGAAGAGCGGCCATACCGCGACCCTCGCCGCGAAGCTGATGGCCGAGGCGATCACCTGCCTCGCGGCGGGCAAGGCCGGCAAAGTCCGGTCCTGGGACCGCGCGTGATGCGGGCGCTCGTCCTTTCGGAGCCCGGCGATATCGATCGTTTCGAGCTCAAGGAGCTCGCAACGCCCGAGCCCGGCGCCGATGAGGTGAGGATCGCGGTGCGCTATGCCGGTGTGAACTGGGGCGACATCCAGAAGCGGCAGGGTGTCTATCCCGTTCCGATCGACTATCCGGCCGTCATCGGGCTCGAAGTTTCGGGCCATGTCGAGGCGAAGGGCGCCAAAGTGCGGGGCTTGCGCATCGGCCAGCCGGTCGCGGCGATCACCGGGCCAAAAATGCTCGGCGGCTATGCCGATCGCTGCATCGTGCCTCAGGACTATGCGATCGCGTTGCCGGACACGATCCCCCTCGATCTCGCCGCCGCCATGCCGGCGGCCGCCATCACCGCATGGCACCTCCTCCACAGCGCGCATCGGCTGCGCCGCGGCGAGACCATCCTCATCCATGCGATCGGCGGCGGCGTCGGGCTGATGCTGACGCAGCTCGCCCATCTCAAGGGTGCTCAAGTGATCGGCACTGTGGGCTCCGCCGGCAAGGCCTCGCGCCCGCTCGCCTTCGGCGCCCATCATGTCATCGACCGTTCGAATGAGGATTTTGTCGCCGAGGCGATGCGCCTGACGAAAGGGCGCGGCGTCGATCTCGTCATCGATTCACTCGGTGCTGAGATATTGGAGCAGAGCTTCGATGCGCTGAAACCCTTCGGCCGGGTGATCAACATCGGCGAGGCGGCGGGCTATCCCGATTTCGATATCCGCGCCAAGCTCTATGAACGCTCGACGTCGCTTGCCGGCTTCGAGTTCCTGCAGGCGGGACCCGGATCGCCCGCCTGGCGGCGCGGCATCAAGGCGATCCTCGGTCTTCTGGCCGATGGCAGCTTGCGCATGCCGATCGAAGCCATCCTGCCGCTCGCCGATGCCGGCAAGGCGCACAAGCTCCTCGAATCGCGGAACGTCTCCGGCAAGCTGTTGCTCGACCTCTCGATCTAAAGAGATCGTGGTCGAAGCCCATTGACTCTTTCTGAAATCTGAGTCCATGATTACCTAGCGGCATGTCGGAAAATTAAAACGAAAATGGCCGCGCAGCCTTATTTGCAATAGCGTCGAGCACACCCGGCACGCCCTGACTAGGCGAAACGGGGAGCATGTTCATGTGTGTCATTTTGGATGTGGGGCAATCAGCCTACTTAGGCATGATGCTGCGCGAGGAATGCTGTCTTTCCATTTTTCAGTCGGAGGGAGTTTATGAGATCGAGGCCTGTGTTGCTAGCAGTACTGATTCTCCTACCTTTGTCACAATCAGCTGTCGCTGCGGATTGCGATCCGCGCGAAATTCTCCGACAAAACATCGATTCCTATCAGGGCGACTTCACATTTTGGCTGGCGAGTGCGAAACAGCTGGTAAAGCAAAAGAACGTGGATGCGGACAACGAATCTTGGTCCGGCTATCGAGGTGGAAAAGTGGCCGCATCAGTGGACATATCAATCGAATCGTCGGCAGGTACGACAGTGAGGACATTCAAGTCCCTGCGACTTGGCGGACCTAAGCACAACGATAGCAGGTCGGTGCAACTACTCCAATATGACCCACAGATGTACCGCCTAGTCGTAGTTAGGCATGGACGTCGGTCAAAGCTTGGTGTGGAGGTAGCGGTGTCAGGGGCCCGATGAGGTTTGTGTACACGACCTAGCTTGAAATTCAGCAAAGTCTTTCTTGGCACCGAATTGCCATACGTCGGTCAATAACACTGAACGATTGGCATAAGCGCTTCTGCGCACTAGAGGAGGGCAAGATGAAGAATGTCGTGTTGATGAGCGCTGCTCTCCTACTGCTGGGAGGGACACTAGCGGTGGCTCAATGTTATTATGTCGACCCGAAATGCCCAACCAAATGTGATGATGAGCATGTGAAGTGCAGTGACGAAGCCGCGAAGGGCGGTCGGAGCCAGCAAAGCTGCGACACTGCACGGACGAATTGCAGAGCGAAGTGCGAAAGACAGTCATCCGTTCCTGGTGTAAAGTGTTAAACATTACTCAGTGTGCTCCCAACCACTGAAATAAAGCGCCGGCACGCCGTTCAAACTCCTGATCAGCCGGGTTGCTCGTAAGCCTGTGCTTTCTCGTCCAGGCGGTTATAGGCGGCCCGCTTTTTTGCACACGCCTGGTTGTCCGTGCCGCGCCATGCTGGAGACGGTGATGGGGCGCGAGTTGCTGCGACCGATATTGTAGCCAGGCAGCGGAAGCCCCGCGAATTAGACTAAGACCACTCCTCGTCCCTGCGGACAGTTGGCAAGGCGCTAGTCCTAGGCTGCGACGAATCCGAAGAACGGTTCGTTGACTCGGGGAAGAAGATCGCCTCGGCTCCGCCGGCTCACCGAGCCCTCAAGAGCGAAAAGTAAAGTAACCAGTCCAAGAGGAGAGTCCCCATCGGTAAGGGCGATTGGCCCCGTGCCCGCCTTGTTTGCAAAGCACCGAATTCCCGCGAGGCGGCAGTCTAATCGACAAAGCGCCGCGCCGCGGCCCCGTGCTCATGGCGCAGCCGCTCGATATCGATGCCCACCGGCATGCCGTTCGTGACCAGCCAGCGGCCTTTGACCATGACGCGGTCGGCACGATGGGCGCCGCACAGGACCAGTGCCGCGAGCGGATCGCCGGCGCCGGAAAAGCGCAATTCATCGAGGGTGAAGAGCGCCAGATCCGCCTGGCAACCGGCCGCGATCCTGCCGATATCGTCGCGTCCGAGGCAGCGGGCCGAGCCTTCCGTCGCCCAGCGAAAGGCATCGCGATGGGTGATCGTCGCATCATAGGTCAGCCGGTTGATCATCAGCGCATGCCGGACACTCTCGATCAGATTGGAATTGTCGTTCGAGGCCGAGCCGTCGACACCAAGGCCCACCGCGACGCCCGCTCCTTCGAGATCGCGGGTCCGGCAATGACCGGATGCGAGCACCATGTTAGAGGTCGGGCAATGGCAGACGGCGAGCCCATGCCGGCCGAGCCGGCCGATCTCGTCGTCATTGAAATGAATGCCATGGGCGAGCCAGACGTCGGGTCCGAGCCAGCCCGTCTGTTCCAGATAATCGACCGGCCGGCAGTGCAGACGCTCCTCGCAATATTGGGTTTCATCGCGCGTCTCGGCGATATGCGTGTGAAGGCGGCAGCCATGCCGGCGCGCCAGCGTCGCTGTCTCGGCCATCAATTCACGCGTGACGGTGAAGGGCGTGCACGGGGCGAGCGCGATCTGGATCATCGCGCCCTCGCCCTTCTCATGGTAGCGCCCGATCACGCGCTCGCTGTCGGCGAGAATGGCGTCGCGGTCCTGCACCACGCTGTCGGGTGGCAGGCCGCCATCGCGCTCGGAGAGATCCATGGAGCCACGGCTTACCACCATGCGCAGGCCGAGCTTCTTCGCCTCATCGACCTGGATGTCGATCGCCTCCTCGCAGCCGCGCGGGAAAAGGTAGTGATGATCGAAAGCGGTGGTGCAGCCCGACATCAGAAGCTCGGTCAAGGCGAGCCTTGTGGCGAGGCAATGCGCGTCGGGCGTGAGCCGCGACCAGTAGCCATAGAGCGTCTTGAGCCAGGGAAAGAGCTCCTTGTTGATCGCCTGCGGATGGGCGCGCGTCAGCGTCTGATACATATGGTGATGCGCATTGACGAGACCCGGCAGCACGACATGGCGATGGGCGTCGAATGTCTCGTCGACCGGCTTCGCCGGCTGCGCGCCGGAAGCGACGAGTTCGACGATCCTGCCGTCTTCGACGACAATACCGCCGCCCGCATCATCGGCGAGACAGGCCAAGGGACTGCGTATCCACAGGCGCATAGCTTCCTCACCCAACTTCTTTGCCGAATTCCTCGGCGACGGCTTGCTTGATCCGCTCCACCGCGTCGGCCAGGAGCCACCGCCCCTTTTCCGCCGACGAGCCTTTGGTCTCGGAGAGCACGCCCGAGGCCGGCACCTCGGCGACAGGTCCCGGAAAGCGGTCATAGGGCTTGAACCGTGCCGGCCCATCATGGGCAGCCTGGGCGAGATCGACAAGCTCGGGTTTCAGCGCCAGCATGATCGAGGTCTCGATGACGCTCGCATGCTCGAGCTCGATGCCGGGATAGCCCTCGGGAAAGACGCGCGCCAGGGTTTCGGGTCTCACCAGCTCCCAGTGATCGATGCGCAGGATTTTCAGCCCTTGGGTGCGCTCACGCCCGATATGATCGAGGGCGAGCTCGATCCCCTCCACCGAGGGCCAGATATTCTCATAATGGCCATTGACCACGACCAGGTGGCGGGCGCCATGGCGATGGAGCTCGGTGATGATGTCGCGCAGCAGCCATGACAGAGTGGTGGCGGTGATGTTGATAGTGCCGGGAAAAGCCGGACCGCCGCCCGAGCGCGGCTGCGAGCGATTGCCATAGGCGATCGGCGGCACGACGAGTCCGCCGCAGTGCTTGGCGACCTCGGCGCTGATCCATGTCGGGATGATGGCATCGACGCTCAAGGGCAAATGCCGGCCATGCTGCTCGGTGGCGCCGACGGGGATGAAGACCGGGGCGCCCTGGGCGATGCGCCGGGCGAATTCCGGCCAGCTCACCTCGGCAAGAAAAACCGTTTCCGCCATCATACTCCCCCTTGATCCCCGTTTGTCTGGCAAGCGATTCTCGCCAGTGGAACAGCCGTCGGCACCGATGACAAGGCTTGATTGCGCGAAGCTCCGATGCTGAAACAGCATTGTACCGGCATGAGCCATGTCGGCAGATTTCCGCTTGTTCGCCGCGTGCCGGCACCTATTATCCGCGGCCGGGATAGGACACGGGCACATTCATCTTACGGAGGTTTCATTGGCTCAATCCAAGATCGCATTGGTCACAGGCGCGGGCTCCGGCATCGGGCGCGCCGTTTCGATCGGGCTCGGCAAGGCCGGCTACAGCGTCGTCCTGACCGGACGTCGCAAGGATGCGCTCGAGGAGACGAAGAAGAGCATCGGCGGATCGTCATTGGCCGTCGCCGCCGACATCGGCGACCCGCAATCCGTCGCCCGGCTCTTCGCCGAGATCAAGTCGGCCTTCGGCCGCCTCGACGTCCTGTTCAACAATGCCGGCGTCAATGCGCCGGCCATCCCGCTCGACGAGCTAACCGCTGAGCAGTGGCAAGCGGTCGTCAATGCCAACCTGTCGGGCGCCTTCTATTGCACCCAGGAAGCCTTCCGGCTCATGAAAGCGCAAGACCCGAAAGGCGGGCGGATCATCAACAACGGATCGATCTCGGCACATGTGCCGCGCCCCTTCTCGGCGCCCTATACCGCCACCAAGCATGGCATCACCGGCTTGACCCGCGCCGCTTCGCTCGACGGGCGCATCCACAATATTGCCTGCGGCCAGATCGACATCGGCAATGCGGCAACCGACATGACGGCCAAGATGAAGACCGGCGTGTTTCAGGCCGACGGATCGACCGCCGTCGAAGCGACCATGGATGTGCGCCATGTGGTCGACGCCGTCGTCCACATGGCGTCACTGCCGCTCGATGTGAATGTGCTGTTCATGACCGTGATGGCCAATCAGATGCCTTTTGTCGGCCGCGGCTGAGCAGTCAGCGGTTTTACGGCCGACGGCGTGTTGGCTGAAGGTTTGACGGCCCGTGGATTGTTGGCCGGAGCTTTGACAGCCAATGGACCGTTGGCCGCAGCTTTGACGGCCAGCGGGCTGTTGGCCACAGGTTTGGCGATCAACGGCTTGATGGCCGGCGTCTTGTCGGGTTTCTTCTCCGCCACGATCTGCGGCTTGACGCGGCTCACGCCATGCGGCGTCTTGGCCCAACTCGTGACGCCGGAAAAATACTGCACCACCGCGACCCAGCTCGCGATCGAGATCAGCAGCCAATAAACCGGAAGAGTCAGGATGGTGAAGACCCACGCGCCGCTGCCCAAGAACCAGGATGTCCTGATGGCCGCCGCCATCGCCGCCAGGAAGGCGAAGACGGCAACGATCACATAGAGACCTTGCAGAAACAGCCAGAGCTGGCCGGGTTGCGGCAGGTCGAGCAGCAGAAGGGCGACGCTCGATGCCACCCAGAGAAGGAACAAAGGATGCGCCAGAGCGGCAACGAGGCTCACGCTGGTGACGATCTGCGTCAGGAAGAAGTTGCGCGGACCGAGCTCGCGCGACATGCGGAAGGGCGAGCGGCTGTTGACGATCGTGGTCTGGAGCGCGCCTCTGATCCAGCGGATGCGTTGTGCCATCCAGTCCCTGAGACGTGTCGTCGCCTCCTCGCGCGTCGGCGATGGAAACAGAACGGTGCGGAATCCGAAGCGGGCGAGGCGCAAGCTCAAGCCTGAATCGCGCGCGACATTATGCGGATCGAAGCCGCCGACATGGCGCAAAGTGGCGATCCGGTAATGGCTGGAGGAGCCGACGAAGAGGGGAGGTACCCCGGTTTTCGCGAGCCGCGGAAACAGCAGCTTGAACTGGAAGGCATATTCGAGGGCGCTCTGGCGCGTCAGCCAGTTCTCATTGCGGTTCCAGAAGCTGAGCTGGGTCTGCAGGCAGGCAACGGTCTTCGGCGCCACGGCGAAAGCGCCGGCGATGCGGCGCAGCTGATCGGCGGCCGGAATATCTTCGGCGTCATAGACGACAAGCAATTCGCCGCGCGCGAAGGGCAAGGCATAGCTCAAGGCCCTCGACTTCGTCTGGGGGCCGAGCTTCGGCACGGCGATCACTTCCATATGCGCCGGCAGGCGCATGTCCTCGAGGCTCTTGCTCAAGGCCCCGTCCTCCGCCTCGAGAATGAGCTTGATGTCGAGCCTGGCGGCCGGATAGTCGAGCGCCTTCAGGCTCGCGATCGTCTGCTCGACGATCTTGCTCTCGCGAAACAAGGGCACGAACACGCTATAGACCGGCAATTCGGCATCCGGGATGAGCTTGGAGATCGGTGCGTGCGGGAGCTTCACCGGCAGGATGCACCAGATGTGGAAGCCGCCCAAAAGCGCGAACAGGGCCAGCATCGCCGTGAAGCCCGCGACGAGGCTCGGCTCCCTGTCCCACATCAGGGCGAAGGCGACGAAGGCCACAGCGAAGATCAGCCACAGCGCCTGCTGGGCGGTAAAGGGCTGGGCAGCGGAATGGAGGGGAAAGCGGGTCTTGAGGCCCCAGAGCGCGTTCTGGCTGAGCTCGTTTTCCTGGCCGCGCTGCAATTCGCGCAAGACCGTGCGCTCATTGGTAATGGCGGTGACCTCGAGCCCCTGTTCCTTGGCATAGGCCTTGGCGCGTTCGCCCGCCGCCACATAGCCGGTCTTGCCGGGCTCCCAGGAAATGGGCAGGACGCGGTGGCGGAAAGCCTGCTGCGCCTCGTTGGGCGTCATCCGCTGGATGGCTTCCAGCAACTGCGCGGACGTGGGAATAATGGGCAAAATGAAGGACTTGGCCGGAACAGCCTTCCTGTTCCCGCCTTCACCGCGAAGCGTCTCTTTCGGCCCCGTTGCCACTTTGCCGTCCCAGGCTAGTCCGCTGCCCTCGAAGGTTTACGACCTTCGGAATCGGACAAGGCAACAGCTTGTGGCGGTTTCACCAGCAATTGCAACAGGATTCGCCCGGAAGATCTTATCTCTGTGACGGCGTGCCGCGCGGCTCAATCTCGAATAGAATCTCGCCATAGCCGACCAGCCTCCCCTCCTCGGCCCGGCGGCGCAGGATTCCTGGCCGAGGCGCTTGAATGGCCCGCAGGCACGGCCCGATCTTCAGGAACGCGATGATGTCGCCCGGAGCACCGATGCTGGTGGGTGTCGGATGCACAGGGAGAAACACCCCGGCGCATGGGGCTTTCACTGGCGCAAATGCCGGCCCAGGCGCCGGATCTCCCCCCACGGCGGCTAGCCGAAACCGCAGCAGGCCGGGTCCAGTCCGGTATTCGGCCGCCGTCAGGCCCATGGCGCGGGCCACCGCGACGATCTCCGCGATCTCGGCGAGCGTCATGGCCTAGCCTCCTGCTTGAGCCATCCTTGTGCGATCAGGGTCTCGAGATGATGAATGTCGAAACTGCCCGCAGCAAAGCCCTCTTCAGACAACAGGCGGACATGCAGCGGGACATTGGTGGTCAAACCCCTGGTTTCGATCTCCTCGAGCGCTCCTTTCATGCGGGCGATCGCCTCGGCGCGCGTCTGGCCGTGCGCCAGGAGCTTGGCAATAAGCGAATCATAATGCGGGGGGACGACATAGCCCGAATAGAGGTGCGATTCGACGCGGATGCCCGGACCGCCCGGCGGCGTCCACCGTTCGACGCATCCAGGTGCCGGCGTGAAGGAGAAAGGATCCTCCGCATTGATCCGGCACTCGATGGCATGGCCATGCATGCGGATATCGGACTGGGTGATGGCGAGCGCGCCGCCTCTCGCGATGTTGATCTGCTCGCGCACGATATCGACGCCGGTGATGAGCTCGGTGACCGGATGCTCGACCTGCACCCGGGTATTCATTTCGATGAAATAGAAGGCGCCGTCCTCATAGAGGAATTCGAAAGTGCCGGCGCCGCAATAGCCGAAACTCAGGCAGGCTTCGATACAGCGCCGGCCGAGCCCCGCGATCTCCTCGCGCGCTATCCCCGGAGCGGGCGCCTCTTCGATCACCTTCTGATGCCGGCGCTGCATCGAACAGTCACGCTCGCCGAGCCACACGGCGTTGCCGTGCTTGTCGGTGAGGATCTGGATCTCGATATGGCGAGGAGCCTCGAGAAATTTCTCGATATAGAGCGCCGGATTGTTGAAGGCGCGCGCCGCCTCTTCGCGCGTCACGGCGACCGCCTGGGCAAGCTCGGTGGGATCGCGGACGATGCGCATGCCGCGCCCGCCGCCACCCCCTGCCGCCTTGACGATGACCGGGTAGCCCGCCGCTTCGGCAATATCGGCGATCGCCAGGGGATCGTCCGGCAGGGCGCCCTCAGAGCCCGGCACGCAAGGGACGCCCGCGGCGCGCATCGTCCGCTTGGCCGAGACCTTGTCGCCCATCAGACGGATGGCCTCAGATGAAGGTCCGATGAAAGTGAGCCCAGACCTTTCGACGGCCTCGGCGAAACCGGCATTCTCCGACAGGAAGCCATAGCCCGGATGGATGGCCCCGGCACCGGTGAGCCGGGCCGCGAGGATAATGGCATTGCCGTCGAGATAGCTCTCAGCCGCTCTTGCCGGTCCGATGCACAGCGACTGATCGGCAAGGGCCAGATGGCGCAGATCCTTGTCGGCTTCGGAATACACGGCGATCGTCCGCAAGCCAAGCGCACGGCAGGCGCGCAGGATACGCAAGGCGATCTCGCCGCGATTGGCGATCAGTACACTGTCGAACATCATCCCTCCCGCGGGCGGATGGTGAAGAGCCGTGTCCCCCGCTCGACGGTCGCGCCATCCGCCGCATCGATTCCCGCTATCAGGCCGGCACAATTGGCTTCGACCGGGGTGAGCAACTTCATCGCCTCGAGAAGCGCAAGTGTCTGGCCTTCCGCCACGGCGTCGCCCAGGGAAACGAAGGGTTCGGCGCCGGGCGCCGGCGAGCGATGGAAGAGTCCCGACATGCCGGCGATGATCGCATGCTCCTTCTCGCTGTCGTTGGGCGCCACGGCTGGCGGCGCGGCTGGACGCTGCGACGGATAGGCCTCGCTCTGCCGGCCTATGATCTTTATGCGTTCCTCGCCTTGCGAGAATTCGAGTTCCGCAATATCGGCATTTTCGACGAGAGCGATGAGGCCGGCGATGAAGTCCTTGTCCATGGAAGGCCTCAGCGCAGCCGGGCGATGGCCGCAGCGATGCGCGTGATGGCACGTTCGAGATTGTCGGGCGAGGTCGCGAAAGAAATGCGAAAATGCGGCGAAAGCCCGTAGGCCGAGCCTTGCACGACCGCAACCCCGGCCTCTTCGAGAAGGTAGAGAGCCACATCGTCGTCGCTTTCGATCGGCCGGCCGTCGGGCCTCAAGCGGCCGATGAGCGCGCCACATTCCGGGTAAAGATAGAACGCGCCCTCGGGCGAGCGGCATGAAAGGCCTGCTATGCCGCCGAGGAGGCCAAGAGCGAGATCCCTGCGATCTTGGAATTGCCGAGAGCGCGATGCCAGGAAATCCTGTGGTCCGAGCAAAGCGGCAATGGCCGCGGCTTGCGAGATCGAGGACGGGTTCGAGGTGCTCTGGCTCTGCAGCATGGCCATGGCTTCGATGATCTGGCGCGGGCCGCCGGCATAGCCTATGCGCCAGCCGGTCATCGCATAGGCCTTGGATACGCCGTTCACCGTGAGCGTGCGGCTCTTCAGCTCCGGCACGACCCGCGCGATCGTATGGAAGCGGCGGCCATCGAAAAGGATGTGCTCATAGATGTCATCCGTCATGACAAGGATGCGCGGATGGCGCATCAGGACTTCACCCAAGGCTTCGAGCTCACTGCGGCTATAGACGCTGCCCGTCGGATTGGACGGCGAGTTGAGGATCAGCCATTTGCTGCGCGGCGTGATGACCTCCGCCAGAGAATCGGGACGAAGCTTGAAGCCCGAGGCTGCGGGGCACGGCACGATCACCGGCACGCCCTCGCCCAACAGCACGATGTCGGTATAGGAAACCCAATAGGGCGCAGGCACGATGACCTCATCGCCCGGCGCCAGCGTCGCCAGAAGGGCGTTGTAGATGATCTGCTTCGCACCCGAAGCCACGGTGATCTCATCGATGCCGTAGGCCAGGTCGTTCTCGCGCGCGAACTTCACGCCGATCGCCTGTTTCAGGGCGGTGGTGCCGTCGGCCGCGGTGTAGCGGGTCTCGCCCTGGCGCATCGCCACGATTGCCGCCTCGACGACATTGGGCGGCGTCTCGAAGTCGGGCTCGCCCAGGCTCAGGCTGATGACGTCGAGTCCCGATGCCCGCAGCGCTGCGGCCCTGGCGGTGACGGCGAGGCTCGGGCTGGGCTTGATGACATCGAGGCGCGGGGCGGTGACTTTCAAAACTCATCTCCCTTTCTTTGTTTTGGATACAATATTCTATTTACGGCGTCAACGAATGGCGATCTCCCCAATTTGACTTCCCCAAAGCAGAAAATTACCGGAACTGGCTTGACTGACGAGTGGTTTAATGGAAAATAGAAACTGGATATGTTATCCAATATTCAAAAACAAGCCTTCAGACATCTAGGGGATGGACCATGAAAAGCACCATTTCGACCTTCGCCGCCTGTTGCGCCCTCGTCGCCACGATCCTGCCCGCAGAGGCCGACAAGCTCGACGACATCATCTCCTCCGGCAAGCTGCGCTGTGCGGTTACGCTCGATATCCCGCCCAATGGCTTTCGCGACGACAAGAGCGAGCCCTCGGGTTTCGATGTCGACTACTGCCGCGATCTGGCCAAGGTGCTGGGCGTCGAGCCGGAGATCGTGGAAACGCAATTGCCCGACCGCATCCCGGCCATCATGTCGAACCGGGCGGATATCGCCGTCGCCTCGACCTCCGACACGCTCGAGCGCGCCAAGACGATCGGCTTCTCGATTCCCTATTTCGCCTACAAGCAAGTGGTCCTGACCCGCAAGGATACCGGCATCACCAGCTATGACGGCATCAAGGGCCACAAGACCGGCGCCGTCGCCGGCACCTTCGAAGGCCTGCAATGGGAAGCGGATGTCAAGAAGCTCAACGATCCCAACACCACATTCCGCGCCTATCAGTCGCAAGCCGACGCCATCCTGGCGCTGAGCCAGGGGCAGATCGACGCGACGCCGGTCATCTCGACCATGACCAATGAGTTGATCAAGTCAGGCAAATATCCCGACCTCCTCGTCGCCGGCGACACACCCTATGTGCCGGACTATGTCGCGCTGGTGACGCTGCGCGGCGAGCAAGGCCTCATCAACTACATGGATCTGTTCATCAATCAGCAGGTGCGCACCGGGCGCTATGCCGAGCTCTACAAGAAGTGGATCGGCGAAGGCGACGTCGTCGATCTGACCGTCAAGGGCGTCTATCGCTGATCGCGCGGGCCGCGGAGTCCCGGCAAGCCCCGCGGCGACCGCGTTGGGCCTGCCGGGCCCAGTTTTTCACATCGGGAAGTTTCTGCGCGAGCGATGCACTACACCTTCCATTGGGATCCCGCGATCAGAGCGATGCCGCAACTCCTCTGGGGCGCCGCAACGACGCTCGAGATCGCCGCCTTGTCGATGATCTTCGGCATCGCGCTCGCCATCATGCTGGCGCTCTTCGCCCAATCGCATAATCCGATCCTCAGGGCCATCCATGTGACCTGGGTCGAGATCGCGCGCAACACGCCGGCGCTGTTCCAGGTCTATATGGTCTATTTCGGCCTCGGCTCGCTCGGTCTCCAGCTCGATTCCTTCCCGTCCCTCGTCGCCGGCGTCACCTTCAACAATGCCGGCTATCTGGCGGAAGCCTTTCGCGGCGGCCTCCGCGCCATCCCCGAGACGCAGGTCAGGGCGGCGCGCTCGCTCGGCATGACGGCGCCGCAAGTGTTCGTCTCGATCGTCCTGCCGCAGCTCTTCCGCATCGTCTTCTATCCGATCACCAATCAGATGGTCTGGGCGATCCTGATGACCTCGCTCGGCGTCGTGGTCGGCCTCACCGACGACCTGATGGGCGTCACCCAGCAGCTCAATGTCGTCACCTTCAGAACCTTCGAATATTTCACAATCGCCGCGGTGCTCTATTACCTGCTGGCGAAATCCGTAACCGTCACGGCGCGCCTCATGGCCGGCCGCCTGTTCCGTTATTGAGGATTGCCATGCTGCACATGTCGTTCGGCGCCAATGACATCATTTTCATGCTCAAGGGTGCCGGCGTGACGCTCGCCATCACCTTCTGGTCGGTGGCCTTCGGCACCTTGCTCGGCCTCTGTTTCGGGGTCGTGCGCTCGGAAGGCCCCTGGCACCTGAGCGCGCCCTTGGGCTTCTTCCTCGACATCTTCCGCTCGGTCCCGCTCCTCATCCAGTTCGTGCTGTTCAACGCGGCCAATTCCATGTTCGCGACGAACCTGCCCGTCTTTGCGATCGCCTGCGTGGTGCTGGCGATCTATACCGCATCCTACTGCACCGAGATCGTGCGCGCCGGCATCCTGGCGGTGCCGCAGACGACGCGGCGCGCGGCGCGCTCGCTCGGGCTGTCCTACTTCCAGGATCTCACAAACATCGTCTTCCCCATCGCCCTCAAGGTGGCGCTGCCCAACTGGATCAGCCTGACGCTCGGCGTGATGAAGGATACGTCGCTGGTGCTGTGGATCGGCATCACCGAGCTCCTGCGCGCCTCGCAGACGATCATCACCCGCACCCAGGAGCCGCTGCTCGTCCTGGCGATCGCCGGCGCCATCTATTTCGCCATGAGCTTTCCCTTAGGCAGGCTCGGTATGTGGCTCGAGAGGAAATGGACCGCGCAATGATCGAAATCCACGACATCGAAAAATCCTACGGCACGATCAAGGTCCTCGACGGCGTCTCCATGACGGTGAGCAAGGGCGAGGTCGTCTCCGTCATCGGCGGCTCGGGGTCTGGCAAATCGACCATGCTGATGTGCATCAACGGGCTCGAATCCATACAGAGCGGGCGGATCATGGTGGATGGCACCGATGTCCATGCGAAGAAGACCGATATCAACCGGCTGCGCCGCAAGATCGGCATCGTGTTCCAGCAATGGAACGCCTTCCCGCATCTCACCGTCCTCGAAAACGTGACGCTCGCGCTGCGCAAGGTGCTGAGGAAATCTTCCGGCGAGGCCGAGGCGATCGCGGTGAAGCAGCTAACCCATGTGGGGCTCGCCGACAAGCTCGGCGTGTTTCCGAGCCGGCTCTCCGGCGGCCAGCAGCAGCGCATGGCGATCGCCAGGGCGCTGGCCATGTCGCCCGACTATATGCTGTTCGACGAGGTGACCTCCGCCCTCGATCCGCAGCTCGTCGGCGAAGTGCTGGATACGCTGCGCATGCTGTCGCAAGAGGGCATGACGATGATCGTGGTCACGCATGAAATCCGCTTCGCGCGCGAGGTGTCGGACCGGGTGGCCTTCTTCAAGGACGGCAAGATCCATGAGATCGGTCCGCCGCAGCAGGTGGTCGGGACTCCGGCGCGCCCGGAAACCGCAGCCTTCCTCAAATCGGTCCTCTAGCTCATGGCCGCATCGTCCTCCAGCCTCACCGTCGATCTCAATTCCGATATGGGCGAAGGCTATGGCGCCTATGCGATGGGGCGGGATGCGGAGATCCTCGGCATCGTCACCTCGGCCAATGTGGCCTGCGGATTCCACGCCGGCGATCCCGAGATCATGGCGGCGACGTTCAGCCTGGCGCGCGAGAACCGGGTCGCCGTCGGGGCGCATCCGGGTTTTCCCGATCTTTGGGGCTTCGGCCGCCGGCCCATGCCCTTCTCGGCCAGCGAGATCGAACGGCTCGTTGCCTATCAGATCGGCGCGGCGCAGGCGCTCGCCGCCTATGCCGGGCACCGGTTGTCCTATGTCAAGGCGCATGGCGCCCTCGGCAACCTCACCCAGACCGATGCGAGCGTCGCGCGCGCGGTGACGCGCGCCATCCGGGCCGTCGATCCCACCCTCATCTGCCTCACCATCGCTCTCGGCGAGCAGACGTTCATCGCGCGAGAGATGGGCCTCACCGTCAAATCCGAGATCTTCGCCGACCGCGCCTATGGCGATCAGGGCCAGCTCGTGTCGCGCCAGATCGAAGGCGCGGTCATCCATGATGCCGATCAGGCGGCGCAACGCATCCAGCGCATGATCGAACAGGGCGCGATCGAGACGATTTCCGGAAGATCGCTCGCGACACAAATCGATTCCATTTGCGTGCATAGCGACACGCCCGGTGCCGTCGCGATCGCTCGGCGGGTGCGGGAGACCTTGGAAGAGGCCGGGGTGCGGATCAGATCCTTTGCGGATTAGCCGCAGATCAGCGCCGCCGTGGCCCTGATATCGTCCAGGAGCGCCTTCGACTTCGCTGCTTCCTCCAGAGCCGTGGCGATGGTCGCCGCATGGAAGCGGATGCGCGCCCCGGCCGGCGTCTGGGCGAGCTTCGCCAGGTCGGGCTCGATGACATGGGCGATCTTGGGGTAGCCGCCGCAGGTATTCGCATCGGCGAGCTGGATGATGGGCTGGCCCGAGGCGGGCACCTGTATCGTGCCGGGCAGGATGCCGTGCGAGAACAATTCCCGCCGCCGCGTGAGCGTGAGAAGGGGACCGGACAAGCGATAGCCCATCCGGTTCGACGCCGCGGACACGGTCCAGGGCGCGGCGAAGAAACAATTGATGGATGCTTGCGCGAAAGCATCGAACTCGGCGCCCGGCGTGACGCGCACATCGACCGTCTTCTCGCCGGCGTTCGGGAAATCAAGAGGAAGCGCACCCAGTCCGCCGGGCGGCAGCTTGCGGCGGCGGCCATCGATTTTCGCGAGGCCGAGCCTGTCGCCGCGCTCGAGGCCGCGCCCCTTATGGCCGCCGAAGCCGCCTTTGAGGTCGGTCGAGCGCGAGCCCAGAATTTCGGCGGCATCGATGCCGCCGGCAAAAGCGACATAGGCGCGCGCGCCGGCAATGGGCGGCGACAGCTTGAGTTCCTGGCCGCTTCGCGCCGATATGGCCCAGAAGGGCGGCAACCGCCATCCATCGAGAGCGGCGGCGCAATCGGCGCCCGTCACGGCGACGTCGATGTCCGACAGGAAGCGCAGCCGGAAGGGAAAGATCGCGATCTCCAGTCCCGCCGCCGAAGATTCGTTGCCCAGGAGCGCATTGCCCGCCGTGAGCGCTGCCGCGTCCATGGCGCCGCAGCGGCTGACGCCGATATCCAGATGGCCAAAGCGGCCGAGATCCTGGACCGTGTTGGCGGCGCCATTGCTCAGGATCTCAATCATCTTCGAGCCCCGCGATCGAAAACCGCACGCGATCGCCCGGTGCCAGCAGCGCCGGCGGGACACGCTCGATGTCGAAGAGCGCGATATCGGCATGCCCAACCACATGCCATCCGGAGGGCGCCGCCGTCGGCATCACCCCCGCTTGCGCACCGCCGATGATCACGGCACCCCTGGCGACCGCAACGCGCGGCACATCGCGCCGGTCCATCGCCAGTTCCGGCGGAAGGCCGGAGAGATAGGGAAAGCCCGGCATGGCGCCCAAGGCGGCAACACGATAAGTGGCGCGTGCGTGCCGCTGCACGGCCTCCTCTCGGGAGAGGCCGCAATGGCGTGCCCACAGCCCGAGATCCTCGCCCCTCGGACCGCCATAAATGACCGGGATGTCGACGACTTTCCCGGCCTTCGGCACAATGACGGGATCTGCCCACAGAAGGCGAAGCGCTCTCTCCGATGTGATGTGATCGAGCGCCAAGGGATCGTAGAGCACAAGCAAATTGTTCATGCCGGGAACAGTCTCGCTGATTCCCGGCATGTCGCGCAATTGCGCGGCAAGGACCCAGATCCTCTCCTGCGTGTCCTCGCTGAAACTGTCCTGCGCCGCATCGATGAGGAGCGCATTCGCGCCCGCGGCTTTAATGACAATGTCCGGCGGCACCGGCATCTCCGTCGCTCAGCTCTCAGCCATCCAAGACCGCCTCGGCGACGGGAACGGTGTAGTTCAGCACCAGGCGGCCGCCGTCCGGATAGATCGTCTGGCCGACGATATAGGAGGCATCGTCACTGGCGAGGAAGGAGGCGACGCTTGCGACCTCGGAGGGATCGCCGCAGCGTCCCGAAGGCGTACGCGACAGGATCATGCGCCGCTGCTCCGGGCTCGCCATCACCGAGCTCTTTACCATCTCGGTCAGCATCGTTCCCGGTCCGATGGCATTGACCCTGATGCCGTGGCGAATGAGGCCGACGGCCATCACGGCGGTGAGCTGCTTGATGCCGCCCTTGGACACCGCATAACCGACCGAGTTCGGAATGGCGAGGATGGCGTTGATCGACGACATATTGACGATGGCGCCGCCCTGGCCTTGATCGATCATCGCCCGAGCAGCCGATTGTCCGATCAGGAACGGCGCCTTGAGGTTGACCCGCTGGATGCGGTCGAATTCCTCCTCGGGAAAATCGACGAAGTCGGCGAGATGGATGATGCCGGCATTGTTGATCAGGATATCGAGCCGGCCAAAGCTCTTGAGCGCTTTGGCGATGATCTCGACCGCCATGGCTTTCGAGATGCGGTTCAGGTCTCCCGCCCACCAGGCACCGCGCGCACCGAACCTTTCGGCAGCGGCTTTGAGCTTTGTCTCCTGGATATCGACGAGGAGCACGTGTGCGCCGTCTTGATAGAAGCGTTCCGCGCAGGCGAGTCCCAGCCCCTGCGCTGCACCCGTCACGACGACGACCTTGTCCTTATGCTTCACGAAACGCTCCGCCTGTTGCCCGAATAATGGATAATATATCCATTTTAATCGGGCAAGAGCTATCTTGGGAAAAACACAAGGGATTTGCTTGCTCGGGCTGATCAGCGACCGGTCGGAGTCTCTTCTTCCCGCATCTGGGTCAGGCGCTCGATCAGAAGCCGGCCATTGTCGAGAATATGCATGTCCAGGAGATTGACCGCCCGCAGGACATCCTTGGATCGGCACAGCTCGAGGAGCTGGAGATGCTCCTTGTGGGATCTTTCCTGATTCTCGGTGGCGAAGGCGATCATCAGCTTCGTGTAGCGTTCGATCTTCTGATAGACCTTGCCGATGAGCTCGATGGTCGATTTGCGCTTCGACGGCGCGTAAAGGAGAGCGTGAAACTCCCAATTGAGATCATGCGAATATTTAAGCGCGCCGAAGCGTTCGGCGGCTTCCTTGGCCCGCGCCAGATCGACCTCGGTCATATTGGGAATGGCGAGCGACAAGAGCCATGTCTCGACCCGCGCCCGCAATTCATGCAGCTCGAGGATCTCATCGAGCGACAGTTCCGATACGACGGCCCCCTTGTGCGAGACGAGGGTCACGAAGCCTTCCGAATGCAATTGATGCAAGGCCTCGCGAACCGGAATCCGGCTGACGCCCATTTCGGCCGCGATATGCTCCTGGCGCAGCTGGAACCCGCCGGCATAGGCGCCTGACAGGATGCGCGAGCGGATGACGTCGGCCACTTGCGCCGAAATGGTTTGCTTTCGAAGAACCGCTTCCGCCATCTATCCTCGTCTCGCCCAGGGGCAATTGTATCCAATATCGTTTCAGCCGCGCCGCGACCGATGTCAATAGACGTGTTCCGCGATCGGTCGATTCTGCGCCACGCGCTCGAAGGCGAAATCCGACAGATCGATACTGCGATATTCTCCGTGGAGGATGAGGTCGCTGACACCCGAGCCCGCCGCCGGCGCATGCATCATGCCATGGCCGCTGAAGCCCGTGGCCAGCACTAGATTCCTGACCTCGGGGTGACAGCCGATGATCGCGCTGTGGTCGAACTTGTTGTACTCGTAGAGACCGGCCCAGCCGCGCAGCAGCTTCAGCCGCTCGAAGCCCGGGACGCGATGCGCCAAAGCGGGCCAGATGAGCTCATCGAAGAGATCGTAGTCGACGTCGAGACTGAAGTCGTCATCGGCATTCTCGTTGGGCGGCGTGACGCCGCAAATGTACAGATGCCCCTCGGGCCGCATGAACACGCCGCTCGCATCCAGGAGGAATGGGGCGTCCCCGAGCTTCTCCGGACTGTCGAACACGAAGACACAGCGCTTGCGCGGCACCACCGGCAAGGAGAACCCGGCCATCAGCGCAATGGCGCTGCTCCATGCACCGGCGGCATTGACGAATGTGCCGGCGGAAAGCCGATCGCCGCCCTGCAGCAGGGCAGCCGCGACGGTCCGGCCGTGCATCGTCAGTCCGGTGACGTCGCCCGCGACATAGTCGACACCATGAGTGCGGGCCGCGCGCTTGAAGGCCTGCAGCAATCCCGGACCGTCGAACCATCCCTCCTTCTCGAGGCCGTAAGAGGCGATCGCCAATCCATCAGTGTTGAGCCAGGGAAACCGTTCCGCCAGTTGCTCGTCGTTCAACAGCTCGATATTGAGCCCGCAGCCGCGCTGGATGGCGTGCTTGCTTTGGAAGATGCCGGCCTGGTCCGGCCGGCCCAGGATCAGATAGCCGGGCTCGCGCAGGCCGATGTCGACCTTGTCGCCGGCGATGCTCAAATGCCGTCCTGCATCGCGCAGGAAGTCGATGCTGAAGGAGGAAGCGAGGATGTTGGCTCGCGTGCCGAATTGCTGGCGGATCGCGCTCGTCGACAAGGACGATGACGAGGACGCGTAGAAAGGATCTCTTTCGACGACGGCAATGCGGCCGGTAAAATCGGCGTTGGCGGACAGAAAATAGGCAATGGCGCTGCCGATGACGCCGCCGCCGATGATCACGACATCATAGGTCTTGTGCATGTCGGTCGTCAGACGCTCTTGCCATAGGCGCTGACATAGCGGTTTTCCCGGACGCTCTGCAGAATGGATTGCTCGCGCTCCGCCTGGGCCCTGACGGCGGCGAGCAACTCATCCGCCCCCGCGACCGGGAAAGCCACGACCCCATCCTCGTCGCCCACAATGATATCGCCGGGACTGACGATCATTCCGCCGACCGTGACCGGCACATTGATCTCGCCGGGTCCGTTCTTATAGGGTCCTCTATGGGTGGCGGCGCGGGCAAAGCACGGGAAGTCGGACCTGGACATGGCCCCGGCATCGCGAATGGCGCCGTCGAGCACAAAGCCCGCGGCACCGCGCGATGCCGCGATGCTCGTCATGATCTCACCAATGAGCGCCCGCGTCACGTCGCCACCGCCATCGACGACGATCACATCGCCCGGCCGCACCATCTCGAGAGCTTTGTGGATATAGAGATTGTCGCCGCCTCTGGTTCTGACGGTCAGCGCGCGGCCGGCCATGACGCCGGTGAGACGATGAAACGGACGAATGCCGGGCGCGCCCGGCAGCCGGCTCAGATTGTCGCTGATCAGCGCCGTCGAGGCGAGGCGAAAGCCGGCAATGAGGTGGGAACAGGTTTCGTCATCAGAGCCGGACACTTCGTTGTCACCTCGCGCACTGTCAATATTGAATATAGTATCCAATTTGAAGGGAAGGCTGTCAAGCATTCGCGGATCAGGCCTTCTCATTTAACGCGCATTCATCACCTAGCGGTGAGGTAGAGTTCCACCGAAGCAAGGGGAGAAGCAGCATGAAACCGGGAAATCCCCGTCTGGCCCTATCGCGGCGCAGCCTCTTGGGGCTCGCGGCCGCGGCACTCGCTTTGCCGACGTCACCCGCTTTGGCGACGGGTCGGGCGCTGCGCGGCCAGGTCTCCTATCGCGAGCGCATCGCCCTTCCGCCCGAGGCGCTTCTGGAAGTGCGGCTTGTCGATGTCTCGCTCGCCGACGCCCCGGCGCGTAGCCTCGCGGTCACCCGGGTCAAGACCCGGCACCGCATGCCTATCCCCTATCGCCTGCGCTTCGACGAAGCGAGGATCCAGCGCGGCCACACTTACGCCCTCGAAGCGCGCATCACCGTCCATGGCAAGCTGTGGTTCATCACCACGACCCGCCACACCGCCCTCGCCGGCAATGCCGATGAAACGAGTATCCTGGTCGAGTTCGTCAAATCCGCCGCCGCGGCGACCCTGCCCCTCAACGGACGCTGGCTTGCCGAATCCATCCGCAATCGCCGCGTCATCGGCGATCCCAAGACGCTGATCGAGATCACCGCCGACGGCAAGGTCACCGGCAGCGGCGGCTGCAACCGGATCAGCGGCAAGGCGACCGTCGATGGCGCGCATATCAGCTTCGGACCGATGATCTCGACCAAGATGGCCTGCCCGCCCGCCGTCATGGATCAGGAGAGCAAGTTCCTGGCGGCCCTCGGCGACACGCGGCTTTGGCGGATCGACGAGCAGAGAGACAGGCTCATCCTTGTCGACGCGCATGGGGTCACCGTGCTGCGGCTGGCCAGGTTATAGAGCGCGTCCCGCCAAAGTTGCTCGACTTTGGCGATAAGGACGCGATCCAGATAAGTTTTTCGCCGGACTTTCATTTGCCTCATCCAGGTTGTAGGTCTTGGGCGGTGACGCCACAGGATTCTTTGGATTCAAGCCCGTTCCCATGATCGGCCGCGCTGCCCGGATAACCGCTCTTGCCGCCCTCATCGCCGTCGCACCGGCGGGCCTCAGCCTGCTCGGCGCGCAGGATCTGAGCGTCACCCCGGCGCCCAAGGAGAACGAACCGCCGCCTTTGCCGCGCTTCCGTCAGATCGATCTCGGCGGCAAACCCCTTTCCTTCACACGCGGTGAGATCACGATACTGGCGGATGACGACTTCCCGCCCTTCAGCTATGCGGGCCCCACGGGTGAGCCCCAGGGCATCGCGGTCGAGGCGGCGCAAGCGGCCTGCCAGGAACTGCGCACCAAATGCCAGGTCGTGCTGATGCCATGGCAAACGCTGTCGGGCGATCTCTCGGCCGGCGGCATCGTCGCGGGCCTCAGGCTCGACGATGCGACATTGGCAAAATTCCAGCCGACCCGTCCGATCTATCGGGCCCTTGGCCGCTTCGTGGTGCGCAAGGATAGCGAGCTCACCCAGGTGACGCGCGATGCCATCGCCGGCAAGCGCATCGGGGTCCTTGCCGGCAGCGGTTATGAGGGGTGGCTCAAGCGCAATTTCGCCGACTCGGTGATCGTTCCCTATCCGAGCCTCGCCGATCTCGAGGAGGCGCTGCGCACCACCAAGGTCGAGATCCTGTTCGGCGACGGGCTGCAGCTCGTCTATTGGATGCGCGGCAGCGCCTCGCAGAATTGCTGCAAATATGTCGACGGCGCCTATTATGACGACGCCTCGTTCAGCCGTCCCTACGTCTTCCTGGTCCGGCGCGGCGATGAGGAGTTGAAACAGGCTTTCGACTATGCGCTCGACCAGTTGCAGGAGCAGGGCGCCTATGCGCGCATCTTCAGCCGCTATGTCCCGGCGCGCTTCTGGTAGTCGGACGCCTTGCTGCCCACCAACTCGGCGATGCTCGCGACGCCTGAGGCCTCAAGCCTCTCGGTGAGCCCCGCGACGATCTCAGCGATGAGCGCCGGCCCTTTGAAGACGAGCGCCGAATAGAGCTGCAGCAAGCTGGCGCCGGCCTCGATCTTGGCGATGGCCTTGTCCGCACTGTCGATGCCGCCCACGCCGACGAGCGGAATGCGCCGCTCGAGGCGCAGGAACAAGCGCGCCAGCATCCGGGTGGATGGCGCAAAGAGCGGACGGCCGGACAGGCCTCCCGTCTCTGGCGCCAAGGGCGAGCCGAGATCGGGCCGCGCCAGCGTCGTGTTGGAGACGATGACGCCGTCGACCTTCATGGCGAGGAATACCGCCGCCATGTCGTCGAGCGCGTCATCGGCGAGATCGGGGGCGATCTTCACCAGGAGCGGCGGCGATGTTCGGCTGCCACGCGCATCACTCAAGCGCCTGAGCAAGGCTTCGAGCTCCGCTTTCGCTTGCAGATCGCGCAGGCCCGGCGTGTTGGGCGAGGAGATATTCACCGTCAGATAGCTCGCAATATCGGCGAAGGCCTCGAAGCCCCGGACATAGTCGGCGATGCGGTCGTCCGTGATCTTGTTGGCGCCGATATTGACGCCGACGATCCCGCCACGGCCGCGGCGCGCTTCGAGGCGGCGGCGCAAAGCGAGATGGCCCTCATTGTTGAAGCCCATGCGGTTGATCACCGCCTCGTCCTCGCGCAAGCGGAACAGGCGCGGCCGCGGATTGCCGTCCTGGGCCCTAGGCGTGACGGTGCCCACTTCGACGAAGCTCAGGCCTTGCGCCAGCATCTGATCGGGCACTTCGCCATTCTTGTCGAAGCCGGCGGCAAGCCCCAGCGGATGGTCGAATTGCAATCCAAAGGCATCGACGCGCAAGGAGGTGTCAGGCCGCGGCGACGCGGCCAAGGGCGCCACGCGCAAGGCCGCGATGGTGAGGCGATGCGCCGTCTCGGCATCGAGCGCCTGGAGCAGCGGATTGAAGAGCGGGAACGCTCGTTCGGCGAGCGTCATGACGGGATGTCCGCCGGGAATTCATGCGCCGTTCCCCGCCACGGCAAAGGCATGACGGAACGAACGCTCCCCACCGCGAGCGGCGCATAGAGATGCGGAAAGAGATCGCCACCCCGAGATTTTTCCCAGCGCAATTCAGGCCCCAAGACTTCCGTTTCGACGGCAAGGAGAACGAGATCCTGACGATGGGCGAAGTGGCGTCGCGCCGTCTCGCGCAACTGAGGAGCGGCGGAAAAATGGATGTAGCCGTCCTCGCGGTCGACCGCAGAACCGGCAAATTGGCCTTGCGCCAAGGCCTTTTCCCATTCCTCCCGGTCGCAGATTTTGTAGATCGTCGGCATGGCCCATCCTTCGCTGCGCAAGAGCCTTAAACCATAGATTCAAGGCCCGGAACGGCACAAATCGTCGTCCCTGGACCGGCTTTTGAGCGGATTCGCGGGACTCGACAAAGGTCATAATTTAAGGTATTAGTTCCTATAAATACGAAAACAACGAACCTTACCGGCACCCTGTCAGGGAGCGTGGCCATGTTCACTCACAAGCAAGTTTGGGCGGCGATCGACGTCATCGCCGAACGTTACGGATTCTCCGCCTCGGGCCTCGCCAAGAAAGCCGGGCTCGATCCGACTTCGTTCAATCCGTCCAAGCGCCATGGACCGGATGGACGGCCGCGCTGGCCCACAACCGAAAGCATCGCGCGCGTGCTCGAAGCCTCGGGTGCCTCGGTCGAGGAGTTCAGCGATTTGCTCAGCGGCCGCAAAGGCCAACCGCCCAAGCGACGGCAGATCCCGATGATCGGCTTCACGCAAGTGGGCAAGCCCGGCTTCTTCGACGATTCAGGCTTTCCGGTCGGCACGTCGTGGGACGAGATCGAGGCGCCGGGCATCGTCGATCAGAATGCCTATGCCGTCGAGATCCAGGGCGAAAGCATGCTGCCCGTCTATCGCGAGGGCGATATCGTCATCGTCTCGCCCTCGACGTCGATCCGCAAAGGCGACCGGGTGATCGCCAGGACGACGACCGGCGAGGTGCTGGCGCGCATCCTGCACCGCCAATCGGCCAAGACCGTCGAGCTCGCTTCCTTCAACCCAGCCGAGGAGATCAAGAGCATCGACATGAAGGACATCGACTGGGTCGCCCGGATCATCTGGGCGGGACAGTAGGCGACGGCGGGAAATCCAGGCAACCTTCAAGAAGGGGCGACTGGACTGTAGGTTCCACCCGGAGGCGTGACATGCCTGTTTCGCAGCTGATCGTGATCGCTTTTCTTTATGCTCTCATGGCCGGCACTCCAGCCCTCGCCAACCCTCCTGCCGCAGGCACATCCGAAGCCGCAGCGACGTCAGAACCTCCAGGCCCCGGATGCCCCAGCATACCAGGTGGACCCGGACCACTGCCGGATGACGAAGACGATGACGAGCTGGAATTCGCCGTCTGATCGAAGGCCACCCTTCTGATCACAACAATGTGGCTCGAGTGCCCAGATCAAAGCGGCCTGCGCAACAACAATCATTGACAAAAAGCCTATGCTTAACCTAAGGTTAATTCCAGAGAGGGGGTAAATGGGCGATCTAGGGCTCGCCTCCGGAGAATGTATCATGCGAAGCAGGCAGCAGTTTGCCATCGCGCTTTCTTTTGCTTTCATCGCCTGCAGTCCCGCCATTGCCGCCACACCGATCGGCAAAGCGGTGCAAGCCTCGACGACGGTCAGCGCCAATGGGCGCACCTTGCAGAGATCGTCACCGATCTTCTTGAATGACGTGCTGAGATCGAACGCGACCGGCGTCGGCCAGTTCGTCTTCGACGACGGCACCAAGCTCGCCATGGGTCCCTCGGCGTCGCTCACCATCGACAAGTCGATTTACAAGGGCGCGTCGGCGCAGCGCGCCAGCATCCAAGCCTCCAAGGGCGCCTTCCGCTATATCAGCGGCGCCTTCTCCGGCAAGAAGATCGCGACGCCCTATGGCACCATAGGCATCCGCGGCACGGCTTTTGATTTCACCATTCGCAACGGCCGGGTCTATGTGCTTTTGTTCCGTGGCGCCGTCAGCTTCTGCGGCGGCGGCGGCTGCAAGACCCTCACCCGCACATGCGACTTTCTCGTCGCCGGCGGCGGTAAGGTCAGCACTCCGCAAGCCTTGAGCGCCGGCATGGAGTCCGGGCTGAATGTCAACCAGGCCTTCCCGCTGCTCGCCAATCAGGGCCGGCTCGGCTCGCAATTCCGCCAGGCCGGCAAAAACTGCTTCAGCCGCGCGGCCCGGAGGGGTCTCGGTGCAACGCCGGCGGGATTGAAGGCCGCTCTTGGATCGACATCTGAACCTCCGGGTCCCGCCCCAGATCCAGATCCAGATCCAGGCTCAGGTCCAGGAACGAGCAAGTCGAATAAGGGCTTCGGCAATGGCGATGAAGGTGACGGATCGCGTAGTGACAACGACAACCCCGGCAAGGGACACGGCGGCCCTCACGGCAAGAAGTAATCCGTCTTATCCCAATTCGCCCTTGAGCGCCTTGCCGATCAAAGCGCGCGTATTGTCGATGCCGTAGAGGGCCGCGAATGAACCGAAGCGCGGTCCCTTCTCCTCGCCCAGCAACACCTGATAGAGCGTGTTGAACCAGGCGAGCGACACGCCCATCGAACCGTCCTTCTGCACGGTCTTATAGGGATCGCGCCGGCCGATATCGTAGACCGCCTGCTGGATCTCTTCGGGCGTCGCTTCCTTGGGCAAACGACCCAGCGCGTCGGACAAGTCCTCGAGCGCCTGGCGCTCATCGGCCGTCGCCTGGCGATAGCGCTTCTGCGGCTTCACGAAATCCTGGAAATAGCGGATGGCATAGCCGACCAGCGCATCGAGACGCGGATGCGTTTCGGGCGACACGGAGGGCGCATAGCGCTTGAGGAATGCCCACAGCACGTCCTTGCTCTCGGCATTGGCGACGGCGACGAGATTGAGAAGCAGCGCGAAGGACACCGTCTGGGTGCGGCCGCCCTGATCGGAGACCAGCACTTCCGGCTTGGGCGGCGAGCCTGCATGAATGTGCCAGACCGGATTGGTGAGGCGCTGCGCCATATCCTGGCGCGGATAGGCGTCGAGGAAAGCCTGATAATCATCGACGGCGCGCGGGATCACGTCGAAATAGAGCTTCTTCGCCTCACGCGGCTTCAAATACATGAAGAGCTGCAGACTTTGCGGATCGGCATAGGTCAGCCATTCATCGATGGTGAGGCCGTTGCCCTTGGACTTCGAGATCTTCTGGCCCTTTTCATCGAGGAAGAGCTCGTAATTGAAGCCGTCGGGCGGGTTCGAGCCCAGCACTTTGCAGATGCGGCTCGCGAGCTTCACGGAATCGATGAGATCCTTGCCCGACATTTCATAATCGACGTCGAGCGCATACCAGCGCATCGCCCAGTCGGGCTTCCATTGCAGCTTGCAGTGTCCACCCGTGACCGGTGTCTCATAGGCTTTGCCCGAGGCCGGATCGCGCCAGACAATGGTGCCTGCTTTCACATCGCGGCTCTCGATCGGCACCTGCATGACGACGCCCGATTCCGGATGCACCGGCAGGAAGGGCGAATAGGTCTGCGAGCGCTCCTCGCGCAGCGACGGCAGCATGATCGCCATGATCTCGTCATAGCATTCGAGCGCACGCAGCAATGCCTGATCGAAGCGGCCGGATGTATAGTACTCCGTGGCGCTGGCGAATTCGTATTTGAAGCCATAGGCATCGAGGAACCGGCGCAGCATCGCATTGTTGTGATGCCCGAAGCTCTCAAATTTGCCGAAGGGATCGGGGATCGAGGTGAGCTTGCGGCCGAGATGCTGGGCGACCATTTCCTTGTTCGGAATATTGTCCGGCACCTTGCGCAGGCCGTCCATGTCGTCGGAAAAGCACAGAAGACGGGTGGGAATGTCCGACATGGTCTCGAAGGCATGGCGCACCATGGAGGTGCGCGCCACCTCGCCGAAGGTGCCGATATGGGGAAGGCCCGAGGGGCCATAACCGGTCTCGAACAGCACTTCCTTCACCGGCTGTTTTTTACCCTTCACGCGCTCCAGAAGCTTGCGGGCCTCTTCGAAAGGCCACGCCTTGCTGGCGAGAGCGGCGGCGCGAAGGTGTTGGTCGGTCATTGTCCTGTCTTTGCTGGTTAGAATGAGAAAGCCCGGCAAATCCTGAAGATTTGCCGGGCCTTCGTCTATAAGCCACGATCCTTGACGTCAACCTCGGTCGACCGGGAAGGGATTGCGCTCGGCAAAGTCCAATTGGTGCCAATAGGGATAGGGCGGCGTGGTGAGGCTCGCCGCATCGAGCTTCGCCACCTGCTCCTTGGTGAGGTTCCAGCCGACCGCCCCCAGATTCTGCTTGAGCTGCTCCTCGTTGCGGGCGCCGATGATCACCGTCGAGACGGAAGGCCGCTGCAAGAGCCAGTTGAGGGCGATCTGCGGAACGGTCTTGCCGGTCTCCTGAGCGACCTCGTCCAGCGCATCGACCACCTTATAGAGATAGTCTTCCGGCACCGGGGGTCCGTTATCGGCGGTCTTGTGCAGGCGGCTCTGCTTCGGCAAGGGGGCGCCCCGACGCAATTTGCCGGTGAGGCGGCCCCAGCCCAGAGGCGACCACACCACGCAGCCGACACCCTGGTCGAGGGCGAGCGGCATCAGCTCCAGCTCATAATCGCGCCCGACCAGCGAGTAATAGGCTTGATGCGCGACATAGCGGGCATAGCCGTAGCGCTGTTGGACACAGAGCGACTTCATCAGATGCCAGCCGGAGAAATTCGAGCAGCCGAGATAGCGGATCTTGCCCTGGCGCACGAGATCGTCGAGCGTCGACGTCACTTCCTCGATCGGCGTCTTGGCATCGAAGCCATGCAGCTGGAAGAGATCGATCACATCGGTGCCGAGGCGCTTCAGGCTGCCCTCGACCTGCTTGATGAGGTGATAGCGCGATGAGCCGACATCGTTGGGCTCGTCGGAAAAACGGAACGTGGCCTTGGTCGAGATCAGGACCTTGTCGCGGCGACCCTTGATCGCCTTGCCCAGCACTTCTTCCGAAAGACCGTTCGAATAGACATCGGCGGTGTCGAACATGCTGACGCCGGCATCGAGGCAGGTGCTGACGATCCGTGTCGCCTCATCGACGCCGGTCGCTCCCCAGGCCTTGAAAAATTCATTGCCGCCGCCAAAAGTCGCCGTCCCCATGGTAAGGGCCGGTACCTTGAATCCCGAGCCGCCAAGCTGCCTGAACTCCATGATCCTTCTCCTCTCGATTGCAGGCCGGCGATCATGCAGGCGCTTGGCCACCTGGCAAGCGAGAAATGCGGATGGGTGCTATCGGCCTGGTGCGGTGCTGCCCAATCTTCAGGCAGTGGCGAGATTCTTGCTGAGAAACTCGACAGTACGGCTCCAGGCCAGTTCGGCCGTGTCCTTGTTGTAGCGCGCCGCATTGGTGTCGTTGTTGAAGGCGTGATTGGCGCCCTCATAGATGAAGAGCTCGTAGACCTTGCCGTTGTCCTTGAGCGCCTTCTCGAAATCGGCAATGCCGGCATTGATGCGCTCATCCAGCCCGGCATAGTTGAGGAGAAGCGGCGCCTTGATGGCAGGCACCTGATCTGATTTGGGCTGGGAGCCATAGTAGACGACACCTGCAGCCAAAGCAGGCTCGTTCACCGCCAGTTCTCCAACCCGTCCGCCGCCCCAGCAGAAGCCGACCGCGCCGACCTTGCCGGTGCAATCCGGCCGCGCCGCCGAGACGGCGAGGCTCGCACGCGATATCGCGACCGTTTCTTCGGGCTTCAGCGTCTGGATCATCTCGCGCGCCTTGTCTTCGTCCTTAGGCGTCCCGCCCTTGATGCTCAGATAATCCGGCGCCAGCGCCAGGAAGCCCTCGGTTGCGATCCGTCGCGTCACATCCTTGATATGCGGATTGAGGCCGCGATTCTCGGAAATGACGATCACGCCGCCGGCCCTCTGATTGTTTTTCGGCTTGACCAGATAGCCCGATATTTTCCCAGCACTTGAATCATAGGTGATCGTTTCGGGCGCGATGCGCGCGTCGCTTTCGGCCACCATCTCGGCCATGGCGTAATTGTTCTCGAGCGCCGGGAGGATGGCCGAGGCCGCAGCCGTGCCACCCGCCAGCAGGGTCAGCCTTTCGAGAAAGTCACGGCGCTTCATCTGGCCATGGGTGTAGCGGTCGAACAGATCGACATATTTCTGGTCCATGATCTTCCTCCTCGTTGGAGGGGAACAATGCGGTCACCAGGTGACATGTTCCAGGCGGGCGTGATCACGATTAGCTGAGCGCAAGGCGCAGAGATTCCTGTACGCGCTCGTTTGATCACTGTATGTTCCGGCCGATGTCCCTCACCTCCGCATTGCTCTTCCCGCAAGCCCTGACGGCACCCGTCGCCGTCCTGGAGGGCGTTGCGCTCAGGCTTAGCCACAGCAAGCGGCTGGAGGCGGGCGAGGCCTTGACCCACCTCATCCGCGAGCCGCATCTCCTCTGCCATGCGGCCTTCGTCATCGAGCGCCTGGGCTTCGCCGCCGAAGCCCCGCGTGCGGTGATCCGCCAAGCGCGCGAGCAGAAGCACTTCGACGTGGCCGAGCTCTTCGCCTTCACCTGCCCGGCGCGTTTCGCCACACCGACACCCAAGGGGCTGGCCCGCTCGCTCCATCTCGACCCTTCGGGCGAGGAGACCGAATTGCTGCGCGCCATCGCCCAGGAGCTCCTGGCCAGGCTGGCAAGCCCTGCCTATCCCTTGATCCGCGAGACGGCCGAGATCGCGACTTTCCTCGCCCGCGCCAACTGGCCCTGGGCGCGCGCCGTCATGGGCGAGCTCACTAAGGCCAATCCGCGCCTCGATATCGGCACCTTCGTCACCGGCCTCAATGTGTGGGACCGCATCGATGAGTGGGAAGACGACGGCGGCAGGCCGCCCGGCTCGCATCATGGTGTGACGGCCGATGAAGCGAAGGACTTCCTCGACAAGCTCCTGGGCGATGATGCCGAGCCAAGGCTCGAGCAGAAGGACTATGCGGCGACCGCCACTCATGCCTTCCAGCCGCGTGACGAGGAGACCGCCAATCACATCCTTCTCGCCGAAGCGGGCACCGGGCTTGGCAAGACGCTGGGCTATCTCGCGCCCTCCTGGCTATGGGCGCGCAAGAACGCGGCACCCGTCTGGGTCTCGACCTATACCAAGAACCTGCAGCGCCAGATCGACCAGGAGACCCAGCGCATCATCGCCGATCCTGCCGAGCGCCGCGACCGCATCGTCATCCGTAAAGGTCGCGAGAACTATGTCTGCCTGCTCAATCTGCAGGAAGCTTTCGCCAGGATGGGCTCCGCCAATACGCGCTCGGCGCTGCTCGCCGGCCTCATCGCGCGCTGGGCGAGGGCCAGCCGCGACGGCGACATGGTAGGGGGCGACTTCCCTTCCTGGCTGTTGCCGCTTTTCAACGATGTCGCCTTCGACGGCGAGACGCGCGCCATATCGCCCGCTTCCCTCGGGCTCACCGACCGGCGCGGCGAATGCATCTATTCGGCCTGCCCGCACTACCGCAAATGCTTCATCGAGCGTGCCATGGTGCAGGGCCGCAAGGCCGATCTCGTCATCGCCAATCATGCGCTCGTGCTGCGCAAGGCCGCCGTCGATCAGGCGTTGGGCTTTACGACCACCAAGGAGGAATCCTCAGCCCCGCAGGATCTGCGCCGCATCGTCTTCGATGAAGGCCATCATCTCTTCGATGCCGCCGACAGCGCCTTTTCCGGCCATCTGACGGCGCTCGAAACCGCCGAGCTCCGCCGCTGGCTCAGAGGACCTGAGTCGGCCGGCCGGCGCGGCCGCGGGCTCAGGGACCGGGTCGGCGATCTCGTCGCCGATGACGAGCTCGCCGAGAAGCACATGAATGCGGTGCTCAATGCCGCTTATGCGCTGCCGGGCCCCGGCTGGACCCGGCGTATCCAGGCGGGCACCCCCGAAGGGGCGGCGGAAGTCTTCCTCTCGCTGGTGCGCCAGCAGGTACTGGCGCGCGCCGAGCAGAATTCCGGCCAGACGCTCGAGACCGATTGCGCGCCCTTGGTGGAAGGGCTCAGCCCCGCCGCGGGCGAGCTCGCCGCCGCCTTGATCGATCTCAAGAAACCCATGGCCAACCTCGCCGCGGCTTTGGCCAAGAAGCTCGATGACGAAGCGGCCGAGCTCTCCACTCATGACCGCGGGCGGATCGAAGCGGTGTCGCGCTCCTTGCGCCGGCGCGGCGAGCTCATGGTCGGCTCCTGGATCGACATGATCGAAAGGCTGCTCGACAAACCCAATCCCCTGTTCGTCGAATGGTTCTCGGTCGACCAGATCTTTGGCCGCGAAGCCGATGTTGGGCTCCACAGCCACTGGATCGACCCGACCGAGCCCTTGGCGCTCACCGTGCTCAAGGAAGCCGATGGCGTCGTCATCACCTCGGCGACGCTCAAGGACCGGCCGCCCGAGGCGCCGGAGGACTGGACCAATGCCGAGATGCGCACCGGGGCCGTGCATCTGCCCTATCCGGTAATGCGGGCGAGCTATGACTCGCCTTTCGACTACCGCAAGGCGAGCCGCATCATCGTGGTGAACGACGTCAATCGCGAGGACATGGACCAGCTCGCCGCCGCCTATCGCGAGCTCTTCGCCGCCTCGGGCGGGGGCGGCCTCGGCCTCTTTACCGCCATTTCGCGCCTGCGCGCCGTCTATAAGAAGCTGGTGCGGCCGATGGCGCAGAAAGGCCTGGCCCTCTATGCCCAGCATGTCGATCCGATGGATACCGGGACGCTGGTCGACATGTTCAGGGCCGAGCGCGACGCCTGCCTCCTCGGTACCGATGCGGTCAGGGACGGGGTCGATGTGCCGGGCGATTCCCTCAGGCTCATCGTGCTCGACCGCGTCCCCTGGGGCACGCCGACGATCCTCGAGCGCGCCCGGCGCCAGGCCTTTGGCGGTCAGGCCTATACCGACATGACGGTGCGCCTGCGCCTGCGCCAGGCCTTCGGCCGGCTCATCCGCCGCGACGGCGACCGTGGTTGCTTCGTCGTGCTCGATCCGAGGCTCGCCTCGCGTTTCTGCACCGCCTTCCCGCCCGGCATGCGCATCGAACGTGTCGGCCTCGTCGATGCGATCGACATGGTGCGCGATTTCACGCAGGGTTCGCCGGCATGAAGACCCTGTCCTACTGTTTCTTCACCACCCCGATCGGCGCCTGCGGCATTGCCTGGAGCGATGAAGGCATCACCAGCGTGAGCCTGCCGGAAGCACAGGAGACGCGCTTGCGCGCGCGGTTCAAGGCGCGCTTCCCGGAAGCTGATGAGGTGCCGCCATCGCCCGCGGTCGCCCGGGCCATCGAACGCATCCAGACCCTGCTCCGGGGCGAGCCCGACGACCTCCAGGACATCGTTCTCGACGACGGCGAGGTGCCGTCCTTCAACAAGCGCGTCTATGATATAGCGCGGCGCATCCTGCCCGGTGCTACCCGCACCTATGGCGATATCGCCAAGGAGCTCGGCGATCCGCTCCTTGCGCGCGAGGTCGGCCAGGCGCTCGGGCGCAACCCCTTCCCGATCATCGTGCCCTGCCATCGCGTTCTGGCGGCGGGCGGCAAGACCGGCGGCTTCTCGGCAACGGGCGGCGTCGAGACCAAATTCCGCATGCTTGCCATCGAGCGCGCAAAGACCGACAATGCGCCTTCCCTCTTCGACGAGCTTCCGCTCGCCGCCCCACCCCGCAGACCTCGTAACGCAAGAACATCATGACTCACGACCTCATCCTCACCGGCGGCCGCGTCATCGACCCGTCGCAGTCCCTCGATGCCGTCACCGATATCGCCTTCGCGCAAGGCAAGGTGTCGGCCGTCGGGCAGAACCTCAAGCGCGACGCCGGAACGAAAATCCAGGACGCGTCGGGCTTCATCGTGACTCCCGGCCTCATCGATCTCCATACCCATGTCTATTGGGGCGGAACCTCGCTCGGCGTCGATCCCGACCTCTATGCGAAGAAGAGCGGCGTCACCACGTCGGTCGACACGGGCTCGGCCGGCCCCGGCAATTTCCCGGGCTTCGCCAAGCACGTGATCGAGCCCGCGCGCTCGCGCATCTATGCCTATCTGCATGTGTCGCATGCCGGCATCTACGGCTTCTCGACAGACGTGCATGTCGGCGAAAGCGAGGACATGCGGCTCATGGACCCGCGCGGCGCGGTCAGGGTCGCGGCAGAATTTCCCGATCATATTGTCGGCATCAAGGTCAGGGTCGGCCGCCACGCCTCGGGCGATCAGGGCATCGCGCCCTTGGATGTCGCCCTGCAGGCGGCCGACGAAGCGGGCATCCCGCTCATGGCGCATATCGACGAGCCGCCCCCCACTTACGAAGACGTGCTTGCCAAGCTCCGACCCGGCGACGTGCTGACGCACGCCTTCCGGCCCTTCCCCAATGCGCCGGTAACGGTGCAGGGCACGATCAAGCCCGCGGTGCTCGCCGCGCGCAAGCGCGGCGTCCTCTTCGACATCGGCCATGGCATGGGCTCCTTCGCCTTCAAGACGGCGCGCGCCATGCTGGCCAACGGTTTCGAGCCCGACACAATTTCTTCCGATGTCCACGCTCTGTGCATCAATGGCCCCGCGCATGATCTCGTCACCACCATGTCGAAATTCCTGTGCCTCGGCATGGGCCTCACCGACGTCATCCGCGCTTCGACGGAAACGCCGGCCCGCGCCATCAAGCGGCACGATCTCGGCACGCTCAAAGTCGGCTCGCTCGGCGATGCGACACTCATCCGCATCGATGAAGGCCGCTTCGACTATGTCGACGTGACGGGCGAGCACCTCGAGGGCGAGAAGCGCATAGCGCCCCATGGCATGGTGATGCGCGGCGAATGGTGGGGGTAGCCCGTCATCCCGGCGCTGGACAAAACCTCCCTCTCCCGCTAGCCAGTCGGGCATTCAAAGAATGGAGCTTTCCGTGGGTAAGACCGTTAGCACCCATCACGCCTTGATCTATGTCATGGTCACCATCGCCGCCGTCGAAGGGCATCTCGGCGATCGCGAGCTCAAGGCCATCGGCCGCATCGTCAAGCAGTTGCCGATCTTCCGGTCATTCGATGCCGACAAGCTCACCCATGTCGCGCAGGAATGCGGCGAGATCCTGCAGGACAAGGAAGGGCTCGAGGCGGTTTTCGGCCTCGCCGCCGAAGCGCTCTCGCCCAAATTGCGCGAGACCGCTTACGCGCTCGCCGTCGAGATCGCCGCTTCCGATCTCGCCGTCGGCAAGGAGGAATTGCGCTTCCTCGCCATGCTGCGCGACCATCTGGGCCTCGACAAGCTCGTCACCGCGGCCCTCGAGCGCAGCGCCATCGCCCGCTACCAGACGGAATAGACGGGAACCCTGAAGCCATCCCTCGCGTTGTCACAGGAACATTTCCCTCAACACGAGGTTCAAATGACCACCATCCTGTTGATCATCCTAATCCTGCTCCTGATCGGCGCCCTGCCGAATTGGGGCTATAGCCGCGGCTGGGGCTATTATCCGAGCGGCGGCATCGGCCTGATCTTCATCATCCTGCTGATTCTCGTCCTCACTGGACGCGCTTGATCTATCTCTGACTGAAGGCCGCTCTTCGCAGGGCCGGCATGCGCAGCGCGAAGAATATGCCGCGCGCGGCGAAGAAGACGATCATCGAGGCCCACAGGCCGTGATTGCCATAGGCCTGCTCCAGCGGCCACCAGGCGAGGAAGAACACGACCATCGAGACCAGCATCATGTTGCGCATGTCGGCGGTCTGGGTGGCGCCGGTGAAGATGCCGTCATATTGGAAGCAGGCGACACCAATGAGCGGCGCCAGCGCCGACCACAACAGATAATGGCGCGCCGTCTCGCGCACCTCGGCATTGACCGTCATCATATCGATGAACCAAGGGCCACCCAGCCAGATGACGGCGAAGGTCAGGAAACCGACGACCAGCGCCCAGATCGAGGTGAGCCGCACCGCCGCCGTAAAGCGCCGGCGATCATGCGCGCCGACCGCCTGGCCGACTAGCGCTTCGGTGGCGAAAGCGAAGCCGTCGATCAGGAAGGCGGCAACGTCGAAGAAATGCATCAGGACGGCATTGGCGGAAACGATGACATCGCTCGCCTTGGCGCCGCGCGCCGTGAACCAGGAGAAGACCAGCACCAGGCAGACCGTCCTGATCATGATGTCGCGATTGATAGCCAAGGTGCGAATGAGCTTGGCCCGGTCGAACACGCGATAGCGCTCGAAGCGGGCACCCATCTCGCGCAATCGCCGGTAAGCGATGACGAGGCCCAAAAGCGCTGCCGTGACCTCGGCGATGAGGGCGGCCAAGGCCACGCCGTCCGACGTCATGCCGAGGCCCAGCACGAACAGCAGGCTCAGGGCCATGTTGGTGAGGTTGAGATAGAGCTGGATGATGAAAGCCGTGCGGGCGCGGCCCTGGCCGACGAACCAGCCGAGCAGGCAGAAGCTCGTCAGCGCGAAGGGCGCGGAGAAGACGCGAATATAGAAATAGGTCGCGGCGTGGCTCTCGACCTCGGCCGAGCCTTCGAGAAGGCCGAAAGCGAGCCGGCCGATCAGTGGTGAAAGGAGGATGATCGCCACGCCCAGGAGCCCGGCAATGATGAGGGCGCGCATGAGCACGGCGACAAGTTCCTCAGCGTCGGCCCGGCCGGTCGCCTGGGCCGAGAGCCCGCCGGTCCCGAGCCTCAGGAACCCGAAGCCCCAATAGATGAAATTGAAGATCAGGCTGCCGACGGTGATGGCGCCGATGTAATAGGCGCCGGGAAGCTGGCCGATCACCGCCGTGTTGACCACGCCGATCATGGGCTCTGTGACATTGGAGAGCATGATGGGCACAGCGATCGCAAGCACGCCCTTATGCGTCACCGGTGTCGATTGTGGGGATTGCATGAAGCCAGATTAGAACGATTCCGAAGCGGAGGAAATTCGCGTTTTTCCTGTTGGATTTGGACCCTCCACGCTGCTGACAGATTCTGGCAGCGGCGGCTTTCACGATTGGCATCGCGAGACCCAATCCGGCTATGCTCCAGCGCATGGATGATCGTCCGACAAGATTGCCCGCAGTCTTCACCGACTGGTTCCGGGCGCGCGGCTGGAGCCCGCGTCCGCATCAGCTTCAGGTGCTGGACAAGGCGCAAGCCGGGCTCGACGTGCTTCTCATTTCGCCGACCGGCGGCGGCAAGACGCTCGCCGGCTTCCTGCCGAGCCTCGTCGAGCTGACCCACAATGGCGAGCGGCGAGGCATCCACACGCTCTATGTGTCGCCGCTCAAGGCGCTCGCCGTCGACATCGCGCGCAACCTCGAGGCACCGGTCAGCGAGATGGGCTTGCCGATCCGCATCGAGACGCGCACCGGCGACACGCCGCATTCGCGGCGCAAGCGCCAGCGCGAGAAGCCGCCCGATATTCTGATCACCACGCCCGAGCAGGTCTCCCTCCTCGTCGCCGATCCCGGTGTGGCGCATCTGCTGCAGGATCTCCGCGCCATCGTGCTCGACGAGCTTCATTCGATCGTTACCTCCAAGCGCGGCGTGCTGCTGTCGCTGGCTCTGTCGCGGGTGCAGACACTGGCGCCTAAGGCGCGCCGCATCGGTCTTTCCGCCACGGTCGCCGATCCGGATGCGCTCAGGGCCTGGCTTACCCCGCAAGGCAGCCAGAAGAACCTGGCCGAGCTAGTGCTGGGCGCGGCCGGCGCCGCACCCCATATCCGCATCCTCAAATCGGCCGAGCGCGTGCCGTGGGCGGGCCATACGTCGCGCTATGCGTTCCCCGAAGTCTATGCCGCCATCAAGGCGGCGCGCATGACGCTCATTTTCGTCAATACGCGCTCGCAAGCGGAAATGACCTTCCAGGGCCTGTGGACGGCCAATGAGGATCATCTGCCGATCGCATTGCATCACGGCTCGCTCGACGTGGCGCAAAGACGCAAGGTCGAAGCGGCGATGGCGGCCGGCAAATTGCGCGCCGTCGTCTGCACCTCGACGCTCGATCTCGGCATCGACTGGGGCGATGTCGACCTCGTCATCCATGTCGGTGCGCCGAAAGGATCGAGCCGGCTCCTGCAGCGCATCGGCCGCTCCAACCACCGGCTCGACGAGCCCTCGCAAGCTCTGCTCGTGCCCTCCAACCGCTTCGAGGTGCTGGAATGCGAGGCCGCACGCCATGCTGCCGCCGCGGGCGCCCAGGATACGGAATATCCGAGCGTGCTCAAGCTCGACGTCCTCGCCCAGCACATATTGTGCCGCGCCTGCGCCGCACCGTTCCATCCCGACCAGCTCTATGCCGAGGTCAAGTCCGCCTGGACCTATCGCAACTTGACGCGCGCGGATTTCGACCGAGCGGTCGAATTCGTGACCAATGGCGGCTATGCGCTCAAGGCCTACGAGCGCTATGCCAAGCTTAAGCCTTGGGGCGAGGGGGAATTGCGCCTCGCCCATCCGCGCCTCGCCCAGCAGTACCGGCTCAATATGGGCACCATCGTCGAAGCCGAGATGCTGAAAGTCAGGCTTGCTTATGTGCGCAAAAAACTGGGCAAGCGGCTCGTCACCGGCGGGCGGGTGCTGGGCGAGATGGAGGAATGGTTCCTGAGCCAGCTCAGCATCGGCGACACTTTCACCTTCGGCGGCGAGATCCTGCGCTTCGAAGGTCTCGATGAATTCGGCGCGCTTGCCTCGCGATCGGCGGCGAGCGACGCCGCCATCCCCTCTTACGAAGGCGGCAAGTTTCCGCTCTCGACCTATCTCGCCGAGCGCGTGCGCGAGATGCTGGCCGATCCCAAGACCTGGCCGGCACTGCCTGCCCAAGTGCGCGACTGGCTTTCGGTCCAGCGCTGGAAGTCGGTCATCCCTTCGCCCAGGCAAATGCTCATCGAAACCTTCCCCCGGGCACAGCGCCATTACATGGTGTGCTATCCCTTCGAGGGTCGGCTCGCGCATCAGACGCTGGGCATGCTGCTCACCCGCCGGCTCGAGCGAATAGGCGCCCAGCCCATGGGCTTCGTCGCCTCCGAATACGCCCTCGTCGTGTGGACCTTGCGCGACCTGTCGCTGATGATCGCCTCCAAGCGCCTCGATCTCGGCCAGCTCTTCGGCGAGGACATGCTGGGCGATGATCTCGATGCCTGGCTCGCCGAATCCAACCTGATGAAGCGCACCTTCCGCAATGCGGCGATCATCGCCGGGCTCATCGAGCGGCGCTGGCCCGGCAAGGAGAAGACGGCGAGGCAGACGACGGTCAATTCCGATCTCGTCTATGACGTGCTGAGACGGCATGAGCCGCAGCACATCCTGCTCCGGGCGGCCTGGGATGACGCAGCCGACGGGCTCATCGACGTGCACCGGCTGGGCGCGCTGCTCCGGCGCATCCGCGGCCAGATCGTCCACCGCGCTCTCGACACGGTGTCGCCGCTCGCCGTGCCGGTGATGCTTGAGATCGGCAAAGAATCCGTTTACGGCGAGGCGGATGACGCTCTTCTCGCCGAAGCCGAAGACGAACTCATCGATGAGGCCATGCGCCTTGTCTAGGGCGGCATCCATAAGGCTGGGCGGCCTCGACCTGCTGCCCGATCTTGCCGGGGCGCTTTATATTCCTGAATTCGACGCTCTGCTCGTGGCGGATCTCCATCTCGAAAAGGCTTCGAGCCTCGCCCGGCGCGGCGTGCATCTGCCGCCCTATGACACGCGCGCGACGCTCGAGTATCTTTCCTTCTCGCTCGGCGCGGCGCGACCGAAGCGGCTCATCCTGCTCGGCGATTCATTCCACGATGAGGAGGCGCATCAGCGCATCGACGCCACCGATGTCGCCGAGCTTGCCCGGCTCACGCGCGGCATCGACATTATCTGGCTCGCCGGCAATCACGATCCCTCGCCGCCCAAGGCGCTCGGCGGCCACCATGCCGATGAAATCATCCTGGGGCCGATCACGCTGCGCCACATCCCGGGCACGCTCTCTCATGAGGACATCGAGATCGCGGGCCATCTCCATCCTGCCGCCTCGCTGGCGCAGCGCGGACGCTCGCTCCGGCGCAAATGTTTCGTCGGCCATGAGCGCCGCCTCGTCATGCCGGCCTATGGCAGCTTTACAGGAGGCTTAAGCGTCTCCGCCGCCCCCTTCCAGGCGATCTTCCCGGACGGCGATTTCCATGTCTGGATGATCGGCGGCAAGGCCATCCATCGCTTCCCCGCAGGCCGCATCAGATGAGGATGCGCACCAGCGCCAGGACCGACGTCACGATCACCGCGGCCGCGACATAGCTGCGCAAGCTGGCGAACCACAGCGGGAACCCCGCCGCCTCGGCGGTCAGTGCATCGCGCAGCGTCAGCAGGAGAAAGGCGGCGATCAGCAGCGACAGGCCCAGATGCGCGGGCAGGACGATGCACGCCCAGGCGGCAAAGAGGGCGGCGAGGCCGATCAGCCATTCGACGGCAATGCGGGCACGGCCGTAAGGGCCGGTCGCCAATGCCCAGTGCGCGCCTCCCATGAGGGCGAGAACCAACGCCCCATAGGACAAGAATGCCGATCCGAACGAGGCGCGCGGGAACGGGGCCGGTGAGATCCACATCAGGACCAGCAGCAGCGGGAACGGAATCAGAGCAAGGATTCCGACAGCAAGTGCTGGTCGTGGGATGGCATGGTGCGCGCGCAGCCTGGTTCCCCTTTCGCAAAATCCGCAGGAGACATGCTTATATCACTCTCCTTCCCGTTCGCGGAAAGGGTGAGAGAGGCGGGCCTCAGCCCGCTTTGGCGCGCAATCTGGCCAGAAGCTCAGGCGTCACCTCGCCGGTGATCCGCATGCCCGATTGCAATTCGAACAGGCGAATGGAGTTCCGCATCCGGCTTCCCATGGTCCCGTTGGTCTCGCCGACATCGAAGCCGAGCCGGCTCAGGAGCGCCTGGGCCTCCTGGACCGGATTGCCATTGTCGAAGCTCAGCGTTGCCGCGCCGATCACGGGCATGTCGGTCGCCGGTGCCGCGACGGGGCGGTCCTGCCATTCGGGATTGGTGATCGCCACGATATTGGCCTTGTCGCTATCGCGCTTGGGCGTCCATTGGGCGAGCCTGGACCTGACCTCGGCAGTCACCCCCCGGGGCAAAGTGCTTTCCAGCGTCTTCGCTTTGGCCGCGGCATCGTGATCGTTCTGCCGGGCGGCAAGGCTGTACCAGAACAAGGCCTCGCCCAGATTCTGGCCGACGCCGAGGCCGCGCTCATAGAGCAGGGCGATATTGAACTGGCTGTCCTTGAGATTATGGGCCGCCGCTTCCGCGAACCAGCGCGCCGCCCTCTCATAGTCGACCTTGACCTTCTGGCCATTGGCGAGCAGCACCGCCGCATTATGCATGGCGCGGACATTGCCGGCCCCTGCCGCACGCTCATACCATTGGCGCGCCTTGTCCGGATCGGCCGTAACGCCGGTGCCGCGCTCGAGAAGCGCGCCCAGGCGATATTGCGCCGGCGCCAGGCCCTTCGCGGCCGCAACGCCGTACCAGCGCGCCGCGGCCTTGTAGTCCTGGGGCACGTTCCTGCCTTCGGCGAAGCGCGAAGCCACGACGAAAGCCGCCGCGGGATCGCCATCCAATGCCGCTTGCCGCAAGCTCTCCGAGCCGATGCCCGAAGGCAGCGCCTCGGCGTCGTTGATCGCGACCTCGCCGAACACGGTGCTGACGCCGCCGCCCGGAAGCGAGCTTGCGTAATTGCCACTGCCGAAAATGGCATCGGACTTGGCGAGAACCGTGCCGAGCGAGGAAGCAATCGACTTGCTCACGCCCTCGAGCGTGCTGGAGCTGCCCGGCGACGGCTGCTTGTCCTCCACTTGCGGCGGCGGCGCGTCGGCGGGCTTCTTGAAGTAATTGTTGTAGGCCAAGGCCGAGACTGCGGCCAAAAGTGCGATGGCAAGCACGATGAGCCGGCGGCGCTTGCCGCGCAGGTCCTGTTTGCCTTCGACTGCGGCCAGCGCGATGCCGGCCGCTTGCACCGGTTTTTCCCTCTTACGGAAGCGCAAGGAGAAGCGTGACCGCCCTTTCGGCGCCTGGTTGGCAGCGGCCTTCTGGCGGCCGAGGAAGCCCGAGGCCGAGGGACCCGGCGCTTGCTGAGCGGCGGCCTGCGCGGCTCGGCGCGCCGCGGCAATGAGCTCGCTCTGGACCGCCGGCGCTACCGGCTCAACCGGCGGCGGTGAGGGCGGATCGAGCGGCCGATAGGGATCAGGGCCGACCTCGCTGCGCAGATCAGGCCAGCTTTGCTCGTCTTCCCGAACGGGTGGTACTTTCGGATCCGCAGCGAGCTCAGCTTCGACTTCAGCCACAGCTTGCGGTTCGCCGCGCAGCTGCTCGAGCTCGGTCAGCTTGTTGACGATCTGCTCCAGCGTCTCATGAACCGCGCCCAAGGTCTCCTGATTGCGCCGGTCGGCTGTCTCGTAATTGGTCCTGACCGTTTCGAGGGCATTTTCGAGCGCCTGTAACTCCGGCGACGGCCCGATGCCCGGTCCCTTGGCCGGCCAGTCCTGCATGAGGCGGCTCGCCATGCGATTGGCGGCGTCCTCGGCCATGTCGCGCGCCCAGCCGCGGCTCTGCTCCATGCTCTGATAGAGCTGATGGATCGATTGTTCGAGGGTCGCGATGTGCTGGAGCTGCTGCTCGGTATTGGCGAGACGGTCGGAGAGGCCGGCAAATTCACGCTCGACGCCGGCCCGGGCCTGCGGCGCATGATCCTGGCGCATCGATTGGGCGATCCGATTGTCGAGCTCGAAGACGCGCTGCTCGAGATCGGCGATCTGATTGCCGACATGATCGCCGCGGCCCTGCTCGAGCCATTTGGTGATCTCGGTCAGGCGCCGGTCGAGATCGGCGAGCGGACGCAGGTCGGGCCCTTGCGCGACGCGCGCCGAAAGCTGCTCGATCACGACGCGCAGCGATCGCAAATCATGCTCGGAAGCCGCTTCCGCCTTGAGGTCGTCGACCCGCTGGCCAAGGCTCTCCACCTCGGCGCTGAGGCGGCCGAGCTCATGCGGCGCTTGCGCTGCCTTGAGGAAGTCCTCCATGCGGTCTTCGAAATCGCGCAGATCCTTCTGGGCCTGCTGCACCGCCTGGGCCTGGGCGCGCTGTGCCGAAGCTTCCGAGGCCTGCTTCACCGAATCGATGCGCGTCATGAGCTTGCCGAATTCGCCCTGGACGAGCTTGCGGAGATCCTCCTTGATCCCCTCCTCCTTGTCGGTCATGCGGCCGGCGAGATCGGCGATGCGGCTCTCGATGCGGGCGATGAGCGGCGCATTGGACAGGAGCCGATCACTGTCGATAGGCGCGCTCGCCGCATAGGCGACATCGTTCAGGCGATCCTGCACCGACTTCAGCGTGTCGCGCGTCTTGCGCTCGCTCACCTCGATATGATCGACGATGTTGCGCACCGCGGTCTCGAGCGAGCGGTAGCCCGGAACATCTTCAGGATTGCGGGGAAAGCCCTCGACGCCCTTGGTGAACTTGTCGCCGAGCGTTTCGATGCGCTCGCCGAACTGGGCGAAATTCTCCGCCGCCTGGCGTTCGGAGGCTTCGACCCGGGCCAGGATATCGCCGAGCGATTGCTCCGGGGCAGGACGGCTCTTCTCGTAATGGCGCCCGGCCGTCGTATCCTGGTCGCGCCTTGCCATGCGGGTGAGCTGCTCGGACAGATGATCGAGCTTGCTCTGGATGTCGAGCATGGCATTAGGGGCTCGGGGCTTCTTCGGCGGCTCGACCTCGTCGGCCTGCTCGCGGATGACCGTGTTCAGCCATTCGCCCAAGGTCATGCCTGAGCGTCGCGCGGCATGCTTGGCAGCCTCGCGGGCCTCGCTGTCGATGCCCTTTACGCTCCACGGAATACCCGGCTTCATACCCGCTCTAACCTTCCAGGCCCCTCGCGACCCTGATGCGGATGGCGACCTCTAATTCGCCCTAAAGGTTAACGTTTTGGGTAAAAATTCCGTTAAGGGGCCGCCATTCCTTCGCCCTTTTTGACCGTTAGCCATGCGATACCCCAATGGCAGCTTTGCCATCTGTCCATAATTTAAGCAGGCTAGGGGTTATGAATCGCTGCGATCGTCCTATATAGTAGGACGCGACGGCAATCGCCCCTGAGGGCATAAAAAACGAACGGAGAGCAAAAATGGCTCAATCGACGGTTGCTGACCGGTCGAATCGGGATCGAACCTATTCCATAACGGAACTTTGCCGAGAATTCGATGTAACGCCCCGAACGTTACGGTTTTACGAACAAAAGGGCTTGCTCCACCCTGATCGGCGCGGCTGGACCCGGCTGTTCAGCTATCGCGACCGTGCGCGGTTGCAGCTTATCCTGCGCGGCAAGAAGGTCGGCTTCTCGCTGGAAGAGATCAAGGAAATGCTCGATCTCTACAATCTGCGGGACGGACAGCTCACCCAGCTCAGGGTATCGTCGACAAAATTCCGTGAACGCCTCGAGGCCCTGCGCAAGCAGCGGCTCGAGCTCGAGGACGCGATCAGCGATCTCGAAAAGACGATCACGGTCGTCGATGGCATGCTGAAGGAACGCGAAGCGGCAGAAAGCGCGCCTCGGCGTGCGGCCAATGCCGAATGATGCGGGAGCGATAGAACCTTCCCGCATTCTGGGCTTCAGCGGCGGCTCGCTCGATCGGGCCGCCGCTTTTCGTCATGATGCAAATTGGATCGCGGCGCGGCGTGCCGACCCCAAGGCGCGATTGCTGCGCCTCAATGGCGACAAGGCCCGCATCATCGCCAACCAGCTCCATTTCGAGGAAGCGGTCGATGCCGAAGCCGTCTTCCTCGGCCTCGACGTTGAGGGCAACGTCATCTTTGCCGGCGAGGCGGCTCTGCCGTTGGAGGACGCGCGGGACCTCAGAAGCCTTGCCATCGAAGGCCAGCTCGCGGCGCAAGATCTGGCGACCCTCGCCCAGGCGCGCTCGCTGCTGCACTGGCATCAACGTCACCGTTTCTGCGCCAATTGCGGACATGAGACCGAGATGAAGGATGGCGGCTATCGCCGCCACTGCCCCCATTGCACCGCCGATCACTTTCCGCGCACCGATCCCGTCGCCATCATCGTGGTGCGCTCGGGCGATAATTTCCTGCTCGGCCGCCAGGCCAGCTGGGCCCCCGGCCGCTATTCGGCGCTCGCCGGCTTCATCGAGCCCGGCGAAACGATCGAGGAAGCCGCGCGCCGGGAGGTGCTGGAGGAATCCGGTATTCGCGTCGGCCCCATAACCTATGTGGCGAGCCAGCCCTGGCCCTACCCTTCGAGCCTGATGATCGGGCTCATCGGCGAAGCGCTCAACCAGGACATCGTCATCGACAAGACCGAGCTCGAAGATGCGCGCTGGTTCAGCCGCGCCGAGGTCCGCCTGATGTTCGACGAGCGCCACCCGCAGGGCCTCGGCGTGCCGCCGCCGATGGCCATCGCCCACAAGATCCTGGAAACCGCGGTTACTTGGCCGTGAACCCCGCCATGCGCCGGGCGATCTCGGCGCGATAGGGGCTCGCCTTGTAGACGCCGAGCACGCGCAGATGCGAGGTGAAGAATTCGAGCTCCTCGAGCGCCAGCCTGACATTGCGCTCGGAAGGATGACCTTCGACATCGGCATAGAACTGCGTCGCGGCGAACTGCCCTTCCAGCTGGTAGGATTCGAGCTTCGTCATATTGACGCCATTGGTGGCGAAGCCGCCCATCGCCTTGTAGAGCGCCGCCGGGACGTTGCGCACCCGGAAGACGAAGCTGGTGACGACCGGCGCGTCCTCGGGCTCGGCATCATGCGGGTCGGCCGAGAGCACGATGAAGCGCGTGGTGTTGTGCTCCTCGTCCTCGATATTCTCCTTGAGGATATCGAGGCCATAGATTTCGCCCGCGAGCCTCGTGGCGATCGCCGCCCGCGTCTTGTCCTTGACCTCGGCGAGCTCGCGTGCAGCACCCGCCGTATCGGCGGCGACAACGGGCTTGAGCTTCATCTCGCGGATCGCCTTGCGGCACTGGCCCAAGGCATGGATATGGCTATGCACCGTCTTGAGACCTTGAAGCGATGCACCGGGCACCATCAGCAGCTGGTGATGAACGCGCAGGAAATGCTCGCCGACGATATAGAGATTCGATGCCGGCAAGAGATGATGGATATCGGCGACGCGCCCCGCCACCGAATTGTCGATGGGGATCATGGCGAGATCGACCTCGCGCTCCTTGACCGCGGCAAAGGCGTCTTCGAACGTGCCCATGGCCGTGGGCTCGTGGCCGGGATAGGCTTCGCGGCAGGCAATATGCGAATTGGCGCCGGGCTCGCCCTGATAGGCGATTTTCGCTGTCATTCTAGAATTGTCCCCTCAAATCAAAAGCGGCTCGCCTTCAGCATCTGGCGCGCCGCCTCGAGATCGGCCGGAGTATCGACACCCAGAGGCACCGAGTCAACGCGCACCACCGCGATCGTCATGCCGTTGTCGAGGGCGCGCATCTGCTCGAGACGGCGCTCGCTCTCGCGCTCGCTCACCGGGAGCTTCACGAAACGCTCGAGCGCCTCGCGGCGGAAGGCGTAGATGCCGATGTGATGCCAGAAACGGGGCCCGAGATCGGCGGCGGGCCGGCGCTGGAAATCGCGCGCGAAAGCGACCTCGCGCTCATCGCTCAAGGGCGCGATCGCCTTGACGATATTGGGATTGGCGACATCGGCATCATCGGTAATGGGCGCGGCAATGGTCGAGATGTCGACGCCCTCATTGACGAGCCCACCCAGGCAGCGCTGCACGTCGAGCGGCTCGACCGTCGGGAGGTCGCCCTGCAGATTAACGATGAAGCGGAAGCGCCGTTCGGGATCGCGCAAGGAAAGTGCCGCCCAGACGCGATCCGAACCCGAAGCGAGGCCGGGCTCGGTGACGATGGCATCGCCGCCATGCGCCTTGATCGCCCGCGCGATCTCCATTTCAGCGCAAGCGACGAGGACCTGACCGACATTGGCCTCGACCGCGCGCTTCCACACATGCACGATCATGGGAAGGCCGTGGATGTCGGCGAGCGGCTTGCCGGGAAGCCTGGTCGAGGCCATCCGGGCGGGGATAACGACGATGGTATTCTGGTGCTCGATCATGGGGTTAAGAGAGGGCGCGGCAAATTGACAGGCGACCTTTATCGTATTGCGGGCCATTCGAGAAACAATTAGTTTCCGCGGGCCACGCAGAGAAAATTGAGGGAACCGGTCATCCGGCCTACCAAATATGGATAGTTTCGTATTCAATAAATTCGCCGGCGCATTTCTCGGGACGGCGCTTGTGGTGTTCGGGCTCGGCGAGCTCAAGAACATCATTTATCACGCCGAAACCCCTGAAAAACCGGGTTTTATCATCGAAGTCGCCGAGGCGGCCACCGGCGAGGCCGCCGGCGGTGGCGAAACGGCCAAGGAATCGCTGGGCACCCTCCTCGCCAAGGCCGATCCCGCCAAGGGCCAGGCCCAGGCCAAGGCCTGCCTTGCCTGCCATGTCTTCGAAAAGGGCGGCGCCAACAAGACGGGCCCCGATCTGTGGGACGTGGTCGACCGCCCGATCGCCTCGCATGAGGGCTTCGCCTATTCCGACGACATGAAATCGCATTCCGGCGACAAATGGACTTTTGAGAATCTCAACACGTTCATCACCAATCCGAAAGGATTCGTGCCCAAGACCAAGATGACTTTCGGCGGGATCAAGCGCGACCAGGCGCGTGCCGACCTTCTCGCCTATCTGCGCACCCTGTCGGACAGTCCGAAGCCTTTGCCGGCACCATAATTGGCTGAATCCATTGACTTATTCAAAAGGGCCGGCACAAAAGCCGGTCCTTTGCGTTTGCGTCTGAGTCTGCAGAAAACCGCAAATCTCACAAAGATTTAACCGACCGGCGCACGCTCCGATGTTTTGCATTCCGGCTTGGAATGCGTATCTTTGGGTCAAGTAAATCAAAGGAGAGCCCTGAGCGATGATCCTTACCCGCCGCAGCCTCATCAAAACCGTCTCTCTCCTGGGGCTCGGATCGCTTTCCTGCATCAAGGTGCTCTCCGTCGAACGGGCAAAGGCTGATGACCGGGTGTTCAGTCACGGTAATAACATCTATGGCGAACTCAAATACCCGCCCGACTTCAAGCATTTCGACTATGTGAATCCGAACGCCCCGAAAGGCGGCAGACTGAGGCTCGGCACTGTCGGATCCTTCGACACCTTCAACCCTTTCATCATCAAGGGCGACCCCGCCGCTTATGCCGGGACCGTGTTCGAGACCCTGACCGCTCAGAGCTTCGATGAAGTGGCCTCGGCCTATGGCCTTATCGCCGAGAGCACCTATCATCCCGAGGATGATTCCTATGTCGCGTTTCGCCTGCGCCCCGAGGCGCGCTGGCAGGACGGTAAGCCCATCACGGTCGAAGACGTCATCTACGGCTTCACATTCCTGAAAGAAAACAATCCGCAATACCAATTTTACTATCGGAACGTCATCAAGGTCGAAAAGACCGGCGACAATGAGGTCACTTTCGCCTTCGACAGCAAAGGCAATCGCGAACTGCCCGGCATCATGGGACAGGCCATGGTGATCCCAAAACATTATTGGGAGGGCACGAATGCTTCCGGCAAGAAGCGGAATATCGCCGAGACGACGCTCGAGCCGCCGCTCGGCTCCGGCCCCTATCGCATCAAGAGCTTCAAGGCCGGACAATCGATCATCTTCGAACGGGTCAAGGACTATTGGGGCGAGAAGCTGCCGGTCAATGTCGGCCAGGACAATTTCGACGAGATCGAGCTCATTTATTTCCGCGACCGCAACATTATTTTCCAAGCCTTCAAGGGCGACCAGCTCGATGTCAGGCTCGGCACCGGCACCAAGGAATGGGAAACCCAGTATGATTTTCCCGCGGTGAAGAAGGGCAATGTCATCAAGAAGATCTTCACGACCAAGGATGCCGAGCAGATGCAGGGCTTCGTCTTCAATACGAGACGGGCCAAGTTCGCCGATCCCAGGGTACGCCACGCCTTCAATCTCGCCTATGACTTCGAAGGCCGCATGCGCGTGCTCTCCTTCGGCGACTACAACAAGCGCACCCAGAGCTACTTCCAGAATTCCGAGCTCGCCGCCACCGGCCTGCCGCAGGGCCGCGAGCTCGAGATCCTCAGCCTGTTCAAGGACCAGCTCCCGGGGGAAGTGTTCACGACCGAATACGTCAACCCCGTCAACGGCACGCCCCAGAATATTCGCGCCAATTTGCGCAAAGCGGTGGAGCTTCTCAAGGAAGCGGGGTGGTCGATCAAGAACGGGGCGCTTACCAATGATGCGACCGGCGAGCGGATGACCATGGAATTCCTGCTCGACGATCCGGCTTTCGAGGACATGAACCTCGCCTACAAGCCGAGCCTCGAGCGCCTCGGCATCGCCGTCACCATCCGCACGGTCGATTCGGCGCAATATCAAAATCGCATTCGTGACTTCGATTTCGACGTGATCACCTCCGTCTTCGCGCAGAGCCTGTCGCCCGGCAATGAGCAGCGCGAGTATTGGGGAACACTGGCCGCCGACCAGAAGGGCAGCCGCAATGTGATCGGCATCAAGAATCCGGTGGTCGACAAGATCATCGATCTCATCATCTTCGCCACCAACCGCGACGAGCTCATCGCCGCCACCAAGGCGCTCGACCGTGTTCTCCTGTGGAATTACTACATGGTGCCCGATTTCTACCGGGCCGAGCAATTCCTGCCCTACTGGAACCGCTTCGGCTATCCCGAGCCCAACCCGCCCTATGCCCTCGGCTTCCCGATGCTCTGGTGGTGGGATGAGGAAAAAGCCAAGAAGACGGCGGCCAATAAATGAGATACGTGCTGCCCGCCAGCCTGGCGCTCGTCTTTCTCATCTCCACAGCTTCGGCCGAGCCGCGGCATGGTCTCTCGGCCTTCGGCGATCTCAAATATCCGCCCGATTTCAAGCATTTCGACTATGTGAATCCAGACGCGCCGAAGGGCGGGCGACTAGCGAGCCGCGGGATCCTGGCGATCGACGCCTTTGACAGCTTCAACGGCTATATTCTCAGAGGCAATCCGGCGCAGAATTATCAGTTGATGTTTGACACTCTGATGGTACGCGCCAATGACGAACCGGACGCCGTCTATGGGCTGGTCGCCAAGAGCGCCGATCTGGCCCCAGACAAGAAGAGCGTCACCTTCCAATTGCGCGAGGAAGCTCGCTTCTCCGACGGCAGCAAACTCACGGGCGACGATGTGTGCGACAGCTTTCGCCTCATCTCGACCGAAGGGCACGAACGCCTGCGCGTTCTCATCCGCGATGTGGAGAAATGTGAAGTGCTTTCGCCCTATGAAGTGCGCTACACTTTCAAGGGAGAGAATACGCGGGACCTGCCACTGACCGTCGCGGCGGATCTGCCCATCCTGTCCAAGGCCTACTACGCCACACATGATTTCACCAAGTCGACATTAACGCCGCCCTTGGGCTCGGGGCCGTATAAGATCGGTCGTTTCAGGGAAGGCCAATATGTCTCCTATCTGAGGCGTGCCGACTACTGGGCTGCCGATCTTCCCGTCAACAAGGGCCGCTGGAATTTCGACGAGATTCGGATGGAGTATTTCAAGGATCGCACCGCCGCCGTCGAGGCCTTGAAATCCGGAATTCTCGATCTGCACGAGGAATTCACCTCGCGTGACTGGGCCACCGCCTACAACATCAAATCGGTAGCCGAAGGCCGTCTGATCAAGGAGGTGCTGCCGGACAAGTCGCCCTCGAGCGCGCAAGGGCTCTATATCAATCTGAGGCGCGAGAAATTCCAGGACATAAGGGTGCGCAAGGCGCTCGACCTTGCCTTCGACTTCGAGTGGACCAATGCCAATCTCTTCTATCGCTCCTATGACCGCACCGTGAGCTTCTTCGAGAACTCGCCGCTGAAGGCAGAGGGCAAGCCATCGGAAGAGGAGCTCAAGATCCTCGAGCCGTTCCGGAAGGATCTGCGGCCGGAAGTCTTCGATGAGGTCTATGTCCCACCGGTCTCGGATGGATCGGGCCAGGACCGCAAGCTCCTGCGGCAGGCAGCCCAGCTTCTCGCCGAAGCCGGCTGGAAGCGCCAGGGCACGCAACTGGTGAACGCCAAGGGCGAGAAATTCACCATGGAATTCCTGATCGACGATCCGACCAGCGAGAGGATCCTCGCTCCCTATGTGAAGAATCTGCGGCTGCTCGGCATCGACGCCGTTATGCGCAACATAGACCCCGCTCAACATGAGCAACGGGTGAAAGAATTCGATTTCGACACCGAGATCGCCCGGATTTCGGGTGACGCGACGCCCGGTGTCGGGCTCAGAGGCCTGCTCGGCTCGCAATCGGCCAAGGCAACCGGCAGCTTCAATCTCTCCGGCATCGCGCTCCCCGTCATCGATGCGCTGATCGAAAAGATGATCGCCGCCAAGTCGCGCGAGGAGCTTCTGTTCACCGGCCGGGCTCTCGACCGGGTGCTCAGGGCCGAGCACATATGGGTGCCGAATTGGTACAAGGCCAGCCACTGGATCGTGCGCTGGGACATCTTCGAAAGGCCCAAAATTCAACCCGATTATGACTCAGGCTCCCTGGATGACACAGGCATCCTGGACACTTGGTGGACCAACGCCGAGAAGGCGAAGACCCTGAAGCGCGGCAACTAGGACGGCACATATATGGGCGCTTATATCGCAAAACGTCTGCTTCTCATGATTCCGACGCTGCTCGGCATGATGATACTGACCTTTGCCATCGTCCAGTTCGTGCCGGGCGGGCCGATCGAGCGCATCATCTCGAAGATCCAGGGCACCGCCGTCGATGCGACGGCGAGGATCGGCGGCGGCCAGGGCGGCGATGCCGGGCGTGGGGCGGATCCCGGCGCCTTTGGCAGCAATTCGCTGGCCGTCAAATATCGCGGCGCCCAGGGCCTAGATCCCGAATTCATCAAGAAGCTCGAAGTCCAGTTCGGTTTCGACAAGCCGCCGGTCGAACGCTTCCTGCTGATGATGAAGAACTATCTCACCTTCAATTTCGGCGACAGCTATTTCCGCGACAAGCCCGTTCTCGACCTGATGATCGAGAAGATGCCGGTATCGATCTCGCTTGGGCTTTGGCTGCTCCTGATCACCAACTTCGTTTCCATTCCCTTGGGCATCCGCAAGGCGGTCAAGGACGGCACTCATTTCGACATCTGGACCTCGACGGTCATCATTGTCGGATACGCCATACCGGGGTTCATCCTCGCCATCCTTCTGATCGTGCTGTTTGCCGGCGGCAGCTACTTCTCCGTTTTCCCGCTGCGCGGCCTGACTTCCGATAATTTCGCGGATCTCTCTTTCTTCGGCAAAATGATGGACTATGCCTGGCATCTGGTGCTGCCTTTGATCGCCATGGGGATCGGCGGCTTCGCGACCACGACACTCCTCACCAAGAACTCCTTCCTCGATGAGATCCGCAAGCAATATGTCATCACCGCCCGGGCCAAGGGGCTGACCGAGCGGCGCGTGCTCTACGGTCATGTCTTCCGTAATGCGATGCTGCTCGTCATCGCGGGATTTCCGGGCGCCTTTCTCGGTGCTTTCTTCACCGGTTCGCTCCTCATCGAGAATATCTTCTCTCTCGACGGCCTGGGCCTCCTCACCTATACCGCCGCCCTCAACCGCGACTACCCGGTGTTTTTCGCCAATGTATATATCGCCGGGCTGGTCGGACTTTTCGTGGCGCTGATCAGCGATCTCATCTACACATTCGTCGATCCCCGGATCGATTTCGAGTCCCGAGACCTCTAATTCATGGCTCTCATCAAGCTCTCCGGACTGAATGAACGGCGCTGGCACCTGTTTCGGGTGAACAAGCGCGGTTTTTGGTCGTTCTGGATCTTCTTTGTCCTGTTCGTGATCAGCGTCTTCGCGCCCGTCATCGCCAATGATCGTCCCATCGTCGCCTCCTACAAGGGCGAGCTCCTCTTCCCCTTCCTCAACGACTATCCGGAGGAGAAATTCGGTGGCTTCCTCGCCCTGACCGATTTCCGCGATCCCTTCATCCAGGACGAGATCAAGGCCAATGGCTGGATGGTCTGGCCGCCAATCCGCTACTCCTACGCCTCGGTCAACAACGAGCTGCCGACGCCGGCGCCCTCGAAACCCGCCTTCGGCATGAGCTGGGACGAGGCCTGCGCCAAATATCCGCTGAAGACGGAGGACCCCAATTGCATCGCCGGCAATCTGAACTGGCTGGGCACTGACGACCAGGGGCGCGATGTGGTGGCGCGGCTCATCTACGGCTTCCGCATATCGGTGTTCTTCGGCCTGATCCTGGCTGTGCTGTCCTCCGTCATCGGCGTCGCCGCAGGCGCCGTGCAGGGCTATCTCGGCGGCTGGACCGACCTCCTGTTCCAGCGCTTCATCGACATCTGGACGTCGATCCCGACACTCTATCTGCTCATCATCCTTTCGGCCTTCATCACCCCGACTTTCTGGCTCCTGCTCTTCATCCTTGTCCTGTTCTCCTGGACGCAATTGGTCGGGCTCGTGCGGGCCGAGTTCCTCAGGGGGCGCAATCTCGAATATGTCAGGGCGGCCCGGGCGCTCGGCCTGACCAACACGAAGATCATGTTCAAGCATCTTCTGCCCAATGCGCTCATCTCGACCGTCACCTTCATGCCCTTCATCGTCGCCGCCTCGGTCACGGCATTGGCTGGGCTCGACTATCTGGGCTTCGGCCTGCCGCCCGGGTCGCCCTCGCTGGGCGAGCTCTTGAGCCAGGGCCAGCAGAATCTTCAGGCGCCATGGCTCGGAATCACGGGCTTCCTCGTCCTCGCCATCATGCTGTCGCTCCTCGTCTTCATCGGCGAGGCGGTGCGCGATGCCCTCGATCCGCGAAAGACTTTCGGATGAGCGAAGCCCCGCTTCTCACGGTCAAGGATCTGTCCGTCGCCTTCACGCAAGGCAAGAACACCAACCTGGCGGTGGATCACGTCTCCTTCTCGATCGGCCAAGGCGAAACCTTGGCGCTGGTCGGCGAATCGGGTTCGGGGAAATCCGTCTCGGCGCTCTCGATCCTGAAGCTCCTGCCCTACCCTTCGGCCTCCCATCCTTCGGGTGAGATCCGCTTCAAGGGCCAGGAGCTGCTGCACGCCGACGAGAACACCTTGCGTAAGGTGCGCGGCAACGACATCACGATGATCTTCCAGGAGCCGATGACCTCGCTCAACCCGTTGCATACGGTCGAGCGGCAGATCGGTGAGATCCTCGAAATCCATCAGAGGCTGTCCGGAGCGGCGCGGCGCAAGCGCATCATCGACCTCCTGACCAAGGTCGGCATCCGCAATCCCGAAACGCGGCTCCAGGATTTCCCGCACCAGCTGTCGGGCGGCCAGCGCCAGAGGGTAATGATCGCCATGGCGCTTGCCAACAATCCCGATCTCCTGATCGCGGACGAGCCGACGACGGCGCTCGATGTGACGGTGCAGGCGCAAGTCCTGAAGCTCTTGAAGGATCTGCAGGCCGAAACAAACATGGCGCTGCTCCTCATCACCCATGATCTCGGCATCGTGCAGCACATGGCTGACAAGGTCTGCATCATGCAGCGCGGGAAGATCGTGGAAGCGGGCGAAACCGAGAAGGTCTTCAGCAATCCCCAGCATGCCTATACCAAGATGCTGCTGGCGGCCGAGCCCAAGGGCAAGCCGCCCCGGTCGGACGAGACCGCGCCCGTCGTCGTCAAGGCCGAAAAGCTCAAGGTGTGGTTCCCGATCAAGCGCGGCTTCTTCCGGCGGGTCGTCGGGCATATCAAGGCCGTCGACGGCGTCGATGTCACGGTCAGGGCTGGACAGACGCTCGGCATCGTCGGGGAATCGGGTTCGGGCAAGACCACGCTCGGCCTGTCGCTTTTGCGGCTGATCGCCTCGCAAGGTCCGATCGCCTATGCCGGAACCAGGATCGACGGCTTCAATGCCGGCGCCATGCGTCCCCTGCGCAAGGAGATGCAGATCGTGTTCCAGGACCCCTATGGCTCACTGTCACCGCGCCTGTCGGTCCGGCAGATCGTCGAAGAGGGCCTGATCGTCCAGGACAAAGCCTTCACCGCCAGGCAGCGCCGCGAGCGCGTCGCCAAGGCCTTGACCGAGGTCGGCCTCGATCCCTCGACCATGGAGCGCTATCCGCACGAATTCTCCGGCGGCCAGCGCCAGCGCATAGCGATCGCCCGCGCCTTGGCGCTGGAGCCCAGATTCGTCGTCCTCGACGAGCCGACGAGCGCGCTCGACATGTCGGTCCAGGCGCAGATCGTCGATCTGCTGCGCCAGATCCAGCAGGACCACAATCTCGCTTATCTGTTCATCAGCCACGATCTCAGGGTGGTGCGGGCGCTGGCCAACGAGGTCATCGTCATGCGCGACGGACTTGCGGTCGAGCATGGCGCCACGGCGGAGATTTTCGACGCGCCGAAAACCGACTATACAAAAGCCCTCATTGCCGCGGCGCTGCATCTGCGCACGGCGCCCGCCGATGTCGTCAAGCAATAATCATGGCCCTGCTCTATCTCCTCAACAACTGGGACGCCAATCTGTGGGCCGACGCCATGCGCCGGCAGGCGCCCGATCTCGATGTCCGCGTCTGGCCGAAGGAAACCGGCCGGATCGAGGACATCACCTATGCCGTCGCCTGGCTGCCGCCCGCCAATGTGCTGAAGAGCCTGCCCAATCTGAAGGTGATCTTCTCGCTGGGAGCGGGCGTCGATGCCATATTGAAGGACCCGACGCTGCCGGAAAGCGTGCCGATCGCCCGCGTCATCGACCCCGACCTCACCATGCGGATGAGCGAATATGTGGTGATGAACGTGCTCATGCATCACCGCCAGCAGCGGCGCATGGAGGAGAACCAGCGCAACCGGATCTGGGACTGCTTCCCGACCCATGCCGCCTCGGCCCTGACCGTCGGCATCATGGGGCTCGGCGTCATGGGCACCGATTCCGCCCGCAAGCTCAGCCTGATGGGCTTCAAGGTCGTGGGCTGGAGCCGGACGCGCAAGACCATTCCGGGCATAGAATGTTTTGCCGGCGCTCCGGAATTCGATTCGTTCCTGAAACGAACGGATATTCTCGTGTGCCTCCTGCCGCATACGCCGGAAACCACCGGCATCATCAACCGCGACGTCATCGCCAAGCTGTCGCGCCGGGGCCCGCTCGGCGGACCGGTGCTGATCAATGCCGGGCGCGGCAAGCAGCAGGTCGAAAGCGATATACTGGCCGCCCTCGATGCGGGCGAGCTCCATGCCGCGAGCCTCGATGTGTTCGAGACCGAGCCCCTGCCGCAAGACAGTCCGTTCTGGAACCACCCTAAGGTCTGGGTCACGCCGCATGCCGCGGCCGATTCCGATCCCGACACGATTTCCGCCTATGTGCTCGGCCAGATCCGGCGGCATCAGAAGGGCCTGCCGGTCGAGAACATCATCGACCGCGAGCGGGGATACTAAGTGGCCGCCCATTGAGGCGGCCATCCAGACTCATATAAGCCGCCTGATCGAGGTGATCGGGCTGTTGCGCCGGGCGATGCGCTCGACCGCGACATTCAAGGGCTCATGCGTCACCTGCATGAAATAGGCATTGGCGTGCAGCAGCATCCGCGCATCGGTCATGACGCCGACATGTCCGTCCCAGAAGACGAGATCGCCGCGCTCGAGCGTGCCCAGATCGTCTTTCGGCAAAGCGCGGCCGAGGTCCTTCTCCTGCATGTCGGCATCGCGCGGGCAAGCGTGGCCTGCCGCCTCGAGCGCGAGCTGTACCAGCCCTGAGCAATCGATTCCGAGCACCGACTTGCCGCCCCACAGATAGGGCACATGCAGATGGGCTTCCGCCACGGCGACGAAATCCGGCTCGCTCTCGGACAAGGGCTTGAGATGACGGGCGACGACGAAGCGGCCATTGTCGAGATGGGCAAATCGCTCATCACCACCGACAACGCAGACCCTCGCATTGAGGGTCACGGTCACGACCGGCTGCGATTTGATGTCGGGTGCGGGGAACATGAAGGTCGAGGGAACGGCAATGCGATGGGTCGGCGCGTCATTGGGGACGGCGAGATCGTCTTGCGCCGCATAGCCGACATAACCGTCGCTCTCGAGCTGCAGCCACGCCCAGCCTTCTCGGGCGTCGAAGACGCGCACGCGCTCGCCCATCAAGCCTTGCGTGTCGAGGCGGGCATCGAAGCGCGGTTCGCCGTAGAGCGACAGAAGCGGCGCCGCCACCTCGCGGACCTCGCCTTCGACCAGTCGCGCGCTCTCTGCGGCCTTGCCCAGGCGGGCATCGGCAATGTCGGGACGGATGGCATGAAGACGCGGATCGAAGCTGTTCATGGGAACCCATTAGACCTGCTTGGCGAGCTTGCCAACGGTTTCGGCCAAGCGCTCAAGATAAAGCACGCCCTTTACCGTTCGCTGAACGAGAACGTTGCGCAGGTCGGTCTCGTCGCGCCGGCGCGCCAGAAGATCGAGCTTGCCGAGCGAATCGAGGGCGCGCGTGATCACGGGCTTTGAGACGCCGAGCTTCCTGGCCAGATCGCGCACGGTATGCGGCGGCGCTTCGAGATAGACGGTCAACAGCAGCGTAACTTGCCGCGTCGAAAGATCCGGCTCGTCGCCGCGAACCAGATGCAGATTCACGTCATGCCAAAGCTGCAACGCCTGTGCCGCCGACAAAGTGACGCTCATAAACCCAGATCCACCGCTCCGTCCCTTAATCGTTTCGGAGCCGTTTCATTCTGGCCTAGCCCGCCCCAGACTGCAAGCTATTTGCCATAGCGCTCCGCTATGAGGCCAAAGAGGGCACGGATCGCCTGGGCCTCGCCGCCCTTCGGCCGGCCAGGCTTCGCCACGGGCGTCCAGGCGAAAATATCGAAATGGACATAGGCCCTGGCGCGCTCGACGAAGCGCTTGAGGAACAAGGCGGCAGTGACGGAACCGGCAAATCCCGACTCGCCGGCATTGTTGAGCTCGGCGATCGAGGATTCGATCAGGGCGTAATAAGGCGTCCAAAGCGGCATGCGCCAGAGGGGATCATTGGCCGCCACGGCATGGCGCGCCAAGTCTCCCGCCACGCCATCGTCGCTCGTATAGAAAGGCGGCAGGTCGGGCCCGAGCGCCACCCGCGCGGCGCCGGTCAGGGTCGCCATATCGATGAGGAGATCGGGGCTTTCCTCATCCGCCAGCGCCAAGGCATCGCCCAGAATGAGCCGCCCTTCCGCATCGGTGTTGCCGATCTCCACCCTGATGCCCTTGCGGCTCGTGAGCACATCACCCGGGCGAAAGGCATTTCCCGCTATGGCGTTCTCGACCGCGGGAATGAGGACACGCAGACGAACCTTGAGCTTCGCCTCCATGATCATCTGGGCGAGGCCTAGGACATTCGCCGCCCCGCCCATGTCCTTCTTCATGAGCAGCATGCCCGAGGCCGGCTTGATATCGAGGCCGCCCGTGTCGAAGCACACGCCCTTGCCCACCAGCGTGACCTTGGGCGCGCGCGACGGCCCCCAGGTGAAATCGATGAGGCGGGGCCTCCTGGTCGAGGCCTGACCGACCGTATGGATCATGGGGAAGTCGCGGGCGAGGCGCTCGCCCGCCACCACGCGCAATTTGGCGCGATTCTGGCCGGCGAGCTTGCGCGCGGCCGCTTCGAGCTCATCCGGCCCCATGTCGAGCGAGGGCGTATTGACGAGATCGCGCACCAGGAAATGCGCCGCCGCCACCTTCAGCAGAGCGGCACGATCGAGGTCCGAGGGACAGACAAGGCGGGCGGACGGCGAAGCGGGTGTCCGATAGCGCTCGTAACGGTAGCTTTCCAAGATCCAGCCCAGGACGGCGTTTCCGAGGTCGGGCAAGTCGCCTTCGATGCGATAGTCGGCTTCCGGAAGGGCCCGGACCAGCCTCGCGAAATCAAACGGATCTACCGGCTTTGCCGCATCGGCGATGCCGTAGAAAACCTTTTTCAGCTTTCCCGACGGGTCCGGCAGCAGAGCATGGTTGCCTGCCCCAGCCGTAAAGCCAGAGGCCTTGAGCCACGTCCGGGCGGTCTTGGCGAGGCCGCGCTCGACCGCGGACCATGACTGCCGGGTGACGGGGACGATCGGAATGGCGCCGCGGCTGCGGCTTGCGGGCAAGAGAACAAGCGATGGATCTGGCATGGGAGGTCCTTGGGCCGTGCGGGGGGAGGGTCAGGCGAACCGGATAGGAGGTTTCAAGTCTAAAGCAAAGCCCCGTTATGGTTAATGGTTTGTTGAGGTCTCTTCCCGAAGATGGACTGAAACACAGGGTGCGGTCTTCCACCCGACAACGCCAACAGCGGAGTAGTAAAGCATGTCGGGTTCCTCTCGATCTCAAATCTTGAGACGCACATGCTTTGCAGGCCTCCTCCTCGCCGCGTCCCTGGCGCTCGGCGCATGTCAGAACAAATCGGCGAGCCTCGACGGCGCCGACCCCATGACGACGGGCAGCACCTCGCCGCCGTCGCTGAAGGAGACCGCGAAGCTCGGCAAGAGCTGGCAGAACGATCCCAAGAACTTGAGACTTGGTCTCGCCTATGCGAGCAGACTCAAGAAGCTCGGACAGAGCGACCAGCAATTGCAGGTGCTGGCGACGCTCATCCAATATCATCCGGAGAATCCGACGCTGCTCGCCACCTATGGCCGTGAGCTGGCGCAAGCCGGGCAGCCGGATCGGGCGCAGCCGGCGCTCGCCAAGGCCATCGCCCAAGGCAGCAGCGACTGGAAAGTCTATTCCGCCATGGGCTCGACGCTTGACCAGCAGGCCAAATATGGCGAAGCGCGTGACTACTATCAGCGCGCCCTCAAGCTCGCGCCCGACAATGCCGCGGTGCTGAACAATCTCGGCATGTCCTATGCGCTCGAAGGCAACCTCAAGCAGGCGGAAAAGACCTTGCGCGAGGCTTCCGACCTGCCGGCGGGCAAGAGCGAGCCAAGGCTCAGGCAGAACCTCGCCCTCGTCGTCGGCCTGCAAGGGCGCTTCGAGGAGGCGCGCCAGATCGCCAGCGCCGATCTCCCGCCCGACCAGGTCGACGCCAATATGGCCTATCTGCAGAAGATGCTGGCGCAGCCCAATACCTGGCAGCAGCTCACCGAGAAGCCGGCAGGCTGATGGTCCTGTCGGATCTCCGGATCAGCGGTTGGCTGCGAGTACCATGATCAAGGACGGGCCCAGAATCACAATGAAGATCACCGGCAGGAAGAACAGGATCATCGGCACGGTGAGCTTCGGCGGCAGCGAGGCTGCCCGCTTCTCGGCCTCCGACATGCGCATGTCGCGGTTCTCCTGGCCGAGTACGCGCAGCGCCTGGCCCATCGGTGTGCCGTAGCGTTCCGACTGGATGAGGCTCGTCACTACCGATTTGACCGTCGGCAGGCCGGTCCGCTTACCCAGGTTCTCGAAGGCCTTGCGGCGGTCGGGCAGATAGGACAGCTCGGCGCAAGTCAGAGTCAGCTCCTCCGCAAGAGGCACGGACTGGCTGCCGATCTCACGCGCCACGCGCTGCATCGCCGCCTCGATCGACATGCCCGATTCGACGCAGATCAGCAGGAGGTCGAGCGCATCCGACCAGGCGCGCTTGATCGAAAGCTGGCGGCGGCCGATCTTGTTCTTGATCCAGACATTGGGAAGATAGAAGCCCGCCACCAGGCCGACAAGCAAGGAGGCGAAGCGCATGCTTGTCGGAATGGTATCGCCGAACACCTGGGTCGAATAGATGAAGAAGATGACTCCGAGGACGATCGGCGTGATCAGGCGGGCGGCGAGGAAATAGACGAGATAGCGCTCGCTGCGATAACCGGCTTGCCGCAGACCGTCGCGCGAGGTTTCAGCTTCGAAAACCTTGCGCAGATTGAGCGCTTCGACGAGCTGGGTCAGGAGGCCAGGGTGGGGCTTGTCGCGCAGCCGTCCCGTATCGGCAAGTGCTGCGCGATGCGCGGCGCGCAGGCGTTCGCGTTCGGTCGCGATGCCCTTCATGCGCGAGCGCATCTGGTCGCCCTGCAGCAAGGGTGCGGCGATGGTCAGGATGGTGGCAAAGGCCGAGAGGCCGACAAGCAGCGTGATCAGACCTTCGGGCTTCATGAAAAATTCAAGATCCATAACCGCAACGCCTTCGTCAAAAGTCGAAATTGACCATCTTACGCATGATCAGGATTCCGATCAGCATCCATATGCCCGAACCGATCACCATGGCGTTTCCTATTGGCGTGTCCCACAAAGGGTTGAGATATGCGGGATTGAGCACGGTCAGCGCGGCCATGATGATGAAGGGCAGAGAGCCGATGATGGCCGCGGACGCTTTTGCTTCCTGACTCATCGCCCGGACCTTCGCCTTCATTCTCTTGCGATCGCGCAGGACCTTGGACAGATTGTTCAAGGCTTCCGCGAGATTGCCGCCGGTCTTGGACTGGATGGCCATCACAATAGCCAGGAAATTCACCTCAGGCAGCGGCATGCGCTCGAACAGGCGGTCGATGCCCTGATCGATGCTGATGCCCACGCGCTGTCCTTCGACGATCTCGAGGAATTCCGGGCCGACGGGCGCTGGCGTTTCCGTCGAAATGATCCTCATCGCATCATGGATCGGCAGGCCCGATTTGAGGCCGCGCACCATGATGTCGATGGCATCGGCAAAGTCGTTGAGGAATACCTGCTGGCGGCGCCGGCGCAGGTATTTCAAAGTCCAGCGTGGCAGTCCCAGGAACCCGGCAAAACCGGCAACAATCCCAACGTACCAAGGCACGCCTATGACGAAGGTGACTAAACCGATCATCACGCCGACGCCGACCGAGAAAATGTAGAAAGTGCGCGGCGAGGTCTGCAAGCCCGCCTGCATGATCAGCACGCGCAAGGTCAGTTTCTGCCGGCGCTGGCGTTCGCGCTCACCCAGCTGGTTGAGCGATTCCTGGAGCTGCTTGCGCCGTGCATCCTTGGGGTCTTCCGCCAGAAGCCTCGCGCGCAGGCCGGGCTTTACCGGCGCCCTTTCATCGGCGGTTAACGCCCTTACCCGCTTTTCCGTCTGCTTGGCGCCGGAGAAATATGGAAACAGAACGGCCAGCAGGAGACCGCCCACGGCCAATGCAACCAGGGCAAGAAAGCCGTATTGCTGAAGACCCTCGGGAAGTTCCATGTGCACTGGTCCTTAGAGCCCCGTTAGATCTGATCGTCATTACGCGCCTCGGCGCGCTCCAGCGCATCGGCCAGGCGCCGTTCCTCGTTGAAATATCGGGCGCGGTCCCAGAAATGCGGCCTGGCGATGCCGGTCGAGCGGTGGCGGCCGAGAATCCTGCCATTCGCATCCTCGCCCATGATCTCGTAGACGAAGAGATCCTGGGTGATGATCACCTCGCCCTCCATGCCGATCACTTCGGTGATATGGGTGATCCGGCGTGAGCCGTCACGCAAGCGGGCGGCCTGGATGATGACGTCGATCGAGCCGACGATCATCTCCTTGATCGTCTTGGACGGCAGCGCATAGCCGCCCATGGTGATCATCGATTCGAGACGCGAGATGGCTTCGCGCGGACTGTTCGAGTGCAGCGTTCCCATCGATCCGTCATGGCCGGTATTCATCGCCTGCAAAAGATCGAAGGCTTCGGGTCCGCGGACCTCGCCGACGATGATCCGCTCCGGACGCATGCGCAGGCAGTTCTTGACGAGATCGCGCATCGTCACCTCGCCCTCGCCCTCGAGATTGGGCGGACGGGTCTCGAGCCGGACGACGTGCGGCTGCTGGAGTTGAAGCTCGGCGGCGTCTTCGCAGGTGATCACGCGCTCGTCGAGATCGATATAGGCGGTGAGGCAGTTGAGCAGCGTAGTCTTGCCGGAGCCGGTGCCGCCTGAGATCAGGACGTTGCAGCGCACCCGACCGATGATCTCGAGTATGGTCGCCCCTTCCGGCGTTATGGTGCCGAACTTCACCAGATTAGGCAGCTTGAGCCGATCCTTCTTGAACTTGCGGATCGTCAGCGTCGGCCCGTCGATGGCGAGCGGTGGCACGATGACGTTGACGCGCGAACCGTCGGCGAGGCGCGCATCGCAAATGGGGCTCGCTTCGTCGACGCGGCGGCCGACCTGGCTCACGATGCGCTGGCAGATATTCAGCAGCTGCGAATTGTCGCGAAAGCGTATGCCCGTCTTTTCGACCTTGCCGTCGACTTCGATGAAGCAGGTATTAGCGCCGTTGACCATGACGTCGGCAATATCGTCGCGCGCCAGCAAGGGCTCGAGCGGCCCATAGCCCAGGACGTCATTGCAGATGTCCTCGAGCAGATCCTCCTGCTCGGCGATCGACATCGCCACATCCTTGAGGGTGATGATCTCATTGACGATATCGCGGATCTCGTCGCGCGCACCTTCGCGGTCGAGTTGGCTGAGTTGCGTCAGGTCGATGGCGTCGATCAAAGCGTTGAAGATCGTCGATTTGATGTCATAGTAATTGTCGGACCTGCGTGGCGGCGTGCCGGCAAGCGGTTTCTGAGGCGGCGCCGCCACGGCTTGCGGCAGGCCGCCTGACCGGACCCCTGCGGGGAGCGGCGAGCCTTGCGGCCTCGACGCGGGATAGGGTTGCGGCGCCGGCGGTGTGCGCGGCTCGACTTTCAGATCGGGAATGTGCTGGGGCAGCGGAGCCTGGCGCGCATATTGTCCGTTCGCCTGCTGCGGCGCCGGCATGCCGCCTTGCGGAAGCCCGCCCCCTTGTTCGCCGCGCTTTCCAAACATTATTTCTTCCTCAACAGCTTACCGGCAAAGGGCAGGGAAAACTTCGAGGTCTTGATCGGCTTTTCCTGCCCGAGAAGCATTTGCGCCAAGGTCGCTACCGCATCGGCCGCCTTGGCCTTGGCCGAGACTTCGGCCAGCATCTGGCCGTTGCTCGCCGCCGCGCCGAAGGTCTGCGCGTCATAGGCTATGGTCAAGGCGGGCTCGACATTGATCGCCTTGGCGAAATCGCCGACCGGTATCTCGGTGCGCTTGGGGATTCCGACCTGGTTCATCACCAGGCGCGGCAGCGCATCATTCGGACGCGCCTGCTTGAGGAGATCCACCAGGTTCTTGGTGTTGCGCAGGCTGGCCAGCTCCGGCGTCGCCGTGATCACGACTTCGTCGGCATGAAGCAGCGTGTATTTGATCCAGGGCGCCCACATGTTCGGCACATCGACAATGACGCAAGGCACGCTGTTGCGGACGGTATTGAGGATGACCTCGACCGAGGACTCCTCGACATGAAAGTCACGGTCGAGGGCGCCAGGCGAAGCCAACAGGCTCAGCTTGTCGCCGCATTTGGTCAGCAGGCGGTCGAGCAAGGTCTGATCGATGCGGTCCGGCTGGCTCAAGGCGTCGGCAATGCCTTGCGAGGTCTCCTGATTGAAGTTGAGTCCGGCCGTGCCGAAAGCCAGATCGAAATCGGTGATCACCGTGTCGGTATGGAGCTGGCGCGACATATACCAGCCGACATTGTGAGCAAGCGTGCTCGATCCGACCCCACCCTTCGAACCGACAAAGGCGAAGATGCGGCCAAGCGGCTTGGCGCCGGGATCCTGGAAGAGCCCGGCGATGACGTCGATAAGCTGAAGCTGGTGAACCGGGGCGACAATATAGTCGCTGACCCCGAGCCGCATCATCTCGCGATAAAGGATGATGTCGTTGAGGTGCCCGATGACAACGACCTTGGTCTCCGGCCCGCAGACCTGCGCCAGCTGCGCCAAGCCGGACAGAATCGTCTCCCGGTTGGCGGTCGTTTCGACGAGAACGACATTGGGGGTCAGCTCGGCCTGGAATACCTGGACCGCGCCGGCAATGCCGCCCATATGGATCTGGACATGGGCGCGCGCCATGCGGCGGTCGATCGAGGCGGCCTGGACGGCCTCGACCGTGTGCGGATCTTCGCAGAAAGCCCTGATGTTTATATGCGGCACCAGCGCTACAACCTTCTGGCCGGCATAGGCATCGTATTGGCTGTTCATCATGGCGTGGTTCATGGCTTACTCGCTCCCACCGCCCACATCGGAGATCTTGACCTTCTGGTTCTCTTCTTCCGCGGCGGCCGTCGCTTCGCCCTGGCGATATTTGTCGATCACGTTGGAGCGGCGGGTGGCATCGGCAGGGCCCTGCTTGCGCGGACGCTCGAGATCCCGAGGATTGGCGGCCATCACCGCGAGGTTGTTCTGCTGCGCGCAGCCGAAATTCTCATATTGCGCGTTGCGCGAGGTTTCCGTCAGGTCTTTCGGCCAATTGCCGCAATCCTTCGCGTAGGCGCCCGATTTGGTGACAATGATCGGATGACGCTCATAATGCGCTGTTGGCTCGTAGAAATCGTCGCGATCGGGTTCGGTGCTGCTGCAGCCGGCGACGCTCAGCACCAGGCCGGCAAGCACCAGAAATTTCAGCCAATCGATTTTCGACCCCAATATGGTCATAACCCTCTCCGCATCAATCGACGATGTAGCCGACATTCCCGTGATAGACGCCGTCGGGTCTCTTGCCGGGCTTGCCATAGATCTTGTTCAGCCGGCCAAACAGGATCGCCTGGCGGTCGGTGGCCAAGGCCAGGCCATCTGTCGGCAGCGAAAGCTGTTCCTCGTTGACGGGGTTGACGACATAGGGCGTCACGATGACCACGAGCTCGGTCTGGTTCTGCTGGAAATCGCGGCTCCTGAACAGAGCGCCCAGAATGGGCAGGTCCTTGAGTCCCGGTGTGCCGGTGATCTCTGAACGCGAGGAGTCCTTGATGAGGCCGGCCATCGAGATCGAGCCGCCGCTCGGCAGTTCGACAGTGGTCTCGGCGCGACGGACATTGAGCGACGGAATCACGAGCGACTGGTCGTCCGGGGATCTTCCCGCGATCGTCACGGCGAGGTCGTTTGAAATATCGCTGACCTCGGTGCTGATCTTGAGCGAGATGCGCCCCTCGGACATCACCAAGGGCGTAAAGCCCAGGCCCACGCCGAACTTCTTGAACTCTATCGAGATCGTATTGTCGTCCTGCGCAACGGGAATCGGGAACTCGCCACCGGCCAGGAAATTGGCGGTCTCGCCGGAAATGGCGGTCAGCGTCGGCTCGGCCAGGGTGCGCAACAGGCCATCCCTTTCCATGGCGCGGATGAACACGTTGGCCTGGTCACCGCCGTCCGCCCAGCCTCCCGTATAAAGGCCGAACGGGCTTATCAACGGGGACGAGAACGGATTTATGTTCTGCAGGTCGAAGGAGAACTTGCCGATCGAGAACAACGCGGTGGTATTGATGCCAAGCTGTTTCAGCACGTTGCGCTGCACCTCGGCAATGCGCACTTTGAGCATCACCTGCTCCTTGCCGAGCACGTTGATGGTGGTCACGACCTTCTTGTCGCCGTCCGGGCCGGCGAATCTGGCGGCAAGATCAAAGGCCAGCTTGGCCTCGGCGGGTGTATTGGCGGTGCCGCTCAGCACGATGTTGTCGCCGATCGTGTCGACTTTTATCCGGCTTCCCGGAACCGTCCGCTGGATGAGTTTCTGCAGGGCGACCATGTCCTGCGACACTTCAAGATCGAGACCCAGGATCTGCTGGCCGTTCGCGTCGAAGAAAAAGATATTCGTCTGACCGATGGCGCGGGCGAAGAGATAGGCGGTGTTCTTCGTCCGCACCACCGCATCAACGATGTCGGGATTGCCGACCAGCACGTCGCGGGCTTCTCCCGGCAGCTTTATAACGATCGACTTGTTGAGACCGATGCGCACCAGACGGCCGCCGCTGCCGGCGGCGGAGGCTCCGTAATCGCCAGCCAGGCCCGGCCGGGCGGCCATCCATGATGAAGCCAGCATCAGCATCGCCACGAATATCAGGCTTGCCGCCACTCGTCCGGCACGAGCACAAGCTCCGTTGCGGCTCACTTCCATCGGTCCTCTCGTCATCCCAGCCCGTCCCCAGAAATATGCTCAGTTCAATGTGATGCGCCGCGGAACGCCGTAGCGAATGATCGTCATCTCGTTGCTCTCAGTCCCGTTGGCATATTTGTCGCTGAGCTTCGGTACGTTCTCGGCCAGCGGAACGCCGTCATTCTCGCGGATCGAACGCAGTGCCAAGGACAGCTGGCCGACGTCCTGCGCCATGGAGATCACCTCGGCCTGGCGCGGATCGAGCTCGAGCGTCGCCGTCTTGTCGGCAACGACAAATTCCTGATCCTCCTCGCCCTTGGGGCGGAAGGTCTGGTCGATGGCGAGCACGCGCACATTGGTGAGCACGGTCTCGCTGGCGGCGACTTTCTGGTTTGACCCGTCATCGACCTTGCGGGTCAGAAGCACATCCACCCGATCGTTGGGCAGAATGAATCCGCCCGCACCGGTCTCGGCGGAGACGGTGACGGAGATCGCCCGCATGCCTTTCGGCAGGATGGCCGACATGAAGCCGTTTTCATTCGGCATGACCAGCTTCTTGTCGAGGATCGGCTCGCCTTCAAAGATGGCGGCGCGGGCCCTCGCATTCTCATATTTCGTCTTGGCGTCGGGCTCGGCCGCGCTGGTGATCATCAGGCTCGAGACCGTTGATTTCGGCCAGGACTGCCAGCCGATCGAGCCGCCGATCAGCCGCTCGCCCATTTGCAGATTCTTGGTCGCCACCAGGACATCCACGGTTTCGACCTTGTTGACCTCTACAGTCTGAACTTCCTGCTTTTGACCGACCAGGCCCTGGGCCATGTAGATGGCAAGACCCGCTGAACCTATCGCCACCGCCAGAACCGCAAGACGCGTCTTATTCATCTTATCCTCAATTCAGCGCGCATCGCCGCTGTTGCGCTCTGGTTTACTTTCACCAGGAATGGTCAAATTACCGTTAAGCTTTTGCTATCTTTTGGAACTTACGGCGGAAATGGCATCCACCACGTGCCGGGGAAGGCGAGAATCCCTCCCGCCGCGATGGCGATCCCATAGGGCAAGTCCGCCTTGAAACTGAGCAGGCGCCTCGCCCAGCCGATTTCGCGCACTTCCTGCTCGACCTTGAGCATGCTCCAGACCTGGAAAAAGAGCGCCAGGACGCCGCCCGCAATGGCGGTGAAAATCAGGAATGGCCCGACGGCCGGCCAGCCGAACCAGAGGCCGGCCGCCGCGAGGAGCTTGGCATCACCGCCGCCGATGAATCCGCCCGAGAAGAGCCCGAAGCCGATCACCAGAATGACGGCCGCTACCAGGCAGTGCCACAGCATGGCCTCCACCGGCATGCCGGTCACGAGCGCCAGCGGAAAGAAAGCGAGCGCGATGAGGGCGTTCAGCCAATTGGGAATGCGCAACGTGAAGAAGTCATGGGCGCCGGCGACGACGACGAGGAAGGGCAGGAGGATCTGAGCCAGAAATGCGATCATATGACGGTTCCCTGTGCCTGGCTCGCGACGAATGCTGGTGAATGAGATTGCTTGCGACTCTCAAGCTTCCACACCGGCGTAAAAACGGCGTTAAACGGGCGCGTTGGCGGACATAAACGAAAAACCGCCGGCTGGCGCCGGCGGTTTCCCAAGCCTCCCTGAATTCTCAGGGTTATTGAGTCCAGCCCGTCGCCGTGCCCATATCGGTGCCGATCTTGGTGAACACGCCCTTGATGGCGCCGGACAAGGTCGGCAGCGCCATCACGAGCATGATGCCCATGGCGGCAGCGATGAGGCCATATTCGATGGCGGTCACGCCTGATTCGTCCTTCACAAAGCGCACTAGTTTGGTCATCTGCCTCTCCAATCTTTGTGATTGTTCGGATTACTGGGTCCAGCCACTCGCCGTACCCATGTGGGTGCCGAGCTTGGTGAACACGCCCTTGATGGCGCCCGACAAGGTCGGCATCGCGATCACGAGCATGATGCCCATGGCAGCAGCAATGAGGCCATACTCGATGGCGGTCACGCCGGATTCATCTTTCACAAAACGCACGAGCTTATTCATCTGTCTCTCCAGTTGAGGTCTCCAGCACGGCTCACGTCGGATTGCGTTTTTGGTGCTTCGTGAACCGCGGTCGACGTTAGGTGTCATCGTTTAACGGGTAGTAAATCCGGCCGCTTTGCGGCGCTCAAGACAAGATTTCTAAAATTGTTGGTTAGCTTCTGGTTTGCGGAATGTCTAAAATTTGAGCGTTATACTTAACGAATGATTCATTATTGTCTTCACGAGCTTCCTATCGACTTGAGCTTGGCATTAATTACTTGTCAAATACTTACATTCTTTATCTTTTTTCTTCTTAATACTTTAAGTCTTCAATGTTGCTCATGAGCTCAATTGGTGATGAACAAGGCGTCCTTGAGTAAAGAGCTGGGGGCTCGCACAGCAATATTGTCCGCGCAAGTGAGGCTTGAACCTTGGCCCGCTCTGGCTATAGTGCGCCCGCGCGAAATCAGCGGCATCGGCCGCGAGCGGCAGGCCGGGATGGATATCATGGCATGGATTGCGCTTACGCCCCCGGATTGAAGGATCCAGGCCCGCGTAACCTGAGGAAGGGTGGCCGAGTGGTTTAAGGCGCACGCCTGGAACGCGTGTATACGTGAAAGCGTATCGAGGGTTCGAATCCCTCCTCTTCCGCCAATTTCATGCTCGCCGACGGCTGCTACCGTCCGTGATAGTCCAAAAGGCTGAAATTTATCAAAGCGTTCCTATCCGCTACGATCTTCGATTGTTCACAAATGTTCGCGTACAGCCTGCATCTGCGCTAAGATAAATGCTGGGATAAATCAGTGATCTGGAATTTGATCCTATGCGCGCGATTAATAGGCTGACCACAAAGCAAATAGAAGCTGTCAAAGAGCCCGGCCGGTATTCGGACGGAGGTAACCTCTATCTTGTCATCACCCGATTCGGCACGCGGCAGTGGATATTCCGCTATCGATGGCAGGGCAGGGAAAAGGAGGTTGGCTTAGGATCAGCGGCAACTGGTCGCGTTTCATTGGCTGGCGCGCGCAAAGCTGCTCAATCTGCAAGGGATGCTATGGCGGCTGGAAATGATCCGCAGATTCTCAAAAATGAGGCGAAGCGGTCAACCAATATGCGGCGCACCTTCGGTCAAGTGGTGGACGAATATTTAGCCACCATGGAGAAGGGCTGGAAAAACAAGAAGCATGGCAAACAATGGCGCTACTCACTGGAGAAGCTTGCCGCGCCGCTCGCCTCAAAGCCGGTCCATACGATCGAGGTCACCGACGTGCTCTCGGTTCTGCGGCCACATTGGGAGCGCGTGCCCGAGACCGGTCGGCGCCTTCGGGGCCGAATAGAATCAGTCCTGAGCTTCGCGACCAGTCACAAGTATCGGGTGGGCGAGAATCCAGCGCGGTGGAAAGACAATCTCAAGGGACTATTACCGAAGCACAAGCGTGGCTCGCGTGGCCATCATGCAGCCCTGCCCTATGATAAAATGCCCGAGTTCATGACCGAGCTGCGGAAGCGCCAGGTCGACAATGACACGCTGGCCGGTTACGCGCTCGAGCTGACGATATTGACCGCTCTGAGGACGAGCGAGGTGTTGCAGGGCAAGTATCCCGAGTTTGATTTGTCCAAGAGCCTTTGGACCGTGCCGGCCGAACGGATGAAGATGGGTGAAGAACACCGTGTTCCCTTGTCACCGCGCAGTGTGGAAATTATACGAAAGCTTATGCAAACCCGATGGGGTGACTATCTTTTTCCTGGCAACGAAATTAACAAGCACCTCTCTGATATGTCCATGCTCATGCTACTTCGCCGTATGGGCTATAAGAACATTACAGTCCACGGCTTTCGATCGACATTCCGCGATTGGGCTGGCGAAACAACGAGCTTCCCCTTTGAAGTTTGCGAGCGAGCTCTTGCACACAAGACCGAAGACGAGACGCAGCGCGCGTATGCCCGCGGCGACCTGCTGGCGAAACGCACGAAGCTCATGAATGCCTGGGCCAACTTCATAGAGCCCAAGGCAGGCAGCAATGTCATAGCGCTCGCTCAGGGCGCGAAGCAATGCTGAGAGGCATGGAGAGAGAGAGAGAGAGAGAGAGAGAGAGAGAGAGAGAGAGAGAGAGAGAGAGAGGCCTTGCTTCAAACATGGCAGCGATTTCGGTTCTTTGATTTATATTGATATTTTATCATCTGTGGGAAACCGCTAGGTCAGACAAGTAGGTACTTTGTGGCCTAGCCTACCGAGCTGCAAACAAGACCGCAAAAGGAAACTTACTCATAGGTTGCTTGATCATGCCCAAACCAAGGCGAATCAAGGCGCCTGGCACAGAGCGTGTCATGGTTCCTGACACCGAACTCCCACCCATCCGGAGCATTTCAGATGGGAGTTTCAGCGCACTATGCCGGGACCACCATATTCCTGAATCAAAACGAGATTTGGTGAGGCACGCTCTCGATGACGCGGCTGCCTTTGCCGAGCAAATCCGTCAGGACCGCTCTCAACACCGGCCTCGTAGGCAAGATGCAGAGAAGTTTGATGCCTCAAGTGAGTGCTTCCATCAGATGGCGATTTGGTTTAGCAGTTTCGATACCCTATATCCGATAGGCCATTCGATTCAGGTAATCGAGTCTCTCGCTCAGCAGTTCCTTGACAGTGCAGCCGGTAAACATCTCGCGAAAGTACTGCAGAGGGATTTTGTTAGACCAATCCGCCGCAATAGGACCAATGCATCAAGAAGCGAGGCGCCCGTAGATATCGCAGTTCTGATTGCAGGCAATCCCGGCGATGTCCTTTCCAGACTAATGCTTGCCTTATCAGGGATGTGTGCTGAGGTTAGAGATCGCCTCAGCGATGTCGGCGGACCAGATCGGCTCGCTGTGGTGCCCTATCTCACTTATCAGATTGCCGGAATTTACTATGCAGCATTAAACAAGATTCCCGGCACCGGATGGACCGGACCGTTCCCCAGGTTCCTTGAGGCAGTATTCGACGGTATGGGGCTCAATAGCTATCCGTCTGGGCGCATGTTGCGCGACGTGGTTACGAGCTGGCGGCGCAGCCGAGACGAGACTTATCCAGAATAACAGCTGTGAACTCGTTGTCGTCCGCGATCGAAACGTCACCTTCACATTCAGTTTGACCGCCGTTTGGGAGGCTAAGCCTCCGTTGCAACATAAACCAAAGCAACGATGCCGACGTTATGTTGTAAACGATTGCGCGTTCTAGCTTTATCGTTCGTGGCAGGAATCAACCGAATGAACGGAGACATACACATGCGCCTGCTGCACACTATCGAGGAGATTGGCGACATCCTCCGCATCAAGAGAACGAAGACCTACGACCTTGTCAACGAGCATGAACTGACTCTTGTCAAGATCGGTAAGCGGAGTCTCATCACCGACGAGTCCCTAAAGGCTTACCTGGCAAAGATTACTGACGCCGCCAATGCTGCGCGCTGATGCAATCGCACGCGCCCTTGGCGGACGCAAGGTGGGCTCGCGCTGGATAGCACCTTGTCCAGCGCATCGCGATCATCAGCCGAGCCTTTCGCTCACCGATCTCGAGGGAAAAGTGCTCGTTCACTGTTTCGCCGGCTGTGCACAAAATGCTGTCATTGATGCGTTACGGCGCATGGGTCTCTGGAAAAGGCAAGCATTAGGCCCATCACATTGTTTTCGCCGGGCAGTTCCTGAACCTCTATTGCACCTGGATTTTTCTGAATCACCGGCGTACCGCATTTGGCAGTCGTCAGTGGTCGCGGAAGGGACGCTGGTAAAAACCTATCTCCGCACCCGCGGCATTGATTTTGTTGCCCATGGCTTGCGATTTCATCCTCGTCTGAAGCATCCGACAGGGACACTGTGGCCAGCGATGGTGGCGCTTGTTACCTGGGGTATCGACGGTTTTCCGATCGGAATTCATCGTACATTCCTCGCCCACGACGGGCATGGAAAAGCACCGATTGAACCCTCGAAGATGATGCTCGGTCCATGCCGCGGCGGTGCTGTGCGACTTGGCGAGCCGACCCACCTTTTGATGGTCGGCGAAGGCATAGAAACCTGTATGTCCGTCGTCCAGGCGACCCGTCTTCCCGTCTGGGCAGCTCTTTCAGCTTCAGGTCTACGAACAATCGAAATACCGAAGAACATCGAGGATCTTATTGTGCTTTCTGACGGTGACTTGGCAGGTGAGACTGCGGCTCGCGCCTGCGCAGAGCGATGGACGTGTGAAGGTCGGAGAGTACGCATCGCCCGACCGCCAATAGGACAGGACTTCAACGACATTCTCATGCGCTCCCAATAATCCAAATATGAGATGACAACATGAGCACGGAAGAACAATCCGTTGGCAAAAGCCTTATCAGGGAAGCCATCGACTCGTCGGAGGAGTTTCGCGACCCATTATTTGAGTTGATCAAGAGATCCGCGAGCGACCCCGGTCTTCCGTTCACCTCGACGAGCATCGATCTTCTTATCCGAACCCGCCGCGACAATTTGGCTGAGTTTGAGAGGACTTGGGCGCAACTCAAGAAAAATGGCGTTCGGGTCAGTGAACTCAAGAAACTGATGAGCGGTGCGCACGACAATCCAAGTGTACGTCATTTGGCATTCGATTGGAAACCTGAAAACTCCTGGCTCAGTCGCGTAGATGGAGTTGCGCTTCTAGACGAACTCGTATCGTCTATCAAACGGTTCGTAGTTACCCCGAAGTATGCGCCAGAAGCGATGGCTCTATGGATCCTATTCGCACATTCTCTGAACGCTTTCTGCATCTGCCCACGGCTAGCCTTCGTGTCCCCCGAGAAGCGATGCGGTAAAACGACGGCTCTCTCTGTCATCCGGCAGTTAGTACCAAGGCCGCTCCCAGCATCCAACATCACTCCGGCCGCCATTTTTCGTTCAATCGAAAGTTTTAGTCCGACTTTGATTATCGACGAAGCAGATACGTATCTTCGAGATAGCGATGCGCTTCGGGGCATTCTCAATTCCGGGCATAGTCGGTCGATGGCCTTCGTAATCCGGACCGTAGGGGACGATCACGAACCAAAGCACTTTAGCACCTGGGCGGCCATCGTTGTCGCGATGATTGGAACCCTGCCCGATACCTTAAGTGACCGCGCCATTGTTATCGAACTCCGGCGAAAAGGCGCAGAAGAAGTCGTCCAGCGTCTCCGAATTGATCGGCACGAGCCCTTTTCAGACATCCGTGCAAGGATCAAGCGATGGACTGAAGATTCCATGTCATCCCTTGAGGCTTGGGATGGTGAGGTACCTAAGACTTTGAACGATCGCGCAGCGGACAACTGGCGTCCGCTTCTCGCGATCGCCGATACTGCAGGAGGCAAGTGGCCGGAACTCGCGCGCGAGGTCGCCCAAGGATTGAACGGCTCTCGAGACGATGAATCCTTTGGCACACGCCTATTGGGCGATTTGTTCAATTTCTACCAGAATGTGGGGCAGGATCGCCTTAAGACAGAGGACATCCTCAGTTACCTGATTTCCATGGAAGACCGTCCTTGGCCTGAGTGGCGGCAAGGCAAGCCGATTACGGCTAGGCAACTTGCAACATTGTTGAAGCCGTTTGGTATATTACCCAGGACTATTCGCTTCGACGATGGTGGGCCACTCAAAGGCTATCTCCGGAATGACTTCGACGATGCATTTTCACGGTACCTTTCCGCTACATCCGTAACATCGTTACAGTCCAATAACATCAAAGACATGGGCGGATCCCAATTCGTAACCGAGGCGCCCTCCGTTACGTGCAGCGGTCACTCTAACGCATTGAAACAAGGCGAATGTTACGGTGTAACTGACCGGGACGTACCCTCATCCCCCGAACTCGGCAACAGGCGTCGGAGGGTTGTTATATGATCGCGTCCGCCGAGTTGATCAGGGAATTATCGAACCTTGGCATTCATCTTGAGCTTAGCGGTGGCCAACTTATCCTCGATGGCCCAGAAAAGCTGGTCACAGACACCGTTATTGCGCGGATCCGCGCCAACAAACCGGAGATCATTGCTCATCTTCAAAAAACTTCTAAATGGACTCTCGGGGACTGGCGCGCTTGGTTCAATACGCGTGCCGCCATCGCTCATGGCTGTGGGTTTGAAGGCACTGACGCAGAGCTTTGTGCGTTCGAGGACTGCATCGATCGATGGCTCTCATGCCACCCACCAACGACAACAACGACCACCGACGGTATCTGCATACAATGCCGCTGCCAGGTTGACACTGCCGATCCCTCAATAATCAGAATCGCCGACATTGCCAAGGAGGGACGATTCCTGCACGCCGGCTGTGCTGCGCGCTGGCATAATCTTCGAAGATGGGAGGCTCGGCGAGCTCTGATTCAGTTATTGTTAGCTATCAAAGAGACAAAACCCGTTAACACCAAACGAAAGGATCTCGCCAATGGCTAGAGGCGGTAAGCGTCCGGGAGCCGGGCGAAAGCGCGGCTCAATGAATCGTAGAACAAGAACGGTTGTCGCCCAAGCCGAGGCGACCGGGGCAATGCCGCTGGAACTCATGCTGAAGATTATGAGGGATGAGACGGCTGATCTTCAAACGCGGATGGACATGGCCAAGGCAGCGGCGCCATATTTTCATCCCAAACTTTCGTCCATCGAGTACAGGGCGCCGGACTATGACTTGACCAAACTTACAGATGATGAGTTGAAGGAGTTTGCAAGGCTCGTCCAGCTAGCTTTAAGCTAATCATGGTGCCGGTTGGCGGACGGGCTAGGAGCCCACTTTCACGGCTAAGTAGTTGCAATAACTGGATGCACCTTGGAAAACCCGTTTCCTATCCCCGCAATTATCCCATCGAGATCTTGTACCCGACGGAGCCCGCCAAGCTCAACGGCATCGATCCCAAGGCCTAAGCGTGTTCTCCAAAAGGACCCCGCGAGTGGCGAGAAGAATACGAAGATTGGGAGTTTCCGCCAAAGCCCAAATGCGCTGGAAAACATACAATCGCTTGGACGAGAAGGCACAGGCCTACGAGAAGGCTGCGGATGACGAGTTGCTATGGCGAGTGCGCCGGCTGCTCCTGCCGGGGGAAGGCATAGGCGGCTTGATGGATCGGATTTTGAAGTAAGACTGTCAGCGCTATCCAGTGGAGTTTTTCGAAGCAACACGCGCGCGTGAGAATGGGAGTTTTTTCAGCAATACACGCGCGTGCGCGATCCGAAGTTCTTGGAAACTTGCAAATGAGGGCTTTGTTACCAGTACGCGCGCAGGGTGTCACGCCTGGAAAGTCCGGACGCTGTTTTCGGCGCAGCAAGCCAACTCACGTGCGAGCGCATGGCGGAAATCCGCCGACGTTTTAGCAAAAAATGCATCACACCGGTTGGGGCTTGCAAGGACTGACATGTCGTGTTGGACTGGAAAGCGGGGGGGTTGACGGGGCGGACTACGATGGATGCTCAAGTTCCTCAATCGATTCGGATGTACAATCTTTCGTGGGGCCTGCGATGAGTTCAGCGCCTTATCCAATCGAGTACTGGTCGGCGTTGACATATCGACCGCCGGCCTCACCCGTTGAGCTCGCGCTAAAAGTGCTAGGTGAGCGGCTGGATTCAATTGTTCAGACCAAAGTTTTGACACCTCGGGCTAGTGCAGAAGCGCGACCGAACTCGCTGTCCAGCCGTTATGGACTTCGAGAGCACCCTCCACACACTGACGGAGCGCACTCGTTCCGTCCGCCACGATATCTAATCTTCTGGATGGACGCGATTGATGCTACCCACACCCCAACCCAACTCAGGAAATTTGATCTGTCGGCGCTCGAACCGACTTTCCGCGAGCAATTCCAAAGGAGCATTTGGCTCGTTCGGATACGCAGTGGGCATTACGTTTATGTAAAGCCGATATCGGAAAATGGGCTTCATATTGCGTGGGATCCAGGGTGTTTTCAAAAGGACGTTACAGGAGCACTTAGGAAAGAGGTCGTCGAAGAGCATCTTTCAAAGCTTGCTTCGGAAGATTTCCATTGGGAGGCCGGCCGTGTGCTAGTTGTTAATAACCGGCGAACGCTGCACTCTCGAGCGCGGGTGCAACGCCCAGAAAAATATTCACTGCGGTATCTCAACCGCGCCCTTGTTCCGTGAGGGTTCAATGCAGTGGAACTCTACTTACCTACTTAATAAGTCGAAACTATTTGCCAAGTACGCCCGAGACACTGACAGAAGTTCGGGACTCTACGGACTATGGAGCTCTCTTTATCTAGAGCTATTGGCAAGGGCTGCATTGGCGAAAATACATCCAAGCCTCCTCGCCGATCCTCAGGATGGAAAGAGCTTCTTGTATGGCTTCGGCGTTGAAAAGAAGGACCCCGCGAGCATTGCGGCTAAAATTCTCTATCAACGGTGTACGGACCTAGTTTCCGGTTTCGATGAGCAGGCGCTGTCTCACTGCTTGCTTATGGCGCGTGCGAGAAACATTGAGGTGCACACGGGAGAAGCCTCCTTTGAAACAATGACGCATAACCGTTGGCAGTCTGAACAATACCGGGTAGTAACAATCTTAGCGGACTTTCTGAATGCAGAGGTTACTGATTTTTTTGAGCGAGATGAGGCGGAAGAGCTCGAAGATCGTCTCAAAAACATGAATAAGGAAGTTGAAGGGCGGGCGAAGGATGACCTGAGAAAGCACCGAGAGTGGTTCAATAGCCTCTCCGCGAAGGATCAGACCGACGCTAGAGAATATGCGCAGAAGGAGATTGCCGCCCTTATACGGACTGAAGCAAACTATGCAAAGCAAGGATGTCCTGCATGTGGGTCTGAGGGTGTGCTGCTAGGGGAGAAGATTTTGGGCATTAAAGTCACCATCGATGGCGAGATGCTAATCCAAAAGACTTCAGTTGCATCAAAAAAGTTCATCTGCAAAGCCTGTAAGCTGGATCTAAGTCGTGAGTATCTGACTGCCGTGCAACTGCCGGCAAGCTTTACGGTGTCCACCGAAGTTGACCCCA
>JAKATG010000003.1:0-398616 GCA_021828105.1 Pseudomonadota bacterium
CGTCCTGGACAGTGCGAGCACGGCGCTACAATCGACAATCACGGAACCTTCTCGTCCTCTCTTCTCGCGGGGTTACCGCCCCGCAAGACCTTGACTTGTTGGTGGGAGGTCCTCTCCCCCGTTGGGGGCGAGGGTGGTTCGCTACTCCGGCAGCCTGTCGGTGCCCGGCAAGGCCTTGCCGGTCTCGAGGAGGCTCTTGAGGCTCGACAGGATGGGCGGCCAGCCTTCCGACACGGCGCTGATGAATTTGCTCGGGCCTTCCGTCTCGGCCTCATGCGTGATGGAAAGCTTCATCACATCGCCCTGCGGCTCGATCTCGATCGTGCAGCGCGTATAGCCCTCGGCCTTGAGATCGGGCGAGATTTCGTGGCGCCATTTGATGACCAAGCGCTTCAAGGGATCGATGTCGACGATCTCGCCCGAATCGGCGAGGCGGCCGTCGGCGAAGAGGATCTTCCAGGGGGAGCCCTTCTTCCAGTCGGACTCCTGATGCGCCCCGAACCAGTATTGCCGGTTGAAGTCGGGATCGATCAGCGCCTGCCAGAGCTTCTCCGCGGTGGTCTTGATATGGATCACATAGACATAGCTGGGCTTACTCATCACTTTTTCCTTCCAGTTCTCGCTTGAGGTCGGCGAGCGCGCGCAATCTTCCGCGCTCGAATTTGTCGATCCAGCGATCGGCGATCTCGAAGATCGGCGTCGGGTTGAGATAGTGCTCCTTCTCGCGGCCGCGGCGCAGCGTCACGACCAGGTTGGCCTCCTCGAGGATCGCCAGATGCTTGCTCACCGCCTGGCGCGTCATATCCATTTGCGCGCCGAGCGCCGACAGCGTCTGCCCGTTCCTCGCGCGCAGCCTGTCCAGAAGCTGCCGGCGTGTCGGATCGGCCAGCGCCTTGAAGACTGCGTCCATGCTCATCTTCCTCAATATGCAACCAAATAGTTGCCTGTCAAGGGACGAGAATCCATGGGGGCCAAAACCAAATGAATTATCGGGAATATTTTTCGACGAAGGCTTCCGCCGAGAGTGCCGCCATGTCGTCCACCGTATCGGCGAGCTTGTCATGCGGCCAGTCCCACCAGGCGAGCGCCGCGATCCGATCGCAGATCGGCGGTGCAAAGCGCTTGCGCAAGGCCCGCGCCGGCACGCCGGCGACGATGTCGTAAGGGGCGACGTCCTTGCTGACGACGGCGCCCGCGGCGATCACCGCGCCATGGCCGACCGTGACCCCGGGCAGGATGATGGCGCCATGGCCGATCCACACATCGTGGCCGATCGTCACCTTCTTCAGCATGCGCTCCGCGCGGAAGCGCGCGTCGAGCTTCTTGCCGAGAAAATATTCATTCGGCCGATAGGTGATCTTGTGCTGGCTCACCCTGTCCATCGGGTGGTTGAGCGCATTGATGCGCACATCCGACGCGATGGCGCAGAATTTACCGATCTCGGCATAGATGACCTCGGCATGGCGCTCGACATAGGAGTAGTCGCCGAGCGTCGCATCCTTGAACGAGACGCGCTCGGCGAGCGATGTGAAGCGCCCGAGGCTGGCATTGCGCAGTTGCGCGCTCGGATGGATGACCGGCTCGCCGTCGCGCGTCGCTTTCGGCGAATGGCGTTTCGGATGGCCTTTTGTCATGACCATCGACGATAAAGCAAAAGCCGCCCGTTAAGGAGCGGCTTTGCACAATCCATTGCTGATCGACTGATCAGGCGGCCTTCTGGGCGGCGATGCGCTTCTCGACGCTCTTCTTCAGGCGACGGGCCTTGAGCGAGAGGCTCTCGTCACGCGCCTTGGTGAGGAAGGCATCGAGGCCGCCGGCATGCTCGACCGACTTCAGCGCGATGGCGCTGACGCGGAAATTGTAGCCCTGCCCCATGGCATCGCTGATCAGGTTGACGCTGCACAGGTTCGGCAGGAACCGCGTCTTCGTCTTGTTATTGGCATGGCTGACCTTGTGGCCAACCTGGGCGCCTTTGCCCGTTAACTCGCAACGACGAGCCATTTCACTGCTCCAACTCAAAAATCCTGGAAAGAGGCGGCTCGTATAAGGGCAAAGGCCCTTGAAGGTCAAGCCTGTGGCCGGGCTTGACCCGGCCACCCAGACATAATGTCACCAATGGTTGTCTTCCCATTTTGACGCAGAAAGTAAACGCCGATGCCGGAAAATCGATGATGCCGGGTTAACAGCGGCGTCCGGCCTTGTGGCCGGTCTCCTCGAGGTCACAAGATATTGTGCTAACATCTTGGAACAAATAAGGAAAATCGAGAGATCAGCGATTCGGACACGCTCTGTTCCGGAAGGAGAACGCTTCCTTAACGCCGAGCCGCATTTTAAGCGCTTCCGGGTGACAATTCATAAACCATGAGGTCTCGAGGCGCCGCCGGGATTAACTTTTTCCCATCGATCTGCCTATCCTCCGCGAAGCTCCATCCGGCTCCCACAAAATCCTGACCCAACGAAATAAATGCTCAGCCTACGGAACAAAGCCTGAATCGGGCCCTGGTCAGCGATTCGGACAGGGTTTGTTCGCCTTTGAATCCGAGCGTTAAAGGGATGGCAATTTCGTCTGCCTAGATCACGATCGCTTCAGGTTGAACCAACCTGAAGCGATCGTGATCGGAATCTTTTATTTGGCGCGTGATCGGACGGAAAACCGGCATCCACTTTTCCTGATCACGCGCCTTGGCCCTTGACCGGGACCGTCCCGGCCCTCAAGTGAAGATTCATAAAATGCCCGCCTCCCGTAGCGTAACAGCCGTCCTCGGCCCCACCAACACCGGCAAGACCCATCTCGCCGTCGAGCGCATGCTGGCCCATGGCACCGGCATGATCGGCCTGCCTTTGCGCCTCCTGGCGCGCGAGATCTATGACCGCGTGCGCCTCAGGGTGGGCGATCACGCGGTGGCCCTCGTCACCGGTGAGGAGAAGATCATCCCCGCCACCCCGCGCTTCTGGGTGGCGACCGTCGAGGCCATGCCCTCCGACATCGATGTGAATTTCCTCGCCATCGACGAGATCCAGCTCTGCGCCGATTTCGAGCGTGGCCACATCTTCACCGACCGGCTGCTCAACCGGCGGGGCCGCGAGGAGACCATGCTCCTGGGCGCCGCCACCATGCGCCCCATCATCGAGCAACTGGTGCCGGGCACCACCTTCATCGCGCGTCCGCGCTTCTCCAAGCTCGCCTATGCCGGGACCAAGAAGCTGTCGCGCCTGCCGCGGCGTTCGGCCGTCGTCGCCTTCTCGGCCGAGACCGTCTATGCGGTGGCCGAGCTCATCCGCCGCCAGAGAGGCGGTGCGGCCGTCGTGCTGGGGGCGCTGTCGCCACGCACCCGCAATGCGCAAGTGGCTCTGTTCCAGTCGGGCGATGTCGATTATCTCGTGGCGACCGATGCGATCGGCATGGGTCTCAACATGGATGTCGATCATGTCGCCTTCGCCGCGACGCGCAAATTCGACGGCTTCCATTATCGCAACCTCAATCCCGGCGAGCTCGGCCAGATCGCCGGCCGCGCCGGGCGTTATCTCAATGACGGCACCTTCGGCACGACGGGCGATGCCGAACCCTTCGATGCCGACACGGTGGAACGGCTCGAGACCCACAAATTCGACAATGTGCATGTGCTGCAGTGGCGCAATCGCGATCTCGATTTCCGCTCGATCGAGGATTTGAAGCGCAGCCTCGGGCATTTCCCGCGCATAGGGGGCCTGACGCGCGCCCAGGCCGGTCCCGATGTCGTGGCCCTCGACACGCTCTCGCGCGATGAGGCGATCTTGGGCCTCGCATCCGGTCGTGCGCAGGTGTCGCTGCTCTGGGATGTCTGCCAGATCCCCGACTACCGCAATATCAGCTCGAGCGAGCATGCGAGCCTCATCGGGCGCATCTTCGAGTTCCTGTCCAGGGACGATCGCCGCATACCCGAGGACTGGTTCGCCCGCCAATTGAGCCACTGCGACCGCTCCGATGGGGACATCGACACCTTGTCGAACCGCATCGCCCATGTGCGCACCTGGACTTTTGTGGCAAACCGGACAGACTGGCTGGAAGCGCCGCTCTTCTGGCAGTCGCGCACCCGCGAAATTGAGGACAAACTATCAGATGCCTTGCATGAAAGGCTCACACAGCGTTTTATCGACCGCCGCACGAGCGTGCTCATGCGTAGGTTGGCCCAAAAGGAAGAGTTGATGTCGACGGTCGAGGAAGATGGCGCCCTTCATGTGGAAGGCGAATACGTAGGGCGCATCAAAGGATTTCATTTTATTCCCGATGGTGGCGATGGCGCCACCAAGACGGTGAAGGCCGCCTCCCTCAAGGCCGTGGCCAGCGAGATCGCGGCGCGCGCCCAGACGGTCGCCGCCTGTCCCGATCCCGATCTCTCATTGACCCGGCAGGGCCAGATCGTCTGGCAGAATGCGCCGATCGCCAAGCTCGAAGCGGGGCCGTCGCTGCTCAAGCCGCGCATCGTGATCATCGCCGACAATCAGCTCTCGGGGTCTGACCGCGAAGCGGTGCAGGCGAGGCTCGAGAAGTTCCTGAGCCGGCACATTGCCAATATCGTCGAGCCGTTGACCAAGCTCGAGGAAGGCGAAGGCCTTGCCGGAACGAGCCGCGGCATCGCGTTCCGCCTGGTCGAGACTTTGGGCGTCCTGCCGCGCGACCAGGTGGCGCAGGAGATCAAGAGCCTTTCCCAGGAAGAGCGCGCCGCCTTGCGCAAATTCGGCGTGCGCTTCGGCGCCTTCAATATCTTCGTGCCGCTGCTGCTCAAGCCCGCCGCGACGCAATTGCGCCTGCTGCTCTGGGGCTTGGAGAAGAGCAAGGACGGCAAGTTCGATGTCGAGACCCTGCCTGAGTCGCCGGGTCAGGGCCTGACCTCCGCGCTCTTCGACCGCTCGACGCCGCGCGGCTTCTATGGGGTGTGCGGCTATCGCATTTGTGGGCCGCGGGTGGTGCGCATCGACATGCTCGAGCGCCTCGCCGACATGATCCGCGACCGGGTATTCTGGCGTGCGCGTTTCCCCGAGGAGCCGCGACCGCAAGGGTCGGTCGAGGGCGGCGGGTTCGCCATCGTCCCCGATATGATGTCGCTCGTCGGTTGTTCCGGCGAGGAGTTCGAGGCCATTCTGCGGAGCCTCGATTTCCGCATGCAGAAGCGCAAGGTGAAGCGGCCGGCATCAGCCACGGCGACTGTCCCGGAAGCGCAAGCCGCGGCAGCGGAAGGCGCCACCGCTGAAGCCGCCGAGCCGGCGGAGAGCGCGACGATTGCCGCAGAACCGGCCGAAGCTCCAACCCTGGAAACGCCTCCGCTCTCTGAGCCCGAGCCCGAAGCAACGGTCGAGACCGTTGTGGCGGCGGAGGCAACCGAGATCGAGGCCGCGGAACCGGCTCCCGAAGCTCCGGCCGAAATGCCGGCGGAAGGGACCGAGCCGATTACGGTTCCCGAGACGCCTGACGCCCAGGCGGCCGTGGAACCCGCCATGGAAGAAGTCGAGATCGATGTCTGGTGGCCCAAGGATACGGGGCCCTTCCGCCGCGAGCGGCCGAAACCGGATGCGCGGCCCCAGCAGCATCGGCATAAGCGCAAGGAGCGGACGGACCGGAAGCCTCAGCCGGAAGGCTCAGGCGCACCGCCGCCCAAGGCGGCCAAGCCGCAGCGGCCGCGGCCCGAGCGTCGGCCGGAAAAGCCGATCGATCCTGATTCGCCTTTTGCCGTTCTGGGGGCGCTCAAGGCCCAGCTCGCCAAAAAGACGTGACCGAGACGCGTCAGCGCATAGATAAATGGCTGTGGTTCACCCGAATGGTGAAGACCCGGACCCTGGCCCAAGCCATAGTGTCGCAGGGACAGGTTCGGGTGAACAAGTCGAGGGTGGTGAAGCCCAGCCATGATGTGGGTCCCGGTGATATCCTGACCTTGGCCGTCCATGGTCGGGTGCGGGTCGTCAGGATCTTGGGCGTCGGCACGAGACGGGGGCCCGCCAGCGAGGCTCAGACCCTCTTCGAGGACATATCTGCTTCCGAAACGACGCCGGCTGCGTCGGAAAAGCTGCTGCACAAGCGCTAAAGCCTTGCTATAGAGCGTTCGGAATAAAGAACGGATTGTGCGAATGACTTATATCGTCACGGAAAACTGCATTAAGTGCAAGTACATGGATTGCGTGGAAGTTTGCCCGGTGGACTGCTTCTACGAGGGCGAGAATATGCTCGTCATCCATCCGGACGAATGTATCGACTGCGGCGTGTGCGAGCCCGAATGCCCGGCCGAGGCGATCAAGCCCGACACCGAGCCTGGGCTCGAAAAGTGGCTTGAGCTCAATACCGAATATGCGCCGAAATGGCCGAATATCACGATCAAGCGGGATGCGCCGCCCGATGCCAAGGAATTCGACGGGGTCGAGGGCAAGCTTGAGAAATATTTCTCACCCGAGCCCGGCGAAGGCGATTAGGGATCGAGTGCGATCCGAAAAGATCGTGTGCAAACAAAAAGTTAACCAATAAGGGCGGTTCGAGTTTCGCTACAGGAGATGGCGTCCGAGCCAGGGAGCATTAACCTTTTCCCCAGCAAATATCGTTTGTTACGCAAAATTATACCGTACACGGACTGGCCGGACTTTAATTTTCATTAAAGCCGTGCTATATTCCCTCATGATGTAGAAAAGACTTACGGAAACGATCCCGGGCCCCCAAAGCTCGGATTTTTTTCGCCTAAAGTGCCTGTCTACCGCTGGAAAGGGGCTCGAGATCCCCATCCGCTGGACGCCCTGGGCGAGATCAGAAGATCGGCCGTTTGCCTGAGGCGCAGGCTTTAGCTTGCGCCATCGATAGGTTGCGAGGCGAAGGAAAGCCATGACCAAATCGAAGACCAAGGCGAAAGCAAAAACCCATAAACCCGCTCAGAAGAAGAAGATCGTGAAAACCACAGCCAAGAAAAAGCCGGCCGTGAAGGCCAAGACTGTTGCCCCTGCCAAGAAGCTGAAGTCGATTGCCCGTCCGGCCCCGGCCAAGGCAGCGGCGAAGCCCGTTCACAAGCCCGAGGCGAAGGCCCATCCGGTCCATCCGCCGAAGCCCGTCCACGCGCCGAAGCCCCAGGCTCATGCGCAGGCGGCCAAGCCCGCTCATGCGGCGAAGCCGGCCCAGCCGCATCCGGCCCCGGTAGCGGCCCGTCCGGCGGCTCCGCCCCAGATCACCAATATGGCCGACAAGCCGGTCGTCGCGACGCCCGCGGCCAAGAAGCTTCTGTTCAAGGTCAATGAGCTGATCGTCTATCCGGCTCATGGCGTTGGCCGCGTGGTGCAGATCGAGGAGCAGGAGATCGCCGGCATCAAGCTCGAGCTCTATATCGTCGACTTCGAGAAGGAGAAGCTGCGCCTCAAGGTGCCGACCTCCAAGTCGGAGCAGAAGGGCATGCGCAAGCTCGCCGACAAGCCCCTCATCGATCATGCGATGAAGGTGCTGAAGGGCCGCGCCCGCATCAAGCGCACCATGTGGTCCAGGCGTGCCCAGGAATATGAAGCGAAGATCAATTCCGGCGACCTGATCGCAGTGGCCGAGGTCGTGCGCGACCTCTACCGCTCCGAGCGCCAGCCCGAGCAGTCCTATTCCGAACGCCAGCTCTTCGAGCAGGCGCTGGAGCGCATGGCGCGCGAGATCGCCGCGGTGAAGAAGATCGACGACGACATGGCGATCAAGGAGATCGAAGCCTTCCTCGCCAAGAACGCCCATCGCAACACCAAGGCCGATGACAGCGTTCCGGCGGAAGAAGCCGCATAAGACGACCGCATCACCGATGCACAAAGCCCGGCTCAGGCCGGGCTTTTTGTCTTGCGTCGGAGGAATTCCACTTCGCCGGGATACGCGCTAGAATCCATGGCCGCCCTCGAGGCGGCCATCCGCCAAAACCCGGCAGGCGATCATGAGCCAGCAAACCACCGTCACGCCGCGCACCAAAGTCAAAGCGAAGGTCGAGCGCCCAAAACTTTGGAAGGTGATCCTGCTCAACGACGATTTCACGCCGCGCGAATTCGTCGTCGTGGTGCTGAAGACCGTGTTCCGCATGAACCAGGCGCGCGCCTACAGCGTGATGATGACCGCGCATCAGAAGGGCGCCTGCGTCATCGCGGTGTTCACCAAGGACGTCGCCGACACGAAAGCGAAAGAGGCGACCGAGCTCGGCAAGAGCAAGGGCTATCCGCTGTTCTTCACGACGGAGCCGGAAGAGTAGGGTTGGGCTCACCCGTGCCGGAGCGTCCCGGATGGGGCGCTTTCGCGAAATTTCCCTGAATTTTCCCTGTATCCGTGCGCGCGACCGCCCCCTTACTCGCGGGGACCGCTTTTGGTTGCACGGAAATCGCTCAATTCATTGTGACGCGGCAGAGGGCGTCTCCTGACCCTGAGGCTTCGTATCGAAGGGCGTATCCATTTGGATAAACCAGAGAGGAACGAGCATGACCAAGCTTCACAAGACCCTGATTGCCACCGCCGCTGCTTTGGCGATGGGCGCTGCCGGTTTCGCCTTCGCGGCCAATCCCATGGTTGGCGGCGGCGAGATGTTCCCGGAAAAGAACATCGTCGAGAATGCCGTCAACTCCAAGGACCACACGACATTGGTCGCCGCGGTGAAGGCGGCGGGCCTGGTCGAGACCTTGCAGGGGGCCGGCCCCTTCACCGTCTTCGCCCCGACCAACGAGGCCTTCGCGGCTTTGCCCGCCGGCACGGTCGAGACCCTGCTCAAGCCCGAGAACAAGGACCAGCTCGTGAAGATCTTGACCTGCCACGTGGTGGGCGCGGAAGCCTTCTCGAAGGCGATCATGAAGATGGTCGACGACGACAAGGGCAAGCATCCGGTCAAGACGGTCGGCGGCTGCACCTTCACCGCCATGTATGACGGCGGCAAGGTGATGATCGCCGATGAGAACGGCGCGGTCGCCACGGTCACCATCGCCGATGTCGACCAGTCGAACGGCGTCATCCATGTGATCGACAAGGTGCTGCTGCCGAAGATGTAGGCTGATCGGGGTCCGGAAAACACCCCCGATTTCCGGATGCCGATGCACGGCGGGAAAACCGCCGTTTCAGGAGAAACTTGGGCCCGGTTCGCCGGGCCGCTTTTTTGCGCCTGATCCGGGGTTCCTTCCTGCCCGCGAACCCTATATAAGCGGCCCCGATGCGACCCCGTAGCTCAGCAGGATAGAGCATCAGATTCCTAATCTGAGGGTCGGAGGTTCGAATCCTCTCGGGGTCGCCAAAAATCAAGCAAAATCGGGCTCTTTTAGCGCCTGTGGGACTAAATTGCCCCACGGATTTACAGGGCTTTTTACGGCCATAGTCCCACCGCCCCTCCCACCCCCACCCCGCGTAACGAGTGACGGGAGAAAAGGATGAGCTGCCCCTGTGACACTTGCGGCCTTCTCGACTCCAGCCGGAAGATTCTTCGGGAGGCGGTAGAGACCTTCAACCCGACGCACATTGTCTCGATGGTCTCTGGCGGCAAGGACAGCGCCGCGTCCCATCAGGTGGCAAGAGAACTCGGCGTTAAGATTGACGCCGTGATCCACGGCAATACCCGCTGCGGCATTCCTGAGACGAGCCAGTTCGTTCGGGACACCTATGGGGCTATGGGCGAATTCATCGAGGCGGACGCCGGCACGGCTTACGAGGCCTATGTCATGCGCAAGGGCTTCTTCGGCAAAGGCATCGACGCCCACGGCTTTGCCTATCGCATCCTCAAGGCCGACCCCTTCCGGGCGGCGATCTCCAAGCACTTTCGCAAGCGGAAGCGTGGCGTCCGCGTGATGCTCTTGAATGGGGCCCGCAAGGCGGACGGAAGCCGCCGTCCTCTACCCGCATTGGGGCAAATGGCTTTCAGAGCTTGAGCGTGAGGCCCTGCGCCTTCACGGTTTCGGGTGGGGCGATCCCTTCCCGCGCAAGCTGGACGGCCAAGGCGAACTATTCCAACCCATGTGCAAAGACTGCGTCAAAGAGGCCGCCTGATGCGAATGCTCCTTCAAGACCCGCACGAATGGCACCCAGTCCCTTGGGCCACTTTCCCCACAGGGCTTCGACAACGTCATGTACTGGCTTGAGCGTCCGCCATACGAACGCCGCGCCAAGTTCTTTTCCGAAGCGGGCCCACATTGGGAGTATCGCCCCACCCCCATCCTAACGACTGACGGAGGGAGATGATGGACACGATTGACGTGATACAGATGAGGTTCGTGGCGGCGCGCGACCTCCACAAGACCATCGTGGATGAGGTCCCGCAGCTCAAGCGAGGCATCCTCTGGTGCACGAAATGCGGCCACACGACCAGCATTGATGCGGCTGACGCCCTTCGCAACGGCTGGCCTCGCCACTGCGGCTACACCATGACGATCGACAGCCCAGAGGAACGCGCCGCTCGTCGCTCCCCCGCCACCAACGGGAAGGAATAGGAAGCATGACGGAGGAACTGATTGGGAGGCTGGAGTCTGGAGACGGCGAAGACCGCAAACTTGATGCAGCGCTTCTATACATTGCGGATCGCGAGCAGTATGAGCGGTGTCAGGCGCTTTATGTCGAGAAAGCAGCCGAGGCTGCGAAGAACGGCTTAACGAACCGCGATTTAGCTTGCTGGAATTACGGTTTCAGCGCCTGTCCGCACTACACGCTCCGCCTGGACGCCGCCATCTCCCTCGTTGAGAAGATGCTGCCGGGAGCCGAGTTCAATCTGACAAATCTTTATGGCGTAGCTCAGGCAGAATTGCCACTCAACCATTCGGAGCGTGGCTGGGAGACTGGCCGGCACAAAGGCGGAAGCCTTCCTCGCGCTGTTCTCATCGCCATGCTCGCCGCCCTATCCCGCCAGGAGGAGTAACATGACGGACGACGAACTGAAGGCGAAAGTTGAGCAAGGGGCAAAAGCTGCTTTTCTGTGCCGTGGGGGCTTCTCTGGCTCGGACGGCATGACCTGGGATGAAATGCCGGAACCCGTTCGAGACCGATGGCGGGCCTACGCTATGGCCGTGCTTGTGGCGACCGCCGAATCCGCCCCACCCTCCCCGCACAAGTTGCCGGAGATGGTGGAGAGACTGAACGACGAGGTTTTGCCGAAGCTGGAGACGAGGCTCGCCAACGCCGCATATCGGGGTGACGACATTGCGCTCGACTTTGAGGAAGCCAAGGCCCTTATCGCTTCAATCGAACAAGCCGCCGCTGCCCTCTCAGCAGCGCAGGAGGCTCTGGAGCCGTTTGCGAAGGAAGCCGAGCACTGGAACGATATTCCCGGCGTTGTCCGAACCTATGATAACGTCGAGCTTTGGCAAAATCCCAACTATCAAACCAAGCTCACCGTAGGCGACCTTCGCCGCGCCCGCGCCGCTTATAAGGGGGAGTGAATAGATGGCGGCCACCATTGAACAAATCGAGGCAGCGCGCGAGAAACTTGACCGCGCCGATAAAGCCGTCGATGCAGCGATCAGCGTCGTGACTGACGGATTGATGAAGCCACACCGAGGATGGGCGATGGCCTGCAAGAATCTTATGGACCGCCGCGATCAGGCGCAGGACGAACTCGACGCCCTGTTGACCCCACCTAGCCCCCGCCCCTGACATCTGACAAAGGAATGAGAAGATGAGCGAAGAGACGTTTGAACAATTTTGGAAGTGGCGCGAAGAAATGCGCCGCAAGCATCGCACGATGACTATTGGCGAGTACATGGCATGGTGCCGTGGCGGCGATGCGATCTCCTGCCCTTCAAGTACCGATGCTTTTCCTGGAGGGATCACCATCCTACTGAACACGCCGCCTATTATCGGAAAGGTTACTGACTAGCCTCCAGCCCTCCCCCATGCCAAACTGGCGGGCATGGCGAAACATACAGAACAGCTCATGGTCTATGACGAGAGACTTGGAACATCGAGAGGCGTCACGCTGGAACTCACCGGGCCGGAACTCGTCTTGCAGGCTCTCGATCGAGGATGCCTTAATACCGAGATCCTCGCCAATGCGATATACGGATCGCCGGGGAACAGGTGTGTGGTGGAGGCGAGGGTGATTGTGAAGGATCGAATGGGAAAGGTGAGGCGCTAGCGATTCGGATCGACCTCCTTCAGCGTCCTCTTCCTGACGCCCTCCCGCATCGTCACCCGATAAAATCGGTCCTGTCTGCCGCACTCAGGGCAAGGCGCCCATTTCCCGATCCAAGCTATGGGATAGTTCGGCTTTTCCTTGGCGAGCCATGCTCGAATATCAGCATCCTCAGTGTGTCCGCAGGCGCAGTCCAGGAGAAGATGATGGCGGGCAGGGTCCAGATCTTCCAGGCGGATATTGAACAGGGGCTTGTAGAGGTCGTGGTCCATGCTGCCGGCAGTCTGCCAAAACAAAAAGAGCCCCGCCAGCGTTTCCGCTGACGAGGCTCCGGGGCTTCTACCAGGGGTCTGGCAGAAACTACTTCCCTTCGGGCCGCTTATCCAAGCCGGCCGATCCGAGCACGTCGGCGACATCATCGACATGAAGACAATCGACCATGCAGGCATAGTCGGTCGCAGACTGAACGACCGCAATCGTCCCGTTGCAGTAATCATTGCCGGGCACAGCGCTGTGCAGCACCCCGAATGCAACAATCTTCCCGCCTTCCAGCTTTACGATCTTGTCGCCGTTCTTGGCCTCGCGGCCATTTCTGTAGTGCATTTGAACTTTCTCCTTTGGTTGAATTTACTTAAGGCACTCTCTACGAATGTCGCGCTTGATCGACTTGATCGACTCCTGCTGAGACCGCGGCATCATGTCGATCTGGGCATCGGTGAAGCTCAAAGCGGCGCGGCGCTTCTTCGTCCACTTCTTGCACCAGGATCCAGCCCCGACGACAGGCGGGCCGTCGTCCACTCCAATGCAAATGATGCAGATGATCCTGCGCTCAGAGTGGGCGCTTAAGCTCATCGCGCAAAGCATCATCAGAATCAGTGCGAGCCGTTTCATCCTCTTCCTCCGTGATGGCGACTTGGCGGTCGAGCTCGTCGCGCTCCTTGGCGGCCTGGCGCTCTTCGCCCAACTGTTCGAGCTTCTGGTCGCGCCTCCAGTCCTTGAAGACGCGCGCCAGGAAGTTGCCGAGCGCGTCGAGCGCCTTCCCGGCCAGCCAGCTGAGCCCTGGTATCATTTCAGTGGGCCCGGCTCCGCTACCTGGGCCTCGGTGACGACGCCAGGCTTTGCTTCGGCCTTCGTCGCCACGACAGGCACATCAGGGTTGAACAAGTTTTGCTTGACCGTGCCGGTACCGGCAAACGCCTTAATCGCGAGGAGCGCCGCTGCCATAAGGCTTCCGGCCAGCGCTTGCAGCGCCAGCGGAATTGAAACCACGCCGCCGCCAGTGCAGGCCGCAACCTCGACCACGTCAGGCGTCGCCGGGTTGTCGCCGGTGCAGCCCAGGAGGGTCATGAGCCAATTGATGATGTAGGGCACGACCAGCACGAGGACGCCGCTCCCAAGAATGTAGGTTTTGATGGCATTCCAGTTCATATCGAAGTTCCTTCTGTGAAGGCGCGTGACCCCGACGCGCCGCGGGTTTCAGGTGATGAAGAAAAACAGCACCGCTTGCGGCACCCCGACGGCCAGGAAAGCCCCGAGGCAGAACATCCCGAGCGCCAACTGCGATTTGCGGTAGCGGCAATGGTGCAGGTAGCCGGCGAGCATGAGGACGGCGCCGACGGCCATCGCGATGAGGGCGAAGGTGATGGCGGCGATCATGAGAACAGCAGGAACGGCGCCGCGAGGACGCAGACGACGCCAGCGAGCATGATCAGCGCGCCACAAGCGCCGATCATGGCATCACGCGAGTTGATCAGGATGGACCGGCCACCCCAGACGAGGGCGAGCCCGCCGAAGAAGAAGACCGCCGCGGCGCCGATCATGCCTGCACCCATAAGCCGTCGCGCAGCCAGCCATGCCAGTGCCCGACATCATGAACGGACGGATAAAGCGTCGGCGCTTCGTAATTGCCGTTGAACTGCCACGATGGGCTTTCACTCGGCTTGTGCCCGATACCGGCTCGCAAGGGCCCGACGCTGCCGCATCCGCACGGACAGCAGAACCGGAAGATTTTGCCGTCATAGCGGAATGAGCCCGGCACCTTGCCGCACCCATACTCACCGTAGAAGTCCGCATCGTTCGGAAGATGGGTCGCCTTGATCGGCGCCGGCAGGGTTACCTCAGCCATGAAAACAAACCTTTCAGCCATGCCATAAAGCCCTTGCGAGGCGCAGGGGCGGGCACCGGCGGGGCGGCGTCCCCTATGGCAGGCCGCACAGGCTCGACGGGCTTGGTCGGCGGGCTGACGGGCTCCGCCGGCGCTTCAACGTGAAGGGCCTTGACGAGCGTCAGGAACGTCCTTGCGTCGTGAAGCGCGGCATTCAGCCCGTCGCCCTCGTAGTAGCTCATGCCGGGCTCGAGAATGAATCCCTTGTGCCCCCTGATCGCCGTCACGACAGGCAGCGAAGCCCATTCCATCGCCAGGTTATTGGCGAAGGCCTCGGCGGTGATCGCGCCGGCCATGTATGCGCTGAGGCGGCGCTTCTCCAGCAAATGCACGGCCATCCGGTCCTGAAGGTCCGGGGTCCAGACTTCCTTGCCGGTCAGGCCCATTTCCTTGATGGTGGCAAGCAGCGTCGCCCTGATGAACTGGTAGCCGCCGCAGGCCGTCGAGCGCGAGCCGTTGTCGAGCATCTTCCGCTGGAGCGCCAGGACGCTGTTCAGGGGCATGATCGAGACATCGGTCGGCGTGCCCTTGGGCAGCTTGGCGCCGCCGTAGATCTGGCCGTAGCCTTTCGGCGCTTCCTTCGAGCGAATGGCGGCAAGCAGGGCTTTGAGTGCGGGGGAGATCATGCGGGCCTCTACATTGTCGGGGTTGCGAAGAAGCAGATCACGCCGCTGCCATCCTCAGGCTTGCGGTTCCGCTCCCAGATGCAGGCATAGAACAGGTGATCGGCGGTCGGCGGCGCCTGGACGCGCGCCCATGGGATCAGGGCATAGACGGGCGCGACGGCCTTCGGATTGACCGTGCGCGCCTGCTCGACCGTCATCTGCAGGAGATAGCCATATTCGGTTTCGGAGACCCATGCGGGGTCGACAGGGGCGCAGTCATTACCCCCACAGCATTTGCTTTGACTGACGGGGTCGGTCGTCGAGCTGTACCAGTCATGCGCCCGCAGTGGCTTAGTGGCCCAAACGATGACGAGAAACAGAATCAATGCGGCAGCCGTCCAGCCGAACGCCTTGCGAAGCGGGTCCATCAATTTGCCGTGTCCTTCTTGGTGCGCTCTTCGATCACCGCGACCAGCGCCTTGATGTCGGCAATGGCCTCGCCGGTTCGGCCGAGCGTCTCTGTGATCGTCCGCAGGCTCCCATTGATATTGGCGATCCGCTCGTCTTGGAGCTTGTCGTTATTCTGCACCAGGGTCAGATCGGTCGAGTTCGACTTCGCGACGATGATGGCGTCGTCAACATCGCCCTTCCACTGGATGAGATAGACAAGGCCGCCCAGGATGGCGAGCAACAGCCCGCTGTTGAGCGCCTGCCCCAGATTGATGGTGGCTTGAAAGACGGGCTTCGGGATCGTCATATCCTTATCCTCCATCTGCATTTCGATGCCGCCCCCACTTCAATGAAATCACCCAAGCCAGCGTCGCGATGTTCGTAATCACCAGCGTGCCGATCGCCTGCACCGTGAACTTGGCCCACCATTGCGGATCGCAGCGGAAGGCTTCGGTGAACAGGCTCTTCGCATCGTGGTACCAGCGGCCCGCCGCATCGAGGCGCTCGAAGGCGTCGATCACCATTGGGCAGGTCAGGTCAGGGAGCCACTGCCCTTGAAGGGCGAGGACGGTGGACGCCTGCAGCACGGTCATCGCCAGGCCAGCGGCGAGGAAGATGGAGAGGCCGCGCTTCATAGCGACGGCCGCAGGATCAGATAGCTGCGGGCGCTGTCCTTGCTCGCCGCCGTCGTGACCGCCCAGCTCTGATTGCCGGTCGCATTGACCGTCTTGTATTGCGACGAAGACGTCATCGACGTGGCATCGGAGCCGGTGTTGGCAAGCCTTGTGATGACGGCCGACCAATTGCCGTTGGTCGTATCGCTGTCACCGGTAACAGCGGTGTTGGTCTCGATCGCCGCGGCTCCGAAGATGGTGTCACCCTCGGTGACCGAGACGGTCGCAGCGGCATGGGTCGTGTTTCCGTCTTGGGTTCCGGTTGCGTCGGCGGCGACGAACAATACCTGCTGACCGGCGCCCGGCTGGACTCGGTAGACCTGGATGGCCTTGGCGGCTGTGTTTGGCGAAAAATTCGCCGTGACAGTTCCGCTCGAAAGCGCATTCGTGACCGGAGCGGTGAATATCCCGAGCGTCGCACCGTTGCCGGCGACGCCCGGATCACGGTTGATGAGCGCACGTTGCGTCCAGGTGTTGCTCTGAGTGTCGCTGACGGAGGTCAGAGACGCATCGCCGCCGCTGCCGTCATTGTCGGCCGCAACAACCGCGACGAGCCAGTCGCCGGTCGATGCCGTGACGGTCGCTCCCGTCGCTTGGGTCGCCGCGTCGGCCGTACTTGTGCCGTTGCCCGCATCGGAGATCGTGAGCGGCGTGACGCTGGCGACCGCAAAACGATACGGATCGATCAGAAAGCCGCCGGCAGCGACCTGAACCGTCAGGACGGAAAGCGCGATGAGGGAGGCGAAGAACCTGCGCATTACTGATGCCCTATCAGACAGATTTTCAGGCCCTTCGCAGTCGTGCCGACGCCGTCGATATCGGCGCTCATCGCCGCGTCGTCGGCCAAGGCCGAGTCGCTGATCACCGCCGGCGTTGCCGCCGTTGTCGACGTCAGTTCGCCAATATCGATCGTGAGCTTCGTCGAAATGATCGTCGTGCCGGCCTCATTGATGTCGACGGTGATGAGCGTGCCGGCGGCTGCGTCATTGACCGATGCCCGAACCGCCGTGACGGTGAAGGCATAGGGCATTCGCCATGTGGCTTTGGCGGTGCCAGTGGTCAGGTCCGTGGTTTCATCGGAAAGCGCGATGCAGAAGCTCTCCGTCTTCAGCGTCATCCGGGCGTCTTCGATCGAGCCGGTCGAGAAGAACGACGTCGCGCTATCGCCGGTCAGCGCCGCGCCCGCTTCCGCGTCGCCCGCCGCATAGTTGCCGGTCGTGTCCGTCGTGAGCGCGACCGAATTCGCCGCGATTGTCGGGCTTGGATATGTGCCCGTGAGATCGCCGCCTGCGGAGGTCGAAGCGGAAACCACAGCCACGCCCTCGATCGACAGGACGCCGCCCGACCCCGACAGGGTGTTCGCCGTGCCGTTGGCGAGCTCGACCGTGCCGACCGTCGCGGCATTGTTGCCGATATTGAGCGCGCCGGCCGTGATCTGGGTCGCCGCGATCGACTTGCCGGTGAGGGTCTGGGTGCCGCCTACCGTGACGACCGATGCCGAGTTCGTGCCGGCGACGTCCGTCCGGAGGTCGCAGGAGCCGGTCAGGCTCAGGAGATTGGCGCTGTGCGTCAGGAGGCAGTCTGTCGCGTCCCAGGTAACGACGGCGCCGGTCGCGAAGGCCAAGTCGTCGCCGACGATCACGTCGTCGCCCGACGTCACGTCGCCCGCCGTCGCCGTGACATCGACCGATGCCGTCACGCTGCCGGTCACCCCGACCGTGTCGTCGAAGCTGTAATCGCCGGTGACCCCGGTGAAGGCCAGGTCATTGGCGCTATGGGTGATGACGACGTCACCATTGCCCCAATCGATCGTGCTCGTCGCGGCGAGGAAGTGGCTCCCGGTCGGGTCGGCGGCCTCGCCGATGGTGAAGTCCGTGCCGCCGCCGAGGTTGCCGCCGAGCTCGGGGTCCGTGTCTTCCGAGACGTTGCTGATGCCGCCGCCGGCACCCGGGCAGGGAATGGCCTCGATGCTGCCGCCGGCACCCGTATCGTAGGTGAGGCAGTCGCCATTGTCCGGCGTGTCACCGTCGATCAGGTCCAGTTCATTGATGCCGATGGCGTCGTCGGCGACTTCGGCCTGGGCAATGGCGTTGTCCGCGACATTGGCGTTCGCCACCGCATTGTCGGCGAGCTCCGTCGTGGTGATCGTGTCGGCGTCGATGTCCCAAACCGTGCCGCTGGAACTGACGGTAATGTCGCCCTTGTCGCCGTCGGAAACACCCGCGCCTGCCGGCAGATCGTCCCAATCGACTTTCCGCAGGTCGCCTTCGGCGCCGTAGATCAGGACGAAGTCGCCGGCAGCCGGGGAGGCTTCGGTGCCGATCTCGGCGAGCGCCAGGCTTTCATAGGCGCCGTCGCTGTCGTCCCAGCCGGCGAGCACGTCGAAGCCGTCGTCGGTCAGCGTGACCGTGCGGCCCTGAATGCTCGTCAGGTTGGCGAGCGTGTCGATTGCGGTTTCGATATTACCTTCGGTCGTGGCCGAGATCGAAATGTCCGGATCGGTGCCGAAGACGAGGGCGCCCGTCCCGGTCTCGCCCGTCACGGCCGATGCGAGGTTCGCCGAGGACGGCGTCGCCAGCCAGGTCGCCACGCCGGAGCCCAGCCCGGAAACGCCGGTCGAAATTGGCAGGCCGGTCGCGTTCGTCAGCGTCGCGGCCGACGGCGTGCCCAGATTCGGCGTCGTCAAGGCCGGCGAAGTGCCAAATACGAGCGCGCCCGAGCCCGTCTCATTCGTGATCGCGGAGGCAAGGTTCGCGCTCGACGGCGTCGCCAGCCATGTGGCAACGCCGGTGCCGAGGCCCGACACACCGGTCGAGATCGGCAGGCCCGTGGCGTTGGTCAGGGTCGCTGACGACGGGGTTCCAAGCGCCGGAGTGACGAGCGTCGGCGACGTGCCGAACACCAAGGCACCCGAGCCGGTTTCGTCGCCGACGATCGCCGCGATCTCGGCCGAGGTATCGAGATCAGCCGCGACCAGGCCGCCGGCTGAAATCGCCGCGTCGAGGCAGGCCAGTTCTTCATCGATATTGATGATGAGCTGCGGGCCGCTCAGAACATCGGTCGGACTCGCCGTGTCGACGGTGAGGTCGCAAGCGGCATGGGCGCCGACGCTCAGCCAGAACCAGGCGAGCGCCGCCAAGAGGCAGCGTTTAAGCATGTCAGATTTCCCAGGGGTCAGATGATGTCGTGAATGTCCGGAACGGTGTGGATATCCGGGACCAGATGGATGTCGCCGACGGAGCCGTGAATTTCCGGCGCCTCGTCGACCAGGATCAGCTTTGCCGAAAAGCGCGGGCCCGGCTTGATGTCGTCGACATAGAACCGGCTATAGACCAGCCCAGCCGGCCCAGCGGCGAACAGCGCGCCCTCGTCGATCCCGGCGTCATTGGCGACCGGCGTCGTGAACATGACCTCGCGGGTCCGGCCGGGCGTGACCGACTGCGCGACGAAGACTTCGGCATTGAGGCCGGACAGCGCGATGCCGGTCGTGCCGGCGATCATGTCGACCTCGCCGTCGAGGATGACGCCGACGATGTCGCCGTCGCCGTTGTAATGCACCTTACGGATGCCGGCGGTGACATGCCCGGCATTGAGCATCGGGTGATTGACGCCGATCAGCGAGCCGCGCGGCGTCGCCAGCCAGCGGTTGCGGGTCTCGAAGCTATAAGACGCTGAGCGCTTGCGCATGATGGCGAGGTCAAGGCGGGCGCGGGCGTCGATGTTGTAATCGGTATCGATGCTAGGATAGCGGACTTCTTCGAATATCGTGGCGTTCGTGACGTCCTTGCCGTTGGCATAGACGAGGCGTTCCGGCTGCGTGATCCAGTCGTCGAGGCCGTCGTCATAGGTCACGCGCAGCGCGTGGGGTTTCCGGTCGAACGTCTTCTCGACCGTCCAGTTCCAGAAATCGCGCGGGCCATATATCTTGATCGGCGCTTCGTTGGAGCGGTCCTTCTCGATCCAAGGCGCCCATTTGCGCGAGCGGACCAGCTTGGCATGACCGGCCTGATAGCAGAGCGACAGCGCATCCTCGACCGAACCGCCCTCGATGATGGCGTTGCAGCGCTTATCGTTGTCGGCGCAGAACTCGGCCCAGGCACCATGCGCGTCGTCGTCGAGCAGGCTCGTGGACAGCGGCCGGGCATTCAGGATTGCATCGTCATTGCGCAGGATGTCATACGCGATCTCGGCCGGGTTCTCGCTGACATGCGGCTCGGCCGTCCACTGCTGCAGCGTCCGGTCCCATTTGTATCGGACATAGCCGTCGGCGATGAACGTGATGTTGTCGAGCTGGACGTTGCGCAGCCGCATCTCGACCGTCGTGAGGCCCTCGGGGTCGAACGGCTCGGCATCCCAGATGCGGCTGACATATTCCAGCGTGCAGGTCGACCACATCAGCGCTTGGTCTTCGAGGCACTCCCACGGATCGGACGGCCCCGTCCTGAACGCCACCCACCAGCGCGCGTTCACGAATACGCCGGTGTTGCGGAAATCATAGGTGTTGTTGGTGAAGTTCATCTCGGCCGGCAGATACCCGACGCCGCGCCTGATCCACAGCTCATCCGTGACATCGATGTCGATCGAGGCCGGATCGACATAGATCGTGAGGATGTTCGGATCGCTGACCCCGACATGGCTCGCGGAATTGCCGGTGCCATAATAGGTGTGAGCCGAATAGCCGCCGCCGCTCTGCGCCGTCGTGTTCGCGAAAGCGGCGCGCCATGCCGTGCCGGAACCCGGAGCCGACAGGCCGCCCGGGTCGGCGGCGAATTCGATGGCGACCTTGGTGCGAACTGGCCCGCGGAAATTCGCGACGAAATGCACTTCCGGCAGGTATGTCGCCCCAACGACCGCGCCGGCATATTCAGCGCCCCGCGGCGCGAACAGAAGCTGGAAGGCGACGCCCGCTTTCGCGTCCGCCTTGCTCTGCGCGAGGCCGCTATCGAACAGCAGGTCGATGACGATGCGGTCGGGGAGGATCTTGCCCAGGCGAAATTTTGAATGGATCGGGAAGTCGAGCCCTGTCGACGACTGGTGCACAAGCTCGATGCGCTCGTCGGCGCTGACATTCTGCTGCAGGTTGAACTCGGACAGCCGGCCGCCCTGCTCCTGCCAGACCACCTTGTCGTTGAGCACCAGGGGCCCGTCGCTCGGCAGTCCGCTCCGGATAAACGGCCCGCCATCGACAAGGCCGGCATCCGGGCTGCTGCCGTTGACCAGGATGCCGCTGATGTCGTGACGCCCGGCAAGACCGACGCAAATCTTCGCATAGGCGTCCTCGCCCTCTATCTCGACATAGGGCGGCATCAGAAACGGTGCCGCGACGCGCTTGCGGCCCTTGACGCACGGCACCTGCTCATAGGGCTGGAGCACGTTCGACGAGAAGCCCGACGAGCCGAGCTGCTTCGTGCTGCCGGCGCCGCTACTGCCAGGGGTCTTGGGCTTCGGCGCCAGTTCGGCGAGCAGGAGGTTGCCGCCGATGCCGATCGCGGCGCTGACGAGCGGCCCGATGCCGGGAATCAGGTTGGCGAAGATCTGCGCCGTGATGATCCCGATTTGAGCGATCGGGGTGAAGTCTTCATCGCCGGGCAGGACGCCGAAGGCGACACTGACGCCCTTGCGCGGACGGACCAGATGCCAATGTTCTGGCCGGACGACGTTGCCGCCGACGCGGGCGACACCATGCGTCCACATTTCCAGCGGCAGCTTCGGCGCCATGTCGCGCGCCATGTCGGCGAGCGAGGTGCCCTCCGGATAGTCGCGCAGCAGGACCGGCGCCCGCCCGATCTCGGGGCGGAAGGAGACGAGTTGGTTCATCAGGCGGAAGCGCCGATCACGTGGATGTCGTAGGTGACTGATGTAGAGCCCGCCGAATTGGCGATGTTGATCTTGTCGACGGTGCCGGCGGTGACTGTCCAGCCGCCGACCGGCGCGGTGACGAGGAAGACCCCGCTCGGCGGCAGCGTGATGGTGTGGGTTGCGGCACCGAAGGGGCCGGTGAAGCCGTTCGACGAGGCCGGCTTGATGACGACGCTGTTCGTGTTGCCGGCGGCGGCCTTGATCCAGATGCCGCGGACCTTGACGAAGGTCAGCGTGGCGCCGAAGACATCGGCAAGAGAGCCAGCGAGGTCGAGGTCTTCATTCGCCGAAGCCGAAAGCGTGCGCTGCGCCCTATATTCGAGATCGCACTGCGAATTGCCGGTGCCGGATGTCAGCTCCTGGTCGGTCGGGGAATTGCGCGAGGTCAGCGCGCTCAGCGGCGTAGATGCCGGCATGTAGACAGTCGCGAAGCCCGACCGCTGAAGGATCGAAGAAAACTGGCCCATTATTGCAGTCCCCTATGACGGCAGAATTCGGTGATGCGGTTGCGCAGCGCCTCGATCGGCTGAAGCTGCGATGTCTCGTTGCGCTGGATGTGCAGAACCTGACGGCGAGGCCCGACGAGCCCGATATGGACGGGACGCCACACGGTGCGGCCACCGATCTCGACCGGGGCGCGCATCCTGACGAAGTCGAATTCGCGGGCGGCGTTCGGGTCGATCGACAGCCAGGAGCCGTCGTGTCGGCCGGTCTCGACGACCTCGCCCAGCGCCGCCCCATCCTCCGGACCGACCGTGTCCCAGAGCGGAATCGGCAAGCCTTTGATCTCGACTACCGGCAAGCGCGCCAAGCCCCAGCAATCGACCCCGGAACGATCCCGGCCGAGCCTGAGATAAGGCAGCCCGACATAGGCAGCGGTCCATTCCATCAGAAAAAGTTCATCCAGTAGAACTTCGAGCCGATGACGCGCTGCACCGGATACGGGAAATTGGCGTAGAGCTCGTGGCTGAACTCACCCTCGAGCGCCAGCGATGTCCCGGTGATGCGCATCACGTCGAGCAGCTGCCATTGATCCTGAATGGTCTCGGTGTCGTCCTCGAGCACCTGGCGCAGGTCGACCTGGGGGTTGTCTTCTTCGACTGTCTTGAGCAGATCCCAGACCTCGCGGGTGACGTTGGAGATGCGCATCCGGCCCGTCGGGATGCCGTGGCCGTCGGTGGGGGATTCGATCTCGAAATTGAACGCCGTGTAGGTATTGCCGTCATGCGTGACGTCTTGCGTCGACAGCGCCAGCCGCTTCGTCGTGAAGCTCGAATGCGACAGGCTGAACAGGTGGATGAGGCCGTTCTGGTTGTGGAGCGTGATGACGGCGCGCCGGCCGGCGGTGGTGGCGGGCATGGGTTACTCGCGGGCCAGAAAAAGGTTCAGCGAAAGATGGCCCTCGCTGTCGCCCCAATCGGGCGGCGCGCGCCAATGGTAGACTTTCAAGATGCCGGTGCGGGAATGCGGCGCCTCGAACGGCAAGCTCCCCTCCGCGCATGTCACGTCATGGAAGGCGTTCCAGGCTTCGTACAGTTCCTTGGCAACGACGAGCCGGCCCTCGGTCGGTGTCATGGCTGACCCAGGCTTCTTGGACGTGATCGGCTTGCCCGACTCGGTGATGTCCTCGTCGACATGCCGGTCGCGCTGCTCACGCCAAGAGCCCTCGAGGAAGCCGATCGTCAGGTTCGCCGGGAGCACTGCGGTCATTACATCCTCTTGACCGGGTTGCGCGCGCCGCGGGCGCCGAGAGCCAAGTTGGTGGGCGTATAGGGATCGGCCACGCGGCGGTCGATGCGCTGGTCGATTATGAATTCGAGCTCGCGGCGGTCGCCCTGCCCTCGCTTGGGCGTGACCGAGACGCCGGCATTGTCGACGAATTTGATATTGATCGGACCCTCTCCGCCCCCGCCGCGCAGCCCGGAATTCGGCACGACGTAACCGGCGCCCCTCGGAACGATGAGCTCGGGCCCACGCTCGCCGACGAGCGTCGGACGGCCGGTGTGGAGCGTCCCGCCGCCGGCCTGCTTAAACAGGCTGCCGAACAGGCCGCCGCCCTCTTTGGTCCCCGCCAGGCCGGCAAGCGGCCCCTCGCCGAAAAGCGCCGCCTGGATAGCGGCCTTGGCGAGCATCTTCGACACGTCGGCAAGGACGTCGGACAGTTTTTCGCCCTCGATTGCCCAGGATTCGAAGGCGTCGACGCCGAGATCAGCCATATCTCTAAGTGAATTCTGTAACTCTTCCTGCCTCTCCAGGATTTTATCGACGCCTTCATTGTATTCGTCCTGCAGCAGTATCTCTTCGTACTTCTTGGCAACAAGGGCGGCGATCTTCTGACCCTCGGCGCTAATCAAGGTCACACCAGCCGCACGCAGTCGATTGCTGAGTTCTTGCGCTTCCTCGCTCTGGCCGATCTGTTCAATTTCGAGCTTCAGTTCGTCGATGACGTCCTGAATGGCCTTGGCCTGGCGCTCGGCCTCGCGCGCGGCCTCTTCGCGCGCGCGCTTTTCAGCCGCGGCTTTCTCCGGGTTGAACGGTATGGTCGGCGGTTGAATGGGCTGTGCAAGAAACCCGCCGACTCGCTGCGTTCGGCGCTTTGCTTTTGGAACGGCATCCTCGAAGAGAGAGCCGCCGCCCAGCGCTTCGATGCCCATCCGAAAGACCGACTTCGCGTTCGGGTCGTTTAGGCCCTTCTTCAGATCGTCGAAGGCCCTGATATTCGTCAGCACCATGTTCCTGAAGCGCTGGCTCATGCTCAGCATCAGCTCGGCCCAGCGGTCGTCGATCTCCTGCGCCTTGCGGATCAGGTTTTCATCAAGGTTAGCCCCTACCTCCTTGGACGTTTCGAGGAATTGACGAAGGCCCGCCGAACCGTCTCTGAGGAACTCGAGCATATCGGTCCCGCCTCGCCCGAACGCCTGCGTGATGAGCAGCATCTGGTCCTGCTCATTCCTGGCGTTCTTCACCAGGTCGGCGAACTGCACCAGGTTCTCGAAATACGAGCCCTTGAGTTCGGCGCCATTGGCCCGCAGTGTCTTGAGCAGATCGCCCTGGCCGTTTGCCGCCTCGCCGAGGGCCTTCGAAAACCGCATCAGCGAGCTGCTCAGCGTCTCGAAGTCCATATTCGCCTGGACGGCGCCATATTGCAGGCCCTGGAGCTGCTCGGTCGTGGTGCCGAGCTTGTCGGAGAGATCGCCGATCGCCGCGGCGCCGCTGATCGCCTGCGTCACCATCGCCGAGATCCCGCCGATCGCCGCCGTCACGGCGCCGACGGCGAAGCCCTTCGCGAAGTTGGCGGCATTCTTCGAAAGGTTGTTCAGCCCCTTGTCGATGTTGTTGAGATTGCGGACGGTCTTCGTCGAGACGTCGCGGGTCAGCTTGTCGACCCGCTTCATCGCGTTCTCGAACTGCTTGGTCTGCGCCTCGAGGAGGACGGTCAGTCTTTCAAGCTCGGCCAAGGTTCACCTTTTCTTGTCGGGATAGCGCGCCTTGAGCTCGTCGAGCTCCTCGCGCGTGATGCTGGGCCGTTTTACCGTCAGGCCATTGACCCGGCAGTAAGACTCCCAGCCCAGATGGATGTCGCGGAAGGTTGCGCGCTCGAATTCTCGGGTCGACCAGCCGAACGCGCCGATCGCAATGGCCTTGAGCCTGTCGAAGGGAATCTTCCCTAGCTCTGAGCCTCGGTCGCCCCGCCTTTTCCCGCGTCGTCGCCCTTCTCGGGCTCGGGCAGGCCCGCCTGGATTGCGGCTGAAATCGCCGCCGCCGCCGCGGGGAGATGCGGCGCCAGCAGCATGTCGTCGAAGTCGGCGCCGTTGCCACTCGAGCAGAGGCATTTCAGCCCGAAATAAATCGCCCGCGGGTCGCTCTGGGTCAGCAGCAGCTGGGTCATTTGCAGGCCTGGCACGGCGAGCTTGGCCTGATACTCGGCCAGCCGCTTCATGCCGGCGTGCAGGCGATAGGTCTTGCCGGCGAGCTTGAAGGTGACTTCGCCGGTCACTTCGTTTACCTGCATGGTTATTCAGCCGTGAAGGTCGCGGCGCCGGTCAGGCGGAACGTCGCCTCGAAATCCATGTTGCCTTCGGCCTCGCCCGAGAATGAAAAGTTCTCGACCAGGAAGGCGCCTTCGAAGGTGCCCCATCCGGGAACGACGACTTGATAGTTGCCGCTGGTCTGGTTGAAGGCCGCCGCCGCAATAGCCTTGCCGACGGCATCATTGTCGAACTTGCCGCCGCCCGAGAACTGGAGCGACTGGATGCCGTAAACGAGCGATTCCTTGACCTTGTTCGACGGCGTCACGCAATCCGGCGTGGTCGTGTCGACCATGTTGTTGTTGATCGCGAAGGTGCGGGCGAGGAAGCCGCAAGCCGTCGTGAACTGCTCGGGGCCGCCGCCATCGCCACGCTTGATGAGCAGCAGACGGCCAGTCTGTTGAGACATGGAACTCTCCTATTCCTGATGATTGAGGATGACGCGAACTATGCCGTGGCGGGTGATGCCGTCGCCGTCACGTTGGATCGGCCCGCCCTGCACATAGCAAATGACTTGCCCGCCCGCGCCCGCGCTAAGCCGCTTGCCGTCGAGCGCCTCGCGAATCTGCTCATAGATGTCGAGGCACTCCTTCGTCCCGGCATAACGGGACCATACGTGCAGGGTTGCGGCGAGTTCGGTGGACGCGCGCTCCCCGGTCGCCCAATCATTGATGATGGCGGGGTCGCCCTTCTCGATGTGCGGGAAAAGCGTGTCGTCAGGCGGATCGTCCAGAACGCGGCCGTCGCAGATGTTCGCCGCGATCAGGGCTTCGTGAACCGCCTTCCAGCCTTCGAACAGATGCGAGCCGGCCATTTCCTACGTTGCCTTTGTGAACCGGCCTTTTGCGTTGCGCCCCCGCGCGCCGGAACGCCGTCCCCCCGCTTTTTTAGCGAACTTGCGCGTCGCTTTGGCGAGCCCGCGGCCGACGCTGCGCGAGGCTTTGCCGGTTCCGAGCGCACTCTTGATGCCCCTGTTGAGCGCGATTCCCAAGCGCGAGCGCATTTTCTTTCGGATGAAGCGATACGCGGGCCAGAAAAACGGCCGCGCTCTTGTGCCGGGGTTATCGGACCCCTCGAACAGGCCCGCATTGGTGTGCGACTTGGTTCCGAACTCGACCAGATGGGCGTATCGCGTCGCGCTGTTCCCGGCCGAGACCGCATAGGCGCCTTCAGGGACCAAGTCGCCGCCGCCCTGCGAATAGGCCGGCGTCTGCTCGCCCGGACCCGTTACAACAATGCTGTCGCGTAGCTTGCCGGTGTGGACCGGCACGAACTCCTTCGCAAGGGCCACCATCTCGTTCGCGGACTCGAGGTTCGCCGCCTCGATCGACGCCCTCAGTTCTGGACCAAGGATGCCGAGCTTGTGCAACAGCCGGTCCTTGTTGCGGATCTTCACCGCCATTTGAACCACACACCATGTCTTGCGACGAACGCCGCCTGACGGTCGGCGAGCGCTGCTATATCGTCGTCATCGAGCGGAAAGAACGGCAAAATACATACCGGACAAGCGCGACGATACCGACGATATATGGCTTCACCCACCATCGCAGTCCGAACTCCAAGGTGATGGTTGTGCGGCAACCCTTTCACGTCGCAACTCCCCGTTCGACCAGGATGTCGAGCATCCGGTTGCGCTGGTCCGGATTCGAGATCGAGCGAATCTGATGGTCGACCCCGTCGATCTTGACCCGGTCCGCGACCTTCACGGTCCGTGTCGTCGGCGACGAGCGCACGCGCAAAACCCCGAACAAGCTGCCCTCCAGCCGGCCGGCCTCGAGGCGCTCGCTGCCGCGCTCAGGGCTGAAGCCGCCCCAGACGGTCGCGATCTCGGACCATTCCCTCGCAAAGCCGCCGCCGCCGTCGGGGGTGCGGAGCTCGTGCTGGAAGGTGACTCGCTTGTTCAGCGTGCCGGCGCGCGCCATCGGTGCTCAGGCGCTGCGGCCGAAGATGACGATCTTGTAGGTGACGGACGATCCCGAAGAGCTGTTCGCGATCTTGAGGTCGTCGGTCGAGCCCGCGCCGACCGTCCAGCCGGCCTTTGGCGCCGAGACCATGAAGCGCCCGCAGGGCTGGATCGCCCAGGTGGGCGTCGTGCCGCCAAAGCCCAGGGCCACCGGAGCGGTCGCCGCGCCGACCACGACGTCATTGGTGTTGCTGCACGAAGCCTCGACATAGATCGCGGTGACCTCGACGAAGGTCAGCGTCGTGCCGAAGGTGTCGGCAAGCACGCCGGCAAGGTCGAGATCCTCGGACGAAGACGCGGTAACGGTGCGCTCGTCCTGGAAGAGCAGGTCCGACTGGAAGTTGCCGGTGCCGGACGTGAATTCCTGCGGATCGGCGAGCGGCAGGCTGATTTCCGGCGTGCCGACTTCGGTCGAGCCCTTGTACAGCGCGCGGATGCCGGCATAGACCGTCGCCCGCAGCGTCGCCGCCTCGCCCGAAGGCGCGGGCGGCAGGATGCCGAGGACGGGAACGAGCAGCGCCGCGGCAAATGCGCCGAGGATCGCCAGTCTATTGAACAAGCGCATGGCAGTTTCCTTTCGGGTTGAGGCTTAGAGACCCACGCGCCGGAAGGGCGCGATCAGAGCGTCGACGGCAAACGGCAGGGTCTGCGCGTTCGTGCCGACAAGAACGGTTTCACGGTTCTCATAGAGATGCGCGATCAGCATCAGCGCCGCATGGCGGATGGCGCGCGGCACGTCTGAGGCGGTCGCGCCATAGCCGGCGACGAACAGGACCTCGATCGCATCAGGCCGCTCGTGCAGCGCCGGCAATGAGGCGTTGAAGGCCCATTGTGCAGCCGGCGACAGGGCATCCTCGACCAGTGAATAATTTGTAGCGGAAAGCGTCTGCTGGGCGTCGGCGCCGTCGTAGTACTTGATCGACGTGATCGCCGAGACCGGCGCAAGCGGTAACCGGATTCGACATGCCGGCCAGCAGTCCATGTTGAGGCGCCAGGTCTGATCGATCAGAGCGCGCCCGAGGACGCCCGAATAACCGTCGAGCCAGGCCGTCGCCGCGGCGATGACGCCTTCGATATAGCCGTCATCGTCGACGTGGTCGACGCGCAGATGCTTTTTCGCATCGGCAAGGCTCACCAGCGGCTTGTCGGCCGCTGGCGGCGTGACTAGGACGGGCTTCAGCATCATTTTGGTGTGAAAACGTGGTTCTTCATCAGCGGGTTCGGATGATGCCGGTGGTCATAGCGGCGCTCGATCTCTTCGGCAGTCGGGATCGCCTCCCGCTCGGTGAAGGTCACGGCAACGCCACCGTCTTCGCGGTCGCTCAGCCTGACATCCACGCAGTCATACCCATACATGCGTTCGGCGTCGGGCGCGCAGGCGTCGAGCAGCGACGAGCTTTCCGGCACCGTGATCTCGACGCCCCGGGCCGAAGCCACGCCGAGCCAGAACTCGCAACAGGCACGGCCGCGCTCGCCGGAATGGGCGTTCGGCAGCGTAAAGTCGATGCCGAAGAGCGATATTCGCTTGACCCCGATATGGATCGCGAAGGCGATGGCATAGGCAGTCGTGCTGTTGAAATAGGGCGACCCGCCGTTGTCCATCTCGCGGCGATTGAGCACCGCCTCGAGCGGGAATTCGACGAGGCCCGGATAATCCGGATGCAGCCGGCTCGTGTAGATCGGCCCCGGATGGGTCCGAAGCCAGGCGATCATGTTCGCGATGTGCTGATTGTTTGGTGCCCGGGCCTCTTGAATGCGCAGGTCGTCCATGTGGAAGATCCTGTCGACATTGAAGAGGTCGCCGAAGCCGTTGATCGCCCAAACCTCATCGCAATAAGCGCGCCGGCCGCCGAGCTGCCGCATCAGGCCGACATAGTCCTTGATGGAAGGCCCATAAGCCAGAATGGCGACATGGGCCGGCGCGCTTTGTTCCATTAGCCGACCTGCGACGTGATCGGGGCCCGCTCGGGCTTGCTCAGCACAAGAGCCGCGGCGACGATGCCGGTCGCATGGCCCAGGCCATAGAGGCGAAGGCGCAGATAGCGCTTTCGGCCGATATACCCGAGCTTGGTCGCGATGTTCTTGCCGACGCCCGACGTGCGGGCGGTGGCTTCGACCGGAAGGCCGGCGCCGGCTTCGGTGCCGAGGAGGTCGGCATTCGCGACCGAGGTAAAGTCGGCGGACACCGCCGTGTCGCTTTCGAGAACGACCGGCGTGGTCGTGTCGCCAGTGGCGCCGGCCGTGCCGTGAAGGATCACGAATTCGGCGGCGTCATAGCCGCGGCGGTCGAGAATCGGCGAAAGAGAGCCGTTGGCGGCGCCCGACGTGCCGATCGCTTTCGGCTCGATCGCGCGGAGCACCTTGATGTTGTCGTGCATGTCACGCATTGGAAAATTCCTTGTGAAAGGGGAAAAGAGGGGTGAAGCCGGCGACCGAAGCCGCCGGCATTGCGCGCTAGGTGTTGAACTTGAGGAACTTGATGGCCTCGAAGTTCACGACGCCGCCGCCGGTGCGCTTCGTGGTGTAGAACTTCACGAAGGGCTTAGACGTATAGGGGTCGCGCAACACCCGGATGCCGGTGCGATCGACGATCTGATAGGCCGCGCGCCAGTCACCGAAGCCGAGCGAGAGGCTGTCGGCGGCGAGCGCCGGCATGTCTTCCGCGCGAGTGATCGGGTATCCGAGCAGCATCTCAGGGACGCCGTTCTGCAGGCCGGGCTGCCAGAGGTAGCCGTTCGTGGTGGCCTCCTTGAACTTGCGGATCTTGGTGATGACCGACCGGCGGGTCAGCCAGCGCGAATTCCCGAGATAGCCCTGCTTCACCATGCCGATGAGATCGAAGAGCTTGTCGGCCGGGTTCGAGGCGGCAAAATCGGCACTGGCGCCCGACATCACGTGCCCGATCGTGCCCCAGGTCACGCCCGAGCCTGAGTCGAGGGCGGTCGTGTAGCTGGTGACGCCGCGGATCTTCGATGCGCCGGTGCAGAACTCGGCATTCTCGAAGCGGCCGAGTTTGTCGCCGACCTTGTTGGCGAGCCAGCCTTCGATGTCGACATTGGCGTCGTCGAGAAGCTGCTGCGTGGCCTTCGGCTCAGTGTCGATCCAGTACACCGGGATGCGCCATTTGCCGATCTGCGGAGTCGTGGTGTCCGAGCCCTGGGCCTGCTCACCGGCGTAACCGGCGCCAGCTTCGCCGGTGTCCTCGATGCCTTCGAGCGCATCGGTGCCGATCAGCTGGATCGACGCGATGCCGCGAATGGGCGAGGTCTCGAACTCCTTGGTCACGATGCGGCCGCTGATGTCCGGCGTGACGAAATAGCCGCCATCCGGATCGGAACCGACCGACATGGTCTTCTTGTCGAAGCCGTCGGCATCGGCGCCGCCCTTCATCCAGAGCCGGAAGCCCTCGCGATAGGCATCGTAGGCCTTCTGGTCGAGGTCGGTGAAGCCGCGTTTCCGCTCCGCGGCGACGCCGCCGAGGGTCAGGTTGAACGACTTCAGGTTTTCGGCCGCCTTCTGGTCGGCCTCGGTGCCTGCGCCAGGCCGCGAGAGACGAAGCTCGAGTTCCTCGCGCTCCTTCTTCTCCGCATCGATGCGCTTTTCGAGCGCCGCCTTTGACTCAACGAATTTGTCGAGGGCGTCGCCGATCTTGGTGACCTTTTCCTCGAGCAGGGTGTCCGCCGCGCCCTTCTTGCCGAGTTCCTTGAGGCGGGCATCGTTCGCCGATTTGAACTCTTCGAAGTCCTTGCCGATCTTATCGATCGCCTTATTGACTTCCTTCACGAGTTCAGCCGCATCTGCGTCCTTTTTCTCCAGGACGACATGCAGCGGCAGGGCCGAACCCATGAGGGCGGCCGTTTTGAAATGCTTCATTGCTGGTTCCTCGCTACGCGCGCACTGTCTCTGACAGCTTGCGCAGTGCCATGAGCACATCTCGCGCACCATCACGGTGCGGCGGCTCGGACTCCCCAACGTCGCGCTGGAGCCAGGTTTTGCGGGCGATGCTCGTCGCGAGCTTCGCTTCGCGGTTCGACAGCCCGCCATCGCGGAAGGCCTGCTCCCAGGCGGGAGCGTCGAATTCGGATTTGACGGCCGAGAGCCGGGCTTCCGGCATCATCGGGAAGGTGACCGGCGAGATTTCCCAAAGCTCGACCGTTTTCAGCTTGCGCGCGCCGGTCTGCCGGTCGATCTCGACCTCTTTCGTGATGTAGCCGATCGACAGCCCCTTGACCTGGCCCTTGCGCATGAGCGCATGAGCGACTTTCGCCTGGGGAACATCTTCGATGAAGAGCTCACCCTTGACCTTGAGGCCCTTCGAGTCCTCAGAAAGCTCGGTCCAGTGGCCGATGACCTCGTAACTGTCATGCTGCCACAGCATCGGCGGATTTTCTTTGCGCTTGCGCCAGTCGGCGAGCGTCTTCTTGAAGGCGCCAGGCAGGATGATGTCGCCGCCGCGGTCGAGCAGGTTGAAGACCGAGCCATAACCCTCGATCACGCCGGCCGTGTCGTCCGCGGCGAGCTTGATCTCGCACGGATAGTCGAACAGGCCGCGCACGCTGGCGGCTTTCAGCTCAAGCCGGTTCATTTTCCGTCGGTTCCTCTTCTGGCTGGGCCATCAATGCCGACGGCCCGAACAATTCATCACCCGAAGTGTGCTTCGGCAGGTCGATCTTCGCCCGGACCTCGTTCTGGGTCATCCAGGCCGGCCCGCCGCCGCTGCCCAAGGCCTTCGCGAAGTAGTCACCCTGGTCTTTTGCCGCCCCGCGCATCAGCGCGTTCGGGTCGAAGCGGATGAAATACCCCTCTCGGCGCCACTCATCCTCGGTCAAAAGATTGACCTCGGCCGATTGCTGCAGGCGCTCATACCAGGGCGAGAGGCAATGAACGACGTGCGCAATGAACATCTGCTCCGCTGAAGCGTAGGTCGCGGCCTTGTCAGCCTGCCCGATCATGATCGGCATCACGCGGACAGTGCGCGCGTACTCTTCGACCTGGTGTTTTCTCGTCTCGAGGCGCTGAGCATCGACACCGCTCATCGACATCGTCTTGAAATCGGCCCCATTGTCGAGGATCAGCGGTTTGCCCTGCCGATCCCCGCCCTCGGTATGCTTGTCGAGCCAGGCAGCGAGGAACTTGAAGCGATCCTCGCCGATGGTGTTCGACATCGACAGGAGGCCCGAGACTTTCGCGCCGCCTTTCTCGAAATCGGCCTGGGTATTCTCGATCGCCTTCGACAATCCGATGGCATCGCGGGCCATTTTAACCGCATCTAGGCCCAGCCAGGTATTCCAGGACGGTCCTCTGATGTGCCAAATGGCTTCGGCTGGGAAAATCTGCTCCGAATTCATCGTTTCGGAGCGAATTTTGTACCGAAGAACGCCGGTTTCCTTGTCTCTTTCGACCGTCACGCGGCCCGGTTCGATCGGCAAAAGCTCACGAATCTCGCGATTTCGGCCCACTTTTCCGACAAAAACGAAGGCATTTCCGGTCAAAAGTGTGTGGAAAATGATGGTTTCGCGGAACTCAAACGACGTTTGCCACCTGTTTGGGCGCCGAAACAGAAGAGGAAAGAGCGGATGATCGACCGCCGGCTGCTTGTCGTCACCCTTTTCCTGAAAAAGCCGCAGCGGCACCTGCGCCACGCCCTCGGCGATGACCTTGCAGCATGCCAGCACCGTCGAGACGTCGAGCGCCGTATGCCAGTTGACCGTGACGCCGGCTCGCGCGCTGCGACCGCCGTAAATCTCGCGCCAGAGGTCGAGCGACGACGAAACCTTGCCCGCTTCCTTCCATGCAAGCCGGAATCGGCTGAAAAACCCCATCGTTTAGGCCGCCGTTTCCCAAAAAGACTGGCCGCGAGCCACCGGATTCTTCGACATCAGCATCGCCGCATTGAAGGCCGCGACGAGCGGGTCGATCTTCGCGGTCCCTGAAACCTGCTTTGTCACGGCGCGCGCACTTCCCTTCAGTTCGATCTTCGCGTTTCCGACGCACCAGGTCATGAGCGGCTGGTCGGCGTGGAGCAGCGTCCGGTCGCTGAGCTTCCAGCCGAGCCCGACAATCGCCGGGTTCAGATAGCCGCCCTGCGAGACCTCGGTCAGCGTCCCGCCGTCCTCGGCTCGCTTGAACCCCGCCGCGACGAGCTCGTCGACGAGGCCGGGCAAGCCCAGCTTGTCGATGCCGATCCCGCCTTTTTCCGGCAGCAGGCCGGCGTCGCGAAGCTTCACGCAGAGCGCGACCGCCTCTTCGACGTGCTGGGTCGACGTCTTGCAGAACACCAGGTCGCCGTCCCGCTGGAAGTCGCGCAGACGCTCGGCGATCTCCTTGCGGCGCTGCAGCACGATCGGGTGCGCCCAGGCCTTGATCCAGAGCAGCCAGCGGCGGGTTTTCTTCTCCCGGCCGAGCGCCGCGAAGCCCAGAAGGTCGTCGAGACTGCCGCCGTCGAGCCCGGAGATCGCAACCTCGCTGCGCTCGATGAGCGTCTCGAGGGTGAGCGTTGTGTCGACTGCCGCCGCCCAGTAATCGGCGCCGGGCCAGCGGTCGCGCCGGAGCCTCATGCCGATCTCGACGTTCATGTGCTTCGACAGGAACGTCTGCAGCGTCTCGGTCTCTTCGCCGTCCTCGGCGTCGCCCATCTGGACCCGGAGCAGCTTGCGCTCGATCCATTCGCGATGGACCGACCGGCCTAGATTCGGGTTCGTGACGTAGAACGTGGCCCCGTCGAGATAGGCCTCGTCCTCGATCATCTTAGTCGGATACTCGTAGATCACCGGCAGGCTGCGCGGATCCTCGATCTTGGCGTCGCGGACGTCGCGGAAGTACTCCAGCCGCTCCTTGAACACGCCCGCCGGCGGTTCGTCGGATTGCGTCGACAAGTAGATCACGAAGCCCTCCGGCCTCGAGACCAAGCCGCCCGTCGCCTCCTGTAACATGGCGCTCGCCGTCGCCTTCTTGCCGAACAGCCAGAGTTCGTCGATGAGGACGAAGCCCGCTTTCTTGCCGCCGACCGTATCGGTGTCCGCGGCGACCACCTTCAGCTTCGCCCCTGTCAGCCTATGGGTGATAGTCCGGAAATTGTCCTGCACATGCAGCAGCACGGCCAGGTCGCCGTCATGCCGCACCATGTCGGCCGCGGGCCCGAAGCTGTTGTCGGCGACCTCCTTCGTCGGCGCCAGGATCAGCAGCTCGGCTGATTTCCGCCAGTTCCGGATCAGGGCTGTGACCATGATGCCGGCGGCGATGGTCGACTTGCCGTTCTTCTTGCTGATCAGCAGGAAGAATTCCTCGATCAGCCGCTTCGCGCTGGCCTCGTCATAGGCGCCGAAGATCGCGGCGACGAAGTCGAAAACCCACTGCTCGCAGGCCTCGCCGAATGTCGGCTGGCCTGGAAGGTCGACGATCCGCAGGCCCTTGAAGACCTTGAGCGCCGCTTCCGCCTCGTCAGGAAACAGCGGGTCGAAGGGAATCAGCGGGCGCCGCTCGACTATGCGGCGCTCCCAGTCCGGGCACGCCGTCGACCAGGCCGGCGTCATTCGTTGTTCACGACGAGCTTCGGCGCGGCCGGCGGGGCGTATTTGCCGGTGACGCCTTCAGCCGCGGCCTTGGTGGCGGCTTTCTTGCCGATCGGCACCGGTGCCGGCTCGTCGCGGTCCTCGATCGCAGCCGCGGCGCCGGCCAGGCGGGTCATCTCCTCGATGCGCTTCGCCGCCGAGACATTGCCCTTGCGCGCGGCCGAATACAGGATCTCCAGCACTTCCTGCCGGCGCTTCGCCGGGCCGACCCGGAGCTCGTCGCCGAAATACTTGCGGAGCGTCTCGTCGCTGACGCCGACCGCCTTCGCGATGACGTCGTGCTTCTCGCCGACCGAGGCCATCTGCTCGACAGAACGGCGTTGTTTTGCCGTCGGTTTAAACGACGGCCTGCCTGCGCGTGCCATGATTTCTTGGTTGGCCCTTGAAAACTAACGAGAATTTCAAGCCCGCCAAAAATTTTGTGCAAATGCGGGCCCCGCGGGTCCGGCGTTTGGGCGGTCCCAGAGATTTGACCGCCCCCCTAGTACCAATTGCCGGTGATGTGCTCTTTGCGCTCTTGCGCCTGGATAGGACCATCGTGGCAGTCCTTGCACACGGTGGTGATGTTCTCAGGATCCCAGAACAGCGTCTCATCACCCCTATGTGGGCGCTTATGGTGGGCAACGAGCAGCGAGGTATTACCCTCTATCCTGCCGCATTCTTTCCGCTTGCAGGTGAACAGGTCACGGACGAAGACCTGCAGCCTGAGCTCGGCCCATCGTTTGGTCTTGTACCATTTACGCCATGGCTCGGTGGCGTCACGGTAGCGGCTGCGCTGCTGCTCTGAGAGGGGCATGACTGGCGGAGGCTAAAGCCCTACTTTCAACATCGCGCTTTATGGCGATGTGCAACATGGGGTCCACCCCTCTGGGCAGCGCCCGGGCACAGCTTGATGTGCCTCCGCCAGTCAAGCGCGATTATTGCACAAGGCCGTTGAATGCGTAATAGCCGGAGATTGCGGCAACCTCTAACCAGAAGATCAGCTTTGCCCAATTTGGCAGAAGGTTGAAGCTTGTGAGTAAAACTTTGGCCATGAACCGCCCTGCTCTGCTTTGGGAAGCCGGGCCTCTCGGGAACCAGATGGCTCAACCGGACAGAGGTCATCCGGGCACAGCTTGTATTACGAAACGGCCGATTTGACAAGATGTGGTTCCACAAGTTCGTAAAGCTCAAGTTCCAGCCCGATATCGACGAAGCGGATATGCCGTCCCTGATATGGCCCGCTGGTGAGAGTGGCATTTGGGCGCTTGCGCTTCCTTCGTCGGCCGAATGGGTGATTCATCATCTTGATCGGGCGAGAAGAACGCATGACCAAATCCCTAACCACCGGCTCGGGCAGGGCGTAGGGCTGACCGCCATCGCTGATGACGCCGAGGATCATCCGAAAGCGCCGGACATCAAGCCATGGAATATCGAACCGGTCAAAGCCGATGAAGACATATCCATTCATCCTCGGTCTAGCGAGAGCGATGGCGCGCTTGTCCTTCGTTTTGGCTGGGATATGCTTCAGCGGAACGAACACGTCGAACCCGTCATCGCGCAAAATGCGTTCAGCGACGAATTCTCGGCCAGGGGCGACCTTGAGGGCGAACCAGCGCCAACGGGGCGTCGTAGCCGGCGCGGCGCAATCAGGGCAATTGCACACGCCATGGTCGACGGCCACATCCATCAAATCCTCCGCTCGCTGATTGTTTCACGTGAAAGTGCCGCCCCTTCCGCCTTCCTCGCCAGCGCCTCAAGGTCGTGCCGGATCTGGTCCTGCTCGAGGTGGAATTCCTCGGTCTGCCGGGTGAGGCGCCAGCTTGCTTGGAGGCGGCCGGCGAGGCGGTGGAGAGCTTCGGCAAGGGTGGGAGGGGTCATTTTTGCTTGGCCGCCCGTCGAGCCATGAGTTCGGCCATGTCCTTGTCGTAGGAGGCCATGAGCGCATCCTTGTCGATGAGGGTAGGCTCTCGCTCGACCTCGTCGTCAGCCCTGAACTGGCCGCGGCGCTTGGCCGGGTCATAGCCCATCTTGTTCGTGACGAAGGTCTTTCGTGCGGCCGCATCCAGGGCGCCAGAGGCATTGCGGGTCTCGCGGGCGAGCTCGGCCATGTAGCGATCGGCTGAATGCTGGTCGAACTTCTCCTGCCAATTCGCGTCGAACAGGTGTGGCCATTGCGCCGGAACGGTGCCCTTGCCCTTCTGCTCGAACGTCACGGTGCGGATCCCCTTGGCCCTGAAATAGGCCATCCAGGCGCCCCATTCCCGAGGCGTGTGCGGAAATTCGTGCGTCGCCCAAGCCAGGTCGCGGATGATGACGAAGCCGCCACCAGCTGCCAACATGAACGCCTTGCCCATCGACCAAAAGGCCTCGCCGGTCACGTTGGCCCAGGGCTTTAGCCGGTTCTCAGTGCCTTGCGGCCGCGCCTTGGCCGCCTGAAACACGTCCTGCGCGCTCGCGTTTGCCATCGGCGGCCCTCCTCATCCAGTTGCGAAATGTCGCCGACCAGTCCAGCTTCGTGCCGTCTTTGCCGGGCTTAGAACGCCAGTAATCCTTGAATTTTTCGAACTCTCGCCGGGCCTCGTCGTCGCTCAATCCGTCGGCGTAAGCCGATCGAACGTCCTCCTCCGAGGGAGCGAAGTCGTCGGGCAGTCGCGAAGCAACTTTCGATTTCCCGTTGGGCTTGGGCGGCGCGCGCGCGCCCTCTTCCCCCGTTTCCCTTTCCCCTCCATCATCCTCTCCCACTCCTCTCCCCTCCCTCTGCGGAGACTTTTCTCCATTTGTCGGAAACATGTCGGCTTCATCGCCGCTTTCTTCCGCATTCGCGTCACTTGACCCGGCGAATTTCCGGTAATCAGGCGGGATGAAGTAACGGGACTTCGGAGATTTGGGGCTCTGATACTTGGTGAAGTTCCGAATGAGACCGTAGTAACGGCCATCATGTTGGTATCTGACCACACGCTGAGCCTGGACGAGTTCGTCCAGCAGCGGTTCGACCGGCTGGAGCGATGCGCCACGGATTCGCATCTTGAGTTCGACCGGCTCCCACTTGAAGGCGCCGAAATCGTCCGCCTCGGTCAACAGGCCGACATAGAATATCTGAGCAGCGTCGCTCATCTTGACGAAGTCGGCGTCGGTGAAGAGACCGGGGTGAATGCTGCGAATGCGAGCCATCAGGCCGCCCCTTTCGATCGATTGTGATGTGCGGAGTAGATTTGCGCCTGGACCTCGGAGGCGCATTTCCAGGCGTCCCGGTAAAGCTCAGAGCCCGTAAAACGAAGGACAATGTAGCCTTTGGACTGAAGGCGCCGATCTCGGCTGCGATCGCGCGCCGCCTGCTCTTTCGTGCGCTCATGGAATTCGTGCCCGTCGCACTCGACAACCAGCTTAATGCCCGGACATTCTCCGCTCTCGAGAGCGAAGTCGACTCGGTAGCCGTCGATCTGATGCTGGCATTTTACGGTCAGCGACTCGCCGCCAGGCGCCTCGTCGACCTTTGGAAACTGGAAATATTCTGAAACCCAGAACGCCATGAGCGCGAACAGGAATAGTTGCTCGATTGGGCTTTCACACCGATTTGCCCTGCTCGCCATGGCAAAAATGTAATTGTCTCGGAAGTGCCGCGCTTGGGCGTCGAACACGCGGTCGAATGCTTCATTGTTCATTCCATCATCACTTTCCCCCGCCCCAAGTGGACGAGCCTTGCCTCTCGGTTTGACACGAACATTTCACGCGGCCTTTTGATTGCGCCGTGCGGACGGTCGCGCCGGTTCCTCAGCTTAGTCTCGATCGTCGAATAACGTTCGGACGGCTCGATGCCTCTGATGTGGACGAGCGTCGGACGAGCGCGGTCGTTCACTTCGGGTTCGCTCCAGAGCGCGCTCTTGGGAACGAAATGGTCGCGTTGCTTGCGGTTATACGCCCTGTTTTGCTGACGGACAGACTCGCCGAACTCATCGTCAATCCATGCGCGGGCCGTCTTGGCCGCAATGCCAAGCCGCTCCCCAACCACCTTGAAGCATAGTCCCTGCTTATGCAGCAGCTTGGCGTATGCGACAGCCTCCGGCGTTTTCTTAGACCTATCCATCACTCCCTCTCACTGACTGACGTATTTTCGGGGCCAGACCCCGCTGCCATGACTCTCATCATGATCTCGACCAGCACCATCCGCTGGTTATGGCTCGCGCTGGCGTGCAGCGCGTCGAGCGCTTGGTAGCGCTCCCCCTCCGTCTTTAGCGACAGGGCCGCCATCAGCCGCGGCTCGATCTCGTTGACATGCCGCTCCATGTCGGCCTTTGTCTCGCCGCGGAATGTGGTGCCGAGCTTGCCGAAGGTCATTCCGCTGCCTCCAGCACATCAAAGAGGCCGTCAACTCGCTTCTCGTCCAATGAGCCGAATTGAGCCTGCTCCAAATTGCGCAGTGCCTGTTTGAAGTAGCTCGGCTTGAGCTCCGCTCCGATGCCCTTGCGACCCTTGTTGACGGCGGAATAAACCTCCGAACCAACGCCCATGAACGGGGTCAGCACTGTTTCGCCGGGGTTGCTGCGCATCTGCAAGATGCGATCTATGACGTCGAGTTGCAGCGGGTGAACGTGCTTCTCGTCGTCCTCGTCCTTCGACGCGACATACGGCAGGACGCGGCCTAAGCGGATGTCATCCCAGATCGAGGACGCATAGCGCCGCCAAATCCAATGGGAGAAGCGGTTTTGCTTCTGATCGCCCTCGAAGCCGCGAAGGCCGCGAATATCGGCTGGCATCTTGCTGTCGTCGCCGGCATATTCGAGGAAGCCGATGGGATTGGCGACTGGGATTGGATTGCCGCCGATTTTCTTGAACACGATGAGATAATCAGCGCTGGCAACGCCGCATTGAATGCTGTCCTCGACCGCCGTCATATGCGCAAGGTTCTTCTGCATCGTGCGCCGTCTGACGCCGAGCGGCTCTTTCCAGATCGCATGTCGCGCGATGAAGTTGAAGCCCTGCTTCTGGTGCAGCCTGATGATGTCGCCAGGGAAGTCGATATAGGCATCGAAAAGGGCGTTGCCGACGGGAACGTCCATGCAATGGACCGCAGAGCAACGGCCCGGCAAAGTGACCCTGGCAACCTCGCGAACCACATATTCGTAGTGCTCGAAAAACTGGTCATAGTCCCTGCAGTTCGACAGGTCGCGCTCGTCGCTCGAATAGTGGTAGAGGCCTCCGAACGGTGGCGAATAGACTGACAGATGAACGCTCTCGGCTGGCAGGCCCTGCATGACCTCGATGCAGTCGCCATTATAGACCGCGTAATCCTTCGTGACTTTCTGGTCGATCACGCCGCCCATTCTGGAAGCTCCATTGTCTTGTCGAATTGCTTTCTCGAAGAAACTGCCATCGCGTTGTTCATTTCTGCGATGAGATTTGCGAACATGACATCGGCCTGATCAGCCTTGCGGCGCAGGTTCTCCATGATCTTGCGTTCGCCTTCGGTCATGACAACATCGACCGTTACCGGCTGTTTCTGGCCGAAGCGCCAACAGCGGCGCACCGCCTGGTAATACTGCTCGAATGAATGCGAGGGAAAATAGACGACATGCGCGCAATGCTGGAAGTTGAGGCCGAGCGCGCCGATTTTCGGCTTGGTAACCAGCACTCGGACGCTGCCGTCAATGAAGGCCAAGAAGTTGCGCTCTTTGACTTCGGAGCTTTGAGAGCCAGAAACCTGGGCGGCGCCGGGGATGATTTTCTCCAGCAAGTCCGCCTCCTGATCGAATTGGCACCAAGCGATCGCTGGCCTGTCATGCGCAACCAGTTGCGCCGCGCGCTCACATCGCTCACGGATCGTTCTCTTTTTCTCTTCGCGCTGTTGCGGCAACGTGGTGGCCGCCATCGGGATCAGATATCCATCCGGCAGCGTCTCGGCATTCACCAGATGAGAGTTTTCAACCAGCGCGGGAAGTTTGAAGGCCGCGTCATCAAAGCCGAGATCGGACGGATTCCGCATGGCCCGGGCCCATGAACAGACCCACCGCCAGAACGGCAATTCAGCATGGCCCTTGAAGCGCCACTTCGGAGCCTCGCCATAGTGGCGACGGGTCGCGCTGTTGTTCTGGTCATTCTTGAAGAAACGATTGAGCATGTCCATCTGGCCGAGATAGCCCAAGGCCTCGGAGGACGTGCCTAGCTCTACATAGTCATTCGGCGCCGCCGTGGCTGTCGCCAGGAGCCGATACGGCACCTTGCGCATAAAGTCGGTTATCTCGGCCTTGCGCGCGCCGTCGAATGATTTGAGGATTGAGCTTTCATCGCAGACGACGCCAGCAAAGTCGGCCGGGTTGAAACGCTCAAGACGCTCATAGTTGGTCACCACAAGCTTGCCGGGCAAGCTGCCGTCGGATGAGCGGTGAGCCTCAATACCGAACTTCTCGGCTTCCCTGATGGTCTGACCTGCAACAGCCAATGGAGTGAGGACGAGGACCGGGCGGTTGGTGTGCTCGATGACATTCTGCGCCCAGGTCAGGAACTGGACTGTCTTGCCTAGGCCGCAGTCCTCGAAGAGCGCGGCCCTGCCCTTGCGGACGGCGTAATGGACCATCGCTTGCTGGAAGTCGAAAAGCTGTGGCGGGATGAAGGTGGGGACAAACCCGCTGTCAGCCCCTTCATGGACCTTGCGGTTCAGAAACTCGGAATATCGGACGTCCATCATTGCGCCGCCCTCCGCGCTTCATCGGCGGCGCTCTGCTGCCGGCGCTTCGTCACGCCGGCGCGGACCTTGTAAATCTTGTCGGCGTGTTTGCAGCCGTAATCCCAGATCAGGCAGGCCTCGGCGATGTTGTGGTCCTCGACCAGCCAATTCCGGCGCAGGCATTCAGCTAAGGCCATAGATTTCCACGCCTCGCTTTCGCTGCCCTGCCCCTTCGTCGGCCTGCTGCCGGCGTATTCCTCGCGGCGCCAGTCCGATATGTCGACGATCCAGAAGCCGAGGTCGGCATCGAGCCCGGCGAGTTCAGCGGCGTCTTCCAGGGTCAGCAGCACGCGCGCCTGCTTCATGAAGACCGGCATGTTGAAGCCGTGCTTGCGGACGAAGATGTTCTCCACATAGGCGCGCTCGGCGCCGATCCCTTTGAGGAAGTTCTTCGCCCATTCGCGGACGTAGCGACCAAGCCGCTGGGTGTTGTCGCCATAATCGGGAAGTTCCTGCAGCCCGCGCACCGGAACGGACCCAGGTTCACCCCAGGCCCACCCGATGCGCCGAACAGCTTGGTCGAACGCCGCGATGATCATCAGTTCAGCGCCGCGCCTGCCGCTTCGGGATGCTTGCCGGCGGCGGCTTGGCCGAGCGGTGTGCCATCGAGCGCGCCGAGCGCGTGCAGGAACTGCTCGTAAGTCTCGCGCTGGTCGGCGTCGAGGCTGTCGGCCACCTGCTCGAGCTTCTGTTCCAGACGGCGCTTGCGCAGGATCGTCTTGAATTCCTTCTTCGAGAACCCGGCCTCGGCCGCTTCCTTCACGATCTCGGCTTGGTCTTCACGGTGCGGCGTGCAGGCTTCCTGCGCGTTCGACATGATGTCGTCGATCTCGCTCTGCACGTTCTCGTACCGCTTGATGAACTTCATCAGCTTTTTGCCGTTGATGCCCGGCCCGTTCATCTTGTCCGAGGTCTCGTCGTCGAGGACGCGATTTCCCCCGATGTCGTCGTCTATCTTGGCGCCCTTCGGCATGGCTTCTCTCCTTCAGTTTAAGCCGCAGTCGCGGCGGTGGGTTGCTGTTGCGTGAGCCGGGCTCGGGTCGCTGCGTCGAGCGAGTAACCGACGCCCCAAACGGCGGTGATCTCGATGCCAAATGGCTCGAGCTTCTTGCGGACATGATGGGCGTGGACCTTGATCGTGTCCCGGCATCGCGCCTCAGGGCTGTCGCTATAGAGCAGCGCGTCGAGCGCCGCGAAGGTCACGACCTCGCGCTTGGCGAGCGCGCGGATAAAGTTGGTCCGAAACGCCGTCAGCCCCCACTCTGTGGGGAGGCACAGATCAAGATCGGCGATGGCGCCCTTGAGGATGTGGACTTGCTCTTCGAGCTCGTCGATCCGGACCCGCAGCGCTTGCTCCGTCCCCGCCATCGCGCCCTACTCCATGTCCCGAAGGATGGCATCAGGCCGCATGTCCAGCAGAAACCAGACGCCCGGAATCGCTTGTATCCACGTCAGGAGCTGCGGCGCGCGCCAGATCAGACGGCCGCTCTTGTCGACCGATGACAGCGCCCTGATTTCTTGAGCGACCTTCCCCGCCATGACCTAGTCCTTCCGACCGGTGAGCGCGTCGAGCCGCTGCCTGCGCTCTCGCTCTGCCCGCAGATGATTGAGCCAGCGATGCGCCAGCCCGACAGCAATGGCGAGCCCGATGGCGCTGAGGAAGATGATGTCGGCGCCGATCATCGCTCGCCCCCATCATCGGGGCGAACGCCGAGCAGCCAGTTAGAGGCGACCGTGCAGAAATGGGCGCAACTGATCAAGAACAGCGATAAGCTGTTCAATTTGCGGGCCATACATTTCGGGATCCGTCCGCTGCGCGTATTCGATGTTGGCGAGGACGCGCTTTGCGAGCCTGACTTTTTCGTCGCAGAATTGCTGATAGGCCTCTCTGATGTCATCGACTTCCTCAAACTCCGGCTTTTGCTCGCCGTAGAGAAAGCGCTTGATCCGACCAGGCGCCAGCGGAGACCGCCACCGATTGTTGTTGATGCGTGCAAGGCGCCTTCTCGCTTCTGTGATTTTCTGTTGCAGCTTGCCGGGACCGGCAATTAAGCCGAGCTTGTCCTGGACTCTCAACGCAGCCGTACTACTCACTGACTGTTCCCCCGTTGGAACTCTAGCCGAACAAACGGAACGTTTTTCTTCCACCACAGAATGGCTCCCGACTATGTTGCTCTCCAGCGACGGAGATGCACACAGCTACGGAAGAACAGGAGCGATGAAAGACAGAGGAATTCATGGAGGGGCGGGCGTAGACCGCGATTGGAGCCCGCCCCTCATCGGTGGCCCCCACCGAAACTGAGATGCCGCAACGGGACTTCCCCCACCCCGAAGCGAAGAGCGGCCGCTTGCGTGACGCGGCGGTCGCTACCCTTTCCCCCGCGCAGCCGAAGGGCACTCCCACGCCCCGAGGCGACGCAGGCGAGGGCCGGCATCGTGCGCCGCCCTCGCCACTGAGAGATTGGCCGGCCGCTCGTTGCTGCGAGCGCCGGCCAGAATGGTCAGATGAGAACAACCGACCGCAACCGCCAATGGAAGAATGAAGTCCCGCAATGGAACCAGTTGCAATACTGTGCAACTTTGAAACAAATTGCCTGATTGTACAGTTTTTAATCACTGACAAGTGAAAGGATACTTGATGCCGCACCTTCACATTCGAAGAAAACTTAACATAATGTTTAATTTGGCCTGGGGTGGGCTTCTTCGAAATGGAATAAGGGGCGGCAGATGGGACAAGATTGGTTTCCGTCATTGGGAAGCCTCGTCATGAGCGAGGGCGATGACGGTATGGAGCATGGCGTTTTGACGGAACCGACGCCGATTCCGTGTCTCCTGGTCTCGGGATGGGACATCGAGATCATAGGCGGAACGGTTCGGCTGATTGGCTGGGTGGAACTTCCCTACATAGGCGGTCAGACCAAGGAACGGCGCATCATTGCGCGACACGCCATGACCGACGAGGCGGGCCGCCTGCTGATGTCCAGGCTCCGAAAGAAGCTGGCTCGAGGCGGCCACTGAGGTCATGAGATCCCCGCGAAGGCGGCCATCAGCTTGGCGGCGAGCACCTTCCTCCCGGTACCCCGTTCGATGTCCTCGGCGAGATCGAAGGACGGCCGGCGCTGGCCCTTTACCAGCCTGGTTATTGTGCTCGGCGCCCTGTCGATGCGCTCGGCAAGCCGGGACGGCGTGTCGTCGGAGGTGGCGAAATAGCGCTCAAGCGGGTTCATGCCGACGATCTTTGCCAAATAGGCAAGTTTTCGTCAAGCGGAATTTGCCAAATAGGCGGTGGCGTTATTTTGCCAATCTGGCAATACGACGGTATGGAGTTTCCTAACCGCATACGGGAATTGAGAAAATCCCGAATTGTCGACGGTAAGAAGATGACGCTCGAACAACTTTCCGAGCGGACTGGATTGTCGACGCCCTACCTCTCCCGCCTGGAAAGAGGCGAAGAGCGGAACCTCAACTTGAAGACCTTGGGCAGGATTTCCGCCGCCCTTGGTGCCAAGCCTGCTGACATACTTGTGCAGGACGATCACATACCCTCCGAGCAAATAGCGGCCGAAATGACAGAGCCGACCAGGGAGGAAGGTGGTGATCTATTGGATTACGCAGGTATTGTAGAAGCCGGCGCGTTCCGCGAGGTCGACGAGCTCGACCAGCGGCAGCCGCACAAGATCCCGTTCCTTCGCAGTCCGAAATACCCCATGGCCCGCCACATGGCCTTCAAGGTCGCCGGTGATTCGATGGACCTCGAGAAGATGCTCGACGGCATGTGGGCCGAGGTCGTCGATGCCGAGCAGTTTTTCGAGTATTACGGCCCGCTGAAAGACGGTGATATCGTCGTCGTCGAGCGCACCAAGGACCAGGGCGCTTTGCGGGAGCGCACCGTCAAGCAGCTCCGCGTCTATGCCGATCGCTGGGAGCTTCAGCCCCGGTCATCGAACCCGCGGCACAAGCCGATTGTCGTGTTGCCTGGAATGGACCATTTGCAGGACAAGTCCGTTGCCGTGATCGGCCTTGTGCTGACCTGGGGGATGCTTTCCACCGACCGCCGCCCCTGAAACGGGAAAGGCCCCGGCGATTCAGTCACCGGGGCCTCCCGTAGGGGATCGAGGTTAGGGCCAAGAAGTGGGAACAACCTAACCCTAGCTCAATCCTTTCCGCTTTATGGGAACCGCAAGAAGGTGCCGAACCACACCTGCAGGCTGTCGCCATCGTCTTCGATCCCGGCGGTGCTGCCGGGAGCGTTCACGAAATCGTTGAACTCGACATAGGTAGCGCCGAAGCCCAGCGTGACCTGGCTGACCGGATCCCAGAAGATGCCGCCGTTGAAGCCGAGCGCTTCGCCGCCGACATCGTAGTCTTCGTAGCCGATGCCCAGTTCCAGCCTTGTATCCTCGGACACATTGGCGATCACGCCGATGCTGCCGCCCCAGAACTCGTCATCCGTGGTGACCGGAGAGACGTTGTTCGCGTAGGACGACGTGCCTTCGCCAACCACCGCAGCCGCGAGGAAGGTGAAGCTGTCAGCGATGCCGACCGTGGCGCCGCCGCCGATTGCCCAATCGGTCGACCCGAATTCGTCGTCCTGAAGGAGGCCGACGATCTGAGCCGTGAAGGCGTCAGACGAGTACATCAAATAGGCCTGGAGATTCGGGATATCCGACTTGTCTATCTCCGATGTCGATGTCGTCAGTACCACGAACGTGCCCGGGCCGGTGACGGTCGTCACAACAGCCGTGCCAGTCTGCACAGTCGTGATATTGTCCGGGTCTTCGACGGAGATCGCGAAGGCCAACGGGCCGCTCGTGAAGGTGAGGCGGAACTGCTCGTTGTTGACGTTCGACGGACCGACCGTGCGGATCGGGAGCGAGCTCACCAGCCAGTCATAAGAGGTCTGGAGAGCGCCGGTGTTGTCGTTATAGCCGGCCATCAGCTCCCATTCCGGAGCGAACTTCCACCAGCCATAGGCCTTGTTCATATTCACGGATTCGGAGTAGTCGTTGAAGTTACCGCCGCCCGAAGCTTCGAGACGGAAGTAGCCGCCGACTTCGCCGACTGCCGTGTCGACCTTGCCCTTGATGAAGATACGGCCACGATTGGCCACATCGAGCGTGTCGTCGCTGTGAGTGTCGTCGATATCGGTATAAATCAAGGCGGTGCGGATTTCGCCGCTGACCGACACTTCCGCGACCGGAGCCGCGTCAGCCGTCGGCACGACCGAGAGCGTGAAGCCCTGGTCGTCACGTACGCGATCGCCATAACGCTCAGGAAGAACGCCCTCGAACGTTCCCTGGCCGTCACGGATCGACAACAGGCTGTAGCCAGACGGCGCCGATGCCTGCGGCTGAGCCTCGAGCTGCGACACCCGGGTTTGCAGCGCTTCGATCTGCGCCTTCAAGTCAGCCAGGTCGTCCGCTCGAGCCGCCGTGGCCGTCACGGCGATCGCCGCGCTGCCCAGGAGTGCCCACTTCATCGTTCTCATTTTATGTTTCTCCCACTTCTGGAGTGTTTAATCGTGGCCCCCCGTTCCCCTACTCAAACCGGCTGTGGAAGGCTTTGCGCGAGTCTACGCGCTGGGTGAACTCTCTGCCCGACACGCCCGAGGGTCAAGTAACCCTGGCGACTCTGTGGCGGATTTTCGGCGAGTGTGGCTGGAAAACCACACTATTTTGAATGCTCGCTAACCATCGGAGATCGCGAGCCAATCTGCCGAAAACGGAACTTGCCAGATAGACAATATTTGCCTAATCGGCAAGTCGCGTATTGACAAGAATTTGCCTATTTGGCAATGTCGTCCAATCAAGAGGGACGCCATGATCCGCATCTCCGAACAGCAAGCCCGGCACTTCACGAACGCGGCCTACATCGCGGCCTTCAACGCCCGCTCCCCCGCCGAGGTCGCGCTCGACCTTCTCGACCACCAAGACGGCCGCTGGACGCGCGAGGACCGGGCGCGGCGGGGGGAGTTGGTGCGGGCCCTCGCAAGTCGGGAGGCGTAGCCGTGGCTGGGGACCGGAGCCGCAAGATACTTGTCGCCGATCTTCTCTGCGGCGCTGGCGGGTCATCGACTGGATGCGCACGTGCGCTCGCCGAACTCGGCCTGAAAATGGAACTGGTTTGCGTCAATCACTGGGGCGTGGCGATCGAGACGCACAAGAAGAACCACCCCGAGGCGCGCCACTATTGCCAGGACATCGCATCGGTCCGCCCCCACATCATCGTGCCAGAGGGCTATCTCGACCTCCTGATGGCCTCGCCGACATGCACGCATCACAGCGTTGCGCGTGGCGGCAAGCCGACCAGCGACCAGCAGCGATCTGACCCCTGGCACATCATCACATGGCTGACCGAATTGCGCGTCAAGCGCATGATCATCGAGAACGTCTGGGAATTCATCGGCTGGGGCCCGGTCGATCCACGGACTGGCAAGCCGATCAAGAGCCGGAAGGGCGAATACTTCAACGCCTGGATCGATACGATCCGTCGGCTGGGCTTTGTCCCAGAGTGGCGGAAACTGAACGCTGCCGACTTCGGCGACGCTACTACCCGGCAGCGCTTCATCCTGATGGCCCGAAGCGACAATCGGACGGTGTCCTGGCCGGTGCCGACGCACCGCAAGCGCGAGGACGGCAAGCTCGAGCTCTTCCCCGGCATGAAGCACTGGAAGCCGGCGCGCGAGATAATCGACTGGGACATCAAGGGCCGATCCATCTTCAATCGCAAGAAGCCACTCGCCCCGAAGACGCTGGCGCGCATTTATGCCGGCGCCGTGAAATTCCAGTGGCCGGAGCCGTTCCTTGTCATTCTCCGCAACCACATGGACGGCAAGAGCCTCGATGGCCCGCTGCCGGCGATAGCCGCGGAGGGAAATCATATAGCTTTGGCCCGGCCCTTCATCCTTGGCCGCAATGGTGCGGAAGGCGGCGAGGCTTCGCGGCGTGCGCGATCGGTGGATGATCCGACGCCAACCAGCACCAATCGCGGTGCCGGCTATGTCGTCGAGCCCTTCGTTATGGCGGTAGGCAGCACTGGTGCGCCTCGATCTACAAAGGAGCCGCTGCCAACCGCGACCACTGGCGGGGCTGGCTCCGAGGATCCAGGCTGCGCGCGCCCGATGCTGCTTGAGCCTATGATTGTCACCGTCGCCCACGGCAACGAGGAGGGCGACAAGACGGCAGACAGCCGCCGCTCTCATAGCATCGAGCAGCCCATGGGAGCGTTCCATGGCGAGGGCGTGGCGCACGCGCTTGTGGAGCCTTTCGTGCTTTCGCGCCACGCCGGCGGCGCGCCACGTTCGACCCAGGAGCCGACGCCGGCACAAGTGGCGAAGCACTCACATGTGCTGATCTCGCCCTATTACGGGTCCGGATCGGGGGAGACCTGCAACACCGCTGAAGAGCCTCTTCCGTCCCCGACCGGCAAGAACCGCTTTGGCATGATCGTTCCCGTCACTCATACCCAGGGCGGCAATGGCGCTCGCGACGTTGAAACGCCCTTGCCGGTTATCACCACCGCAAAGGGCGGCGAGTTGGCCTTCATCACCGCGCAATTCGGCGAGCGCGAGGGTCAGGCGCCCCGCGTCCATGACATCGAGCAGCCAGCCCCGACGCCTTGCGCGCAGGGTCATATCAACCTGGTCGAGGCGACCGAAGGCTACGACATCCTCTTCCGCATGCTCGAGCCGCATGAGCTCGCGGCAGCCATGGGCTTCAACAGCGACGAAGCTGCTTATGAGTTCGCCGGCACCAAGACTGAGAAGATCAAGCAGATCGGCAACGCGGTCTCCGTCGCGAAGATGAAGGCCTGCGTCTCGGCAATCATGGCCGATGCAGCTCCGAAAACTGCCAGCCTTGACGCTGCCGCTCGCCAGACGGTGGCCGCATGACCCCCCGCGCCCCGCTCACCGTCCGCGCCGCCCGCCTGCTCGCCGCCTGCGACATCCTTTTCCCGCCAGCGCGGGAATTTTCCGGAGTGCCGAACCAAGGAGGAAACCATGAAGTAGCTACGGACCCTCAACTGATTGTTACCCATCTCTCGAAGCCATCCGGGGCTGATGCCGGAAGCGCCGTGCGAGCCGGCGCGCAGGTTTTCAGCGACGCCGTCGCATTCGACTCGCGGAGGAGCGCATGACGTTTCGTGTGGGCATGGAAGTGGTCTGCATCAAAGACAAATGGAACACGGTCGCAGAGGGCCATCCGAAGAAGGGTGATGTCGCCACGGTGACCGGAATTTACCCGCACACGAACGGCCTGATCAAATGCGACCACATCAGCTTGGCGGAATTCCCTGCCAAGTACGCGATTGTGTTCTTCCGCCCCGTCGTCCGCACCGACATCAGCATCTTCACCGCCATGCTCGACAAGGCGCCGAAGAGGGAGGTTGTCGATGCCTAAAGACACTCTCACCATCAGCGAGCTTGAGGGCCTTAAACTGACGCTCCAGAGCACACGCGACCTGGTCATCATGTGCCTCGCTTACAAGGAACTCGACCTGACCGGCTCGCCGCATGTCGTCCTGACGGCGCTCCAAGAAATGGCTGCAGACCTCGGCCTCGAGCTCGTCAAGCGCCATCCGACCGACGCTCTACTCGATCAGATGACCGGCAAGACGACCGCCGCCGACCTCGTCCAGCCGCCCGACTTCCCGAACGGCGTGGTGAACAGATGAGAGACTACACCCACACCCGCACGTCCTTCGACCGCATCTGCGATCACGTCGAGACGGCAATCATCGGCCGCCGCAAAGAACATCAGCCTTATGGCGTCTTCGAGGACAGAGGCGAGTGGTTCGCCGCACCGCTTTGGTGGATTCAGGAGCGCGGATATCGGGTCGCGCGGGTGTGGAGGGCCGCGCGGCAATACAAGACGCATGAAGGCGGCAACTTCGGCTACGACCTCATGTCCAAAACTCCGCGAGCGCAGTTTTCGAGATGACCCGCCTCGCCCTCATCCTCGCCCTGGCCCTCATCGCGACGCCCGTCCTCGCTGAGGAAATTGAAGGCGTGAATTGGCTTCGAGTTTCCATATCCGTCAGCGGCGGCATGGGAAAACACAGCAGCGCCAGCGGCTCCGTCTATGGCGGCGCCTTCAAAACAAAAGCGGAGTGCGAAAAGCCAAGTTGGCCGGAGGAGTACGTCTGCCTGCCGATTCCGGCGCTGCCTGATATCTATTGGACTGACGCAGCTATCAACACTGGAGTCTCCCCATGAAATGGGTTCTAATCCTACTCGCCGTTGGCGGGACCGCCGGCCCCGGCGTTCAGGCGGGCTTCTCGGTCGGCGAATATCCGACGCAGGACCAATGCCGGGCGGTTGCGAAACTGGCCATCAATGACGGATTCAAGCCGTATTGCTACCCGGTCGGCGATGTCTCGGCGCTGATGAAGAAGCCGGACGCGGCGGGGCCGAAGCCTGAGAAGAAGGCGAAGCCGTGAGCAAGCAGCGACCGACAATCACCACGCAACTCGAGAAGCGACCGGGCGAGAGCGACAAGGATCATGAGCGTCGCGTCGCCGCATTCATCAGGGGCGACGACGTTCGGGTCAAGACCGATCTCAAGGACTGGAAGTCTTGCGACTTCACTCTCGCACCGGAGAAATCATGATCCGCGCCCCGATCCCCGTCGACGTCGCTCTGGCTTGGTGGCGCGAAGCCCTGGCCCAGCCCGCCTATGAGCGCGTCGCCATCCCGGACGAGCCGCATCCCGGCTTCTTCCAGCGCAAGCTCGTCAAGGGCGGCCCGTTCGTGCCGGCGCGGATCTGGCTTGAGCAGGACGTCGGCGAGGACGGCGAGCTTCTCGGCGCCGAGCTGCGCTGCGAGGTCAACGGCGAGCCCGCCGATCCCTTCGAAGCCTGGTCCTATCTCTGCGGCCGGCCCATCACGGAGGAATATTTCAACTACCTCACGGCGCGGAATCGGTGGGCGGCTTGGCACGCCCCGCACGAAGCCGCGGCGAATCCGAGACAGCCCATCGACTGGAACCGACTGCCAGCACCTACTTTCTAGGAGGAAAAATCGACATGGACACTTCGACGACTATCGGCCTCGGCCACAATCAGGGTCCACAGACCATCGCTGACGACCTGGCCGACCGCTTCAAGCCCCTGCTCGACCGCTATGCCGAACTGACCGAGTCCGGCGCGGCCTTGCCGGAAACCATCGACGACGACGAGACGCACGGCAAGGTGATGGAGCTCGTCAAGTCGATGCGCGCCCTGAAGAAGTCGCTCGAGGACACGATGGACGCCGAGCGCGCGCCCTTCAAGCAGAAGGTCGAGGCGATCTCGGGCTGGTTCAAGTCCCGCATCGATCCGCTGGTCAAGCTCAAGGACGACCTGACGGCCAGGCACAAGGACTATTCCGACCGCAAGGCCGCTGCGGAAAAGCAGCGGCTCGAGGAAGAGGCAGAGAAGAAGCGCGCGGCCGAGCGTGAGGCCTTGAGGCTGGCCCAGGAAGCGCAAGCCGCTGCGGCTGCTTCCGACCAGGCCGCCGAGACGGCGCGCATCCTCGCCGACGAGGCGAAGTCGCAGCGCGAGGCGGCGACGACCGACCTTGAGGTCGCCACTGCCGACCACGCCGACGCCCGCGCCAAGGCCGGCGCGCTTTGGGCAAAGCTGCTTGAGATCGATGCCGACGTTGCGAAGCGCCGCAAGGCGGGCGAGACGTTTACGCCCGAGCAGATCGCCGGCATGAAGGGCGACCTGCCCGACCAGTATAAGGATGCCCGCGCGCTGGTCGCCGACGCCGATGACAGGGTCAAGGAAGCCCGCGCCATCGCCGCCGAGGCGAAGAAGCGGCAGAAGGACGCCGACCGCAAGGCCGAGGAGGAGAAGCGCGCCGCCGCCCAGGCGAACCGTCAGGTGCAGTCGCATCTCGGCGACGCCGTTCGCCTCGACAAGGCCGCGACGAAGTTCGAGAACCGCGCCGCCGGGCCCGACGCGGACTTGGCGCGCGCCAGGAGCGAGCACGGCGCCGTCGGCACGGTCACCCGGCAATGGAAGAGCGAGGTCGTCGACCGCGACAAGCTCGACAAGTATGCGCTGTGGCCGTTCATCCACGGCGACGCTATCTCGGCCGCCTTGTGGAAGTGGATGCAGACCCAGCCGCCTGAAAAGCGTGTCATGCCCGGCGCCAGGATGACCGAGGAAACCATCGGAACCGTTCGCTAACAGGAGAACACAATGGACGTCCCAGCAATCCCGCAAACCGAGGGCTACCGCCTGCCGACCGACGGCATGGCGCCGGGCCTCGCCATCATGTTCGACGACCGGCTCTATCAGCGCTGCCGCGATATGGCGCTCGACATGAGCAAGGCCGACGGCTTCACCCCGCCGCATCTTGTCGGCAAGCCCTATGCCTGCTTCGCCGTGCTGACCAGGGCGATCACGTGGAAGCTCGACCCCCTGGCGGTGGCGCAATCGACCTACCAGACGCCGGGCGGTCGCATCGGTTACGAGGGCAAGCTGGTTCAGGCCATCCTCGAGAATTCCGGCAAGTTCGAGGGACCGATCAAGTTCGAGCATATCGGCGACTGGGCAAAGATTCGCGGCAAGTGGAAGAAGGCCAAGAGCGAGAAGGGCCGCGATATTCCCATTCAGGGTTGGACCGAGGAGGAAGAGAACGGTCTCGGCGTCATCGTCCGCGGCAAGGTCAAGGGCGAGCAGGAGCCGCGCGAGTTCACGATGTGGCTTCGCGAATGCTTCCCCCGCAACTCGACGCTCTGGCCGCTGCGCCCGGAACAGCAGATTTGTTACACCGCCGTCCGCGCCTTCGCGAACATCGCCGCCGCCGGGCTGCTCATGGGCGTGCCGTTCGATACCGACCCCGAACAGGGAACGATGATCGACATCACGCCGGCGCGGCCGAAGCCAGCCGACTTCAAGGAACCTGACAGGCCCGCCGCTGAGACGCAGCAGGAAGACGATCAGCCGGCCGAGGAACAAGAGACGGCCGAATTCGGGTTCAAGGAAGCGCGAGACCTCGGCATCGCGTATCGCGACCAGAACAAGCCGATGAGCGCGCCGAGCACCCTCGCCGAGCAATGGCACGAAGCCTTCCTCGACGGCTGGCGCTCGCGCGACGACGAGATCAACGCGGAGAAGAAGGCGAAGAAGTCATGAGGCCGCTCTGCATATATCACGGCGGCTGCGACGACGGGTTCGCTGCAGCTTGGGCAGTTCGCAACGCCCTCGGCAACAAGGTCGAATTCTATGCTGGCGTCTACCAGCAGGAGCCGCCCCCGCATGATGCGCGCGACATCATCTTTGTCGACTTCAGCTATAAGCGACCGGTGCTTGAGGCGATGGCCGACAAGGCGAATTCCATCCTGATCCTCGATCACCATAAGACGGCGGCCGAAGACTTGGCCGACCTGCCCGAGCCGCCGCCGGCCGCTGTTTGGCTGGAGGCGACCGTGAATGGAACGCTGCACCGCAGCCGCCGGATGGTCGCTCTGTTCGATATGAACCGCAGCGGCGCCGCGCTGGCCTGGGACTATTTCGTCGGCGGCAAGCGGCCTGGGTTCATCGAGTATGTGCAAGACCGTGACCTGTGGCGCAAGGCGCTGCCGAGCGGTGATGAATTCACCATCGCGCTGCGCTCCTATCCGCATGATTTCGAGACGTGGGATTGGATGGTCGCTGCAGGCCCTGATGGACTGATCGCCGAGGGCGAGAGCATCCAACGCTACTACCGCCTCCGCGTCGAGGAACTGAAGCGCAGCTCCTACAAGGCACATATCGGCGGTGCGACCTGCTTCATCTGCAATGCCCCCTATTTCGCCGCAAGCGAGGTTGCCGGCGAAATCTGCGGCCGTGACGGGACGCAGTTCGGAGCCAGCTATTTCGAGGTCGAGCGGGGCCGCTTCCAATACTCGTTGCGGTCTCGCGGCGACTTCGACGTGAGCGCCATTGCCCGGCAATTCGGCGGCGGCGGCCACAAGAATGCAGCCGGCTTCTCTGTTGAAGGGAACCCGGCTCACGTTCCGATCTGAAGTGCCTCAGTGAGTTCGCGTCCGCGTCGTTAGTTGCGAAATTGCGTCCCACTTCAACAATGGGGACGAGATATGAAAGGTATAGCGATATTGGCGTGCGTCGCGGTCGCATCGTTCGCCGGATATGAGACCTACAGGCAAGGCGATGCCAGCGTCAGGGTGAACAAGATGGCGGTGATAAAGGACCAGTCGCGGCTTGCGGAGTTCACGTGTCCGGATGGTCAGCAGGTCGTATGGACGAGCGTGCGGGAAATCGGGTGTGAGGGATGAAGGTATCACTCGAAAGCACGTCGCGGATCATCAACTTCAACGGCGTCGAATGCCGCGTCTGGGAGGGCAAGACCGAGCGCGGCGTCGAGTGCTTCGCTCTCATACCGCAGATCGCCCATCGCAAGGTCGACGACGCGAGTTTTTGCGCGATCTCAAGGAGAACAAGGTGCCGTCAGTCACGGCCGTTGAACTCTTTCCGCTCAGGATGTTCATGCCATGACCAACCTCGTCGAAGCCCTCTCCCGCGAGATCGCCCGCGTCACTGAGATCAAGGGGAGGTATGAAAGGCTGCGCGACATGAAGATGCCCGGCGTCAACGTCGCGCCCGCACTGCTGATGATCACGCGCGATCTCGAAACCGCGCAGCAGGTTATGGGGCGGGGCGATATCGGGGAGATGTGGGAGGCGTTTGTGGCGCTGCAGGGGTGGCAGGAGTGACGAAGCATGACCGGCCCCACACGCTGCTGCCCCGCGGCCTGAGCCGGGAAGAAGCTGCGGAATATATTGGCATTTCGCCTTCCAAGTTTGATGAACTGGTGAAGATCGGCACCATGCCGCCGCCCAAGGAGATCGGCGCTCGCAGGATCTGGGACCGGCATGGACTTGACAGCGCCTTCGATGACCTCCCTTCTGTCGCGGAAAAGAACCCCTTTGATGGGGTCAAGGCGTGACAGAGGAGGAAGCCATGAAGATCGATTTCAAGTATCTGGTCGCCGACGACGACCGGCACGGCAACAGGCGCTATTACGTGCGCAAGCCTGGGGCGCCGAAGATCCGGCTTCGCGAGGAATTCGGCACGGAGGAATTCCGCCGAGCGTATGACGAGGCGATGGCCGGGCGCGCCGTCGTCAAGCCGAAAACGAAGATAGCCGAAGGCTCGGCGCTGTGGGTCTGCCGGGCCTATTACCAATCGACTTGGTTCCTCAACAAGCTCGGCGAGTCGTCGCAAGAAGTCCGACGCCGTATTCTCGACAGATGGGCGGAAGCGCTCGATGACCGACCGTTCCGATTGATCACGAAGCAGCATGTACTGGGCTGGATCGACGACCGAGCCGACCGACCGGAAGCGGCGAATAACTTCCTCAAGGCATTGCGCGGCCTATTCGCTTTCGCGGTCGAGCGGAGGTTCATTGCCGCAGACCCCACCGCCGGCATCAAGAAGATCATCACCGAAACCGACGGCTTCCACGTCTGGACTGAAGACGAGGTCGACAAGTTTGAAGCTCGCCATCCGGTTGGCTCAAAGGCGCGGCTCGCCCTCGCCCTGTTGCTCTACACCGGCGTGCGCCGCTCCGATCTGGTGACGCTGGGCCCGCAGATGAACGACGGCTTCCACCGGGTTAAGCAGCGCAAGACGAAGCGCGTCATCATGCTGCCGATCATCGACGAGCTCGCCAGCGTTATTGCCGCCTCGCCTTGCGGCTCGACGACCTATCTCGTCACCCAGCACGGCAGGCCGTTCTCGGCCAAGGGCTTCGGCGCTAGAATGCGCAAGTGGTGCGACGATGCTGGCCTGCCGCAGTGCACGGCCCACGGCCTTCGCAAGGTCGGCGCGACCAGGGCGGCCGACCGGGGTGCGAGCGAGCGTCAGTTGATGGCGATCTTCGGCTGGAGCACGGTCGAGCAGGCGTCGGTTTACACTCGAGCGGCCGATCAGAAGCGCATGGCGTCGGCGGCCATTGGAACGCTTGCGAAACGCGAAATAGTCCCACCGCAAAAAAGTGGGACAGAAAGAGGCTGATTATGGTACTGAAATCAACGGCCCACAGAAGCGGTGCAAATCCTCTCGGGGTCGCCAATAAAATCAGATGGTTACCAATGAGCCCTTGCTTCAGGTTTCCATTCTGTCCGGCATATGTCCGCCATTCTAGAGCTACCCTAAATCGCTGGCCTTCGGGACTTTCAACGTCACATGCTATTCCTCACAATGCTGACGAAGGCGGCCTCGGTCTCGCTATTTCATTAGAACCAACGGATGCGCACGCGGGTAAGGTATACCAGGATGTACACAAAACTCGAGACCATTACCTACCTTCAGCTTTGCGTCGCCATATAAACTTTTCGAATGATAGAAAACTCTCCCCTTGTTGGTATCAATTTTGCCGTGCGCTCCGTTGAAAAGTATTTCCGATATTTTACCTTGACGACGCTCTGCAATGAAAAAAGAAAGATTTTCTGCCGCGGTAACTACCTCTGTGGCTGTAGGCCGATCGGCGGGCTTAAAACTGAGCATCTTGTCAACAAGTTCCGTCACGCTCCGAGCAAGTGGCGCAAACTGTTCGTTTCGAAACATGAAGTCTGGCCAAGGCTCTCTCTTTCCTGAAGAAACATTGACTGGGACCTGAAAGCCCTGTCCAAATGGATATTTTCCAGTCATCAGCCTGAACATCATTGCCCCCAACGACCACACATCCGCCGCCTCGCCGGGATGTTCTCCTGCTTTGCGGAACATCATTTCAGGAGCCATATAAGGCAACGCACCTTTCACCGTGCCGGAAGTAGACCGGGTCAAATCGCCCTCCTTCGCAGCCTCATCAAATACGTGCTCTGCAAGTGTCGCTATGCCAAAATCAGTGATTTTGACCACCAGCATACCTGCATCAACTGCCACCAAGATATTGCTCGGCTTGAGGTCACGGTGAATGACACCTGCTTTATGTGACGCGGCAATGCCCTTTGCGAGCTGAAGCAGCAAATGGGCGGCCTGGTGGGGATCCACATAGTGAATGCGATCAAGCGTAGCCTGTTCAAGTGTTCCGCCCGAAACGTACTCTTCAATCAAGAAGTGCTGACCACCTTCTTCAAAGTAATCGAGAGTCTTTGCGACGCCATGGTGGTTGACGCGCGCCGCGACAAGGGCACTCTTTCGAAAGTGGGTGCCAGCCTGACCCGGCTGTGGCGTCTTGAGAGCTACGGCATACTCCGTCATGCCGTCGTGAGCGAGGTATACATCCTGCATGCCTCCGCTGCCGATTTTCTTGACCACCTTGTATCGACCAGCAAAGACCTTTCCGATAACCATCAGGCCATAACCTCTGGGTGAGACACATCGAAGGTTAGAAATGCTCGATTAGGCCTGTGACGGTCTCCTATTGTTATGACGCATGCAGGATACATGCGTTGATCAACTTTGGCGGCCTCGTTGTTGACGAAGACTTCGCCGGATACTGAAGTTACCCGAAATTGGAGACCATTGTAGCCAATCGCGATGGAGCCCACGGCGGATTGAAGACTTATGTTCCGATTTGCGGAGCTCAACTCATAGATGTTTGCGCCATTGACTATACGAGCGTGATGACGATCTCGAAGCAGTTGATCCTCTAGTGTATCGCGAACTGCATTCATTGGAGGTCGCTTGGTTGGATCGGAATTGGTGCATTGGTGTATTATTGCAGGCACATCGGCGTGCAGACCCGCCATCAACTTTTGAAGATATAGGAGGGGCACTTGCTCTCCCTGCTTCAGTTCGTCGGGAAGATTTTTGTCAAGGAGTGCGACAGCAGTAGCGCCAAATGCATATACGTCAACTGCGGGGGAGAACGGTATTGTTTTAGTGCCAAAGAGCTCTGGCGCCATGTATCCAATAGTACCGATAATGTTTTTGGTGGCATCGTCCTTACCTACTTCTCTTGCCAGACCAAAGTCGAAAATCTTTAGAACACCCATTTTGTCCCTTCGGACATTGTTCGGCTTTATATCCCGATGAATAATCCCCGCTTGATGAATGTCGGCAATTCCAGAGCCGATTTGCCAAAGTGATCCTACGTACTTGTCATCGGCACCAAAGGAACCCGGTGAGAGGTCGGCCCCGTCAATGTACTCCATCACCAGGCACTTCTCTTCTTTTCCGAATGCGTCCGTGGTCACAATATCGAGCAGCTGAACAACGTGTTTGGAGCGGAGCTTCAAGAGCGCCTTTTGCTCATCGATCAAACGTTGGGGTTCAGTATGGCCCTGCAGACGCTTAACGATAACGTCTCTGTCCAAATGGAGATCGCGACAAACAAGGACTTCACTCATTCCCCCCTGAGATGAGTTTGCACCCGTCTCGTAGCGGTTAGCTATTGTCGCCATTATTAGGCTTCCGCTCGTAGTTTACGTCGATCTCCAACTGCTCAGCGGGGGCCTTTCGTTTGGATGTGCGTTGTCTCTTCGGCTTAGCCTGTGTCGTTTTGGGCGTGGCAGAGATGCGCGCAGAAGTCCTAGTACGGCGCGGCTCTTCCCAAAAAATCGGGACAGTTACCTGTCCGTTTTCTGCGGGCTTCCAGAGTTCCAGCATTCCTGAACTGCCTACGTCCTCGCTTAGCCTCAGACTTCTTTGCGCATCCTTTAACGACAGCCCAACAATGGTTCCGTTGTCTGCTCCACTTACCCAGTTCGCAGCAGCCAACAATCGTTCGGTGCCGCTTCGAAAATTTGGCGCATTCTCGTAGACTAGGCTCAACAATCGTGGCTCGATCGAGTGTATCCCGTCAGTGGTGATCAATGCAGAAGAAGCGCGTGAATCAAGTTGCCCCGTATGGGGAACTATGCCAGCCCCAATCCCCACGAACTGCACAAGGTCTGTTCCACGACCGCCGAATGCTTCTTGCATATTGTCATCCGTAGTGATTTTTCGGAGTTCGAAATCTTTTCCATCTTTAAACAGCCCATAGACTCTGCTGTCGCCAACGTTCAACCAATACCCCCTACCGGAAGGAGTTACGAGTAGGGCAGACAGAGTTGTTCCACCGCCACCACGAGCGAAATGGTGAACGCTTTCATTAGCGGAATGAAGTGCGGCCTCCAGCAGAGAAATTTGGTCGAGGATCTCAGATGCCCTGGCCATCTCTGCGACAAATGCTCCGATTGCTATCGAGGCGCAGGCCGCGCCATCGCGCATTCCGCCCATCCCGTCGCACACCACGGCGCACAACAAGGAGCTTTCGCGAGTTTGGCCCGAAACCTTGATAACAACCGCTCGGTCCTGATTGTTGTCGCGCGACGGCCCTTTATCGGTACCGAAAGCTATCCCGATTTCGGGAATAACTCGAAATGCCCGTCCCTCTGGCCAATAAGCGAGCCAGTTTGTCACCCACGCTTCCAAATTAGCAAATCGGTTCATGCGCTCAGAGTAACACCCTCCAATAAAGCGACAATGGCTGACCTTCCCAGAAGACCTTGCTCCCTAGGCTTCATGTAAACAGTCCAGCAGAATATATATCATTTGACATTGCACTAAATATGCAGTATGGAACTGCTTCATACTTCGTAAGACGAGATCGCACATGCTACTGCCATCCCAATGCCGCGCAGCGCGAGCCCTTCTCGGCTGGTCCCAGGCCGATTTGGAGGCAAGATCGCAAATTGCCAAGCGCACCATCGCCGATTTTGAAAATGGAGTTAGAAGTTGGCATCCCAATACTGAACGAACTCTTCAATCAACTTTCGAAGACAATGGCGTTCTATTGTTAGAAGCAGACGTTGATGGTCCCGGCGTGCGCCTCCGGGCCCACGCGCCTCGTTTGTGTCAGCGTGAAGACGTCCCCCAAAAGCGGGCTATCATATTTTCGTTCGAATACAGAGGTGAGCGACGACTGGGTTATATTTCTTATGACGCATTGGCCAGTATCGCATTGGACTCATTGGATGGGATTGAAGTCTTCGATCGCGATCAACACCGCATAGTTTGGCGCGCAGCCGATAAAGTTGACCAAGGCGAATTTGACTTGGATGGGAGGATCATGCTGGGTCGATCAGATATTAGTCCGATACCATTCAATTCGAATGCTAAACTGCGATGGTTCAATGAGAAATTCGACTATGGACGATACTCGGATGTCAGCGTCGTAGCCCTTGAAGATATCGCGCTTCCCCGCACTCCCAATGGCGGCATTTGGGAAGAAGTCGGCAAATTTGATGTCGAAAAAATGCATCGAGAGAGTACCGGATTCAAGGATGTCGAGAGAATTGTGCGTCGTTACGGCTGGTCTTTCCTGACAAAGGAGCCGTCTGGCAGAACGCGATCTGATAGTGCAGGCATCAAAGGAAAAGAATAGGCACATGTCCCTGATCTTCGACCTCGGCCGCGGCCCCGCCTCTTTCGGCCATCGCTTTCTCATCGGCCTTCAGCAAAGCCCAGTTTTGAGCGACCATGACAAGCGCCTGCTGTCGCTCCTGCAGCCGGCCGGTGTCGTGCTGTTCCGCGCCAACTTCCTGTCGGGCGCGCCTTATGACGAATGGCTCGCCTCGCATGAGAAGCTCCTCGCCGATGTGCGCGAATATATCGGCCGCGACGAGATCCTCATCACCATCGACCATGAGGGGGGCGGCGTGCTGCGCCCGCCGGCCCCAGTCACCAATTTCGCCTATGCGCGCGAATGGCCGGGCCAGGCAGGGGCGGTCGGCCGCGCCATGGGCATCGAGTTGCGCAATCTCGGCTTCAATGTGAATTTCGCCCCGGTGCTCGATGTCAATTCGAACCCGGCCAACCCGGTCATCGGTCCGCGCGCCTTCGGCACGACGCCCGAAGCCGTCGTGGCCCCGGCGCGGCAATTCCTCGACGCGATGCAGGCCGAGGGCGTGCTCGGCTGCCCCAAGCACTTCCCGGGCCATGGCGATGCCGGCGTCGATTCGCATTATTCGCTGCCCGTCATCGATGTCGATGCCGAAACCTTCCGCAAGCGCGAGCTCGCACCCTTCCGCCAGTTCACCGATGCGAAGACCAGGCTGTTCATGACCGCGCATATCGTCGTGCCGGCGATCGATCCGGGGACGCCCGCGACCATGTCGCGCGTCATCCTCAACGACATCTTGCGGGGAGAGCTCGGCTTCAAGGGCGTGATCGTCACCGACGATCTCGGCATGCGCGCCATCTCGGACAAGCTCAAGGAGCCGGAGACGACGGTGAAGATCGTCAATGCCGGCGCCGATCTCCTGTGCATGTGCGCCTATTGGGCCGACACCTCGCTCATCGTCGAGATGATCGGCCACATGACGCAAGGCCTGAAGGAGGGCGCGATCAAGGAAGCCGATCTCAGGCAATCCTTCGACCGCATCTCAGGCCTGCTCGCGGATGTCCCCCAGCACCCCGTCGAAAGGCTGGCGGAGGAGACCTATGAGCGGCATGCCGCTCTCGCCCCCTTGCGGCCGCGCACGCCGCCTGCCGCCAGTGCCGGTGGCGCCGCCAAGGCGTGACATTGGCCTCCGGTGCAATCTTCCTTGGCCTGGACGGCAAAGGCTCCGCTTCCTGCCAGCGGCCCTGAAATAACCCGGTTTTTCCGCCGTATTTGAGTTGACGCGGCCGGTCTCGCGCAGATTGGTCCGCATCGTCCCCCGCGCGGCAAGGCTAGCCCATGAACCTGCTCGAACGCGACCGTGACCTCGATGTCCTCGCCGCCGCTCTTGCCGAGACGGTCGCCGGGCACGGACGCCTCGCTTTGATCGGCGGCGAGGCCGGCATCGGCAAGACCTCCTTCATCGACCACTTCCTCTCGAGCTGCGGCAAGTCGCACCGCACGCTCATCGGCCAGTGCGATTCGCTTTTCACGCCCTCGCCGCTTGGCCCGCTTTACGACATCGCGCGCCAGACCGGCGGCAGGCTGCTGGCGCAGCTCGAAGGCGACGCGCCGAGGCCGGCTTTGTTCTCGACCATGCTCGACACGTTGCGCGATCCGGCGCAGCCGACGGTGCTGGTCATCGAGGATATCCACTGGGCGGATGAGGCGACGCTCGATCTCCTCAAATATCTGGGCCGCCGTATCGCGCAGACACGCGCTCTTCTCGTCTTGAGCTATCGCGATGACGAAGTCGAAGGCCATCCGCCCTTGCGCATTCTGCTGGGCGACCTCGCGACCTCGCCATCGGCCATCCGCATCGATCTGCGGCGGCTCTCGATCGCCGCGGTGCGTCACCTCAGCGAAGGCAAGCCTCTCGATCCGGAGGCGCTGCACCGGCAGACCTCGGGCAATCCCTTCTTCCTTGCCGAGATCCTTGCCCATTTGGGCTCCGGCATCCCCAAGACGGTCAGCGACTGCGTCATGGCACGCGCCGCAACGCTCAAGCCCGCCGCGCGCAATGTCCTCGAAACCATCGCCGTCCTCGGCAGCCGCATCGACCATGGAGTGCTGGAAAAGGTCGTCACCGCCGTGGCCGACAGTGTCGCCGACTTGCGCAAAGCGGGGCTCATCACCGCGAATGGCGAGGCGATCGCCTTCCGTCACGAGCTGGTGCGCGACGCCATCCTGGCGGATCTCGATCAGGCGCGATCGCGGGAGCTCAACCGCCTGGCGCTCCGGGGCTTGCAGGCTTCAGGGAATCGGGGCGATCTGGCGCAATTGGCGCAACTCGCCGAAGGGGCCGGCGATCACGCGGCCGTGCTCGATTATGGACCGGCCGCGGCGCGCGCCGCGGCGGCCGTCGGCGCCCATCGTGCGGCCGCCGCGCATTATCGGCGCACGCTTGTCTTCGCCCATGACCGCCCGCCCGCCGAACGGGCAGCGCTCTTCGAGGCCTATGCCGAGCAAAGCGCCATCATCGACGATTTGGCCGCGGCGATCGAAGCCTATCGCGAAGCGGTAGCCCTCTGGCGCCAGGCCGGCGATCGCCGGCAAGAGGGGGCGAGCCTGTCGCGACTTGCCTGGCCGCTGGTGCGCAGCGGCCAGAACGCCGCCGCCGAAGACGCAAGCCGCCAGGCCATCGACGTCTTGGAAACATTGCCGTCGACGCGCGAGCTTGCCGGCGCCTATCGCATGCAGGCGCATTTGCGCATGCTCGATCGCGACAAGGCGGCGGCGGTGCGCTGGGGCCGGAAGGCCATCGCGCTCGCCGGCGATCTTGGCGATGACGCCATCGTCGCCGCCGCCGAGATGGTCGTCGGCGCCGCCCTGCATGTGAGTGGGGATGACCATGGGCTGGCGCATTTCGATCGCTGCCTGGCCCTGGCGCGCGCCGGCGGAATGCATGAGCTCGTAGGCCTCGCCTACCTCAATCTGGGCTCGTCCTATGGCGAGCGCTATCAATTGGCCGAGGCCGAGGCGGTGCTGACCGAAGGCATCGCCTATGCCGAGGACTGCGATCTCGATCACTCCAATAATTACATGTCGGCCTGGCTCGCCCTGACGAACCTCTATCAGGGCCGCTGGAGCGAGGCGGGCGATCATGCGACCGCCGTCATCAACTGCCCGAATTTCTCGCTGGTCAGCCAGATCATGGCGCTGGCGGCCTTGGGCCGCCTGCGCGTCAGGCGTGGCGATCCGGGCGCCAACCGGCTTCTCGATGAAGCTCTCGACTTCGCCTTGCGCACCAATACGCTCCAACGCCTGGCGCCCGTCCGCGCCGCGCGTGCCGAATGTGCCTGGTTCGAGGGTGATCTTGCGCGTGTCGCCCGCGAGGCCGAGGCCGGCCATGCGCTGGCGCTGCGCCACCGCCATGCCTGGCATGTCGGGGAATTTTCTTTCTGGCTCGCACGCGCCGGCGCGAAGGTGACAGTGCCCAAATACTGCGCCGCACCCTTCGCTTTGCAGATCGCCGGCAATTGGCGCGCTGCCGCGGAAGCCTGGCGAGAGCTGGGATGTCCCTATGAGGAAGCCAGGGCACTCGCCGACGGCAATGAGCCGGCGCAATTGCGGGCGCTCGAGATCTTCGATCGGCTGGGCGCAGCACCGGCGGCGATCATGCTGCGCCAGCGCATGCGCGAAAGCGGCAGCCGGAGCATACCGCGCGGGCCCCGCGCCGCCACGCTGCGCAATCCGCACGGTCTCACGCCCCGCGAGATGAGCATATTGAGCTGCCTGGCCAATGGCTTGAGCAACGGCCAGATCGGCGCGCAGCTTCATATCTCGCCCAAGACCGTCGATCATCACGTGTCGTCCATCTTGGCGAAGCTTGCCGTCAAATCGCGCGGCGAAGCAGCCGCCCTCGCCATGGCGCAAGGCCTCATCGCGCAAAATAGGGAGATGGTCGCCGCAAAATAGGGAGGCTTCCCGATGTGCGTCCCGGGGCGCGGTTCTAGACTCGCCTCGTTCAACTTCGACGGAGGCACTCATGCCGCGCTATGTCATCGAGAGAACCTTTCCCGACGGGCTTGCCATCCCGGTCAACGACAAGGGTGCGGAAATCGCCCTCAAGGTCGTCAGCCGCAATGGCGAGGAAGGCGTCACCTGGATCCATTCCTACGTGACCCAGGACAAGCGGAAGACCTTCTGCGTCTATGACGGGCCGACGCCCGAAGCCATCCGCAAGGTGGCGGAGCGCAACGGCCTGCCGGTCGACCGCATCAGCGAGGTCCGCGTGCTCGACCCTTATTTCTTTCTGTGACGGATCTCTGCGATCCTCCTTCCGGCGACGGTTGCCGGGAAGGGGAAAGAGACGCCCCAGCCATCGCCAATATGCCCTCAATCTGGCGATGGCTGCGGGCGCTCTCGAGTGCTTGTCTGAGACCGGCTTTGCGCCGCAAGAGAAGGCATCGCACGCTCCGCCTTCACCGCCTGAATGGCTACATGCTCAAGGACATAGGTCTCACCCGCATGGAGTATGAAAATCCGGAACTCGAAAGGCTGCGTTCCGTGATGCTGGCTTTCCGGAACGACGAGGAGGACGACTGACGGAAGGCGGCACCGGGATCGCCAATCTTTTGTAGCATTTCCACTTCGCTGCAGCCCGCAACGGACTTCCGTCAAGGCTATGGACGTGACATTCCGCCCATATACGGTCAGAGTCCCGGAATAGTGATCGATTCCGTGCCGTAGTTTTGGGTAAACGGGGCGGTGAAGCGGAGCTGTTTCTGTCGTGACGACCCCGGCATCCCATACCCCGGTCAGGCTGCGCGGGCTGGCCGTAGCCTATGGCCTTGCCTGCCATGTGCTCTTCATCACCGGCGTGGGGGCGATGATCGCCGCCATGTATTTCGGCATGAGCCAGTCGCTGGGGCGCGTGCCCGCGCCTTGGAGCTTCGTTGCCAATGCGCTCCTGCTGATCCAGTTCCCGCTCGCCCACACTTTCCTGCTCTCGGCGAAGGGCCTGTCATGGCTCGGCCACCTGGCGCCACGGCGGATCGGCTCTCGTCTCACGACAACGACCTATGCCACGATCGCCTCGATCCAGGTCCTCCTGCTCTTCACTTTTTGGTCGCCGAGCGGCGTCATCTGGTGGCGTGCCGAGGGCGCGGTCCTCATCGTGCTGTCATGCCTCTATGCCGTGGCTTGGCTGCTGCTGTTGAAGGCCATTGTGGATGCGGGTTTCGCCTTGCAGACCGGCCTTCTCGGCTGGTGGGCCGTGGCGCGCAATCGGGCGCCACGCTTTCCGCCCATGCCGAAGACCGGTCTCTTTCGCCTCATCCGCCAGCCGATCTATGTCGCCTTCGCCTTGACCTTGTGGACGGTGCCGACCTGGACTCCCGATCAGCTTGCCTTGTCCCTGACGCTGACCGCCTATTGCCTGATCGGACCTTTGTTCAAGGAGGCGCGCTTCGCCAAGCGCTTCGGCGCCGAGTTCCGCGCCTATCAGGCGCATGTGCCTTATTGGCTCCCCTGGCCACGACCCGGAGTTTCACGTCCCGTGCCGCGCAATGATCTGTCGATCTACGACACCTATGCCGATGACTGGTGGAGCGGGCGGGTTCGCTGGCTGCGAGCGCTTCACAACATGGTCCCGGCCCGGCTCGCCGGTTTCGATCCCATCGTCGGCGACTGGACCGGCAAGCGGGTGCTCGATCTCGGCTGCGGCGGCGGCTTCATGGCGGAGGCGCTGGCCCGGCGCGGCGCGCTCGTCTCCGGCATCGATCCGTCGCCCGGCGCCATCGACATCGCCTGGAAGCATGCCGAAACGAGCGGACTGGCCATCGCCTACGCCGTCGGAACGGGCGAAAGCTTGAATCTCGCGGATCGCTCCTTCGACATCGTCCTGTGCGTGGATGTGCTCGAACATGTCGAGGATCTCGACCGCGTCATCGCCGAGATCGGTCGCGTCCTCAAGCCGGGCGGCCTCTTCCTCTTCGACACGATCAACCGCAACGGGCTCGCCACGCTGGTGATGATCACTTTCGGGGAAAATATCCTGAAACTGCTGCCGCCTGGAACGCATGACCCGGCCCGCTTCATCACGCCCGACGAGCTTCACCGCAAGCTGACGGCGGCCGGCTTTACCGTCGGCCGCTTCGCGGGCTTCGGCCCCCGTCGCGTCAACTGGCGCCTCGATCCGGTCTTCGGCCGCCTGCCGACGCTCGCCGTCCAATATATGGGGGACGCACGCCTGGGCGGAAAAATTTAATCCCACAAGACCGTTGAATCTGTCTTATTCCTTGTTGTACGATTGTTCAACAAGGAAACGTCATGACGGTCGTGCGCAGCGCATTTCCCTTCGCGGTGGAGGTCGTCGATCCCTTCTGGATCGGCCTCAAGGACGGTACGCGCATTGCCGCGACCTTGTGGCGGCCGAAGACCGCAGCCCCAGTGCCGGTGGTCGTCGAGATGATCCCCTATCGCCGCCGCGACGGCACGGTGTTCCGCGACCTCGAAATGCATCCTTACCTGGCGGGCTCCGGCATCGCCTGCTGCCGCGTCGACATAAGGGGATCGGGCGATTCGGACGGCATCCTCGCCGATGAATATCTGCCGCGCGAGCAGGAGGACGCTTGCGAGATCATCGCCGCCCTTGCCGTCGAGCCCTGGTCGAACGGCAATGTCGGCATGACCGGTATTTCCTGGGGCGGCTTCAACTCCCTCCAGGTCGCGGCGCTTGGGCCCCCTGCTCTGAAGGCGATCATCACTCTGTGCTCGACCGACGACCGCTATGCCGACGACGTGCATTACATGGGCGGCGCCCTCCTCACCGAGAACGAGATGTGGTCGAACTTCATGCTGGTGAAGAACGCCATGCCGCCCGATCCGCAGATCGTGGGCGATGCCTGGCGCGCCATGTGGGAGAAGCGCCTCGAGGCCAATCATTCCTGGTCGGAGCATTGGCTGAAGCATCAGCGCCGCGACGCCTATTGGAAGCAGGGCTCGGTCTCGGAGGATTTGACCAAGATTCGCTGCGCCGTTCTGGCCGTGTGCGGCTGGGAGGACAGCTATTCCAATTCCGTGCCGCGCCTGCTCGAGGGCCTCGTAGCACCCAAGATGGCGATCATGGGCCCGTGGACGCACGCCTTCCCCTGCCGCGGCGATCCGGGCCCGCAGATCGGCTATCTGCAAGAGGCCTTGCGCTGGTGGAAATACTGGCTCGCCGGCGAAGCGACCGGGATCATGGACGAGCCGCAATACCGCATCTATGCGATCGGCGAGGAGCGTCCGCGGCCTTGGTACAAGAGCCATGCCGGGCATTGGATCGCGGAAGACGCCTGGCCGAGCCCGCGCATCGACTGGCAGACGCGCTATCTCAACGCCCGGGCGCTGGCGCCGGCACCCGAGACGGGAGCGACGCTCGCGGTGCGCTCGCCCGCCACCGCCGGCACCGATTGCGGCCGCTGGGGCGGCTATGGCGGCACCTCGCCCGATCTCGCCATCGATCAGCGCCGCGAGGACGGCCAGGCCTTGTGCTTCGACACCGAGCCCTTGGCCGAGGACACGACGCTTCTCGGCGCGCCCGAGATCACACTCGAGCTCATGGTCGATGCGCCGAAGGTCAATCTCGCTGTGCGCCTGTGCGATGTCTATCCGGACGGCACGTCGGCGCTGATGACCTATGGCGTGCTCAATCTCACCCATCGCGACAGCCATGAATTTCCGGAAAACTGTCCGGTCGGCACACCCTTCACCGTCACGCTCCGGCTCAATGACTTCGCCCGCCTCGTTCCCAAAGGCCACCGTATCAGGCTCAGCCTCGCCACCCAGCATTGGTTCATCTTGTGGCCGCAGCCGACGCTCGCCACTGCGACCATTGCGAGCGGCAAGTCGACCATCAGGCTGCCGTTGCGCCGGCCGAGCAACAAGGACAGTCATGTGATCTTCGAGACGGCCGAAATCTCAACCCCGGCCGCCGCGACCCAACTCTCAGCCGGCAGCTCGACCAAGACGGTCGAGGACGACATCGCCACGGGTTTACGCACCATCAGGCTCAAGACCGACCATGGCACCCACAGGATCGACGATCGCGCGATCGTCACCTCGTCCTGGAACGCCGACACCTTCATCATCCATCCCGACGATCCCCTGACCGCGAAGCTCGTCACCGAATATGCCTGGGCGGTCAAGAGCGGGCCCTCCGACATGGAAGCGAAGAGCCGCACCGAGCTCACCGCCGATGCCGAGAATTTCTATCTGACCTGGCAGATCGAGTCCCGCGAACAGGGCCGCATCGTGCACAGCAAGGGCGCGACCCGCGCCATCAAGCGCGATTTCTGTTGAAGGACCGGAACCGGCCATGCTCGCTTACACGATCAAACGCATCGGCCTCGGTCTCCTGATCCTGATCGGTGTGATGTTCGCCATGTATGCGGCGGTCTTCATCGTGCCGGGCAATCCCGCACGGGCAGCACTTGGCCCCCGCGCGACACAGGAGATGATCGACAGGCTCACCCGCGAGATGGGTCTCGACCAGCCCTATCTGGTCCAGGTCTACAATTTCTTCGTCAATGTGCTGTCAGGCAATCTCGGGCTCGACGTCATCTCCAACCGTCCCGTCGCGACGGAGATCTGGGAAGTGCTGCCCAACACGCTGATCCTCTGCGTCGTTGGCCTCGGCTGGGCCACACTGCTCGCGATACCGCTCGGCTGCCTCGCGGTACTGAAGCGCGGCACCTGGATCGACCGCGCCACGAGCCTCTTGTCGGTCAGCGTCATCTCGCTCCCCTATTATGTGATCGCCATCTATGCGCTGCTAATCTTTGCGGTCGGGCTCAATTGGCTGCCGGCCATTGGCGATGGCGAGCCGGGCGATATCGGCAGCCAGATCCGGGCGCTCATCTTGCCTGCTTTCGCCATCGGCTTCACCTGGGTCGGCTATCTCGCCCGCCTCGTCCGCGCCTCGATGCTCGACGTCATGGGCGAGCCGCATATCCGCACGGCCCGTGCCTTCGGCGTGCCGGAATGGAAGATCGTCACCAAATACGGCCTGCGCATCGCGCTCATCCCCACTTTGTCGCTGCTTGCCGTCAGCCTCGGCGGGCTCATCTCCTCGGCCGTCTTCGTCGAGGTCATCTTCTCGCGGCCCGGCATCGGCAAGCTCGTCACCGCCGCCGTGAATCTGCGCAACTATCCGGTGGTCATGGGCGCTGTCCTGGTCATGACCGCCATTTATGTCGCACTCACCATCGCCGTCGATCTCCTGATCGCGCGGCTCGATCCGAGGATCAGAGATGCCTTCCGGGGTGCATGAGATCCTGAAGCGCGTGATGCGCGATCCGCTGGGCCTTTTGGGCCTCATCCTCGTCATCATCGTGATCGGGGCAGCGCTCTTCGCCGATGTGATTTCGCCTTACGATCCGGCCAAGATCGATGTGCTCAACAAGCTGCAGGACCCATCGGCGGCGCATTGGCTCGGCACCGACCAGCTCGGCCGCGATACGTTGTCGCGCATCATCTATGGCGCTCGCGTCGCCATGGGCATCGCCGTCTTCTCCATCGGCATCGGCGCCTTCATCGGCCTGATCCTCGGCATGCTGGCGGGCTATGGACCGCGCTGGCTCGACAGCCTTCTCATCTTCTTCTTCGATTCCTTGAGCGCCATCCCGCTCATTCTCTTCGCCTTGACCGTCATCGTCATCCTGGGGCCCGGCACCGGAACGCTGATCTTCGTCATCGCCGTCATTTCCGTTCCGATCTATGGCCGGCTGGTACGCGCCCAGACGCTGGCCTTGCGGCGCAGCGAATTCATCCTGGCCGAGCAGTCCATGGGCGCCGGCACGGCGCGCATCATCGGCATTCATCTCTTGCCCAATGTGCTGGGGCCGCTGGTGATCCTGGTCAGCATGGATATCCCGACGGTCGTCGCTCTCGAGGCGGCATTGAGCTATCTGGGCCTCGGCGTCCGGCCGCCGACGCCGAGCTGGGGCACCATCCTCAATGACGGCTACACGTCGCTCCGCGCCAATCCGTCTTTGGTGATCGCCGCCGGCATCCCGCTCGTCATCGCGACATTGGGTTTCACCTTCCTGGGCGAATCTCTGCGCGATGCGCTCGATCCCAAGCTCAAGCACAGGCAATCGCCATGACCTCGCCGCTCCTCGCCATTCGCGATCTGACCATCGACTATGCGGGCCATGTCCAGGCGGTGCGCAAAGCCAATCTCGAGATCCGGCTGGGCGAGGCCGTGGGCCTCGTGGGTGAATCGGGCTCCGGCAAGTCGACGCTCGCTTCCGCCATTCCGGGCCTATTGCCCGCCAGCGCGCGCATCCAGGGCGACATCGCCTTCAAGGACAAGAGCGTCGCCGGCAACCAGAGCGCTTTGCGCGGCGATGAGATCGCCATGGTGTTCCAGGACCCGATGACCTCGTTCAATCCGGTGCTCACCATTGGCGAGCAGCTGGTCGACTTCCAGAGCCGCATTGCGGGATCGGCCAAGGAGAAATACCGGCGTGCCATCGCCATGCTGGGGCGCGTCGGCATTCCCGACGCCGCCATGCGCGCCGAGAGCTATCCGCATGAATTGTCGGGCGGCATGCGCCAGCGCGCCGCCATCGCCGCCGCTTTGCTCGTCAATCCGAGCCTGCTCATCGCCGATGAGCCGACGACGGCGCTCGACGTCACCATGGAAGCGCAGATCATCCATCTCTTCCGCGAATTGCGCCGCGACTATGGCGGCGGCATCCTCATCGTCACCCATCATCTGGGCGTCGTCGCCGAGCTCTGCGACCGCGTCTATGTGATGTATCGGGGCGATGTGGTCGAGGAAGGTCCGGTGGACGACATCTTCCACAAGCCCCGCCATCCCTATACCCGCGCCCTCCTCGCCTGCGATCCGGCCCGTATCCCTGAGCGCACCGATTATCTGCCGGTGATCAGCGATGCCGAGCGCGCGACCTTCACGAGGGCGTCCTGGCGATGACACCCATCATCGAGGCGGAAGGTCTGGCGGTCAATTTCCGGAGCCCCGGCGGCTTCATGGGGCTCAACTCCCGCCGGCTCGCCATTCTCGAGGACGTGTCGATCAAGCTCCACAAGGGCGAGACGCTGGGCCTCGTCGGCGAATCGGGATCGGGCAAGACGACACTGGCGCGCACGCTCCTGGGGCTGGTGCCGGCTGCCCGCGGCACGATCCGCTTCGATGGCTCAGCCGTGACGAGCTTCGCGCATCTCAGGCGCCGCACTGCGATGATGTTCCAGGATCCGGTCGGGTCTCTCAGTCCCCGGCTCGCCATCGGCTCCGCCATCACCGAGCCCTTCGTCATCCATGGCGTAGGCATGGCTTCGCGCCGCGTCATGGCGGAAGAGCTTCTGAGGCTCGTCGGCCTTCCTGCGGATTTCATCGGCCGCTATCCGCATGAGCTTTCGGGCGGCCAGGCGCGCCGCGCCGGTGTCGCCCGCGCTTTGGCGCTGCGGCCCGATCTCGTCATCGCCGATGAGCCGACCGCCGGGCTCGATGTCTCCATCCAGGGCGAGATCCTCAATCTGATGACCCGGCTCAAGGCCGAGCTCGCGCTCTCTTATGTCATCGTCACCCACAATCTCGCGATGATCCGTCACGTCTCCGACCGGATCGCCATCATGTATCTGGGCCGCATCGTCGAGGAAGGACCGACGCCCGAGGTCTTCAGCAAAGCCCGTCATCCCTACACGGCCTCGCTGATCGCCTCCGAGCCCATCCCCGATCCGCGCCGCAAGCGCCATGCGCTCGCCATCACCGGCGAAGTGCCGAGCATCCAGAACCGGCCGAAGGGCTGCGAGTTCCACACCCGCTGCCCCTATGCCCAAGAGCGCTGCCGCATCGAAGCGCCGTCTCTCACCGTCACGGGCAGTCATAGCGTGCGCTGCCATTTTCCACTCAACTAGGGAGGTAAGAATGAAAATCAAAGGACATTTCGACCGCCGTGGGTTCCTGCAGCTCTCGGCATTCTTGAGCGCCGGCATGGTTCTGCCGCAGCGCCTGAGCTTCGCCGCCGAAGGCGATCTCCTGCGCATCAGGAGCGACAGCGACATCAACCGGCTCGACCCTGCCTTCGAGATCGGCAATCTCGAAGACATCACCAATCGCTGCGTGCTGGTGACCCTGGTGCGCCTCTCCGACATGCGCAAGGGCAACACGATCGCGCCCTGGGGAGCCGAGAAGATCGAGCAGACCGATCCGACCTCGATCACTTTCACTTTGCTGCCCGGCCTCAAATGGACCGGGGGCTATGGACCGGTCACGCCTGAGGACGTGAAATACTCCTTCGAGCGCATCGCCGATCCGAAGAATGAATCGGCCTGGAAATACCAGTTCGAGAAGCTCGATAAGGTCGAGGTCAAGGACGAGCGCACCGGCATCATCCGGCTGAAGGAGCCGTTCCAGCCGATCTGGGTGACGTCGCTGCCTTATTATGGCGGTCACATCGTGTGCAAGGCGGCGGTCGAGAAAGCAGGCGGCAAATACACGACCGAGATCCCGGCGCAATGCGGCCCCTATCTGCTCGACAAATGGGAGCCCAAGCAGAAGATGACGTTCAAGGCCAATCCCGACTGGCCGGGACCCAAGCCCGATTTCGGCCAGGTCGAGATTTCGATCGTCGAGGACGACCAGGCGGCCCAGCTCGCTTATGAGGCGAAGGCCTTCGACTATTGCCGCGTCTCGGCCTCGTCCGCCAAGGGCCTCAAGGAGAAGCCCCTGCCCGACACCAAGCTCATCGAGGCGCAGTCGACGCGCTATGTCTGGCTCACCATCAACATGGACAATCCCAAGCTCAAGGACCCGAAGGTGCGCCAGGCGGTGCAATATGCCTTCGACGGCGAGCAGCTGATCGCCGGGACCTATGAGGGGCTCGTTCCGCGCTCGACCGGCGTGGTGCAGCCCGGCACCGCCTTCACCCGGGCCAAGAACATCATCGACAAGCCCGATTACGAAAAGGCGAAGGCGCTCCTCGCCGAGGCGGGCGTCAGCGATCTCAAGCTCAATCTCGCCACCTTGAACGACTCGCGCTACATGACCGCCTGCCAGATCATCCAGGCGACCATGGCTCAGGCCGGCATCACCATCGAGATCCAACCCTATGACGAAGGCGCCTATTGGGTCTTGGGCGACAAGACGCAAGGCGACGGCTACAAGAACCTCGAGCTGGTGCTGATGCCCTTCGCCGGCGGCATCGATCCGTCGGAGAACCTGGTCTGGTTCCGGCCCGACCAGATCGGCGTGTGGAACTGGTCCGCCTTCAACAGCCCGGAATTCGAGGAACTCTACACCAAGGCGCTGTCTGAAGGCGATCAGGCGAAGCGCAAGACCATGTATAACCGCATGGAGGATCTGATGGAGGAATCGGGCGGCTTCATCTTCGTCTGCCATGAGCCCTTCGTCGCGATCCACAAGACCACATTCGAGCCCGAGATCCTGGCCGACGGCTATCCCAATCCCGTCGGCTTCAAGAAACTGTGAGGTGATATGCCGACTGCCGCCCAGAAGAGCAAACCACGCTTCGCCCGCGTCGAAGCCGATCTGCGCCGGCAGATGCTCATCGATGCCGCGATCCGCTGCCTGGCCGAGGGCGGGATCGCGGCCTTCACCGTGGACCGCATCTCGCGCGAGGCGAATGTCTCGCGCGGGCTCATCAATCATCACTTCAACGGCATTTCCGGTCTCCTGATCGAGGTCTATGAAGCGATGACCCAGTCGATGATCGCCGCCGGGCGCGAGACGCTGTTCTTCGAAGGCTCAGCCGAGGAGCGGCTCGCCCAGGTGATCGAGACGATGTTCCGCCCGCCCATGTTCTCGAAGTCATCACTCAGGGCATGGCTGGCGCTCTGGGGCGAGGTCGCCACCAATCCGCGGCTGAAAGCCTCGCACCGCAAATCCTATGACGCCTATCGCAAGGCGATCGGCGATGCGCTGGGCGAGATCGCCGTCGCGCGCAAGGTTAAGACCAATGGCGAGGCGCTCGCCATGACCGTGATCGCGCTCATTGACGGCCTGTGGATCGAATGGTGCCTCGATTCATCCGTCGTCAATCGCGACACGGCGCGCGCCGCCGTCTATGACGTGCTCGAGGCAAGACTGGGGCCACTGATGCGGTAGTCCCCAACTTTTCCCCTCTCCCGTCCGAAGGATGGGAGAGGGTGCCCGAAGGGCGGGTGAGGGCTCTTTGTCTCCGCAAGGAATACTCGTTGAGATCGGAGTGCGTTGCACGAAAGAGCCCTCATCCGGCCTTCGGCCACCTTCTCCCATTGCTTCGCAACGGGAGAAGGGAAGCATTTGCTTCACGCCTCGCGCTTCCTGCGCTCGACGTAATCGCGCAGCGCCTCATCGATCGCGGGGTCGATCGGCGGCTGCTCATACTCTTTCAGCATCTGCTTCCAGATGCGATTGGCCTTGAGAGGCGCCGTCTCGCGGCCACGCTCGACCCAGCTGTCGTGATTGTCCCAATTGGAGATGAGCGGCTGATAGAAGGCGGTTTCATAGCGCTGAAGCGTATGAGCTGTTCCGAAATAATGGCCGGCCGGCCCCACTTCGCGCACCGCATCGAGCGCCAGCGTCTCAGGCGTCACCTCGAAGGGCTCGCAATAGGCCGCCATCATCTGCAGGAGATCGGCGTCGAGGATCAGCTTCTCGAAGGAGGCGGTGAGCCCGCCGCCGAGCCAGCCCGCGGCATGGAGCACCAGATGGGCGCCGCCCATGATCGAGCCCCAGAGCGCCATCATGCTCTCGTAAGCCGCTTGCGCATCGACGTCATTGGCGGCCGTCACGTTGCTCGAGCGGAAGGGCACGCCGATGAGGCGCGCGAGCTGGCCCGAGGCCTGTGCGGCTTGCGCATATTCGGGCGTGCCGAAAGCCGGCGCGCCTGACTTCATGTCGACATTCGAAGTGAAGCCGCCATACATGACGGGCGCCCCCGGGCGCACGATCTGGGTGAGGGCGATGCCGGCGAGCGCTTCGGCATGCTGCTGGGCGAGGGCGCCCGCGAGCGTCACCGGCGACATGGCGCCGGCCAGCGTGAAGGGTGTCACGATCACGCATTGGCCATGCTCGGCGAAGGTCATGAGGCCTTCCGCCATCGGGATGTCGAGCTGCAAGGGGGAATTGGTGTTGATCACGCAAGTGAAGACCGGATCGTCGATCAGCCCTTCGCGCGTTGTGCCGAGCGAGATCGCCGCCATTTCGAGCGCGTCCAAGGCGCGCTCGCTGCCCAAGCCCTGCGGCTGCCAGTTTTTGTCGAGCAGCGTGATCTCGGCATAATAGAGGTCGAGATGGCGCGTCTCGGCCGGAAGGTCCAGTGGCTCGAAGGGCCCACCGCCCTCCTGATGCAAGATGTCGAGCGACTGGATGAGCCTGAGATAGTCGCACATCTCGGCATAGGTGCCGGCGCGCCGGCCTTTTTCGAGATCGCTCACATAAGCGGGCCCACCGACCGAGGAGAAGATCGCGTGGCGGTTACCGACCTTGACCGTCTTGGCCGGATTGCGCGCCTTGAGCGCGAATTCGGCGGGCGCCTTGGCGATGAGGCCGGCGATCATCGCGCGATCGAAACGCACACGCAGATCACTTTCATCGACCGAAGCTCCGGCCGATGCAAAATGGGCGCGGGCCCTGGGCTCCAGCACCTTCATGCCGATCTCTTCGAGAATGGTAAGGGCCGTATCGTGGATCGCTCCAACCTGATCGGCGCTCAAGACCTCGATCGGGCGATAGGGCAGCGTGAACTGCTTCCACGGCCGCTGCTGCAGCGCTCCCGGTATGCGCTGCGGGCGGGCACGTCGGCGCGGCGATACGGGCGTGATCATGGCTCTGGCCTTTCCCGTCGAATAAGGGATGATTTCGGTTCGTCGAATTCGCGCGCGAAGCGATGCCCGGAGAAGACCGCATCGGCGATATGGGACGGCGCCCGGCAGTCGCCGATCAGGCTCATCGCTTCGGCCGGCAGCCGCCCCAAGAGCTCATGATAAAGCGTGTCATGAGGCACCCTGCCCGTCACCAGCACCAGCGCATCGCCCGGTACGGCGCGGATGCGGCCGGTATAGACGCAGGCGAATTGCGGCGCATCGCCTGCAAAGCCCGTGAGCTGATGCGACAGGACGAGACGCACATCCATCGCCATCAGCCGCGCCTGGATGAAACCCTGCTCGTCCGTCAATTGTGTCCACGACGAGACAACCGGCAGAGCCGTGACATAGGTCACGTCATGGCCCTTGGTTTTCAGCATCTCGGCCAAGGCGCTGCCGACGGCATAGTGGTCATCGTCATAGACGGTGACGGAAGCGCCCTTGGGCAGCCGGTCGATATCGTCCGGTGTGAAGACCGCAGCACTTGCCGGAAGGTTCACCGGCTCCTCGACCACACCACCCACCGCATCGCGCCGCCAGAAGCTGCCGGTGGCGAGAACGACATGATCGGCGCCGAAGCTCACAATGTCATCGGCCGTCATCGGGCTTTCTCGGTAGACGGCGACATTCGAGAGTTTGCCGATCATATGCTGGCGGTAGTCGCGCACCCGGATCCAGCTCTTGAGGCCGGGCAGGCGCGATTCAGCGAGCACCCTGCCCCCCAAGTCACGCGCCGCTTCGGCCAGCGACACCTGATAACCGCGCCGGCCCAGCGCCAGCGCGCATTCGAGGCCGGCGGGCCCGCCGCCCACGACCAGCACGGTCTTCTCCGAGCGCTTGGCCGCGATCGTTTCGGGATGCCATCCCCGCCGCCATTCCTCGCCCATGGTCGGGTTCTGGGTGCAGCGGATCGGCACCGACTCGTTGTTGGCCGCCCGGCAGATATTGCAGCCGATGCATTCGCGGATCTCGTCCTCGCGTCCTTCCCTGATCTTCTGCGGCAGGAAGGGATCGGCGATCGAGGGCCTCGCCGCGCCGATGAGATCGAGGATGCCGCGGCGCAACTGCAACATCATCATGTCGGGCGAAGTGAAGCGGCCGACACCCACGACGGGCTTCGTCGTCAGCTTCTTGACGAAGGCGACATAGTTTTCCTGAAAGCCCTCATCGGAGAAGCGGGCGCTCTTGGAATCATTGCCCAGCGCCCCCGCCACATTCACATCCCAGAGATCGGGAAGCTCGGCGAGCCTCGCGACGATGTCCCGTGCCTCGCCGTCATGAGTGATGCCCTTGGGACCGTGCAGTTCATCGACCGCCAGGCGCAGGGCCACGGCGCAGTCGCCTTTGACGGCCTCGCGCGTGTCCTCGATCATCTCGGCGATGAGCCGGGTACGATTTTCGAGGCTGCCGCCATATTCGTCGATGCGCCGGTTGGTGCGCCGGGAGAGGAACTGCAGGGGCAGATAATCGTGCCCGGCATAGACATAGACGATGTCGAAGCCGGCGCGCCTGGCGCGCTCGGCCGCGGTAGCTTGCCACTGGCGAAACGCCTTGATGTCGGCCTTGTCCATGGCTCTTGCCGACATCGGCTGGATGAACTTCGCCCGCTGCCCGGAAGGCGACAGCAAGGGCTCGCGTGTCAGCCGGTTATTGGCATGGAAGCCGCCATGCCAGAGCTCGACCGCGGCCAGGCTGCCATGAGCGTGGATGGCCTCGGCGGTCTTGGCCAGCGCCCTGACATCGTCCTCGTCCCACAGCGACAGGTAGCCGAAGGGGAAGTCGTCGGATGAGGGATGGATCGAGCAATATTCGGTCGCAACGACCCCCCAGCCGCCTTCCGCCTTGATACCACGCAAGGCGGCAGTGGCCTTGGGCGCCCGCCAGCCCATGCCGCTCGCATGCGGCGTCTGATAGAAGCGGTTCGGCGCCGTTTTCGGCCCGATCCGCACCTCATCGAACAGCCTGGCATAGCGAGGGTTGAACATGCCCAATTCCTTGTTGAACGAATGTACAACAAGGAATTGGGCAAAAGCAATGGCCGCTGCTTGCTACAGCGGCCATTGTTTTACTTGGCCGGCGTCAGGATTTCCGTGCCGGCGCCGTTCTTGCCGGCGATGGTCCACAGTCCCTTGAGGGTCCCGTCGGGCGAGGCCTTGTAGATGATGAGGCCGATATCCTTGCCCATCACGTAGCCCGCGGCAAAAGCATCGTCATTGCGCATGCAGAAACCGTTCGAGCTCGTCGAGCCGGTCTTCCAGACGATCTCGCAGGTCGTGTTGGAGGTGATCTTGATCAGGGCCTGGCCCTGATAGGGCGAGCCGTCGAAATTCGTGCCGTTGACGTTGTAAAGTCCGCCGATGTCCTGCGCTGCGGCCACCGCCGGCAGCATGCCCATCAGCATGAATGCCCAGAATGCTCTTCTCATGGGACTGTCCCCCGCGTTAATGCCCCTGGGGAAGTATGCCTCAACCAGCGGCGGTGTCCAACATGCTGGGCGTCATAGCCATTGCCGGCGGGGGTTCAAGCTCAGCTTCCCGTTTCGGCCCCACCAGGAACAGGCCGGCGGCGGTCAGCGCCAATGCCGCCCAAATCCATGCGTTGAGGCTCTCGCCCAGCAGCAGCATGCTCCAGCCGATGCCGGCGATGGTCGTGAAATAGGCAGCCTGGCCGGTGAAGACGGCGCCCAGATTGTTGATGAGATAGAGGAACAGAACATTGGCGGAGAGCGAGGCCGCGGCGATGAGCACGACGGTCAGCTCCAAGGCGCCGGGGATGGCGCTCGGATAGATCATCTCGCCGGTCGAAAGCGCGATCGGCAGGAGAATGGCGGCAGCGGTGAGTTGCATGAGCCCGACCGTCGTGACGGTCGGAATATGCTCCGGCCGTTTTGCCGCCAGCATGATGCCTTCCGCCGCATAACAGGCCGGGATCGCTAGCGCTATGACCGTCCACAGCAGGCCGCCTGGCACCGCACCCGTGAATTTGTCATAGAGGATGACCAGGACCCCAAGGAGGCCAAGGAGCAGGCCTGCAAACCGCGACAGGCTCGGCTGCTCGATCCGCGTGAAGGCGGCGAAAGCGAAGGCGAGGAAGCCTTCCAGCACGATGATGATGGAAATGATGCTCGCCTCGACCTTGCCGGCAACGATGAACAGGAGCGATTCGCTGACCACGGCGCCGAGGAGCGCATAGGCCAGGAAATAGCCCCATGGTATCTCACGCGCCTTCGGCACGGTTCCCTTGGCCACCGACCAGCCTATGCAGCAAAGGCCGCTCAGCAGGCTGACCCAGAAGGCCATTCCGAAGGGATGGGCCTCGAGTCCGGAGGCCATGCGCGAGAGCGGCGCGACCAGGCCCCAGATGAGTCCGAGCACGATGAGCCCGAAGCCGCCGCGCAGGGTCTTTATGGACTGCCGGAGACGCCGCTCGCGCTCATAGACCTTCTGCGCGGCATCGGCGAAAACCCGCGCCAGGTCGCCCAGCGCATCATCGCGCTCGGAGATCTCGCCGAGGCCAAGCTTGGAGGGATTGTAGTTGCCGACCTTCAGGATCTGGGCAGCGCGCGCCAGTTTCTCGACCTGGTTCAGATAGTCGACCTCGGCGTCGCGGACATATTTCTTCTGAAGCAGCGTATTGACGCGGGCCCGGAAAATCACCGGATCGAAGTTTTTGGGGAGAAAGTCTTCCGCGCCGAGCTCGATCGCCGTGACGGCGCTCTCGGTGTCATCGAGCGAGGAGATCACGATGACGGGTATGTCCCTGAGCGCCGGGTCGGATTTCATGGCCTTGAGCACGTCGAAGCCATCCATCTCCGGCATCACGATGTCGAGGAGCACCGCATCGACCGGATGGCCACGCATATGGTCGAGCGCCTCGCTGCCGCTTCCCACCGCATGGCATTGATGGCCGAGGGAGGTTGCCGCACCCGCGAGCTTGAGCCGCATGGCCCGCGTATCGTCGACGACGAGTATTCTTCCCGTTCTGCTCATGGCATCCCCCCGTTCAATTCCGTGCCGATATAGGCCACGAGTTCCTCTTTGAGCGCGATACAGCCCTGGGCGATCTGCTCGGAACAGGCAACGGCATTGGCCACCGTCCCTCGCTTGCTCCTGAGCTCGACATCGGCGCAGAGTGCAGCAAGCGCGCTGTCCCCGAAATCCCGTGCGCTCGATTTGATCGTATGGGCGGCGCGACCCAGCGTGTCGAGCCTGCCCTCTCTCGCGGCGGCAAGGACCGACTGCGCCAGCGGCTCGGCCTCATCGATGAAGCTCTGCAGAATCTCGGCCAGGAGGTCCCTGTCGCCGCCGATGATTTCTCGCATGCGCTCCAGCGCCTGAAGTGAGATGCTCACGGTGCTTTCCCCCTTTGCCGCCTGGCGACGCTCGCCCGCCAGCTCGTGCGCAGGGCACCGACGAGCTCAGAAAGCTCGATGGGTTTGCTCACATAGTTATCCATGCCCGCCTTGAGATAGGCCTCCCGGTCTCCGGCAATGGCATTCGCGGTGAGGGCGACGAAATAGGGTTGCGCCACTTCCGAGCGGAGGCTGCGGATGATCTTCATCGCCTCGATGCCGTCCATTTCCGGCATCTCGATATCCATGAGGATCGTGTCGAAGGACGCCGCAGCGGTCATGTCGACGGCTTCCCGGCCGCTCGCCGCCAATTGCGGCGCATAGCCGAGCTTCTTGAGCAATGCCGAGCAGAACTTGCGGTTCGTTGGATGGTCGTCGACCACGAGGATGCTGAGCGGGCATTCTTCCGCGAGCTTGCCGTCGAGGTCGACGGCCGGCTTGGCGGCCGCCGGCGCCGCTACCTTGGGCACGGACAGGATCGCCGCCGTGATGGCATGCAGCAGGGCCGAGGGCTTGATCGGCTTGTTCAGGACATCGGCGAAGAGCTTGGCGCCCGCCATCTGTATGATCTGGGCGCGGCTCATATGCAGCGAGCTGAACAGGATGAGCGGCAGCGACCGGCAATGCGGCAGATCGTGGATGCGCTTCGCGACATCGATCCCGTGAAGATGCGGCATTTGCATGTCGAGGATAACAACATCCGGAGGCGGGGTGTTTCGCAGGGCGGATAGCGCCTCCTCCCCGCCGGTCACCAGGGTCGGCACCATGCCGAACGATTTTGCATGGAGCTCGAGGACCCGGCGGTTGGTGGCGTTGTCGTCGACGACGAGAACACGTTTGCCTTTCAGGCTTTCGGTATCGAGGGGGGCGCCGCTTCCATCCGCCCAATCCACCTTGATGGTGAATTCGAATTCGGTCCCGCGGCCAGGCTCGGAGCGCACGCTGATGTCGCCGCCCAGCATCTCGACAAGCCGCTTGCATATAGCGAGACCGAGGCCGGTTCCCCCATAGCGGCGCGAGGTCGAGGTGTCGACCTGGCTGAAGGACCGGAACAGCGTCCCGAGGCGGTCTTCGGGGATGCCTATCCCCGTATCGGCGACGGTGAGACGGATAAGATCGCTATTCGCGCTGTCGCGCATCACCTTCAGGAAGACTTCGCCTTTTTCCGTAAACTTGACCGCGTTGTTGAGGAGATTGAGCAGGACCTGGCGCAGGCGCGTCGGGTCCGAGACGACGTGACGCGGCAGTTCCGGGTCCATCCAATAGATGAGCTCGAGGTTCTTTTCAGCCGCCCGCGATGAGACGAGATCGAGGGACTCCTCGACGCATTGGTCGAGATGGAACGGAATGGCCTCGATATCGAGCCTCCCGGCCTCGATCTTGGAAAAATCGAGAATGTCGTTGATGATCGAGAGAAGGCCTTGGGCGCTGCGCGCGATCGTATCGCAATATTCCGCCTGCTCCGCGTCGAGCTTCGTGGCGGAGAGCAGATGCGTCATGCCGATGACGCCGTTCATCGGCGTGCGGATCTCGTGGCTCACGGTTGCGAGGAAGGTGCTCTTCGTTGCATTCGCCGCTTCGGCGAATTCCTTCGCGGCGATGAGCGATTTCTCGAGCTCGCGCAGCTTCTCCACGTCATCGGTGGTGATCTTGAGCAGGCGCTGCGTTTCATCGAAGAGCCTGGCATTCTCGAGAGCGACGCCGATGCTCGTGCTCAGTATTTGCAGAAGGCGCAGATGGTGCTCGTTGAAGGCATTCGGCTGATAGGAGCGCACACTGATCACGCCAAGCGTCCTCTCGCTTGCGACCAGCGGCACGCCCAGATAGGATTCGGTCCGCTCGTCCGCTGAGACTACGGTCCCAAGCTCGTTCTGCTGCGCCCAGGATCCCAGAAGCAACGGCTGGCGTGACCGGATGATTCTGGATGTCAACCCCTGGCCGAACGGAAACGACTCGATGGTCTGATAATCCCGGTGACAGGAATAAGGGACATGGATCATCCCGGACTTGTCGTCATAGAGGAGAATTTCAGTGATTTCGTGATTGAAGATCTCCCGTACCTTGTCGCCGGCGATGCGTGTCAGCGATTGTTCGTTCAGCGACTTTGTCATCGCCTCGCTGAGGCCGACCAGAATGGCGAGTTCCTGGGCGCGCTTATCCTTGGCTTTCATCAGACGGTCGGATTCCGCGAGCACCGCGCTGAGGCGCTTCTCCTGCTCGCGCAGCTTCTTTACGTCGCCGGTGGTGATCTTGAGCAGGCGTTGCGTTTCGTCGAACAGGCGTGATCTTTCCAGCGCCACGCTTGCCGCATTGACGATGGTGGTCATGAGCGTGATGTCGGTTTCGACGAAGGCGTTTTCGCGGTCGAGATTCTGCAAGGAAATCACGCCGCGGCATTTGCCTTCGAAGATCAGGGGAACGAAGAGGCAGCATTTCGGCGGCTCGCCCTGACGTGCCTTGGGATTCCCGTATTTTTGTCGGGCGGCCTCCATGTCGCCGGACAGAAGCAAAGGCTGGCCTGTCTCCATGACATGTTTTCGATAGCCGACCAAGGGCATGGGGTTGTCGGGAAACCGGACACCGCGCTCGATCGTGTAGGGGAAATGCAGGAGCTGGTCCCCTTCGTCCAGGAGGCCAATGTCCAATACGTGAGTGTCGAAGACCTCATGGATCTTCCCGCCCATGACGTTGTAGATCTCCTGGGCTTCAAGGCCTGAAGCCAGCGCTTCCTGGAGCCCATTGACATAGGCAAGCTCGGCGTTCCGCGCTCTCGTTTCCCGCACCAGCCGCTGAGCTTCGTCGAACAGCCGGGCATTCTCGACAGCGACTCCGATATTGGCGCTCAGTATCTGCAACAGACGCAGATGGTGATCATTGAACTCATTCTTCTGATAGGATTGCACGCTGATCACGCCCAGTATCTTCTCGCTCGCGATCAGCGGCACCCCCAGATAGGCTTCGGTCGTGTCGTCCTCGGTAAAGACAAGGCCGCCAAGTGCGGTCTGCTCCGCGTCCGACCCCAGAAGCAACGGCTGGCCGGTTCGGATGATATGCGATGTCAGCCCCTCACCGTAGGGATAGGGTTCGACATCCTGGTAGTCGCGATAGTGGGAATATGGGACGGTGATGATTCCCGACTTGTCGTCATAGAGGAGGATTTCGGTAATCTCGGCTCGGAAAATCTCGCGCACCTTGTCGCCGACGATGCGCGTGAGCGATTGCACGGTCAGTGATTTTGTCATCGCCTCGCTGAGGCTGACCAGAGTAGCGAGTTCCTGGGCGCGCTTGTCCTTGGCCTTCATCAAGCGGTCGGACTCGGCCAGAACGTCCCGAACGCGATTCTCCTGGTCGCGCAACACCGTCTCTGTCGCCTTGAGCGAAATTTCGGCTTCCTTCTGGTCCGTGAGGTCGATCAGCGCGCCGATGTTGCGCACGACCCGCCCCTCGGCGTCCTTTGCATATTCGCCGGCCTCGCGGCCGTGCCGCAGCGTTCCATCCTTGGCACGGACCGTGAAATCTACCGTATAGGGCTCACCCATTGCACGGCATCTCGCCTTGGTATCGAGATAATGTTGCCTGTCGTCGCCGAGCAGGCGAGCGGCGATCTTCTCATTGCTGTTCAATTGAACGAGGAACTCGCCGACCGTCGGCCCATGGATCAGGGCCGCTTCCTCCGAGATGTGGATGGGCTTGTCTTCCACTTCGTCCCAGATGAAGAAGCCGATCTTGGCGAGCTTCCCGATATTGCGCAGAAGGGTACCCTGATCGTCGACCAGCTTTTGCAACGCAACGGGATCAAGCGATGGTCTGCCATCCGTTCCCATCAGGTGTCACTTCTCTCTGTTTGGCGCAAGCGGCCCCGGCTAAGACGCATGTTCACCCTCAATGCACGCGATTGAGGGCCCAAATGCCTGCAATCGTGGGTGATCTTAGGCCCTCCAGCGTCAGAGTTTCGCTTGCGCGGAGGAGTCGACCTCCTTGCCAAGCGTGAGTTTTGAATTAAAGTTACGTTAGGAAAAAAGAATCTGAGCACGCGATGCCGCGCGACGGCTGCCAGCCAAAATTAAAGTTGTATTTTTTCGGGGGCTTCCGGATCCATGACGCCTTGGACAGACCGCTTGAGCTGACCGGGAAGAAAGGTTCGGCCATCATTGCCTATCTCTCGCGCTGCCCGGGAATGACGGCGACGCGGGAGAAGCTGGCCGATCTTCTGTGGAGCGACAGCGACAGCGAACATTCGAGAAACAGCCTGCGGCAGGCCTTGAGCGTGCTCCGCCAAGATCTGTCGCCCACTGGCGCAAATATCCTGCACAGCAACAAGGACACGATTGGCCTGAACGCCGGATCGATCGACAGCGATGCCGCGGTCCTCGAAGCGGCGCAATCGGCGCGTTCAGGAAGCCAGCTTGAAGAGGCGATCTCCGTTTACACCGGACCGTTCCTCGATGGCTTCTTCTCGGGCAGCAGTGTCTTCGAGGAGTGGGCGGCCGGCGAGCGCGAGAAATTTCTTAACCTCGCCATAGGCTCTCTCGAAAAGCTGGCGCGATTGGTGGATATGGAAAAAGGGCTTGCCATCGCCCGGCGCCTTGTCGCCATGGAGCCGACGCGCGAGGCATCCTATCGGCTGGAAATGGAGCTGCTCGCTCTGGCCGGCCAGCGCGACCGGGCGATCCGCACCTTCGAGGCCTGCCGAGCCATGCTGCAGAAGGAGTTCGGCGTCGATGTAAGTCCCGAAACAAGGACGCTGTGGCAATCCCTGTTGGTTGGACCGGATCCGGAAATTTTCACGCCCCTGCCGAGGCAGATGACCAGTTCGGCTGAGGCCGGCAGCCGGAAGAAGCCGTCGGTCGGTGTGCTCAGCTTCGTGAATCTCACTGGCAAGCGCGGCGAGGACTATTTCGCCAGGGGCCTGGTTCAGGACATCACGACCGCACTCGCGCAACGGCGTGATTATATCATCGTCGCGGAGCTCCCGACGCTCACGACTGAGACGGGAAGCCTCGATGTCCGCCGGATAGCGGCGACCTATAACGTCCAGTATTTGTTGAATGGCAGCGTCCAGAGAGTCGCCGACGATCTCAGGGTCAATGTCCAGCTCATCGACACCGGCAACGGCCATAACGTCTGGGCACAGCGATTCGACGGCCGGGCGCAGGAAGGACTTGAGTTCCAGGACCGGATCGCGCAATTGGTCATGGTCGCTCTCGGCATAGAATTGCAAACCAGCAGCTGGAAAGTGCGCGACAAGAGTCCGCCCGGCGGTCCCGAGGTACGGCGCCTGGTCAATCAGGCGCTGACGAAATACTACGAGATGACGAAGTCATCGCTACAGGCCGCCATGGGCCTGGCCGAACAGGCCCTGGCGATCGACCCCGACAATCCCCGCGCGATGCGGACCTTGTCGATCACCATTTCCGTCGGCCTGGCAGTCTTCGGCGCGCTGCCCAACCGGCAAGAGCATGTCGACAGAGCTTTGTCACTTGCCAAAGCTGCCGTTAAGGCGGTGCCGGACGACGAGATCGCGCGTTGCTTTCTGGCTTTCGCCCTCTCAACCGCGGGCCGCATCGAGGAGGCCATTGCAGAACTGTGCCAATCGATCAGTCTCAATCCCAATTATGCAAATGCCCATGGCGACCTCGCCGCGCTCTATGCGCTCAAGGGACAGACCGAGCAGGCTTTGCACGAGGCCAACGAGGCGATCAGGCTGGGTCCCTTGGACTCGACCGAATTCTGGCGGTATCACAGCATCGCCGTCGCCAAATTCGCCAGTGGCGACGATCTGGAAGCCCTGGAGATCGCGCGCCAGGTGGTGCGCACAAGGCCGGATTTTGTGCGCGGCGCCCTCTATTGGGCCGCCGCCGCCATGGCAACCGGCAATGGCGAAGAGGCTTCACGGGCAATTCATTATTGCCTGTCCCAAATACCCGAGCTCAACCTGGGCAATATCTCACCCGTCTATGTGCCGCGCTATGTGAATGATGCACATCAGCGCCGCTTCATCGCGATGCTCGCGCGCGCCGGTCTTCCGGATAGCTGACCAACCTCGCTCATAACGTTTGTCTAACGCAATTTTGACGCTAGGTCATTGTCTTGATCGGGCTCACCAAGCGCAGTCCTAACGGACAGTGTTGCATGGGAGAACGGCACCTCGCCGAGATGGGAGTCGTTTATGGCAGAGCATCACTTCATGCGCGCGATCTGGGACCTGGCCACAGCGAACGCGGCCGCTCGATCTCAGGCGTTGAACTTCGCTGAAGGTCCGCGAACGAAGCACGTCATTCCCGCACTACCCGCGACCACTGACTCTGTCGCGAACGCCGGGAGCATTCACTGCATGCCCACCGCAGAGCACAAGGATCCGTCATGACAAATTTCGTAGTAACCGTTCTCGCCGACGAGGATGACGGCAATATTTCGGCCGGCGATCTGTCGCTGAGAGAGGCCATCGCGCTGGCCAATGCCAATCCGGATGCGGATACCATCACTTTCGCACCGGCGCTCGCCGGCAAGACCATAAGCCTGACCGACGAACTGGTTCTCACGAGCGATGTGACGATCGATGGCGACATCAACGGCGACAACAAGGCGGACGTGACGATTTCGGGCAACTCTGCCCATCGCATCTTCAACATAACCGGTTCATCGACGGATGTCGCGCTCGCCAGTCTGACGCTCGCCAACGCCAGTAGTTCCGGTGCAGGCGGAGCCATTCTCGCTTCCGATGCCGGCACACTCGATATTCTGGATACCACCATACGCAACAGCGGCGCCGCGACCAATGGTGGCGGTATCGCAGCCGATCAGACTGACGTGACGATCGCCAATTCGCTGTTGATGTTCAATATCGCCGCTGCAGAGGGGGGCGGCATCTACGCCAGCGACAGCAACATCACGATAACCAACTCAACCATTGGCATCAATGATTCAGGTGGCAAGGGTGGCGGCATCAGCGCCTCCAACACAAATCTTATTCTGCATAGCGCCACGATCGCTGGCAACCTTGCCGGTGCAAACGGCACGAATACGGACGAGGGCGGCGGGATATCGCAGGACTCGGGAGGGTTCATTACCGCCACGAACACGGTGGTCGGCAACAACTACTCGGGCCTGCTGGATCCAAACGTCTTCGAGCCCGCCGCTATCAATGACGTGCGGGGCCAGGTCCAGCTTGCCACCAACAGCGCCTTCAGCACCGCCGTCACACTTGGCGCCGGTTCGACGAATAATCTGAACAATATCGGCGATGTCGGCCTTGCTTTCCCAATCGACAATGGCGGGACGGTGCTCACCATGGCGACGAACCCCGGGAGTGTCCTGATCGATGCAGGCAGTGCTGCGGCACTCCCCGCCGATATCCATGACCTGGACCATGACGGCAATTCCGCTGAGGTCCTACCGATCGACGGTCGGGGCGCGCCTCGTCTTTCCGGAGCTGCGGTCGATATTGGCGCCGTCGAGGTTTACCCTGTCGTGCCGACGGATCTCTTCACCGCTCTCGATGGACTGCCGTTCAAGGATGCGGCGGGCAATGCGTCAACGGCCGACTCGCTTTTCGAGGGCCCAGATGAAACCGTCGTATTCGTGATCAAGCAGACATTGACCCCGGCTGGGGAACTGACCTCGCTGGCGCTGGCGGAAATCGCGCAAGCCAATGAAGTTGCTGCGGCTGCAGGCGCCGCGGGTCGGCCATTGGATGTCCGCATCATCTGCCTTGACGGTTATTCCGAACCTCTTCCCGGCGTTTCACCGTCGGTCAGCGTCCTCCATGTCGATAATAGCGACCCGTCGGCATACCAGGCGCGAGATGTCCTTCTCGCGTCTTTCCTCCCGCCCTTTGAATTCGATGGATGGCCGATGGGGGCATTTGCTTTCCACCGCCCGCCAGGGACCGATTCGATCGATGTCATCAAGTCGCTGGACGTCGGCGCTTCCATGGCGGGGAATATCGAGTTCACGACCATTGATGTTCCGCTCGAAACCGCATTGAACGCGTCGGGGAGCCCGGCTGTCGACCTCGCCACGCATTTCCTCCCTTCACCCAACGCCACGACAACTCTTGGGCAATTCGATGAAGTCGGCGAGTTCGTTCCCGATCTTGTGTTCACCGACCAGAACGGAAATGCCCAGTCGCTGCTGAGCTATGGAGACGAGTTGGTGGTCATGTCGGTCTGCACCGAGTGGTGCGGACCCTGCAGGTTCTATTCCGAAAACCTCGAAGGCCTCGCGGCCGCGCTCGGTTCCGACTTCAGTTTCCTCGAAGTATTGGTCGAGGACAACAACAGCAGAATGGCCAACACGACGACCGCGCTGCGATGGTACAACACATTTGACCTCACATCATCCGTCATAACGACAAATGGGGACGCCGATATCCTCATGGATTTCGTCCGGGGTTCGCTCACTCCTGCTTTTCCCGACTACATCGTGATGGACGGTACGACCGGCGAGATCATCGCTCGCTGGCAAGGAGTCCAGCTTGATCCGGCATATTTCGAGGCCATCTCGCATGACTACTATGCGCGATTCGCCACCATGGATTTTGGCGGCACGAAAGGCGCCGATACGTTTACCGGCGGCAAGGGCTTCGACACGATCAATGGCCTTGCCGGCAAAGACACGCTGTCAGGGCTCAATGGCGACGACACGATCAGTGGCGGCAAGGGTAATGACACGATCAACGGCGACAGCGGCAATGATACGCTGCTCGGGGAAGACGGATCCGACGAGATAGATGGCGGCGATGGCAACGACACGGTCGTTGGCGGCGAGGGCCCAGACAGGCTGGATGGCGGCAATGGTTCCGGCGACACGCTTTCCTATGTGGGCTCGGACAAGGCGGTCACTGTGAACCTGGCCACGAATACGGCCAAAGGCGGCGACGCCGCGGGCGACAAGATCGCGAATTTCGAGAATGTCGTCGGAACGGACAAAGGTGACACCTTGACCGGCAATGACGCGGCCAACACGCTATGGGGCGGCGGCGGGAACGACACGCTCAATGGCGGCGGCGGCGATGACCGGCTGATTGGCGGCGCCAGCGTCGACACGCTGAACGGAGAGGCAGGAGCCGACACATTCGTGTTGACGCCGGCCTTCGCCGATCGGGATGTCATCCAGAACTTTGAAGTCGGCGACAGGCTGGAGATTTCGGCTTCGCTATTCGGCGGCGGTCTGGCAGCCGGCGCGCTCGATGCGTCGCAGTTCGTTTCCAACGGCACCGGCCTCGCCGGCGATGCGGATGACCGGTTCATATTCAACTTCGCGACGGGTCAATTGCATTATGACGATAATGGCAACCTGGCCGGCGGCAGCCGTCTGATCGCCACCTTCACCGGGCCGTTGCCCGCACTCGCGGCAACGGATTTCGACATCCTGGCCTAGGGACTTCGGCGGGCAGCATAAATGGCTCAGAACTCTGACCTTGCGGTTGCCCTGTCGACCTGCCGGTCGGGCTTCGTGTCGCTTGCGGTGTTCAGCATGTTCGCCAACTTGCTGATGCTCACCGGGCCGCTTTTCATGCTGCAGATCTATGACCGTGTTCTGACCAGCGGTAGCATTCCCACGCTGCTGGCGCTCGCCCTGTTGGCCGCCATTCTGTTTACCCTCTACGGTTTTCTGGAGTTTGTCCGCTCGCGCCTTCTGGTCAGGGTCGGGCGGATCGTCGATGAGGCGCTCCGCGAGAGGGTGTTCGACGCAGTGGCCATGCAGGCCCTGCGCGACGGAGGAAGACGCAGCGAGGCGCTTGGCGACCTCCAGACGATCCGGCAATTCCTGCAAGGCAACGGGCCCCTGGCGTTCCTCGACATGCCCTGGGCGCCGATCTACCTGGCGGTCATCTTCCTGATGCATGCCCTGCTCGGCTATGTGGCCGTTCTCGCCGCCATCTTGCTGACGGTCATCGCCATTCTCACCGAGCGAACCACCCGCAAGCATGCGCTCGCAGCTCAAAAGGCGCTCATGCAGGCGCATTCGCTGGCCGATCAATGCCGCGGCAACATCGAGGCGGCGACCATACTGGGCATGGTCGGACGCCTGCGCCGGCGCTGGGCCGGCGCGCAGGATGATGCACTGGCCAGTCACATGCTGGCCAGTGACCGGAGCGGTCTGCTGACGAGCCTGTCACGCACACTGAGGCTGGTGTTCCAGTCGGCCGTCCTTGGCCTTGGCGCCTATCTCGCCATCCGCCGGGAAATCTCGCCGGGTGTCATGATCGCCGCCAGCATCATCATGTCACGGGCCCTCGCCCCCATCGAGTTGGCGGTCGGCCAGTGGCCGCAATTCCAAGGCTTCGTGCGATCGTGGCATCGGTTGCGTGCTTTCCTGGCCGACACACCGGCGCGCAAGCCGAAAATGGTGCTGCCTCAGCCGACGGGCCGGCTGACGGTGGAGAATCTCTCGGCCTATGTTCCCGGCGGGGAAATGCCTTTGATCGGCGGGGTGTCTTTCGCGCTCGAGCGCGGCGACGGGCTCGGCATCATCGGCCCGACCGGTGCCGGCAAATCCACCTTGGCGCGGGCGCTCATGGGTGCCTGGCCGCTGACCCGCGGCACCGTCAGGTTTGACGGCGCCACGCCCGATCAATGGGATCCGGACGTGCTGGGAAAGTCGATCGGCTATCTCTCGCAGGAGGGTGAGCTGTTCGACGGCACCGTGGCGGAGAATATTTCGCGCTTCGCTCCCGCTCCCGAGCCTGAAGCCATCGTCTCTGCGGCACAACAGGCCGATATCCACGACCTCGTCCTGCAGATGCCCGACGGCTACAACACCCTCATTGGTCATGGCGGAAGGCGGCTCTCGGCCGGTCAATGCCAGCGCCTCGGCCTGGCGCGGGCCCTCTATGGCAATCCCAGCTTCCTGGTGCTCGATGAACCCAATGCCAATCTCGATGCCGATGGCGAGGTCGCCCTTGTGAGAGCGATCGCTGCGGTTCGCGCCCGCGGCGGCACCGTCATCGTCATCGCTCACCGGCCAAGCGCCATCGCCGCGCTCGACAGGCTGATGGTTCTGCGTGACGGTCGGGTATTCGCCTTTGGACCCAAGGACGAGGTGCTCGCCAAGGTGCTGGCGCGCCCCGTCGACGGGACCGGCCGGCCGGGCGGCCTTACCATTGTCGAGGCGAGAGGCTGATCGCGATGACGACCTCTTCGGCCATCAGCTCCTTGCGTCGCCATCAGATAGCGGGCTTCGTCGGGTCGGGACTGTTGCTCGGCGTCATCGGCCTGTGGACGGTGCTGGCCTCGATCCAGGGCGCCGTCATTGCGCCAGGGGTCACGGTCGTCGAGACCTATCTCAAGCGCATTCAGCACCGCGACGGCGGCATCATCGCCGAGATCGCGGTAAAGGAAGGTGACCGGGTCGAGGCCGGGCAGGTTCTGGTCAGGCTCGATGAGACGGATACGCGCGCCGAACTGGCGATCCTGCAGGGGAGCCTGGATGAATTGAGCGCCAAGCGGGCTCGCCTCATTGCCGAACGCGACGACGATGAGGAAATCCAATTTTCCGAAGCTCTGCTTTCGCGGTCTACCGATCCGCGAATCACCGATCTTCTCGCCGGACAGCGCAAATTGTTCAGCGTCCAGAAAGCCGCACTTGCGGGACGCATCGAGCAGCTGACCGAGAGAATAGGCCAGCTCGAACAGGAGATTTCGGGACTTGCCGCGCAATACGCTTCGAAAAAAGAACAGACGGTGCTGGTCCGGGAGGAACTCGCAAATCTCAGGAAGCTGCTGCAGCAAGGTCTGGTCGAGGCGAATCGGGTCTTCGCGCTCGATCGCGAACGGGCGCGGCTCGAGGGCGAAGAGGGCGAGCTGGTCGCAAGCATCGCCGCCGCCAAGGGCCGTATCAGCGAGACCAGATTGCAGGTCATCCAGATCGCGGACGATGCGCGCACGCGTACGCTCAGCGAGCTGCGCGAGGCGGAAGCGGGAATTGCCGAGGCGACTGAACGTCAGATCGCCTCAGGGGCCAAGTTGGCGCGCATGGAGATTCGCGCGCCCCGCGCCGGCATCGTGCACCAGCTAAGCCTGCATACGATCGGCGGCGTCATCGCCCCGGGTGCCGATATGATGGCGATCGTTCCCGATCTCGATGAACTCGTAATCGATGCCCAGGTGCGCCCGGAGGATATCGATCAGGTCAATATTGGCCAGGCGGCGCAAGTGCGCTTTCCTGCCTTCGATCAACGAACGACGCCAGAGATCAACGGTGAAGTCGTTCAAGTGGCGGCCGACCTCACGCGAACATCGGAAGATTCGCTGCCCTTCTACGCGGTACGCGTCCGCCTTGGACCGGCGCAGATCAAGCTGCTCGGGGCCAACAAGCTCAAGGCCGGCATGCCCGCCGAGGCGTTCATACAAACGCACGAGCGCACGCCGCTCAGCTATTTCCTGCAGCCCCTGACGGATCAGATCGCTCACACGTTCCGCGAAGGCTGAGCATCAGCTCGGTGGCGGCTTCGGGCCCTCATCCGGTATCGGCGCCGGCCGCGGCGGCTCCGGACTCGGCATGGGCCGCGGCGTATCGGGCGGGATTCCTTGCGGCTTGGGATGGCTCGTCATGGGCACCTCCTCGACCGTCTCAGGATAAGCGGCAATCAGGTTTCGAATAAGGCCTTCGTCAGGGGCGAATCGGGGTCGCTCAAGCTCTCGATGACATTGAAATGATGCCGGTTGTCCTCCACCACGCAGGCCGTTGCCGCGCCAAGACCGCGCCAGATATTGGCCATGAGCGCATTCTGGCGGATGAATTCGGCCCGCTCGCCGGCGCCGGCCCAGCAAATGAGGCGCACGTCCGGCGACGGCTCGAGCAGGACCGGGCTTTCGGCGCGCGCCTCGTCGCGGTCGAGCCTGAGCGTCGCATTCATTTGCGTGCTCATGAGCGGGCGCAGATCATGCACGCCCGATATCGACACGACTTGGGCGACACGCCGGCGTGCCGGCTCGGGCAACGGCGAAGACAAGGCCATCATGCGGCAGACGAGATGGCCTCCGGCCGAATGGCCGGCGAGGTGGATCGGCCCCGCGACCTCTTGCGCCGCAAAGCCGATGGCCGTGCCGATCTCACGCCCAATGCCGCCGATGCGGATATCCGGACATAAGGTGTAGGACGGCATGGCGACAGCGAAGTCGCGCTTGAGCGCGCCTTCGGCGAGCTGCGACCACGAGCTTTTGTCGAAGCGCATCCAATAGCCGCCATGCACGAAGACGAAGAGTCCGGCGGGCGTGCCGCGTGGCAGGAACAGGTCGAGCCGATTGCGCGGCTGAGATCCATAAGCGAGATCGAGCCTGGCGCTGCCGAGATCGCCGATCCGGTCGCGAAAGCCTTGCGCCCCCTGCGCCCAGCGCGCGATGTAGCCCTCGCCGCCCGCAATGTGGGCGCCGTTCGTATAAGCGTCGTCCCAGTCGGTGGTGGCGGGGAATATCATTCGGGTCTCTTCCAGGTCTCAGACATTCGACGGCATGATGCGGTTGGTGAACAGCGGAAACAACGCCTCCTGCACGCCGGTCAGGCAGATCTGCACCCCGATGCAGAGCAGGAGGAAAGCCGACATGCGCGTCACCACGCGCAAGCCCGCCTGCCCCAGAAGCGAGACCACGCGGTCGGCCGAGGCATAGAGAAAGCCGATGGTGAGGGCGACGGCAATGGCCGCTCCCGACATGCCGGCGAAGAACAGGACGAGATCGACCCAGCTGATATTCTTGGGCCGGCTGGCGCTGAGCGCGATGGCGACTGATATGGTGCCGGGACCGGTGGTGAGCGGCATGGTCAAGGGAAAGAAGGCGTCATCGCTGGCGCCGCTGGCTGTCGCCGCCTGTTCCTGCTTGCGGCCCTCGCTCTGTTCGGGTGCCGACAGCATTTCCCAGGCCCTGACCGCGACCACCAGGCCTCCGGCGACTCGTAGCGCGCTCAACGTGACCCCGAAGAAGCCGATGAGCGTCGCCCCGACCCAGAGCGAAACCAGCATGACGCCCAGCGAATAGGCGGCGACCCGCCAGGCGAGTACGGTGCGTTCGGCCCGGCTGCGGCCGGCCGTGACTTGATGGTAGATGAGGGCGATGCCGAGCGGATTGACGATCGAGAACAGCGCCGGAAAGGCGATGAGAAAGCTCTGGATCGCGCCGCTGAAATCCCACATGCCGGGAAAGAATAGAAAGGATTCGCCGGCCTTTACAAGGGCGGTCTCACGCCGCGGCCGGCACCCTGCTCATCTGCTTCTTGAGCGTGAGCCGCCAGGCATAGCCCCCCTTGATCGGGAGAAAGGCGACGGTGGCACCTTCCGCCTTCGCCAGTTGCTCGATCGCCGCACGCAAATGGGCCCTGGGGGTCACGTGGAATTTGGCGAGCCAGGCCCTGAGCGCCGCACGGAAGGCCTGCGGCAGGCGCTCCTGCTGACCGAAATCGACGATATGGAGCTCACCCCCCGGGGCCAGCATCTTGACGGCGGAAGCGAGCACCGCCTGCCAGGACGGGATCATCGACAGCGCATAGGAAATGAAGATGCGGTCGAAGGAGGCCTCCCCAAACAGCGCTCGCGGATCGAAATCGGCGGCATCGGCCTTGGCATAGACGATGTGCTGCCCTTGCGAATGGGCCTTGGCCGTGAGCAGCATCGCCTCCGATATATCGAGGCCGTAGAGGCGCGCTTGGGGATAGCGCCGGCGCACCGCGAGAAGATTGCGCCCGGTGCCGCAGCCGATCTCGAGCACCGAGCCCCGCTGCGGCGGGTCGAGCTCGGCGATCAACTGGTCACGTCCGAGCAGGTAGTATTTGCGCGTCAGGTCATAGACATGCCGCTGATGGCGATAGATGCGATCCATGAGATCGCCGTGGCCCGCCATCTCAGTCGGCCGCCTTCAGCTGGTAGAGATGGAAGCCGCCATAGATCGCCGAGCGGTCCATGTAGCCGAGGATGCGCGAGCGCTCCGCCTCGTAGGTCCAGCGTTCGAGAATGTCAGGCCTGACGCGGCCCGGCAGGATCGTCGCTTCGCCGGCGGTACGGAAGATGACCCGGGCCCCCGGCTTCGCGGTGCGGGTGATCTCGCTCCACAATTCGCTGAGCTGGTCGTCCGTCATCCAGTCCTGCGCATCGAGCAGCACATAGCGGTCGAGGCTCGCCGCCGGATGGGCCTTGAGGCACTGGGTGAAGGAGCCGAGATAGGGCGTTATCCGCTCGGCGCCGCGCTTGATCGCGGAGAAATTCTCGCGCTGCAGATAGAGCGGCAGTGCTGCCGTCTCGCCCGTGTCATAGCGCCGGGCGAAGGCCTGCCAAGCGAAGTAGTTCTCGTTGAGCGGGAAATCGCAGGCGAGCTTGCGCAGGCGCTCGATGAGCACTTCCGCCATGGAGCGTCCACCGGCGAGCTTCTCATATTGCGCCGGCGGGATGCCGAGGCCATAGAGCGAGAGCTTGCGCCCGGTGATGAAGCGCACCAGCCGCTTGTCGAAGATCGGCGCGATGTGGTCGTCAAAGAAGATCCGCTGCTCGGCGAGATCGGCCATGTTGATGATCGTCTCGGGCCGCACGCCATAAAGGCGCGCCACCAGATGGGCGAGGCCGATGAAGCGGCCGAGGAGGCCATGGCGATAGAACCGCCTTGCGAACATGTCGATGCGCCGCCGGCCATTGAGCGTCTTCTTGTCCCAATAGCGTTGCGTGTCGGAATCGAGATGGGGCTTGAGCCAGGCGCGGTAGGCGGCCGTATTGGCGTGGCTGTCGGCATCGGCGAAGAAGCGGCGGAACTGCTCATAGACCGGCAGGTGCCGCGCCGCCGCGAGTTTCAGCCTGGTCAGCGCGATATGCGCCGGATTGAGGTCGACGGCGATGAGGCTTTCAGGCGATGCCGCCATATAGGAGAGCGCGTTGCAGCCACCCGACGCGATGGTGATCACGCGATGGTCGCTGCCGAGCTCCATCGCCGCCAGATCGACGACGGGGTCCTCCCAGATCTGCGGATAGACGAGGCCGCCAAAGGCCAGAGTAAAAAGCCGCTCCAGGACGCCGCTCGGCGTTATGGCCCGATGCTGGTGTACTGCCGCCTTGAGGGCGTCCGCGGAAGAAAGGTCACTGTCGGCGGCTATGGCAGTCATCGCTGATTCTCTCCCTCATACACCCGTCTCAGCGTCGCCTATGCGGCGTTTCCATGAACGGCATATGACAGGCGAGCTACGTTTTTACCTCTTCGCAAAGACGATTGGTTCCGCCTGCCCTTCCCACCGAAAGACATAAGTAGCGTCCTTCCGTGCGTTTGTGACGAGCGTGGGGCGGAAACACGCGAGACAATTTCCGCTCGGCTTTCGAACGCTGGGATAGACCACGCCGAGGGAGCCGGCCGCGAGTAGTTGCTGCGCAAGCCTTTGCGAGGCAACGTAGCTGTCAGGCGCCAAACAGTCTGCGAACGCCTTGTCGTCGCGTATGTCGTGGAATTCGGCGCTGATGTCCGCGAGATAGTCGTCATATGTCACTTCTTCATGAAACCACCCGACCTCGGCGAGTTCCACCCCTTTGTGAAACGCGACTTCCGCCTGTGCGGTCTCCACTTCGAACGCCGCGTACCATGCGCCGCGATCGGGACCGTTGAATCGGCTGCCGAGAGGATGCGCATGGCAGAAAGCGGCGTTGACGATCCGATAGTATGGCACACCGAAGACGAGCTCGTGCGTATCGATGCCAGGGAGGAGATCGTTCTCCGCCAAAAGCCGATCGTTGGTCGCGTGATCGAGTTCGAAGATGTCCCGGAGATGGGCGTCACTATCGGCGATCCGCGTCAGCACGCTGTCGCCACTCTGGCTGTACTTGGAGGGAATCAGGCGGTGTGTGTCGTACCGGCGAAGGAGAGAAACCTTAGGCAGGCTCACATGCCGCCTCGCCGAGCATCGAGTAAGCGGCGAACGGTATGCATCGCCGGAAGGCCGCCTTTGATCATATAGGCAAGCGGTGTCAGACCACCAAAGATTCGATTGCTGTTCGCAAGCTTGATCCAGGCATCAGCCAGCTTCTCCGAATAGAGCACGTTGAGCGCTTTGAAAATGCCGACGAGATAGGAAATCCGTTGCAGCCTGTCGGTGTCGAGCACACGGTCCGGTTTCTTCTTCATTTCATAAAATGGCCCATTGGAGATGCCGCCAAGGAGCAGTCGGGCATCTTCATCGCGCACGCCCCAATGGTCCATGATGTTGAAGAAGGCGCGTACCGCCGACGGGCTCAGCCGCTCGCGTTCTGATTTCGCGCTAAGATCGATAAGCGGCGATGGCTCATAACCGGTTGCCGGATAGGCCTGACTAAGCATTGCGAACTCCTATTCAGGAGTATATATTATATAATTCCGGAGAACACAAGGGGCTAGCTCAAAAGCTTGCGCATCGCCTCTTGCCAGCCGCCATATTTCTGTTCCCTGAGCTCAGCCGGCATCTGTGGCGTGAAGCGCTTCTCAAGCTTCCAGCTTTTGGCGAATTCCTGCGGGTCCGGACAGAGCCCTTGCGCGAGGCCGGCGAGATAGGCGGCCCCCACCGCCGTGGTCTCGAGGATCCGCGGGCGGTCGACCGGCGCATCGAGGATGTCGGCGAGGCACTGCATGGTCCAATCGGATGCCACCATGCCGCCATCGACCCTGAGGATCGTGCTCGCTTGGCCGCCCCAATCGCCGCGCATCGCTTCGAGGAGGTCGCGCGTCTGGTAGCAGACCGCCTCGAGCGCAGCCCGCGCCAGTTCTTTGGGCCCCGTGGCGCGGGTCAGGCCAAAGAGTGCGCCCCGCACCTCAGGTCTCCAATAGGGCGCTCCCAGTCCTACGAAGGCCGGAATGAGATAGATCTGCTGCTCGGGGTCGGCGGCCTGCGCCAACTCGCCGGTGCGCTGCGCCGTGTCGATGATCTTGAGGCCGTCGCGCAGCCATTGCACCGCGGCACCGGCGATGAAGATGGCCCCCTCCAGCGCATAGGTCCGCTCGCCCTTGAGCTGATAGGCGATCGTCGTCAGGAGGCGGTTGCGCGAGGGAACGGGCGAAGTCCCGGTATTGAGCACCGCGAAACATCCCGTGCCATAGGTCGATTTGATCATGCCAGGTGCGAAGCAGGCTTGGCCGACCGTCGCTGCCTGCTGATCGCCGGCGATGCCCATGATCGGGATGGGCCGGCCGAAGAGTGCCGCCTCCGTCATGCCGAAATCGCCTGAGGAGTCGCGCACTTGGGGCAGCATCGATTTGGGCACGCGCAACAGGTGGCACAATTCATCGTCCCAGTCGCCACGATGGATATCATAGAGCAAGGTGCGCGACGCATTGGTCGCATCCGTCGCATGGACCTTGCCTTGGGTCAGGCGCCAGAGGAGAAACGTGTCGACCGTGCCGAAAGCGAGCTCGCCCGCCTCGGCTTTCTGGCGGGCGCCGTCGACATTGTCGATGAGCCAGGTGATCTTGGTGCCGGAGAAATAAGGATCGAGCAGAAGCCCGGTCTTGCGCGCGAATACAGCCTCATGCCCCGCCGCCTTGAGCGTGGCGCAGTGATCGGCGGTGCGCCGGTCCTGCCAGACGATGGCCTTGTGGACGGCCTTGCCGCTCTTCTTGTCCCAGACGAGGGTCGTCTCGCGCTGATTGGTGATGCCGATGGCGGCGATGTCCGAGGCGGTGGCGGAAGCCTTGGCGAGTGCGCCTTTGATCGTGTCGACGGTGGTGCGCCACAGATCTTCGGGCTCGTGCTCGACCCAGCCCGATGAGGGGAAATGCTGCGGGAATTCCTGCTGGGCGACGGCGGCGACGGAAAGATCGGGACGGAACAGGATGCTGCGCGTCGATGTCGTGCCCTGGTCGACGGCAAGTATGTAGGACGGCATGAAAAACTCCCCTGTTTTTAAGAGGGGAGTTTCACGGGGAAGACCCTTGAGGTCAACCTTTGCTTGTGAGCTTGCTTGCGATCTCCGCGACACGCCGGCCCTGATAGCGAGCGCCTTCGAGCTCGACCGGTGAAGGCTGCCGGCTGCCATCCGTATTCGTGATGGTCGAGGCGCCGTAGGGCGAGCCGCCTTTGATCTCATCGACGCCCGACTGGCCCGCAAATGAATAGGGCAGACCGACGACGATCATGCCCTGATGCAGGAGGGTCGGGATGAAGGTCAGGATCGTCGATTCCTGCCCGCCATGCTGAGTGGCGGACGAAGTGAAGACCGATCCCACCTTGCCGATCAAGGCGCCCTTGGCCCACAGGCCGCCGGTCTGGTCCATGAAATTGCGCAATTGCGCCGTGACATTGCCGAAGCGCGTGCCCGACCCGAAGATGATTGCATCGTAATTCGGAAGCTCGTCCACCGTGGCGATCGGCGCCTTCTGGTCGAGCTTGAAGCCCGATTTCTTGGCGACGTCCTCAGGCACGAGCTCCGGCACGCGCTTGACGTCGACTTCAGCGCCCGCCGATTTGGCGCCTTCGGCGGCGGCATAGGCCATCTGCTCGATATGGCCATAGGACGAGTAATAGAGCACGAGGACTTTGGTCATGGGCTACCCCTTCTTCAGGTTCAAGATTTCAGGATTTGGCTTGGCGCAACAGATCTTCGAGGTCGAGCCGCCGCGTGAACATGCCGAGCGATCCATCCTTGTTGCGCGGCCACTGGTCCTGTGGCCGATCGCAATAGAGCTCGACGCCGTTGTCATCCGGATCGCGCAGATAGAGCGCCTCGCTGACGCCGTGATCGGAAGCGCCATCGAGCGGAATGCCATGGGCGATAAGGCGCTTCAGCGCATCGGCGAGGTCGGCGCGGGTCGGATAGAGGATGGCAAGATGGTAAAGGCCCGTCGTGCCGGGCGGTGGCGGCTGGCCGCCGGCACTTTCCCAGGTGTTGAGCCCGATATGATGATGATAGCCGCCGGCCGAGATGAAGGCCGCCTGGTTGCCTAATTTTTGGACAAGCTCGAAGCCGAGCACGTCGCAATAGAAATCGAGGGCGCGGTCGATATCGGCGACCTTCAGATGCACATGGCCGATACGCGTGCCCGCAGCAATCGGCGCCGATGCTGACACAGCCATCGGTCTCTCCTAATTTGTAACAATGAATGTTACAGAAGAGATAGCTCAGCGCGTCAGCTTTTTCAAGTACGCTCTTAGTATCGTCTAGGCAAAGCGGAAAAGTCACTTTATAAAATCATCAAAACAATAAGTATGACAAATAGTCCCTGACACGCCAAATGGAGGAACCCCAATGTCAGATAATAAAGTGCAGTCACGCCGCGATCTTCTGAAGCTCGCCTCGGTCGCCGGCGCCGCCGGCTTGTTCTCGCCGGGTCTTGCGGCTCTCGCCAAGGAAGCCGGCAAATCGGAGAAGCCGCTGAAGGCCGCCTTCTCCAATGCAGGCCTCCAGGCGACATGGTGCGCGCAGGGCAAGCAGGCGGCCGAATACTGGGGCAAGCTCTTCAATGTCGAGGTGACCTGGTTCGACGGCCAGCTCGATGCCGTGAAGCAGCGCGCCGCCATCGACAACATGGCGTCCCAGCAATGGGATTTCGTCGCCATCCAGGCTTTCGGTATCGGCACGCTGACGGCGCCGGTCAACAAGATGATCGATGCCGGCATCCCGGTCATGGACATGGACACGCTGATCGCACCTCTCGATACGATCAATGTGCACACCTTCCTCGCGCCCGATAACGAGTTCATGGGCGCTTCGGTGACCCAGGCGCTCGTCAACCAGCTGGGCGGCAAGGGCAAGATCATCATGACGCAAGGGGCGCTCGGCCATACCGGCGCGCAAGGCCGCGCCAAGGGCTTCAAGTCGGTGGTCGAAAAATTCCCCGGCATCGAAGTGCTCGACGAGCAGCCGGCCGATTGGGACGTGACCAAGGTCGCGCGCATCTGGGAAACCTTGCTGACCAAGTATCCGCAGATCGATGCCGCCTTCTTCCACAATGACGACATGGCGCTCGCCGCCGCGAACGTCATGAAGGCCAAGGGCCGCGAAGGCATATTGATCGGCGGTGTCGACGCCATGCCGCCGGCCATTGCCGCGGTGCAGGACGGCCGCATGTTCGCGACGGTGCGCAATCCCTCCTGCCGCATCCATGGCGGGTCCATCATCGCCGGCGTCGCCGCCGTCGTGCATGGCACTAAGACCGGTGAAGGCATTCCGAAGCACATCATCACCGACGGCCCGGTCGTCACCAAGGCCAATGCCCCTGGCATGGCCTGGATGGAGGAGCAGTTCCTGATCTGATGCGATACGCTTTCTCGCCAAGGCTTGCGCCGGACCCGATCCGGGGCCAGTCTTGGCGTGGAGCGGCATGAATCAGGGTGAAGTCGATTCGGAGATGACCGACGCCGATATAAGGCTGAAAATGTCCCACATCTCGAAGTCCTTCGGCGGTGTCGAAGCACTTCGGGGGGTGGATTTCACGTTGCGCCGCGGCGAGATCCATGCGCTGGTCGGTGAGAACGGCGCCGGCAAGTCGACCTTGATGAAGATCATCGCCGGGGTGCATGCGGGCTTCGAGGGCGAGATGCTGCTCGACGGCAAGCCGGTCCACTTCCATTCGGCCCGCGATGCGCTGAAGCACGGCATCGGCATGGTGCATCAGGAATTGAGCGTCGTGCCGCAATTGACCGTCGCTGAGAATGTCTATCTGGGCGTGCAGCCCGTCAACCGGATGGGCGCCGTCGACTGGTCTTCCATGGCCAAGGGTGCGCGCGAGCAGCTGAAGAAGCTCGGTCTCGACCTCGACCCCAAGATCACGCTGGGCGAGCTCCCCATTGGCGTTCAGCAACTGGTCGAGCTGTCGCGCGTCTTGTTCTCGGGCGCCAGCATCATCATCCTCGACGAACCGACCTCGGCTTTGTCGCCGCCCGAGATCGAGCGCCTGTTCCGTTCCCTGCGCAAATTGCGCGACGAGGGCAACAGCCTGGTCTTCATCTCGCATTTCCTCGAGGACGTGCTCACGATCGCCGACCAGATCACCGTCTTCCGCAATGGCCGCAAGGTGGTGGCCGCCGCCGTGACCCCTGAGATCGACAAGGCCTGGATCATCCAGCGCATGATCGGCCGAGGCCATGAGGAGCTCGAATCGAGCTATCTCGGCAATGTCGCGCTCGCCAGTCCCAAGGACGCAAAGACGGTGCTCGAGGCGGAGGGCCTCAGCAAGGACGGCGCCTTTGCCGACGTCAATCTCACCGTGAAAGGCGGCGAGATCCTCGGCATCTATGGCTTCATGGGCTGCGGCCAGATCGAGCTGGCGCGCGCTTTGTTCGGCAAGATGAAATGCGACACGGGCTCGCTCAAGGTCGACGGCAAGCCCTTTAGGCTCAGGAACACCGCCCAGGCGGCGCAAGCCGGCATCGCCTATGTGCCGGAAAGCCGGCGCAGCATGCTGTTCCATCACGAGCCGATCTACAAGAACATGTCGATTTCCATTCTCGAGCGCCTGTCGAAACTCTGGCTCAAGCCCGACGCCGAGCGCGCGATCGCGGCTAAGCACATCGACAGCCTGAGCATCAAGACGCCGGGGACCGAGGCCTTGCTCGGCAATCTCTCCGGCGGCAACCAGCAGAAGGTCGGCGTCGCCAAATGGCTGACTTACCTGCCCAAGGTCCTGATCCTGAGCGAGCCGACGCGCGGCATGGATGTCGGCGCCAAGGAGGACGTGGTGAAGATCGTGCGGAATCTGCGCGACCAGGGGGTCGGGATCGTTGTAATCTCGACCGAGCCCGAGACGGTGCTGTCGCTCGCCGACCGCATCATGGTGATGCGCAAAGGCACGGTCTCGCAGGAATTCGCCAACGAGACGATCAGCAAGGATCGCCTGCTCGCCGCCGCGTGACGAAGCAGGATGACGGGATAAGGAAGAATTGATGACCTCGACGTCGGAAGTGAAAGCGCCAAGGCAGTCCGCGAGCCACTGGTTCCGCAACCAGCTCAGCAATATCGCGCCCTTCCTGACGCTGCTCTTCCTGGTCGTCTTCTTCTCGATCGCCAGCCCCTCCTTCCTGTCCTTCGGCAATCTGCAGAACATCCTGCAGCAGGTATCGATCACCGGCATCATCGCCGTGGGGCTCACCTTCGTCATCCTCACCGCCGAGATCGACTTGAGCGTCGCCAGCGTCGCCAATGCGACCGGCATCGTCGTCGCCTTCTTCACGCTTCAGGATGCGAGCGTGAACATCGCCAATATCCCGCTTGCCGGCGGCTTCGCCATCATCCTGGCGATTTTCACCTGCCTGGCGCTCGGCGGCATCACCGCTTTCGGCGTGACCAGGATCGGCATACCGTCCTTCATCATGACCCTTGCCATGATGCAGATTTGCGACGGCATCAGCGCCATGCTGGTGCGGGGCCAGATCGCCTATGCCGTGCCCTCGCTCATCGCGACGCTCGGCTCGCGCTCGATCCTCGGCATACCCTGGCTCATCATCGTCGCCGCGCTGGCGCTGCTGATCGGCCACCTGGTGCTGACCTATACGCGTTTCGGCCGCTATATCTATATGGTCGGCGGCAATCGTGAGGCGGCCGAATATTCGGGCGTCAATGTCAAGCTCATCATCGCCGCCGTGCTGATGATCTCGGCCTTCTGCTCAGGGCTTGCCGGCATGCTGGGCGTCGCCTATTTCGGCAGCGCCCAACAGAATGAATTCGGCACTTATCTGCTCGACGCCATCGCCGCCGTCGTGGTCGGCGGCACCAGCCTGTTCGGCGGGCGCGGCGGCATTCCCAATACGATCATCGGCCTGTTCGTGCTGGGCGTCCTCAATAACGGCCTCGACCACATCAATATCGACAGTTTCCTGAAGATCCTGATCCGCGGCCTCATCCTGCTCGCCGCCCTGATCATCAACATCTATGCCGAACGCCTGCGCGTCTCGCGCCAGGCGTCGCCTTGAGGCGCCATGTCGGCTTATCGCGCGCTCAATGATGGCAGCCTCCCGGAGTTCCTTGGCAGCTTGCCGCAGGTGAAAGAGCTCTTGGGCGGCGAGCCCGCGGGCTGGACCGTCGAGGAGGTCGGCGACGGCAATCTCAACCTGGTCTTTATCGTCAGGAGCCCGAAAACCGCGGTCGTCGTCAAGCAGGCGCTCCCCTATGTGCGGCTCGTCGGCGATTCCTGGCCGCTACCCTTGTCGCGCTCCTATTACGAGCATATGGCGCTCGTCGAGCAGGGGAAGCACGCGCCGAAGCTGGTGCCCAAGGTCTACCATTTCGACCGCAATCTGGCGCTGATCGTGATGGAGTATCTCTCGCCCCATATCATCATGCGCAAGGGCCTCATCCGCGGCATCGAATATCCGCTCTTCGCCAGCCACATCGCCGAGTTCATGGCGCAGACCCTGTTCAACACCTCGCCGCTGGCTACCACGGCGTCCGACCACAAGCGCCGGATCTGGGCCTTCGCCGACAATATCGAATTGTGCAAGATCACCGAGGACCTGGTCTTCACCGACCCTTATCGGATAGCGAAGCTCAACCACTGGACCAGTCCCGATCTCGACGAGATCGCGGCACAGTTCCGCCGCGACGAGCCACTGAAAGCCGCGGTGCAGAGGCGCAAGCTGCAATTCATGACCTCGGCCGAGGCCCTGATCCATGGCGACCTCCATACCGGCTCGATCATGCTGACGCCCACGGACACGCGTGTCATCGATCCGGAATTCGCCTTCGTCGGCCCCATGGGCTTCGATGTCGGCGCGGTCATCGGCAACCTGCTGCTCGCCTTTTATGCGCAGGACGGCCACGAGGCCCGGGTCTATGCCCGCAGCCCCTATCGCCACTGGATCCTGATGCAGGTCGAGCAGGTCTGGCGGCTGTTCAGCAAGCGGTTCATCGAGCTCTGGGACAAGAGCAAGTCGGGCGACGCCTATATGCCGGAACTCTTCCAGGAGCCCGACGGCGCGCTCGCCTTCGCCGCCGAGAAGCAGCGCTTCATGCGCAATCTGTTCGTCGACACCATCTCCTTCGCCGGCATCAAGATGATCCGCCGCATCTTGGGGCTGGCCCATACCGAGGATCTCGAAAGCATCGAGAAGCCGGCCATGCGCGCCAAATGCGAGACCAAGGCGCTGACGCTTGCCCGAAGGCTCGTGATCGATGCCGAAAGGCTCACCGGCATCAGCGACGTCACCAGCGCCGCGCGCGCCATCCACGCGTCGTCCTAGCCCGGCTCGCGCGCAGGAAAAGCAGCTTCTGACCGCACACGCGCATGTGACAGCTTCAAACCTTGCTGACGTTCAGGTGAGAACTCCGGCACGATGCCAGACACGCCCACATCTATGGTCACGCATCGCCACGGCCAAAGGTATCTCTCTTCAATCAGGCTCCAATGGATCCATGCGAGACGCTGTAGAGAATAGCCCAATAGTGGCAGCATGCAGCAACGAGCACGAAGCCATGCCAGATCGCGTTCTGAAATCGCAGGCTCTCCCATCGATGAAAGATGACACCGATCGTGTAAATGATGCCGCCTGCCACGAGGAGCCAGAGGCTTACACTTGGAAGAGCCGCTGCGATTAAGTCGAATACGAGCACCCCGGACCAACCCAGGAGAAGATAGAGAAGCAGAGACAATCGATCGAAACGACCAGGCCATAGCAACTTGAGTGCGATACCAACGGCCGCAGTGACCCAAATCGCGATGAGCAGCCCGACTGGAGCAGCATCATTATTCATCTGCGCCAAGACCGCTGTATAGGTTCCAGCGATCATCAGATAGATTGCAGAGTGATCGAGGCAACGGAGCGCCGAACTCGCGTTGGTGCAAGACAATATGTTGTAGGCTGCAGAAAGGCCAAGCATCGAGAGTAAGCCGAAAAGGTATATCATGAGAGAGACCAATTCAGCTTGGGTCGCAGAATTGAAAGCAATGCTCAAAAGCGCGGCCGCGCCGGCCAATCCGAGGCAACACCCCACTGCATGAATGAGCGTATCGGCAGTAAATTCGGCCCGATCATGGTCCCGGTGATCGCCCGGTAATTGGGCTTTGACGAAGACGGTCATTGAACCTCAGCGCAGGAGATTCTCATTCTCTTCAGGAAAAACATCGCATAAGCAGCACTCCCGAGCCGCTAAACCCATCTGAACACGGCAAAAGCGTAAACAAGCGCGATGACGAGCGGGCCCCACAGCGGCGTGCCGACGAGGCCGAGCCAGGCCAGGAAGATGAAGGCGCTGCCCAGCAGCGAAATGAACAGGCGGTCGCCGCGCGTCGTGTCGAGGCCCAGTATGCCGTGCCGCGGATCGCCGCCCGGCGCGTAATATTCCCACACCGACATGCCGACAAGGCACAGGAAGATGAACAGGAAGAAGGCCGCGGTCGGCCAGGTCCAGGCCATCCAGGAGAGAAATGGTGCAGCTTCCATTTGGGCCCTCCTTTGTCACACGCGGCCAAGGGCAAAGCCCTTGGCGATGTAGTTGCGCACGAAATAGATCACGAAAGCGCCGGGCACGATGGTGAGCGTGCCGGCGGCCGCCAGCAGTCCCAGCTCATAGCCCGACGTGCTGGCGGTGCGTGTCATGGTCGCGGCGATGGGCTTCGCCGCGACCGAGGTGAGCGTCTTGGCGAGCAGCAATTCGACCCAGGAGAACATGAAGCAGAAGAAGGCGGCAACACCGATGCCGGCGGCGATCGTCGGCACGAAGATCTTGAAGAAGAAGCCCCAGAAGGAATAGCCGTCGACATAGGCCGTCTCGTCGAGCTCCTTCGGCACGCCCGACATGAAGCCTTCGAGGATCCACACCGCGAGCGGGATGTTGAACAGCGTATGGGCGAGCGCCACCGCGAGCGGCGTGTCGAAGAGCCCCACCGCCGAATAGAGCTGCAGGAACGGTAGCGCAAAGACCGCGGCCGGCGCCATGCGGTTGGTCAGGAGCCAGAAGAACAGATGCTTGTCGCCAAGGAAGCGGTAGCGCGAGAAGGCATAGGCCGCCGGCAACGCCACGACGACCGACAGCACCGTGTTGATCACCACATAGGTGATCGAATTGATGTAGCCGTTGTACCAGGTCGGATCAGTGAAGATCTTGATGTAATTGTCGAAGGTGAAATCCCGCGGCCACAAAGTGAAGGAGCCCAGGATCTCGTTCGTCGTCTTGAACGACATGTTGATCAGCCAGTAGATCGGCAGCATCAGGAAGAGGATGTAGAGCGTCGGGATGAGCCAGGGAACGCGTTTCATCACCGGGCCTCGTCTTTCATCATCAGCGTGTAGAACAGCCAGCTGAAGAACAGGATGATCAGGAAGTAGATGATCGACATGGCTCCCGCCGGCCCCAGGTCGAACTGGCCGAGGGCGATCTTCTGCAGGTCGATCGACAGGAAGGTCGTGGCATTGCCCGGCCCGCCGCCCGTCAGCACGACGGCTTCGGTATAGATCATGAAGCTGTCCATGAAGCGCAACAAGATGGCGATGGTCAGCACATATTTGAGCTTCGGCAGCTGGATATAGCGGAACACCGCCCAGGGCCTGGCGCCGTCGACCTTCGCCGCCTGGTAATAGGCATCGGGGATCGAGACGAGGCCGGCATAGCACAAGAGCACGACGAGCGAAGTCCAGTGCCAGACATCCATCAGCACCATGGTGAACCAGGCCGAGAAAGGCTGGCGCGTATAGTTGTATTCGATGCCGAGCCCATTGATCAGGCGTCCCAGGAATCCGATATCGGGCAGCGCGAAGATGTTCCACATGGCGCCGACGACGTTCCACGGGATGAGGAGCGGCAAGGCCATGAGCACCAGGCAGACCGAGACCCAGGGCCCCTTGCGCGGCATGGCGAGCGCGATGGCGAGACCCAAGGGGATCTCGATTAGGAGGATGATCGCTGTGAACAGGAGCTGGCGCCCAAGAGCCGCATGGAAGCGGGGCGACTGCAGCACCTGTTCGAACCATTGCACGCCCGCCCAGAAGAACACGTTGTCGCCAAAAGTCTCCTGCACCGAGAAATTCACCACCGTCATCAAGGGGATGATGGCGTTGAAGGCGACCAGCAGCACGACGGGCAGGACGAAGAACCAGGCCTTTTGATTGACGGTCTTGTTCATCAGGACACCATCCATCCGTCTTCGTAGATTTGCGTATGCGCCGGATCGAACTGGAGATGCGCCTGTCTCGTTGGAAGGACCAGGCCTTCGGCGACCAGGAGCTTGATGCTGTGGTCCTGGTGGCGCGTCTCGACGATCCGGTAGCGCCCGGCATCGGCGACCTTCACGATGTCGACCGGAATGCCTTGCGCGCCGAAGCTCACGAATTCCGGCCGGACCCCGAGCTCCAGCACCTTGCCATTGCCCTTGTAGGCCGCGGCATTCGCGGCCGCGACCGCATTGCCGGCAAAGACCGCTCTGCCGCTCTCCACCGTGCAGGGCAGCAGATTCATGCCGGGCGAGCCGATGAAATGGCCGACGAAAGTGTGCTTGGGCTTTTCGAAGAGCTCGATCGGCGTGCCGATCTGCACGATCTGGCCGTCCTTCATGACCACCACCTTCTCGGCGAAGGTCAGCGCCTCCGTCTGGTCATGCGTCACATAGATCATCGTCCGCCGGATGCGGTGATGCAGCTCCTTGAGCTTCGAGCGCAATACCCATTTGAGATGCGGGTCGATGACGGTCAGCGGCTCGTCGAACATGATGACATTGACGTCCGAGCGTACGAGGCCGCGGCCCAGCGAGATCTTCTGCTTGCCGTCGGCGGTCAGGCCCGAGGCGCGCTTATTGAGCATGTGGTCGAGCTCGAGCATCTTGCCGATCTCGCGCACCCTGGCGTCGACCTCCTTTTCGCCGATGCCGCGATTGCGCAACGGGAAAGCCAGATTGTCATAGACCGTCATCGTGTCATAGATGACCGGGAACTGGAAAACCTGGGCGATGTTGCGCTGCTCGGGACTCGCCTGCGTGACATCGGCATTGTTGAACAGGATCCGTCCCTCGGTCGGCGCCAAAAGACCCGAGATAAGATTGAGCAAGGTTGTCTTGCCGCAACCCGAAGGTCCGAGCAGCGCATAGGCGCCGCCATCCGCCAATTCGAGCGACAGCTTCTTCAGCGCCCAGTCCTCGTCGCGCTCAGGGTCGGGCCCATAGGCATGTCGAATGTCCTGAAGCGTGATCTTGGCCATCAGGCGGCTCCTCCGACCAGCCGGTTGTCGCCGTCGAAGAAGAAGCTCTGCTCGACATCGACGAAGAGCCTGGCGGTCGATCCTACCTCGAAAGGATGGATGCCATGCGATTGCGAAACCCAGGTCTGGCCGTTCATGTCGAAATGGACGACGCTTTCCGAACCCGAGAGCTCGGTCACCAGCACGCGACCCTCGATGACGGAGGCGTCTCTGGCATGCGTCACCGGCGTGATGTGGTGCGGCCTTATGCCAATCGTGTAGTTGCCGTCGGGAACCGCCCGCGCGATGCGCGGCGACCGCCAGGTCACCCGGTTCTCGAGCATGATCTCTTCGCCGCGCTTGATCACCTTGGCCGTGTTGATGGGCGGATCGGAGAACACCCTGGCGCTGACGAGATCGAAGGGCTTGCGATAGATGGCCGAGGTCGGCCCGAACTGGGTGACGCGGCCTTCGTAGAGGAGCGCCGTATTGCCGCCGAAGAGCAGCGCCTCCACGGGCTCCGTCGTCGCATAGACGACGATGCAGTTGCGCCCGGCGAAGAGCTTCGGCAATTCATCGCGCAGCTCCTCGCGGAGCTTGTAGTCGAGATTGGCGAGCGGCTCGTCGAGCAGGATGAGATCCGAATCCTTGACGAGCGCGCGGGCGATGGCGGTGCGCTGTTGCTGGCCGCCGGAGAGCTCGTTCGGCCTGCGCTTGAGCATCGGCTTGAGCCGCAGGAGCTCGGACGCCTTCTCGACCCGGTCGTCGATCTCGCTTTGCGCCATGCCGGCGACCCTGAGCGGCGAGGCGATATTGTCGTAGACGGAGAAATTCGGATAGTTGATGAACTGCTGATAGACCATCGAGACATTGCGCTTCTGCACCGGAACGCCCGTCACGTTCCGGCCGTCGAACCAGATCTCGCCCGAGCTCGGCTTGTCGAGCCCCGCCATCAGCTGCATCAGCGTGGTCTTGCCGGCGAGCGTCGTGCCGAGCAGGATATTGAACGTTCCCGGCTCGAGCGTGAGGCTCGTCTCGTGGATATAGACATCCGCGCCGACCCGCTTCGTCACATTCTTGAGTTCAAGAGACATCGGCCGTCCGGACTTTCTCAGACTTGGGCATAGTCTAACGCCTCGAACCCGGGGAGCGCCAGCGGCGTTCCCCGGGAGGTTTGTGCTGCGAGCTTATTTGGTCCAGCGCTTGATCAGCTCGTCATAAGCGATCGTCTGGCCCTGCTCCTTCTCGTTCTCGATCTTGGCATGGGGGCCGCCTTCCTTGCCGAGCCACTCGGAGGGATCCTTCTCCGGGTTGAGCCTCGGGCCGCAGCCGCCATAGGTCTTGTTGGCTTCATCCGCCGCCTGCATGCGGGCCATGACCTGGTCCATTTCGCCGGCCAGACGGTCCATCGCTTCCTGCGGCGTGAAGGCGCCGGAATTGACGTCGCCGATCTGCTGCCACCAGAGCTGCGCCAGCTTCGGATAGTCCGGCACGTTGATGCCGGTCGGCGTCCAGTTCACGCGGTCGGGCGAGCGATAGAACTCGACCAAGCCGCCGAGCTTCGGCGCCCGTTCGGTGAAGGACTCATGGTTGATGTCCGAGTCGCGGATGATGGTGAGGCCGACATGGCTCTTCTTCAGCGACACGGCTTTCGACACCGTGAACTGCGCATAGAGCCAAGCGGCCTTGGCGCGATCGGTCGGCGTCGACTTGAACAAAGTCCAGGAGCCCGTATCCTGATAGCCGAGCTTCTGGCCGTCTTTCCAGTAGACGCCATGCGGCGACGGCGCCATGCGCCAGAGCGGCGTGCCCGCATCATCGACTGTGTTGTTGCCGGCACTCTTCGGCGCCACCATCGAGGCGGTGAAGGCGGTGTACCAGAAGATCTGCTGGGCGACATTGCCCTGGCTCAGCGCCGGCAGCGACTGATAGAAGTCGTAGTCGGCGGCGCCCGGAGGCGCATATTTCCGGAGCCACTCGTCCCATTTCGCGATGGCATAGACCGAGGCCGGGCCGTTGGTTTCGCCGCCGCGCGAGACGGAAGCGCCGGCCGGATTGCACGAATCCTTCTCCATGCGGATGCCCCATTCATCGATCGGGCGTCCATTGGGAAGGCCGGGCGATCCTTCGCCGGCCATCGACAGCCAGGCATCGGTCATGCGCCAGCCGAGATCGGGCGCGCGCTTGCCGTAGTCCATATGGCCATAGACTCGAACACCATCGATCTCCTTCACGTCATTGGTGAAGAAATCGGCGATGTCCTCATAGGCCGACCAGTTGACCGGCACGCCGAGCTCATAGCCGTATTTGGCCTTAAACTTCTCCTTGAGTTCCGGCTTGTCGAACCAGTCCTTGCGGAACCAGTAGAGATTGGCGAATTGCTGGTCGGGCAATTGCCACAACTTGCCGTCGGGCCCCGTGGTGAAGGACTTGCCGATGAAATCATCGACATCGAGCGTCGGCAAGGTGACATCCTTGCCCTCGCCCGCCATCCAGTCGGTGAGGTTGACGGCACTCTGCAGGCGCGAATGCGTGCCGATGAGGTCCGAGTCGTTGATATAGGCGTCGTACAGATTGCGGTTGGTCTGCATCTGCGTCTGCACCGCCTGGACCACCTCGCCCTCGCCCAGGAGCTGGTGGTTCACCTTGATTCCGGTGATCTCCTCGAACGCCTTGGTCAGCGTCTTCGATTCATATTCATGCGTCGGAATGGTTTCCGACAGCACGTTGATCTCCATGCCCTTGAAGGGCTCGCCGGCCTTGGCAAACCATTCGAGCTCCTTCAACTGGTCTTCTTTCGACAGCGTCGTCGGCTGGAACTCGCTCTCCGCCCATTTCTTCGCGGCTTCTGCATCCGCAAAGGCTGGAGCGGCGCCGAGTGCCAGCAGCAAGGCAGCCGCCGATACAGTCTTGAAAAGCGACATCGCTTAGTCCTCCCATTGTGCATGCGGCTTAGCCAAAGGCCCGGAGCGCATGCTCACCCGGTTATCCCGTTGACACCTTCTTGCGGGTCTTCTCGCCCACTTGTTGCCCCATATATGCAGCGAGCGCCGCCTGCTCGGCCGTCGACAGATGCAAGCCGAGCTTGGAGCGTCGCCACAGAATGTCTTCCGCCGTCTGCGCCCATTCCTCCTTCACCAGGTAGTCGACCTCGCGGGCGCTCAGCAGGCCGAAACTCTCGCCGAGATCCTGGGCGAAGCGCGCGCCCTCGAAGATGCGCGCCGCCTTGGTCCCATAGGCCCGGAAGATGCGGCGCGCATTGCGCGGGGTGAGGAAGGAACAGCGGCGCTGGAATTCGGTGATGCGTTGCTCGACCTCGGCAAAAGGGAAATCACCGCCGGGGAGCGCGGCCGCGGCGGTCCATTGCGGCTTGAGGCCGGGGAAGAAGGGCTCGATCTTCTCCAGCACCGCTTCGGCGAGCCTGCGGAAAGTGGTGATCTTGCCGCCGAAGACGGAGAGCAAGGGCGGCTGATTTTCAGGCGCCTCGAGCTTCAGCACATATTCGCGTGTCGCTTCCTGGGCCTTGCTCGCCCCGTCGTCGTAGAGCGGGCGGATGCCGGCATAGGACCAGCGCACCATGGCCACGGTGACCGGCTTCTTGAAATATTCGCTGACCGAGGCGAGGAGATAGTCACGTTCGGAGACCGATATCTCCGGCTTGCCGGGATGGCCCTTATGGTCCTCATCGGTCGTGCCGATCAGGGTGAAATCCCCCTCATAAGGGATGGCGAAGCAGATGCGCCCGTCGCTGTTCTGGAAGATATAGCAGCGGTCATGGTCATAGAGCTTGTCGACCACGATATGACTGCCTTTGACCATGCGGATCTTGTCGGGATTGTTCTGGCCGACGACCGAGCCGAGCACCTCGCTTACCCACGGGCCACCGGTATTGATCAGGAGCTTCGCCTTGACCTCGCTCTTGCCGCCTTGTCCGTCTTCGAGGGCGCAGATCCAATGGCCGCCGTCACGGCGCGCCGAGACGCAGCGCGTGCGTGGCCTGATGTCGGCGCCGCGATCGGCGGCATCGCGCGCATTGAGGACGACGAGACGCGCATCCTCGACCCAGCAGTCCGAATATTCGAAGCCGCGGGTGTAGTCGGCCTTGAGCGGCGCGCCGGTCTCGTCGCGGGTGAGATCGACGCTGCGCGTGGCGGGCAGGATTTTCCGTCCGCCCAGATGGTCATAGAGGAAGAGGCCAAGCCTGAGCACCGGCCAGGACCGCAAGCCCTTGTGATGCGGCAGCACGAAGCGCAGCGGCCTGATGATGTGAGGTGCGGCCCGAAGCAGGACTTCGCGCTCGATGAGCGCCTCGCGCACCAGGCGGAATTCATAATGCTCGAGATAGCGCAGGCCGCCATGGATGAGCTTGGTCGAGGCCGAGGAAGTGCCCGAGGCGAGATCGCCCTGCTCGGCGAGAATGACCTTGAGGCCGCGCCCCGAGGCGTCGCGGGCAATACCCGCGCCATTGATGCCGCCGCCTATGATGGCCAGATCGTAGACGCCCGCTTCGTCCGCCATGCCTCTCCCATTTTTACCGGCGATTCATTCGGACTCGGATTTTGCACATGCGAAAGAAATCTTGTGCAAATGCGAAATAAATGAACCCGCATTTTTCTTTAATCGCTATATTCCGAAAAAAAGCGAAACACAATGAAAATCCGCCGCCTAAAGGTCAGGTTTCTGATCGGGACGGCGTCCTTGCTCGCACACAGCCGTCATCGGGCTGTGAAATTCAGGCTGCCTAGTTCCATCACTTGCCTGGCCGAACATCGGGTGCAAGCTTCGGGCGAAGCACCATCCCATTGACAAGCGATGCACGCCGGCGTGAATTAGTTTCTGTTCTGAAACGCGGGGATACCAATATGTTGAAACTAATTGCAACTACCTTCCTTGGATTGATGGTGCTTGCTTCTTCCGCAACAGCGGACATGACCGAGACAATCGCCCGTCATGAGAAGGATACCAGCTGGCTCTTCATTTCCTCGGCAAACGGCCTGTCGTTCGATGGCACGACAGTCACCCTGTCGGAGGTTTCTCCCCATATTGTGATGTTCACCGATCGCCCGCGCCGCGTGGCCGAGGCCGTCCCGGTGCAAGCCTTTGTCGATGGCTGGACGAAGGGCGGAGACGAGAGCTTCCAGAAAGACCCGCCGAATGCCGGTTTCACCGTGTGGGCCTATGGTGCCTATCAGGTGTCCGTGGTGGAAATCAGCGATCCGGTTTATGACGGACAGAAGCTCTCCTTCAAGGTCAAGCCGGTAGAAGGTCAATTGCCCAAATCCGGCGAACATACTTCTGTTTTCATCGATGGCGGCTGCAGCCCGTGGGATCCGCGCTGCTGACCGCAAGCCAGGCCTTGTCTACGCCGCGGTGAGCCCGCTCGCCGGTTCTTCCGCCGGCAGCGCCACTTCCAGCGTCACGCCATTGTGGCGGCAGATATCGACGATCGTATCGGGCGGCAGCTGGTCGGTGACGAAAGTGTCGATCTGGCTCAGATGCCCGATGCGCACCGGTGCCGAGCGGGTGAATTTCATCGCATCCGAGACCAGGATGGTGCGCCGCGCATTGGCGATGATGGCCTGCGCGGCGCGCACCTCGCGATAGTCGAAATCGAGGAGCGCCCCATCGTCGTCGATCGCCGACACACCGATCACCGCATAGTCGACCTTGAACTGCCGGATGAAGTCGACCGCCGCTTCGCCGACGATGCCGCCGTCGGAACGCCTGACCATGCCGCCGATGACGATAACATCGACGCCGGCACAGGGCGTGAGGGTCGTCGCCACATGGATGTTGTTGGTGATGACGAGCAGCCCCTCATGCTTGACGAGCGCCCGCGCCACTTCCTCGGTGGTGGTGCCGATATTGACGAACAGCGAGCAGTTGTTGGGGATGAGCTGCGCCGCGCGCTCGCCGATCCGCTGCTTCTCATATTCGGCGAGCAATCTGCGCGCCTCATAGGCGACATTCTCGACGCCCGAGGAGAGCAGCGCCCCGCCATGGGTGCGGGTCAGCAGCCGCTGCTCGCACAGATCGTTCAGGTCCTTGCGGATGGTCTGCGGCGTCACATCGAAACGCTCGGCGAGCCCGTCGACCGTCACCTTGCCGGCCTGGCGGGCGATGAGGAGGATTTCGTGCTGGCGGAAATTGAGCGATGTCATAGGCTTTTCCGGTGGATGACGCAGAACGGTCCCGAAAGTCCGGCTTGAGTTTAGAGTGTGGCTGCCCCTATGAAAAGGCTGTTAAGGAGGGCCCCCCATGAGCAAAGCCGATCTGCCGGCCAATCTGGTCATCGTCGACCATCCGCTGGTGCTGCACAAGCTGACCTTGATGCGCGACAAGCACACGCCATCGGCGGTGTTTCGCCAGCTTCTGCGCGAGATCAGCCTGCTGCTCGCCTATGAGGTCGCGCGCGACCTGCCGATGACCACCCAGACGATCGAGACGCCGCTCGCCGAGATGGAAGCGCCGATCCTCAAGGGCAAGAAGCTGGTGATCGTCTCGATCCTGCGCGCCGGCCAGGGGCTTCTCGAAGGCATGCTCGATCTCATGCCTTCGGCCCGCGTCGGCCATATCGGCATCTACCGCAACCCGGAAACGCTTGAGCCGGTCGAATACTACATGAAGGTGCCGGAGGATATTGCCGAGCGCCGGGTGATCGTCGTCGATCCCATGCTCGCCACCGGCAATTCGGTTTCGGCCGCCATCCAGCGGCTCAAGGACAAGGGGGCCAAGGACATCAAGCTCGTCTGCCTGTTGTCGGCGCCGGAAGGCATCCGGCATGTGAATGCCGACCATCCCGATGTGCAGATTTTCACCGCCGCGGTCGACCGCAAGCTCAACAGTCACGGCTATATCGTTCCGGGCCTCGGCGATGCCGGCGACCGCATGTTCGGCACCAAATAGCGCTTCGACACCTGAACGCCGAGTCAGTTAGGGCTTCATTAGCCATGTGCGGCGCTTTTTGCTTTCGCCAAGGTTTAAGCAGGAATTGGCGGGCAGAATCCTGACCCAAGAAGACCAGCAGGACATGGCGCCGACGATGCAGACCCAGCTCATATGCCCCAATGGATCGCGGCCGCGCATCCTGTTCGCGGAGGATTCGGAAACGGTCCGCCAGGTGACCGCCGCCCTCTTGCGGCGCATGGGTTGCGATGTCGATGCCGTCGAGCATGGCGAGGAGGCGCTCTTTCATGCGCGCCGGCAGAGCTATGACCTGGTGCTGCTCGATATCGAGATGCCGGTGATGGACGGCATGATCGCCGCGCGCGCCATACGCGCTCTGGGCGGTGGCGCGGCACGCACGCCGCTCATGGCGTTGTCGGCCTATCTCGCCGACTGGCACAAGGGCGGGCACTGGCATGAATGCTTCGACATGGCCTTGCCGAAGCCGGCGGGGCGCAGCGAGCTGCAAATGGCGATCCAGAAGATCCTGCGCTGATCAGTGAAAGAAGAAGGCCGCTAACCGGTCATTAACGACGATCGCATGATCGAGAGAAGGCGCGATCACGTTTTGCCTTCAGATCGTAACGATCTGAAACGATCGTGATCGCACTGGCGATGGAAAGGCTCAGTCCTCGCTATCGGCCTTGGTGACCAGATGATTCTCGAGGGAATTGAGCATATGGAGGAATTCCGCGAGTTCCGGGCTCACACGCACCGGCCGGTTGGCGTGCCCTTGATAGGGCTCCGTGCGATCTGACGCCTCGACGCTACGCATAGTTTCTTCTCCCTGTGCACTCTTGCTCATAACACGCTTGATCTAAGAATTACCTAAGACACACTACGACGCATAAGGTGACTCGGATCCAAATGGACGGTTCATCCCGCGTTCATGTTTAAAGATGGGTGATGAGACGGGCGCTCGCGGGGCTGAAGCCGGGCCATTTCGTGGCGAAACAAAAAAACACAAAAGCGTGATGAAATTACCACAGGTTCCTGTGCGTATAGTTGCTGTGCAAGCCAACGCCATTTTCGGGGAGAGACATATGGTGAAGCCAGCTAACATGTTGAAGATCGTGCCTGCCGTCGCCGTCATTGCGACGCTCGGAGCCACGCTCGCTTTCGCAGGAGCGATCGAAGACCGCCAGGCTGGAATGAAGCAGGTCGGCAAGGCTATGGGCGCTTTCGCCGGAATCGCCAAGGGCGAAGCTCCTTATGATGCGGCAGTCGTGAAGACCAATGCCGATTCGATGCGTGAAGCCTGGAAGAAGGCTTTTGCGAATTTCACGGCCGGTAGCGAAAAGGGACCGCCCGAAACCTATGCCAAGGCCGAAATCTGGAGCGATCCGGAAGGTTTCAAGGCCGCCGAGGACGCGGCTTTCAAGGCGTTGGACGCCCTGGCCGCAACAAGCGACGAGGCCGGATTCAAGACGGCCTTGGGCGGACTGGGCGAAGCCTGCAAGGGCTGTCACACCAAATTCCGCCGGCCGAAGGACTAGGCCTGCTGAGGAAAAGGATCATCACCAAAAAGAGACTGCTCGGCCTGGTGGGGCTCGCCCTGCTCGGCGGAGCAGTCCTTTGGCTTGCCTCCGCACCGCGGCCGCTGGGGCCGGAGGCGATCCCGCAGCACCAGGCCAATGCGGCGAACGGCGAGCTCGTCTATACCATTGGCGGCTGCATCAACTGCCACAAGCCTGATCCGGCGAACGCCTCCGCCGATGCAGCACTGCCCTCGGGCGGAGCCCCGCTCAAGACCCCGATCGGCGTCCTCTATCCGCCCAATCTGACACCCGATCCGGCGACGGGCCTCGGCAAATGGAGCGAGCTTGATTTCATCAATGCCGTCCAGCGCGGCATCTCGCATTCCGGCAGCAACGACATCCCGGCCTTTCCTTATACGTCCTATGCCGCCATGCGCACCGAGGACGTGCTCGACTTGCACGCCTATCTGATGACGCTGAAGCCCGTTGCCGCCGAGAACAAGCCGGACGACATCCCCTTTCCCTTCATCCTGCGCCGCGGCGTCGGTTTGTGGAAATGGATCGGCTTCTCGGATGCGAAATGGCAGCCCGACCCGAAGCAGACGGCGAGCTGGAATCGCGGCGCTTATCTGGTGAACGGCCCTGGTCATTGCGGCGAATGCCACACGCCGCGCACTATCTTCATGGTGCGCGACGACGCCCGCGCCTTTGCCGGAGGGCCCCATCCCGAAGGCGACGGGCGCGTGCCGTCCCTGCGCGGCCTCATCGAGCGCAAACGCTACAAGGATGCCAAGGATCTCGTGTCGGCGATGCAGTTCGGCGAGACGCTGGGCTATGACGAGCTGTCATCGGGCGGCATGGGCGCTGTCCAGACCAACCTGTCGAAACTGCCGGAAGCCGATCTCCAGGCGATCGCCGAATACCTGGTCAGCTTGAAATAAGAGAAGGCTATCCCGCCTTCTTCTCTTCCTTGCCATAGTAATAGTTCGCTTGCCGGCCATAGACGGCGCCGCGCAGGAGGCGGCGCATGCCTTCCGACTTGCGCAAGGGATCGATGACGACGCGCATCGCATCATGGGCGAAGACCTTGATGCCGTCGATCGTCGGTGACGCGCCGGGCGGCTTTTGCGGCAGGCCGAAATGCCGGAGCGTGCCGTTCATCAGCCTGATCTTGTTGAGGCGGTTCACTTCCGGCGTCTTCCAGGTCATCGCCATGGAGACCGAATGGCGCCCGCCGGTCTTCACCCAATGCGGCCAGAGATAGGGCAGATGCACCGCATCGCCTTCCTTCATCGCGAAGACTTGCGCGCGCTCCTCGTAGGAAGGCTGATAATGCTGGTTGCGATGTTTGGAGGGCGAGATCTCCATCGCTTCCTCGGAGACGAGGCTGCGGTCGTGATTGTCGAAGATATGGACGAACTTGTCGCCCCTGATCTGGATCAGGATGTTCTCCTCGGCATCGACATGGAACGGCGTCGTCGAATTGGCCGAAGACACGAAGATGAAGCCTTGCAGGTCGCTATAGTCATGGGCCCTCTTGCCGGCCGCCGCCTGCGCCGCATCGACGAAGCCGGCGAGGATCGCTGCATAATCAGGATCGCTCTCGACGCCCTTGATCACCATCCAGGCATTGGCCTCTTCGATGCGCTTGATCACCTCAGGCGGCGCCATGTAGATCGAAGGGATGTCTTCCGCTCTCTGGCCCGGCAGAAGCTTGCCGGAATTGTACTCGATGCGGTCGCGCGGCATCGACTGCGCGAGCTTGACCAGGCGCTCGAGCGTGAAGAGCGGATGATCCGCCAGCCCATGCTTCAGCGCGAAGGGCGCTTTGAGGAATTTCTCCCGCGCCACATCGGCGTCGATGGTGACGATGCTCATGATTTCTGCCTCCCGGTTATTCGATAGACCAGCGCTTTGGCCGAGCTGCGAAGCCTGCGTCTCGTCGTCTCGGCCTTGCGCAGCAGGTCGAATGAAATGGATGAAAGCTCTGGTCCCTTGATCATCACATCGCAAAGCGCCAGCCGGTCGCGCCAGATATTGTTGATCATCGGATGATTGGGGATGGCGCAGGAATCGACCAGAGCGAGCCGCTCCTTGTCGATCAGCCTTTCGGTCGCGTCGAGCACCAGCATCACGCCCGGCGAATATTTCGCGAAGGTCTCGTCATAAGCGATCTTGCCGAGCCAGCCCTGATTGCCCTTGACGAGCCCCGACATCACGGCGATGGGCTTGCCGTCGAAGGCGATCTTCCACAGCCTGAGGCTGCCTTCGGCTGCAAGACGGTGCAGAGCTTCGCGGAATGCTGTCGCCATGGCGGCATCGGCTGCAAGGGCCGTGCCGCGCCGGCCCTTCCAGCCCCTGGCCTCGAGCGCGATCAACTCGTCGATCCAGGGATCGAGTGGATCGCCCGCGGCCCAGGCGAGGCTCTCGAGCTTCCCCTCCTCACCGAGCCTGGCTCTGAGACGCCTGAATTCCTTGCGCCTCTTGCGCTCGAAATTGCCGTTGAACCACTCATCGAAACTGGCCTTGGGCAGGAGGATGGCGCGTTCCCAGCGATCGAGGACTTCGAGCGTCCCTTGGCTTTCCGCCACCGCCCGCCCCAGCATGTCCCAGAATGGGCCAGTCGCCGGCACATTGCTGAGAATGAGGGCTTTGCCGCTGAGGCTCGCCAGGAAGGCTTTGAGGATGGCCTCGGGCCGCTCCTGGTCGATGAGCGGGGTACCGAGGAAGCTCAAGGGCGAGGTCCAGGAGCGCCTTAAGGGGCCTCGTCCGGGTCTGAGCGCCAGGAGCCCGCACAGCGTGCCGCCGCGCCAGAGCGCCACGACCTCCGCCGGCTGCCTGGCCCAGCCATGCTTGAGCACCGGCGCAAGCCAGCTTTCCAGATGGGAGCCCGCGGGCATGCCGGCGCGCTCGCCAAGCGCCTGCCAGGCCGGCGATATTTTCTCGAAATGGGCGAGCGTGGTGAGCGCCTCGACGCGGATGGCTTCCGCCGTGCCGAAACTCGCCGTCATGTTCATGGCCGATACCAGGAGGTGGCGCCCTTGTCCGTGGCCGGAAAGAAACGGCGCGTCAGAAGGATGGTGGCGAGCGCTTCGAAGACGAAGGCGGCCGCTATGGCCGTGGCAGCGCCTTCGATCCCGAAGCGCGGGATGAGGGCCAAGCCCAATCCGCCGTTGATCAGCAGTGTCGCGAACAAGATCATCGCCGCTTTGTCCTGGTGGCCAGACACCGCTAGCAAGTTCTGCGCCGGTCCGGCCGCGGCGCGCGCCAGAAGCCCGACCGCCAGGATGAACATCACCGGATAGGCCGCGACGAATTCCGCGCCGAACAGCCAGAGCAGCGGCTTGCCCAGAGCGAGCAGCACGACGGCGCCAAGTGCCGAGGGCCAGAAGCACCATTTCTGCATCCGCGCCAGGAACCTACCGATCTCACGCGTTTCGCCACGTGCATGGAGGGCCGCGAATCTCGGCATCGCCACGGCGCTGATCGAGAAATGCACGAAGGCGATGAGCGAGATCGTCTTGAGTGCGGCGAAATAAATGCCGATCCGGTCGGGAGGAATGCGCAGGAATTCGAGCAGCAGCACGTCGAGATTGAGGATGAACAAGGTGAAGCCGTCGATCATGAGGAGCGGCAGCGAGGTGCGGACCCACAATGGGACCGCATAAGCGGGCTTCACTTTCGGCACCCTGCCGCCGAAGCGCAGTCTCTGCGCCAGATATTGCGTGAGCGCCGTCAGCCAACAGGCGATGACGAGGGCCAACGCCGCGGTTGCGGCACCGGGCGGATGCGCCAAGGCATAGGCGATGCCGATGAAGACGAAGAGCAGGATGGGCCTGAGGATATAGGGCGGGATGAGGGCCAGATCGATCCAGCCCTGGGATCGGCCGACGCCGTCCTGGAAATCGGTGAGGCCGTAAGCCGGGAGGCTGATCAGCGCGAGACTCAGGGGCAGGAGATAGACGGGCTCGACGATCCCTGCCCAGCGATGGACGATGAGAGCCGCAAGGATCGCGGCGACGGCGCCGACACCGAAGGCAATCGCCCGCCCGGTTCTGAGAAAGCCGCGGAACAGGTCCCAGTTTTCCCGCTCGCGATATTCCGGCAGGAAACGCACCACCGATGTGGCGAAACCGGCCGAGACCAGCGACCCGAGCACGATGATCCACACCCAGCCATAGGAGAAGACGCCGAATTCGAAGGCGCCCATCCAGCGGGCGAGGAATATCTGGGTCAGGAAAGCGAGAACCGCCGAGGCGATGCGCACCGTGAAGGCCGCCAAGGCGCCACGCCCGGAGCGCGCGCCCTCGCCGCTGCCGGTCAGCAGCGTCTCGGCCGGCTCGCGCAAGGCCGGCGGCACGAATTTCAACAGTCGGTCCATCCTGCCCCGTCGCTTGCAAAAGGAAGGCCGCTTTCTGGTTTACGTAGCGAGCGCGGCGCAAGATAGGGTCGAAAGCCTAAGCTTCCCTTTGGCGGCGTGGTTAACGCTTGGGCAGGGCTAGTTAGTCCTGCGTTGACCCGAAAGCGGTGTGGCTTGCATCGAAGGCCTCTGCGCGAAGTCATCGAACCAGCGGGTGAGCCGCGGCCGTTCCTGTCGGAAGGACGGCAATTGCCGGAACTCGATCCAGTCGAGCGCCGTGGCGAGCGCGATGTGGCCGACATGGAGGGGCGCCCCGGCGTCGAGCTCCGCCTCGAGCCAGTCATAGCTGGCGAGGAGCTTTTCAGCGTAGCCTTCGGCGAGCGGCGGATAGCGCAGCTCCGGCGGCCGGCGATAGGTTTCCCATCTGAGCGCGATCCCGGCATCGCAGAGGCCCTGCGCCATGGCCTGGAGTTGCAAGGCATCCCAGCGCGCCTCGCCTTCCCGGGGGATCAGGCTCCTCCCCTCGCTCAGCGAGTCGAGATAGGCGCAGATGACGTCCGAATCGAAGATCGGCTTCTGGCCGGGCCGGATGAGCACGGGAACCTTGCCGAGTGGATTCTCGGCGAAGACGGTGTCATTGCGGCGCGTCGGGCTGGTCTCGTGATGGATGACCTCGAGACGATGCGCGAGCCCGGCCTCATGCGCGAAGACCAGCGCCTTGCGCGCATAGGGCGAATGGGTCTGGTAGTAGAGCTTCATCGCGATGATGAAGCGGAGCGGATCTTAGAACTCGCTCTTGGGCTCGAGGATCTGGCGGCCCTTATACATGCCGGTCTTGAGGTCGACATGATGCGGACGGCGCAGCTCGCCGGACTTCTTGTCTTCGATCCAGGTGACGGTCATGAGCTTGTGGCCCGAGCGGCGCATGCCGATGCGGCTGCGGGACATTTTCTTGCGTGGAACGGCCATCGAAACTCTCCATGAAACAAAAGGCGCAAGCCCGGCCGGGCCGGGGCGCCGAAAAAGATGGGGGCTTATAGCGGGCTTCTGAGCCCAAGACAAGTCACATAGGGCCCCATGATGTTCATCCGGGCCATGATCCGCTGGGCGACCCCGCTGACCCGTTTTGACGGCCTTCCGGCGCTTCTCTTGATCGGATTGGGCAGGACGGCCGCCAGGAGTGCCGCCTCCCGCTTGGTCAACTTGGCCGCCGGCTTCTTGAAGTGATAGCGCGACGCGGCTTCCGCCCCATAGACGCCGGGCGCCCATTCGACGATGTTGAGATAGACCTCGATCATGCGGCGTTTAGTCCAGATGAGGTCCATCCAGTAGGCGAGCGGCAGCTCGAGCACCTTGCGGATCGGATTGCGGCCGTCCCACAGGAACAAATTCTTGGCGGTCTGCATGGAAATGGTGCTGGCACCCCGGATCGGCCCCTCGCCGTCGCCATCGGTCGCCTCATCGAGGACATCGCTGAATTCGATCCAGTCGACGCCATTATGCGAGCAGAAGCGCGCATCCTCCGACGAGACGACGGCAAGCGGCAGATAGGGCGAGATCTTATCGAGACTCACCCAGTCATAGGAAATGCCGTTGCCATTGACGAGGCGGGTGATCATCAGATTGGAAACGGGCGGCGGCACCACCGCATAGACGAAGGTCATCAGCAAAGGCCACAAGGCGATAAAGACGGCCACCGTGGCGATCCGGCGCGGCCATGGGTCGAAACGGCTGAGGAAGCCACGGTTGAGCCAGCTCTTTCGCGCCACAGGCAAGGTCCCGCTTCTTGTGCCGGCGGGGCTGTCCGGCTGTGCCCCGCGCCTCGTCAGAAGCGCTCGCCGCTTGACCCCGATATCAGTCATGACCCTGCATGTGCAACGGGGTCGGAGGACATCGCTCGTCGCGCAAAAAGATAGATAATGACATCGAGGCCGGTGGTCATGATGCGTCCTGGTTGCGCGCTGGTTGAGTTTACCCCGCCCTCTCGGTACAGGTGTCGCAAACTAGCACAGGAATTGGCTTTGGCGTCACTCTTGGATTTCGAGCAGCATCTCAAGGCCTTCGCTGCGGCGATCGAGGCGCATCTCGACCGTCTCCTGCCGACGGAAGCGGCACCCGCCCCGCGTCTCGTCGAGGCGATGCGCTATGCCTTGCTGGCGCCGGGCAAGCGGATCAGGCCTTTCTTCGTGGCCGAGAGCGCCCGTCTCTTCGGCGTGGATGCGCGCCAGGCCTTGCAGGCGGGTGCGGCGATCGAATGCGTGCACTGCTATTCGCTCGTCCATGACGACCTGCCGGCGATGGACGATGACGACCTGCGCCGCGGCCGCCCCACCGTGCACAAGGCCTTCGACGAAGCCACCGCGATATTGGCGGGCGATGCGCTTTTGACCTTCGCTTTCGAGATCCTGGGCGCGCCCGAGACGCATCCCGATGCGAGCGTGCGCGTGGAACTGGTGAGCGAGCTCGCCCGGGCGGCGGGCAAGGACGGCATGGCCGGCGGTCAGATGCTCGATCTCGAAGCCGAGAGCGCCCGCATCGCCGATATCGACCGCATCATCACCTTGCAGGCGATGAAGACCGGCGCGCTCTTCCGCTTCGCCTGTCTTTCCGGCGCGATCATGGGCAAGGCCGGCGGGGCCGAGCGCCAAGCCTTGACAATCTATGCCGACAGGATCGGGCTCGCTTTCCAGATCACCGACGACATCCTCGATGTCGTTGCCTCGAGCGCCGCCCTCGGCAAGGCGACCGGCAAGGACCAGGCCGCCGGCAAGGCGACTTTCGTGGATCTTCTCGGTCTGGCCGGCGCCAAGGCCGAGGCACGGAAACTGGTGCAGGAGGCCAAGGACGCGATACGAGGATTTGGCGGCAAGGCCCATGTCTTCACCGCCGCCGCCGACTATGTGGCGGGACGGGAGAAATAGCCGGTCAGATCATCGGCAGGCCGCGCGGCTTGACGCCCAGCGGGAAGGCCTCTTCGAGACGCGCAATATCGGCATCGCTGAGCGTGACGGCGCTCGCCTTGGCGTTCTCTTCCACATGCGAAAGGCGCGCCGCTTTCGGGATGGCGAAGACGGAAGCCTTGCGCGTGAGGAAAGCGAGCGCCACCTGATGCAGGCTCAAGCCCTTGGCCTTGGCGACATCGGCCAGCACATAGCCGCCCTTGCTGTTGCGCGCCGGGAAGCCCGCATGGCCGAAGGGACTATAGGCCACCACCGCGACATCATGCTGCTCGCACCAGGGGATGACCGCATGCTCGATGGCGCGCTCACCCAGATGATAGAGCACCTGGTTGCAGGCGATCCGGCCCTTGCCCGCGATGGTGAGGGCTTCGGCGAGATCCTCCTCGTCGAAATTGCTGACACCCCAGGAGAGGATCTTGCCCTCGCGCTTGAGCTCCTCGAAGGCGGCGAAGGTCTCGGCCAGGGGATGCTGGCCGCGCCAATGCAATAGATAGCAATCGAGCCGATCGGTCTTCAGACGCTTGAGCGACGCTTCGCATGCGCGGCGCGTTCCAGCCTTGGAGGCATTGGTCGGCAGGACCTTGGACACGAGGAAGACGTCGTCGCGCACGTCCCGGATCGCCTCGCCGACGATCGTCTCGGCGGCGCCTGCGCCATACATCTCCGCCGTGTCGATATGGTTGAGGCCAAGCTCGACGCCCCGCCGCAAGGCCGCGATGGCGACGAGACGATCGGCCTGCTCGATATACCAGGTGCCCTGGCCGATGACGGAAACATCTGCCTGTGCTGCGCCAAAGCGTCGTTTCTGCATGAATCAGTCTCCGATTATGCCCGTCTCGAATTCTCTTCGATGTGGAAATAGGCTGAATCGCCAACGAGCTCGCCCATCAGGTCATCGACCGCCGTCACCAGCATGTCGCACCTTTTGCGCAGATCCGAGTCGGGCCGCTCGCCACGGCTGCAAGCGATGGAGAGATTGCGTGTGATGGCGAGACATTGGACGAAATGCTGACGGTCGGAGAAGCTGAAGGGGCGGCTCATGGGTCACTCGCTATGGTGGATCGGGGAAGTGAGATCATAGAACGAATGAGGAACAAAGTTCAATGATTTTTGCCGGCCGCCTCGAGATTTTCCTGCCCCCAGCGCTCCTTGACGTAAGTTTCGACGATGGACTTGAACTGGTTGGCGATATCGGCGCCGCGCAAGGTCGCGATCTTCCTGCCGTCGACATAGACCGGAGCTGACGGCAGCTCGCCGGTTCCCGGCAGCGAGATCCCGATATCGGCATGCTTGGATTCGCCCGGGCCGTTGACGATGCAGCCCATCACCGCGAGCTGCAAAGTCTCGAAGCCCGGATAGTCGCGGCGCCAGTCGACCATGCGCTCGCGCACATAGGTCTGGATGTCCTGGGCGAGCTCCTGGAAGACGGTCGAGGTGGTGCGCCCACAGCCGGGACAGGCGATGACTATGGGCGCGAAGGATCGGAGGCCCATGGTCTGCAGGATCTCCTGCGCGACGGTGACCTCGCGGGTGCGGTCGCCGCCGGGCTCGGGTGTCAGCGAGATGCGGATCGTGTCGCCGATGCCCTCTTGCAGGAGGACCGAGAGGGCCGCCGTCGAGGCGACGATGCCTTTCGAGCCCATGCCGGCTTCGGTGAGGCCGAGATGCAGCGCATAGTCGCAGCGTTTCGCCAGCAGCCGATAGACGGCGATCAGATCCTGCACTTCCGAGCATTTGGCCGAGATGATGATTTTGTCGGCACCAAGACCCAGTTCGCGCGCCCGTGCAGCCGACAGCACGCCTGATTGCACCACCGCCTCGTGCATCACGGCCCTGGCTTCGATCGGCGCCGAAGACTTGGCATTCCGGTCCATGAGCTCGGTCAACAGCGCCTGGTCGAGCGAGCCCCAATTGACGCCGATGCGGACAGGCTTGTCGAATTTGAGCGCAATCTCGATCATCATGCCGAAATTGCGGTCCTTCTTCTCCTTGAAGCCGACATTGCCGGGATTGATGCGGTATTTCGCCAAGGCCTCGGCGCAGGCCGGATACTGGCTGAGCAGCATATGGCCGTTATAGTGGAAGTCGCCGACGATCGGCACATCGAGCCCCGTGGCCCTGACCCGGTCGCGAATATGGGGAACCGCGGCTGCCGCTTCCTCACGGTCGACGGTGATGCGCACGATCTCGGAACCCGCTTTGTGAAGCTCCACGATCTGCCGCGCCGTCCCCTCGATATCCGCCGTGTCCGTATTGGTCATGGACTGCACGACGATCGGCGCACCGCCGCCGATCGTGACGGAACCGGTCGCAACGCCAATCGATTTTCTGCGGGGCAGGAGCATGCGGGGTTAATTGGTCTTCGGCAGCGCCAAGGTCAAGACAAACAGCGCCGCAGCCATGAGCACGATCGAGGGGCCGGAGGGTGAATCGAGGAGGCCCGAAAGGATGAGCCCCGCCACCACCGCGACCATGCCGATGAGGCTTGCTGCGACCGCCATGCCCTCGGGCGAGCGCACCATGCGCCGCGCCGCCGCTGCCGGGATGATGAGGAGTGCGGTGATGAGCAGGATGCCGACGATCTTCATGGCGACGGCGATGAGGACGGCGATCAGCAGCACGAAGCCCACTTCCACTCTTTGCGCCTTGACGCCCTCGGCGGTGGCGAGTTCCTCATGCACGGTCAGCGCCAGGAGATCGCGCCACAGATAGGCGATGCCGATCATCACCGCGGCACCCCCGAGCCACACCCAGAGAATGTCCTCGCGCGTCACGGTGAGGATGTCGCCGAAGAGCAGGCTCATCAGGTCGAAGCGCACCCAGGTGAGAAGGCTCGCCACCACGATGCCTGCGGCGAGTGCCCCATGCGACAGGATGCCGAGCAGCGTGTCGGTGGCGAGCTCGCGCTGCGAGCGCAGCGCCAGGAGGGCGATGGCGAGCGCCACGGTCGTGGCGATGACGCCGAGGGTGAGATCGACGCCGAAGAGGAGGCCGAGGCCCACGCCGAGCAGCGAGGCATGAGCCAGCGTCTCGCCGAAATAGGCCATGCGCCGCCAGACGATGAAGCAGCCGACCGGCCCGGCGATCGCAGCGATCCCGAGTCCGGCGATGAGCGCCCGCTGGAAGAAGGGTTCGAAGAAGATGGTCATGCTTCTATTCCCCTCCCCCTTGCAGGGAGGGGTTAGGGGTGGGGGTTGTTTCAGCCGTCGCTCTGCACGACGAAGAATGGAGGGACCACCCGACCCCCACCCTTGATCCCTCCCCGCAAGGGGGAGGGAAAATATGACGATCAATGCTTATGGTCATGGTGCTTGTGATCATGGCTGTGGCCGTGGCTCAGATCGTGGCTTTCATGATCGTGATCGTGATGATGCGAATAGGCCGCGATCACCCGCGCCGCCTGCGGACCGAAGAGTTTTGCAAATTCGGGATCGTGCCTGACCGCTTCCGGTCCGCCTTCGCAGCAGACATGGCCGTTGAGGCAGATGACCCGGTCGCTTTCCGCCATGACCATATGGAGGTCATGACTCACCATCAGGATGCCGCAGCCATGCTGCCGCCTGATCTCCGAGATGAGCTCATAGAGCTTCGTCTCGCCGATGAAGTCGACCGCCTGTACCGGCTCGTCGAGCACCAGGAGCTCAGGCTTGCGCAAGAGTGCCCGCGCCAGGAGCGCCCGCTGCAACTCGCCGCCCGACAGCGAGGCGACGGATGCATCCTTCAGATGCGCGATGCCGGTCTCGGCGAGTGCCGCATCGATATCCGCGGGCGCAGGTCTCAGCGTCAGCGACAGGAGTCGCTTCACGTCGAGCGGTACATTGGGCGCCAGCGGGAAGCGCTGCGGCACATAGCCGACGCGCAAGGATGGATTGCGCAGGACGCGCCCGCCGGTCACCGCCTGGAGGCCCAGGAGCACGCGCACCAGCGACGACTTGCCGGCGCCATTGGGGCCGATGAGGGTCACGATCTCGCCAGGCATCACATCGATATCGACATGATCGAGGATGACGCGGTTGCCCAGTGTGAGGGAAATGCCGCGGCCTTCGATGAGCGGCTCGCCGTGAACCAGCGCGTCCATGATGGTCAGGCGCTCCCGGCGCAATGGCTGCAGCGGCCCGAAATCTCGATGACGGTGCGCTCAGGTCTGAAACCCTGCGCCGCCGCCTGCCGGCCGAGGCCTGAGAAGGTCTCGGGACTGTCGAGCTCGGCGACGATGCCGCAGCCTTCGCAAATGAGGAGGGCTGCAGGCTCGCCCTCATGCGCATGCGAGCAGGCGATGAAGGCATTGCGGCTCTCGATCTTGTGCACCAGGCCATGCGCCAGGAGGAAATCGAGCGCCCGATAGACGGTGATCGGCGCCGGGCGCGGCCCGTTGGCGGCCATGCGCTCGATGATCTCATAGGCGCCGGCCGCCTGATGGCTCTGGGCCACGCAGTCGAGCACGTCGCGGCGCTGCGTGGTGAGCCTGGAGCCGCGACGCTCGCAGATGCGCTCGGCCCGTTTCACGAGATCGGCGGTGCAGTGATCGTGGTTGTGACGGGGATCGGGGAAGCTCATGACTGTTATATTATAACAGTCTCCTTGAATTTCAAACCTTGATATCGGCGAGCCAATGGCGCGCAGCCTCGAGGGTCTCCTCGGGCGTCTCCAGCGTCGGGAGGTGGCCGCAATCGGCGATCTCGACATAACGGGCATAGGGTATGAGTCCCGCCATCCGCAAGCCGTCCGCCGCCGGGGCGAACTGGTCATGCACGCCCCATAGCAGAAGCGTCGGACAGGCGATGCGCCCGATGTCGTTCCAGCGGTCGGGGCGTGTCGCCAGGGCATCGGCCTGGCGTGCCACCTTGAGCGGGTCCGAGCGCCGCGCCATGGCCAGGAACTTGTCGGCCGCCCATGGCCCGCGCTCGCCCGGCAGATGCGTGATCATCTTGTAGAACTGCTGGTAGACGTCTTCGGCCTCGCCGCCGCGCAATTTGGCGCTGCGCTCGAGCCCGGCCTGTGGGCTTGCGATCGCGCCCGCCCCTGCCCCGATGATCCACAGGCCTTTCACGCGTTCGGGTGCCGCGAGCGCCACCTCCCGCGCCACATGGCCGCCGAAGGACGTGCCCATGACGATGAAGTCGCCCTCGATTTGGCCCAGCAGCTTCTCGGCGCAGGCCGCGAGCGTCGCCTCATAGGGGATGATGATCCGTGGACTGACGAGATCGGAGAGCGCCGGGATAATGTCCTCATAGAGGCCTTCATCGCAGCACAGAGCGGGGATCATGACGAGCGGGATCATGCGCGCACAACCTCCACCCAACCGGCGGGGTTTGAAGGACGATAATCCTGACGCGATTGCCGGGCCGGATACAGGGATTTGCAGGGATTATCAGGGAGTTTTCGCAAAAATATACCGAGTCTAGTTATATCAAAGGGTTAGCCTTCATGAGCAGGGAATTTTCCCTGCAGATCTACAGGGAAAACAGGATCGGCGATCATAGGACATTTTCCACAAGAAGCGGACGCATTGTCCTATCGTGAGATTCTCCAACGGTTTGGCCCACGATTGCAAGGGCTGCCGGCTCTTTTCCCGCTCTCAATTCGAACCCTTCCGCATTTCCCGCATCATTCGGGTCGAGTCGCCCCAGGTGGAAAGCCAGATCAGCATGTCGGTCAGGGCGCCAATGAGGGCGACGGCGCCACGCTGGACTGGCCCGGCTCCGCCACGGCGCACTTGCGCTTCATGCAGATGCGACAGCTCCTCGTCCTGAATGGAGGAGATCAGCGATTTGAGCTCGGCATCGCGACCTTCGAGATAGCCGAGCTGGTCCACCAGATGGCGATGGACCGCGCTCTCGACCGCCTCGGTGCAGATCCAGATCATGCGCTGGCCCAAGAGCGCGGTCGCAAAGCCCAGCACGAAGCCGCCGAGGCTCCAGAAGGACATGACCCGGCAGGGTCGAGCGCCCCTCGCCGGCATGGCGTCGCGGAACAGGCGGCAATGCTCGATCTCATGTTCCCTTATGTCCGACAGCGGCGCAACGATGGCGGGATAGAACCGGCGCGCGATCCAGATCTGCGCCCCATAGATGCGGATAGCGCCATATTCGCCGGCGTGATTGACCTTGAGAATCCGTCCGATGGTGATTTCGGGCGCCATCGTGTTCCTTTTTGCCGGCGACCCATTCAACACCGCAAGCCGTCACAATGACGCGTGGCGTTTCGCCAACAAACGGGCGCGGAAAATCCACGCTCTCTCGTCCGTCCAATTCACAATTGGATCCGCCGCGCTCATGCGAGATGGCTCAAGGTGGATTGGCTATTAGATTTTCCTCTGGCCAGCCAAAGTGACGGCGAAACTGCCGGCTCTCAACCCAGCCAATAGCGCGGGCCCGAACCTTTGCGCCCGGCCCGATCGGACGGGTTCGCCAAGCGGCAGCGGTCAATCGACAGGCAGCCGCAGCCGATACACTCGGTGAGTCCGAGGCGCAGCCGTTCGAGCTCGGCGATCCGTTCATCGATGCGTCGGGTCCATTGCGCCGAAAGCCGCCCCCAGTCGCGGCGCGTTGGCACCCGGTCGGCAGGGAGCTTCCCCAGCTCGCCCGCGATCTCCTCCAGCGAGAGTCCTATCCGCTGGGCGAAGACGATGAAGGCGATGCGCCGCAGCACCGAGCGCGGATAGCGGCGATGGCCGGAACCTGCGCGCTCCGAGGTGATGAGGCCGCGCTCCTCGTAGAAGCGCAGCGCCGACGAGGCGATGCCGCTGCGGCGCGAAACATTGCTGATGGTGAGCATCGTCTCCATGCCCGAATAAAAGCACGATTACCTCTTGACTTCAAGTTCACTTTAACTTGTAGCAAAGCTCAATGACGACTGAGGAAAGGTTCAGACGATGCTGGCCGACATGATTTTGAGAGGCTTGCGGGTAGCGGTGACCGGCGGCACGTCCGGTCTCGGCCTGGCGCTGGTGTGCCAGTTGCGGGCGAGCGGCGCCGATGTCGCCTTCATCGCCCGCACCGCTGCTGCCGTCGAGGCGGTGGCCGGCCAAACCGGCGCACTGGGCATCGTCGGCGATGTCGGCCGCAAGGATGATATCTATCCGATGGCGCTCCAGATCACCGGCAATCTCGGCGGGCTCGATGTCCTCATCAATAATGCCTCGAGTCTCGGGCCAGTGCCGCTTGCCTTCCTCGCCGATACCGAATGCGAGGAGCTGGAGCTCGCCCTCGCTGTCAATTTGATTGGACCTTTTCGGCTGACCAAAGCGCTGTTCGGCGCCCTTGCCGCCTCGGCCCGCGCCGGGCGGGGCGCGCTGATCGTCAATGTCACCAGCGACGCCGCGGTCAATGCCTATCCGCGCTGGGGCGCCTATGGCGCGAGCAAGGCGGCGCTCGGCCACCTCACGCGCGTCTGGGATGAAGAGGCGAAGGTGGTGGGCGTGCGCTTCCTCTCGATCGATCCCGGCGATATGGACACCCCTTTGCATGCCACTGCTATCCCTGATGCCGATCCTTCGACCCTCAGGCGTCCCTCTGACTCGGCCGCCGAAATCATCAGCGCAATCGTCGCCGGTTTGCCGGTGCGCCAATCTGCCGGAGCGCCGCGATGATGTCCGCCGACCAACGAGCGCCCCGCTCGGCAAGATTGCTTACGGTCGACGCCAGCGGCGCGCTCGCACATTTGCCCCGCAGCGAACTGGCTCTCATCTTGAGACCAGGCGATGTGGTCGTCGCCAATGACGCGGCGACCTTGCCGGCAAGCCTTCCCGGCGAACATGCCGCAAGCGGCGCTGCGATCGAAGTCCGTCTCGCCGGCTGGCTCAGCCTCGGCGACCCGACCCACTTCATCGCCGTCTGCTTCGGGCCAGGCGATTTTAGAATGCCTACCGAAGACAGGCCGCTGCCTCCGCCGCTCCGTCCGGGCGACCAGCTTTCGCTCGGCCCGCTTTGTGCGACGATCGAGTGTCTCCTCGGTCACCCGCGCCTCTGCCGCCTTCGCCTATCCGGCACCCGTCCTGCGATCCTCGCCGGACTCGCCGCTCATGGCAGGCCCATTCAGTATGCCCATGTTCCCGAGCCTTTGGCGCTGTGGGATGTGTGGACGAAAATCGCTACGGATCCCGTCGCTTTCGAGGCACCCTCGGCCGGCTTTGCCCTCGATTGGCGAATGCTCGCCGCGTGGCGATCGCGCGACATTCATTTTGCGACGCTGACCCACGCCGCCGGGATCTCCTCGACCGGAGATCCATTGCTCGACCTGAGGCTCCCCCTCGATGAGCCCTATCGCATTCCCAAGTCGACCGCGCTCACGATCAGTTGCGCCAGGGCGGCCGGGCGAAGAGTCATTGCCATCGGAACGAGCGTGGTCCGAGCGCTCGAATCCGCCGCCGATCGCGATGGCAGCGTTCGTGACGGCAGCGGCATGGCAAGTGGAAGAATCGGCGAAGGAACCGATTTGCGTGTCGTCGACGCTATTGTGACCGGCGTTCACCAGCCTGGCGACAGCCACTTCGAGCTACTACGCGCTTTCGTGAACGATTCATTGCTCCAGCAGATAGCCCGCGATCTCGCCACGCAGGGTTATCGTGGTCATGAGTTTGGCGATTCCCTCCTTGTTCATCGCAGCATGAACCACACTACGCTCAAGCGGCAGGTGCCGCAGGAGGCCAGCTGAAGACCGGTGAGGGCGAGGCAATTGCGGTTCTTGGCTTTGCCCAGATCGACGCTGCCAGCCGCTCATGGATGCGCGGCCGCTACAGCCGCCCAAGTTGTTGAGTCTGCCGCGCGCCTTCTCCACACGATCTACTTGATCCGTCGCAATCGCTCCGTCGGGAAAAGACGAAAAGGCGAGCGCCCTCCCCCAGATCTCATATGTGGTGCGCAATGGGCTTGCTTCAAGCCCCGGACCGTCCCGTAGAACCGAAGACCGAACCACAACCCAAGGAGTCATGAGATGCGTGTGCGGTTGTCGACCTGCGGGTCGCGCGCGGCCGAGCTGGTTGCGGAGATGAACGGAGTGTGGCGATGACCAGGCATGAGGTGGTCATCGCCGGCGGAGGTCCCACCGGGCTGACCTTGGCCGGCGAACTGGCATTGGCGGGCGTCGATGTTGCCATTGTCGAGCGGCGCGTCAGCCAGGACCTTGTCGGCGCGCGCTCGGGCGGTCTGCACGCACGCACGATCGAGATTTTCGATCAGCGCGGGATCGCCGACCGACTCCTCGAGGAGGGACAGGTTGCCCAGGTCGCGGGGTTCGCCGGAATCCGCCTGGACATCAGCGACTTCCCCACCCGGCACAATTATGGGCTGGCACTCTGGCAGAGCCACATCGAGCGCATACTCACCGGCTGGGTCGGCGAGCTGGCGGTGCCGATCCATCGGGGCCGTGAAGTGACAGGGTTCACGCAAGACGCCAGCGGCGTCGATGTAGCGCTGTCCGACGGCGGGTCGCTCCGGGCGGCGTATCTCGTCGGCTGCGACGGCGGACGCAGCCGCATCCGCAAAGCGGCCGAGATCGAGTTCCGTGGGTCGGATCCGACAACGAGCAACCTGATCGCCGAAGCCGCGTTGGCCGAGGAGCCCCCGGAATGGGGCATTCGCCGCGACGCCCTCGGCATCCATTCCCTCAGCAAGTCGGAGGATGGGCGGCGGGTACGCGTCCTGGCGACCGAGCAGCACGTGGGAGCCACGTCCGAACCTACCCTGCGCGATCTCCGCGAGGCGCTCATCGCCGTGTATGGGACCGACTACGGGATCCACAATCCCACCTCGATCTCCAGATTCACCGACATGACGCGGCAGGCCGTGGCCTACCGCAAGGGACGGATCCTGCTGGCGGGCGATGCCGCGCATGTGCATCCACCGGATGGTGGACAGGGCCTCCAGACCGGTGTGCAGGATGCGGTGAATCTGGGATGGAAGCTCGCCCAGGTGGTCAAGCGGACATCGCCGGAAAGCCTGTTGGACACCTACCATGCCGAGCGCCACCCGGTCGCTGCCCAAGTGCTGCGCAACACGATGGCAGCGATCGCGCTTCGCCGCGCCGACGACCGCACGCAAGCGCTGCGCGAGATCGTTTCCGACCTTCTGAGCATGGAGGAGCCGCGTATTCGGGTCGCCGCGATGCTTTCGGGACTGGACATCCGATACGACCTGGGCGAAGGCCATCCGCTCATCGGACGCCGCATGCCCGATCTGGACCTGGTCACCTCGAAAGGCCCATTGCGGACATTCACGCTGCTCCATGGTGCCCGGCCGGTGCTGCTCAACTTCGGTGCCGCCGGCCGCCTCGATATCACGCGATGGGCTGACCGGGTCCAACTCGTCGATGCCGAATATCAAGGCATGTGGGTGCTTCCGGTGATCGGCGCCGTCGCGGCTCCCGCTGCCGTCCTGATCCGGCCCGATGGATATGTGGCATGGGTCGGAGATGAAACCGGCCAAGGCCTCGCCGAGGCGCTGACCACCTGGTTCGGACCGCCGGCGCGGGCGTAATGCGCGGGTTTCCCCCCAGCACGGCTATGGCTTCGCGCGGTTGCTCCTCGTCCCGACCTGCGCCCAGTCGACTGCGCGGCGGATCAAGGCCGCTTGATCATTGCCATTGTCATTGTAAAAGCTGCCCGCCGGCGATGGCGATTCCGGCCTGGTGAAGGCGACGACCGTGGGATGCTGTGCGCCTGCCTGTCGCAAGACGGTTTCGAGGCGCCTGTCCAGATAGCTCCACAGGCCGGCGTTACCCGGTTCCTCCTGAACCCAGGCAAAGCGAGCGCCGCGACATGAATGGAATGCCTGCCTCAGTTCCGCGTCCGGGAATGGATATATCTGCTCGAGCCTGACAACCGCCACGTCGGCTAACCCACGAGCGGCCAGTTCTGCTTCAAGCTCGTAAGCGATCTTGCCGCTGCACAGCAGATAGGCCCGCGCCGATCGTACAGGCGACGCGATGACCGGTTGGAAGCGCGTGTCGCCTGCGAATTCCGTGATCGCAGATACGGCCGCAGGGAGCCTGAGCAGCGTCTTAGGACTGAGGATGATGAGAGGCACCGGCGCGTCAAAGGCTGCCTGCTCGCGCAGCAACCAGAAATAGTTCACAGGCGTCGAAGGCTGGGCAATCCGGATGTTACCCTCGGCCGCGACTTGAAGGATGCGTTCGGGCCGTGCAGAGGAGTGCTCCGGCCCTTGTCCTTCAAGCCCGTGCGGAAGCAGGATGACCAGGCCTGAACGCAACCCCCATTTGGCCTCGCCACTGGCGATGAACTGGTCGAGAACGATCTGCGCCCCATTGGCGAAATCACCAAATTGCGCTTCCCATATGACCAGCGTCTGCGAGTTCTCGACGCTATAACCATACTCGAAACCAAGGACCGCATATTCCGACAGCGGGCTATTGAAGAGATGAAATCGGCCAAGGCTGTCCGGCAGATTGGCCAGGGTGACGTGTCTGGCGCCAGATCTGATGTCGTGTATCGCAAAATGGCGATGCGAGAACGCGCCGCGCTCCACATCCTGACCGGTCAAACGTACATTTATGCCATCGAGGAGAAGCGAGCCGATCGCCAGGGCCTCGCCCAACGCCCAGTTTGCCCCGGTCCGCACTGCGTCAAGGCGCTGTTTGACAAGGCGATGAACCTTGGGATGCGGTTCCATATGTTCCGGGATCAAGGCGAGCTGTTCAAGAAGCCAAGTGATCCTGCCAATGTCAGTGCCGGATCGAGTTCCTGCCTTCTCCCTGCTGTCGGCCTGCAGGTCTTCGAGCTCATACCGGTCGGCCGCCTCATAGGCGTCGTGGAAGGCCGTCTTCGCATTCTCGCGGAGTGCCGCCACAGCATCCTGATCGATCACGCCATCGGCGATGAGTTGGCCCGCATAAATCGAGCTTACGTCAGGATGTCTGTCGATATGCTCATAGAGCCTGGGCTGTGTGAAGCGCGGCTCGTCAAGTTCATTGTGCCCATTGCGGCGATAGCCGACCAAGTCGATGACCGCGTCACGCTTCCAGGTCTGGCGCCAAGCGGTTGCCTTATCTGCGGCATCCAGGACGGCATCAACGTCGTCCGCACTGACATGAACGATCATGGCGTCGATCGCTTTCCAGGGACCGGTGCAATGCCGGGACGTCCGAGCCTCATGCTGGTCGGTCGTAAAGCCGATTTGATTATTGACGATGATATGGATCGTTCCCTCGGTCGTGAACCCGTCGACGCCGCTGAGCTGCACTGTTTCAGCAACGACGCCCTGGGCAACGACACTTGCATCCGTGTGGAGAATTATGCCGAGCACCGCCGACCGGTCGCCCGCGGCGTCCTGTGTGGCGCGCGTGCGGCCCAGGACCGTTGCATTGACGGCTTCGAGATGAGAGGGGTTGGGCATAAGGGTGACCCTGACGCTTGCATTCCCAAAGACAAGGTCGTTGCTTAAACCCAGATGATAAGGAACATCGGCCGTTTGCGAGCGCGGCGCGTCGGGCAGCGGATGCCTGCCTTTCAGGAGGGCGAACATCGCCGGCAAAGGCATGCCGAGCACGTTTGTCATGATGTTCAAACGGCCGCGATGCATCGAACCGATCACCACTTCCCTCACACCGGCCATTGCAGCTCGATGGAGAATACGATCAAGCAGCGGAAGGGCCGCTTCCACGCCCTCGGCGCCGAACCGCTTCTTTGTCGGATGCTTGATTGACAGGAAGCGCTCGAACTCTTCCGCTCTGATGAGCATCTCGAAGGCGCGCAGCCGGTTTTGCGGCTCAATTGTTTGACGGCCGCCTTCGAAAGCCTGTCGAACCCATTCGCGCAATCCGTAGTCGTCGATATGGGCCGACTCGACCGACAGGGTGCCGGTGTAGACCTGCTCAAGCGACCTTTCGACTTCGGCCAGGTTGATGGGTCCTGACCCCCGAAATCCGATCAGGTCCCGGGCGGTATTTCCGTTCGGGCTAAAATTCAAGGGGTTCGATGCCCGGGCAATGAGATGCGCGCGCTCCCGGATGAGGGCGGCCACAGAACTGTCCCGCTGCCGGCTTGCACCTGCTTCCTCGACGGCTCTGAACAGAACTTGCCAGCTCCAGTCGACGGAGCTCGGATCAGCACGAAACTGGCGCTCCAGGTTCTCGACATAGGCGGCGTCTACGCTGGAGAAAACACTGGTCATAAGTCAAAGGTCTGCTTGCCGGACTTTCGTTCGGAAGAAATAGCTTGACACCGTGGGCCAGGCCAGCCGTTATCAGCTATGCCTTTGCGGCATAGGTCATTCATGGAATTGCTCGAGCTTCGTTACTTTGTGACGGTTGCCGAAGCCGGGAGCTTCTCCCGGGCGACGGTCGAGCTCGGGACCACGCAGCCTGCCCTGAGCCGGCAAGTTCGCAAGCTCGAGAGCGAGCTCAAATGTGACCTGTTCTACCGTCATGGCCGCGGCGTCTCCCTCACCGCCGCCGGCAAGAAGCTGTTCGATACGGTAAAGCCGCTGCTCCAGCAGGTCGTGCAGATCAAAGACGAGATCATGGAGGAGAGCGACCATCCGTCAGGCGCAGTTGCTTTCGGTGTTCCGCCGTCGATCGGGGCGACGCTGGCTGCACCATTGTCGCGTCGGTTCTCCAGGGAATGCCCCGCAGTTCGTCTCCGCATCCGTGAGGCCTTCAGCAGTTCCTTGTCCGAGTGGGTCGAGATGGGCCGCCTCGATCTTGCTATACTGTACGACGCCCGTCGCGGACGTAACCTGAACGCCGAACCGCTGTTGAGAGAGCCGCTGTTCATGGTGGAGGCGTCGGATCGCCGCCGCGGCAGCGACGGACCGATCGAACTCGCGGAGCTTTCGAGGCGTCGCCTGATCTTGCCTGGACCCGAGAACGGTCTGCGGCGCGTCATCGACACGGCGATGGCCAATGCCGACCTGCCTCTTTCGGTGACCCTGGAAATCGACTCGGTCGCAGCTATCAAGCAATTATTGGAAATGGGCGACGATGCTACCGTATTGCCCTATGGCGCGGTGCATCGAGAGGTGCGCGAAGGCCGTTTGCGGGCGCGCAGGATCAATGCCGATGATGCCCAGGCCATGCTTGTGACGGCTACGCCTTTGCATCGGCCGGTAACGCGAGCGACCCGTGTGCTGCTGGACCTCGTTCGCTCTGAGATTCGCAAATCGATAAAAGCCGGCGTCCTTGTCGGCGCCATCACCGGCCTGGAGAGAATGCCCGTCGCCGCACCCATGCAGGCAACTGAAGTGCACGGCTCGCTGTCCATGCCGCGCAGGCATAGCTGATAGAGGCTCACCGCCGGATCTTTCGCCCTATCCTCCGCTATCTTCTATAGGCAACATCCAAGGATGAGCATCATGGAAGAGACATTGCTTGAGCGGTGTGGGCGCATCGGCACCAGCACCTGGTCCGACGCGCTGGACGATCTGGGGATCGATGGCGTCGTCCGCGGGATTCAACAACGCACCGGGCAAGGCCGCTTCGCTGCCTTCGCCGTCACTGCGCGAGGAGCCACCGGACCTTTTGGCACCTACACCATCGGGGATTTCGCCGTTGCGCAGATGCTCGGCGCGGTCGACGGCGGCGAAGTCCTCATGGTGGACATGGGCGGCGCGGAAGTGTCGACATTCGGCGGCATGGCGGCCCTTGCAGCCACGACACGCAGGCTCGCCGCCGTCGTGATCGATGGCGGCTGCCGAGACATCGAGGATATCCGCAGCACCGGTCTGTGGCTCGCAAGTCGGGCGGTAACGCCCACCAGCGGCAAGCGCCGCGTCAGGCTCCACTCGATTGGAGACCCGGCGATCGTGGGAGGGATTACGGTCCACTCCGGTGATGCCGTCATCGGCGACGCCACCGGCATTGTCGTGGTTCCAAGGGCAGCCATCCACGACGCATTGAGCAGAGCCGAAGCCCTGCACGCATTGGACGGCAAAATAGAAACGGCGATCAAGGACGGGAAGACCCTGGATGAGGCGGTGAAGCTCACCGGGTATGTCTGACGCTGATCCCTGATTGGAGGATCCAGGCCCGGGCGGCTCACTTGGCCAGGACTGCGAGCGGTTTCCCTTTGTCGACGATATAGGTGGCGAGTTCCGACCCTTTGCCGCTGCCAATGTTCTTCGCCCTGCGATTCACTCCCGCCGGGATGAACAGGACGTCGCCGGCATTGAGGGTCAGCGTGCCCCGGCCCTCGACCTGATACTCCCATTTGCCTTCGAGCACATAGATGATCTCTTCACCCGGATGCGAATGCAGAGGGAACGACACTCCTGGATCAAGATCGACACGCACCTGGATCATCTCGCGTCCCGGAACGCTGAGGTCGTGTCGCTGAAGCTCAGTGCGGGTAACTCCCTGCTGCTGTCCCGATGCCGAGGGCAGCGCCAAGCCGCTCACAGCGGCGATAATAGCTACCAGAATGATCCAAATCGCTTTCATATGGACCTCCCGCACCTGCGTTCGATTCAGATTCTCTCTGATCGAGTTCGAGACGCTCGGGGACCCGCCCTCTCCTGCCAGTCCTCGGTATTTGCCACCAGACGCCTTGGCGAGCCAATCCCAGCGCCTGATCCTAGGCGACTTGCCGGTCAAGCTCGTTGGCTAAATTTCTAACCAGCAGCCGGGCGTGCCGGACAGCCAAAGCGCGCTGCTCTTCCGGCGTGTGGGCGCTTTCGCCCCCCGGAAATGCCGACTCGACCTCAAAGGTCAGCTCGCCAACGTGAATACGGAAACTTGCCATCGCCCGCGCTCGCCATCTTTCCAGATCAGCTTGCTCGTCGTTATAGGTCACCCTCCTCACTAACCAATGCCCACCAATGTTAGACCGGCCCATCTGTCCGTTCAACGGCCGGATGGTTGATGGGTCCGTCCGTGCCGCATCGATACCAAGGTATCTACGATACCATTGGGTGATGGGTCACCGTCGCGGCGAGACCTATCTCAGCATCAGTTCGGCGCCCATAAACAGGCCGAGCATCCAAGGAGAACCATCATGACCGATGTAACGCCGCGGCTAACGCGCCGCACTCTGCTTGCAACTTCCACGGCTGCGGGCCTGGGAATGGCCGCATTCGGCGTATCGGGCACGGCCGCGGCCGGCGACCAGAGCACGATCCGTCCGTTCACCATCGATTTTTCGGATGCCGAGCTTTCCGATTTGCGATGGCGCATCAAGGCGACCAAGTGGCCCGAACAGGAAACGGTCAAGGATTCATCACAGGGCGTACAGCTCGCGACGATCAAGAAGCTCGCGCAGTATTGGGCGACGAATTACGACTGGCGGAAAATCGAGACGAAACTGAAGGCGCTTCCGCAGTTCGTGACCGAGATCGACGGGCTCGACATTCATTTCATTCACGTACGCTCGAAGCATGAAAATGCCCTGCCGGTCATCATCACCCATGGCTGGCCCGGATCGATCATCGAACAGATGAAGGTCATCGAACCGCTGACCAATCCGACCGCGCATGGCGGCAGTGCCGCCGATGCCTTCCACGTCGTGATCCCATCATTGCCGGGCCACGGCTTTTCCGGAAAACCTACGGCGCCAGGCTGGACTCCCGTCACCATCGCGCGAGCGTGGGCAACGCTAATGCAGCGTCTTGGCTACACGAAATATGTGGCTCAGGGCGGCGACTGGGGCAATGCCGTCTCGGAGGTGATGGCTTTGCAAGAGCCGCCGGGATTACTCGGCATCCATACCAATATGGCGGCCACGCTCCCCGCCCACATTTCAAAGGCACTCGCGTTCCACGAGGCGCCCCCTACCGATCTCACGGCGGAAGAGCGCAACGCCTGGGACCAGCTGGTCGACTTCTACCGGAAGGGGCTCGCCTACGCGCTCGAAATGTCCAACCGTCCGCAGACACTCTACGGCATCGCGGATTCGCCGGTCGGGCTTGCGGCGTGGATGATCGATCACGACATCCGCAGCTACAAGCTGATCGCCCGCGTCTTCGACGGAAACGCCGAGGGCCTGACGCCAGATGACATCCTCGACAATGTCACGCTCTACTGGTTGACGAACACGGCGGTCTCGTCGGCGCGTCTCTATTGGGACACCACGCAAGTCTCGAACGGGGCAGGCTTCTTCGATGCGAGAGGCGTCAAGATCCCAGTCGCGGTCAGCTCCTTTCCGGACGAGATCTATGCCGCGCCGCGCAGCTGGGCAGAGAAAGCCTATGCCAAGCTGATCCATTACAACAAGCTCCCCAAAGGCGGCCACTTCGCCGCCTGGGAGCAGCCTGAGCTCTTCACATCCGAGCTCCGGACGGCGTTCAAGACACTGCGCAAAGAAGTTTGAGGCAACATGGCGGGCCGGGCCCTGAACCCCGGCTCGCCCGCTATTTTTGTCGGCATCCATCCAGGAAAAGGCGTGTACAATCGCGTGCCCGCTTGACGATCTCGGCGTAATCCGGCGGCGGGCTGAGGCCCAGCATCATGGCGCGCTGCGGCTCCATGACCATCATGCCTCTCAGCATGCCGACGGCCGTCGCGGGATCATCGATGGCAATTTCCCCACGATCGCGTTGTCGCCTCAGCCATCTTTCCATGGTTTGCGTCGTGCGCTTGAGAGCCAATTCGGAGAAGGCGGTGGCGATCTCGGGAAAGCGATCGCATTCGGCCAGGACGAGGCGGAGGCTCGAGACCGTGTCCGGGTCGAAGGTCAAGGTGCCGAAGGTGGTCAGGATGTGCTCGAGCGCCTCATCCACCGGCAGTTCGTCGAGATGCTCTTCGTCCATCTCCAGGATAAAGCGGGAAATCCGCGCCGAGATGACGTCCCGGAACAAATCGGCCTTGGTCGGGATCAGGCGGTACATGGTCTTGGTCGAGACCCCGGCCCGCTCGGCCACGCGGCCCATGCTGGCGCCGGCATAGCCGCTGGCGTGAAATTCCTGGCGGGCCGCTTTGAGGATCAGCTGCCGTGTTTCGTCATCGGGCCGGATTTGCGGGCGCCCACGAGGACGTTTTGAGACTTTCGTATTATGGACCATGGTCATTTTCCAAATTCTATTGACAACCCGCTTGGCGCCGACTATTTAGGAAAATATCAGTTTTCCTAAAAAGAGCAAGCCGGATTTTCGGCTCTCTCAGCCCAGGAAAGGTTCGGGCCATGAGCAAACACGAAGCAGCTTTTACCGTGGAAAAGACCGTTCCGGCCGCCGAAGCGGTGCCCGGCATAAAGATGCCGGAGGAAGTCCCGCTGCCCGTTCCAGCGACAACGGCTGATGCGCCGAAGCCGAGCCTGAAGCGCTGGCTGCGCATAGCGCTCTTCGCCGGCGTCGCCGTCGCTGCCCTCGCGGGCGCAGCCGATTATGGCTGGAGCTATTGGACGGTGGGCCGCTTCCTGGTTTCGACCGACGATGCCTATGTCAAGGCCGACAGCACGACGATCGCGCCCAAGGTCTCGGGTTACATCGCGGCAGTGCTCGTCAATGACAACCAGCCGGTGAAGGCGGGAGATATCCTGGCCCGCATCGACGACCGCGATTTCAAGGTCGCCCTCGAGCAGGCCAAGGCCCAGATCGCGTCCGCCGAAGCCAATATCGCCAACAAGCAGGCGGCTCTCGTCGCGAAACAGGCCGAGATCGACGCGGCCCAGGCGACGATCGTGGTCGATCAGGCCAATGAGACCTTCGCCGAGCAGGAAAACCAGCGCTATGCCCAGCTTGCGAAGAAGGGCTTCGGCACGGTCCAGAACGCGCAGCAGGCCGCCTCGCGCCTGGATGCCGCCCGCGCGGCGGTCACGCGCGACACCGCGGTGCTCGCCAATGCCGAGAAGCAGCTCGATGTCAGCAGGGCCGAGGTCGCCCAGGCGCAGGCGGCGCTCGCCGCTGCCAAAGCGGTCGAGGACCAGGCCGAGCTGAACCTCTCCTACACGACCCTCGTTGCCCCCATCGACGGCCTGATCGGCAACCGCACCTTGCGCGTCGGTCAGTATGTCCAGGCGGGCACGCAGCTCATGGCGGTGGTGCCGACCCATGACGCCTACATCATTGCCAATTACAAGGAGACGCAGCTCACCGACGTCCATGCCGGACAGCCGGTGGAGGTCGAGGTCGACACTTTCGCCGGACAGGTCTTCAAGGGCCATGTCGACAGCCTCTCGCCGGCGAGCGGCCAGGAATTCGCGCTGCTGCCCCCGGACAACGCCACCGGAAACTTCACCAAGGTGGTGCAGCGCATCCCGGTGAAGATCGTGCTCGACCAGGGAAGCCCGCTTTCGGTCGTGCTCCGGCCCGGCATGTCGGTCTATCCGACCATCGATACGAAAGCCGCCGAGACGGCCCGGCTCGCCTCGGCGTCATCCGAAGCGATCAATTGAGGCGGTCACGAGCGGAAATCATGAGGAGAGGCTGCGATGTCAACCCAGACCAATATCGCCCGGCTCGGTACTTCTCCTCCCGCTCCCGCTGCGGCGGCTTCACCAGAGAAAGCCAGCACGGCCACCTGGATCGCGGTCCTTGCCGGCATGATCGGCGCCTTCATGGCGATCCTCAACATCCAGATCACCAACGCCTCGCTGCTCGACATCGAAGGCGGCATCGGCACCGGCGTCGACAACGGCGCCTGGATCTCGACCTCCTATCTCATCGGCGAGATCGTGGTGATACCCTTGACCGACTATCTGAGCCGCGTCTTCTCCTTCCGGCGCTACATGCTGGTGAACGTGGTTCTGTTCGCGCTGTTCTCGGCAGCCTGCGCCTTCGCCCATGACCTGAGCACGATGATCGCGCTGCGCGGTCTCCAGGGCTTCGCCGGCGGCGTGCTGATCCCCATGGCCTTCACCATGGTTCTGACCCGTCTGCCCAAGGCGCAGCAGCCCATCGGTCTCGCCATGTTCGCACTGTCCGTCACCTTCGCCCCAGCCATCGGGCCGACCATCGGCGGCTATCTGACCGAGAACTACGGCTGGCAGACCATCTTCTTCGTCAATGCGCCGCCGAGTCTTGCGATGTTCGCAGCACTCTATTTCACGCTCGAAAAGAAGCCGATGCAGCTGTCGCTGCTCAAGGAGGGCGACTGGGCCGGCATCGTTACCATGGCCATCGGACTCTCGGCGCTGCAGACCGTGCTCGAGGAAGGCAACAAGGACGATTGGTTCCAGTCGCCCTTCATCGTCAAGCTCGCTTTGACGGCCGCGGTGTTCCTCATCGCCTTCATCATCATCGAGCTCACCGTCAAGAAGCCGCTCGTCCAGCTGCGCCTTCTCAAGCAGCGCAATTTCGGCATCGGCATACTGGTCAACGTGCTGGTCGGCGTGGCGCTCTTCGGCACCGTCTATATCCTGCCGCAGTATCTGGGCCAGGTGCAGCGCTACAATGCCGAGCAGATCGGCCTCGTCCTCGCCTGGACCGGCCTGCCGCAGCTCCTCATCATTCCGCTCGTGCCGCTACTGATCAAGCGCTTCGACGTGCGCTATGTCGGCTTCGTCGGCATCAGCATCTTCGCGGCGAGCGCCTTCATGAACATCACCCTGTCGCTCGACAGCGCCGGCGACCAGTTCTTCATCCCCAATATCGCGCGCGCCATCGGCCAGGCCCTGGTCCTGACGCCGATCAGCGTGATCACGACGGCAGGCATCGCGCCGAGCGATGCGGGTGCGGCGTCAGGCCTTTCGAACATGCTGCGCAATCTGGGTGGCGCGGTCGGCACGGCGACGCTTGCGACGGTGCTCACCAAGCGCGAGCAGTTCCATTCGAACATCATCGGCCAGTCCGTCACGCTTTTCCGCGATGAAGTGCGCGACCGGATCGATCATCTGACGCAGTATTTCATGGCGCATGGGGTGACCGATGCGGCGCTCGCCCAGCACAAGGCGATCGGCGTGATCGGCGCCACCGTCCGTCGCCAGGCGCTCATCCAGGGTTTCAGCGACACATTCTTCGTGATCGGGATCGTTCTGGCGCTCGCGGCCATCGCTTTGCTCTTCACCCGCAAGATCAAGGTCAGTGGCGGTGGGGCGGGCGCTCACTGAGATGAAGCAACGGAGGTAAGGCAATGTATTCGTATCAGACGATATATTCGGATGCCGCACGGAAGTCGGTATCTCCTGCCCATGACGTGCCCATCGTGTTCATCATCGATGATGCCGCTGCCACACGTCAGTCCATCGAGGCACTGGTCCGATCTGCAGGCTGGCGGCCGGAAGCACTTTCGTCCGCCTATGAGTTCCTGGCTCACCCGCGGCCGGAAGGTCCAAGCTGTGTGATCCTCGATGTCGATCTGCGCGATCTTGGCGGGCTTGAGCTGCAAAAACTCGTCTCGGCTGAACGTCCAGATTTGCCGTTCATCTTCTTGACCGGCAACAGTGACCTCTCCACGAGCGTCAAGGCGATGAAGGCGGGCGCGGTCGATTTCCTGACAAAGCCCGCGAAGGCCGACGCCCTGTTGGGCGCCATCGACGAGGCGCTGGCGCGCAGCCGATCGGTCTTGGCACGCGATACCGAGGTTCGGAACTTGCGGGACCGCCACGCCTCTCTCAGCCGTCGCGAGCAGGAGGTGATGGCGCGAGTCGTCGCCGGCCTGCGCAACAAGCAGGTGGCCTTCGAGCTCGGCATCAGCGAGATCACGGTCAAGGCGCATCGCGGTCACGCCATGCGCAAGATGCTCGCGCGCTCGCTGCCTGACCTCGTGAACATGGCTTCACAGCTCGGCATCGCGCGTTCATGAGCGATGCCAGGGACATGATCATATGGAACTGTCGGTCGCCACGATCCTGGTCGCCTTTGCCGGCGTATTCCTGATCGGCTTCATGAGGGGCGCTTTCGGCGGCGGGTTCGCTATTATAGGGATTCCGCTGTTGTCGGTGGTCATGGACCCCGTAACTGCCGGCGGTCTCCTCGCCCCCTTGTTCATCGCCATGGATCTGTTCGCACTGCGCTACTGGAAGCCCTCGACATGGTCGCGACCGGACCTGGCGCTGCTCTTGCCGGGGCTCGTAATCGGGATCGGGCTCGGCTATCTGCTGTTCCGCGTTCTCGATCACCGCGTCATCGCGATCATGATGGCGGCGATCACCTTGGTCTTTGTCGGCCTGTGGTTTGTCGGGGGCGGCAAGGTGACGATCCGGTCGCGGTCATCGCCGAAGGCGGTCACCGCCGGTCTCGCCTCGGGAATCACCACCATGGTGGCGCATTCGGGCGGACCGCCGCTGGCGATGTATCTGCTGCCGCTCGGCCTCGGCAAGGAAATCTATGCCGGAACGACGAGCCTGTTCTTCACGGTCGGCAATGCGATCAAGGCCGTGCCCTGGCTGCTGCTGGTGAAACCGACCGTCGACGTCTGGATATTAATGGCGATTTGCCTGCTCGCCATTCCTGCTGGTGTCTGGCTCGGCTGGCGGCTGCACGGCAGGCTGGACCAAGGCCAGCTCTATCGGGCCTGCTACGGACTGCTGGTCGTGACGGCGCTGAAGCTGTTGTGGGATGGCGTTTCCGGCTATCTCGCGTAAGATCAAGGTGCCAAGCTTGAAAGCGACTCTAAACGATGGGAGCCCATCGCGTGGCCTTGACCTCCGCTGTGATCTAGGGAACAGGGGTCAGGATCGGAGCGCCCCTGTCCTTGATGAAGAAAACGACGAACCTCGCCGGCGCGGTTGTACTGGCATTGCGACCAACGACGTGCACGTCGTCGGGTCCTTCATAGAAGGTTTGACCGGGATTGAGGGTGACGGACTCCCCTCCCTTGACTTGCATGACTATCGTGCCTTCCAGGACATAGACAAATGCATGCGCGTCGTGGCGATGGATCGGGTCCACCGCTCCGGGGGGATATTCCACCGATAGCATCATCGCTTCCTTGCCTTCGAACCCGGTCAGATCGCGAGAGAGAAGCGAGGTCAACTTTGCTTCCGGGTTCTGCGCTGAAGCGACAGTAGTCAGGCCGAGTAGCGCGCTCGCCAGCAACAGGACACGATACCTGTGTTTTCCCTTCCTCGTGAGTCCGGCAACGATCGCGCTTGCATAGGCAGGTTTCATCTGAAGTCCCTCCTGTTCCTCTTGCACAACTCACATTGACGAAACGTCACGAGTGCCGCCGAGCGCCTCGTCCATGAGGCGGCGGATGGTGCGCGCGCAGCGGCCGCATCTGGCGCTGCAGCCGAGACAGCCATAGACCTGGCTGGTCGAGCGCGTCCGCTCCGCCTCTACGGTGGAGCGGACATCCTGATCGCTCAATACATTGCACGAACAGATGATCATGGCGCGAACCCCACTAGCGGTTCAGTACTCCCAGGGACCCGGTACGCATCGAAAGACGTCGCCGTCGACCGCCACATGGCAGACGGACGGGAATGACAGGTGAGTGGCCACCAGCGACTCGCGGTTCGCCGCCAGTTCCCGCAAGAGACGCACCCGGACGCGCGCCGCCTCTTCGGGATCGTGCTCGAAGCCGTTGTACCAGTCGGGGTGCTCGAACCCGACCTGGAACACGGCGTCGCCGGCGAAGGTCAGCCGGTCGCCGCCGGACGCCAGGCGGACCACGCTATGCCCAGGGGTGTGGCCGCCGGTGCGTTGGACGACCACCCCTGGCGCCACCTCGTACTCGTTCTCGAACGTCCGCAACTGGCTGTGGTACTCTTTCAAGAACCGCTTGCCCGTCCGCCGAAGCGCGTCCGGGAATCCCGGCGGCATGGAGACGCGGGAGAAATCGGGCGACTCCCAGAACTCGGCCTCGGCGGCCGCCACGTGGATCCGCAGGTCCGGACGCAGCTGTTCTTTCACCCCGTCGGCGAGCAGCCCGCCAACATGGTCCATGTGCATGTGGGTGAGCACCACGTCGGTCACCGATGCGGGATCGATGCCGGCGCCCTCCAGTCGCTCAGCCAGCTTCCCGGCCCGCGGCAAGTCCGGGAATTCGCCCCCTATCCCGGCGTCGATCAGTATGGTCCGGCCGCCGCTCTTCACCACGACCGCATTCAGCGCCCATTCGAGCACGTCCGGCGGCAGGAACATGTCCTCGAGCCAGGCCGACCGCACGGCCGGATCGACATTGTGGCCCAACATCGCGCCTGGCAGCGATAGCACGCCATCGCTGACCACCATTACGTCAATCTGGCCAACCCGGTGCACATAGCGCGACGGAACCAACTCGTGATCCGGTCTACCGTGGATGTACCTCGCATTCACCGTGTCGGCGCAGTGCTGGCACGAGGGGTGTGGGGTGTTGTCGAAGCTGGTGCTTGTCTGTTGGTGACCAATCGTGCGGGATTTTGTTTCTGCCTGCGTCATGATGCGCTCCTGTTTTGCGTGACCGAAACCTGTCGGTCATTGAGCCTCGTCGCGGACTCTATGTTGGAAGCGTGCTGACGGTCGATCGGGGTCAAGGGAGAGGGAAGACTACACCTGAGAACAGGGCAACCTGTGCTTCTCAGCGGATCGCAACGGTCTGCGGAATCAAGTGCAGCATCGATCCGTGCGGTTCGAGGCGCCACCGGATGACGCTCCGTCATATCGGGTGAGTTGCTTGCCTTGCGTCCCGGGCATCATTCTTTTGGCATATTGAGAGTGGTTAATGGCGAGCGCGCAGAGCGTGATCTTCGCATCGCAGTCCTCGGCTCGAAGGGAACCAAGCATTTGCACAGAATCGCACTTCAACGATCCTGCGAAACCATTCTATCGGCAGTCTGCCCATGAGCGAGCGTCGGCGAGTTCGCGCGCATCGTTCCGCATTGCCGGATACAGAAGCGAATGGAGGTACTTTTGTCGCTCGGGCCACGCGTTCCCGGCGAATACTGATCGTCGATCTGAATAACTTCGCCTCCTTTCCCACCCTTGCCATAGGGCTTCTTACAGCGTCGCTGCGCAATCACGGCCATGAGGTGCAGGTGCTCTGCCCGCTTGCCTATGACGTTCCGGCCGTCGAACGCGAGCGCCAGGAAAACGTGCTGGATCATCTCAAGCGGCGGCTTCATCTTTCGACGCTGCCCGTCGCCCGCGCCCCGCGAAATCTTGCGCGCACGGCGCGAAGCTGGTGGCTGGAGCGCCCCCATTCGCGCGTCCTGCGCGAAGTCGCAAATGCGGTCGATCGGGGTCCCGATATCGTTCTGCTCTCCGCCTATCTGCAGCACTTCAATACCGTGCGTGAAATCGGGCGACTTGCTGAGGCGCGCAAAGTCCCGGTTGTGATCGGCGGGCCCATGTTCAATGTCGAGGGCGTGGCCCATGCGTGGCGGAGCTTGCCCGGCATCAGTTGCGTTGCCGGCGCGGAGATGGATCATGACGTGGCCGGACTGATCGAGGCGATATGCACCGGCGAGCCGCTATCGAGGTTTTCCGGGCTTACGTTTCCGGACGGCACGCAGACCGGACCGGCACGCCCGCTGCGCAATCTCGATCAGGTGCCGATGGCGGATTTTTCCGACTTCCCGTGGGACAGGTATCCCGTCCGCATCGTTCCGATGATGACAGGCCGCGGCTGCCAGTGGGACAAATGCATGTTCTGCAGCGATGTCGTCTCGGCCAGCGGCCGTACGTTTCGAACGCGCTCGGTGACGAATGTCCTTCTTGAAATGCAGGAGCAGGCGCGCCGCAACGAGACCACCAACTTCCTGTTCCTCGATCTGAAGCTCAATTCCTATCCCGATATGCTGCGCGGCATAGCCGCTCAGCTGCAGGACTATGTGCAGGGCGCGGAATGGATCGGCACGGTGCATGTCGACCTGCGCTCCGACAATGGCCTGTCGAAAGCCGACCTCAGGGCAGCGGTCGCCGGCGGAATGCGACGGATCAGCTTCGGCCTGGAGAGCGGGAGCCAGAGACTGCTCGACCTGATGCGCAAGGGCACATCGGTCGAGGCCAATTCCGAATTCATCCGCAACGCCTTCGAAGCCGGGCTCAGCATCCGCTGCACCATGTTCAAGGGATATCCGGGCGAGGCCGCCGAGGACATGGCAAGAACCGCAGAGTTTCTGGAACGGCACACACCGTTCCTAGACCGTGTCCGGTTCAACGAATTCTCGCTGATGGAGAACACGCCGATCTACGACGCGATGATCGCGCAGGCGGGAAGCCCTTCGTTCGCGATAGGCAGGCGTAACCACAGACGGGCGCTTGCCGATTACTTCAACCGGGAAGGCCGCGAGCGGGCATACCGCCGCGCCAAGGCGCGGGCGCTCAAGGCGGTCTTCGAAATCAACCGCCGGCCGGTGCGCACCTCAGCGCGTCAATTCGACGGATTGATGTAGCGCGATGGGGAAGCTCGCGAGGCGCCTCGCCTCTCAAGGCGTGAACTATGCCGGACAAGCAAGTCCGCTCCTGCGGCGGTTGCGCAAGATTTCAGCGCTCGAGCGGCGCGAGGAAGCGCGCGCGTTTCTGGAGCTGTTCGCCCGCGAAACCGGCATGTCGCGTCCGGCCTTCGAAAAGCGGTGGTCCGAGATCGGCCGGGCGCTCAGGCGTCGGAACTTCTACGAACACACGCAAGACGAACTGGCCTTCGGCGCCCGTGTCGCTTGGCGCAATCATGGACGGTGCATCGGGCGTCTGTTCTGGGAAAGCCTTGAAGTGTTCGACTGTCGCAAGACGACCGAGCCGGACGCCATTGCCGATCGGATGGTCCGGCACATGCGCGATGCGCTGGGCGACGGGCGCATCCGCTCGATGATCTCGGTCTTTGCCCCGGTCGAGGACACGGTGCTGCCCGCCTATATCGAAAGCAGACAGATCACGGAATATGCCGGCTATACGCTCGATGACGGCAGCCTTCTGGGCGATCGCCAGAATGTCGAAGCGACCCGGATCGCCCAGAGCCTCGGCTGGCGGGCCCCGGAGCCCCGGGGACGGTTCGATGTCCTTCCCGTCATCATCCGCGATCGCAGTGACCGCCGTGTGCTCTTTTCGCTGCCGCCTTCGGCCTATCGGGAGATCGACATCCGGCACCCGGCCGAGGCGGGTTTCGCCGATCTCGGCCTGAAGTGGTACGCCGTGCCATGCATCAGCGGGATGATCCTGACCATCGGCGGCATCGATTATCCCTGCGCGCCCTTCAATGGATTTTACATGTGCACGGAGATCGCGTCGCGCGATCTTGCCGATCGCAAGCGCTACGACCTGCTGCCCGACATTGCTCGCGCCCTCGGCCAGAGGCCCGAGACAGCCAAAACTCCTCTATGGCGCGATACCGCTCTGACCGAGCTGAACCGCGCCGTGCTCCATTCCTTCAGACAGGCCGGTGTCACCATCGTCGATCACCACGCCGCCAGCGACCAGTTCATGGAATTCCATCGGCGCGAGCAGGCCGAGGGACGTCGCGTCGCCGCCGACTGGCGCTGGGTCGTGCCGCCGCAGGCCTCCGGCGCCTGCGAGGTTTTTCATCTTCGCATGACGAATTTCCATCCCGTGCCGAATTACTATTCCGCGGAAACGAGCGACGGCCGCAGGCTCATGCCTTTTTACGGCGATCGCCACCGCTCGCGCGCCGAGCAGGCGTTCGATCGGCTGCGCCGGCGCTGGAAGCTGTGGAAACGGACGGCCTGGTGAGGCGTCTTACAAATGGAAAGGGCGCGGGAAACCCGCGCCCTTTCCACTCAATTCTCGAAAGCCTTACTCGTTGCTCGCTTCCGCCGGCGGGTGCTCTTCCGCCTGCTTCTTCGACAAATCTTCGCCCGTCTGCTGGTCGACCTGCTTCATCGACAGGCGCACCTTGCCGCGATTGTCGAAGCCCAAGAGCTTTACCTTGACCATGTCGCCTTCATTGACGACGTCGGAGACCTTGGCGACGCGGCGCGGCGCCAGCTCCGACACATGGACAAGACCGTCCTTGGCGCCGAAGAAATTCACGAAGGCACCGAAATCGACGACCTTGACGACCTTGCCGTCATAGATCTCGCCGACTTCCGGCTCCGACACGATCGACTTGATCCACTTCATTGCCGCTTCGATGGCGGTCCCCGAGGAAGAAGCGACCTTGACCGTGCCGTCATCGGAAATGTCGATCTTGGCGCCGGTCTTCTCGACGATCTCGCGGATCACCTTGCCGCCGGTGCCGATCACTTCACGGATCTTGTCGGTCGGGATGGTGATGACCTCGATGCGCGGCGCATGCTCGCCAAGACCCGGACGCGCTTTCTCGAGCGCCTCCGCCATCTTGCCGAGGATGTGCATGCGGCCGTCCTTGGCCTGCCACAGCGCCGTCTTCATGATGTCTTCGGTGATGCCGGTGATCTTGATGTCCATCTGCAGCGAGGTCACGCCATTGGCGGTGCCCGCCACCTTGAAGTCCATGTCGCCGAGATGGTCCTCATCGCCCAGGATGTCGGAGAGCACCGCGAAGCGCTCACCTTCCTTGATGAGACCCATGGCGATGCCGGCCACGGGGGCTCTCAGCGGAACGCCGGCATCCATCAGCGCCAGCGAGGCGCCGCAGACCGAGGCCATGGAGGACGAGCCGTTCGACTCGGTGATCTCCGAGACGACGCGGATCGTATAGGGGAACTGATCGGCGGGCGGCAGCATCGGATGGATGGCGCGCCAGGCGAGCTTGCCGTGGCCGATCTCGCGCCGGCCGGCGCCGCCGAGGCGGCCCGTTTCGCCGACCGAGAAGGGCGGGAAGTTGTAATGCAGCATGAAGGTTTCTTTGTAGGTGCCTTCAAGCGAGTCGATATATTGCTCGTCCTCGCCGGTGCCGAGCGTGGTGACGACCAGCGCCTGGGTCTCGCCGCGGGTGAACAGCGCCGAGCCGTGCGTGCGCGGCAGGACCGAGGCCTCGGCCACGATCGGCCGCACGGTGACGAGATCGCGTCCGTCGATGCGGTGGCCGGTATCGAGGATGCTGTTGCGGACGACGTCCTTCTCGAGATGCTTGAAGGCCTCGCCCACCTTGTTGGCGGCGGGCGCATCTTCCTTGCCCTCGACGACGAGGGCCGCCAGCACCTTGTCCTTCGCCTTGGCAACGGCTTCCTGGCGGTCTTCCTTCTTGGCGATGGCATAGGCCTGGCGCACGTCCGCTTCGGCGATGTCCTTCACCGAGTTGAACAGCGTCTCTTCGTCCGGCGGCGTGAAGTCGCGAGGGCTGCGCGCCGAACGCTCGGCGAGGCGGATGATCGCCTCGAGCACCGGCTGGAAATGCTGATGGCCGAACATGACCGCGCCCAGCATCTTCTCCTCGGTGAGCTCCTTCGCTTCCGACTCGACCATCAGCACCGCATCCTGGGTGCCGGCGACGACGAGGTCGAGCTCGGAGGTCTTCATCTGCTCGATCGTCGGGTTGAGGACATATTCGCCATTGACGACGCCGACGCGCGCCGCGCCGATCGGGCCCATGAAGGGGATGCCGGAAAGCGTCAAGGCCGCCGAGGAGGCGACCAAGGCGACGATGTCGGAATCGTTTTCGAGATCGTAGGAGAGGACCGTCGCGATGACTTGCGTCTCATTGCGGAAACCCTCGACGAAGAGCGGGCGGATCGGCCGGTCGATGAGGCGGGAGATCAGCGTCTCGCGCTCGGTGGGACGGCCTTCGCGCTTGAAATAACCGCCGGGAATCTTGCCGGCGGCGTAGGTCTTTTCCTGGTAATTGACGGTTAAGGGGAAGAAATCGATCCCGGGCTTCTCGGTGCGCGCGGCGACGGCGGTGGCGAGAACGGTGGTTTCACCGTAGGTGGCGACGACGGCGCCGTCGGCTTGCCTCGCCATGCGGCCGGTCTCGAGTCTGAGCTTCTTGCCGCCCCATTCGATTTCTTCAACATCGATCGTAAACATGTGATTTTCCTGATTGCCCTTCGCCGCCGCTTGATTTGCGTTCACCTACATCGTGGACGGCATCCCCTATGGGCCTCTTGGCGCCGGCCCTATTGCCGGACGCCACTTGGGGGATCGCGGGCGGCAAATCGGTGATCCGCCCGCTCATACTGACTGCGCTACAGCCTTTGCTTTCGCAGGCTCTTAGCGCCTTATATCGAGCCGCTTGATCAGCGACTGATAACGCCCTTCATCGACCTTCTTGAGATAGTCAAGCAGACCGCGGCGCTGGCTCACCATCTTGAGGAGGCCGCGGCGCGAGTGATTGTCCTTCTTGTGGGCTTTGAAGTGATCGGTAAGCGTGTTGATGCGCTCGGTGAGGAGCGCGACTTGCACTTCCGGTGAGCCGGTGTCGCCGGCCTTGGTACCATATTCCTTCACGAGCGCCGACTTGCGCTCCTGGGTCATCGTCATTCGGTCATCTCCAAATGGGTTACAGGTTGAACAGACGCTTCGGCTTGAGCGAGCCCTTCTCGATAGAGCAGATCCCCAGGGGTCTTCGACCCCACATGACGAGGACCGCATCTTGTGCGATGGGAGCGCTTGCGCCTCTGAGCAGAACCGACTGGCCCTGTCTCAGGCGTTGGGCCTCCGCGTCCTTCACGGCCAGTGCCGGGATGCCGTCCAGCACGGTCTCGATGGGGCGGAGAACCCCTTCCATGGCGTTGTCGCCGGGCGCCTTATGGCGCAGTTCCTCCAGCTTTTCCAGCGAAATCATGTCATTTTCGGTGAAGGGGCCGACCTGGGTACGCCTGAGCCGCGCCACGTGGCCTACGGTTCCCAGCGCCTCGGCAAGGTCGCGGGCGAGCGAGCGGATATATGTCCCCTTCCCGCAAGTCACTGAAAACTCTGCATGATCCGGATCGGGAAGGCCCAGAAGCTCGATCTTCTCGATCACCACCAGCCGTGGTGCCAGATCCACCGCCTCGCCGGCGCGGGCGAGATCATAGGCCCGCTCGCCCTTGACCTTGATGGCCGAGAACCGGGGCGGCATCTGGAGGATCTCGCCTTCGAAGCGGGACAGCAGGGTATCGATGCTGCCATGCGAGGGCCGTTCGTCGGACAGGGCTGATATCTCGCCTTCCCGGTCGTCGGTGGTCCTGGCCTCGCCCCAGCGGACGAGGACGCGATAGGTTTTCCGGCCCTCCATGGCCCACGAGACCGTCTTCGTGGCCTCGCCGAGCGCGATCGGCAGGAGGCCGGAGGCGAGCGGGTCGAGCGTCCCGCCATGGCCGGCCTTGGCGGCATTGAACAGCCGCTTGACCTTGGCCAGCGCCTGGGTAGAGCCCAGACCTTCAGGCTTGTCGAGGGCGATCCAGCCGTGGATGTTCTCGCGCGTCTTCACTTCTTGTCGGCGAGGTCGCGGGCCACCGCCGGATCCTTCAGGAGCTGGTCGATCTTCTCGGCATAATCGAGCGCCGTATCGATCCGGAACCTCAATTCGGGCATGAATTTCATGTCGAGGCGCGGCGCGAGCAGGCCCCTTATGTAGCGGGCATGCTTGGCGAGCAGCTTGAGCGCGGCGTCGTTGTGGCCGTCGAGCAACGGCCTGACATAGACGGTCGCGATCCTCAGATCCGGCGACATCGCCACCTCATGCACGCCCACTTTGAAGCGGTCGAGCTCAGGATCGCCGACATCGCCGCGCAGGAGAATCTCCGCCAGAGCGTGGCGGATGAGTTCACCGGCGCGAAGCTGGCGCTGCGAGGGAGCTTTCGATGAGGTCATGGGGAATATCTCCTCCCCTTATTCGTCATGGCCGGGGCTGGATGGCCGGGTTAAACCCGGCCATGTACCCGGCCATCCAGACTCAACGTCATACAACTGCTGGACGGATAGACTGGATGGCCGGGTCAAGCCCGGCCATGACGAGTTGGGGTAAGCGGTTGTCAATCCAGCGTGCGCTGCACCTTCTCGACCCGGAAGCACTCGATGACGTCGCCGGCGCGCATGTCCTGATAGCCTTCGAAGGCCATGCCGCATTCCTGGCCGACCTGCACTTCCCTGACCTCGTCCTTGAAGCGCTTGAGCGTCGAGAGCGTGCCCTCGTGGATGACGACGTTGTCGCGGATGAGGCGCACCTTGGCGCCGCGCTGCACCGAGCCTTCGGTGACGCGGCAGCCGGCAACCTTGCCGACCTTGGTGATGTTGAAGATCTCGAGGATCTCCGCATTGCCGAGGAAGGTTTCGCGCAAGGTGGGCGCCAAGAGGCCCGACATCGCTTTCTTGATGTCGTCCACCAGGTCGTAGATGATGTTGTAATAGCGGATTTCGATGCCGTCGCGCTCGGCGGCACTGCGGGCCTGGCCGTTGGCGCGGACATTGAAGCCCAGGATCACGGCACCCGAGGCCGCCGCCAGCTGCACATCCGATTCGCTGATGCCGCCGACGCCGTAATGCATGACGCGGGCGCCGATCTCGTCATTGCCGATCTTTTCCAGTGCCTGGACGATGGCTTCAGCCGAGCCCTGCACATCCGCCTTGACCAGGATCGGGAATTCCTTGCGGGCCCCGTCCTTGAGCTGCGACATCATCTGCTCGAGCGACGCACGGCCGCTGGCCACGCCGCGCGATTCGCGCCGCTTGCGCTCGCGATAGTCGGTGATCTCGCGGGCTCTCGCCTCGTTCTCGACGACGACGAACTGATCGCCCGCTTCCGGCGCCGAATTGAGGCCCAGGACTTCGACCGGAACCGAGGGTCCGGCCTCTTTCACATGCTCGCCCTTGTCGTTGATGAGGGCGCGCACCCGGCCCCAGGCGGAGCCGGCGACGAAGATATCGCCCAGATGCAAGGTGCCGCGCTGCACCAGCACCGTCGCGACCGGGCCGCGGCCACGGTCGAGCTGCGCTTCGACGACGATGCCTGAGCCCTCGCGGTTCGGATTGGCCTTGAGGTCGAGCACTTCCGCCTGCAGCAGGATGGTGTCGAGCAGCTTGTCGAGATTGGTGCCCTTGAGCGCCGACACCTCGACTTCGAGCACCTCGCCGCCCATGCTTTCCACCACCACTTCATATTGCAGAAGACCGGTGCGGACGCGATTGGGATTGGCCTGCGGCTTGTCGATCTTGTTGATCGCCACGATGATCGGCACTTCCGCGGCGCGCGCATGATTGATCGCTTCCGCCGTCTGCGGCATGACGCCGTCATCGGCGGCGACGACGAGAATGACGATGTCCGTCGCCTTGGCGCCCCTGGCGCGCATCGAGGTGAAAGCCTCGTGGCCCGGCGTGTCGATGAAGGTCACGAGGCCGTTCTTGGTCTCGACCTGATAGGCGCCGATATGCTGGGTGATGCCGCCGGCTTCGCCCGCGACCACATTGGTCTTGCGGATCGCATCGAGCAGCGACGTCTTGCCGTGATCGACATGGCCCATGATGGTGACGACGGGCGCCCGTGGCTCGAGCGCATCGGCCGCGTCGACATCGCCGGCCAGGCCCTCGACCACGTCGGCTTCGGCCACGCGGCGCACGCGATGACCCATTTCCTCGGTGATGATCTGCGCGGTGTCGGCATCGATCACGTCGTTGATCGTATGCATCTGGCCCTGCTTCATCAGAAGCTTGATCAGGTCGACGGCGCGCTCCGACATGCGGTTCGCCAATTCCTGGATGGTGATCGCCTCGGGGATGGTGACCTCGCGGACCATCTTCTCGGTCGGCATCTGGAAGCCTTGCGCCTGCTTCTTCTGCCGCTCGGTGCGGCGGCGGAAGGCGGCGATGGAGCGCGACCGGTCGTCGTTCTCATCGAGCGCATTGGAGAGGGTCAGCTTGCCGCGGCGTTTCTCGGCATCGCCCTTGGTGCGGGTCGGCGCCGGCACCTTGACCTCGCGCTTGACGCCCGGGCGCGCCTTCACCCGCGCCTCTTCCTCATCGGCGACCTGCGGGGCGCGCTGGACCGGAAGCTTCTTGGCCGCTTCCTCGGCCTTCTTGCGGCCTTCTTCCTCGGTGCGGTGACGGGCATCATCCTCGGCCTTGCGGCGCTCGGCGGCCTCACGCTCCTTGCGGTCGCGGTCTTCCTGCTCGCGCCGGCGCTGCGCATCGGCTTCCTGGCGCTTGCGCTCCTCGGCCTCGCGCACGCGCGCATCGGCAAGGGCGCGGTCGCGGGCTTCCTTCTCTTCCGGCGTCAGCGTACGCAGCACGACGCCCGAGCGCTGCTGGTCGCCCGCGCGGGCCCGGTCGGTCTGGCCTTGCGGCGCCACGCGCGGCTGGGCGTGGAATTGCGGTTTGGTTTCGGCGACCGGACGCTCGTCTTCCTTGCCCCCGGGTCCACCCGGACGCTTGCGGCGCGTCTCGACGACCACGGTCTTGGTGCGGCCATGGGAGAAATTCTGTTTGACCCGGCTCTGCTCGACCGGCCGGCGCATGCTCAAGGTGCGTCCGGCATTTCCGGAGCCGCCAAGCTTGCGATCATTGGTATCGTTCGTATCCGTCATTCGTCCTGCCAGTTTGGGTCGGCTTTAGAGCCTTTCCCGCTCGGGTCAAGTCGGCCCGACTGGCAAAGGCTCAATTAAACTTCACGGCGCACTAAGCCTCGTAGGCTTCTGCGCGACGTGTGGCCTGAAGGAGCTTTTCCGCAAGCCCCCCTTTGGCCACCGCCGCATGTATCACATTTGCCCGGCCGAACGCCAAATCCAATTCGGTCGAGGTGAAGAGACTCAATGTCTCTACACTTGGCCCCGAAAGGTTGTCGATCTTCTGCCGGCCGTTTTGGGCTGCTTCTCGCGCATGGATGACAAGCCGCGCCCGCCCGGATGCCACCATTTCTTCGACCTTAGCTGCTCCGGCAACCGCCTCGCCAGCCTTTTTTGCAAGCGATATATAAGAAAGTGCGGCCTTGCGGAGAAGCCCCCCGACCTGGTCGGGCAGATCGGTTCCCGCCTGGACCTCGCCCAGCCCCCGGTTGAAGGCCCGGCGCTTGACCGCCTCGGCCACTCTGGCCCGATTCAACGCCACCCAGACGCCCCGGCCCGGCAACTTCCGGTTGAGATCCGGGACGACCGTGCCTTCCGGCCCGCGCACGAAGCGAATGAGCCCCGCCTCATCCATGACTTCACGCGTCACGATGCACATGCGGTCCGCCACAATCTCATCTGCCTCGGCCGGGCTCGAGCTCAAGCGTCCTGCGCCTCCACGCCTGCCTGTTCGGCGGTCTCGGCTTCGGCCTCGACCGGCTTTTCGATCCAGCCGGCCTTGACGCGCGCCGCCATGATGATGGCCTCGGCTTCCGCCGACGACACATCGAGATCGGAGAAAGCGCCCTTGTGCTTGATTGTTTCGCCCGGCTTGCGCTCGGTCCAGCCGATGAGATCGTCGGTGGCGCAGCCGGCGAGGTCTTCCACCGTCTTCACTTGCGCCTCACCCAGGGCGACCATCATCGGCAAGGTGACGCCTTCCACTTCCGCAACGTCATCGGCGACGCCCAGCTCCTTGCGCTTGGCATCCTGCTCGGCGGTGATCTTGTCGAGATAATCGCGGGCACGGGTCTGCAGTTCCTGGGCGGTCTGCTCGTCGAGGCCTTCGAGGCTCGAAATCTCCTGCGCGTCGGCATAGGCGATTTCCTCGACCGTCGCGAAGCCTTCCGAGGCCAAAAGCTGCGCCAGGATCTCGTCGACATCGAGCGTCTCGACGAAACGCTGGGTGCGCTCGGCGAATTCCTTCTGGCGGCGCTCCGATTCTTCGGCTTCGGTCATGATATCGATATCCCATCCGGTGAGTTGTGAAGCGAGGCGCACGTTCTGGCCGCGCCGGCCGATGGCGAGCGAGAGCTGCTCGTCGGGAACGACGACCTCGATGCGCTCGGCCTCTTCATCGAGCACCACCTTGGCCACTTCCGCGGGCGCCAGCGCATTGACGACGAAATTGGCGACATCGGCCGACCACGGGATGATGTCGATCTTCTCGCCCTGGAGCTCGTTGACCACCGCCTGGACGCGGCTGCCGCGCATGCCCACACAAGCGCCGACCGGATCGATCGAGCCGTCCTTGGAGCGCACCGCGATCTTGGCGCGGGAACCCGGATCGCGGGCAACCGACACCACCTCGACGACGCCGTCATAGATTTCCGGCACTTCCTGGCCGAACAGGCGCGCCATGAATTCGGGATGGGTGCGCGACAGGAAGATCTGCGGGCCCCTTTGCTCGCGGCGCACGTCATAGACATAGGCGCGGATGCGGTCGCCCGGCCGGAAGGTCTCGCGCGGCAGCGTCTCGTCGCGCCTTACGATCGCTTCGCCGCGGCCCAGATCGACGATCACATTGCCGTATTCGACGCGCTTCACCGAGCCATGCACGATCTCGCCGATGCGGTCCTTGTATTCGTCATACATGCGCTCGCGCTCGGCATCGCGCACCTTCTGCACGATCACCTGCTTGGCGTTGGTGGCGGCGATACGGCCGAATTCGATGGGCGGCAAGGGATCGGCGATCTGATCGCCGATGGTCGCCGCCGGATTGCGGCGCTGCGCCTCGACCAGGCTGATCTCGGTCGCTTCATTCTCGACCTTCTCGACCACGAGCAAGAGCCGGTTGAGGCGCGTCTCGCCGGTCCTGGGATCGATCTCGGCCGCGATATTGTTTTCCGCACCATAGCGCGACTTGGCCGCGCGCTGGATCGCCTCCGCCATGGCGGCGAGCACCACCGACTTGTCGATCGATTTCTCGCGCGCGACGGCGTCCGCGATCTGTAGAAGTTCGAGCCTGTTGGCGCTCACTGCGGCTTCGGCCATGTCACTGTCTCCTGTCGTCCAAATCGGTTGTCTCTTCGTCGTCGCTCTCTTCGACGTTTTCGGTCCACTCGCTGCCATCCGCCATCGCCCGTCCGGGCCGGCGCTGCTTCGCGGCTTCGATCAAGTCATCGGTCAGAATGAGTTTCGCCTCGTCGATATCGGCGAAGGGCAGGCCGACCAGGATCTTCTCTGATCCGCCTTCCGGATTGTCGATGAAAAGCCGCACCTCGCCATCGGTGACGCCTTCGAGCATGCCGCGGAAGCGCTTGCGCCCGGCCTGCGGCACGGCCATCTCGATCTTGGCCTCGTGCCCGGCCCAGCGCTCGAAATCCTCTTGCCTGACCAGCGGCCGGTCGATGCCGGGCGAGGACATTTCGAGGAAATAGCGGCTCGAAATGACGTCCTCGACATCGAGCATCGGCGAGATGGCGCGACTCGCCTGCTCGCAGTCATCGATGGTGAAAGAACCGTCGGGTCGCTCGGCCATGATCTGCAAGGTGGAGCCGCTCATCTTGACCCGGACCAGGCGGAAGCCCAGCCCGTCGAGCACCGGCTCGACGAGCTTCGCCACCCGCAAAGCGGGCCCGGTTTCACGTGTCAGTCGTTGATCGGTCATTCCAGGTAATAAAAATGGCGGGCCCCGGCTGGGACCCACCCTCATAACTCTAGCTATGTGAGTGAACCTAAGTTGACCCCCATATAGGCCTCTGCCCTGCAAAAGGCAAGCCGGTCTGCAGGGGGCGGATTACCCTTTTTGCCGGGCATGGAAACAGGTATGGCGAGATGGCATGTTATTGCCATGAGCAAGAGTAAGACCCGAACCTACGCCGTTATGGTTGTTCCTGACGTTGTTTTTCGAGACCGCTTCCGATGGGCGGTATCCTCATCGGATGGAACTCACACACAGTGCTCCGCGGAATCCTACAAGACTCGCATCGAGGCACAGGTGAGGGGTGAGGCCTAGGCGAAGGAACTCAACGAGAAATGACTTCGATCAGGCGCCATGACGTGACAAGCCGTCCTTCAGCTTGACGAAATAATCGTCACCGCCGTTTTGTCCGCCTTTCATGGCGAGCTCGAGGCCCGCATAGGCGGAATTGGCGCCCTTCGCCTACGGAAACCGTCCCTCAATGACGACCGTATTGCAGTATTCCTCCTCGGCCAGTGCTGGAACATAGTCTGCATAAGCGCATCGCCTGGCTTCCCGCCGGGCGAAATCGAGAATGCCTTGCGGGCAGCTGCAACCTGCATAGATCACATCCGCGGACTGAAGTGCCCGGACCTCCCGGATCGTCAGATCATCGGCGGTTTCCACCCGGATGATTGTCGTCCGCCCGACCGCGTCCGCCGGCTGTCGCATCGCTTTCGCCGCAAACCCGCTCCAGTACCTCCTGCGCTGATGAGCAGAGGAGAAACGCTGGCTCACCTTGTCGCGCAGACCGGCAGCGACGCGGACCCAAGCGGCAAGGCGCGGCGGAATGATGCATTCGATACGCGATCTGACCTCCTGCGCCAGGACAGGAGCCGCACCGCTTGTCGATATGCCGATGACCAGAGGCGAGCGATTGACGATGGCGCCGAACTGGAAATCGCAGAACTCCGGCCGATCAATGACATTGACCGGCACGCCGGCCGCACGCGCCGCCTTTCTGATTTCCAAGGCTTCGGCGCGGGTTGCCGCATCGGCGACGATCAATGCCGCTCCCGCGAGCATTTCCGCGCCGGGTGTCACGGTAAAGATGTCGACATGGGCGCCCGCGGCGGCGAGGAGCTCGGCCTTCCAGGCCGCGGCGGCGCTGCCGCCGATCACGATGGCGCGCTTGGCCTCAAGGTCGAAGAAGACCGGCAGCACCGAGAGCGCTTCGATGCGGCGCTGCGCCTGCCGCGCCGGCGGATGCGGTTGAGGTTTCATGGATGATCCTCCCGATTTCGGGCTTGCATGATCCGCAATTGGTGCCGGCCTTGAGCAAATCGCCCACACCCTTGACAGTGGACGCCTGGCCGCCGGCGACGAGCGCCATGATCTGCTTGATGCCGATAGAGAAGCACGAGCAGACGATGGCCCCGCGATCGGGACCATCCTCTCCGCTGCGCCCGGCGAGCAAACGGAGGCGGTTTACGCCCTGGTTTTTGCCGGCGAGCTGTGCGGCGAGCCAGTTGCGCGACACACCGACCGGGTGTCTGGCAAAGAACATCGCGGCCTCGAGCCTATCGCCGTCGAAGATCGCGAAGCGATGCTCGCCCGAAGCGTGATCGTGATAAGCGATTTTGTCGCCCTGAAGGGCGAAGACATTTTCGAGCACCCCATCAAAGCTTTCAGTTTCCCGCGTTCCGGCACATTCGAGCCGATAGCCTCTTTCCGTCGGCGCCAGTGACCAATAATCGAGATGGGTGCAATCCGGCTTTTCCCGGGCGACGGCAAAGCCATACCAAGCCGCCTCGACCGGCCGTACCGACACGGCAGACCATTTGAGCTCCGGCTGGCCGCTGATGGGATCGGTATTCGCCGCGACGAGCCGATTGACGATCGCATTTCCGGAGAGCTCATTGCTCCAGTGCATCGGAACGAACGCGCATCCGCGCTGCTGACGCGGATTGAGCAGCGCCCTGAGCACGACGCGTCTATCTCCCTTAGCCACCTCGACCAGTGCTGCCGGTGCGACGCTCAGCATCCGGGCATCATCCGGATGAAGCTCGGCGAAGGGCTCGGCGATATGCTGCATCAGGCGCGGTGTCTTGGTGCGGGTCATGGTGTGCCACTGGTCACGGATCCGCCCGGTATTGAGGATCATGGGCAGCGCCGCGATCGTCGCCGTGGCGGGGCTGCGCCAGGGTGTGGGCACAAAACAGGCGCGACCGTCGGCCGTATAGAACTGGCCATCGCCGAAAAACCGCTCTTTGCCCCACTGAAAGGGCGCAAGCTCTTCATAGGAGGCGCGCCTCATGGGCGTCAGATCGAGATCGCGCGCAAATTGGGTGAGATCGCAATGCTCGCGGAAAATCTCGGCTGGCGATCGATAGTCGAAACCGGCAAAGCCCATGCGCTTCGCCACGTGGCTGATGATCCACCAATCGGGGCGCGCCTCGCCCGGGAGCGCAAGGAAACTTCTCTGCCGCGAGATGCGGCGTTCGGAATTGGTCACCGTTCCACTCTTCTCGCCCCAAGCCGCCGCCGGCAGAAAGACATGGGCATGCCGCGCAGTGTCGGTCTTCGCCGTCACGTCCGATATGACGACGAAGGGACAGTTTCTCAGCGCTTCGGCGATACCATCCGCATCCGGCATGCTGACCGCCGGATTGGTGGCCATGATCCATAAGGCCTTGATGCGGCCGTCGCCAACGGCACGAAACAAGTCGATGGCCTTGAGGCCGGGCTTTGCGGCGATCCGCGGCGCGGACCAGAGGGCCTGCACCAGCGCGCGGTGCTCCGGATTGCCGATATCCATGTGAGCGGCGAGCGCATTGGCGAGGCCGCCCACCTCGCGCCCGCCCATCGCATTGGGCTGCCCGGTCAGCGAGAATGGTCCCATGCCCGGCTTGCCTATGCGGCCGGTGAGCAAATGGCAGTTGATGATCGCATTGACCTTGTCGGTGCCGCTGGTCGATTGGTTGACGCCTTGCGAGAACGCAGTGACGGATTTCTCCGTCGCGGCAAACAGGGTGAAGAAGCTTTCGATCTCTTGGGCGGATAGGCCAGTCGCTGGGGCAAGTTCGGCGGAACAGGCCGCAAGAGCGCCTTCGAGCCCGCTCGTATGGCGCGCAACGAAATCGGCATCGGCTTTGCCGGTGACGAAGAGATGTCTGAGAAGACCATTGAACAGCGCCACATCGCTTCCCGGCCGCACGGCAAGATGCATGTCGGCTGATTCCGCCGTCGCCGTGCGGCGCGGGTCGATGACGACGAGCTTCGTGCCGCGCCTCTCGCGGGCCGCCATCAGGCGCTGGAACAGGACCGGATGGCACCAGGCGAGATTCGAACCGACGAGGACAACGAGATCGGCAAGCTCGAAATCCTCGTAAGTCCCGGGAACCGTGTCGGAGCCAAAGGCCCTGATATGGCCGGCCACGGCCGAGGCCATGCACAGCCTGGAATTGGTGTCGATATTGGCGGAGCCGATAAATCCCTTCATCAGCTTGTTGGCGACGTAATAGTCTTCGGTGAGGAGCTGACCCGAAACATAGAAGGCGACGCTGTCGGGCCCGAAGTCGCGGATCGCGTCTGAGAATTTCCGGGCGACGAGGCCGAGCGCCTCGTCCCATGGAGCACGCTTTGATCCGATCAGCGGATGGAGCTCGCGATCGCCGAGGGAAAGCGTCTCGGCAAGGGCCGAGCCCTTCGAGCACAGACGCCCGAAATTGGCCGGATGATCGGGATCGCCGTCGATCGCGATCTTGCCGTCCTCATGGCGCGTCGCGATGATGCCGCAGCCGACGCCGCAATAGGGGCATGTGGTCTTGACCGGCATCATGCGCCGGGCCCCGCCGCCACAGCTTGCGCCGACAGGCAGATGCGGCCGTCCTCCACTTTGAGCGGCAGCTTGCGCACACAGCCCTTATCCGCGCCCTGGGCGGTCCCGGTCTCGAGGCTGATCACCCAGTTGTGCAGTGGGCAGGTCACGGCGTGGCCATGGACGATGCCTTGCGACAAGGGCCCGCCGCGATGCGGGCAGCGGTCCCACAGCGCGAAGAGTGTTCCGTCCGCCGCCTTGAACACGGCGATGGCGCCCTGCCCTGTCGCGATGGTGCGCGCGCCACGTCGCGGCACGTCCTCGACGCTGCCGACATCCAGCCATTCGCCGACCATCGCGTTCATTCCGCTGCCTCCGCGAATCTGATCTCCGCCATGGGCCGGAATTCTCGGGCGTCATGTCCGCTCGCGCGCTCCGCCCAGGGATCATGCTGGGCGAATTTCTGGCTGAACGCGAAACGTTCGAACAAGGTCTTGCGTCTGTGCAGGTCATCACAGACCTGCGCCTTGATCGTGTCGATGCCGACGCGCTTGGTCCATTTGTAGATGCGCTCGAGATAGCGCCCCTGCTCGCGATAGAGCTGGACCAGCGCCACGATGATTTCCAGCGCTTCGTCTTCGGTTCGGACCCGGGTCAGGACTTCCGTGCCCTTGATGTCGAGCCCGGCGGCGCCGGCGAAGTGGATTTCAAACCCGGAGTCGATGCAGATGACGCCGACATCCTTGCAGGTGGCCTCGGCGCAATTGCGCGGACAACCGGAGACCGCCATCTTCACCTTGGCCGGCGTCCATGAGCCCCACATGAATTTCTCGATGCGGATGCCAAGCCCGGTCGAATCCTGCGTCCCGAACCGGCACCACTCGCTCCCGACGCAGGTCTTCACCGTGCGCAGCGCCTTGCCATAGGCATGGCCCGAGACCATGCCGGCTTTGCCGAGATCGGCCCACACCGCCGGAAGATCCTCTTTCCTCACGCCGAGGAGATCGATACGCTGGCCGCCGGTGACTTTGACCGTCGGAATGGCGAATCTGTCGACGACATCGGCAAGGGCGCGCAATTCGCGTGAATTGGTGACGCCGCCCCACATGCGCGGCACGACGGAATAGGTCCCGTCCTTCTGGATATTGGCGTGCACGCGCTCGTTGATGAAGCGCGACTGGCTGTCATCTTCATAGTCCCCGGGCCAGGTGGCGATGAGATAATAATTGAGCGCCGGGCGGCATTTGGCGCAGCCGCACGAGGTCTTCCACTCGAGCGCCTGCATCACCGCCGGAATCGACTTCAATTCCTTGGCGACGATCAGCCGGCGGACCTCGTCATGGCCGAAATCGCTGCAAGAACAGATCGGTTGTATGGGCTTGGGCTTGTAGCTTTCACCGAGACTGAGCCCCAAGAGCTTCTCGACGAGCCCGGTGCAGGATCCGCAAGAAGAGGAGGCCTTGGTATGGGCTCTCACCTCTTCGAGCGTGCCGAGCTTCTTCTCCGTGATTGCCGTGACGATCTTGCCTTTGCATATGCCGTTGCAGCCGCAGATTTCCGCATCATCCGGCAAGGCTGCAACGGCCGCCATAGGGTCCAGAGGGGTGTCTCCCGCATAGGACTGGCCGAAGATCAGGGTCTCGCGCAAGGATGTTACGTCCTCAGCCTTCTTCAGGAGATCGAAGAACCACGGGCCGTCGGCCGTGTCGCCATAGATCACGGCGCCGATGATCCGGTTCTCCTTGAGGACGAGCCGGCGATAGACCCCGCGCGCCGCATCGCGCAGCACGATCTCCTCGCGGTCCTTGGCATCGGCGAAATCGCCGGCGGAGAAGAGATCGATGCCGGTGACCTTGAGCTTGGTCGAGGTGACGGAACCGGTAAAGGCCGTGGTGTCGTCACCGGCGAGATGAAGGGCCGCGGCTTTCGCCATCTCGTAAAGCGGCGCCACCAGCCCGTAGCAGATGCCGCGATGCTCGGCGCATTCGCCGATCGCCTGAATGGAAGGATCGCTGGTGACCAGCTGGTCATCGACCAGGATGCCGCGATTGACTGCGAGATTGGCGCTTCTTGCGAGCGTAGCGCTGGGCCTGATGCCGACCGCCATCACGACGATGTCGGCCGAAAGCTCGGTGCCGTCCTCGAGCGTGACGGCGCGGACCTTGTCGGTGCCTTGAATGGCATGGGTGTTGGCGCGCGTGATGACGCGGATGCCGCGCGCCTCGACCGCCTGCTGCAGCAGATGGCCCGCCGCCGGATCGAGCTGGCGCTCCATGAGTGTCGGCATGAGATGGAGGACCGTCACTTTCATCCCGCGCTGGGCGAGCCCGGCCGCCGCTTCGAGGCCGAGGAGCCCGCCACCGATGACGATGGCGTTGCCGCCCGACCGCGCCGCGGTGAGCATCCGGTCGACATCATCGAGATCGCGATAGGTGAGGACGCCTGCCAGGTCATGACCCGGCACCGGTATGACGATCGGCATCGAGCCGGTGGCGATCACCAGCCGGTCATAGGCCGCTTGCCTTCCGTCCTCGGCGAGAACCGTCTTCCTTGCCCGGTCGATGGCGACGATCTTGTTGCCGCGATGAAGCTCGACGCCATGGCGTTCATACCAGCCATCGTCATGGGTGATGATGTCGTCATAGGTCTTCTCGCCGGACAGCACCGGCGAGAGCATGATGCGGTTGTAGTTGACGCGCGGCTCGGCATTGAAGATCGTGACCTGGTATTTGCCGGGCGCCGCCTCGAAGAGGTGCTCGAGCATGCGGCCGGGCGCCATGCCGTTGCCGATGATGACGAGTTTGCGTTTCACGCTGCCTCCACGAATCGGTTGCGCTCATAGAGGAATCTCAGCACCGCGGCGCGGCAGTTGAGATAGGCCTTGTCGGTCGCAAGCTCGACGCGCCGGCGTGGCCGCGCCAGCGGGACGGCCAGGATTTCGCCGATCGTCGCGGCCGGCCCGTTGGTCATCATGACGATACGGTCGGAGAGCAGCACGGCTTCATCGACATCATGGGTGATCATGATCACCGTGTTGTTGAGCCTTGCATGGATCGCCATCACCTGGTCCTGGAGGTGCGCCCGGGTGAGGGCATCGAGGGCGCCGAAGGGTTCGTCGAGAAGCAGGACCTTGGGTTCCATGGCGAGTGCCCGGGCGAGGCCGACGCGCTGCTTCATGCCGCCCGAAATTTCGGCCGGACGCTTGTCCCGGGCGTGCCCCATATGGACGAGCTCGAGGCTGAACATGGTCCATTCATGCCTCTCGGCGGCGGTCTTCGACGCGCCGAACACCTTGTCGACCGCGAGCCTCACATTGTCGTAAGCCGTGAGCCACGGCAGCAGCGAATGATTCTGGAACACCACCGCGCGGTCGGGACCGGGCTCGGTCACCTCGCGATTTTCGAGCAGCACCGCGCCGGAGCTGACCTCGGTCAGCCCGGCGATGATATTGAGCAGCGTCGATTTTCCACAGCCCGAATGGCCGATGATCGAGATGTATTCGCCTTGCGCCACATCGAGCGTGACGTCGCGCAGCACTTCGGTCGTCGCCGCATCGCGGGTGAAGGTCTTGCAAACGAGGGAGAGCGAAAGACATTTCTGCATGGATGGCGCCTCAACTGCTGGCCGTATCGCGGGTGACGATTTTCGCGGCGCCGGCGACGAGACGATCCAGGCAGAAGCCGACGATTCCGACATAGACGAGCGCCACGATGATGTCGCCGATGAGGGAGGAGTTCCAGGCATCCCAGATGAAGAAGCCGATGCCGACCCCGCCGATCAGCATCTCGGCTGCGACGATCGCGAGCCAGGAGAGACCGATGCCGATCCGAAGGCCTGAGAAGATGTAGGGCGATGCCGCGGGGAGCATGATCTTGCCGAAATATTCGAGCGGATTGAGTCTCAGCACGCGCGCCACATTGCGGTAGTCTTCAGGAATGTTGCGGATACCGACCGCCGTGTTGATGACGATCGGCCATACCGAGGTGATGAAGATCACAAACACTGCCGAGGGCTGGCCGTCGCGGAAGGCGGCGAGCGACAAAGGCAGCCAGGCGAGCGGCGGCACGGTGCGCAGCACCTGGAAGATGGGATCGAGCCCGCGCATCGCAAGCTGCGACTGCCCGATCAGGGTGCCCAGCGCCACGCCGACGACGGCGGCGATCGCATAGCCGATGGCGACGCGCTTGAGCGAGGCGAGGATGTGCCAGAAGAGACCTTTGTCGAGGCCGCCGCGGTCATAGAACGGATCGGCGATAAGCTCCCAGCTGTCGGTGATGATCTGGGACGGCGGCGGGAGGCTCGAACCCGGATGCGAGCAGGCGAGCTGCCATGTGGCGCCGATGACCAGAAGGACGACCATTGGCGGCACGAATCGTTCCGCTGCAAAACCGAGCAGCGCCCAAAACTTCGCCAGGACCGGCGGATGCGCGGCGGGAAAGGCGACGATCATCGCGGCGGAAGATGAGGCAGGGCCTGCGGGCGCTGCTTCCGTTTGAACGAGCTTGCGGGCTGTTGCCGACATTCCAATATCCATGGGTCACGCGGTGTGCTTGATGGCGAGGCTGGCGAGATAGGTCTCCGGACTTTCCGGATCGAAGACCTTGCCGTCGAAGAAGGTCTCAGGCCCGCGGCTGTCGCTTGCGGGTATGTCGGTGACGCCCAGCGTCTTGGCGGCCGCGCGCCACAGTTCGGCGCCGTTGACCGCGCCGACCTGAGCCTTGATGTCGGTATCCGGCGGGAGCTTGCCCCAGCGAATATTCTCGGTGAGGAACCAGGCATCGTGGCTCTTGAACGGGAATGACGCGGCATCGCGCCAGAACTTCATGAAATGCGGGCTCTGCGCCACGGTCTTGCCGTTGCCATAGTCATAGTCGCCCTTGAGCCGACCGATGATGTCGGTCTTCGGCACGTTGAACCAGGAGCGCTTGGCGACGATCAAGGCCATCTCCTCCTTGTTGGCGAAGTCGTCGCACCATTGCTGGGCTTCCATGACGGCCATCAGCAGCGCCTCGACGGTCTTGGGGTAGCGCTCGACGAAGTCGGCGCGCAAGGCGAACGACTTCTCCGGATGCTTCGCCCACAGCTCGGCCGTGTTGACGGCGGTATAGCCGATGCCCTGATTGACGAGCTGTGCGTTCCACGGCTCGCCGACGCAGAAGCAGTCCATCGTGCCGACCTTCATATTGGCGACCATTTGCGGCGGTGGGACCACGATGGTCTCGACATCGGCGTCGGGATTGATTCCCCCGGCGGCGAGCCAGTAGCGCAGCCAAAGATCATGCGTGCCGCCCGGAAATGTCATGGCGACTTTGGCCGGCGTGCCGGCGGCCTTCTTGTCCGCAAAGGCTTTCTTCAAGACTCCGGCGTCGGTCCCGACCGTGAGATCGGCATAAGCGCTTGCGATCGAGATCGCCTGGGCGTCGAGATTGAGCCGCGCCAGGATCTTCATCGGCAAGGGCACGTTGTTCTGGGTGATCTTGCCCGTCGTCATGAGATAGGGCATCGGCGTCAATATATGGGCGCCGTCTATGCCGTTGCCTTCGCTGCCGAGCACCAGATTGTCGCGCGTGGCGCCCCACGAGGCCTGCTTCAGCACCTCGACATCGGGCACGCCGTGCTTGGCGAAGAATCCCTTCTCCTTCGCGACGATCAGTGCCGAGGCATCGGTGAGGGCGATGAAGCCGAGCTTGGCGCCAGTCACTTCGGGCCCGCCGCTTTGGGCGAAGGCGCCATGGGGCAAGTGGGCGCGCGCCGCCAGCAGGAGCGCCATCGTCCCGGCCGATTTCCTGAGGAACCTGCGCCGTGAACAGGCAGAGATGCCGTTGGGTTTCGTCATTTGCAAACTCCTTCCAAAACGCAAAACGCCACCAGCAAGACCAACTCCGTACATCCGGGAGGAGGTCTTGCCGGCGGCGTTGCCGGTTGCCCGTCATCGGGCACACGAATTGTCGATCAGTGACAGTGCATGCGGCATGCCAACTCACTCGGCCATGCCGGCTCATTATGAATCAACGCGTTAGCGCAAGGGCTCCGACAGCGAAAGGAAGAGTGCTGCCTCAATGAGCAGGGAGGCGGTCAATTCTTGTGCAATGCCGCGATGTAGTCCTCGACCCGATCGGGATCGAAGATCACGCCGTCGAAGAATCCATCCGGACCCAGGACAAGCTGGCCGCGTGCTGCCGGAAGATGCGTGCGCTCGGTGAGCGCGCCCTCGATTTTCGAGCTTGCGCCCGGCATGGCGACATTCAGGCCGGACAGCGCCTGGCGGTAGAGATCGGGACGATAGGAGAGCCGCGCCGCCTGCGCGCGCTGAGGCGAATGAGCGACCTGTCCCCAGCGCACCATCTGGCTGTAGAACCACAGCGCATGACTCTGCCAGGGGAAGGTCGCGGCCTTGCCGGCGAAGGTGAGGAAGTCGGCGATCGGCCGGGGCTCCTTGTCGCCGAGCGCGATCCTGTTTTCTATCGCGGGCAGCACCACCGCCTGCGGCAGGTTGAGATAATCGGGTCCTGCCAGCAAGTCTGCGAGTTCGGCATTGTTGCTTTTGTCTTCGCACCAGAGGGAAGTCCGATGAAGAGCGCGCAGAACCGCAGCCAGGGTGAGAGGGTTCGTCTCCGCCCATTCCTTCGTGACACCCAGAACCTTTTCCGGGCTTGAGCGCCAGATCGATGATTTGGTCGTCACGATGCGCCCCGATCCGTCATGAACGGCAGCCGTGTTCCACGGCTCGCCGACGCAATAGCCGTCGATGCGCCCGGACTTCAGCGCATCGACCATCAAAGGCGGCGGCACGACCGTGATCGTGAGGTCGCGGTCGGGATCGATGCCGCAGGCGGCGAGCCAATAACGCAATTCATAGTGATGGCCCGAGAAGCTCTGGACGACGGCAAATACCAGGAGCCGCTCCTGGCGCGTCTGGCCTGTCTTGATGACATTGCGCAAGGCGGCCCCTACCCGTGCCGGGTCGCCGTCGGAAGGGGCACCCTGCTCCTCGAGCGCCGACCACAGGCGCTTCGAGACCGTGACGGCATTGCCGCCGAGGCCGAGAGCCATCGGCGCGATGAACGGCACGTCCAGCGGCGAAAGACCGAGATTGGCGGCGATCGGCAGTGGCGCCAGCATGTGAGCGACATCGAAATGGCCCACCGAAACGCGATCGCGGATATTGGCCCAGGAAGTTTCACGCGTGAGACTGAGATCGATCCCCTCCTCGCGGGCGAAATCCTTCTCCTTGGCGGCGATCAGGAGTGCCGCATCGACGAGCGGCAGAAACCCGGCGCGGACGGGGATGAGCGGCGGCGAGGTCATTTGTCCCCCTTGCCGAAAAGATCCGAGGTCGCGATGATGCTCTCGGCCACCTTGGCGATGCGCATGTTCTGGCGCATGGCCGTCTGGCGCAGGAGCGTATAGGCCTCGTCCTCGCCGACATGCATCATCTTCATCAATATGCCTTTGGCCCGGTCGATGGCCTTGCGATCGCTGAGCGCCTGCCGCGCCGTCTCGAGCTCCGCGCGGATGCGCTCGAAGGCATTGAAGCGGCCGATGGCCAGATCGAGGATCGCCTTGACCCGTTCTTTTCTCAAGCCGTCGACGACATAGGCCGAGACCCCGGCGGCAATGGCCTCAGCGATCATCGCCGTGTCGGATTTGTCGACGAACATCGCGACGGGCTTGCGCACGGCCCGCGAGACGCGGAACAGGTCCTCGAGCATGTCGCGGTTGGGATTTTCGAGATCGATGACGATGACGTCGGGGGCCGCCTCTTCGATACGGCGCACGAGGCCCGCCATCTCCGAGATGACGGAGATCCGCGAATGCCCCGCTTCCCGCAAGCCCTCTTCGATGATCGCCGCCCTGACGCGATTCTCGTCAATGATGAGAATGGAAAGTTCGGAGCCGGACATTATGCAACAAATGTTGCACAGCAAAATGATATTGCGATGCACAATAAAACGTCACTTGCCGCTTCCTTGATCAGCCCAATGGCCACCTCCGGCCGCTGACGAGAATGAAGGTCCTGATTTCATGGGGTTTTTGTCAAGCAAGCTCGACCCATGGAATTTCGATCATCTTTGTCCCATCTGATCGTTACGATCCGAGTGAACCCGTGATCCAAAGGAGAACCCCCTCATGCTCGTCACCACCACCAATGCCATCGAAGGCCGCCGCATCGTCGAATATAAGGGCCTGGTCGCCGGCGAGGCGATCCTCGGCGCCAATCTGTTCCGCGACATCTTCGCCTCGGTCCGCGATATCGTCGGCGGCCGTTCGGGTTCGTATGAAAAGGTATTGAATGACGCGCGCCAGACCGCGATCGGCGAATTGACCGACAAGGCGGCAGCTTTGGGCGCCAATGCGGTCATCGGCGTCGATCTCGATTACGAGACGATCGGCTCCAATGGCAGCATGCTGATGGTGACGGCGGCGGGCACTGCGGTAAGGATCGAGTAGTCTCAGGCTTCCGCCGTGCGATGCTCCTCGCGGGCGGCTTGCCAGACTTCGCGCGCTGCGTCGGCATTCATGGCGGCGATGCCGAGGCCGACGATCAGATCAGGCCAGACGGACAAACTATAGGCCGTGACGAGACCGGCGCCGATGATCGCGACATTCGCCACCGCGTCATTGCGCGCCGAAAGAAAGGCCGCTCTGGTCAGGCTGCCGCTGTGGCGCCGGAACCGGGTCAGCAACAGAGCGCAAGTGAGATTGACCGCGAGCGCGCCTAGACCGGTCAGCGACAGCGCAAAGGCATCGGGCGGCACCGGTGTCACGAACTTGTCCCACGCCGTCCACAAGGTTGCGAGGCCGGGAACCAGCAAGATGCCGGCCAGCGCCATCCCGACCCTGGCGCGGCTGCGGGCCGACCAGCCGAGCGCCATGAGGATCAGAAGGTTGATCGACGTGTCTTCGACGAAATCGACACTGTCGGCGAAGAGCGACACCGACCCGATGGCCAGCGCTACCGCAAACTCGATCCCGAAATAAGCGAGATTGAGTAGAGCGACCAGACGAACGGCCCGGCGCAAATCGCGATCGCCGGGATTCGGCGTCACCTGATCGCGAGATCCGCCAGCGTGCCTTGGGCCACCGCATAGCGCGCGATGTCGAACGGCTTGCTCGCCAGGATCGTCTCCATATTCTCGATGACGGCATTGGCGCGGGCCTGGTTCTTGTCGCGCCATTGCGCCCAGTCCATCTCGTCCTTGACGATGCGGGCGACGATGCCGCGATGGTTCTCGAAGACCTGGGCCCGGAGCCGGTTGATCGCCTGCCGTTCCAGAAGATCACGTGCTCGGAGCGCATTGCCTTCCTCGATCAGCCTTTCGACACCGAGGTCGGAGGCGGTCGCGAACATCACTTTAGCCACCGTCTCGATGCTGGCGCCGCTCTTCTCGGCAATCTTCACGACATCGAGGGCCCGCTGCAGGAAGCGGTGGCTCGCGAGCTTGCGGGCGAGCTCGGCCGGCACGCCCAGTTTCTCGAGCTCGCTCTGCCGCTCCGCCATTTCCTTGAGATCGGCCGCAGGCACGGTTTTCGCCAGCACGGCCTCGACCTTGGCGAGACCGTCGCGATATTTGCCGATGAGCTGCTGCAAGCCCTGGTCAAGCTTCTCATGGCGCAGGAACCACACCGTCGTCCAGCGCAGCAGGAGCTGCAGCCCGGCATAGAGCTTGTTCTGGAGCGTGCCGGGGATCTTCGCATCGAGCGCGTCGATCGCCGTGTTGAGGGCGAGGAAATCGTAGGAGTCGCGCGCCGCCGCGAAGGCCGAGGCGATGTCGGCGGGCGCCGCACTGGTCTCGCCCATGATATAGGCGATGAAGCTCGGTCCGCCGCGATTGATCATGCTGTTGGCGAGCATGGTGGCGATGATCTCGCGCCTGAGCTTGTGATGCTCGATGTCGTCGGCGAAGCGCTCTTGCATGGCTTTGGGGAAATAGCGCTTGAGCTCGCGCGACAGATAAGGATCGTCGGGCACGCCGCTGGCCAGGATCTCGCCATGCAGCGAGATCTTCGCATAGGCCATGATCACCGCAAGCTCGGGGCGCGTCAGCCCGCCGCCCTTGAGGTCGCGCTCGATGATCTGCGAGTCGCTCGGCAGATACTCGATCTTGCGGTCGAGCTCGCCCGATTTCTCGAGCTGCTGCATGAGCTGGATGGCATAGGAGTTTTCCGTCGTGCCCTGCTCGAGAGCGAGCGACAGGCACAAGGTCTGCAGATAGTTGTTGCGCAGCACGAGCGCTGCCACGTCATCGGTCATGTCGGCGAGGAGCGTGTTGCGGTCCTCGCGCGTCAGCTTTTTCGCCGCTTCCGCGCGCGACAGGCCGATCTTGATATTGACCTCGATGTCGGAGGAATTGACGCCGGCGGAATTGTCGACCGCATCGGTGTTGATCCGCCCGCCATTGAGGGCGAACTCGATCCGCCCCCTTTGCGTGACGCCGAGATTGGCCCCCTCGCCGATGACCTTGACCTTGAGCTCATTGGCATCGACGCGCAGCACGTCATTAGCGCGGTCGCCGGCATCGGCCTGGCTTTCGTTCGACGCCTTCACATAGGTGCCGATGCCGCCGAACCACAAAAGGTCGGCGGGCACCTGGAGCAGCGCATGCATGAGCTCTTGAGGCGTCGCCTTGTCGGCGCGAAGGCCGGTCAGGGCCTTGATCTCCGGTGTCAGCGGGATGGCCTTGAGCGACCGCGGGAACACGCCGCCGCCCTTGCTCAAGCGCGACTTGTCATAGTCCTGCCAGCTCGAGCGCGGCAAAGCGAAGAGCCTCTCGCGCTCCGTGAAGGAGGTCTCGGGGTCCGGATCGGGATCGATGAAGATGTCGCGATGGTCGAAGGCGGCGAGGAGCCTGATCTGGCGCGACAAGAGCATGCCGTTGCCGAACACATCGCCCGACATGTCGCCGACGCCGATCACCGTGAAGGGCGTCGTCTGGATGTCGACATCGATCTCGCGGAAATGCCGCTTCACGGCCTCCCAGGCGCCCCGCGCGGTGATGCCCATCTTCTTATGGTCATAGCCGGCCGAGCCGCCGGAAGCGAAAGCATCGTCGAGCCAGAAGCCATGGCGGCGGGCAATGCCGTTGGCGGTATCGGAAAAGGTCGCCGTGCCCTTGTCGGCGGCGACGACCAGATAGGGATCATCGCCGTCGCGCCGCACCGTGTCCGAAGGCGGCACGACCTTGTCGTCCTTCAGATTGTCGGTGATGTCGAGCAGGCTCGAGATGAAGCGCGTATAGGCCCTGACCCCTTCCGCCTGGATGGCCTCGCGGCTGTCGCCGATCTTCAGCCTCTTGGGCACGAAGCCGCCTTTGGCGCCGACCGGCACGATCACTGCATTCTTCACATTCTGGGCCTTGGCGAGGCCCAGCACCTCGGTGCGGAAATCCTCCGGCCGGTCCGACCAGCGGATGCCGCCCCTCGCAATATGGCCGGCGCGCAGATGAACGGCTTCGACATCGGGCGCATAGACGAAGATCTCGGCAAAGGGTTTGGGCTCCGGCAGGCCGTCCACCAGCTTGGAGTTGATCTTGAAATTGATCAGCGGCGGCTCGCCGTCGTCCTTCGCCGGCTGGAAGAAGTTCGTGCGCAGCAGCGCCGAGATCAGATTCACATAGCGACGGATGATGCGGTCTTCATCGAGATTGTAGACATCGATGAGCGCCTTCTCGATCCTGGCCAGCGCCGTCTCGGCGTCCTTCTCGCTCTGCGCCTTGGGATCGAACAGCGCATAGAACAAGGTGACGAGCTGGCGCGCGATCGCCGGATATTTCACCAGCGTCTGGGCCACATAGTCCGAGGAGAAGGACGCGGCCGACTGGCGGATATAGCGGCCGAGCGCTCGCAGGAGCGACACATCGCGCCAGACGATGCCTTCGCGCAAAGTGAGCCCGTTGAAGGCATCGTTCTCGGCCTGCCCCGTCCAGACGGCGAGGAAGGCCGCTTCGAGATTGGCAAACGTAGCGGCGCCGATCGCGGCATTGGCCGGCGCCTGCAGCAGCACGTCATGGATGACGGCGCGGCCGGTGCCCGAGCCGGTCGCCAGGATATGAGTGGTTTCCGAGATCGCCTGGAGGCCGAGATTTTCGAGAATGGGCAATCTTCGGCCAAGCGCTATGGCCTCGCCCTGGTGATAGAGGCGCGAATGGAACTCATTACGCCCGTCTCCGGCCACCTTGATGAATTCGACGCCGATCTGATCGCCCGACAGCGCGTCGATCTCCTCGATATCCTTGAGCGACGCTTGCGGGTCGGTCGAATCGCGATATCCGGGCGGGAAGGCGCCGCGCCAGCGCGTGATCAGTGCCTGGCCTGAGCCCTTGGCGATGAGCGCGCTTTCCAGCCGGTCGTCCCAGTTGCGCACCGCCTCGACGATGCGCTGCTCGAGCTCTGCAAGATCGGGCTTGGGCTCCTTGCTCGCGTTGCGGAGGATGATGAAATGGACGCGCACCAGGGCGCCTTCACCGAAGGACGGTGCAAAGCTCGCCACCCGGCCGTCGAAGCTCTCGGCCAGCAGATCGCCGACCTTGCGGCGCACATCGGAATCGAAGCGGTCGCGCGGGATGAACACGAAGGCCGAGACGAAGCGGTCGAACTTGTCGCGCCGGACGAAAAGTCTCGTGCGCGGCCGCTCCTCGAGGCGCAATATGCCTTGCGCCATCGCGGCCAGCACATCGGTATCGATCTGGAACAATTCATCGCGCGGGAAGCCTTCGAGGACGGCGGCCAGTGCCTTGCCGGAGTGGCCCGAGGGCGCGAAGCCCGAGGCCGCGACCACGCGCTGCAGCTTCTTGCGCAAGAGCGGGATCTCGTTGGGATTCTGCGTATAGGCCGATGAGGTGAAGAGGCCGATGGCGCGCAATTCGCCGGAGAGCGTGCCTTCGGCGTCGAACAACTTGACCCCGACATAATCCATGGCCGAGCGGCGGTGCACGGTGGCGCGCACATCCGACTTGGTGATGACGAGCGCCGCAGGCTGCATCAGGAATTCGCGGATCTGCGGCGAGATGGCGACCAGCTCGTTGCCGCGCCTCAGCACCTCGATCTCGGCCTTGCGCAGGATGCCGAGGCCTGAGTCGGCGATCGGCTCAAGCGCGCCCTTCTTGGCGCCGCCGACGAATTTGTACTCGCGCATCCCGAGGAAGGTGAAATGGTTGTCGAGCAGCCACTGCAGGAAGGCGATCGATTCGGTCAGTTCCTCGATCGGGATGGGCGGTGGATTCTTCTGATAGGCGGCGATCGCTTCGCGCAGGCGCTGCTGCATGGCGCGCCAGTCGAGAACGGCGACGCGCACATCGTCGAAGACGCCCTTGAGGTCGTCCTCGAGCGTCTTCGCCTCCTCGGGCGTGATGCGCGACAGATGGATATGGAGGAAGCTTTCGCGGATCGCGTTGGAATCGGGACTGGGCTTGGCTTCGAGTCCCGTGAGCTTGCCCGTGCCGTCGCGCTTCACCGACAGGACCGGGTGGAGAGCGAGCCTGACGTCATGGCCGCGATCGGTCAGGAGGCCGATGGTCGAATCGACCAGGAACGGCATGTCGTCATTGACGATGTCGATGACCGTAACGTCACCGAAGGGCGCTTCGGGATTGGTCACGGCGACCTTGCTGCGGCCGGGCTTGCGCTCGTTGAGGAAGCTGAGCCGGCCGCTCACCAGTTCATGCAGGTCTGAGGCGGAATAGCCCTGGAGGTCTTCCGGCGGCGCCTTTTCCAGGAGCTGGCGCGTCAAGAGCTTTTCCCGCTCGCCCTTTGCTTTCCCCTCCGCCGTTTTGATCAAAGTGACCAGAGGATCATGCGGCGACATCGCGAAACTCCCATCAGCAATCGGGCTAGCCGGTCGGCCCGGCTTTGGCCCACTGTTTAGAAGCATTGCGACAGAAGAGCTACAGGATTAGGGCGGACACTTAATCACACCCAACTAACATTTTAATTGAGTGTCCCGGGCTTGAGTTCGGGATTCTTCTGATAGCCCGGTCCGACCACCAGAGGCTGGTTCGGCAGGCTCGCCTGGTCGACGTCGGTGTGAAAATTCCGTTCATAGCGGGCAACTTCCTTGCCCTGGGCGTCGATCAGCCGCATCACCGCCTTGTAGTCGCGCTTGGCCTCTATGCCGGTCAAGAGGGGTGATTTGAAACTGTATTGTACCCGGCCCTGGACGACCTTTTCCTGCTCGACGGCGGGTTCGGGCTTGCCCGGCACTTCGAATTGGGCCTCGATCACGGAACCTTCCGGCAGCGTCCGGAGCGGCTTGGCGATGAAGCCGTAGAAGGCCTCGGCATTGCGGTAGTTGAAGACGAAGCCGCCGCCGGCAAAGGAGAGATAGGGGGCGTTCTCGTCCTCGCCGCAGGCGGTGAGAAAAAGGGCCAAGGTCAAGAGAATGATTTTGCGCAGCATCATGGCATTACCTCACGCTTCGCTGTCGCGCCGCAAGCCGACGCCCAACAGCCCATCCGGTTTGATGATGAAGATCAATATGACGATCAGGAATACCGCCACATCGCGATAGACGATCGGAAAATAGGCGGTCCACACGGTTTCAATGGCGGCGAGCAGGAAGCCGCCGACGATGGCGCCGCCGATCGTGCCGAAGCCGCCGATGATCGTCGCGAACAGCGCCTTGAGGCCGAGCACCAGCCCCATATAGAAGCTGACCCCGCCATAGCCGATGGCGATGATCCAGCCGGAAGCCGCCGCGAAGGCGGCCGCCGCCACGCCGGTCCAGGTGAGCACGCGATCGGTGTCGATGCCGCAGAGCTGGGCCAAAGCGAGATTCTGCGAGCAGGCGCGCCACAGCCGCCCCGCCTCGCTCTTGGCGAGAACCAAGGTGAGCCCGGTCAACAGAAAAGCGCTGATCCCCAGGATGAGGCAATGCATGCCGGTGACATGGACGACGAAGCCGTCGAAATCGATGTTGACGACCGAGTCGGCGAAGATCGGCGACAGCCATTGCTCGCGCCCAGCCGACTGGATGCGCAAGCTCTCCTGCAGCGTGATCGAGACGCCGATGGAGGCGATCATGATCGCTTGGGTGGGCGAGCGCACCAGAGGATTGAAGACGCCCATCTGCAGCACGGCGCCGAGCGCCGCCGCCGAGACCGCCGCGATCAGGAACACCGCGGCGATAGCGAGGCCCATCTGCCAGTTGGCGGCGAGCATGAACATCATGGCATAGATCGCGGCGAAGGCGCCGAAGGTCGCCATGTCGCCGAAGGAGAGAACGATGCGGTTGGTGATGCCGTGGAGCAGCGCATAGGCGACGGCGAGCAGACTGTAGAGGGCGCCGACGAGGCTCGCATTCACCGTTTGCTGGATGACATAGCCCGTCGCCCTGATCGCGCTCTGGGCGAGAGCAGGCTCGGAGAGGAAGAGGAATGCCCCTAGTCCGGCAAGGCCGGGAACAATCCATTTTGACGGGCTAACCATGGTTTGCTAGTAAGAATGACGTTATGGCTTCTCCCTGTCAATTGGAACGATGACCACCCACTTCCACTGGCACGATCATCATTTCATCAACCGCAATCCAGCATTGGATTTTGCCAATATGGTGGTGTGGCGCGGCCAGGCGGCCGAAGAGGATCGCGGCCGGTCGCTGGAGAATCTCAAAGGCTGGGCGGCCTATGCGGGGCTGGCTTTGCCGCGCGCCGATGTCGATCGATGCGTGAAGGTCAGGGAAGCGATCGATGGCTATTTCCGCATCGGCGCCGGCTGGCCCGATCTCGTCTCGCTCTATGCTGAGGCGCTCAAGGCCGATGACGATCCCTTCCTCACGACGATCCTGCATGCGGCGATGGCGCTGGCCTTCTCGCCCGAGAGGAGCCGGGTGCGGATCTGCGGCAATTGCGGCTGGCTGTTCTTCGATAGCACGCGCAATGCCAACAAGCGCTGGTGCACCTTAACCTGCAGCAGCCGCACCAAGGCCAGGCGCCATTATCACGCGAAGAAGCGCGTGGCCTCGGGCTGACTCAATCTTCCGCGAGCAGTCCGCCTTCGAAAATATAGCGGCAGAGCTGGGTGCGCCGCTTGAGATTCAGGCTGCGCAAGGCGGCGCTGATATGGGCCTTGACCGTGGTCTCGGAAATATCCGCGAGATAGGCGATCTCCTTGTTGGCGAGGCCGAGCGCCGTGAGCTGGGCGATGAGCAATTGCTGCCCGGTGAGCTTCGCCGGCGTCGGCCGGTAGCCATAGGTTCTGATCTCTCCCATCATCCGGCTGAGCCGCGGCACCGACTGCAATCCCTCGAGCGCGATGGGCACGGGATGCGCCTCCGCAAATGTGTGGTCCATGATGGCCTCCTCCCTTTTCATGTCAGCTGCGTCCCCTCGCCAAAGCAATGACTTTCGCTTCGCCACGCGGCGCGCCATTGAGGCTGCCGAGCACCAGGCGCTTGTGGATGGCGATGATGTCATCGGCGCCAAGCCGGCCCTTCGGGCTGTACCAGAAGCACACGCCGGTGAGCATCGAGAGGATCGCGTAAGTGGCGATGCCGCTGTCGATCGCCGGAAAGAGATGCTTGGCGATGCCGGCATCGAGGATTTGGCGCAGCTCGTTCTCATAAGCCTTGCGCAAGGCCACTGTGGCGCGGCGCTCATCGGGCGTCAGGCTGCGCAATTCCAGATTGGCGATGAGCACTTCCTTCTGGCGCTCGAAATGGTAGCGGATGTGGAATTCGACGAAGTTCTCGAGCCTGGCCAGCGGGCCCGCTTGCGGATCGTCCGCCTTGCGCCAGGCGACGAGCAAGGCTTCCATATGCTCGGCCATGATATCGGCGAGCAGCTGGTCCTTGGTGGCGATATAGCGATAGATCGATCCGGGCTGCAGGCCGACATGGTCGGCGAGATCGCGCAAGGTCATGGCTTCGAAGCCGTGTTTGGCGATGAGCTCGATGGCGGCCTTGCGAATGGCTTTTTCAGTCTCGGCGCCGACCGATCCGCGGGTCCGCGACATCATTCCTCCCTTTATATCCGGTCGTTCGACCTGTTCTTTCGGAGGAGATTATCATGCTCCAGGAAACAAACAAGCGTTTGTTTTTAAATAGGGCATCAAGCCTGACCCATCTCGACAGTGTCCTGCGAACCACGCATCATTTCAGAAAAGGAGCCGCCACCCATGTACGGACTGATCGGAAAGATGCGGGCAAAGCCCGGCAAGCGCGACGATTTGCTGGCCATCCTGCTTAACGGTATCGACTCGATGCCGGGATGTCTCAGTTATATCGTGGCCAGGGATCCCGCCGATGCCGACGTCATCTGGATCACCGAGGTCTGGGACAATGAATCAAGCCACAAGGCATCGTTGACGCTGCCTCAGGTGCGCGCCGCCATCGCCAAGGCCATGCCGATCATCGCCGGCTTCGACAGCTCGACGCCGACCGAGCCCGTGGGCGGAGTCGGCCTGCCGCGATAGAGCGCCGGTTCTCACAGAATCGGCCCGGCGCTCTATCTCTTTATTGTTACGCATCGGCTTATCCGAAAACCGCACACACTTTTCGGGCCGATGCTCTAGCGTCGCTTCTTATTCAGTGCGTCAGTATATTGACGATCGTGCCGAAGGGATCGCGCGCAAAGAAGCGCCGCACGCCCCAGGGCTCGTCGGCGGGTCCATAGACGATCTCGAAGCCCGCCGCCTTCACGCGGGCATAGGCGGCATCGACATCATCCACCTCTATGGAGATCTGCGGCACCGGCGTGCCGGAGCCGCCTTCGCTCATGAAGCTCACCTGCGGCATCATCTTTTGAGATGAGGCGAAGGTCATGATCCAGCCCTGATCCATGACCAGTTCGAGGCCGAGCACATCGCCATAGAAGGTTTTTGCTTTAGCGGGATCCGCCGTCGCCAGATTGGGCACGATACGTCTGACACTCATGACTACCCCCATCGATCTGCGGACGATCCTATTGACAGGCGCGGTCCGATCAACTATTTAACCGATATGTTAATTAACTTTTCGGTTTAATACAATGTCTGTCGACCGCCTGAGCAATACTTTCGCCGCCCTTGCCGATCCGACACGGCGCGCCATCCTGGCGCGGCTCGCTCTGGGCGAGGCGACGGTCACCGAACTGGCCGAGCCTTTCGAGATGAGCCTTCCCGCCATCTCCAAGCATCTCAAGGTGCTGGAACAGGCCGGCATGATCGCGCAGAGCCGCGAGAAACAGTGGCGGCCGCGCCGCCTCGAGCCTCAGGCCCTGAAAGAGGCCGCCGACTGGCTCGATTATTACCGGCAGTTCTGGGACCAGAGTTTTGACCGCCTCGATGCCTATCTGAAGATGCTGCAGGCCAAGGGGGGCGGCGATGGCCCGCAAAGCTGAGATCCCTCGCCTCGAATTGCGCATCAATCGCCTGTTCAACGCGCCGCGCGATGTCGTCTTCGAACTGTGGACCGATCCTCGCCATCTGATCCATTGGTGGGGTCCGAAAGGCTTTCGCACGCTTTCTTGCGAGATCGATCTCAGGCCCGGCGGCGCCTGGCGCATCCATACTGAGGCGCCCGATGGCATGGCGTTCTCCTCCTATGGCGTGTTTCACGACATCGTTCCGCCGGAACGGCTGGTCTTCTCGCACAGTTTCGATTTCCCCGGCCGGCCGCTCGGCCCTTCCACCCTCGTCACCGCGCGCTTCACCGAAGAGAACGGCAGAACGCGGCTCACCTTCCATCAAGGCATCTTCGACGCGATCGCCGACCGCGACGGCCATGAGGAAGGCTGGCAGAGCGCCTTCGATCTCATCGACGATTATCTGAGCCAAAAGGCGCTGCGAAAGGAAAGCCCATGATCGCTGCGAACAATACCGACGTCCGTCAAGGCAAGCTCGAGCTTGTCATCACCCGAGTGCTCGATGCGCCGCCGGTGCTCGTCTACAAGGCCTGGACCAGCCCCGAGCACATGGTGCGCTGGATGGGGCCCAAGGGTTTTACCGCGCCGTCGGCGAAGCTCGATGTGCGCGAAGGCGGAAACTATCGCGCCTTGATCCGCTCGGCCGAGGGCAAGGATTACTGGTTCCGCGGCACCTATCGCGAGGTCGTCGAGAACCAGCGCCTCGTCTTCACTTTTGCCTGGGAAGAGGACGGCGAGCGCGGCCAGGAGAATCTGGTCACCGTGACCTTCGCCGAGGAAGGCGGCAAGACCCGCATGACCTTCAAGCAGTCGCCCTTCCCGTCGCTCGAGGAGCGCGACGGCCATGAAGGCGGCTGGAGCGAAGCCTTCGACAAGCTCGGCGCCTATGTCGCCGGCCTGCGGACGGCATGACCTTTGTAAGTATGAGGAGACAGAAAATGGAACATCACGCGATTGTCACCCGCGAGCAATGGACTGAAGCCCGGACGGCGTTCCTGAAGAAGGAAAAGGCTTTTACCCGGCTGCGCGATGAACTGAACGCCGAGCGGCGCGAGCTGCCCTGGGTCAAGGTCGAGAAGGCCTATGTCTTCGAAACACCCGAGGGCCGGCGCAGCCTCGCCGATCTCTTCGACGGCAAGAGCCAGCTCATCGTCAAGCATTTCATGATGGCGCCGGGCGAGAGCGAAGGCTGTGTCGGCTGCTCCTTCGAGGTCGACCAGGTCGAAGGGGCGCGTCAGCACTTCAAGCATCACGACGTCGCCTATGTCGCCGTGGCACGGGCGCCCTTGGACGAGATCGAAGCCTATCGCCGCCGCATGGGCTGGACTTTTCCCTTCGTCTCGTCCTTCGGCAGCGATTTCAATTATGACTTCAACGTGTCCTTCACGCGCCAGGAAGTCGAGAGCGGAAGGGCCTATTACAACTACCGCATGACCGAAGTGGGGATCGAGGATCTTTCCGGCATCAGCGTCTTCACCAAGAATGATGCAGGCGAGATTTTCCACACCTATTCCACCTATGGCCGCGGCGGCGAGGAAGCACTGACCGCCTATGCCTATCTCGACCTGACGCCCAAGGGCCGTAACGAGACCGGGCCCAATCACGACCTTACCGATTGGGTGAGGCGGCATGACCGTTATGAGACTGAGGGCAAAGCGGGAAACTGCTGCGCCGTCAGCTAATTCAGGACAGGAGAGCGAGGATCTTGCGCAGATGATCGGGTTTCTGATCGACGAGCAGCCTATCGATCTCGGCATGCGTCTTCTTCCAGGTCGGCAGCGCCTCGATGAGCAGCGCATGGCCCGCCGCCGTCAGCGTGAGGCGGCGGCTGCGCCGGTCCTCTTTGTCGACTGTCACCTTGATGAGGCCGCGGCGCTCGAGCGGCTTGAGATTGGCGGTCAGCGTCGTGCGGTCCATCGCCAGGAATTGCGCAACCGCGCCGATGCTCGGCGGTTCCGGCCGGTTGAGGCTCATCAGCAGCGAGAATTGCCCGTGTGTCAGATCGATGGAGCGCATCGCATCGTCGAAGCGGCGCGCCAGCGCCCGCGCCGTCCTTTGCACGGCGAGACACAGGCAATGATCGCGCACGTGATGCGTGGCCTCGAAGGGAAGGATTTTTCGATTTGACATGCGCTAATTATGTTGATATCAACCCATTTGTCAAGACTGTCGTCATGCGCGGATCCGGGACGTTTCGCTGCATATGTAAGTGGAAAGCTTGGCCCTGAAGGGCGTCAGCCCATTAACCGGGAACAAGGGAGTATTGCCATGCCTGAGACATCCCCCACATTGCCCAAAACCGCCTCACGCCACGATTGGCTCATCGCCCGCAAGGCGCTTCTCGAACAGGAAAAGCGGTTGACGCGCGAGCGCGACGCGCTGAGCGAAGCGCGGCGCCAGTTGCCGATGGTACGGATCGACAAGGATTATGTCTTCGAAGGGCCTGAGGGCCAGGTGAAGCTCATCGACCTGTTCCAGGGCGGCCGCCAGCTCATCGTCTATCATTTCATGTTCGACCCCGCCTGGGAGAAGGCTTGTCCCGGCTGCACCGGCTTCGTCAAAGACCTCCCCGACCTCGAGGGACTGCATGAGCATGACACATCGCTCGCCGTCATCGGCCGGGCCCCTCAGGCCAAGCTCGACGCCTATCGCCGGCTCCAGGGCTGGGACATTCCGCTCTATTCGTCCTTCGGCAGCGACTTCAACTATGATTTCCATGTCACCTCGGACGAGACGGTGACGCCCGCCGAATACAATTATCGCCCGCGCGCCGAGCATCTGGCCAATGGCGAGCCGTGGTTTGCCGATGGCGAGCAGCATGGCGTCAGCGTGTTCCTGCGTGAGGGCGATGCGGTCTTCCACACCTATTCGACCTATGCCCGCGGCGTCGAACCTTTGGTCCCGGTGCTGCATTATCTCGATCTGACGCCGCTCGGACGGCAAGGCGCCTAAGACTTAGGACTTTCACCCCTGCCGTTAGGGCAGAGAAATTTCTCAAAAATTTTTCTGCGCCTGTCGATTTTGCCGTGCCTGCTTCGTCGTCGTTCATGCAGCCGTTGGGCTCGACAGCGCAGGAACAGGAGAAAACCCATGAGATTCATGATCATCGTCAAGGCTTCGACGAATTCGGAAGCGGGCGTGATGCCCAGAGAGGACATGCTCGCCGCCATGGCCGACTATCACCAGGAGCTCGCCAGAGCGGGCGTACTGCTCGACGCCAATGGCCTCCATCCTTCCGCCAAGGGCTGGCGCATCAGATATGAAGGCGGCAGGCGCCGCGTCATCGACGGGCCCTTCGCCGAGACCAAGGAATTGATCGCCGGCTACACCCTCATCCAGGTGAAGTCGCGCGAGGAGGCCCTCGAATGGGCCCGCCGCTTCCCCAATCCGCATGACGAGGACTGTGAGATCGAAATCCGCCAACTATTCGAGCTTGAGGATTTCACCCCGGGCGAAGCGATCGAGAGATTCCGCGACATGGGGGTTGCGGCAGCAAAGCAGTGAGTACCCCGATTATCAACCAAGGAGAGGAGTAAGACCATGCGTGTTCAACCCTATCTGTCTTTCGAGGGCCGTGCCGAAGAGGCGCTCGATTTCTACACCAAGGCGGTGGGCGCCCAGGTGAACGTCAAGATGCGCTTCAAGGATGCGCCGCCCATGGAGGCCTCTGACCAGGGCTGCGGCGACAAGGGTGCGCCGCCCGCCAATACGGGTGAGAAGATCATGCATTCGGAGTTCAAGATCGGCGATTCGCTGATCATGGCCTCCGATGGCTTCTGCTCCGGCAAGACCAGTTTCGCCGGCGTATCGCTCGCCATCCAGGCCAAGGACGACGCCGAAGCCAAGCGGATCTTCGACGGCCTCGCCACCGGCGGACAGGTCCAGCAGCCGCTGATCAAGACCTTCTTTGCAACAAGCTTCGGCGTGCTCGCCGACAAATTCGGCGTGAGCTGGATGGTCGTGGCGCCCGAGACACCGTGAGGACACGAGCATGAAAGTTTTGGTGTTTGTAAAGGCGAACGAGGATACGGAAGCGGGCGTCATGCCCTCGACCGAGCTCCTGGCCGCGATGGGCAACTTCAACGAGGAACTGGTCAAGGCCGGCATCATGCTGGCGGGCGAAGGCCTGCATCCCTCGTCCAAGGGCAAGCGGGTGCAGTTCACCGGCAAGGCGCCGCGCGTGATCGACGGTCCTTTCGCCGAGACCAAGGAGCTCATTGCCGGCTTCTGGATCTGGAGGGTGAAGTCGATGGACGAAGCCCTCGACTGGGCCAGGCGCTGCCCGATGCTGGACGGCGACGTGCTCGAAATCCGCCCCGTCTTCGAGGCGGAGGATTTCGGCGAGGCCTTCACGCCGGAGCTGCGCGCCCAGGAAGAGCGCCTCATGGCGGAGCTGGCCAAGAAGACGTAACGGAAACCGGTCCGCGGCACGAAACATGCCGCGGACCTTCACTCTTGAGGAAATCCATGCCGGCCATGGCCTTGCGGCAGATGAGCGAAGGTGGTGTGATCGGACATCATGTCCGAGGTCCATCACGCGATCGACGCCATCTGGCGGATCGAGCAGGCGAAGCTCATCGCCGGCCTCGCCCGCTTCACGCGCGATCTGAGCCTGGCCGAGGAACTGGCCCAGGACGCCTTGCTCTCGGCCCTCGAGCAATGGCCGCGGATGGGTATTCCGGAAAAGCCCGGCGCCTGGCTGATGACGGCGGCCAAGAACCGCGCCATCGACAAGGCCCGCAAGGCGAAGCTCGCCCAGGGCAAGCATGTGGAGATCGGACGCGAGCGCGATGCCGAGCAGGAAATCGCATGGGAGGCTCTGGAGGACGCGCTCGACGATCCGATGGGCGACGACCTCTTGCGGCTGATCTTCGTCTCCTGCCATCCGGTGCTGTCGACCGATGCGCGCACCGCGCTCACCTTGCGGCTCATTTCAGGGCTCACCACCGAGGAGATCGCCCGCGGCTTTCTGCAGTCCGAGCCCACGATCGCGCAGCGCATCGTGCGCGCCAAGCGCACTTTGGCGGAGAAGCACGTCCCCTTCGAGATTCCACGCGGGCCCGAGCTCACCCAACGGCTCGCCTCGGTCCTCGAAGTCATCTATCTCACCTTCAACGAGGGCTATTCGGCGACAGGGGGCGACGACTGGATGCGCCCGCAGCTCTGCGAGGAGGCCTTGCGGCTCGCCCGCATTTTGTGCGGACTGATGCCGGAGGAATCGGAAGTCTTCGGCCTGACGGCGCTGATGGAGATCCAGGCCTCGCGCATCGAGGCGCGGACCGGACCCTCGGGCGAGCCGATCCTGCTTCTCGACCAGAACCGCGCCTTGTGGGACCAGCTCCTCATCCGCCGCGGGCTTGCCGCACTGGCGCGCGCCGAGGCGCTTTCACCAGCGCTCGGCCGCTATGGGCTCCAGGCGGCGATCGCCGCCTGCCATGCGCGCGCACGGGAAGCCACCCAGACCGACTGGGCGCGGATCGCTTCGCTCTACGATGCGCTCGCGGCGCTCGAGGGATCGCCGGTCGTGGACCTCAACCGCGCCGTCGCGCATTCGATGGTCGCGGGTCCGCAGGCCGGGCTCGATCTGGTGGATGCGCTCATCGGCGAGGATGCGCTCAAGACCTATCATTTGCTGCCGAGCGTCAGGGGCGATTTCCTGTTCAAGCTCGGCCGCCTCGCCGAGGCCGAAGCGGAATTCCGCCGCGCCGCCAGCCTGACGCAGAATGCCCGCGAGAAATCCTTGCTTCTCGAGCGCGCTGCGGCCTGCCGCCAATAGCAACTTTCCAAACCACAGGAGAATGAACATGGCCTATGTCGATGGTTTTCTCGTTGCCGTCCCCAAGAAGAAGCTCAACGAGTACAAGAAGCTGGCCAAGCTCGGCTGCAAGGTGTGGCGCGAGCATGGCGCGCTCGATTACAAGGAATGCGTCGCCGATGACGTGCCCATGGGCAAAATCACGTCGTTTCCGCGCGCCGTCAAACAGAAGCCGGGCGAGACCGTGATCTTCGCCTGGATTACCTACAAATCGCGGGCCGATCGCGACCGCATCAACAAGAAGGTCATGGCAGATCCGCGCTTCGGCGGCATGGATATCAAGAAGATGCCTTTCGATGCCAAGCGCATGATCTATGGCGGCTTCAAGGTCATAGTCGAGGCCTGAAGCACAGGAACAACGGAGTTATTCATGCTCGCGAACAAAACCGCCATCGTCTATGGCGGCGGAGGAGCCATTGGCGGCGCAGTGGCGCGCGCCTTTGCCCGGGAAGGCGCTCGTGTCTTTCTCGCCGGACGGACCTTGAGCAAGCTCGCCAAGGTCGCGGCCGACATATCGAGCCAGGGCGGCGAGGTCGAGGTCACCGAGATCGACGCCCTCGATGAGGAGGCGATCAAGGCGCATGCCGACCTGGTCGCGGCCAAGACCGGCGGCATCGACATCGCGCTCAATGCCATCGGCCTGTTCCATGTCCAGGGCACGCCCTTCGCCGATCTGGCGCTCGACGATTACGCCTTTCCTATCATCGCCTATGCTCAGGCGCATTTCATCACCGCCAAGGCGGTGGCCTGGCACATGGCCAAGCGCAAATCGGGAGTCATCCTGACGCTCTCGACGCCGGGCGGAAACCTGCCGGGTGTCGGCTATATCGGCTTCGGGGTTGCCTGCGCCGCGATCGAAGGCTTTTCGCGGCTCCTCGCTTGCGAATTGGCGCCTTCGGGCATCCGCGTCATTTGCCTGAGGCCACATGCGGTACCGGAAGCGCTGAGCTTCGGATCGCATGCCGCGGCGGTGTTCAAACCGGCGGCGGACCAAGCGGGGGTGACGGTCAAGGAGATGTTCGAGGCGCCGGCCGGGACCTTGCTCAAGCGCTATCCGACGCTGGACGAAGTGGCGGCGACGGCCGCTTTCATGGCCTCCGACAAGGCCGGCGCCATGACCGGCACGATCGCCAATCTCACTTGCGGGGCGCTGCTCGACTAGCTGCTGACAGATGTTGCCACCGCATCATGACAAGGTAGGAACATGACGAGCTCTGAAGCGCCAGGCAAGGCCGGCACCCGCGAGTGGATCGGCCTCGCGGTGATCGCACTGCCTTGCGTGATCTATTCGATGGATCTCATGGTCCTCAATCTCGCGGTGCCGCAATTGAGCGAAGAGCTGAAGCCGAGCGCTTCGCAGCTCCTGTGGATCATCGACATCTACGGCTTCTTCGTCGCCGGCTCGCTCATCATCATGGGCAATCTCGGCGACCGCATCGGCCGGCGCAAATTGCTGATGATCGGCGCCTTGGCCTTCGGTGCGGCCTCGGTCTTCGCCGCCTTTTCGACCAGCGCCGCGATGCTGATCGTAGCGCGCGCGGTGTTGGGCGTGGCCGGCGCCACCCTCGCCCCATCGACGCTTTCGCTCATTCGCAACATGTTCCATGATCCGACGGAGCGCACCACCGCGATCGGCATCTGGGTGGCGAGCTATTCTGTCGGCGGCGCCGTCGGCCCGCTCTTCGGCGGGCTTCTGCTCGAGCATTTCTGGTGGGGCTCGGTCTTCCTGGTCAATGTGCCGATCATGATCCTGCTGCTCGTCCTGGCGCCGATCCTGCTGCCGGAATTCCGCGATCCGGCGGCGACCCGGCTCGACATCGTGAGCGCGGCGCTCTCGCTCCTGGCGGTGCTGGCCGTGATCTATGGGCTGAAGCAGGTCGCCGAATATGGCGTGGGCTGGCGACCGCTGCTGTCGGTGCTGGTCGGCATCGTCCTGGCTTATGTCTTCGCGCGGCGCCAGCGGCAGCTCACCGATCCCCTGATCGACCTCACGCTCTTCCGCCGTCCCGCCTTCAGCGCCTCGCTTACCGTCTATATGCTGGGCGTGCTCGTCGCTTTCGGCTTCTTCCTGTTCATCTCGCAATATCTGCAGCTCGTCCTCGGCATGGGACCGCTCGAAGCCGGCCTATGGACGGCACCCTCCGGCCTCGCCTTCATGCTGAGCTCGATGCTCGCCCCGCGCTTCGTGCGCAAGCTGCATCCGGCCTATGTGATGGCGGGCGGGCTTGCCGTCGCAGCGGTCGCCTGCCTCCTGTTGTCGCTCGTCGGCAGCTCCTATGGGCTTGCCGTGGTGATGTCGGGCTTCGTCATCCTGTCGCTCGGCCTGGCGCCCGTCTTCACTTTGGCGACCGACTTCGTCGTGACCTCGGCGCCGCCGGAACGCGCCGGTGCCGCCGCCGCCATTTCCGAGACCAGTGCCGAGGTCGGCGGCGCGCTCGGCATTGCGCTCCTCGGCAGCATCATGACCGCGATCTATCGGGGCGCGATGAGCGCGGCGATCCCTTTGGACACACCGCCCGATGCGGCTGAAGCGGCGCTTGGCACTTTGGGCGGCGCCGTCGCCGTGGCGAAAGATTTGCCGGCCGAGATCGGAGCCACCTTGTTGGCGAGCGCGCGTCTCGCCTTCACCGGCGCCCTGGCGACGACCGCGGTCATCAGCGCGGCGATCGCGGCGGCAGCGGCCGTACTCGCCATTCTCATGCTGCGGCGGGTCGAGCCCGTCGCGCACTGATCATGATGCGGCCTTCTTGCGGGCGACCACTTCCTCATAGGCCCTCTGCAATCGCTCCGTCACCGACGGGCCGCGGCGTTTTTTGGCGGGAGGCTTTCCCAGATGCAGCTCACGCAACTCCTCAGCGAAATCCCGCCACAGGGCCGGACCGCCCTCTTCAAGAACCTGCGCCCGGATCGACAGCTCTTCGCTGACCGGCATGTATTTGCGGCCCCAAACTGCCATTTGCGCCAGCACCGGCACGAGGTCGATGCCCTTCTCGGTGAGGCTGTAGAGCGCCTTCTGCTTGTGGCTCGGATCATCCGTCTTCGACAGTATGCCTTCCTCCAACAGCTTCTTGAGCCGGTCGGCGAGGATGTTGGAGGCGATGCCTTCCATCGACTGGGTGAGCAATTCGCGGAAGTGCCGTTTGTTGCCGAAGACGATGTCCCTGATGATGATGAGGCTCCATCTGTCGCCCAGCACCTCGAGAGTGAGATTGATGGGGCAACCCGACCGATGCGCGTCGTGCATGAAAATCTCCAAAAACCGGTTGCATTATCGCATCGGTTTGTGTAAGTTACAACTAGTTGCATATTACAACTAGTTACCGGGAGAACATTATGACCCAACGCACCGTAGAACATGGCAATTTCTCGATCGAGCGCCGCTTCGATGCCCCCGCATCCCTGGTTTTCCAGGCCTTGACCGACGTCGAGATGAAGCGCCGCTGGTTCGCGGAAGGGGACGGCTGGGTCACCGAAAGCTATGCGCTCGATGCGCGTGAAGGCGGGCACGAGGAAGGCACGTTCCGTTATCAGGACGGTCCGCCGATCCGCAACGAGACCACCTATCTCGATGTCGTCGACGACCGCCGCCTCGTCCTCAGCTATTGCATGTTCATCGACGGCAAGCGCATATCGGCCTCGCTCGCGACGATCGAGCTTTCCCCTGAGGCCTCCGGCACCAGGCTCATCTATACCGAGCAGGCGGCGTTCCTCGACGGCGCCGACACGCTCAAGACCCGCAAAGAGGGCTGCGAGCAGCTCTTCGACACGCTCGGCAGCGAGCTCACGCGCCTGGCCGCGTGATTGGACAAGAGGAGAAAGACATGAAGCTCTACGTGGCCCCCGGCCCCAATTCCTATCGCGTGCGCATCTTCATGGCGGAGAAAGGCATCTCGCTGCCGCTGGTCGAGCTCGATTATGGCAAGCGCGAGCACAAATCGCCGGAATTCCTGAAGCTCAATTCGCTGGGCCAGGTGCCGGTGCTCGTTCTCGATGACGGCACGGTCATCACCGAGAGCGTCGCGATCTGCCGCTATCTCGAGGCCGTCCATCCCACACCGCCCTTGTTCGGATCGGATCCGGCGAGCCAGGGCAAGATCGAGATGTGGAACCGGCGCATGGAGAACGAAGTCTTCGCCACCATCGGCAATGTCACCTTGCATACCGATGAATTCTTCAAGGAGCGGGTGATCCAGGTCCCGGCCTTTGCCGAAGCGCAGAAGCGGATGATCCCGGGGAAGTGGGCCTGGCTCGATCGCGAGATGAGCGACGGCCGGCCCTATCTCGCCGGCGATGAATTCTCCATCGCCGACATCTCCGGCATGGTCACGCTGTGGCTGTCGGAAGTGTTCAGCTACGAGGTCCCGGCCGATCTCCCGCATGTGCAGCGCTGGAACGCGCGCCTGCGCCGGCGCCCGAGCTGGAACGCGTGAGACGCGCAGCCTACTCTTCCTTTTCCACGCGCTTCAAGATCGCGCGGTAACGGCTGCAGATTGCCGGGTCCTCGAAGAAATCGATTTCATTGTCGGCGATCTCGTCGATGGTTAGTCCGGGCCAGAGTGCCTTGAGCTTTGCCAGGGTATCTCGCGCCTGCTTGATTTCGCCCAGCTCGAAATGGCAGATCGTCAGATGCGCGAGCGACCACGAATTTACGGTTTCCATTTTTGCGAAGCAGGCCGTTGCCTCGCGATATCGCCCAGCCGTCGTCAGTATGATGCCGCGAAAGTCGTCGTACCAACCCACGGCGAACGGGTCGCGGCGCTGGGCTTCGTATAGTTCACGCAAGCCCTCTTCCGGCCTGCTCGTGTAATTGAGCAGAAGGGCACGGATGCTTAGGATGAACGGATCGTTCGGGTTCAGGGCAACCGCCCGGTCGAGACTGATTTCAGCTTGCTTGAATCGATGCAGATACAAGAGGGCAAAGCCGGAAGCGAGATGTCCATAGGCCTCGTTGGGGTCAAGCTGCAATGCGGTTTTTGCGATCTCCAACCCGGCATGAAGATGATCATAAAGATGACCCGGATCGTAGTAGGCCCAGTAGCATTTGATGGATTCGACAAAGCTGAACATGGCGTGGGCTGCGGCAAACCGCGGATCGAGCTTTATGGCTTGGCGCAGAAAGGGTTCCGCTTTGAGCACCGTGTCATAGGTGGCTGCCAGTTGCAGCGCCCTGAGGTAGAAGTCATAAGCCGACATGTTGTCGGTCGGTCGAACCCTGGCGTAGGACGCAATCGCGGTTCTGGCCTGCCGGGCGAGGCGGGCTGCGATCATCTGGGTGATTTCGTCCTGGATGGCGAAAATGTCGGTGAGCTCGCGGTCATAGTGCTCGCCCCAGACATGGGCCGCTGAGGCGGCGTCGATCAGCTGCACGGTGACCCGGACCCGGTTGCCGATCTTGCGCACGCTGCCTTCGACGACATACTGGACGCCGAGCTTCTTCGCCACCTCGGCCACGTCATTCGCCTTGTCGCGGAGCTGGAACGACGAGTTCCGCGCAATGACCAGAAATTCCTTGAACCTGCCGAGTTCGGCGATGATGTCTTCGGTGATGCCGTCGCTGAAATAATTCTGCTCCGGGTCGCCGCTCATGTTGTCGAAGGGAAGAACGGCGATGGAGGGTTTTTCGTCATGCGGCGCGGCCCGCTCCGGCAGGCCGGCCTTGCGGAGATTCTCGCGGAAGTGGTCAAGGTAAGCAGCATCATCATAGGGCGCGAGCTTCGGATCGGTCCATTTTTCCAGTGTGGCGCCGGCATCGAGTTCGAGAGCGCGTTTCACGGATTTCTGGGCCTGCTGCTGGTTCCCGGCGGCAGCGAAGCTCGCCGCCTGATAGACACGCATGATGGCGCTATCCAGCGAACGCAGGCGGGCAAAGGCGGCGATCGCCTTGTCATATTGGCGGGCATCGAAATAGATCTGGCCCAGTTGAGCCGTGTACCATTCGTAGTGGTACGGATTGAGGCGCATGGCCTTTTGCGCGTGCTCGATGCCCTCTTCCGCCCTGCCCGCATAGCTCAGGCAAAGCCCGTAGTCGGTCATTGTCTCGGCGTCGTTGGGATTGCAGTCGAGGCCCTTTCGGAAGGCCTCGAGGGCCACGCCATGATTCAAAGTATACAAATGATAGTTGGCGAAGGCCCAATGGGACCAGGATTCGCCGTCGTCGCAGGCGATCGCCTCCACTGCCCATCGGCGGGCCAGTTCCATCGAGATGTCATAGTCGTCGGCCCAGCCGCAATAGGCGTCGAGAATGTGACTTATGGACATTTTGGCGTAGGCCTTGGCAAGTCTGGGATCACATTCGATTGCCCTGGCCAGATCCTCCCTGGCACGGATTTCTCCTTCCTTGGTGAAGCGGCAGGTATCGAGGGCGCGCTGGAGATGGTCCAGGGCGACGAAACTCTCGAGCCCGGTGGACTTGCTTCGATCACGCCAGGCCTTGCCGAGCCTGCCGCCATAGCCGGAGGCAAGCGTTCCGATGATCGTCCCGGCGATTTCGTCCTGGACCGCGAAGATATCCGTCAGCTGGCGGTCATAAGTCTCGGTCCAAAGCTGCCGGTTGTCGACTCCGTCGACAAGTTGGACAGAGACGCGGATGCGATCCCCAGCTTTCTGGACACTTCCCTCCAGAATGTAGCGAACCGAAAGTTCGCGCGCGGCCTCAGCCGATGTCACCGTCCGGTTTCGGTAGGCCAGGGTCGAAATCCGGTCGATGACGAACAACTCGTGGTAGCGCCCGAGGCTGGCGACGATGTTGAGCGCCAAGCCTTCGCAGAAAATATCCTGCGCCGCGTCGCCGCTCAGATTGGCGAAAGGAAGGACGGCGATGGATGGTTTGGCCTGCGGCGAAGCCTTGTCTGCGGCAGGCGCGGCCGCGACTGGCCTCGGGCCGGCATATTTGTATCCGCGGCCGTGCACCGTCGTGATCATGCCGGTGTCGAGCGCCTTGCGCAGCGCCGATATATGCACCTGCAGCGTATTCTCTTCCACCACCATGCCGGGCCAGACCGCATCGAAGAGCTCGGTCTTGCCGACGACCTCTTCCGGCCTCTCCAGCAACTTGGCGAGGATGTCGAAGGATCGCCCCGAGAGCTCCACCGGCCCCTTGGGTCCTAGCAGAAGCCGTTCGGCGCGCTTCAGGCGGTAGCTCCCAAACTCCACGTCCATGTGCCGAGAACCCGTTCCTCGGGAGCAGAATAACCCAAGTTGTTCCCTAAGGCGAACTTCAGGATCTTTCAGGATTCTTCAGCTTCGCGCCAAGGACCTGAACGGCAAGCGGTGTCATTTTCATGGGTACAGGAGGACGCCATGTCCGACATCATTTCCACGGTCCCCATCTCCATCCGCCGCCGCTCCAGCCTGTCACGGCCAAGCTTACCGAGAATTGGGGTCGGAGCAGCCCTTGGCGCAATCGCCGGGCTTCTGGGCCACGCGTTCAATATGGCCTATGTGGCCCCCTACACGAGCCTTCAGTGCCGGCCGCCAGTCATTCCGGACAATGATCTCGAAGGTCGCGATCCAGATTGGTGAACTGCTTAATCCCGCCGCGCGGCGGCGAGATGGCGGATGATGGCGGAGAAATCCTGCGTGGCGCCGCCTTCCTCGTTGAAGCGTCGATAGAGCTGCTCGGCATGGGCGCCGAGCGGCGTCGCAGCACCGGTCTCTGACGCCGCCTGCTGCGCCAAAGCGAGGTCCTTGAGCATGAGAGCTGCGGCAAAGCCCGGCTTGTAGTCGTTGTCGGCGGGCGATTTGGGCCCGACACCCGGCACCGGGCAATAGGTGGTCAGCGACCAGCACTGGCCGGAAGCGGCCGAGGCGACGTCGTAGAGCGCTTTGGCATCCAGGCCGAGTTTTTCGGCCAGCACGAAGGCTTCCGACACCGCGATCATCGATATGCCGAGGATCATGTTGTTGCAGATCTTGGCCGCCTGCCCCGCCCCCGCTTCGCCGCAATGGACGATGCGCTTGCCCATGGCGGCCAGAATCGGCTGGCCGCGCTCGAAAGCACGCTTCTCGCCGCCCACCATGAAGGTGAGCGTCGCCGCGGCAGCACCCGCCGTGCCGCCCGAGACCGGCGCATCGAGGCTCTGCAGGCGCGCCTGCTGCGCCAGGCCGTGCGCTTCGCGGGCGCTCGCCACATCGATGGTCGAGCAATCGATGAAGAGCGTGTTGGGCGGCGCCGATTTGAGGATGTGGCGATAGAGATCGAGCACATGCTGGCCTGCCGGCACCATGGTGACGACGGCTTCGGCGCCGGTGACCGCATCCTCGGCACTCTGCGCCGCGGCAACGCCTTGCCCGGCGGCTTTCTCCAGATTGGCCGGCACGATGTCGAAGCCCGTGACCGCGAATCCCTTGGCCGCCAGATTGGCCGCCATGGGTCCGCCCATATGCCCAAGGCCGATGAACGCGATCTTCATGGTCTTCAACTCCCCGCTGCCAGGCCGAGCTCATCCTTGCCGAGCGGCGCGAACAGCGCCACGACATCGCTCATGCGCACATCGTCGAGATGCGCCGGGCGCCATTGCGGCTTGCCGTCCTTGTCGACGATGAGCGCCCGGACGCCTTCACGGAAATCATGCAGGCCCGTGGCGCGATGGGCATAACGATACTCGTGATCGAGGCTTTCTTCCACCCGGCCGAAGCCCCGCACCTTGCGGACGGAGAAATGCGCGGCGGCGAGCGCTGTGGGCGAATGGGAGGATATCTTGCCGAGCGTCTCTTCCGCCCAGGGGCCCGCCATCGCCTTGAGCCGGCGCGCCGCTTCCTGGACCGTCTCGGTGCCGAAAATGAGATCGATATCGGCTTGCCGGGCCGCGAGACCGCTGGCGCCGGGAGGGATGCTGAAACGACGCGCCGTTTCGCCGGCATCTTGTCCCTCGCTGAGCGCCGCGACGAAGGCCGGAATATCCTCGGCCCTGATCATCGTGTCGGCGAAGCCTGCATAAATTGCGTCCGCCGCATTCATGCGATAGGCGACCGCCGCCATATACTCTCCCGCATGACCTGGTGCCCGCGCCAGGAGCCAGGCGCCGCCGACATCCGGCGTGAAGCCGATCGCGGTTTCGGGCATCCCCACGAACGAGCGCTCGGTGACGATGCGATGCGAGCCATGGGCCGAAAGCCCGACGCCGCCGCCGAGGCAGAAACCATCCATGAGCGCGACATAGGGTTTCTCATAGCGCGCGATCATCGCATTGAGCCGGTATTCGGCGCGCCAATAGGCCCGCGGGAATTCGGGATCGGTCGGGATCATGTCATAGACCGCGCGGATGTCGCCGCCGGCGCAGAAGGCGCGGCCGCCGGCGCCGTCGATGACGACATGCTTGACGGAGGCGTCGTCGCGCCACCGAACGAGCGCCGCCGTGATGGCGTCCGTCATCGGACGATTGAGGGCATTGAGCGCCTTGGGCCGATTGAGCGTGATGCGGCCGGCGGCACCTTCGATGCGGATCACGACGTCGTCTGTCATCTGTCTCAGCTATCCAGCATGTCACGGGCGATGATGACGCGCATGATCTCATTGGTGCCTTCGAGGATCTGATGCACGCGCAGATCGCGCACCAGCTTCTCGATGCCGAAATCCCTGAGATAGCCATAGCCGCCATGAATCTGCAGCGCTTCATTGGCGACGCGGAAGCCGGTGTCGGTGACGAGCCTTTTGGCCATGGCGCAGAACTTGCGCGCATCGGGCGCATCCTGGCTGAGCTTCCAGGCCGCCTGATAGAGGAAGATGCGCGCCGCCTGCAATTCCGTCTCCATATCGGCGATCTTGAACTGCAGCGCCTGGAAATGGGAGAGGCTTTTGCCGAAGGCCTTGCGCTCCTTCATATAGGCGACGGCCTTGTCCAGAGCCGCTTGCGCCGCCCCCAGACTGCAGGCGGCGATATTGAGCCTGCCGCCATTGAGGCCGTTCATCGCGATCGAGAAACCTTTGCCTTCCCCGCCAATGAGATGGGCCGCGGGCACACGCACCTGATCGAGATTAACGGTCGCGGTCGCCTGCGCATTCCAGCCCATCTTCTTCTCATTGGCGCCGAAGCTCAGGCCTTCGGTGCCCTTCTCGACGAGCATGCAGGAGATTCCCTTCGGTCCCTCCCCGCCGGTGCGGCACATCACCAGATAGATGTCGGAATAGCCGCCGCCCGAGATGAAGGCCTTGGAGCCGGTCAGGCGGTAATGGCTGTTGCCGTCCTTGACCGCCTTGGTCTTGAGCGCCGCCGCATCCGAACCTGAGCCGGGCTCGGTGAGGCAGTAGCTCGCGACGACGTCCATGGCGCAGAACCTGGGTAGCCAGGCCTGGCGTTGCTCCTCCGTGCCATGGGTGTCGATGATCCAGGCGCACATATTGTGGATCGAGAGGAAGCTCGCCACCACGGGGTCGGCATAGGAGAGTTCCTCGAAGATGAGAGCCGATTCGACGCGGGAGAGGCCCGATCCACCGTGATCCTCGCGCACCGTGATGGCGGCAAGCCCGAGCTCCGCCGCCTGTTTCAGCACATCGCGCGGGATCGTCTTCTCTTCGTCCCATTGCGCGGCGAAGGGTGCCAACTTCTCGGCCGCGAAGCCGCGCACCATGTCCCGGATGGCAATCTGGTCGGCGGTCAGCGAAAAATCCATGAAACGCTCAAGGGTAGGTGCCGATGCTGTAGCCATCGGCCTTTAGCCGATCCTCGACCTCTTTGCGATAGGCCATGATATCGGCCGGCGCCTCGCTTCTCAGCGCCTTGATTTCCGCACCGTCAAAGGGCTTCCAGCTCTCGGGCGTGCTCTCGCCGCCATAGATCTTCACCACCCAGTTGAGCAAGGCCGCGGTCTCCTCGCCATCGAGACCCGAATTGACGATGCCCGGCACATTGGCGAAGTAAAGCCGTGCCTCCTGCGTGCGCACCAGATGGCCGACGACGCCTTTGAGCGGCGGGATACGTCCAAGCTCCGGGCTGACGCCCTCGGCCGTGTGGCAGCCGGTGCAATGCAGCGCATAATTATAGTTGGGTTCCACCGCTTGCGCGCCTGCCACCCCGAGAAAAGTTGCGACAATGACGACGGCACAGCGGCGCATCATCATCATTCTCCGAATTTCGACCGCATGTCGCGCAGAGTCTGGTGATCGACTGTGGTCTTTCTGAGGAGGGCGACGTCGGCTGTGACCAGGGGCTTGTACTGGTCCGCCGCCAGGCCGTTGAGATCCCGCGCCACGTAATTGGCGAGGCCGGCGACGTCATCGTCGCTGAAATCGGTGCGCGGCGGCATGGCGCTCGTATAGAGCTGGCCCTTGACCTTGATGGGGCCAGAGAGCCCGTGGATGATGACGAGCGCCACATAATCGCGCTGGACGCTGCCCGCTTTCCTGAGCGTCTCCGAAACGAGCGGTGGTGCCAGGCCCGGCGTGCCGACCCCGCCCTGTTGATGGCAGGCGACGCAATTCTCCGAAAACAGGGACGCGCTATCCGCTGCCGCGGCACCGGACGAGACCCTGAGCAGCGCGGCACCCAGAACGAGCCGTTGCATCATCAGCCGGTACCGATCACCGCAGCGACGGTGCAATGATAGAGGCCGCGGCTGTTGGCCATGCACCAGTTGATGTCGTTATGGACGCCCATGCGATAGCCGGGCCGTTCCTTCAGATTGTAATTGCACAGGCAGTTGCCGCACGACACCTGGCCGCAGCAGTCATTGTAGCTGATGAGATAGGCCTTGTTGTCCGCAGGGCTCTGGCAGGTGCCGACCCAGGTGACCTTGGAGGCCTCCGAGCCCGGCGGGCAACTCGCCAGCGAGCCGCCGCAGCAGGTGCACAGGAAGCCGTCGAGGGCGCAATAGCGCCAGTATTCGCAGGTCTCGTCGCCCGCATCACGTGTGCTCGCCGCTTGTGCCGCACCGCCCGAACGGTCGAAGGGCAGCATCGGCAGGATGGCGCCGCCGGCGATCGCGGTGCCGAGCGCCGAAAGGGCGCTCCGCCTTCCGATGCGTTGCGCGCCGAAGCGCGTCGCCGTCTCGCTGAAGCGGTCGAAGCTTTCCACAAGCCTTTGCAATGATCCGATCATGTCAAACCCTCCTCAAGCTTCCTTGACCTGATCCAGGAAGCCCTGGATCGAGGCGACACCCATTTCCTTGGCATTGAACAGGCTTTCGAGCTGCTCGCGATTGTTGATGAGCCCCTTGGCGCGCACCGTTCCTTCGCCATCGAGCACCACGCCGTAGGGCAGGCGGCTGACGCGGTAGGCCATGCCGAGATCGCTCGACAGCACATAGGGGAATTGGTCGAGCTTGTGGCTGGCGATGAAGGCCTCATGCTTGGGCGCATCGCCGTCGCTGGCGAGCACGATGTCGAAACCCTTCTCCGTCTTCTGCGCCGATTTGAGAACGGGGAGCAGCTTCTTGCACACGGGGCAAGTCGGCGACAGGAAGAAGATGAGAAGCGAGCGTCCGGTTTGCGCGCCGATCGAGACCGGCTTGCCGGAGCCCAGCGCCTGCAGCGCGAATTTGGGCGAGGCTTCGCCGATCTTGGGGCCGGAATCGGTCATCAGCGCGCCCATCGGGGCCACGCGCTCGAACAGGATGCCGATCTGGCGGGCAAGTGCCAACACCACGATGCCGAGCGCGATGACGACGGCCCAGAGCAGGATGAGGGCAATGGTGAACGCATCCATGGTCTAACCCTTGTTCCTGCTGTTGCGGATGAATTGCCGGTGCGCGTCATTGGCGGCAGCCTGCTCGCTGGCGAGGATCAGGAGCCACACGGTGACAACCGACAGTCCGAGAATGAGGGCGTCGGAGACGGAGATCGAGCGCAGCCCCGGCGCCATGGCGGCCATGGCGGCGATCACGGCAAGGATCGCATTGCGCGCGACCAGGAACCAGGAGAGGCCCTGTCCCGGCCCTCCGCAGCCGCAATCGATCAGATAGCGTCCGCGCCTCAGATTGACGGCGATGGCGCCGCCATAGAGGACGAGAAGGATGACGGCGCCGATGGCGGCGGCGGGCCGCGTCAGCGGGACGACGAGCCCAGCAACGATGGCGGCCTCGGCCAGCACCAGGATGAGCGCCGCCGGGGCGACGAGCGACTGCGGCAAGAGCTCATAATCGGCGAAGGATGCCTTGAACACGTCGAAATCGCTGAGCTTGTGCCAGATCGCGCGCACAAAGACGGCGATGAGGACACCCGAGGCGATCAGTATGACGAGCGGGTCGAGCTGCATCACTGGCTCTCGACTTGACCCGGCGCGTTCCCTGCCTTCTGTTCGCCCGCGGCGGTTAGCGCATAGCCCTTGGTCGCGTCCGACGTATAGCGCATCACCTTAACGCCGATGGCGTCAATGACATAGACGGCCGGCTCATCGCCCTGGCCGACCGTCACGCAGGTGGCAGTGGTGGTGGGCGAGCGCGACAGGAGCTTCTTGTTGCGCAGATCATAGGCCCAGATCTCTTCGGCCGGATTCTTGTGCGAGCCTTCGGCGCCGCCCTTATGCATCAGCACGAACAGCACGCCCGATTTCGGATGGAAGGCATGGGTCTGGTATCCGCCGGGCCGCCAGTCGCCCTCGACGCCTTTGGTCATCTCGATCTTCTCGACGAGCTTGGCCGTATCGCCCTCGAGGTCGACGACATAGATATTGCCCGGGAAGGACATGAAGATCCGGTTGTTGCCGTCACGCTCGCCGTGGATGAAGAGCGCGTCCGCATCGCCGTCGAAGATCGGCTCCGAGGCCTTGCGTTCGGCCGCCGATCCGTCCTCCTTCAGCGTGTAGGTGCCGAAAGTGCCGTCGCCGCACATGGTGGCGAAGCGCAAGCCGTTGCCGGTTGTGGGATAGATGCCATAGCAGCCGGCATTGGGCAGTTCCGCCGTCTGCTTCTGCGCCTTGAGATCGACGACGCTGATCGAGGTCGCGGGCGTCGCGTTCTGGACGAAGATCCAGCGATCGTCGGACGATCCCTGCAGCAGCGGACGATAGTTCAAGGCCTGGGCACGCGTCGTGGCGATCGGGATATCGCCTTTGAACTGCAGCGTGTTCGAGTCATAAATCTCGAGCCAGTCCGAGCGTTTGCCGCGGGTGATCTTCTCGATATAGCTCGTCGATATGTAGAAGACGTCCTGCTTGGGCGGGATATAGACCTGGCCGAGGAAGCCCGTGCCCACCATGCCGAGGAGCTTCATGCTGTTGGCGTCGTAAACGCGCACGCGGCCATCGACGATATGCTCGATGGCGAGATCGGCGACGAAGAGCTTGGGCGTGCCCGCGGGGATCGGCTCGACCGTCATCTGCTCGGGTTGCAGAGGCTCCTGGGCCTCAGCGATGAAAGGAAGGAGCGCGACAAAGGCGCAGGCGAAAAATCCGGTGCGAAGCATGGGCACGGTTCCTCTCCCTAGATGTGCGATACTGGCGTGGAGCGCACTATTGATAATACTATCCGGCAGGCTATCTGCGATTTCAACTGATACCTTTGGTCGAACGAGGTGGAAAAGCACAGCATGCGGACGATCCTGTCCCATGGCGGCCGCCTGGGCGGAGCCTTGCTCGCGGCGGCTCTCCTTGGCCTGGCGCTGCAGCCGACCGATGGCGCGTGGTGGCTGGTCCGCATTCCCGGAATGCTGGCGCTGCTTCTCGCCGCCCTGACCCTTGTCATTCAGCCCCGCCCTGACGGCCAAGCGTGGCACCGCCTGCTCGGCGCATTCGCGATTGTCGCGGTGAGCCTGCATGTCCTTGCGGTTGCAGCTTTCGAGCCGGTTTTCTGGCAATGGCTCAGCGCCACCATGCCCGTCGAGATCATCTGCGGCCTGGTGGCGGCGCTGGCGCTCTTTGCGACCCTTGCGGTGCGGCGCTCGCTGAGCTCACCCCGGGCCCTCATCCTTCATCGCATTGCCGGCTTTACCGTCGTCATCGCGGCGGCCGCGCATTCAGCCCTCATTGCCGGCACCGAAGCGGCGATCGTGGGCCTCGTCCTGGCAGGACTCCTGCTGCTCGTGGCCGGGGCCCTCCTCCCGGAAAGGCGCAAGCTCATCCTTATGGCGCTTCCCGCAGTTCTTCTCGCCATCATAGCCGCCTTGGCCGCCGGACCCCGGGCGCGGTTCGCGCCGTTGCGCTCATCGCCCGTCGATCATGCCCGCTTCCTGCATGACGATCATTCGGGCTTCGTCTGCACCACCTGTCATCATAATTTTACCGATCGCACCGGCACGGAGAACTGCATCACCTGCCACAAGAAGCTCTCGACCAGCGAAACGATGCGCGTCGACCGGCTCTTCCATGCCTTCTGCGCCGATTGCCATCGCCGCGAGAAGCGGGCAGGCCGCAAGAGCGGGCCCATTGACCACTGTACGGCCTGCCATGGAAGTTGAACCGGCGACCGGTTCAGGCGAGCCCGCTGATGACATTCGCCGCAACTCCGGCGTCGTTGAGGTAGCCAACGATCCCGTGCCGGTTCGCGGTGTGGTTTTGCACGCCGTTGTTGTTCATGATCAACGGGTCGGTCGGAAAATACGACGAGTCGAGTGGGTTGAGGGCGACGACGTCGCGTTCGTCATAGGCGTTGTACCAGCCAACTGCCGCTGCCGGGTTTTCGATCACCCCGAGCCGCGAGCTGATCGCGGTTATTCCCAGCGGCGATCCCACGGTGACGAACTTCTTCAGGTTGATATCGGCCTTGTGGGCCTTGACGATGTTATAGGCGACGACCGTTCCCAGGGAATGGCTGATGATGATCGTCGGTTCGTCGGTCAGGAGGTCTTCGACCGTCTTGTCGATCGCCCGCCTGACGCTTCGCTTGGTCAGGTAGAGATAGACGTCCTTGAGGAAGGTCGCGATCGTGAACTCGGATGCCGGGGTGACGTGCCGATCCAGAATCCGCGCGATCGCCTGCACCCAGCCCCAGTTTTCGACGCCCTTCTCGCCGGCCACGGGCGAGCGTACCGCATCGACCTCGTCGTCCGAGATTTGCATTTCCTTTTTCATTTCGAGGAGGACCGATTTCTCGAAGGCCTCGAAGTCGCGATCCTCGCCAGGCCCCTTCGCGACCACCTCGTCGGGGGTCCTGAGCTTCGCTTTGCTGGTGAACTCGTCGAGGAGGTCGCCATAATAGGGAAAATCGAAAGCCAGGTTGCCGGGGAGTTGCCGGCCGTGGCCTCGAAAGCCGTCGGCAAGAGTCTTGACCCAGGTCGCCTTCAAGGCCGCTGGATCGAGCCCGCCTTGGGCTCGTCCGTGAATCATCAGAACCCGCATCAGAAATCGCCCCTTTCGATCGTTGCGAACAGCCGTCCGGCGAATGGCGGTTCGAAGGTCGTCCACAGCGAACCGGTCAAGTGGCCGGCGCCTTCGGCAAAACCCTGAGGAAGCTCGACCTGACGCGGCGCGATGAGATTCCAGCCTTGGGTCAGCATCGGGCAAGCCGGGACCACCGGTCGGCGTTTTTCCGCGGGTGGCCGACGAAAGGCCAGCATCCGAACGTCGAACAGGTCGGCGTGAAGGTCGTACCACATGAACTCCAGGACGTTTCGAACTTCGTCCTCGTTGCCGGCCTGCGTATAGGCGTAGGCGGCATAAAGCCCGAGGGTCGGGTCCAATGCCTTGTCCTGGCGGATCAGCCGCCCGAAGCTTTCCGCCTTTTCCGGCGATGAAAGCGAAAAAGTATTGTGGTCGGCGGCGACCGCGACTTCGGCCCGCAACTGATCAATCACGCCCCGACGCTTCATGTAATCGCCCCAGCGCGGATGGTTGCTCGACGGAACGTAGCTGATGTTCGACAGCCCATCCGGCCCGACCGTGCAATGACCGATATAGCCGAAAAGGGCGGCGAGGGCCGCGGACCGGCCATCGGAGAATTCGACGGCGATGGTCGCGGCGGGCTTGACATTCCACACTCGAATGAGCCCCGGTTCTCCATGGCCGCCGGCGACGAGGACTTCGGCGCCGGGCCTTCCCTCCCGCTTTCCGGGCCCAGCCCGTTTGATCGGCGGACCGTAGACGACGAAGCCGGTCTCGGTTTCGAAATGGGTGACGGCGTCGGTCGGAAGGCGGGCCGCGATCTGACCTTCAACGCTCGTTCGGGTTTCCTTGGCGACCAATGGCCGGTCCAGGGCGATCCCTCCGGTCCCGGCCACCAGTCGTTCGCGAACGAGGACGGCAGCGAGCTTCCCTTCGCTCGCCGTCCGCCGTCCGCGGGGCACGCCAGGCTTCGGACCTTCGTCCCCATTGCCTGTGGCCGGCGGCGGCAAGGGGTTTGCCTGGCCGGCGCCGATCCGGGCTCTCCCGATATAGACATCGTCGTCCGAGGGAACGTCGGCCTCGATCGACTGGTCGAGATCCTGCCCGAGGTCGTCGAGCATGTGATCGACTTCGTCCTGGAGGTAAGCCTCGAGCTTCCGGTTCGGAACGACGATGATTGTGTTCCCGGCGACCGTCAGCGACTTTTGCATGTCGGCGGGCGGGTTGTCGTAGGCCGACAACCATGCGGTCGTGAGCAGCGATTCGATCGCCTGGTCGCCGTCCCTTTTCTGGATTTCATAGGCGACCTTCGCCGGCAAGGTCGCGCGGAAAACATCGACCTTCGAGCGGCCCAAGCCGGGATAAAAGGGAAAGGCGATACCCCCGCTGACCAGCGCGCCGCCGAGGTCCTGGGGCAGCGACCGGCAGGCGTCGGAAATCAGGACGACATTGGGGATTCCCGAACCGCGGGCGAGATCGATCGCTCCGGTCAGGTTGATGGCTTCGTCAGGCCTTCCCGGGGCTTCGCTCAGGAGCCAGACATCGGAACGGGCATGAAAGATTCCGTGGCCGGAAAAATAGACGACCAGCATCGAGTACCGGGTCGGCGGCTTGACATACTTGTCGATCGCATCGGCGATCGAGCGGGCGTCGACCTTGGTTGTCTCATCGGTGAGGACCGTGACCTCGAAGTCTTCGCCAGCGAGCCATTTTGCAACAGCCTTGGCTTGTGGGACCGGTGATTTCAGCGGCGGCAACGTCCCGGTCGTCCCGACCCCGATCACGACGGCTGCCCTCTTGCTCATGGTTTGCCGCGCTCCAGCCTTGAACCCTATAACCTTAGGTCAACTGGCGGAGAATGTCAGCCGTATTCAGAAAACCGGTCGTGAAAATTCCAAGCCTGTGCGACGGAGCAACAATGAACGGCCCATGACGAATTAAGCAGGCGCCGCGAAACGTAAGAGTTCCTGACCTTCCCGGATCTGATCGCCCGGCTTGCAGCCGACATATTCGATTTTGCCGGCATGGCCCGCTTTCAGCGTATGCTCCATCTTCATCGCCTCGAGGACGATGAGGGGTGTGCCCTTCTCCACCATCTTGCCCGCCGCGACATGGACCGCGATGATCCGGCCCGGCATGGGTGCCGCGATCCTGAGCGCCGCCGCCTCGCCGTCCTCCTCTCCGAGATCGATGCCGGCCCGTTTCAGGCGATAGCCGACGCCGTCGAGAAAGAGGGTCACATCATCGCTCTGCGAGGCAAAGCCGGCGGAGAGGCGCCGCCCGCCGAGATCCGCGGTGAGCTTGCCGGATGAAGATAGGGTGGCGCTGACGGGCAGAACCGCTTTCTTGAGATGGAACAGGAAGCCATCTTTCGCATAATCGAAAACGAGCTTGTGCGCGGTCTGGCCGCCGCTCACATCGATCAGCGTCAGATGGTCGTGGCCGCCGCCATGGTGGCGCCAGCCATCCATCAGCGACCAGGGATCGCGCGTGCCCTTCTGCCGCTCGCGCAAGAGAATGCCCGTCGCCGCAAGGACCAGCGCATCGTCCGGTGCCGCGGGCACGCTCGGCAGCAATTCCTTCTCGTGCCGGCCGATGAAGCCCGTATCGACATCGCCCTTGGCGAAGGCCTTGTTGGCCGCGAGCTTCGCCAGGAAGGCCGTATTGGTGACGAGGCCGCCGATCTCCGTCTGCGCCAAAGCGCGGCGCAATTGTGCCAAGGCCTGGGGCCGGTCGAGGTCCCATACGATGAGCTTGGCGATCATCGGATCGTAATAGGTGCTGATCGCCTTGCCTTGCGTGATGCCGGTATCGATCCGCACATGGCCGTTCTCCGGCGGAAAGCTCAGATGGGTGATCGTGCCGGTCTGCGGCAGGAAATCGCGATCCGGATCCTCGGCATAGAGCCTGACCTCGAAGGCATGGCCGTTGATCGCGAGCTGGTCCTGGGCGAGCGGCAGCTTTTCGCCCGAAGCGACGCGCAACTGCCATTCGACGAGGTCGAGGCCGGTGATGAACTCGGTGACCGGATGCTCGACCTGGAGGCGCGTGTTCATTTCCATGAAATAGAACGAGCCGTCCTCATCGAGCAGGAATTCGACCGTGCCGGCGCCGACATAGCCGATCGACTTGGCGGCGGTGACCGCGGCCTCCCCCATGCGCTGGCGCAAGCCCGCCGTCATGCCGGGCGCCGGCGCTTCCTCGATCACCTTCTGGTGGCGGCGCTGGATCGAGCAGTCGCGCTCGAACAGATAGACGCAATGGCCATGCGCATCGGCGAAGACCTGGATCTCCACATGGCGCGGCTTCGTGAGATACTTCTCGATCAGCACCCGGTCGTCGCCGAAGGAGGAGAGCGCCTCGCGCTTGGCCGAGGCGAGCTGGTCGCGGAAATCGGCCTTGCCTTGCGCGACCTTCATGCCCTTGCCGCCGCCGCCGGCCGAAGCCTTGATCAGGACGGGATAGCCGATCTTGTCGGCCGCTTTCTCGAGCACGTCGGGCGACTGGTCCTCGCCATGATAGCCCGGCACCAATGGCACTTGCGCTTTCGCCATCAATGCCTTGGCTTCGCTCTTGCCGCCCATGGCGCGAATGGCGGAGGCGGGCGGGCCGACGAAGACGATCTTCGCCTTGGCGCAGGCCTCGGCGAAGTTGGCGTTCTCGGAAAGGAAGCCATAGCCCGGATGGATCGCCTCGGCGCCCGTTTTCTTCGCGGCATCGAGGACGGCGTCGATCTTGAGATAGCTGTCGCGTGCGAGGGGTCCGCCGATGCGCACGGCCTCGTCGGCTTGCGCCACATGCAACGCGTCGGCATCGGCATCGGAATAGACGGCGATGGTGCGCAATCCCATGCGCCGCGCCGTCCGGATGACCCGGCAGGCAATCTCGCCGCGATTGGCGATGAGGACGGACTTCAGCATGCGACAACCCCATAACCCTCGCCCCGCTTCAGCGGGGAGAGGGGAGGGCCCCGCCGCGAAGCGGCGGGAGGGGTGAGGGGCTTGTCAGGCACGACCCGCAGGCCCCTCACCCTTCCCATTGCTGCGCAATGGGCCCCTACCCTCTCCCCGCTAAAGCGGGGCGAGGGTGTTTGAGCCATCGCTTCGAACGTCCACTCCATTCTTCACATCCTGAATATGCCGAAGCGGGTTTCGGGGATGGGCGCGTTGAGCGTGGCCGAGAGGCTCAAAGCCACCACCCGGCGGGTCTCGGCCGGATCGATGACGCCGTCATCCCACAGTCGCGCCGAGGCAAAATAGGGATGGCCCTGATGCTCATACTGCTCGCGGATCGGCGCCTTGAAGGCCTCCTCTTCCACCTCGCTCCATTTTTCGCCCTTGGCGGCGAGGCCGTCGCGCTTGACGGTGGCGAGCACATTGGCCGCCTGCTCGCCGCCCATCACCGAGATGCGCGCATTGGGCCACATCCACAGGAAGCGCGGCGAATAGGCCCGCCCGCACATGCCGTAATTGCCGGCCCCGAAGCTGCCGCCGATGATGACCGTGATCTTCGGCACTTGCGCCGTCGCGACCGCGGTCACGAGCTTGGCGCCATGCTTGGCGATGCCTTCATTCTCATATTTGCGCCCGACCATGAAGCCGGTGATGTTCTGCAGGAACAAGAGCGGGATGCGCTGCTGGCAGCATATCTCGATGAAATGCGCGCCCTTGACCGCCGATTCCGAGAACAGGATGCCGTCATTGGCGAGGATGCCGACCGGCATCCCGTGGATATGAGCGAAGCCTGTGACCAGCGTCTTGCCATAGAGCGCCTTGAACTCGTCGAGCACGCTGTCGTCGACGATGCGGGCGATGACCTCGCGCACGTCGAAAGGCTCGCGCGAGGTCGGCGGCATGACGCCATAGAGCTCGGCCGGATCGTAAAGCGGCGGCTTCGGCTCGCGCAAAACGAGATCGCCGGGTTTCCTGATCTGCAGATTGGCGACGGCCTGCCTTGCGAGCTCGAGCGCATGCTCGTCATTCTGGGCGAGATGATCGGCGACGCCGGAGAGGCGCGTATGGACGTCGGCGCCGCCCAGGTCTTCGGCGCTTACCACTTCCCCGGTTGCCGCCTTCACCAGGGGCGGACCCCCTAAGAAGATCGTGCCCTGCTCGCGCACGATGATGCTCTGGTCCGCCATGGCCGGCACATAGGCGCCGCCCGCGGTGCAGGAGCCCATCACCACCGCGATCTGGTGGATGCCCTTGGCCGACATATTGGCCTGGTTGAAGAAGATGCGGCCGAAATGGTCGCGGTCGGGAAAGACTTCGTCCTGATTGGGCAGGTTGGCGCCGCCCGAATCGACGAGATAGACGCAAGTGAGGCGGTTCTGCTCGGCGATCTCCTGCGCGCGCAGATGCTTCTTGACGGTGATCGGATAATAGGTGCCACCCTTCACCGTCGCGTCATTGCACACGATCATGCATTCCCGCGCACTGACGCGCCCGATGCCGGTGATGATGCCGGCGGAGGGAACTTCGCCGTGATACATCTTATGCGCGGCGAGATGCCCGGTCTCGAGGAAGGGCGAGCCGCGATCGAGGAGCCGCAACACCCTTTCGCGCGGCAGCAATTTCCCCCGCGCTTCGTGCCGCTCGCGCGAGGCCTTGGGCCCGCCCTGCATGATGTGGCTCGACACTTGGCGCAGGTCATCGACCAGGCCCCGCATGTGCTCTTCGTTGCGGCGGAATTTTTCCGATTGGGGATCGATGTCGCTCTTGAGGGAAGTCATGGACGAGACAGTTTCCAAATACCCTCGCCCCCTACGGGGGAGAGGGAGGGGCCCAATGCGAAGCATTGGGAGGGTGAGGGGGAACAGACGTCAGCGGCCTGCTGCATCTTAAACAGATTCCGCCGCCGGTTCCCCCTCACCCTAACCCTCTCCCCCGATGGGGGAGAGGGGATTCGTCCTTGCCGGTGCGCACTCATATCGACTTCTCGAACAGTTCGCGCCCGATCAGCATGCGCCGGATCTCGCTGGTGCCGGCGCCGATCTCATAGAGCTTGGCGTCGCGCAGCAGGCGGCCGGTCGGGAAATCATTGATATAGCCGTTGCCGCCCAGGAGCTGGATGGAATCGAGCGCCACTTGCGTCGCCTTCTCGGCGGCGAAGAGGATGGCGCCCGCCGCGTCCTCGCGCGTGACGCGGCCCTGGTCGCAGGCCTTGCACACCGTATAGACATAGGAGCGTGCCGCATTCATCAGCACATACATGTCGGCGAGCTTGCCCTGGACGAGCTGGAAGGTGCCGATCGGCTGGCCGAACTGCTTGCGGTCATGCACATAGGGCAGGACGACGTCGAGCGCGGTGCGCATGAGGCCGACGGCGCCCGCGGCCAGCACGGCGCGCTCATAATCGAGGCCCGACATCAGCACGCGCACGCCCTTGTTCACCTCGCCGACGACGTTCTCTTCCGGCACCTCGCAATCCTCGAAGATGAGCTCGCCGGTGTCGGAGCCGCGCATGCCGAGCTTGTCCAGCTTCTGCGCGGTGCGGAAGCCCTTGAAACCCTTCTCGATGAGGAAGCTGGTGATGCCCTTGGCCCCGGCTCCAGGATCGGTCTTGGCATAGACGAAGAGCGTGTCGGCGATGGGACCGTTGGTGATCCACATCTTGTTGCCGTTGAGGATGTATTTCGATCCCTTCTTCTCGGCTTTGGTGCGCATCGAGACGACGTCCGAGCCCGAGCCCGGCTCCGACATGGCGAGCGCCCCCACATGCTCGCCCGAGATCAGCTTCGGCAAATAGCGCCTTTTCTGCTCGTCCGAGCCGTTGCGGCGGATCTGGTTGATGCACAGATTGGAATGGGCGCCATAGGAAAGGCCGACCGAGCCCGAGGCGCGGCTCACCTCCTCGACCGCTATTGCATGATCGAGATAGCCAAGACCCAATCCACCAAAATCCTCCTCGACCGTGATGCCGTGGAGACCGAGCTCGCCCATGCGCGGCCACAGGTCGCGCGGGAATTCGTTGGACTTGTCGATCTCGGCGGCCCTCGGCGCGATCTCGGCCTGGGCAAAGGTCGAAACCGTGTCGCGGATCATGTCGGCGGTTTCGTCGAGGTCGAAATTGAGGCCGAAATTGCTGTTGTTTGCCATCGTTTTAACCTTACTCACAATCACAGAGCTTCCTGCTCCACTCTCCCTCCACCGCGCGAAGCGCGGGGAGGGTGGCCGCCCGAAGGGCGGTCGGGTGGGGTCTCTCCGCCGCTAGATACCCAACGATTGCACGGAACACCTTGCAAGTGTTTTGCTCGAGAGATCTCCCTTGCGGAAACACCCCACCCGTCGCGCGTTCCGCGCGCCACCCTCCCCGCCTTCGGCGGCGGAGGGAGGATTGACGTGCATCGCTCAATCCCATCATGCCGTCTTCTCTTCCTCGAGGCCCAGCTCCCGGCGCGCCTGTTCGCGCATCAGATATTTCTGGATCTTGCCGGTCACCGTCATCGGGAAGGCATCGACGAACTTCACATAGCGCGGAATCTTGTAATGCGCGATCTGTCCCTGGCAGAATTGGCGTATTTCCTCATCCGTGCAGGCCTGATCGGGCTTGAGCCTGATCCAGGCGCATAATTCCTCGCCATATTTCCTGTCGGGCACGCCGATCACCTGCACATCGGCGACCTTCGGATGCTTGTAGAGGAACTCCTCGATCTCGCGCGGATAGATGTTCTCCCCGCCCCTTATCACCATGTCCTTGATGCGTCCGACAATGTTGCAATAACCCTCTTCATCGATCGTGGCGAGATCACCCGTATGCATCCAGCGGCCCTGGTCGATCGCCTCGCGGGTCTTCTCCTCATCGTTCCAATAGCCGCGCATCACCGAATAGCCCCGGGTGCAGAGCTCGCCAGGCGTGCCCGGGGGCACGATGCGCCCGTCCGCATCGACGACCTTGACCTCGACATGAGGATGGATGCGCCCGACCGAGCCGACGCGCTTCTCCAAGGGATCATCGGCCGATGTCTGGAAGCTCACCGGGCTGGTCTCGGTCATGCCGTAGCAGATGGTGACCTCGTCCATATGCATGTCCTTGACAACCTGCTTCATCACCTCGATCGGGCATGGCGAGCCCGCCATGATGCCGGTGCGCAGGGTCGCGAGATTGAACTTCTTGAACTCGGCATGGCCGAGCTCGGCGATGAACATGGTCGGCACGCCATAGAGGCCGGTGCAGCGCTCGGCCTCGACGGTCTCGAGCACCGCAAGCGGATCGAAGCCCTCGCCCGGATAGACCATGGCCGAGCCATGGGTGATGCAGGCGAGGTTGCCCAGCACCATGCCGAAGCAGTGATAGAGCGGCACCGGGATGCAGATGCGGTCCTTTTCCGAAAGCCGCATCGTCTCGCCGATGAAGAAGCCGTTGTTCAGGATATTGTGGTGGGTGAGCGTCGCGCCCTTGGGATAGCCGGTGGTGCCGCTGGTGAACTGGATATTGATCGGGTCATCGAATTGGAGCGTCGGGGCGATCTCGGCGAGGCGTTGGCGGTGCTCGGGCTTCGCCCGGCCCGGCACGTCGGCAAAGCCGAGCATGCCCGCACTCTCCCCGCCGATGCGGATGATGGTCTTAAGATGCGGCAGGCGGTTACCGGAGGAGAGCTCGTTCAGCATGCCGACATAGTCGCTGGTCTTGAACTGGCTCGCGGTGACGAGCGCCTTGCATTCGACCTTGTTCAGCGCGTAATCGGCCTCGGCCAGGCGATAGGCCGGATTGATATTGACCAGGATAAGCCCGGCCTTGGCGGTGGCGAATTGCGTCACCACCCATTCGGCATTGTTGGGCGACCAGATGCCGACCCGGTCGCCCGGTTCAAGTCCCAGCGCCAGGAGGCCCGCGGCAAAATCATCGACCTTCCGCTTGAGCTCGTCATAGGTCCAGCGCACCTGCTGGTGGCGCACGATCAGCGCGTCGCACTTGCCCCAGCGTCGGACTGCTTCGTCGAAGAACGCGCCCAGCGTCTGGCCGATCAGCGGCACGCTGCTCGCCCCATGCACATAGCTTTGCGTGAGCTTCGGCAATTCACACTCCTCCTGTGAGGAGGAAATAGGAATATCGCTGAAGTTTCAACCAGTCCGACCGAAAGTCTAGGTGACGGCGGACCCCTTGCTTAACCACGGGCGGCGTGTCACCTGTGGCCCGAATAATGTCTGCGAGGGGAACCATCATGGCACGAACATTGAACCAACCTTTGGGCGGGAACCAGATGCCGCGTTTCGGCGGGCCGGCCACCATGATGCGCCTGCCGACGCAGACGGGAACCGACGGGCTCGATGCCTGCTTCGTCGGGATCCCCATGGATATCGGTGCCTCGAACCGCGCCGGCACGCGCTATGGCCCGCGCCAGATCCGCGCCGAATCCTGCCTGATCCGTCCCTATAACATGGCGACGCGGGCCGCTCCTTTCGACAGCCTGATGGTCGCCGATATCGGCGATGTGGCGATCGACACGTTCAATCTGCCCAAATGCATGGACATCATCACCGGCGCCTATCGCTCGATCATCGCCAAGGGCTGCAGGCCCCTGACGCTCGGCGGCGATCATACGCTGACCTATCCGATCCTGCGCGCCATCGCCGAGAAATACGGACCCGTCGGTCTCATCCATGTCGATGCCCATGCCGACATCAACGAGAGCATGTTCGGCGAGAAGATCGCCCATGGCACGCCCTTCCGCCGCGCGGTCGAGGACAAGCTGCTCGACACAAGGCGCTGCATCCAGATCGGGCTCAGGGCCACGGGCTATGCGGCCGATGATTTCGACTGGCCGCGCCAGCAGGGTTTTCGCGTGGTCCAGGCCGAGGAATGCTGGCACAAATCCTTGAGCCCGCTGATGGACGAGGTGCGCCAGCAAATGGGCAAGGGCCCGGTCTATCTGAGCTTCGATATCGACAGCCTCGATCCCGCTTTCGCGCCCGGCACCGGCACGCCCGAGATCGGCGGCCTCACCACCATCCAGGCGCTTGAGATCATCCGCGGCGCATGGGGCCTCGATCTCGTCGGCTGCGATCTCGTCGAAGTGTCGCCGCCTTACGATCCGAGCGGCAATACCGCGCTCACCGGCGCCAATCTGCTGTTCGAGATGCTCTGCGTGCTGCCGGGCGTGAAGCGGCGGTAGACTCGAGCGCTGTCCCGGCGCCGCCAGCCCGATTTTCCATGTGTCTCACGGATGCAGGGAAGATACAGGGTATTTTGTCGCCCGTGAACTATTCCCAAGTCTCTGACTGGATTGAGTGATTGCAGGTATTGAGGTCTTCGGATCTGCCAGAATGTGGCATGCGAGGCGGACTTTTCTTGCAAATTCGATTTGGGATTCCGCGACTCAGCGAAGCGTGATTCTCTCGGCATGAAGGAAGACCCGAGGGATCGCGCATGAAGCCACGAGAACGTCGCGAGAAGGGTGAGCAGGATCTGTTTCGCTCACGGCTCGACCAGATCATCAACATGGAGCACGAGCTGGTGAGGCTGGCGAGGACGGTCTCATGGGGCTTCATCGAAGAGAGGTGCGGGGAGGTCTACAGCGACGGCCCCGGCATGCCGCCGCTACCGACCCGGCTGATGGCGGGGCTTGCGATCCTCAAGCACACCTTCGATCTCTCCGACGAGGAGCTGTGCGCGCGCTGGGTGGAGAACCCGTATTTCCAGTATTTTTGTGGCGAGGAGTTTTTCTGCCACGAGCTCACCTTCGAGCGCTCGTCGCTGACGCGCTGGCGCCAGCGGATGGGCGAGGAGCGGATCAGGGCGCTTCTCGAAGAGAGCCTGGCGGTGGCGGTGAAGACGGGGGCGATGAAGCCCTCCGACCCGCTCCGGGTGATCGTCGACACCACGGTTGAGCCGAAGAACGTGATGTTCCCGACCGACGCCAAGCTGATCCATCGGGCGCGCGAGAAGCTGGTGTCGCTGGCCAGGAAGGTCGGCCTCGATCTGCGGCAATCCTATACGCGGGTGGGCAAATTGGCCCTGATCAAGTACCAACGCTATGCTCATGCGCACCAGTTCAAGCGTGCTGGCAAGGCGTTGCGCAAGCTCAAGACCTATCTCGGGCGCACAATCCGCGACATTGCCCGCCAGATCGCCGGCGAAGACGACCTCAAGGCGATCTTCCTGCGCCCGCTACACTTGTCCTTGCGGGTTCTGGAGCAGAACCGCCTGCAGCGGGGCAACAAGATCTACAGCCTGCACGCTCCGGAAGTGGAGTGCATCGGCAAAGGCAAGGCACATGCGCCTTACGAGTTCGGGGTGAAGGTCTCGATTGCCACCACGCTCAAGCGCTCGAAGGGTGGCCAGTTCGCGCTCCATGCCAAGGCGCTGCCCGGCAATCCCTATGACGGCCACACACTGGCGAGCGTGATCCCCGAGATGGAAGCTATGATCGGCAACGGCATCGAGCGCATTCTCGCCGATGCAGGATATCGCGGCCACAATGCCCCGCTGAGCCACAGGTTCAAGGTCTTCACCTCAGGCCAGAAGCGGCGCATGACGCCGGCCATCAAGCGCGAGTTGAAACGGCGGGCGGCGATCGAGCCGGTCATCGGCCACCTCAAGAGCGAGCATCGCTTGGGCCGCAATTATCTCGCCCATGAGCAAGGCGACGCACTCAACGCCATCCTCGCTGCTGCCGGCTACAACTTCCGCCTCCTCCTCAACTGGCTGAGGCGTCTCTTGTGTCTTTTCCTGATGGCGCTACTGCCTCATCCGCGATCCGCATTCACTTGAAAATCGAATTGTTCACGGCCGACTATTTTCAATTGTGGGCGTCGGGACAAGTGACCTTCCAAGAGTTACACAAGAAACTCAAAGCTTTAGGGAAGATAGCTCCTGGCTTCGAGCAGGGAATATTCCACCGCCATAGCAGGTGATCCAGGTCTTGATCTCGTTCGAAAGAAAACAGGCCCGCCACACCGGTCTGGCGTCCGGGGGCGAGCCGAGTCCAACAAGAGGGAGAAACCTCCCACTGGGGAGCACGATCAGCTTTTGCGGCTTTTATGAAAGTTTGATGACAGTTGGAAGATTTGCCGCTCAGCCTCGTTCGTAAGGGCAGGCGCATTGTCATCAAGCTGTCATCGATCTGTCGCAAGAATGACCGATTGGCGCAAGGGGAGCGGACGATGCCGGACGACTTTCTGAGTCTATTTGGTGACAATGCCGAAACCATCGATCTCGATGCGGGGCAAGTTCTGTTCCAACAGGGCGAGCCGGCAAAGAGCTTCTTTATCGTCAAGTCGGGCGAACTGCAAATCCTCAACGGCAATCATGTCTTCGAAACGGTGGGCAAAGGCGGCATCGTAGGGGAGATGGCGTTGATCGACGGCGGACCGCGCAGTGCCATGGTGCGGGCCGTGACATCGAGCCGGGTCATTCCGCTCGACGAGAAGCGGTTTCTGTTCATGGTGCAGCAGACGCCGCACTTCGCGCTTCGCGTGATGAAAGTCATGAGCGGGCGTTTGCGCGCCATGAACGACCGGGCCAGAGCCATGCCGGGAACGACCGCAAAAGCGACGGCCTGAGCTTTGGCTCTCAGGCTCAGGCCTGATCCACTCCCGTGAGACGTGCATTCATCGCCCGCAAGCGGGCGCTCATGACGCGCATGACCCGCAGCGCAAAATGCGGCGTCTGCTGCACCATGAACAGGAAGCGCCGCTCATCCATAGGCACCACCTCGGTTGCCGCACTCGCCCGCACCGTGGCGCTGCGCGGTCCGCTGTCGACGAGGGACATCTCGCCCACGATGCCGCCGGGGCCCACCGTCTCGAACACCCGGTTGCCGTCGAGAATCTGCAACTCGCCGGAGCGCACGACATAGATCTCGTGCCCGGCATCGCCCTTCGTGAACAGGACCTGTCCCGCATCGAGGCGTATCTCCTCGCCGCTGCGGGCACTCCCCAGAAAATTCTCGGCCATCGGCATTCTCCTCTCCTTCAGTGCGCTCTCGAGGGATGAGACCTGACCCATCTTCGCCTCGGCGCCTGACGCCGCTCAACTGTTCAAGAACACTATTCGACTTGCCCGGGGCGACCAAAATGGATTCCGCCGGGTAAGATGGATTCTGCGCGAAGCCGTGTCTTTTCCGTCACATTGCCGCATGAGATTGCCGGAAATTTCAGCAGATTGCGCCTACCAGGCGAATCTCACCCCGGCATTGCCCGCGACGGCTTCATAATCCTCGGCAAATTGATAATTGCCGCGGATGAAGCCCGACCAGCCTTCGGACGCCACCATGCCGAAGCCCAAGGACACATCGCCGATCGTGCCGCCCGCATCATCCGATGCATCGAATGTCCCGAAAGTAGGATCGGTGATGCTGACGCCATTGTCGCCGGCGAATTCCTCCCACACGCTCGCCGTCACATCGCCCGAATAGATGACGGCGGTGCTGTCCGTATGCTCGAAGCCCAATCTCAGGCCCAGCCGGCCGCGCACGCTCGTCTCGTCATCGAACTCGACAGTGCCGCCGAAAATATCGACATCATCGATCTCGGTGTGAACCACGGCGAACGATGCCTGCGGCTCGACGAAGACGGTCTCGCCGAATTTGTATCCCGTATCGATGCGGCCGCCCACATTGGTGGCATCGGTGTCGGCATCGTCCGAGGCCGGCGCCAGGTCCTGCGGATCGATCTCGATATCAAGGAAATCGGCCTTCACCGTCAGATCGGCATAGAAGGCATGGTCGAGATAGGTGACATAGGCGCCGACCGTCGGGCCTTCATAATTCCATTCGGTGTTGGTCTCGTCGAATTCAAGGTCCGATGTCAGATAGCCGCCGAACACGCCGAAGAGCCAGGCCGAGCCGGCGTTTTCATGTCCGAAGTCGAAGCCCGCCAGACCGCCCCAGATCGTCTGCTTGCGGTCGAGCGTGAAGCCGTCTTCCTCGTCGTCCTGATCGACATAGGCACCCGTTCCGTTGAACCAGAAGCCGGGCGTGATCCTGGCAAGCGGTGTCGGCTCGACCGGCTCGGCATAGTCGGCGGCAGGCGTCACGCTCATGCCTTCGAAGAGCACGCGCAGATCCGCCTGACGCTGCATGATCGTTCCCGTGGTCTGCTGCCAGACCTGCTGCGCGCCCGAGATGCCAGCGGCGAATTCGTAGGCGCCGACGCCGATGCCGGAAGTATAGAGCTCATGGATGGTCTCGCCGCCGTCATCCAGCCTGAGATCCCAAGTGTAGAAGCCGGCATTGAGCGGGCCGCCGAGATCGAAATCCTCCTCTGTCGTGTTGCCGCCGGCAATGACGACCCTTATGCCTTGCGTGTTGGCGCCGGTCGCATCGACGACATTGACCGAGACGCGGGTCGTACCGCCGGTATCGCCGGCGACCCACAGCGTATCCGAAAGCCCGCCGGCCGCGGCTGGCCCCAGCACGGCATCCACCGCCAGGCCGCCGCCTTCACCCACATAGTCCGTTGCGCTATCCCCAAGTGCTGAACTGCCGAAATGCAGCTCGTCGCCTTCCTTGCCGTCGGCCAAGGTGACCAATCCGGAATTGTTGAAGCTCTCGAGCCTGCTGAACCGGGTTAATTCCGTGTCGCCCCCGCCGTCGGCGGCGCGCAGTGTGCCCGTGTTGGCGAGGCTATCGTGGCCGTCACCGAAGTCGTTGTTGCCGCCGGCGGTGTTCCAGAGCCCGTCATTGCCGAGCCTATCGTTGAATTCCGCGAGAGCGACCGTACCGATCAGCGTGCCATTGTTGTCGATTGCAGTGAGGCCGCCAGATGTCGTGATGGCGAGAGCGGTGGATTCGCCGGAAAGATTCGCCACGGTGCCGTTATTGGTGATCTTGATGGCGTCATCAATGGCGCCCAAGGCGCTCGTCGCATCGATGCCGGCGAGGCCGCCCCTGACATCGCCGCCGGTCGTGATCGTCACATTGCCCGAGGCCGTCGCCTCGATACCGTTGAGATCGGTCGCGCTGACCGCGCCCGCGCCTGTGGTGATATCTATCGTGCCTGAATTCGTAAAGGCATCGATGCCCCGCAAGCCCGCGGCCACGGCGCTGTCAGCCTTCACCTCGATATTGCCGCTGTCTGATATGGCGGCCACTATGCCATTGCCGTCGCCGGTAATCATGGTCCCGGCCGCCGTCGTCACCAGGATATCCCCCTCACCGGCATGCGCATTGATGCCGTGTTCCCCAATGCCGGTGACATCGCCGCCCGCCTTCACCGTGACATTGGCGCTTGCCGCGGCGTCTATGCCGTTGGCACCGCCGGTGACAGAAGCTGAGGTTTCGATGAGGACCGTGCCGCCAGGGCCGAGCGCCTCGGCGTCGATGCCGTGGCGGGTGCCGGACACGGCGCCTTGCGTCTTCACCACGGCATCGCCGCCCACAAGCGCACTGGGGCTCACGGCCGCATAGGCGCTGATGCCGTTGCCATCGAAGCCAGTGACGGCTGAGCCCCCTCCCGTCATCACCTCGACATCGCCGTCAAGGGCGCGTGCGAAGATGCCGTCGCCGCCATTGCCAGTGACGTTGCCATTGGCTTCGATCTTGAGAATGCCGGTGCCGAAATTGCGTGCTTCGATACCATCCTCGCCGCCGGAAACTGTACTCGCGACGCCCGTGGTGATGGTCAGGTCGCCGGCATATTCGCCGTTGCGCGCCTCAATCCCGTCGGCGGTGCCGCCCGTGACCTCGCCATAGACATCGATCTTGAGATTGCCGGTGCCCTGATTGTTGGCCAGGATTCCCTCGCCTGCGCCCGTCACCACACTTGCCGCACTCGTCGTGATGGTGAGGTCGATGCCGAGATTCTTGCCGATCGGCGGGCCCTCAGGGTCTCCCGGGTCGTAGACATAGCCGTAGGAATTGATCGCGGAAATGCCGATGGCGTTTTCGCCGGTGACGCTGCCCTCGACGGTGATTTCGAGATTGCCGTTACCCTGGTTGACCGCCTGGATGCCGTCGTCGCCGCCGGTTATGGCGCTTCCCGCCCCCGCCGTGACGACGAGGTTCGCGCCACTCCTGAAATTATATGCATTGATGCCATCCAGGGTTTGCCCCGAGACCTCGCCGTCGGCCGCGATGCTGAGATCGCCTGCACCGTAGTTGCGGGCGTCGATGCCGTCACCATTGCCGGTAACGGCACTTGCCGTCCCGGTGGTTATCGTCAGGTTCTGGGCACCAATGGCAAAGAAAGAAGTGCCGTTTTCAGCGAAAATGCCGTCGCCTCCGTTGAGCTCGTCGTCGAGCGCGCCATAGGCAGTGACGTTGCCATCGGCAGTGATCTCAAGGTCACCTTCGCCGCGACTGGTGGCAAAGATGCCATTGTTTCCGCCCAAGACGTTGCTTTGGGCACCCGTGGTCACGGTCAGGTTGACGCCAGCATTCCACGCATAAATGCCGTCTGCAGTTTCGCCGGCAACCTCGCCATTGGCGATGACGGTCAGATCGCCATCGCCGGTACTGTTGGCATAGATGCCATAGTCGCCGCCTCTGATCACGCTTGCCGAGTCGGTGGTGACCGTCAGATCATCGCCAGTGCTGCTAAGATTGGCGTGTATGCCATCGTCGCCGTAGCCGGTGACCTGGCCGGAGGCGGTGATCGAGAGGCTGCCGCCTTCGCTAACGTTCGCAAAGATACCATTGGTCGATCCGGTGATCGTGCCATTGGTGATGATCGTCACCGCGCCATCGGTGCCATTATAGTTGCCCGTCGATCTCACATCGAGGCCATTGCCGCCGTCGTTGTTGATGATCGAGGCGCTGTAGTCGGTGAACTGGATATGGCCGTCGCCGGAGATGTAGAGGCCATCGGTGGTGACCTCGAAGGGCGCCACAGTGTTCACATCGGCATTGTCGAAGTTCAGATTGTCGCCCGTGATGGTGCCGGTGCAGACGATGTCCGGGGCGCCGGAAGTATCGCAGATGGCATAGGCCTGGCGGCCATAGCCCAGGAAGGGCACGACGGCGAGAATGGTCGTCAAAGCCAGTCGACTGCGGAGGCTCAGGCTTATTGCGCGGTCGCCCGCAGGTTGCGGATCAATCCCCTTGAGCTTTCCTGCCATGCCCCTCGCCCCCCGTGGACCGTCGCCCGTAGCGATTCTGACCTGACTAAGCGGCAAATACAATGAAAATTTCCGCCAGGTCGGAATTTGTCGCCGCGAGACGTGACTGGTGATTTGTGCGAGCTGTGGCCTTTGCACCACAGGATTACAGCTAAGGACGCGCTGTTGCGGCCGGCTCCGGGGCAGCGCCGGCGGTCGCCTCCGCGCTCCTCGGCTTAAGCCCCTCATAGGTGATGAGCGTCTTGATCTCGTTCGAGGCGAAGCCGAGCGACATGGGGCAAGTGATTCCAGGCAGCACCGCCACGTCGAAGATTTCGGCCACAGCGCCATCGATGCGGAACCATTCGACGCAGGTTCCGGTGTCGAGATCGATCACCTGGACGCCGCACCAGGGCTCGGAGTCCGTCGCTTTCAGCCGATCATCGAGCGCGAGGCCTTCGAAGCGCTTGTAGCGCGGCTTCGACAGGCCGACGAAAGCATGCCGGCCATGGATGGCGAGGCCGCGCACGAAGCCGGGGCAGAAGGTGTGCGGGCGGAACGCGCCCTTGGCAAGATCGATCTCGCCCAGTTCCCCGGTCCCGGAATTCAGCACCCACAATTGCCCGTTCACCAGGCGCGGCGAATGCGGCATCGACAGGCCGGTGCAGACGATCTCGCCCGTATCGACATCGACGACGATGCCGCCATTGGCGCGCCGGTCGCGCCAGCCGTCGATCGTGTCGGAGCGCGACACCGCCGTGACATAGCGCGGCCGTCCCTTTTCCATCGCAAGGCCGTTCAAATGGCAGCGGTCTTCCTCGACGAGCCCCGAGATGAACGGCGGCATCCAGAGGGTTGAGAAACTGTGCCGCTCGGAGGGCACGGCCAGGCAATTATAGGCGGTGTTGACGAAGACGATGCGCCCGTCGGCCATGAGCCCGATCTCATGCGCGTCGAGGACGCCCGTCGTATAGGTGACGCGCGGCACATAGCAGGCATCCTGCGTGTGATTGATGAACTGCCCCTTCTCGAGGACGTTCTCGAAGCGCTGGATCTGAAACAGCGTGGCGAGCGCCAGGGTGCGGCCCTCGGCGGCAAGGCCCATGGCCTTGGGGAACAGCCGCTCGTCCACCATCAGCCCGCCTTTCTTGGGATTGCGGCCGACCAGATAGAGCTTGCCGGACTGGTAGGAGGTGAAGCCCAGCGAGACATCGAGGCGGGCGAGCAGGCGCGGAAAGCCGCCCGACATCGAATAGGTGGTCTTCGGTGCTTCCTGGGCGGCGGGCGCGGTTCCTTCCGGTGCAGGCGTGCTTTCGGTGGCGGGCGCCGGTTCGGGATGGATTGTCGAGGGCTGATGCAAGATGGCCTACCGGAAAAATCGCGTTGGGGTGAGGACTACAGCGCTTTGATCGTTTCGATCAATATTCATTTGGCCCCACGGCTTTTGCGGACTTTGCGGCGCAACACGATTCGCGGATTCAGGGAAATTCAGGGAATCGACGGCTCGTTTCGAGCGCAGGCGGCGTCCCGGAATTTTGAAACAATGCCAATAATATCAGTATTTTAACATAATTTTGCTGCGGTGCACAGCAGGGAATTTCGAGCACGGCTGCGCATCGGCCGACCACCCCCAACTTTCCCCTTGCCTTCGCGGGCCAAAAGAACATAACAGGAATGCTCCCTTGCCGGCCGATCTTCCTTCGGCCGGCGCAACGACGGAGCATTCGCTTGCCCAAGATCGATCACTTGCCGCCGCAGGCGCTGAAACCCTGGCCGGGCAACGCACGCCGGCATTCGCGCAAGCAGATTCGGCAGCTCATCGACAGCATTCGCCGCTTCGGCTTTACAAGCCCGGTCGTCATCGACGATGCGGGCCACATCCTTGCCGGGCACGGCCGGGCGCAGGCGGCGTGCGCGCTGGGCCTGCCCGAAGTGCCGTGCCACCGGCTCGACCATCTGAGCGAGACCGAGAAGCGGGCCTATGTCATTGCCGACAACAAGCTCGCGCTCAATGCAACCTGGGACAGGAAGCTCCTGGCGCAGGAGCTCAGCCATTTCCGCGTGCGGGAGATCGATTTCGACGTCGGCGTCATCGGCTTCTCGACCGGCGAGATGGAGGGGCTCTTCGGCACGGCTTCGGCGGATGAGGGCTCCGATCGCGCAGACGACGAGAATCACGCGCGGGTCGAAACGCACGACGAAATCCCCCGGGTCAAGCGCTGCGCTCACGGCGACGTCTGGCAATTGGGACCGCATCGGCTCGTATGCAGCCGGAAGCTCAATGGCCCCGTCTTCGAAGGATGGCCTGGCGGCTGCACAGAGCAGATGATCGTCATGGCGCCGGGAGACTCTCATGCCGATGATGTCTCACACTCCAACCAATGGAATACGGACACCCTCCTCGCCGCCGATAGAGCGCAAAAGCTTATTGTCCTCGCCGAGCCCGATCTCGCCAAATGCGAGCGCATGCTCGCGCGCTGGGAAGCCCATGCGAGGGCCCCTGCAACAAGGCTCCGCCGTCCGACCGGGCATGGCCATGACGGACCGGAGGATTCCCGATGAGCGACGATCACATGCTCCAACCCGCGGCAGATGCGAAACCGGAGAGCTATGCGGTCGGCTTTGGCAAGGCGCCGGCCGCCAACCGTTTCACCAAGGGCCGGTCGGGCAATCCGAGCGGCAAGCCCAAAGGCCGGCGCAACAAGCTGCCGGCCCTCAATGAAGCGCGGCTGAAGCGCATCATTCTCGAGGAGGCCTACCGCACGATCGAGATTCACGAGGACGGCCGCAAGCTTACCATCTCGATGGTGCAGGCCGCCATGCGCGCGCTCGCCGTCGCCGCGGTCAAAGGCAAGCTCCACGCCCAGGCGCTGCTCATCAGGCTGGTGGGCATGGTCGAGGAGCAGAACGAGACGCATCATGATCGATATGCCGACGCCCTGCTCGACTACAAGATCAAATGGATGAACGAGCTGGCGCGCCGCAAGGCGGCAGGTCTCCAATATCCCGACCCTGTGCCGCATCCGGACGACATCCATGTGGACGCGGCCGACGGCACGATCCGCATCGTGGAACCAGGGACGGACCGGCGTGCGAAGGAGAGGGAGAACGAGGAAGATCCGTGATCAGATGTGCTTGGCCCGTCTCCAGCGAGGCCAGCCTCACATCGCCGACGCGCCCGAGAAGGTCATGCTCATGAAATCGTGGAACACGCGCGTCGCCGGCGCCTGCTGCAGCGCCCGGTTCCAGGCGAGGCCGACATCCATGGTCGGGATGTCGCCGATCACATTGCGCGTCTCGATGCGCTGGCCTTCGAGCGACCAGGGCCGGTAGACCATGTCGGAGAGGACGGTGACGCCCATGCCGGCGGCGACCATGCTGCGCACCGCCTCGACGGACGAGGTCTTCACGATCATGCGCGGCTCGAGTCCGGCCCTCGCCCAATATTTGCCGGCGGTGTGCATGGCCTCATCGACGGTCAGCATCACATAAGGCTCCTGGGCGATATCGGCGAGCGTCACATTCTCGCTGGTGAGGAGCGCATGCTCGACCGGCAGCCACAGCCGGCGCCGCGACTTGACCAGGGTCTCCGACGCGATGCGCGCCGTGTCGGCGAGGTTCGAGACCAGCATCACCGCGATATCGAGGGTGCGGTCGACGAGCCCCTTCTCGATCGCCTCGCGCGGCAATTCGCGCAGTTCGACCGAGATGCGCGGATAGTTGCGCAGGAAGCGGGCATAATGGCGCGGCATGAAATAGCCCGCGACCGTATAGGTGACGCCGACCCTGATATGGCCTGAATGCGCCGTATCCGCGGTCAAGGGCGCGCTCATCGCCTCGTTCACCGCCGCCATGATGATGCGCGCATGCTGCAGGAAGCGGGTGCCCTCGGCGGTAAGCGCCACACCCGAGGGCTGGCGGTCGAACAGGCGGACGCCCAGATCGTCCTCGAGCTGCTTGATCGCGGCGGTGACCGCCGATTGCGAGACATTGAGCTCGATCGCCGCCTGGCTCACTTGCCCGGCATCGGCGGCGGCGATGAAATACCTGACCTGCTTGATCGAGAGCGTCATCTATCTGTTTTTGTAATACCTAGTTGCGGTTTTTCCGATTTTACAATCTCGCACCTGCAACACAATATCCCTTCGAACCGGCTTCAAGACCGGCAGCGAGTCTAGGGAGAGAAGACGTGAACAAGCCCATGGGGCCGCTCGCCGGCCAGCGCATCAGGCGCAAGGAAGATCTCCGTTTCATCACCGGCGAAGGCCGCTATCTCGACGATATAAAGCTGCCGAACATGGCCCATGCGCTGGTGCTGCGCTCACCCCATGCCCATGCCCGGATCAAGTCGGTCAAGACGAAGCGTGCCGGCGCCCTGCCGGGCGTGCTGGCGATCTATACCTCAGCCGACATGGAGGCGGCCCAGGTCGGCCTGCTGCCGGTCGGCTGGATCGTGCCCAAGACCAACGGCCGGCCGATGGCGCAGCCGCCGCATCCGGTGCTGGCCTCAGGTCGCGTGCGCCATGTCGGCGATCCGGTCGCCTTCGTCGTCGCCGAGACGAAGGCCGCGGCCCTTGCGGCGCTGAACAAGATCGATGTCGATTACGAGATCCTGAAACCCACGGTCGATCTCGAGACGTCGATCGCGCCTGAGACGGCGCAGATATGGCCCAAGGAGGCGCCGGGCAATCTCTGCTATGACTGGGAGGTCGGTGACCGGGCGGCCGTCGACAGGGCCTTTGCCCAAGCTCACCATGTCACCACCGTCAAGCTGATCAACAACCGCGTCCATGCCTCGCCCATGGAAACGCGCGGCGTGATCGGCCATTACGATCCATCGAGCGACCGCTATACGCTCTACACCTCGAACCAGAATCCGCATGTCATCCGCATTCTGCTGTCGATCGCGACGCTGAAGATCTCGGAAGAGAAGATCAGGGTCGTGGCGCCCGATGTCGGCGGCGGCTTCGGCATGAAGATCTATCACTATGCCGAAGAGGTGCTCGCCGTCTTCGCCGCGCACCGCCTGAAGCGCCCGGTCAAATGGGTGGCCGATCGCTCTGAAGCCTTCGTCTCAGACACCCATGCGCGCGACCATGTGACCACCGTGGCGCTGGCGCTCGATGCCGAAGGGGTGGTGCAGGGCCTGAAAGTCGACACGATCGCCAATATGGGCGCCTATCTTTCGACCTTCGCGCCGGCGATCCCGTCTTTCTTCTATGCCTATCCGATGCCCGGCCCTTACAAGGTGCGTGCCGTCCATGTGCGCACCCGTGCCGCCTTCACCAACACCATGCCGGTCGATGCCTATCGCGGCGCCGGACGCCCGGAATGCACCTATGTGCTGGAACGCGCCATGGATGCCGCAGCGCGCGACATGGGTATCGATCGCGTCGAGATCAGGCGGCGCAACCTTATTCCGGCCGACGCTTTTCCCTATAAGACGCCGCTTCTGTGGACCTATGACACGGGCGAATTCCACAAGCTCCTCGACCATGCCCATGAGGTCGGGAATTTCGCCACGCTCGCCGAGCGCAAGGCGGCCGCCTTGAAGCGCGGCAAATATCTGGGGCTCGGCTTCGCCTTCTATATGGAAGCCTGCGGCATGGGCCCGTCCAAGTTGCTCGCCCGCGAAGGCTGTCTCGGCGGCCAATATGAAGTGGGTCAGGTGCGCATCAATCCGACCGGCACGGTGACGGTGCTGACCGGCAGCCACACCCACGGCCAGGGCCATGAGACGGTCTATGCGCAAATCGTCGCCGACACGCTGGGCGTCGATTTCGAGGCAATCGAGATCGTGCATGGCGACACCGACCGCGTCGCCTATGGCATCGGCACCTATGGCTCGCGCTCGCTCGCCGTCGGCGGCTCGGCGATGAAGATCTCGCTCGACAAGGTAGTGGAGAAAGGCCGCAAGATCGCAGCACACCTGCTCGAGGCCGATGCGCGCGACATCGAGTTCAAGCAAGGCCGCTATAGCGTGGCCGGCACCGACCGGACCAAGAGCTTCAAGGAAGTGGCGGCCGCCGCCTATAATCCGGTCGACTACCCGCTCGATCAGCTGGAGCCCGGGCTCGAGGAGACGACCTGGTTCGATCCGCCCGACTTCACCTTTCCCTATGGCTGCCATCTGTGCGAGATCGAGATCGATCCCGAGACCGGCAAGATCGAGGTGGTGGCGCTGGCCGCAGTCGATGATTTCGGCAACCAGATCAACCCGATGATCGTCGAAGGCCAGATCCATGGCGGCCTCGCGCAAGGCACCGGCCAGGCGCTGCTGGAGCATTGCGTCTTCGACACGAAGACGGGACAGCTCCTGTCGGGCTCCTTCATGGATTATGCGATGCCGCGCGCGGACGATCTCCCCGCGATGCGCGTCGAGTCGCTGGTGACACCCTGCCGCAACAATCCCTTGGGCGTCAAAGGCTGCGGCGAGGCCGGCGCCATTGCCGGGCCCGCGGCTCTGGTGAGCGCCGTGCTCGACGCGCTGGCGCCTTTGGGCGTCACCCAGATCGACATGCCGGTGACCCCGGAAAAGATCTGGCGGGCGATCACCCTCGCCCCGCGAAGCGGGGCGAGGGTGGGGCCCAGCGCGGAGCGCTGGGAGGGTGAGGGGCCTGCTGCAGAATGACTTCGACAAGCCCCTCACCCCTCCCGCCGCCCTGCGGCGGGTCCCTCCCCTCTCCCCGCTGAAGCGGGGCGAGGGCGATCTATCTGTTTTTCAAATACCGAGGCGCAGATTTTCCGATTTTACAATATGGCTTGTGCAACGCAATAATTGTAACTCGACACAAGACGGCTCGAGACCGTTAACATATTCGGGAGGATTGAGGGTGACAGCCATAAACTGTGACATGGGCGAGGCTTTCGGCCTCTACAAGATGGGCGACGATCAGGGCCTCATGCCCCATATCGATGTCGCCAATGTCGCCTGCGGCTTCCATGGCTCGGACTTCAATCATATGCGGACCACCGTGCGCCTCGCCAAGGAGCATGGCGTCAAGGTCGGCGCCCATCCCTCGCTCCCCGACCTCCAGGGCTTTGGGCGGCGCGAGATGAAGATCGCGCGCGACGAGCTCGCCAATTGCCTCATCTATCAGATCGGCGCGCTGAAAGGCTTCCTCGAGGCCGAGAAGATGACGCTCAACCACATCAAGCCGCATGGCTCGCTCTATGGCATGGCGGCGCGCATGGAGGACATGGCGCATGCCGTCTGCGACGTGGCCGACATCTTCAAGGTGCCGCTCTTCGGCATGGTCAACACCTTGCATGAGAAGATCTACAAGGAACGCGGCCACACATTCATCCCGGAATTCTACGCCGATCTCGATTATCGCGACGATGGCAGCCTGATCATCACGCGCGAGCATGAGGCGAAGGATCCCGACGAGGCCGCCGCCAAATGCGTGCGCGCCATCAAGGAAGGCAAGGTGAAGAGTGTCGGCGGCAAGGACGTGACGGTCGGCTCCGCCACGATCTGCATCCATTCCGACACGCCCAATGCCGTCGCCATTGCCGAAGCCGTCCGCAAGGCGGTCCGTCCCTATCTCGATGCCGCCTGATCAACGAAAGAGTGCCCATGCCCCAGCAACTTCTCTCGCCTCTGCCCGGAACCTTCTACAGGAAGCCCGCGCCCGACAAGCCCGTCTACAAGAATGAAGGTGATGAGGTCGCCGCGGGCGACGTCATCGGCCTCATCGAGGTGATGAAGTCCTTCACCGAGGTCAAGGCCGAGGTGGCGGGAAAGATCGTGAAGTTCCTCGCCGACAATGAAGAACCGGTGATGGCCGGCCAGCCGCTCGCGGAAATCGCGTGATGTTGAATGCATCAATTCGCGCGGAGATGCCCTCGCCCCGCCTCAGCGGGGAGAGGGAGGGGACCCATTGCGAAGCAATGGGGAGGATGAGGGGCCTGCCTCAGAATGATTTCAAGAGGCCCCTCACCCCTCCCACCGCTGCGCGGTGGGCCCCTCCCCTCTCCCCGCTCACGCGGGGCGAGGGTGTACCATGCTGAAATCGCTGTTCATCGCCAATCGCGGCGAGATCGCGGTGCGTATCATCAGGGCGGCGCGTGAATTGGGCATCCGCACCATCCAGGCGCACAGCGCCGCCGATGCCCAATCGCTCGCCGTGAAGCTCGCGGACGAGGCGGTCAGTATCGGCCCCCCGCATGCGGCAAAATCCTATCTCAATATCCCCGCCATCATCGATGCCGCGAAGCAATCGGGCGCCGACGCCATCCATCCGGGCTATGGCTTCCTCGCCGAGAATGCAGGCTTTGCCGATGCCGTCGAGAAGGCCGGCATGATCTTCGTCGGTCCGAGCGGCGATGCCATCCGCACCATGGGCGACAAAGTCCAGGCCCGCATCGCCGCCGAGAAAGCGGGCGTGCCGGTCGTGCCGGGAAGCGGCGGGCGCATAGATGATCTGAACGAAGCGACGACGATCGCCTCGCGCATCGGCTTTCCCGTCATGATCAAGGCCGCGGCAGGCGGCGGCGGGCGCGGCATCCGCATCGCCAACAGCAGCTTCGAATTCGAGCAATTGCTGCCGCAGGCGCAAGGCGAGGCCCAGGCGGCCTTCGGCGATGGCGGCTTATATATAGAGAAGGTCATCACCGAGGCCCGCCATATAGAAGTGCAGGTGCTGGGCGACGGCGAGCGCGCCATCCACTGTTTCGAGCGCGAATGCTCGCTGCAGCGCCGCCGCCAAAAACTCTGGGAAGAGGCCCCCTCACCTATTTTGCCCGATACAGTGCGGCAAAAGCTCTGCGCCTCGGCCGTGGCGCTCGCCGAAGCCGTCAACTATCGCGGCGCCGGCACCATCGAATATCTCTATGACGATGCCAGCCACGAATTCTACTTCATCGAGATGAACACCCGCATCCAGGTCGAGCATCCGGTGACCGAGTTCATCACCGGCCTCGATCTCGTGCGCGAGATGATCCTCATCGCCGGCGGCCAAAAGCTGCGCCACCGGCAGCAGGATATCGCCCGCAAGGGCCATGCGATCGAGGTGCGCATCAATGCCGAGGACCCGGCGAAGAATTTCATGCCCTTTCCCGGCACCGTGGCGGGCCTCGCCGTGCCGGGCGGCCCCGGCACCCGCTTCGACACCATGCTCTATGACGGCTACCAGGTGCCGCCTTTCTATGACTCGCTTCTGGGCAAGCTCATTGTCTGGGACGAAACGCGAGGACAAGCGATCGACCGCTTGAAGCGCGCGCTCGGTGAGCTCGACATTGGCGGCCTCAAGACGACCAAGCCCCTGCATCAGCTCCTCGCCGATGATCCGCAGGTGCGGCAAGGGAAATTCCACACACGCTGGCTCGAGCCCTGGCTCGAGGCAAATGGCGGACGCTTAAGTTCGTGAGGGAGGTAGGATGAAGACCCGATATTCCTATGGCGGTGACGAGCATATCTTCGTCGAGATCGACGAGGAGATGTCGCTCGACGCCTTCTTCAAATCGCTGTTCCTGTCCAATGCGGTTAAGGACGCGAAGATCAAGGGCGTCACCGAGATCTGCCCGGCCAATGCCTCGATGCAGATCAAGTTCGATCCCGACGTGATCAAGCCCGCCGACATGCTGGGCGAGCTCAAGAGCCTCGAGAAGGTCGCCGAGAAAGCCGAGCATGTTCTCAAGACGCGCATCATCGAGATCCCGGTCTATTACAACGATCCCTGGACCCGCGAGACGCTGATGCGCTTCCGCGAGCGCCATCAGGACCCGAAATCGACCGACATCGAATATGCCGCGCGCATCAACAATCTGGGCGGGCCCGAGGGCTTCATCAAGGCGCATTCGGGAGCGCCCTGGTTCGTCTCCATGGTGGGCTTCGTCGCAGGGCTCCCCTTCCTCTATCAGATGGTCGAGCGGCAGCGGCAGATCGAGGCGCCGAAATATCTGCGCCCGCGCACCGACACGCCGAAGCTCACCGTCGGCCATGGCGGCTGCTTCGGCTGCATCTATTCGGTCAGAGGTGCCGGCGGCTATCAGATGTTCGGCATCACCCCGATGCCGATCTACGATCCCAATCAGAAGATCAGTTATTTGCGCGACTTCATGTGCCTGTTCCGGCCGGGCGACATCGTCAAATGGAAGCCGATCGACCGCGCGCAATATGATGCGACCGTCGCCGATGTCGAGACCGGCAAGTTCGCGCCGCTGATGAAGAACGTCACCTTCTCATTGGACGAGTTCCATAAGAATATCGACGGCTACAACCGCAAGCTCGATGGAGTGCTCCATGGCCATTAAAGTCTTGAAGCCCGGCCTTGCGACGACGGTCCAGGATCTTGGCCGGCCCGGCTATTACAATATCGGCATTCCGCTCTCGGGCGGCATGGACCGCTTCGCGACGCGCGCCGCCAATCTGCTGGTCGGCAATGACGACGGCGCCGCCGTCCTCGAGGCGACCTTCATGGGGCCTGAGCTCGAATTCACCGCCGATGCGACGGTCGCCGTCACCGGTGCCGAGCTCCCGCCCAAGGTCGATGGCTCAGCACGCGACGGCTGGACGTCCTTCGCGGTGAAGAAGGGCCAGGTGCTCTCCTTCGAGTTCCTCAAGAAAGGGGCGCGTGCCTATATCGCGATATCGGGCGGCATCGATGTGCCGGTGGTGCTCGGCTCGCGCTCGACCTATGCGCTGGGGGCGCTCGGCGGCTTCAAGGGCCGCAAGCTCGAGGCGGGCGATGAACTGCCCGCGGGCCAAGGCAAGGGCGCCAAGGAAGGCCGCACGGTGCCTCAGAACTTGCGGCGCGCGCCCGGCAATCCGGTCGAATTGCGCATGGTGCCGGGTCTCTACTGGCATCGCATCACCGAGGATGCGGGCAAGCACTTCTTCGCCGATACCTGGAAGGTGGCGCCGGAGGCCGACCGCATCGGCTATCGCTTCAAGGGCGGACGGCCGCTCGAATTCGTGCCGCGCAAGCAGCCCTTCGGCGCCGGCTCCGATCCTTCCAACATCGTCGATGCCTGCTATCCTTACGGCTCGGTGCAGATCCCGGGCGGCACCGAGCCGATCGTGCTGCATCGCGATGCGGTGTCGGGCGGCGGCTATTTCATGGTGGGCACGGTGATCTCGGCCGACATGGACCTCATCGGCCAATTGCAGCCGCACACGCCGGCGAAATTCGTGGCGGTCGATCTCGAGGGGGCTCTGAAAGCGCGAGCCGACCGCGAGGCCGTGCTCGACAAAGTGCGGGCCGCGCTGTCGTGATCAGGCGGGGCGGAGCAATCGTGTACGGAGTTTATGGGCCCTGAAGATGGGACGACCTCTCCATCATTTCCCTTCTCCCGCGCGCAGCGTGGGAGAAGGTGGCCGAAGGCCGGATGAGGGCTCTTTCTGCAGGCGCGCGAGAATTTCGGGCAAAGAGCCCTCACCCGCCCTATCGGGCACCCTCTCCCATCCTTCGGACGGGAGAGGGGGAAAAACGGAGATTGTCGCGCCCACCCTAAGCGTCGAGGCGGGCTTTGCGGCGCGCCTCGTCGCGATAGTCTTTGGGCGACATACCGAAATGAGCCTTGAACGCACGCGAGAACTGAGCCTGGTCGCCAAAACCCCAGTGATAGGCGATCTCGCCGACGCTTTGCGTGATGCTGCGGTCGGCGAGATTGGCGCGGCAGGCGTCGAGCCGCTGGTCGCGGATCCAGGCGCCGACCGTCTGGTTGGTGTCGCGGAAAAGCTCATGCAGATAGCGGATGGATATGCCGCAATGGCGCGCGATCATGTCGGGATCGAGGGCGGGATTGCGCAGGTTGTTGCGGACGAAGCTCTCGATGCGGACGAGATGCGCCGCCCGCATGGTCGAGCTGCCGGAAGTCAGCGTGCGCTCATCCGCCCTGAGTGCCAGCACCAGGAGATCGATGAGCTGCTGGCCGATCATCTGGCGCATCTCGGCATTCATCTCGTCGAACCGGTCGGGGATGAGATGCAGCATGTCGGTGAAGAAGCCGCCGGCGCCGTTCCCGGCGTCGAATTGCAGCGAGCAGAAGCGGTCGGGCCCGCGGATGCGCCCGGAAAGCGCCTTGGCCTCGACCTTCATGACCCAGAGATCGGCGGCCTCGTCATGGCTGAACTCGTAAGGCTCGTGGCTCCTCTCGAGGATGAAGGAGCCCGGCGCGCAATGCACGTCCTTGCCGCATTGCGAGAAGAAGATCTCGGTGCGCGCCGGCACGGTGACCAGGAAATGCTCGTCGCGCTCCTGGCGGAAATGATGCGGCAGGCGGCGATAGCGCAGGGCCTCGGAAGTGAGGCGGGAGAGCGAGACGCCGCCCAGATGCCAGTCGGTGATCTCGCCCGAAAAGCGGTCGGGTTCGCGGAAGGTGAGGTCGAGCGGAAAATAGGCCTTGGCGATCGTCTCATGCCAATGGCGGCTGCGCTCGTTCAGCCTCACGTCATTGGTCGAAATGCGCCTTTTCATGCCACGCTCCGCATGCGGAAAATGTTACGGCGGCGGGGCCTTCCGCGCAATGAAAACCGGCATTACTGCGCGGGAAATCAAATCCGGGTTCACCCGCAGCAAAGACTAAGGGCTCGATCGGGTCTAAGCCTCCCCTTCAGCAATGGTGCGAAAGACGCCATGTCGAGGGTGAGGATCGAGCGACAGGCTTTCGGCGTGGTTCAGCGACAAGCGAGGACCTCATGAAGCCGAAGCGCAAACCCAAAGTTGATCCGATCACGCTTTCCGTCGTCAGGGGCGTCCTCGAGACGACCCAGCGCGAGATGACGCTGACCCTCGAGAAGACCGCCCGCTCATCGGTGTTCAACCTGGCGCATGACTATTCGACGGCGCTGTTCAACGCCAGGCCTGAGATGATCCTGCAGGGCCAGGACATTCCCATCCATCTGGGCTCCCTCATCCCCGCCATGAAGGCGGTCGCCCGCTATTTCGGCGACGACATCCATGAGGGCGATCTCATTTTGCATAATGACCCGGCCTTCGGCGGCAGCCATGCCATCGATACCTGCATGTACAAGCCGGTGTTCTATAAGGGCAAGCTCGCCTACTGGACCGTGTGCAAGGGCCACCTGACCGATATCGGCGGGCCGGTGCCGGCGGGCTACAATCCCAATGCCAAGGAGATCTATGCCGAGTGCCTGCGCATCCCGCCGGTGAAGATCTGGGACAAGGGCAAGCCGCGCAAGGACGTGATCAACATGATCCTCACCAATATGCGGGCGAGGCGGGACCAGGAAGGCGATTTCAACGCGCTGATCGGCGCCTGCCAGGTGGGCGAGCGCAATCTCCTGGCGATGGTCGACAAATATGGCGCAGCAACCGTCGATGCCTGCATCGACGAATTGCTCGACATGGCCGACCGCCATATGCGCTCGCTCATCAAGTCGGTGCCGGACGGCACCTATAGCGGCACGGCGATCCTCGAGGATGCGGGCCACGGGCTTGGCGATTTCGAGATCACCGCAAAGGTGACGATCAAAGCCGACACCTGCCACATCGCCATCACCAGCCCGCCGCAAGTGCCCTATTTCATCAATTCCTACGAAGGCAACTCGCATTCGGGCGTCTATCTCGGCCTGATGATGTTCGCAGCCCTGCCGCCACCTTACAATGAAGGCCTCTATCGCTGCGTGACGGTCGATTTCGGGCCCAAGGGCACGCTGTGCAATGCGGTCGAGCCGGCCCCCCATATGAACTGCACCACGACGCCGATGGAGACGCTGACGGATGCGGTGCGGCTTGCCTTCGAGAAGGCGATGCCCTCCAAGGTCGCCGCCTCCTGGGGCCATGCCAACGGCCTCAATATCGCGGGGCGCGATGAGCGCAGCGGCGAGGAATTCGTGACCATGGTGCTCGCCACCATCATCTCGGGCGGCGGCGCCACCCCCAAGCAGGACGGCTGGCATGCGGTCGGCCCCGAATGCTGCTTCGGCGCGCTTACATCCGGCGATGTCGAGCTTCTCGAATATTCCTATCCGATCGTCATCCATCGCTATTCGCTGATGACGGATTCGGGCGGCGCCGGGAAATATCGCGGCGGATCGGGCACCGCCTGGGAGGTCGAGCCCCTCTACAAGGACATGCTGTGCATCGGCTTCGGCGAAGGCCGGCGCATTCCGGCCATGGGGGCTGCCGGCGCCAAATCGAAGCTCGTCGAGACCAAGGTCGGCCGCGTCGAGCTCAAGCGCAATGGCAGCGTCGATGTCGAGCGCAAGAACATTCTCGAGACCATCCAGCCCGGCGAGACCATCACCAACATGAATCCGGGAGGCGGCGGTTACGGCAATCCGCATGAGCGGCCGGTCGACAAGGTCCTGTGGGACGTGAAGAACGGCCTCGTCTCGCGCGAGGGGGCGCATAAAGATTATGGCGTCGTCATCAGCGACGTCGAAAGCCTCAGCGTCGATCATGACGCCACGCGTCAACTGCGCGGAGGTGCCCAATGACCGCGCAATATCGTCTCGGCATCGACGCCGGCGGCACCTTCACCGATTTCGTGATCGCCGACCGCAAATCGGGCGCCATCAAACTGTTCAAGGCGCTCTCCACCCCCGCCAATCCGACCAAGGCCATCGAGAACGGCCTTCAGCTCATCGCCGAGCATCTCGGCCGTTCAGCCGAAGAGGTCGTCGCCAATTGCGATCTCTGCATCAACGGCACGACGGTCGGCCTCAATGCCATCATCACCCATCGGGGCGGCAAGACCGGCTTGATCTGCACCGCGGGGCATGAGGATTCGATCGAGATCCGCAACGGCCACAAGGAAGACGGCTATCGCTACGATCCCGAATATCCCGCCGCCACCATGCTGGTGCCGCGCTATTTGCGCAAAGGGGTGCGCGAGCGCGTGCTGTCGGACGGCACGGTGCGCACGGAGATGGTCGAAGAGGATGTGCGCGAGGCCTGCCGGCTGTTCCTCAAGGAAGGCGTCGAGACGGTCGCCATCTCCTTCGTCTGGTCGGTGCTCAACACCGCGCATGAGAAGCGCGCCGCCGAGATCGTGCGCGAGATGATGCCGAAGGCGATCCTCACCGTAGGCTCTGAGCTCTATCCGCAGGTGCGCGAATATACCCGCACCTCGACGGCGGTGACCAACGCCTATCTGGCCCCGGTGATGCGCAGCTATGTGCAGGCGGTCGATGGTTATTTCCGCAAACTCGGCGCCAGGCAGCCGGTGCGCTATTTCCAGTCGAATGGCGGCCTCGCCATCGGCCAGGTCATGACCGACCGTTCCGTCTATGCGATCAATTCGGGCCCGGCTTCGGCGCCGCAAGCCGGCCTCTATGTCTCAGCCCCCTTCAAGAAGAAGAATGTCATCACCGTCGACATGGGCGGGACCTCCTTCGACATCACGCTGACCAAGGACGGCCAGACCAATCTCAACAAGAATATCGACTTCCTGCGCTATCGCATCGGCGTGCCGATGATCCAGGTCGAGACCTTGGGCGCCGGCGGCGGCTCAATCGGCTGGATCGACTCGCTCGGCCTCCTGCAGGTCGGCCCGCAGTCGGCGGGCGCCGATCCGGGCCCTGCCTGCTATGGCCAGGGCGGTGTCGAGCCGACGACGTCGGACGCCAATCTGGTGCTGGGCTATCTCAATCCCGACGGATTGCTCGGCGGCAAGCTGCCGCTCAGCGTCGACAAGGCGCGGGACGCCCTCAAGCGCATCGCCGATCCCTTGGGGCTGACGCCGGAACAGGCCGCCTATGGCATGTTCACCATCGTCAACAACAACATGGTGAACGGCATCCGCCGCGTCTCGGTCGAGCGCGGCTATGATCCGCGCGATTTCGTGCTGGTCGGCGCCGGCGGCGCCACCGCCGCCCATATCACGGCGCTGGCGCGCGAGATGGGCATCGACACGATCGTGCTGCCGAAGCTTGCTTCGGGCCTCTGCGCCTTCGGCCAGACGATATCCGACGTCAAATACAATTACATGGCGACGGCGCCGGTGCGCCTCGACAATGACGCGGCCTATAAGCGCATCGATACGCTGTTCAAGGAGATCGAGCGCAAAGGCATCGCGCATCTCGAATCCGACGGCTTCACCAAAAAGAATATCAGCGTGAAGCGCAGCCTCGACATGCGCTATGTCGGCCAGGTGCATGAATGCACCGTCGATATCGACATGTTCGAGATCAATGCCAGGACGATCGGCAAGGTGAAGGAAGCCTTCCACAAGCGGCATGAGGAGCTCTACACCTATTCCGAGCGCCATAATGCGGTGGAGGTCGTCAATATCGAGTCGACTCTTTATGGCCATATCGAGAAGCCGAAGCTGCCGAAGCTCGGCAAGGGCGCGCCCTTGCCCAAGGCGCTCAAGGGCCATCGCAAGGCGATCTTCGATGTCAAAGGCAAGGGGTTGCGCACGCCGGTCTATGACGGCGGCCTCTTCGGCGCCGGCGCCGTCATCAAGGGCCCCGCCATCATCGAGGAAGTGACGACCACCATCGTCATCGAACCGGGCTGGACGGCGAAGCTCGACGCCTCCGGCTCCTATGTCATCACGTCCAAGCGCAAATCGGGAGGCAGATGAGCACCGCACTCTCAGCCCGGAACGTCTCGGTGTCCTTCGACGGGCTGAAGGCGCTGTCGAATGTCGTGCTCGACATTGTCCCTGAGCGCGTCACCGGCCTCATCGGACCCAATGGCGCCGGCAAGACGACGCTGGTGAATGTGCTCACCGGCTTCCAGGCGCCGGATCAGGGCGAGGTGCTGCTCGACGGCGAGAATATCGGTGGCCGCACGACCTTCGGCATCAGAAGGCTCGGTGTGGCGCGCACCTTCCAGTCGGGACGTCTGTTCAGCGAATTGCCGGTCATCGACAATCTCGAAGTGACGGGCATCGGCCTGGGACTGACGCGCCGCGACGCCGCCGCCAAGGCCGAGGCCATGCTCGACTGGATCGGCATCGCCCCGCTCGCCGACCGCGTCGCCGGCGGCCTCCCCTATACGGATGAGCGCCGCGTCGCCATCGGCCGCGCCTTGATGATGGAGCCCAGATATCTGCTGCTCGACGAGCCGGCGGCCGGCATGTCGGCGGAAGAGGCCGACGATCTGATCCGCCTCATCCGCCGCATCGTCACCGAGATGAAATGCGGCGTCCTGCTGATCGAGCACAATATCGGCCTGGTGCTCAATATCTGCAACCACATCCATGTGCTCGATTCAGGCGAGATCATCGAGGAAGGTCCGCCCCAACAGATCAAGACCAGCGAAAAAGTGCGCCACGCCTATATGGGCACCCAGGCCGAGGCCGGAGGTCCCGTCTTATGAGCCTGCTCACGGTCGACAACATCACGGTGCGCTATGGACGGCTTACGGCGCTCCGTGGCGCGTCGCTCACCGTCGATGAGGGCGAGACACTGTTCATCACCGGGCCCAATGGCGCCGGCAAGTCGACGCTCCTCAAGGCGATCGCCGGCGTCGTGCCGGTGGCGGAAGGGTCGATCGCGCTCGGCGGCAAGGTGATCTCGGGCGGGAGCCCGGAGGACACCGCGCGCCTCGGCTTCTCCATGGTGCCGGAAGGCCGTCACGTTTTCGGCTCGCTCACCATCGAGGAAAATCTGATGCTGGGTGCCGGCATGCGCAAGGACCGCGCCCGGGCGCTTCAGGATCTCGGCTCCGTCTATGACGTCTTCCCGATGCTGAAGGAGCGCCGCGACAAGCCGGCAGGCGTGCTCTCGGGCGGCCAGCAGCAGATGCTGGTGATCGGCCGCGCGTTGATGACGGCGCCCCGGCTCATCGCCATCGATGAGCCTTCGCTCGGCCTCGCCCCCAAGGTCATCGACCAGGTCTATGAGACCTTGCTCCATTTGCGTGACAGTCGCGGCCTCACTCTGGTCATCGTCGAGCAGAGCTCGACCCGCGCCATGATGACGGGCGGCCGCATGGTGCTGTTGCGCTCGGGCGAGATCGTGCTCGAGGGCGATGCCCGGAGCCTCGCCCGCGGCGACACGCTGCGGAAGGCCTATTTCGGCTATGGGGAACATTAGCGACAGATGACCGCCATCCTCCAGATCATCTTCGACGCCCTGAGCCTCGGCAGCCTCTTTGCCCTGGGCGCGCTCGGCATCGCGCTCATCTTCGGCGTGATGCGGCTCGTCAATTTCGCCCATGGCGACTATATCGCCTTCTGCGTCTTCGCCATGCTGTGGCCCTCGATCGATGCGGCGGCGATCGTCTTCGCCGGCAACCTGCCGACCGTCATCCTCATCCCGCTCATCCTCGCCATCGGCGCCGGGCTTTCTGTCCTGTCCGAGATCCTGGTCTTCCGCCGCTTCCGCAATGCCAATCCGGCGACCATGATGATCGCCTCCTTCGCGCTCGGCTATGTGCTCAAGAACTTCCTGCTGATGCTGTTCTCTAGCCGGCCGAAATCCATCGATCTGTGGTCCAATCTGGGCCAGCAGGTGGAGGTCGCGGGCGCCCGCATCCCGCTCCTGCAGGTGATCACCATCTGCATCACCATCGTCATCCTTCTGGGCCTCACGGCTTTCCTCAAGCGCACCCGCTTCGGCCTCGAGATGCGGGCCGCGGCCGAGAACTTCACCATGGCGCGCATGCTGGGCGTCAAGGCGAACCGCGTGATCATGCTGGCTTTCGCGATCTCCGGCATGCTCGCCGCCGCGATCGGCCTCATCCTCGCCACGCAATCCGGCACCGCCGACATCCAGATGGGCGTCTCGGTCATGCTGGTCGCCTTCATCGCCACCGTGATCGGCGGCCTCGGCAGCTTGCCGGGCGCGGTGATCGCGGGCTTCCTCATCGGCGGCGCCAGCGTCCTCATGCAGGTCATCCTGCCGCTCGATGCCAGGCCTTTCCGCGACGCCTTCGTCTATGGCGCGGTGATCGCCTGCCTCATCTGGCGGCCGCAAGGCCTGTTCGCCCCCAAGGCGGCGAAGCAGAGAGTGTGACATGACCCAGCGCAGCTCTCTCCTCGCCCGCACGATCTCGACCCCGATCATCCTGATCCTGATCCTCATCGCCATCGCGGTGGTCACGAAACTCGTGGGATCGCGCCCGTTCGACCGCACCATCGTCGAAATGTTCATCCGCATCATGCTGGTGGCGGGCCTTTATATCTTCGTCGGCAATTCCGGTGTCATCAGCTTCGGCCATACGGGCTTCATGTGCCTTGGCGCCTATGCCGCCGCCTGGTTCACCATCCCGCCGATGATGAAGAAAATCTCGCTGCCGGGGCTGCCGGCCTTTCTCGCCGACGCGCAACTGCCGTTCCTCCTGTCGGCGGCGCTCGCCGGCCTTCTGGCGGCTCTCTTCGCCCTGATCGTCGGGCGGATCATGATGCGGCTCTCCGGCATCGCCGCCTCGATCGCGACCTTCGCCATGCTGGCGGTGATCAATGTCGTCTATTCCAACTGGGATTCGGTGACCGGCGGCACCGGCTCCATCGTCGGCATACCCTTCCTCACCGGCACATGGACGGCGCTCGGCGGCGCCGCTCTCGTCGTCGTCATCGCCTATCTCTATCAGATCTCGCGCTCGGGGCTGGCGCTCAGGGCGGCGCGCGACGAGGCGACGGCGGCGGCCGCTTCCGGCATCGACATCGTGCGGGAAAGGCTCATTGCCTTCGTGCTTTCGGCATTCGTCATCGGCATCGCCGGCGCCCTTTATGCGCATTTCCTCGGCGTCGTGAACCCGGACGCCTTTTATCTCGGCATCACCTTCATCACCCTGTCTATGCTGGTGGTGGGCGGCATGAACAGCCTTTCGGGCGCGGTGCTCGGCGTGATCGTCATCTCGGCCGTCATCCAATTGCTGCGCTGGCTGGAAAAGGGCATCGATCTCGGCGGGGCGACGCTGTCGATCCCCAACGGCCTGCAGGAGATCACCATCGGCCTGGTGATGATCGTCATCCTGATGTTCCGGCCGTCCGGGCTGACGCGTAATCGCGAGCTCGTCTGGCGGCACTGGCCCTTCGGCAAGACCCAAACGAATGGCGTTACCATTTCTAAGACTATCGAAGACGTGCGTTAGACATCACCAAGGAGGAAACGATGAGTAGAGTAAGAACACTGGCATTGGCGGCCGTCTTCGGCACGCTGATGACGGGCGGCGCTTATGCCGCAGATGAGATCGTCGTCGGCTTCGCCACGGCGGAATCGGGCTTCATGCAGGCCTATGACAAGCCGGCGCAGGATGCGGCCCTGATCCGCATCGATGAGATCAACAAGGCGGGCGGCCTGCTCGGCAAGCAGATCAAGGTGGTCACCGCCGACACCAAGACCGACCGCGCCGAGGGCGCCAAGGCCGGCCTCGAAGTGCTCGACAAGGGCGCCGAGCTGGTGATCGTGTCCTGTGACTATGACTTCGGCGCACCGGCGGCGCTCGCCGCCGAGGCGGCCGGCAAGGTCTCCTTCTTCCTGTGCGCCGAATCGATCAAGGCCGGCATACCGGGTGTCGGCCCGCATTCCTTCTCGAGCTCGGTGCTGGCGGCGGTGCAAGGCGCGACCATGGCGGAATGGGCCTACAACAAGAGAAATGCCCGCAAGTTCTACCGCCTGCTCGACACCTGGACAGTCTATAACAAGGGCATTTGCGACGGCTTCGACTGGCAATTGCCGCGGCTCAAGGATGCCGAGCTCGTCGGCAGCGACACCTTCAAGAACGAGGATGCCTCGATCGCCTCGCAGATCAGCCGCATCAAGGCGCTGCCGCAGGAGCCCGATGCGATCATGCTCTGCACCATGATGCCGGGCGCGGTGAGCGCAGTGAAGCAGATTCGTGCGGCCGGCATCAAGGCGCCGATCCTCAACGGCTCCGGCATGGATGGCAGCTACTGGCTCTCGGCGGTGCCCGATCTCTCCGACTTCATCGTCCCGGTGCAGGGCTCGATCTATGGCGATGACCCGAATCCCAAGGTCAATGAGTTCAACAAGAAGTACAAGGAAGTGACGGGCGGCGATCCGTCGAGCCAGTATGTCTATCCGGGCTATGTGCTCATCGACGTGTGGTCCAAGGCGGTGGAGCGGGCGAAGTCGACCGATGCCGACGCCGTCGTGGCCGAGCTCGAGAAGATGAAGGACGAGCCGACCCTGTTCGGCCCGCGCACCTTTACGAGCGAGATCCACCACCAGAACAGGGGCCGCTATCTCATCGTCGAGACCGACAACGGCAAGCCGAAAGTCATCGACGAATGGACGATCAGCGAGGCCATTCCGGTGCCGGATTTGCTGAAGCAGTAAGCGCCCTCCCTTTGAGGGGAAGCGTCGAGGCCGGGATCTCGGGGTCCCGGCCTCTTTCGTTCAGGGACATGGCAATCAGGTCACTCGCAGGTCGGGCAGCACACGAACGGCACTTCGGTCAGGGGCGATGTCCGCAGGATACGATGATGCCCGAGCTCGTCGTTCACCGGGCTGCGGCCCTGCTGGAAATCGGCTTGCTGCCGCCGCGCCGCCACGAATTCTGAAGCTCTCTCCGGCGAGGGAAGGTCGGACTGCATCGTCTCCCTGATCCTCAGATTCACCGCTTGCTGCTCGATGGAAGCGTGGTCGAAAATGTTGGTGATCTGCGGCAGGACTTCCACGACCAGCACGCTCAACGGCGAGTCCTCCGGCAAGCCGAAGAGATTCAGCCATTGCGCGACCTCGTCATTGCTCCAGATCGCCGTACCGTATTTCTTGGCGTCTTTGTTCAGCGTTTCGGTTTCCGTGAGCTTGTATGATTGCGCCAGCTGGGCGTAGCCCACTTCGATCTTCGCATTTTTCAGCGCGACATTTCTCAATGTCCGTAGCTGCACCTCGTCATAGCGCAGGAACGGGCTCAAGCCAGGCTCGTCCTCGACCTGCACCCGCCAGTCGAGCTGCTTGTCGTCGAGGAGGATGTTGCGGAAATCGAGATTGTCCGCCTGCCGCACCTGGGCATAGAGCAGGCACCAGAGCTGGGTTCGCGGCGGATCGGCGGTCACATTCTTGCCGTCGAAGACGGCGACCGCATAGGGCGCAACCACCCAGAGCTTGTTCTCGTCCCGGTTCACCGCGCAGGTCAGAGCCGGTGCCGGATGCTGGATGCCGGTGGCTTTCAGGCGGCGGCCAAACCTGCCTTGCGCCGTCGTCCATGCCATTTCCAGAGTATCCTTGTGCCGGAAGTGCCCGACACGAAACTCATAGGTGAAAAGGCCGAACAGCTCATCGGCATCGGCGTGCAGACCGGGCGGCAAGGGCAGCAGGTAATGACGGTCGCTGTCCTCGGCCTTGGTCATGGCCTGCATGGCGGTCAGGCCCGCGAGGTCGTTGGTCGCGCCGGGAATGACGACTCGCGTTTCTTCCGGATCGATCGGCAGCGCCGGCTCTTCCGGCGCCACGAACAATTCGGGATGGTTGTTCGAGATCAGCTGGTCGGGCGAATAGGCGAGCATGCGCGCAAAATAGGTGTCGTTCGGATCGGCGACCGGTTCCTCGAACTCGACCCAGAGGAAGCGGCGACGGGGTTCGGTGGCGCTGTATTTTTCGTTCCGCACATAAGGCGACAGCGCGATGCCTGCGGATGCGACCTTCGGCACCTGCGAAGGCGGCGTGGTTACGGGGAGCACGGTGCTGATGGTTTCTGGCTCGTCCTGTTCCGCCGCGTGATCTTGCTTGAAGAATGTCGTGATGGCGTAACTTGCCTCGATGGTGGCGGGAAAACGCGGCTCGGTCTGGTGCGGAGAAGGCCGCATCCGCTCATTCTTCGGCTCGACGGCGTCGATGAACACCAGCCGCGTATAGTTGCGCTTCGGCGAATGCAGCATCTCGAAGGACGCCGTCCGGCGCATCTCGATGTCGCCGACGGCCTTCGTTTCGGTCTCCGTTGCGGGGTCGTCACCTGAGAAGCGCAGCGTCCTCTCGACGGCGAAGCTGCGGTCTTCGAGGGCGTTCCACATCCAGTCGCGGTCGATGGTGAGCTCGATGCAGACGAGCCAATGGTTCGCCAGATCGCCTTTCGAGGAGAATGTCAGCGAAGAATTGTCCGGCGACAGCGTATGGCGGATGCGGCTGGAACAGCCGAACTGCACCCGCTCGCCTTTCGGCGCGACCAGCGTCAGGCCGGCGGTCTCGAGACCGAGCTGCTTGGCCAGGCGCTGCACCATGTCGGGTGGCTTGGGCGTTTCCTTGCCAAAGAACAAGGTCGCAAGCTTCCCATCGAAGACTTGGGGCGGGTCGGGCTGGAGGAAGATGCCGCGCAGCCGTTGCGACGGCGCCGAGTCGACGAACAGGTCGGTCTCGTCGCTGCTTTCGCGGTAACACCACACTTCCACGACGTGGCCATAGCGGCTATCGAGATCGTGCTCGGCGGGATTGATGAGGCCGTAATACTCGCCGTCATCGTCCTTCTCTTCGCAAACCGCCCGCATCGTCAGGCGCACCCGGCGCGCGGTCGGCAGGACGATTTCCTGAAGATCGTCGATATCGGCGGCGAGACCGAGATCGCCTTCCAGATCCAGTTCATCGCCCAGATGCAGCACCTTCACATCCTTGTAGACGACGGGGATGTTGAGCGCCGCGGCAAAGCCATAATCACCGGCCAGCGTCGGGAAGAGCCGCTCGGTCGTATAGAGATGCACATAGTTTTCCTTGCCGGAGACGCTGAGCAGATTGTCGAGCTTCAGCGTCTCGACCTCGACCGTGATCTCGATTCGATCCACGTCGGGATCGGGAATGCCGAAGGCTTCCTTGCCGGCGAGCGCGTTCGATGCCTGCACCAGCCGGGTGACCGGGTCGGCATATTTGCCGGTGTAGACCACAGCGGGATAGCCGAGCAGCGGTCGCCTGATCGTCAAGCTGTCGGGGTCGCCTGGCGCATCGGAATTGACCGGCAGGTCTTCGAGCCGCGGCTGGTTCGGCGACACATAGCGCCTGAACGGCGTCGTATGGATGGCGGACGGGCTTTCCAGCACCGGCACGGCGTCGGGCGCCGCACCGCCGCCGCTCAGATCCCGCATCCGCACCCGGAAATCATATTGCCTGCCATAGCGCAAAAGAGTTTGCAGCGGCGCAGCCTGGTACCTCTTGCTCAGATTGTTGTCCGGCGCTTGCACTTCCGTACCGACGGCATTTGCCGGCTTGGCCGGATCGAGCTCGGCATGGCGGTAGATCGCAACGGCATCCTTGTCGGGCAGCACCATGCTGTGTCCGCCCCAATTGGCGAAATACATCGGCAGCCAATAGGTACCGGCGAGATTGCCGTCGAGCTGCATCGGATAGACCTGGTAGGGCAATTCACCCTCGAAATCGCCGAGCGAGATCGCGCCTTGCGGCGGCGTGGGCACGGCCAGCGGGGCTGTGCTCTCGACCTCGTTCAGGGTCTCCCAAGGCTTTTCCGGCGCGCCCGTCTCGCGAACATCGATCGCGTAGCCGAAGACGCCGAGCGGCGCATCGAGCCTTTTATCCGGAGCGGAAACGCTCGCGTCCTGCGCCAATTGGCGCAGATACCAGATCAGGATCTGCTCGTCGTCCCAGCCGAGGCGGATGCCTGCATCCTTGACCGGCTTGCCGTCGGCGGGCGTTTCGCCCAAGAAATTGCGGCTCTTCGGCTGCATGGCATGGACGATCTTGGCGAAGCCGTCGTCATATTCCGCCGCCTCGATGAAGAGCTGGTCGTAGCTGCCGTCTGGTGCCGGATCCGGGTCGCCGGCGTTCTTCTTGTAGAGAACCGGAAACAGCAGTGGCGCAAAGAGCGGGCGCGCCGTGCCCGGCGTGAGTGCCGGAATCCGCGCCGCGTATTTCCTGACAAAACTTCCGCCCGGCGAGCCGTCCGCCGCCTTCATCTGGTCGAGAAAGTCGCTGTCCTCGGCCAGGTCCACATAGAGCCAACCGCCGGCCGGAAAATGACTGGGCTTCACTTCGAAGGAGGCCGTGTAGATCATTCCCAGGCGCCGCGCCAGCAAGGGCTGGCGCAAGGCAAAGGCAAAGACCTTGCCCCAGGAAATGGCCTCCGGGCTCTTCTGGAATCCGTCCACCTTTTTCGCATCGCGTATGGCGCAATGGTAGCTGTCGTCGGTCACCGCGGCCCTGGTGCGCGGCGTCGTGAAATTGAACGCCCCGCGGTAGCTCAAGGGCAGGTATTTGCGGATGGGAAAGCCCGTCTTCGCCGCGGGCGGCGGGTCGTTCAAAGGGCTGTTTACATTGGCATTGGTGTTGGCGACGCCCAGATTGACGATGCTGAAATTGGCCGCCAGCGCCTCGAACAGCGCCTTGGCGCCGGTGGGCGGCGTGGTCGCAAGGTCGAGCGCTGCCCCCGGCGAATGGTTGTTGGGAAAGCCCGCCAGGCTGCTCACGATGCGCGCCTTGAAGGCGAACTCCGCCTCGGCGAGACTGACGCCCGGATCCGCAATTCCCACCACGGATTCGATCGCCTGTTTCAACGGGTTGTGGTTCCGCGGCAGCACGACGATGTTGAGCGTCAAAGTGCTGCCGTCAAAGGACTGGGGGAAGGGAAGGATGGAGAATCGTCGGTTCGGTTCCATGTCGGCGTGCCTGCTTGGCTCAATACCCGTGGTCGCTACGCAATCTGCCGCTGCTCCTCCCACGAGGTGCTGAAGCTGATGTTGATGACGAGGAAGATGCTGATATCGAGGCCGAAGGTGACTTGCGCCGCCAGGTCGGTGCGGTCGCCTATCCTTGCAACCGTCCCCTTGGCCTCGATCGTGATCGTGATGCCGACGATGCCGCCCAGGATTTCGGCGTGCCCCTGAAACAAGAGACCCGCCGACACCACGACAGAGGTGGCATCGGTGTAGATCTCAACCGTCACCATGTAGAGCACGCTCACATTGCCGGCGACCGGCAGGCCGATCACGATCTGCGCGCCGAAGCCGAATTTCATCCTGAGCGCCGGGCCGGTCTTGGTGTCGGCGGCGATGTCGAGGTTCACCTGGCCCACGGCGTAGACGGTCGCGATCGAGATCGACACGCACATCACCGAGAGCCTGCCATAGAAGCCGAGAAAGGCGCCGGCGGTCGGAAGGAGCTGCTGCGGGTCGCTCGTCACCTTGAGGGCGGCGTTGAAATACATCCCCAGTCTCAGGCCGGCTTCGAGCTTCAGCGGTGCGTTCGGGTCGTTGTACAGGAACATGGGCATCGGGAAGCGCACGACGGGAATTTCCTTCGCGGCTTCCATCTTGTATTCCCAGCTGCCGGCCTTGTTGCTCATGGCGAGCTTCAGGCCGCGGGCGAACGCGTCCTTGTAATTCTCGCCCTGCAGGCTCTGCAGGATCTGCAGGATTTCGATGACCGGCTTCAGCTCGTCGGCGAACTGGATCTGCGGCGAGGGGAAATCCGGATCGCCGGCATTCCCGCCATACTGCGCCTCGGCACCCTTCTTGGCGTCCCAGTTTCCCTTGATGGTCATCAGTCGCTTGATCGGGCCGAGATCGACGACCACCGACACATTCGCCATCTTGCTCTTCCACTGGTCGGCGAGGCCGCCGGCGAAGGAGTCCACGTCGAAGTCGAGACCGCCTTTGGCATCCTTCGTGCCGCCGCCCGGTGTCTGTATCTTGTCCGCCTTGTATTCGAGATAGATCTTGAAGGCGCCGCCGAGCTCGATCAGCTTCCACTCCGTGTCGGGCAGCTTGAAGGGCTCCTCGAGCTGCTTGAGGAGCTTGTAGCCTTCCTTCTTCAGGCCACCCGTCTTGTCATTGATCTGCATCAGCTCGAAGACGTCCGCAAGGCCGTCCTGGATGCCGGCAGCTTTGTTGAACTGGCCGGAATTCTCCAGGAGCGAGATCGCATCGCCGATGTCGCCCGCAATGGCTTTCCCGACATTGGGGAAGATGGCCTTCGAACTCACGATGCGGAAAGCGTCGGCAAAGAGCGGCGGCGACTTGCTCAGCATCTTCTCGATGCCGAGCTTGAAGGACGGCGTCAGGAATAGCGCCTTTTGCGTGTCGGTGCTCTGGAGGAAGCCATAGTTCAAGGTGCCGGCGACTGAGGGCCTTAAGAGATCGGCGGGGTTGGCGATTCGCAGGAGGCCATCCTTGGGCGCGATGTCGGGCTCCCACTTGTCGCCGGCCTTCTTCACCAGCTTGCCGATGCGGATGAGCGGCACGCTGAGCTCCTTCGGCACGGGCGAGACTTCGCCCGTTGCGAATTCGTGCCGGACCATGCTCCAGGAGCCGTCCTTGGGCAGGAGGACATTGCCGCGACCGGCGACAGCGAAGGCAGGCGACACACCGTCCTCGTCGAAGGAATTGCTGATATCGAAGCGGGTGAGCCGCATCTGCTGGCCGCTCTTGCCGATATCCACCACGCAATCGATGGCAGCGCCGATATTGCCCGCCTGCCGGTCGATCATGAGCTTGAAGGCATCGGTCGTGAGCGGCAGGCCTCTGGGTGCTACCTGTACGAAACCCAGGATGCGTTTCGCCGGCACGAGCTTGCGCTTCACGCCGCCCGCGAATTCCCTCTCGGCATAGCCGCTCACCGGATCTTCGATCTCGATATCGGCGTTGAAATAGACGGGCTGCAGCTCGAAATCGAATTCCGAGCCGCCCGCCGCGGCATTCACTTCCTTGCCGTCCATGTCGACGATCATGTCGGGGGGCGAGATCGTCATTGTGCCCTTGAATGGCTGGATCTCGTCGGTTTCCTTGATGTCCTTCACCAGGAAGAGCCCACCGACCACGCCCGGATGGATGTGATATTTCGCCTGCCGCTCTTCCGGAATGAGGGTGCCGGGATTGGCCGGGTCGTCCTTGTAGACAAAATAGCGGAAGTCGAAGCGGCCATCGCTTTCCGCCCGCCAGCCCGAGTCGAAGCGATAGACATATCCGCTCGGCGTCCGGAACAGCGTGATGGTCCGCACCACCTTGATCGCCCAGGGATAGAGGATGCTCCTCACCTGGATGATTTCGTGGGCGCAGCGCCCGACCCACACATCGAATTTCGCCTGGCTGGTCTCGGCGATGGCGGCCTTCGGGTTGAGCCAGTTGCTGAAGATGCTGGCGCCATAGCCGCTCCAGTCGACGCGTTCGAGCGGCACGCCGCGCTGGCGGATGAGTTGGAAGGGATCCAGCATCCATTCGTTGTTGAAGATCTTGGTGACGCTGCGCCCGAGCGTGGAGGCACCGGTCGGATTGCCGAACAGGTCGAGGATGTTGTTCAGTTGCAGCGTGCTGCCCATGAACATGTCGTTCTCGCCCTGGCGCAACGCCTCGCCGCCACCCGCCTGCAGCTGCCGCCCGCCGGTCAGGTTGTCGGGGAATTTCTTTGCGTTGAATCCGAAGCTGGTGCCGGGCCGCGGATTGCCTTGATACCAGTAATTCTTTTGCAAGAGCGCCAGCATCCGCATGCCGAAAGGCAAGGTGGACAAGGCGACGGCGGCGAACTTGTCGTCATCGAAGCTTTCCACCAGGAAATCCGTGAGCGGCAGCGGCGCGAGCGCCACGGTTTCACCGCTGTTGTTGATGATGCGGGTGGGGCCGCCGTCGTCGGGATAATAATTCGCGCCGAACGGGGGATCGGCCGTGACGGCGGGGGCGGTGAGATTGAGCACCGGCTCCCAGGAGATTTGCGGCACGGTGAATGCCCGCACATTCAACCCCGGGCTCACCACGTCCATTTTCTTGACTTGCAGCGGAAGGCCCGTGGATACGGATGACTCCGGCACGTGGGTCGTCACCATGCCGAAACTCGTGTTCATGAAGGTGCTGAAGCTGATGCCGAGCAGATCCGCGTTCGTACTCACATCGAGGAGAGCGAAGAAGTCGTCGGTGATCCGGTTGGTCGCTTCGTCCCAGATGCCGCCATAATTGGGCAAATGCGACTGGGCATGAGGCGCCCAGCCATGGTCGTCGAGACCAAAGGCCTTCGGTGAAACACCGGCGCCGCCGATCTTGGTGAAATCGAAGTCGGCGGTGGCGGGTTCCGGCGGCTTGATGACGGCCTGCTGCAACGTGCTTTGCAGCGGTGCGAAGTGAAACGAGCCTTCCACTTTGTCGAAATCCGCCGATCCCTTCTCCCATTTCACATAGGCGACGAGCCATAGCCAGATCGTCTGCTCGCCAAAGGACTTGTAGCGGCCGCGGAACTGGAATTTCAGCTTGCCGATATTCGCCGCATAGGGATCGGGCAGCGTCGGCAGATAGGCGAGCAGCCCCAGCGTCATGAACAGGATTCCGCGTTCCACCTTGACGAAATCCGCCGCCAGCTCCCCGAACAGCAGGCAGCCATTCGCGGGCGTCACCTTGAACAAGGCGTTGGTCAGCGCCAGTGCGATGGGCTTTGGGAAGACCGGCGGCGTCTGGGTCAGATCGAAATTGTCCGCCAGCATGTTGTCGTCGAAGAGATAGATCATCCGGAAGGTCTTCGCCACCGCGAGCATGAGCAGCGAATTTTTCGAGCGCAGCTCGAGTGGCTTGCCTTCAACCGTGACCGGACGATCGGCCTGCACGTCGGCATGGCCGAAGGTCATCACGAGCTCGGTTCCATCGGCCAGCGTGTTGTAGAAGAAGGGGCCAGCAGCCGGCAACTGAAGGCGGACCTTCGTGCCAAACTTGTTCTGCTCGTCCCGCCACAGCTCGAGATCATGATGGGCGACGGCATTGCCTGCCGCCGGGTCGCTGAGCGCAATCCGCCCCGGCTCGGCCATGATGTAAGGTTGGGTCAGATTGAGGGAGCCGCCTTTGAGGGCGCTCCAACTTGCCCTCAAGCCTACCTTGGTGCGAAGAACCATGGCGCCGATGCCGGCGGCGGGCGAAGGATTGGCGATGTCGATGGGTGCTGCCGGCAAGGCCCAGTAGCTGCCGGCGATCGGCGCCTTTCCCGACAGCGTGTGGAATGGCGACGCGTTGGCGCCAACCTGAAAGCTCTTAACCGAGGCCTTGAACGGGATCAGAACCCTGTGCAGCAAGGCGTCATACGACCCCGCCTGCCCCGCGTTCCATTCGAATGAAATGTCTTGCCCGAAGAGCGACCACGCGGCGTCGCCGACCTCGTCGAGGGTGCTGTTCTGGCCGGAGAAATGAAAGGCAAGCGTTGGCGGCAGGTCGAGCTTCATCCGCCGGGCATCCTTGCCATAGGGGCTCGAAGGATCCGCACTGGTTGCAGGCTTCTCCAGCAATTGCAGCTTGACCGAGATTTTGGTGCTGGCCGCCGCCGTCAGTTTGCCGTTGATCAGTTGCGGCTTGGCGCTCAGCGCAACGGTACCGCCTTTGATGGTCAGTCCGGTGAAATAGCCTGAAGGAGCATCCGGGCTCAGCAGTTGCGAGTTTATCCAGATACTGCCCGCATTCAGATTGTATTTGGGCAACAGCCCCGCAGCGAGCGGCAGGGTCGCGTCGATGAACTGGAGCCCTCTGGTGATCTTGAACAGAAGTGCCGGGTGGGAAAGGCCTTGCACATAAAGCGCGACGAGCTTTTCCAGACGGAAGAAGTCGAACCAGAACAGCCGACCATCCGCATTGGCGAAGGGCCCGAGCGACCGTTCAAGCGCGGCGCCGCCCGCCCATAAGGGAGCCGAAGCATGAAGCTGGGTGCTGCGCACCGGCACTTCGCGCACGAAGACGCGGAATTCGAGTTCGTCCGGTGCCTTCTCCTTCTCGAGCAGGCGGAGAAGGGCAGCGTTCTCTTCCGGTATCCTTTCGGCGGCGAGGAAATCGGCGCTTTCGAAGGAAAAGCTGCTGCCCTTGAGCGACGTCAAATCGTCGGGAAAGACCGCCCGGGACAGAAAGCCCTGTAGTTGCTTGAGTTCTTTTTTGCGCGCCGGTGTCTGGGCGTCGAGATGGCCGAACACCAATTCGCGCATTCGTTGCTGCTTGCTGGTCATAGCGGCCACCATCGATCACGAACACCATCACGAGAGCCATGTCTCGCTTGATTGTGAAATGCGAAGCAGTCGCCGCTACGTCAAAGCTTACGCCGCCCCCGTGGCTCTGACAAGGTGATGGTTGCCGGATGCAATGACTTTTCACACACTACGTGTTGCGTGCGACAGCAACGATAGCGCTTCGAAACAGAAAGGCGCTGGAATCTCGCAATATTAACCTTACTGCTTTCGACTTGCACAACTCTCACGCCCTTCCGAGCTTCTGCGAAATCTTCTCCGTGTGCTCGCGCAGCAGCACGATGACCTCTTCGACGAAGTCGGGCGTCATGCGCTGGATCACGCCCGAGACGCTGATGGCGCCGGCGATCTCGTTGAACGGGCCGAAGATCGGCATGGCCACGCAGAAGGCGCCGATCTCGTTCTCCTGCCGGTCGGTGGCGAAGCCCTTCTGGCGCACGGTCTCAAGCTCGGCCTCGAGCTTGGGCACGCTCACGATCGTATGGTCGGTCATCTTCTCGAGGCCCGCCGTCTTGTACAGCCACTGGCGCTGCTCTTCGGGGAAATAGGCGAACATCGCCTTGCCGCAGGCGCTCGAATGATAATTGGTGCGCGCCCCGGCATAGGCGACGGCGCGCACCGCCTGCTGGCTCTGCAAGGCTTCGAGGATGATGCCTTCATGCAGATAGGGCACCGCGAGATTGACTGTCTCCCGCGTCGCCTGGCAGAGCTCGCGCAAGGATGGACGGCTGATCTCCAGGATCGGCAGCTTCTTCGCGACATGCCGGCCAAGCTCGAGACAGCGCAGGCCGAGCTGATAGCCCTTGCCCTGGGTCGAGCGCTGCAGGAAGCCCAGCACCACGAGGCTCTCCGCCAGATTGAAGACGGTGGTCTTGTTGAGCCGCAAAGCTTCGCTGAGCGCGCTGAGGCTCGCCGGCCCTTCCTGCGCCATCACCGCTGAGAGAATGGCATCGGCGCGCGCCAGCGACTGGATGCGCGGCTTCTTGGCCTCGGCAAGATCGCTGCTCGACATGACTTCTGCTCCCCCTGGTCGCGCGGTGACGTTCAACATTGTGGAACATAGCCTGCGGCTTGATTGCGAAAAACCCTTGCCAGATGTTACCTATTATACAATACTAATGCAAAAGAATTATACATTATATAACTATGAGGTGGCAGGTGACGACGGAAAGGCAGGACTGGGGCGCGCTGGACGGCCAGGAATTCTCGACCTTCACGATCCGCAACGCTCATGGGGCGTCCCTGGTTCTGAGCGACTACGGCGCCACCGCTCTCCAGATGAACATCCCCTCGCCTACAGGCGAGATCGCCGATGTGATCCTGGGCTTCGACAGCCTGAAGGCTTATCGCGATGCGCCGACCTATTTCGGCGCGACCGTTGGCCGCTTCGGCAACCGCATTCGCCGCGGGAAATTCACGCTCGACGGCAAAGCCTATCAGGCGAGCTGCAACGAGGGTGAGAATTCGCTTCATGGCGGCGTGAACGGCTTCGACAAGCGCAAATGGGCGGCCGCGTTCGATCCCAAAGGCAACAGCGTGAAATTCGCGCTGACCTCGCCCGACGGCGATGAAGGCTTTCCCGGCAAGCTCACGGCGACATCCCAATATACCCTGACCGATGACGGCACCTTGCGCATTGATCTCAGCGCTTCGACCGACCGCCCGACTTTGTGCAACATGGTGCATCACAGCTACTTCAATCTGGCAGGCCATGCTTCCGGCACCGTCCTCGACCAGGAGCTCGAGATCCATGCCGATTTCTACACGCCGGTCGATGACGAGCTGATCATCACCGGCGAGGTCATGAAGGTGGCCGAAACGCCTTTCGACTTCCGAAAAGCACGACGGATCGGCCAGGCGATCGATCAAGTCGCCAATGCCGGCGCCGGCAGGGTCACGGGCAGCGGCGGCTATGATCACAATTGGTGCCTCAAGGGTGAAGCCGGGCGGTTGCGGCCGGTGCTTTGGGCGCGCGATCCCGCATCGGGCCGCGGTTTCGAGCTGTGGACCACCGAGCCCGGCGTCCATTTCTATACCGGCGGCTATCTCGATTCCTCCGTCATCGGCAAAGGCGGACATCCCTATCGGAAATTCTCCGGCTTCACGCTCGAGACGCAGAAATTTCCCGACGGACCCAATCTGAGCCACGTACCGCAATCGCGACTCGATCCGGGCGAAGACTATCATCACGTCATGGAATTCCGTTTCTTCACGCCGGGGAGGAATGGCCATGGCGGCTGACCTTTATGACGTCATCATCGTCGGCGGTGGCCATAACGGCCTCGTCGCCGCCAATTATCTGGGACGCGCCGGCAAGAAGGTGCTGGTGGTCGAGCGCCGCGAGATTCTGGGCGGCGCCTGCGTGACGGAAGAGTTCTTCCCCGGCGCGCGCTTCTCTTCCTGCGCCTTCATCCAGGCGGTGCTGAAGCCGCGCATCATCGACGAGCTCGAGCTTGTCAGCCGCTTCGGCCTCGAAATGTATGCGCCCGACCCGCAAGGCTTTGCGCTGTTCGACGACGCCTCGCATATCTTCGTCTGGCAGGACATCGACAAGACGCTGAAGCAGCTGGAGAAGATCGCGCCCGCGGATGCCAAGGGGCTGCTGCGCTTCGGCTCCAGGCTCCGGCGCTTCGGCGACCTCACCAGTCACTGGACGCTCGCCAACCCGCCGACGCGCTCGGAGATGATGAAACTCTTCGAGGAGACGGGGGAAGAGGACCTCCTCAACGAATTCCTGTTCGGCTCGACCCGCGATCTGCTCTCGCGCTATTTCACCTCCGACCAGATCCGCGGCTTCTATACGTTCTTCGGCATCGTCTCGATCTGGGGCGGGCCGTCGACGCCGGGCACCGGCTATCTCTTCGGCTATCACGCGTCCGGCGAATTCGAGGGCACGTTCGGCCGCTGGGCTTTTCCGAAAGGCGGCATGGGCTCGATCACCACGGCGCTGGAGAAAGGGGCGACGGCCCATGGCGTGACCCTCCTCACCGGAGCGCCCGTCGCCGAAATCCTGATCAGCGACGGCAAGGCGAAAGGGGTGAGGCTTGCCGACGGACGCACCTTCCATGCCAAGGCCGTCATGTCGAATGCCGATCCCAAGCGGACGCTCGGCCAGCTCGTTCCGGCAAGGGCCTTGACCCAAGAATTCCGCGGCAAGGTGGCGCGCATCGACACCAGGGGCTCGATGGCGCGCTTGCATCTCCTCATCGATGAGCTGCCGCAATATCTCGGCTTCAAGGATGCGAAACCCGGCCCGCAGCATCGCGGTCACGCCATATTGGGCGGATCCGAGGAGCGTTTCGAGGACGCCTATATGGCGATGCTGCGCGGGACCTTCCCCGAGCATTTCCCGATCGAGGCGATCATCCAGTCGGTGACCGACGACAGCCTGGCACCGCCCGGCAAGCACTGCATGATGCTGGGCGTGCAGAACCTGCCCTTCGAGCTGAGCGATGGCGACTGGGACAGCCGCAAGCCCGAATTCGAGAACCGCGTACTCGAGTCGCTCTATAAGTTCGCGCCCAATCTGCGCGGTCATATTCTCGGCTGCCACACCATCACGCCCCTCGATCTCGAGCGCACCTATGGCATCACCGGCGGCAACATCTTCCACGTGGCGATGACGATCGAGCACATGTTCAACAACCGTCCCCTGCCCGAGCTGTCGGATTACCGCACGCCTGTCGCGGGGCTCTATCTGTGCAGCGCCGGCACGCATCCGGGCGGCGGCGTCATCGGGGCACCCGGCCACAATGCCGCGCAAACGGTGCTCGCCGATCTCGACGGCAAGGCGAGGACGGCGCGCAAGCCTGACATCGCCGTCAAGGGACCCTCGGTCATCGACAGGGCGCTCGAGACCGATGCCGGGTCGCGTCTCGGCTATCTCTTTGCGCGGAGCCGCGCCTTCCGCGCCTTTTCGCGCCTCGCGATGAAGTCACGGGACAAAGAGTGACATGGCGATGCTCGAGGGAAAATCCGGCATCGTCACCGGCGCCGCAGGCGGCCTCGGCCGGGCCACGGCCGAGAGGCTCTGCGCCGAGGGTGCGCGCGTCGCGCTCGTCGACGTCAAGACGGACGCGCTCGATGCGATCGCCGCGGGCTTGCGCGAAAAAGGCTTCCAGGCGGTCGCCATCACGGCCGACATCTCGGACGAGGCCGACAGCGAGCGCATGGTCGGGGCGGCCGAAGCCCAATTCGGCCGGATCGACTTCATTCACCAGAATGCCGCGATCCAGATCGAGAAATTGCTGCATGAGACGAGCCCCGCCGAATGGGACCGGCTGATGGCGGTCAATCTGCGCTCGATGTTCTTGGGAAGCCGCGCCGTCATCCCGCGCATGATGCGCTCGGGCGGCGGATCGATCGTCAACAGCGGCTCGGTCCTCTCCTTCAGCGCCGATCAGATCCTGCCCGCCTATGTTGCCAGCAAGCATGGCGTGCTGGGCCTCACCCGCGCCATCGCGGTGACCGAGGCCTATGCGGAGGCCCGCATCCGCTGCAACTGCATTTGCCCGGGCGACATCCAGACACCGATGGTCGAGCGCTATTGGCAAGCCTCTCCCGATCCGGCCGAGGCCAAGGCGCGGACCGTCGCGCATTATCCGGCAAAGCGCATTGCCACGCCCGCCGATGTCGCCGACGCCGTGTGCTTTCTCGTCTCGGACCGGTCGTCCTTCATCAACGGCGCCGAGATCGTCATCGACGGAGGAGTCACCGCCAAATGCTATTGAACCCAACTCAGGAAGGAACACAAATGGACCGTGCCGCCATTCTCGAAACCTGCCGGGCGGAACTCTATTCCGCCGTCGTCTCGGACACGCTCGATTCGCTGGGATATCGCCGACAAGTGGTCCAGTCGGTCCTGCAGCCGCTGCAGGACGGCATGCGCATCGTGGGCTTTGCGCGCGTCGGCATCTACATGCCGATCTTCCACGACGACGCCACGGTGAATGTCTATGAGCATGAGATCCGCCTCGTCGACGGCCTGAAGCAAGGCGAGGTGCCGGTCTTCGTCTGCCACGGCAATCGCCGCATCGCGCCCTGGGGCGAGTTGCTGTCGACGCGCGCGCAGTATCTGGGTTCGGCCGGCTGTATCACCGACGGCTGCGTGCGCGACGTCGACATGATCCGCGAGATGGGCTTCCCGGTCTTCGCCGGCGGCCGCAACCCGGTCGACACGAAATATCGCGGCAAGATGATGTGGGCCGACGTGCCGGGCGTCATCGGCGAGGTCGAGGTGAGCTCGGGCGACCTGGTGATCGCCGATCTCGACGGCATCGTCTTCGTTCCCGAGAGCCTGATCGAGACCGTGATGACGAAAGCGCTCGCCAAGGTCCGCGCCGAGACGACGGTGCGCGAGGAACTGCGCAACGGCGCCACCCTCGTCGAGGTCTTCGACCGCCACGGCATTTTGTGAGAGGGAGGGTGCCATGAAGCTCGCCGGCAAGAAGGCGCTGATCGTCGGGGCTTCATCGGGCGCGGGCCTCGCCACGGCGCGCCTCTTCGCGGCCGAGGGCGCGGAACTGGCGCTCATCGCCCGATCGAAGGAGAAGCTTGCCAAGGCCGCGGCCGAGCTCCAAGGAAAGACGCATGTCATCACGGCCGATGTCGGCGATACGGAATCCTGCGCCACGATCGTGCCCGAGGCGATCGCAAGCCTGGGCGGCCTCGATGCCGTCGTCTATGCCGCGGGCCTGTGCGAGCCCTGTCTGGTCAAGGACTTGACCGTCGAGCACTTCCGCCAGCATCTCGATGTCAATCTCACCGGCAATTTCATCGTCGCGCGCGCCGCCGCCTTGCATATGAACGAAGGCAAGGGGGGTTCAATCGTGAATTTCGCCTCCGAGCTCGCCCATATCGGCATGGGCTATTATGTGCATTATTGCGCCGCCAAAGCGGGCGTCGTCGGCCTCACCATGGCGCTCGCCGCCGAGATGGCGCCCAAGGTCCGCGTCAATGCGGTGAGCCCGGGCCCGATCGACACGCCGATGCTGGAAGCCGAGATCAAATGGTTCGGCGGCACGCAGGAAGTGATCGACGGCGCCATCGGCCGGGTGCCGCTGAAGCGCTTCGCCAAGCCTGAGGAAGTGGCGAAAGCGGTCCTGTTCCTCATCGCCGATGCGCCCTATGCGACCGGCAGCGCGCTCCGTCTCGACGGCGGCACCACGATCATCTGACCGGAGAAAGCCCCATGCCGGTCGAGAGCACCTTGTGGGACTATATCGTCATCGGCGCCGGATCGGCCGGCTGCGTGGTGGCGAACCGGTTGTCGCAAAATCCCTCGAACAAGGTGCTTTTGCTCGAGGCCGGCGGCTCGGACAAATCGGTCTTCATCCAGATGCCGGCCGCGACCTATGTCAAAGGCATCGGCAATCCGCGTTTCGACTGGATGTACCGCACCGAGCCCGACCCGACGATCGCCGGGCGCATCAGCATCTGGCCGCGCGGCAAGGTGATGGGCGGCACGAGCGCCATCAACGGCATGCTCTATGTCCGCGGCTTTCCGCAGGATTTCGACCATTGGCGCGATCTCGGCAATCCCGGCTGGGGTTTTGACGACGTGCTGCCGCTGTTCAAGCGCCAGGAGGACAATGAGCGCGGGGCGTCGAGCCATCACGGCGCGGGCGGCCCGCTCAAGGTCTCGGATGTGCAGGAGCCGCATCCTCTGGCCCAGCTCTTCATCGAAGCGGCGAAGGCCTGCGGCCATTCCTACAATCCGGACCTCAACGGGCCTGAGATTGCGGGCTTCGGCTATGTCCAGGCGACGCAGTGGAAGGGCTGGCGCTGCAGCGCGGCGCGCGCCTTCATCGATCCGGTGCGGCGGCGAGCGAACCTCGCGATCATGCCGCAAGCGCGCGCCATGCGCCTTCTGATCGAGGATGGCCGCGCGATCGGCGTCGAGGCGGAGATTGACGGCGAGATCCGCAGATTGCGCGCAGGCGGCGAGATCATCCTCGCGAGCGGCGCCGTCGCTTCGCCGCAGCTTTTGATGCTGTCGGGCATCGGCGATCCGGCCGAATTGCGCAAGCACGGCATCGAGGTCAAATGCGAAAGTCCCGAGGTCGGCCGCAACCTGCAGGACCATCCGGGCCTCGGGATGACCTATGAAGTTTCCATCCCGACTTTCAACAGCGAGATGGCGATGTGGAAGCAGGTGCTGCACGGCGCCAACTGGCTGCTGCGCGGCCGCGGCGTCGCCACGACTCCCGATGCGCATCTGGTCGGCTTCCTAAAATCCTCGCCGAGCGAGGACATCCCCGACATCCAGGTGCATGTGACGCCCGCCGGCTATCTGGTGGCGGGCGAAGGCGAACTGCTGCTGAAGGAGAATTCCTTCACCATCGTCGCCAGCGTCTGCCGGCCGAAGAGCCGCGGCCGTATCACGCTCAAGAATGCCGATCCCTTGTCGCCGCCATCGATCGATCATCGCCTGTTCGGCGATCCCGACGATCTCCATCGCCTGGCGCGCGGCATTCGCGCCGTCCGCCGGATCACCACCGCGATGCCATTGAAGGAAATCGTCAAGCGGCCGATCGCGCCCGCCTGGCATGACGTCTCCGACGACACGATCGCCTCCTATCTCATCTGCAATGCCGGGACGATCTATCACCCTTCCGGCACCTGCCGCATGGGACCGGAAGCGAGCGCCATCGTCGATCCGAGGCTCAAGGTGAGAGGCGTTGGAGCCCTGCGCATTGCCGATGCCTCGATCATGCCGGCTTTGACCTCCGGCAATCTCAACGCACCCTGCATGATGATTGGTGAAAAGGCCGCCGAAATGATCCTGGCCGACAAAAAGCGGGCCTAGGCCCTTGTCGCCGCAGTTCATTCATGTATAATTTATAACAATAAATATTGTACAATATATAACAGCATGACGGAGGGAAGACAATGAATAAGACCGCACTTTTCACATCTGCCGCTCTGGCGACCTTGCTCTTCTGGGCGGGGACAGCGGCCGCCGACTGCGCCGGCAGCACTTTCGCAAGCCCAGCACCAAAGGACGTGTCCGGCACCGTCAAGGTCGTGATGGAGGACGTGACCGACACCGATTTCGTGAAGGCCATGATCCCCGACTTCAACAAGCTCTATCCCAATGTGAAGATCGAGATCGAAGGCGCTGCCTATGACGTGATCCGCGACATGCAGATTGCCTCGTTGCAGCGCGGCACCGGCACGCAGAATCTGATGCAGGTCGACACCTCCTGGGTCTCCGAATATGACGAGGCCGGATTCCTCGAGGATCTGCGCCCGGCGATCGCTTGCCTGGGCGACGACTATAAATATGACGACTTCGCCGCGTCCTTCCGCAAGATCGGCCAGGTGGGCGAGAAAGTTCTGGGTGTGCCGTTCTACAGCTATCCGACCGGCTTCGTTTATCGCACGGATCTGTGGGACAAGGCGCCGGAGACCCTCGATGAGCTCGTCGCCTCGGCCATCGCCAAGAAGACCGACAAGCGGGCGGGCATCGCGCTCCAGCAGAAGCAGGGCTTCGTGATCATGGAAGAGTGGAACGCCTTCCTGCTTTCGTCGGGCGGCCAGCTGCGCAAAGAGGACGGCACCTGGACGATCGACACGCCCGAAGCCCGCAAGGCGCTCGAAGCCTATATGAAAGTCAGCAGGGAAGCGGCGCCCGCGGCGAGCCTCAATTGGGGTTTCGACGAGACGATCCGCGCCGCCAAGAGCGACCAGGCTTCCGCGCTCACGACCTATGGCTGGGTCGTTCCGATCGTCAATGGCAAGGACTCGCAAGTGCCGGGCAAGTTCGCTCTCGCACCCTTCCCAGGCGGGCGCGGCACCGGCGGCACCTGGTCCTGGAGCATCCCGAAGAACGGCGAGAACAAGGAAGCAGCCTGGGCCTGGATCTCCTGGATCACGGCGCCGGCGCAAGAGAAGGTCCGGGTCATTTCGGGCGGTGCGCCGACCCGCGACAGCGCCATGATGGATCCCGATGTCTGGGCCAAGGGCGTTTCCGAAGACTATTATAAGACCTATAGCAAGGTCGCGGCCGCGGCCGTGCCGCTCTGCCTCGGCACCGGCTGCGCCGAAGCGATCGAAGCGGTGGGCGTCGAGATCAATGCCGCGGTCGCCAGCATCAAGTCGGTGGACGAGGCGCTGGCCGCCGCCCAATCCGCGGCGGAAAAGGCAACACGCTAGAGCGACATGACGACCGGCACGCTATCGCCAGATGTCCCGACGGCCGATCCGCCACGGATCGGCCGTCTCGAAAGGCTGGCCGGCAAGCTGCCCTTCCGCTGGTGGATGGCGCTGCCGCTGGTGCTGCTGCTCGGCATCTTCGTTCTCTATCCGCTCGGCTTTTCCTTCTATCTCTCGCTCACCAATTACAAGCTCACCAGCCGCAATCTCAGCTTTTTCGGCTTCGAGCAATATAACCGCGTCCTCACCGACGGCGATTTCACCGACTCGCTCAAGATCACACTGACCTTCGTCGTCGCCGCCGTCGTGATCGAGCTCGTCCTCGGCCTTGCTCTGGCGCTGGCCCTGCAGCGCCAGCGCATCGCCCGCAATGTGACGCGCGCCTTGCTGTTCACGCCGATGTTCATAGCACCCGTCGCGGTCGGCCTCGTCTTCCGCTTCCTGCTCAACCAGCAATTGGGTCTCATTCCCAACGCCATCGCGAAGCTCGGCATCCATATCGACTTCTTCTCGCCCAACTATGCGCTTGCGTCGATGGTCCTGATCGATGTCTGGCAGTGGACGCCGTTCATGGTGCTGCTCTTCCTCTCGGCCCTGGAGAGCTTGCCGAAAGCGCCCTTCGAGGCGGCACGCGTCGATGGCGCCTCGGCCTGGCTGACCTTCAGGACCCTGACCTTGCCAATGCTCATGCCGGTCATCGGCATCGCCACCGTCATCCGCGTCCTCGAGGCATCGAAGCTCTTCGAATATGTCTTCGTGATCACCAATGGCGGCCCCGGCGGGTCGACGGAAAGCCTGCAATTCATCATGTACCAGACCGGCGTGCGCTTCTTCCGGCTGGCGGAAGCCTCGGCCATGGCCTTCGTCTTCCTGGCGGTGCTGGCGCTGCCCATCATCTGGATGCTGCGCCAGGTGAGAAAGGCGGAAGGATGAACGACGCGGCCCCCGGCACAAGGCTGACGCCCGCCGCCGAAGCGGGCCGGCTGCTGCTGATCGCCATGGCGGTCACCGCGGTCCTGGTGCCGCTGCTGTGGATCGCCTTCGCCGCCTTCCGCACCCCGGCCGATCTCACCAATCCGGGAAGCTTCGCCATCGACCCGACGCTCGACAATATGCGCGATATCGCCGAGGGCGGGATACCCGGTGCGGCGCTGCGCAGCATCATCGTCGGCTTCGCCGTCACCATCATCGGCGTCTTCGTAGGGGCGCTCGCCGGCTATTCCATCGCCCGCTTCCGCACCGGCGGCATTCCCTTGCGCTTCGCCATCCTCTTCCCCACCATCATCCCGCCGACCGTTCTCGCTTTCCCGCTCTTGGCGCTGGCGCTGCAGTTCAATCTCTCGGACAGCCTCATCGCCGTCATCGCGGCGCATCTCACCATTGTCGTGCCGATGATCACCTGGTTCATGACCGGCTTCTTCGCCAGCGTGCCGCGCGAGGTGGAGGAGCAGGCGGCGATCGACGGCTATGGGCCTTTCGCCGCCTTCTGGCGCGTCGTCGTCCCCAATGTGCTGCCGGGTCTCGGCGCCTCCGCCCTCCTCGCCTTCATGATGTCGTGGAACGAATTGTTCTATGCGTTGGTGCTGGCGCCCGGCTCGTCGCAGACGCTCCCCGTCGCCATCTCGGGCTTCAACACCTTCCAGGGCGTGAAGCTCGGGCCGATGAGCGCGGCACTGTTGCTCACGGTGGCCCCGGTGATGGTGCTTTCCTTCGTCATTCAGAAACGGCTCGTCCGCGGCCTCGGCGGCAGCGGGGTCAAGGGCTAGTCATGGCATCGATCAGATTCGAGAATGTGGTCAAGCACTATGGCGCCTATCAGGCGATCCGCAATGTGAGCTTCGCCATCCCCGATGGTGAGTTCGTCGTCATCGTCGGGCCCTCGGGATCGGGCAAGACCACCATGCTGCGTGCCATTGGCGGCCTCGAGCGGGTGAATTCCGGACGCATCTTCATCGGCGATCGCGATGTCACCGACCTGGCGCCGAAGCACCGCGACATTGCTTTCGTGTTCCAGAACTACGCGCTCTATGCGCATCTGACCGTGCGCAACAATATCGGCTTTCCGCTCAAGGCGCGCGGCATGGCCAAGAACGAAATCGCCAAGCGCGTCGAGGGCGTGGCCGAGCGCACCGGCCTCAAGGCCTTGCTCGACCGCAAGCCCTCGGCTTTGAGCGGCGGGCAGCAGCAGCGCGTCGCGATCGCTCGCGCCCTGGTCAGGAAGCCCAAGGTCTTCCTGTTCGACGAGCCTCTGTCCAATCTCGATGCCCAGCTTCGCCTCGATATGCGCCGCGAGGTCCTCGAATTGCAGCAATCCCTCGGTGTCACTTCGGTCTGGGTGACCCATGACCAGGAAGAGGCGATGGCGATGGGCGACCGCATCCTGGTCGTCAATCACGGCATCGTCGAGCAGAATGCGGCGCCGGAAGCGCTCTATTCCGATCCGGTCAATGCCTATGTCGCCCGCACCATCGGCAGCCCGACCATCAACATGCTGCGCGGCAAGCTGAACGGGCAAGGCCTCGATGTCGAGGGCGTGCGCTTTCCCCTGCCCGGCGGCGCGCTCCAGGGCGACATCATGATCGGCGTTCGCCCCGAGGACATCCACCCCGTGAAGGCCGCGGCTGACCACCCCAATGCGACGCCGCCCTTCGAGGCCAAGGTCCAGCTCATCGAGCTTCTGGGGGCACGTGCGATCATGACGCTGCTCGTCGGCAATCATCGCCTGACCGCGGTGTTCAACCGCCGCGATCTCGCCGACATCCGCGAGTTCGACACCATTCGCGTGAGCGCGGCCCGTGAACGGGCCTTCGCGGCGGAGATCGAAGAGAGACTCTCCTTCTGTCGCCCAAATCCCCAGGTCAGCGCGCCTTGTTACCGAAAATGTGAGCTTTCGAAGTGAACCCTTTGCTTCCTCCAAGCGCCTCATCAACGGAAGATATAGTTCACAAAGGACATTTTCTTCGGCCACTATCGCATCAAATACACGTCGGTAAGCGCTTTCACGATCTGTGTTTAGTTGTTTCATTCGAGCTTCCGCGCTTTCGCAATCGCTAAGCTGAGCAGATAACTCTTGATGCGCCGCGGTTTCGTCCGCAATTCGGCGCGAAATAGCCGAATAACGATTGGACGTATCAGTATCAAGATTGATCAATCGCTTTAGTCGGTTTATCTCCGCTTGTAACAGAGCCAATGAGGTGTCAGAGAGATCCGTATCTGCATCTAGTATCGGTTCGTCGTCGCTGCTTCGGTCGGCAATTTCATCATCTCGCCAAGAAGCGGAATTTTCGCGCACTACCTTGAGCTTTTGATCAATTGTGGCGTCTACTTGGCCTGTATACTTGAGCAGGAAGGCATTCCACTCATTCTCGCTTAATCCGCTTGCTGCAAATGCTTGTCTGGCAACACGCAATGCTTCAAGCACTGTCATTATAGACTTGTTTAAGTTGCTCGAAGGACACCTTGAATTGTTCCGCCCCTCGTACAAGAGCTCCACCATCCGACACTCCCTTCGCAACAGCCTTGCCTAACCTTATCAAATCATCTTCACGGCAACTAAAAGTATCATCGTATGCCTTAAAGGTTAGCTGAGCTAGAATGCGAGAAATCTCATCCAGGTGTTTGGGATCTTCTGGGCTAACCAACAGGTGCAGATTAGCCCAACGAACTCTAACGGTACCAATCGCGAGGCGTACTTCGATATTTGGAAAGATCAGGTCACATTTCTCCAACCGACCTTGCTCTTTCGCCTTAATCATCCGTAGATATGAATCGGCACGGTAGTAATCAGTTACACCGATCGCGCGTATGGGGGGCGACGCTTCCTCGAGTGTATTCAAATATTCTTCCCAAGGATCGTCTCCTTTGAACTGATCGTTCAAGATGGTGCCTGGCGCATGTATGTGCGGTTCCCAACGATGCCATCGAGAACCGGCGTTCTGTTTCTGACCGTCGCTCATGAGCCTGCTTTATTCGAGTCCAACAGTAGGCTTTGTGTTTCGTTTCCCATCCATCATGCACATCTCTGACGCGACGACAAGGCTTGTGCTGGGCAGCGTCAGAAGCTCCAAAGTAACTTACTCCACCGCCAAGGAGTGAGAGGTGTTTCGACCATAGAACGCGTGTTGTTTGGTCCATCTCTGACGCCTCAAGCGGAAGTCCTGGTCATTACTTCCGCCAGGAACGCGCGGAAGAATTCCCGCTCGCTCGTGACATCGAGCTTGCTGTAGACATTCGAGCGGTGGTTGCGCACCGAGCCCGGGGTGAGGTCGAGCCTGCGGGCGATCTGCTCGCTCGACAGGCCGAGGAGCGCCAGCCGCGCCACGTCGATCTCGCGCCTGGTCAGGGCATGCCGTTTACTGAAGCGGTCGAAGGCCGCGGCATAGCCCTCGTCCGTCTCGGCCGTCGAGGCTTTCTGCGCCATCACCAGGGAGCCCCGCGGCGCCAGCGGAAAATCATCGGCGAGCCCATGCCAGTCGAGCCGCCAGTCGCGGTCGAGCATGCGCTGGCCCTCGGACATGCCCAAGATGTCGGCGACGAAGGTGTCCGGCATCAGCCGGCTGATATCCTGGCCGAGCCAGGCCTCATTGGCATGGACGGTTCGCCCCGTCCGGTCGATCACCGCGAGCGGCATCCGGCAATCGCCGAAGATCGAGGGCACGGCACTCGGGCCGCTGCGCAGGATGCAGAACTCGATATGCTGGCGCACCAGCTCGCTGACCACGGGCAGAAGCTTCTCGGCCGCCGCCAGGTCGTCCTTCGTATATTCGCCGCTGCGCCGCTCGAGGCAGAAGGCGACGCAGACCGGCGCCGGCGCCGGGGCGAGCAGCGCCAGCTCGTCGCGGATGATGGCGCGCCGGAATATGGCTTCGAGATAATACTCGACCGTCTCGGGATCGGTGGAGAGCTCCTTGACGATGGCGCAGCAGGGCGCCTGGCGCTCGCGCCACAGTCTCATCAGCGGATCGAAACGGTAGGCGCCGCCGAGATAGAGGTCGAGCACGTCCTTCGGGAGCACGCTGTTGACGATCATCTCCGGCGCGCCCTGCAGCGGATAGCGCACCACGATGAATTGCTGGCTCTTGATCCGTTGGGCGAGCCATTGCCCGACCGCCTCGTAGAAATTCGGCTGGCCGATGGCGGCGACGGCCTTGGCAAGGAGCGCCTCTTCCGTGGCGGGCGGCAGCGTCAACGGGAGCCGTTCCCATCATGACAGCTGTCACGATTGCATGCCTCTGGCTTTCTTCCCATGCTCCTTCGTCCTTTGCAGGCCAAGCATATACAACACAGGGAGTCCTGAAGTGAACAGCGCCAAGATCATCGACGAAACCATGTGGAGCGGGCTTATCCATGCCGGCATTGCCGGCACCCTCTTCCGGCTTCCCTATGTTCCCGCCGACCGCAAGGCGATCGCCCAAGCGAAGCTCGATGTCGCCTTCCTGGGCTTCCCCTTCGACTCCACCTCCATCAGCCGCACCGGCGCCAACTACGGGCCGCGCGGCATCCGCGAGCATTCGAGCCTGTTCCTGACCTATAACGCGACCTCCGACATCGACCTGGCGCAGAGGCTCGCCATGGCCGATTGCGGCGACGTGCCGGTGGTTCCGGGCGACGTCACGGCGACCATGGACAAGGCGCAAGCCATGGCCGGCGAGATCCTGCAAGGCGGCGCCAGGCCCTTCATTCTGGGCGGTGATCATTCGGTGACGATCGGCGGCGTCCGGGCATTCGCCAAGCACCGCAAACGCCCGGGCCTCATCCTGTTCGACACGCATTTCGACACCGCCGACAATGTCGGCGGGCTGAAGGACAGCCATTGCTGCCCGATCACCCGCGCCATCGATGCCGGCTTCGATCCCAAGCACACGGTGCTGATCGGCATCGGCGGCTGGCTCAATCCGCGCTCCGAGATGGACTATGCGAAGAAGCAGGGCATGACCATCCTCTCGCTCGACGATGTCATGCGCGAGGGCGCAACCGCCATCGGCAAGAAGGCGGCTGCCGTCGCCGGCGGCGGCTCGGGCGATGTCTATCTCACCATCGACATCGACGTGCTCGACTTCACGGTGGCGCCCGGCACGTGCGTGCCCACGCCCGGCGGCATGCTGCTGCGCGAGCTGTTCGCGGCCTTGCATGAGTTCCGCGGCCTCAAGATCGGCGCCGTCGATCTGGTCGAGGTGGCGCCCTCGCTCGATGTGACGAAGACGACGCAGATCGCCGCCTGCCGCATCATCCTGGAAACCCTTTCGATCCTGCAATAACCCGCCGCTTAGAGGAAAATAATGTCCATTGCTGAAGAGGCCGGCCGCACGGCCGGCTCCAAGGAGCTGTTGCGCGATTTCACCGCCTGGTCGACCTTCTCGCTGGCCTTCGCCTTCATCTCGCCGATCGTGGCGCTCTATTCGATCTTCTCCGTCGGCCTGACGACGGTGGGCCCGGGCTTCTGGTGGGGTTTCCCCATCACGCTTGCCGGCCAGATGCTGGTGGCGCTCTCCTTCGCCATGCTGGTCTCGCGCCTGCCGCTCGAAGGCAGCGTCTATCAATGGTCGCGCCACATCATGGGACCGACCTATGGCTGGTTCGCCGGCTGGGCCTATATCTGGACCTTGCCGATCGCCATTGCCGCCGTCGCTTTGGGCGGCGCCGGCTTCCTCGCGCAATTCCTGGGGCTCGATGCGGGCTCCAGATCGACGACCGTCATCCTGGCGCTGTCGCTGATCGCCTTCGTGACGCTTGCCAACACCTTCGGCCGCAAGCTCCTCAAATTCATCATCGGACTGTGCATCGCGGCCGAAGTGGTGGGCTCGATCGGTCTCGGCATCGTCCTTCTGGGCCTGTTCCGGGTGAACGATCTTTCGGTGCTGAGCGAAGGGCTGTTCGACGCCAATACCGGAAGCTTCCTCTTGCCGCCGCTGCTGTTCGGCGTCGCCATCGCCGGCTGGGCCTTTGTCGGCTTCGAGAGCGCGGGCTCGATCGCCGAGGAGGTCAAGGAGCCTGAGCGCGCTGTTCCCAAGGCGATGATCTATTCCCTGCTCTTCGTCTCAGCCATCGTCGCCTTCTCGGCGCTGGCTTTCATCCTGGCCATACCCGATCTCGCCGCCGTGCGCTCGGGCTCGGTCCTCGATCCGGTCGCGGCGACGATCGAGCATCACCTGGGCGCCGTCGGGCTTCATCTCATGACCGCGGTCTTCGTCGTCGGCTTCATCGCCTGCATGGTGGGCCTGCAGGCTTCCGTGTCGCGGGTGATCTGGGCGCTGGCGCGCGAGGGCGAATTGCCCATGGCGGGCGCCTTGAGCAGGCTTGCGGGCGAAGACCGTCTGCCGGTCAATGCCATCTTCGCCTCGGCCCTGATGTCGGTGATCTTCTTCGGCCTCAGCTTCACCAACATCTATGTGATCCTGCTCACCTTCACCACGGCGGGCTTCTATATCTCCTTCCTCTTCCCCGCCCTTGCCGCCGCCTATGAGCGGCTGACGGAAGGCGCGAAGCCCTCCGCCTTCCATCTCGGCGCCCTGTCGGGGATCGTGATCGTCGCAGCCGCCCTCTGGCTCATCTTCCAGACGGCCAATATCTCATGGCCGCGCAATCCGGCCTTGCCCTGGTATGAGAACTGGGCCGTGCCGCTGGTCGTCGCGGTGCTGGCGATATTGGGCTTTATCGTCAGAGCCTTCCTGGCGAAGCGCTGAGCTCGTTACAATGTCAGCGTTTCGCCATCCGCCGGGATGAGGAGCTGCTGCGCCGAAATCTTCTTCGCCTCGGCGGCGCGGCGCAGTTCGGCGCGGGTGACCGTTGCATGATCGAGCGCTTCCATATGGACGGCGATCACGCGGGCATCCTTCGCCAGTCCGCACGTGGCCGCCGTCTGCTCGGCATCCATGACGATAAGATCGCCGTCCCATTTGGCGCCACAGGAATGGGTGACGACGATGTCGGGCGAAGTCTCGGCGATGGTCTTGACGACCGGGTGATAGAGGACCGTGTCCCCCGTCCAATAGATGCTGGGCTCGTCTTGCGCTCTGAGCGTGAAGCCCATCACCGGCCCCATCTTCTCGACTACCGGCCCCAGGCCGTGGCTGCCTTCGCGGCGAGTGAAGACCAGGCCGTTCCAGTCGAGGACATCGAGCAAGGGCCTGACATCGGTGAAGCCCGCTTTGAGGATCGTCGTCTCATCGCCCGGCCGGCAGATGAGCGGCAGGTCCTTCGGCACCCTTTCCTTGGCCACGCCGTCGAAATGATCGGTGTGGAGATGCGACACCACCACGAGCTCGACACCCTTCAATATGTCCTCGATGCTGGCCGGCAATTCGGTCATCGGGTTGGGCGACCGGCCGGTGAAGGACGGCAGGCTGTGCCTGGGCGCCAAATAGGGGTCGATAAGAACCGTCCTCCCGGCATAGTCGAGCTCGAGGGTGGCATTGCGAAAGAGCTGCAGCTTCATCCTGGTCTCCGGTTTCAGGGGAGCGACCATAGCCGAGGGCTTCAGAAAGATCATTGCTCCGGTCATCTTAATTGGTCAGGCCAATTGACTTGCCTTCGGAGACCGGCGTAAGACAGCCGCAAATTTCCGAGGAGCCGTCATGCAGCAGGGAGCGCAAGCGCCGGTCATCATCGTCACCGGTGCCGGCCAGGGCGTGGGCAAGGCCACTGCCGAGGCAATCGTGCGAGCGGGCGGCCATGTCCTGGCCGTCATCAGGTCTGCGGCGACAGCCACGGCCCTCGCCCAAACGCTGGGCGATGCGGCCCTCGTCCTGACGCGCGATGTGACGATGCCCGATGCCGCCGAAACCGCGATGAAGGCGGGCCTCGACCGCTGGGGCCATATCGACGGCCTCGTCAACAATGCCGGGACGATCGAGCCGATCGGCGCTCTCGCCGAGACCGATGCGGCGCAATGGGAGCACGCCATCGCCACGAATCTGATCGCACCGTCGCGCTTCATCCGCGCTTTCATCGCGCAGGGCGAGCGCCAGGCGACACGGCGCATCGTCAATCTGTCGACAGGTGCGGCGCATCAGGCCCTGGAAGGCTGGAGCGCTTATTGCGCCGGCAAGGCTGCGCTCGCGATGCTGACGCGCGCGATCGCGCTCGACCATGCCAAGGACCATATCCGCGTTTTCGGCCTGCTGCCGGGCCTCGTCGACACCGGCATGCAGGAGACCATTCGCGCCTCGGGCATCAATGAAGTGAGCCGCATCCCGCGCAGCAGCCTGCGGCCGGCCGAAGAGCCGGCGCGCGCCGTCCAATATCTGCTCTCGGGTGCGGCGGATGATCTTGCGGGCGGTGAGATCGATATCCGCAACGCGGACTTCAGATCGCGTGCGGGGCTGCCCGCTCTGTAGCGGCTATCACTTTCGCGCGAGATAATCGTGCAGCACATAGCCCGGCACGAGGGTGAAATCGGCGCGCCACCAGAAGCCTTCCAGCATTTCCTTGACCGGCAGCCGGTAGACCGGCGCCTGCACATTGGGCCTGAGCTCCACCGTGCACGAGCCCGACCAGCATTCATGCACCTCGAGCGCGCCGAGGCGGCGCGCGGTGAGCTGGCGGATCGCCGGCGAGCCGTCGATGTGGTTGATGGCTTTCAGGTTGATATTGAGAGCGAAGTCGAAATATCCGGTAAGGCGCTTGATGTCGGAGCGCCGCTGCTTGTAGGCCATGGTGCCGGTCAGGACATCGATGCCGTTGCGCTCGATCGTGCCGACCCAGGCATCGCCGCGCGCCTCGAGATGGGGCCGCCCGAGCTTCTTCGGCTGGCCGTGCACTTCGCGGCCATGCACCACGCCGCCGTCGGATGAGAGGAAGAGATAGGGCGAATAGCCGCCCACGGCGTCCGCCGCCTGAAAGCGGCAGCCCACCATGATGTTGCTCTCGAAATAGGGCCCCAGCCATTCAGTGTCGTTCATCTTGTAGATATGAGCGAGAACGACGTCGGATTGCGGCTCGAGCGGCGGCGGGAGGATGCGCGCGATGGAATCGAGATCGGTGCGCCAGGCCAGGGTCATCACCTCGGCATTGCGGAAGGTGAAGGGAAAGGCCGGCACGGTGGGCGCATCGAACGGCGTCGAGAATCCGTCGCTCAGGATCTCCTCCACTGTGAGGCGGCTTGCCGCCTGGACTTTCCATTCGGCCATCAGTCTTGCGCCTTCTTCGTCATCGCCGCCTTGGTCGTCTCATGGACGCTCTCCATATGGCGCACCATGGCGGCCGCGGTGAGATCCGGATCCTTCGCCTCGAGGGCCTTGATGATCTGCTCGTGGTCGCGCACCGAGCGGGCCAGCACGCCCGGCGTCTCCCAGGCGATCTTGCGATATTCGAAACCGAGGACGTAGAGCGATTCCGAGATGCGCTCGAGGAAGGGATTGTCGAGGGCGGCCCCCAGCGTGCGATGGAATTCCATGTCGGAGACGCGAAAGGCGACCGCATTGCCGGTGAGGCCCTGCTGGATCTCGACCATCTTGCGCAGCCGCACGATGGTCGCGACGGTGATCTTCTGCGCCAGGAGCCGGCCGATCGCGCCTTCGACCACGACGCGCGATTCATGCAGCGCTTCGAAATTGTCCTCGGTCAGCGTGATCAGCATCTGCAAGGGCGCCAGGATCTCGGCCGCCTTGAGCGAGGTGACGAACAGGCCGCCGCCCTGGCGCGCCCGGAGCACGCCGAGGATCTGCAAGCCCCTGACCGCTTCGCGCACCGAGGGCCGCGACACCTGCAAGGTGGCGGCAAGCTCGCGCTCGGTCGGCAATTGCTGGCCCGGGCGCACGCTGCCGGTGCGAATGAGGTCGAGCAGGTTGCGCGCCACCTGCTCGGCGACGGACACGCGCTCGATCGGCGCCATCTCGTCGAGCGACGGCCGCCCGGGTCTGTCGTCAATCACGCTTGTCGAGCCCCGTCATGTCGCAACCTCCCCTCGGCCAGTGATATACCAGTTGCATCCTTCCCTCCACTGTCATGCCTTGCCGACCTCCCTCGGCGGAAAGAACGGCACGCCGAAATCGGCTTCGAAGCCGCCATCAACATGGAGCACATGGCCGGTGATGTAGGACGCCTCATCCGAGCACAGGAAGAAGATGGCCTTGGCGATCTCTTGCGGATCGGCGAGACGGCGCGCCGGCGTGCGATCGAGGATCGGCTTGGTGTCGAGGCGTCCCTCGGCGATGACGGTCCGCACCAGATCGGTCTCGACATAGCCGGGCGCCACCGCATTGACCCTGACCCCGCGCGCCGCCCATTCGACCGCCGCCGTCTGGGTCAGCGACACGATGGCGGCCTTGGAGGCAGCATAGGGGGCCCGGCCGGCGGCGCCGCGTGTGGCGGCGACCGAGGCCAGGTTGACGACGGCTCCCGATCCCTGCGCCAGCATGATGCGCGCCGCCGCCTTGAGGCAGTGGAACGAGCCGTTGAGATTGATGTCGAGCACCTTCGACCAGTTCTCGAAGGTCAGGTCTTCGAGCGGTGAATGACGCTGGATGCCAGCATTGTTGACGAGCGCATCGAGCCTGCCCCAATGCGTGAGACTCTCGGCGAAGGTTTTCTCGACGGAGGCACTGTCGGTGACATCGAGCTTGAGCGCCAGCATCCGCTCGGCATGAGGAGCGGCGCGCTTCTCGGCTTCCGCGATATCGACATCGCCGATGGTGACGTTCCAGCCGCGGCCGGCGAATGTTTCGGCACTCGCCCAGCCGATGCCGCGCGCCGCGCCGGTGATCAGGACTGTCTTGTTCTCTTGGCTCATTTCATCTGCCCTTCTGGACGGCATGACGATAGGCATATTTGCCAAGCGCCGCGGTGTCGAGCTTCAGTCCCGTGCCCGGCGCTGCCGGTGGCTCGATATAGCCATCCTTGATGTCGGCGAAAGCGGACGCCGCGATCACCAGATGCGAGCAATCGAAAGGCCGGTCGGCGGGGAATATCTCGATGTGATCTGAAATGTCATTGGCGAGGATGCAGTGGCGATGCACTTCCGGATTGACATGATAGGAAGCCCGCAAGCCCCGCGCTTTGGCCTGCGCGGCAAGGCCGAGCGCCGCATCGATGCCGCCAATGGTCGTGGCATCGATACGCACCACATCGATCGCCGCCTGATCCATGAGCGCCTGGAGGTCGAGGGCGCGGGTGCATTCATCGCCGACGCCGATCGGCACGGGCGACTGGCGGGTGAGATAGCCGATCTCGGTGATGCGCGTCCGCGGCATCGGATCCTCGATCCAGGCGATGCCGAGATCGCGCCAGCTTTCGGCGGCCTCGAGGCCTTGCCGCGCCGTCCGCCACGACCAGGCGACGTCGCAGGCGAATTCGGCATCGGGAGCTTGCGCTTTCACTTTCGCAAGGATGCGCCGGACCGGTTCGGCTGCGCCATAGTGAGCGGCTTCGAGCTTGAAGAAGCGATAGCCTTCCTTGGCGCGTGCGATCAGGCGATGGGCAATGTCGTCCTCGCTCTCGCCCGCGATCTCATAGCCCTCGACCAGCGCCACACGCAGCCTGCGCGGACGGCCGCCGAGGAGCTGCCATAGCGGGACGCCGCGCGCCTGCGCCTTCAGATCCCATAGGCAGATGTCGATGAGCGATCGGGCTCGGCCGATGACTCCGTCCTGGTCGGTGGCGAGGCTCATGATGTCGAGCTCGGCGAGGCGCTCGCTCTGCTGAAGCGCGTCTTTGGCGATGAGGCGGGGCGCCAGGAGATCCGATATCGCCACATCGACGGGCGAGCGCCGCGTATGGCCGAGGCAATCGGCGACGAGGCCGCCCTTGGTCACCATGCGCACAGCCGCATATTGGCGCGCCGTCACGGTGAAGCTGCCGAAGCTCAAGGCCGAAGGCAGCGGCAGGTCGAGCGCCCAGGTCTCGATACTTTCGATGATGGTGTCTTCTGCCATGCACTCCCTCGGGGCGAAGCCTCCGCCATGCCGGACGGAGGCACTCTCAATAAACTTCTTGCGATGCGGGTGAGAACCTGCTGAATTGGTCAGGCCAATATACTAAGCTTACCAAGATAATCGCAAGCCCAAAACCATATGCGACGTCGCGTGAGCGCCGCAGGCACCAGAGCATGCTTGACCACTATGTATCATGTATACATAATACGCAAATGAGCCTTGCCATCGTCTCCCAGAATCTCGATCCCATCCGCACGCCAAGCCTGCCGCAGATGGTGGCCGACAAGATCGTCGAGGCGATCGGCGACCGGCGGATCCTTTCAGGTCAGCGGATTTTCGAGCTCGAGCTTGCCGAGCAGCTCGCCATCAGCCGCGTTCCGGTGCGCGAGGCGCTGCGCGTGCTGCAGAGCCAGGGCCTGCTGCGCTCGCTGCCGCGCCGCGGCGTTCATGTGATCGATCTCGACCAGCGCTGGGCGATGGAGATCTATGACACGCGCACCGCTCTCGAGACGGTGGCCGCCCAGCGCGCGGCGCAGAACATCCGCCGCGCCCCGCAAGCCGCAGCCGGTCTCGATAGCGCGCTTGCCGCCATCGGGACCGCGGCACGCCGGCAGGACCGCGCCGAGATCAATCGCGCCGATCTTGCTTTCCACACTGAGCTCTATGCTCTTTCCGACTCGCCGCTGCTGCAGACCTTATGGGCCGCCATGACGCGCCATGTGCTGATCATGTTCGGCCTCACCACCTATCAGCGCATTGATTTCGACATCCTCATCGAAGAGCACCGCAGATTGCGCCGCGTGCTGGAGGAGGGCTCGCCCGGCGATATCGGCGTCGAAGTCGCGACTCATATCATCCTCCCGCACGGATCGCGCGAGTTGGCGGCCGAAAGCTGGAACGGGCAGTCACCTAGTGCTGCGCGCGAATCCCTTCCCATCTCATGAATCAAGGAAATTCCTGAACCCCGCCAAGACTCATCGATTTTCCGGTGTCCTTCCGAATCCGAAGTTCGCTCGGAAGGCACCCCCCGAGATGATGCGAACTTCGAATCCGGGACGCGAGCGCGCCCCGCAAATGTGAAGAGGAGAGAAACGCAACATGAAAAGGATGTCTTTTGCCCGCGGCGGGGTTTTGACCGCTGCCCTGCTGCTCTGCCTGAGCGGCGGCATGGTCCAGGCGCAGGAATTCAAGCACGAGGCCTCACCCTCGATCGAGGCTTGCGGCGATGCGTCCTATGACAAGGCGAAGAGCGAAGGCCTGACCGTGGGCATTTCGCCCTCCCCGCCTTTCACCTCGCTCAATCCCGACAGCCAGAAGGCGGAAGGTCTCGAGGTCGAGATCAACGAAGCGGCCTATAAATGGGCCGGCATCGACAAGCTCAAATATGAGGTCATGCCTTTCGGCCAGCTCATTCCCGCTCTGCTCGCCAAGCGCATCGACGTGGTGACGGCGCTCCACATCACGCCCGACCGCAAGAAGGTGATCTCCTTCGGCGGCCCCGCCTACTGGTATGGCCCCGCCATCATGGTGAAGAAGGGCAATCCCGACGGGATCAAGTCCTATGACGATCTCAAGGGCAAACAGATTGGCGCCATTGCCGGCTCCGCGGCCGATGAATATCTGCGCAAGGTCGGCGCCGAGGTCGTCCCCTTCCAGACCGATGCCGAGCAGTTCAGCGCCGTCGCCACCGGCCGGGTGAGCGCCATCGTCGATGACGACACCAAGATCAATCTCTTCCTCGCCGCCAACAAGGAGTCGCCGCTCGAGCTGTTGCAGGGCGTGAAAGTGCCGGACGAGCTCATCTTCCAATATGGCTATGGCTATGTGCGCGCCGGCCTGCGCAAGGAGGATTGCTCGCTGCGCGCCGCCTTGAGCCAGGGCCTCGCCGAAGTCCGCGGCAATGGCGAAGTGTCGGCGATCTTGAAGAAATACGGCTTCTCCGACGCCAATCTGTTCTTCTTCCCGCTGAACAACAAATAGCGATGTAACGGCATGGCCGCTGAGCGGGTGACGAACATCACCCGCTCAGCTTTCTGCATCTAGAGAGGAGAGGCCCATGGATCTCTTGAATTTCGAGGTCATCGCCGACTACTGGCATGTGTTCCTGCGCGGCCTCGGTCTCACCATCTTCCTCACCGTCGTCACGATGATCCTGGCGACGCTGCTCGCCATTCCGCTCGCCATGGCGCGCCTCTCGATGAGCCGCCTCTTCCGCTGGCCGGCCAATGTCTTTGTCGAATTCATGCGGGCGACGCCGCTGATCCTGCAATTGATCTATATTTATTACGTGCTGCCGAGCGCCGGCATCAAGCTCAACCCGATCGTCGCCGCCATTACCGGACTGACCCTTCATTACTCCGCCTATCTGAGTGAGGTGTTTCGCGGCGGCATCCAGTCCATCCATAAGGGCCAGCAGGAAGCGGCGTTGAGCCTCGGCCTGTCGCGCTGGCTTGCCTTCCGCAAGGTGGTGCTGCCGCAGGCGACGCGCGCCGTGCTGCCGACGCTCGCCAATTATCTGATCTCGCTGTTCAAGGACACGTCCCTTGCCTCCGTCGTGACGGTGCAGGAGCTGATGTTCTCAGGGCAGATCATCTCGGCGCGGAATTTTCAGTATTTCACCGTCTATACGGTGACGGCGCTGCTCTATTTCGCCGTCTGCTATCCGTCCGGCCTCGCGGTCAGGGTGCTCGAGGAGCATATCCGCAAGGGCATGCGCGCCCGCGACGACAGGAAGATGCAGGCCGCCGCCATGGCGAATTGAGGCTGACCGCCCGGTCAGGACCGATCGATCACCGGGATGACGAGATGCGAGGGATGCGCCGCATCGTGGAAGATCGTCTGCTTCGCCTTGAGCGAGGGCCCGGGACTGCCGCCGCGATTGCGGTTGCGCTCGAATTTCGGGAAATCGGCCGAGGAGATGTCGAGCCTCAGGCGATGACCCGCGGCGAAGCGGTTGGCCGTCGCCCACATGTCGATCTCGAAACGATAGATCCGGCCGGGCTCGATGAGCTCGCTCTCATCGCCGGCGAGCGGACGGTAGCGCGTCCTGAGCATCCCGTTCTGCAGCTGGATGGCGCGGCCATCCGGGAACACATCGCTCAGGCGGCCATAGAAATCCGTCTCGACCGCCGATGAGCTCGCATGGAGAATGAGTCTCAGCGGTCCGACGACATCGAGGGCCTCCGTCAATATCTCGGTCGTATAGGTGAGCACATCGGGGCGCGCTTGCGCGGATGAGACATCGACGCTGCCGGCGCGATAGACCGCCGAGAGGATGCTGCCGCCCAGCGTCGGGGTCGGATCGTCGGGGTCGTAGATATAAGTGTCGGGCGACGCGCTCGCCGGCGGTGGATCGGCGGCGAGCTTTCCCTTCTCGGCGAGATAGAGCCGCTTCTCCCGAGCCTCCGGCGGCGGCCAGGCGGCACAGCTCAGCCATTCATTGGCGCCCATCAGATAATAGGTGACCGCCGGCAGTTCCTGATGGCGGCCATCGCGTACAGCGCCATGCCAATGGAGCAGCAGTTCGAGATTGTCGGCGGATCGGTAGGTCCGCCGGAGTGCCGCATGCTTTTCCTCACCCTCGTGATAGCCCGTGACATTGTGAGCGCCGGGTGTGACGAGGAGCCGGCTTTGCCGCGCCCGCCCGCCGCCCTGGCGGATGATTTGCGCAAAACTTTCGAGCGTGTCGCCGAGGCACCAGTCATACCATCCCGTCACCAGAAGGGCCGGCGCCTGGATGGCGCCGCAGAGATCCGGGACGCTTGCCCGCGGCAGCATCAGCGCGTCCGGATCAATGTCCGCACCAAAGAGCGGGTTGAGCTTGGTCGTGGTGACGAAGGTGATCGTCTCCTCGCCGAGCGCGCTCTTGAGAAAATCGACACGGCCGGCCGGATCGAGACCGTTATAATGTTTCCAGAGCCAGTCGCGCCGTTCCGGCGGCGCCAGAATCTCGAGCTGCGGAAAAAGGGCTCTGACCGTTTCGGGCAGCGCCGCGTGCAAGGGATCGTTGAAATAGCCCGTCGCCCAGGTCTCCTCCTTCATCTGCTCCTCGAGCAGCGCGCGGTCGATCTTGACCTTGTCCTTGCCCTTGCCGACGGTGCGCGAATAGGCGTTGAGGAACATATGGAAGCGCACGCCGTGGCTGAGCGCGATCCCAAGCCCGGCGACCTCCGGCATGATCGCCGTCATTTTGGGGTTCGTGGCCATGCCGAATTGCGTGCCGCCGTCATAGGAGCCGCCCATCGCGCCGATGAAACCGTCGCACCAGGCTTGCGCCGCGACCCAGTCGACGAAATCGTAAGAGTCTTCCCTCTCGTGGATATAGAAGTCCCAGCTGTCGGGCTCGCTGTCGCCGGTGCCGCGCACATCCTGGCAGATGACGACATGGCCGCGCCGGGCGAGCGCCATCGAGATCTCCGCATAGCGCGCCCGACCATAGGGACTGCGCACCGCGATGACGGGCGCCGGCAGCTTGGGCGGCAGGTGCAGATGGGCGGCAAGGCGGCAACCGTCGCGCATGGCGACGAAGACGGTCTTGAGGACGATCGCCTCTTCCGGAAACAGCGCCGGCGTCGAGGCGTCGCCGGCGAGGGCGGCGCGGAATTTGTCCATGGGCTTCAGGCGCCCCAGATGCGCTTGAAGACGCCAAGAAAATTCTCGCCCAGCACGCCGGTGATCTCGTCTTTCGAAAATCCACGCGCTTTGAGCGCCGAGGCGACATTGCCTGCTTCGGCGTGGCTCGCGATGCCGATCGGGAAGTCCCAGGGCGGCATCGGGATATAGCGCTCGTCATAGCCGAAATAGACATAGTCGTCGGCATCCTCATCGGCGAAATCAAAGCCGATGCCGACATGCTGGACGCCGACCAGATCGGCGATATGGGCGATGTGATCGATGAGCATGTCGAGCGTCGCCGGCTTGTCGCGTGCCAGGAAGAAGGGTGCCGCGCACACGCCGATGGCGCCGCCCGAGGCCGCGACCGCGCGGATGAGATCGTCCGAGATGTTGCGCGGCGTATCGAGAAGGGCCCTAGCATTGGCGTGGGTCACGACGAGCGGACGTGTCGCGGCCTCGGTCGCCTCGAGGGCGGTGCGGGCTCCCGCATGCGAGAGATCGACCGCCATGGCGAGGTCTTCCATGCGCCTGATGACCTTGCGGCCGAATTTGCTCAGGCCCGCATCGGTCGGCTCGAAGCAGCCGTCGCCCAGCCGGTTGCGCGAATTATAGGTGAGCTGCATGACCCTGAGGCCCGCAGCGTGGAAGACATTGAGGAAGTCGAGCTCGTCCTCGATCGGATCGGCGCCCTGGAAATGCAGCACGATCGCCGTCTCGCCCGCTCGCTTAGCGGCGCGGATATCGGCCACCGACCTGGCGATCCTGATCTTCTCACTGCTGGACCTATCGATCTCGAGCCAGCGCGCGACGATCTCCATCGTGGTGCGGAAATCTTCGATGGCGCCCGCCGAGGTGAGCACCGCGTCGATGCCGCCGGCGACGACGCCCGGCAGATATTTGCCGAGATCGCGGGGCTGCAGCATGGGCGCGGTCGCGTCGAGATAGATGGTCGGCTGGACAGGCTGGTCGGCGCTCATGGTTGGCAATTCCTTGTTCATTACTGGTGGTTCTGAGGGGCCTCGCCCTTCAGCCAGCAGCGCGCGAAGCGCTCGGGGCCAAGGGCGAAGGCGGGCGGCCGCTTCGTCGCGCAGATGCCGATGGGCACCTGGCAGCGCGGCGCGAAGGCGCAGCCTTCCGGCAGTTGCGCCAGATCGGGTGGTCGCCCGGCGATCGTTGCCAGCCCCTCTTCCACCCGCTTGTCGATGCGCGGCACGGCGGTGAGGAGCGCTTTCGTGTAAGGATGGGAAGGCTCGGCGAAGACGTCCTTGGTCGCGCCGGTTTCGACGATGCGCCCGGCATACATGACGAGAACGCGGGTCGAGAAGCGCGAGACGAGCGCGATATTGTGCGAGATGAGAAGGATGGCGGTCCCCGTCTCGCGGTTCATCCGGCCGAGCAGGTCCATGATCTGCGCCTGCACGGTGACGTCGAGCGCCGTCGTCGGCTCGTCGGCGATGAGGAGCTTGGGCGCGTTCGCCATGCCCATGGCGATCATCACCCTTTGCCGCATGCCGCCCGAATATTGATGCGGATAATCCTGCGCCCGGGCCTCGGGATCGGGAATGCGCACGCCGTTCAGCATCGCGACCGAGCGGCGCCAGGATTGCTCAGCCGTGACCCGATGATGCGCCTCGATCGTCTCGCCGACCTGGCGGCCGATGCGCAATACCGGATTGAGCGAGGCCGAAGGATCCTGGAAGATCGTGCCGATGTCATTGCCGCGAACCTGGCGCAGCTCACGCTCCGAGAGGCCCACGAGGTCGCGGCCGTTGAGCGCGATGCGTCCTTGGGCGATGCGGCCGGGCTTCGGGATGAGCCCCAGGATCGACAGCGCCATCATGGATTTGCCCGATCCCGATTCGCCGACGACGCCCACCACCTCACCCGGCTGGACGCCGAAGGATACGCCGTCGACAGCCTTGATCTCGCCGCGCCGGCTCGGGATCACGACACGAAGGTCCTCGATCGTGAGGAGCGGCCGCCCGGGGAGGGCTCTGATTTCCGCCGACATCTAAGCTGCCCCCTTGGATTTGCGCATATGCGATGAGGCCGGCATGACGGAAGCGACCTTGTCCGCGAAGTGGCAGGCGGCGACATGGTGCCCTTCGCCTTCCGCCTTGGGCTCGCTTGCCAGGCATTGCGAGGGATCGTCGAGCTTCTTGCGCAGCCAGCAGCGTGTATGGAAGCGGCAGCCGAGCGGCACGCGCGCCGGCGACGGCGGGTCGCCGGTGAGCAATATCTCTTCCTTGACCAGCCCCTCCGTGCCGGCGAGCGTCGGCACCGCCGAGAGCAAGGCCACGGTGTAAGGATGGCGCGGCGCCTGGAACAAGGCTTCCGTCTCGGCGAGCTCGACGATCCGGCCCAGATACATGACGGCGACGCGGCTCGCCATTTGCCGCACCACCGCGAGATCATGCGAGATGAAGACATAGGTCAGGCGGAAGCGGCGCTGCAGATCGATAAGCAGATTGACGATCTGCGCCTGGATCGACACGTCGAGCGCGCTCAAGGGTTCATCGCAGATGATGAGCCTGGGCTCGATGGCGAGCGCCCGGGCGATGCCGATGCGCTGGCGCTGCCCGCCGCTGAATTCGCGCGGGAAGCGCAGCGCCATGTCGGCGCCGAGGCCCACCATGTCGAGAAGCTCGGCCACTTTTTTCCGGCGCGCCGCCTTGGCTACGCCGGCGATCAGCAAGGGCTCGCCGACGATGTCGCCGACCCGCTGACGCGGATCGAGGCTGGCATAGGGATCCTGGAAGACCATTTGCAGCTGGCGCCGCGCATCGCGCAGCCGGCGCGCCGACAGCCCGGTCAGCTCGGTCCCGGCAAAGCTGATGCTGCCGGTGCTCGGCTTCTGCAGCATGGCGAGCGCGCGGCCGAGCGTGGTCTTGCCGCAGCCGCTCTCGCCCACGATCGCCAGCGTCTCCCCCGGCTGGACGTCGAGATCGACGCCATCGACGGCCCGCACCGCATTGAAGCGGACATGGAGGTCGCGAGCCTGGAGCAAGGGCGTATCGGTCATGTCGCGGCCCCGCGCGAGGCGCTCACCGCCGGATCGAGGAGGTCGCGCAGCGCGTCGCCGACCACATTGAGGGCGAGCAGCGTGAGCCCGATGGCGAGCGCCGGAAAGACCAGGAGATGCGGATAGGACTGGAGCGACTGCGCGCCGGTGGCGATCATCGTGCCCCAGCTCGGCGTCGGCGGATCCACGCCGACGCCGATGAAGCTCAGCCCCGCCTCGAGCAATATCGCATTGGGCACGACGAAGGTCACCGCGATCAGGATCACCGGCACCGTATTGGGCAACAGGTGCTTGCGGATGATGAAGCTGTCGGAGGCGCCGGCGAGGCGGCAGGCCAGCACATATTCGGCATGCTTCAGCGACAGCACTTGCGCGCGCACGAGTCGCGAGGTCGTGACCCAGCCGGTGAGGCCGAGCGTCAGGAGCACGCCGAGAAGGCCGCCCGACAGGCGGTAGGCCTCGGCCAGCGGCGCCAGGAGGCCGGAAGCCTCGCCGCCGAGCTGCCCTTTGACGAGGGCTGCGAACAAGATGGCGAAAAGCGTGTCGGGGAAGGCATACATGCTGTCGACGAAGCGCATGATGACATTGTCGATGAAGCCGCCGGCATAGGCGGCGATCGTGCCGACGAGCACGCCGATCGCCACCGCGATCACGGTCGAAGCGATGGCGACGGTGAGCGACACGCGGGCACCGACCGCGAGCCGCGCCAGCACGTCGCGTCCGAGCTCGTCGGTGCCGAGCCAGTTTTTGAGCGACGGCCCGGCATTGCGGGCGAGTACATTCTGGCGATAGGCGTCGTGCGGCAGGAAGGGCGAGAGGAGCGCGAAGAGGAAGACCGCCAGCAGAAAAGCGAGGCTCACCGCGAGCCCCGGGTTGCGGCGGACGAAGGCCCCGAGCCGCCTCAGGCCATGGGCGAGGCCGATGCGATCTGAGCTAACGGCATCGAGCGCGGTCATGAGGTGCGCTCCAGGCGGGTACGCGGGTCGAGCACGAAATAGAGAAGGTCGACCACGAGGTTGATCACCACGACGAAGACCGCATAGATGAGCGTCGTGCCGATGATGACGGGATAGTCGCGCGCCGCGATGGCGAGCACGAAATAGCGCCCGAAGCCCGGGATGCCGGCGATCGATTCGACGAAGAACGAGCCCACCAGCACATAGGTCATATAGGAGCCGGCGACCGTCACCGCCGGGATCAGCGCATTGCGGCCCATATGGTGGATAATGATCGAAAGAGGTTTCAGCCCCTTGGCGCGGGCGGTGCGCACGAAATCGAGATTCATCACTTCGAGCATGCTGGTCCTGAAGCAGCGGATGACGGCGGCGAGCGGCGCCAGCGCCAGCGAGAAGACCGGCACGATGGAGGACGTCGTGAACAGCCCCTTCCAACCGAAAGTCGGCACGAGGCCCAAGCCCACGCCCAAGGACACGATCAGGATCGAAGTCACGACATAGGTCGGCATGGAGATGCCGAGCGTGCTCAGCATGCGGATGAGGCCGTCGACCGCGGGGTGGCGCGTCAGGGCCGCGAGCGCGCCGAGCGGCAGGCCGAGCAGGATGGCGAGGACCATGGCGGCGGCGCCGAGCTTGAGCGATACCGGCAGGAAGCGTGCGACGATGTCGTTCACCGACTGGCTGCGGTCGCGATAGGACGGGCCTAGATCGCCATGCAGCGCATTCCACAGATAGCTCGCATATTGCACATGGAGCGGCTTATCGAGGTTGTATTTGGCATCGAGCACCGCCTTGACCGAGGGTTCCATCGGCCGGTTGCCGCCCGAATCCCAGGGCGAGCCCGGTGTCGCATGGGCGATGAAGAAGACCAGCGTATAGGCGATGAGGAGCGTCGGGATGGCGGACAGGATGCGTTTGAAGAGATAGGAAAGCATGACAGCACCCTGCCCGCAGTGACTTCGATCCGCCCTATTTAAAGGCGGCCTCGCCGATATGATACATGTTGAGCACGCCCTCATGGGCGAGGCCCTCGACGTCGGGCTTCACCATCCACAGATCGGTCGGATTCTGCAGCGCCGTCATCGGCTGCTCTTCCTCCAGGATCTTGTTGGCGGCGCGAAAGGCCTCGGCCCGCTTGGCGGGATCGGTCTCGGCGTCGCCCTTCTTGACGATCTCGGCGAAGGCGTCATTGGCGAAATGGTTCTGCCGCACATCGGCGGTGATCAGGTCGCCGAACCAGTTGGCGGGATCGGCATAGTCCGACCACCAGCCATTGATCATGAGATCGTATTTCTCGCTCTTGCGCGTCTGCACCCAGGCGCGGAAGGCATTGGCCTCGAGCACGTTGATGTTGGCTTGGATGCCGAGATTGTCGGCCCACATCTGCTGCAGCAGTTGCGCGATGAGCGGGCGCTCGCGCGTTGCCGTCGTCGAGATGGTGAATTGCGGAAAACCCTTGCCGTCCGGAAAGCCCGCTTCGGCGAGGAGCTTCTTCGCATCTGCGACCGTGCCCTTGAGGGCATCGGCCGAGTTGCCGCCCGGTATGGAGTCGGGGATGATCGTATTGGCGATGCGGTTGGTGCCGTCGCTCGTCGCGGTGACGATCGGCTGCCGGTCGATCACCAGAGCCAACGCGTGGCGCACGCGCTTGTCGTTCCACGGCGCCTGCGTCATGTCATATTGCACCCATTCGGTGGCGGCGAGCGGGAACGGGTCGAGCTCCTTGCTTAAAACCGGGTCCTTGCGGATGCGCGCGATATCCTGCGACGGCACGCAGGTCGTGAAGTCGATCTCGTCGGCTTCATAGGCGCGCAGTTGCGCGGTGCATTGATCGCCTGACGCGATCGTCATCTCGATGCGCGGGATGGCGGGCTTCTTGCCGCCATAATGCGGATTGGCCTCCATCACGATCGACTGGTCGTTGACGCGGCTCACCAGCTTGTAGGGCCCGTTAGAGAGCATATGCTCCGGCAGCACCCATTTCTCGCCGAACTCCTCGACCACTTTCTTAGGCACTGGCGTCAGATAGGGCAGCGCCAGCTTGGCGCGGAATTGCGGTGCCGGCAGCGCCGTCACCACTTCGAAGCTAAAATCGCCGGTCGCCTTGATGCCGACCTTCTCGGGGTCCGTGATCGTGCCCTTGTTGTAGTCCATGGCATTCTCGACATCGCTCAGGAAGCTCGCGGCCTCGCTGCCGACCTTGGGATCGAGAATACGCTTCCAGGAATAGACCCAGTCTTGCGCGGTGATGGGCTCGCCATTCGACCATTTGTAATCGGGATTGAGTTCCACCTTCCAGGTGCGGCCGTCGGGGGCGAGCTCGATGCTCTTGGCCTGCAGCAGGACGAGATTGCCGTCCTTGTCGGTGCGCGCCAGAGGCTGGAAGAGCTGCGCATTGACATAAATGGCGAAGTCGGTGGCGAGATTGGGATCCATGTAGCGCGGCTCGCCGACGATCATGCGGAAGACGCCCTTGTCGGCGCCGGCCAAAACGGGACCGGACAGGGCCGTGGCGATGACGGCGGCGGCGGCGAACGCCTTGAGGATATGTGATTTCAGCATGTTTTCTCCCCTGAACTTTTTTGAACTGGTGGGCCGCCGCGAGCGCGCCGGCAGCCTCGACCTTAGGCATTGCTTAATTGCATTTCTAATACCGATTGAGGACAGATTGAGACCTCAAAAGCATCAATTGCCGAAGCTCATTTGGCCGGTACGCGCCGCCGGCTGGCCACAGGCGTCTTGCGCGGGGCGGCGGCAGATCCGCTCACCACTTCCCGCGTCACATTGACGAAATTCTCGAGCGCCCGTGATTTGAGCTGCGGATGCCAGGCGGCGACGCTGACCACGATCGGCGGCTTCTCGGCCAAGGGCCGCATGACGACATCGCGGCGCTCCTTGACCCAGTCGGCGTCGATATAGATCGAGACTCCCATGCCGGCCGCCACCAGGTTGACGATGCTGTCGCTGTGGGACGCCTCTTGCGCCACGCGCGGCAGGAAACCCGCCTGCATGCAATAGGCATCGACGACGTCGAGAAAGGACCGCCAGCCGGCCGCCGACCCGATGACGAAGGGCTCGGAGGCGAGACTCGCGAGCGCGATCTCGTTCTGCGCCGCGAGGCGATGGCCCTTGGGCAGGAGGCAGACCAGGCGCTCCCGGCGCAGCACGATATGGGAAAGGTCGCCGACCAGATGCGCGCCGGTGAGGAAGCCCATATCGAGGCGGCGCTTGCGGATCGCGTCGGCCATTTCGGGTGACGACATCGATTGCAGATTGACGCTGATATCGGGATAGCGCGTGCGGAAGCGCATGACGATCGGCGGCAGCGCGTCATTGATGGCGAAATCATTGAAGCCGACGGTCAGGCTGCCGAGCTCGCCATGCTCGAAGCGTTGCGCGTTGCGGATCGCCGCCGTGAGCTGCTCCAGCATCTCGCGCGCCTCGGCAAGGAAGGAGGCGCCGGCGGGCGTCAGGCGGACGCTGCGGGTCGAGCGCTCGAAGACCGTCACGCCCATCAGGCTCTCCATGTCGCGGATCGTCCGGCTGAGGGCCGGCTGGGCGAGATGCAGCCGCTCCGCGGCGCGCCGGAAATTCAGCTCCTCGGCGACGGCGACGAAGGCACGCAAATGACGGATCTCGATCGACATTGGCCTGGTTCAATGAGGTCGGATAGATGCTCATGAGGCATCACTCCGACCTTGATAGCAAGCTTTGGCGCTCAATCCATTCTGCTCGATCCCGACTGCCTCTTGACTCGTGCAATAATGTATACATTATTGCACGAAACACGGAGCGAGCAGGACATGCAGGCGCCCAACAGGGAAGTCAAACGAAACGATCTCCTGGTCTCGGCTGTCGAGACGGCTGTCCAGACCTATGCCGGCGCCAATCCGACGAGCCGTGCTCTCTTCGAGCGCGCCCATCTGTCGATGCCCGGCGGCAATACCAGAAGCGCGCTCCATTTCGACCCTTTCCCTCTTTATGTCGAGAACAGCTCGGGCTGCCACCTCACCGACCGCGATGGCCATGACTATCTGGACGTGCTGGGCGAATTCACCGCCGGCCTCTTCGGCCATCAGGATCCTGTCATCACCCAGGCGATCGCCGAGACGACCCGGCAGGGCATGGTCAATGGCGCGCCGGGCGAAAGCGAGATCAAGCTCGCCGAATGGGTGTGCGCCCGCTTCGCCGGCATCGAGAAGGTGCGCTTCTGCAATTCGGGCACCGAGGCCAATCTCTTTGCCTTGGCCTTGGCGAAAGCCGCCACCGGGCGATCGAAATTCATCTGCTTCGCCGGCGCCTATCATGGCGGCGTCTTCAATTTCGGCACCGCCGGCGGCGCAATGAACGCGCCCTATGATTTCGTGAAATGCCCCTATAACGACATCGAGGCCTGCGTCTCGGCAATCCGCCGCGTCGGCGCCGATCTCGCCGCCGTCATCGTCGAGCCGATGATGAGCAACGGCGGCTGCCTGCCGGCGGCACCGGAATTCCTGGCCGCTCTGCGCCGGGAATGCAGCGCCGTCGGCGCGCTGCTCATCTTCGATGAGATCGTCACCGCCCGCATGGGTGATGGCGGCATGCAGGGCATCGTCGCGGTGACGCCCGATCTGACGACGCTCGGCAAGTTCCTCGGCGGCGGCTTCAGCGCCGGCGCCTTTGGCGGCAGGGCCGATCTCCTCGATCTCATGGATCCGGCGCGGCCGGACGCGCTCATCCATGCCGGCACCTTCAACAACAATCCCTATACGATGGCGGTCGGCTATGCCGCCTTGAGCAGTTTGTTCACGCCCGCGCGCGCCCGGAAACTGTTCGACGATGGTGAAGCCTTGCGGGCGCGACTCAATGCCATGGCGGCCGAAATTTCCCCGGCGATCCAGTTCACCGGCGTCGGTTCGATCATGAACATCCATTTCGTGAAGGGACCGATAAGACGGCCCGGCGATCTCGCCGGCGAACCCAGATCGCTGTTCCGTCTCTTCCATTTCGACCTGCTGGCGCGCGGCCTCTATGCCGCGGCGCGCGGCCAGATCAATCTGAGCCTGCCGATGGGTGTGCGCGAATTCGACCTGATCACGGAAGCCGTCGCCGATTTCTTCCGCGGCCGGCGCGCCCTTCTCCAGGTTCTCTAAAAACAAGCAAAGGAGAGGAAACGAACATGAACAGAAGAACAGTGTTGAAAGCCGCAGGCGCGCAGATCGCTCTGTTCGCCGGGCTCGCCTCGGGCGCTATTGCCGAGGAGCGCGTTCTGCGCGTGCTCACCTGGGAAGGCTATAATGACGAGAAATGGGTCAAGGCCTTCGAAGCAGAGACCGGCGCCAAGGTCAGCATCACCTATGTCTACAGCGTCGATGAGATCACTGCGAAGATGACGGCCTCGAAGGGCCAGGACTATGACGTGCTGGCGATCGAGACCTCGTCCTACAAGCGCCTCATCGAACAGGGCCTCATCCAGCCGCTCGACCGCGCCAAGATTCCCAATCTCGCCAATCTGCTGCCGCCGATGCAGAACCTTCGCGCCCTCAATGTCGACGGCAAGCTCTATGGCGTGCCCTATGCCTGGGGCTCGGTGCCGCTCATCTATGCCAAGGCGGCTTTCCCGACCCCGCCCGACAGCTGGTCGATCATGTGGGACGAGCGCTATCGCGGCAAGGTCATCGTCCTCGACGATGCCAACAACAATGTCGTCACCATGGCGCTGGCGCTCGGCCTGCCCGATCCGTTCAATCTCACCGACGAGCAATTCGCCCAAATCAAGGCCAAGCTGCTCGAGGTCAAGCGCAATGTCGTGACCTATTATGCGGGCTTCGATGAAGGCGCCAGCATCTTCGCGCAGGGTGGCATCGACCTCATGGCCGCGATGGCCGAGCCGCAAGTGAAGATGATCAAGTCCAAAGGCGTCGATGTCGGTCTCGTCATTCCCAAGGAGCGGGCCATCGGCTGGTTCGATTGCTGGGCGATCACGGCAGGTGCCCGCGACATGGACCTGGCCTATGCCTGGATCGACTTCTTCACGCGCAAGGAGGTCGGCGCGGCGCTCTCGGCGACGCATGAATATGGCAACAGCGTCGATCAGGCGGCCAATGAAGCGATCGGCCTCGATTATGCCGATCGGCTGACCTTCCTCGACGCGCCCGAGGACTTCGCCAAGCGCGTCAATCTGTGGAACGAGGTCAAGGCGACGCCGGTGCAATGACGGAAAAGAATCGCGACATCATCACGCTGGCGGGCGTGAGCAAGGTCTATGGTCCCGTCGAGGTGCTGAAGCCCATCGATCTCGCCGTCAAGGACGGAGAGTTCCTGACGCTCTTGGGTCCCTCGGGCTCCGGCAAGACGACGATCCTGCGCCTCATTGGCGGCTTCACGCCGCCAAGCGGCGGCCGCATCCTTCTCGATGGCGAGGACATATCGCGCCTGCCCATCTTTGCGCGCCCGCTCAACACCGTCTTCCAGGACTATGCGCTCTTCCCGCATATGACGGTGGCACAGAATGTCGGCTTCGGCCTCAGGGTCCGCAAGCGCCCCAAGGCCGAGGTCGCCCGGCGGGTCGCCGAGGTCCTCTCCGTCGTCGGCCTCACCGACAAGGCCCGGCGCTTTCCATCCGATCTGAGCGGCGGGCAGCGCCAGCGCGTGGCGCTCGCCCGCGCCATCATCTGCGCGCCGCGCCTGATCCTGCTCGATGAACCCCTTGCGGCACTCGATGCCGAATTGCGCCGCTCCATGCAGGTTTTCCTCAAGGACCTGCAGCGGCAGATCCGCACCACCTTCATTTTCGTGACCCACGACCAGGAAGAGGCGATCGCCGTTTCCGACCGCATCGCGGTGATGAACCAGGGACGGATCGAGCAGATCGGCACGCCGGAGGATGTCTATTACCGCCCGCACAGCGAATTCGTCGCCCGCTTTTTCGGCGAGAACAATGTGCTCGCCGCCGCTTTGGACGACGGCGCGGTGAGGAGCATTCTCGGCCGCCATGCGGTCGCGAGGCCCCCGGCGTTGGGCGCCACCCTCCACGTCGCCATCCGCCCCGAACGCCTGTCGCTTGCCGGCCGCTCCGGCGCGCCCGGACATGACAGCCTCTCGGCCATAGTCGAGAAGCGCACCTTTCTGGGCCCGGTGACGGAGCTCATCTTGCGCCCGGAAGGTGCGCCGGAAGCGCTCAAGCTCCGGTTGGCCGATGGCAGCCTCGCGGCGCTGCCGGCCATTGGCGAAAAGGTTACCCTTGCCTGGTCGCGCTCGGACATCAGCCTGCTCGCGAGCTAGCCCATGGTGTCGATGACCACAGAGATCACGGCGGCAGCGCGAACCCAAAGCGAACCCTCGCGGCTGCGCTTGCCAGGGCGGGGCGGGCACATCGCCGCCCTCCTCGTCTATGGGCTGCCCTCGCTCCTCATCGTCCTCCCCCTCGGCTCTTTCCTCATCTATGCCTTCTGGTCGGTCGAGAACGGCAAGGTGGTCAAAGGCTTCACCTTGAAGAATTTCCGGGAATTCTTCACCGGCCCGATCTATCTCGACGTCTTTCTCTCCTCGCTGCTCCTGTCGCTTGCGGTTTCGCTGATCGCCCTGGTCCTCGGCTATATCGTCGCCTATGTCGTCTGGCGCATCGAGGGGCGGCTCAAATATTTCCTGCTGCTGGTGACGATATTGCCGCTCGCCATGAGCTATATCGTCAAGATCTATGCGATGCGTGGCATTCTGGGTTTCAACGGCTATCTCAACTGGCTCCTGGTATCGAGCGGTCTCATCGAGGCACCCAGCCGGCTCTTCATCTACAATCAGAAATCGGTACTGATCACCATGGCAGTCATCTACCTGCCCTATGCGATCTTCCCGATCTTCCTGTCGCTGGAGCGCATTCCCTCCTCTCTCCTCCATGCCGCCGCCGATCTCGGTGCCAGGCCCTATCAGGTCTTCCGCCATGTGGTATTGTCGCTGAGCCTGCCCGGATCCATCGTCGGCGCGCTGTTCGTCATGGTTCTATCGCTGGGGGATTTCATGACGCCGCAAATGGTGGGCGGCAATCAGGGGTTCACTTTCGGCAGCGTCGTCTGGAGCCAGTTCGGCATGGCCTATAACTGGCCACTGGGCGTAGCGCTGGCCATCATCCTGCTCGCCGCAAGCCTCGCCATCGTGGCGCTTGCCGCGCTGGTCGCGAAAAAGGCGCGCGTCAAATGACCCGGCTCGAGCGCCTGACCCTCATCGTCCTCTGGTGCATCACCGGGCTGATCTTCGCCGCCCTCTATCTCCCGGCCCTTCTCGTGGTGTTCCAGTCCTTCTTCGACCGCGCCGGCCGGTCGATCGCTTTCGACAGCTTCGGCCTCAAATGGTACCGGGCCCTTCTCGACAATGGCGATATCCTCTCGGCCCTCGGAACGTCCCTGATCGTCGGCTGCGCCGCGGTCGCCGTCAGTGCGTCCCTGGCGCTCCTCATCGCCTATTACATGAAGACCGGCGAGCGCCGCGGCCGGCGCTATGTCGAATTCGTCATCTTCATGCCCTTCGTGCTCCCGGCCATCATCACCGGCATCGCGCTCCTCATCACCTTCCGCGAGCTCGGCATCGAAAGCGGCATCCTCACCGTCACCTTGGGCCACATCGCCATCATCCTGGCGGTGCTCTATCGGATGATCACGGTACGCCTCGAAAGTCTCGAGGACAGCCAGATCGAGGCCGCCCTCGATCTCGGCGCCAATCACCGCCAGGCCTTCCTCTTCGTGGTTTTGCCGCAATTGCGCTCGGCCCTGATCACCAGCTCGCTCCTCGCTTTCACCTTGAGCTTCGATGAGACACTGGTCACCTTCTTCCTCTCCGGCTCCGACATGACCATCCCGATCAGACTGTGGTCGATGATGCGGGTCGGCTTCTCGCCCGAGGTGAATGCCTTCGTGTCGCTCGTCCTTCTGGTGACCATGACGACCGCCGTCCTCAGCGCCCTTTCCTTCCGGAACCCGATCGTGAAATAGATGTGAAGCATGATGAACGCGAAAATGGATCTCGAGCTCGGCTATCGCAGCCTGCCGGATGCGATAGCCGATCACATCGTCAATCTCATCGCCACGGGCCAATTGCAGCCCGGCCAGCGCCTCTATGAGAAGGACATCTGCAACCTGCTCAATGTCAGCCGCATACCGGCGCGCGAGGCGCTGCGCACGCTGCAGACCCAGGGCGTGGTGCGCTCCGAGCCCAACCGCGGAACCTTCATCACCCATTTCGGATCGAGCGAGACGCTGGAGTTGCTCGAGATCAGGCTGTGCGTCGAGCGTATCGCGGTGCGGCGGCTCCTCGCCCGCGCCGCTAACGAGCCCCGCCTCCTCGATGAGCTCCTGGAGAATATCGCCGCGATGAAAAGGGCCGCGCTCCTATCCGACCGCCTGTCCTATTGCCGCGCCGATCTCTCCTTCCACGAACGCGTGGTGACGCTGTCCGATTCGCCCATGCTCAAGCCGATCTGGGACTCGCTCTCCCGCGGCGTCCTGGTCTTCCTCATGCAGGAGCGTGACGACAGCTACGACTTCAACAAGTCGGTCATCGATCACGAGAAGCTGATCGCCCTCATGCGAGGAGGCGATCTCGCCCGCATCGAGGCCGAATGGGCCCATCACATCGGCGTCGTCATCGGCAATCTGGAACCGGACTTGTGAGCCTCATGCCTCGCCGTCTCGGCCGGACGCAGCTGTCGCTTCCGGCCTTTGGTCTCGGTTGCGCGCCATTGGGCGAGCTCTACGCGCCGATCCCGGAAGCCGTCGCGCGGGAAACGCTCTGTGCCGCCTGGGACGGCGGTATTCGCTATTACGACACCTCGCCCTGGTATGGCCGGGGCTTGAGCGAATTGCGCCTGGGCCAGCTTCTGCGCCGGAAGCCGCGCCGCGAATTCCTGATCTCGACCAAGATTGGCCGGACATTCCATCGCCCGCGCGATCCCGACAATTTTGTCGGCGACTTCTGGCAAGGCGGCTCACCCTTCGAGCAGCGCTTCGACTACACCTATGACGGCGTCATGCGCTCCTATGAGCAGAGCATGATGCGCACCGGCCTCAACCGCTTCGACTTGCTGCTCATTCATGATCTCGACATCGCCGAGATGGGCTCAGGCGATCTTGTCGCCCATCACTTTCGCGACCTCGAGCGCTCCGGCTGGCGGGCACTGGAGATGCTGCGGCGCGAGGGCGAGATCGAAGGCGTCGGAGCCGGCGTCAACATCCTGGGTACTATCCCCGAGATGCTGAAGCGTTTCGATCTCGACGCCTTCCTGGTGGCCATGCCCTACAATCTTCTCGACCAGCGCCCGTTGGACGCGGAATTTCCGCTCTGCGCCGAGCGCTCCGCCGGCATCATCATCGGATCGCCTTTTGCCTCAGGCATCCTGGCGACCGGATCGAAGGCGCAGAAGCCTTTATTCAACTATGCCCCGGCGCATCCTGAGATCATCGCCAAGGTACGCTCGATCGAGGTGGTCTGCGCCCGATATGACATATCGCTCAAGGCCGCCGCCATGCAATTCCCCTTGCGCCATCCCTTGGTGGCGAGCGTCATCTTCGGCGCGATCGGCCGCAGCCAGGCTCTCGAAAACATGGCGCTTTTCTCCTGTCCTATCCCCGAGGCCTTTTGGCAGGAATTGCGCGATCTGAGCCTCATCCATCCCCTGTCCCCATGATGAAGAACAAAATGGACGTCTGTCTCATCGGTCTCGGAAGAATGGGCGCTCCCATGGCCGCGACACTTGCCGCCAAGGGATTTGCCGTGCGCGCTTGGACACGCACCGAGCGCCCCGACATGCGGCGTGACGCGCGCATCACGCTCTTGCCGACCGCCGAGGCGGCGGTCGCGGGCGCGGACGCCGTCATCCTGATGCTTTCGGACGGCAATGCCACGGAGGAGCTTCTGTTCGGACGGAAGCTTGCGCAGGCGATCGGAAAAGAGGCGATCGTCATCGACATGGCGACGATCGGCCCGAACGCGGCGCGCGATCACGCCGCGCGTTTGGCCAAGCTTGGCCTCCGCTATATCGATGCGCCGGTCTCGGGCGGCGTCAAAGGCGCCGAAGCCGGCACGCTCACCATTTTCGCCGGTGGCGGGCGCGAGGATTTTGCCGCCGCCACTCCCTTCCTGGCGGCGCTGGGGACCCCGCATCATCTGGGTCCGGTCGGTGCCGGCCAGACGGCCAAGCTCGCCAATCAGATCATGGTCGCGATCTATATTGGCGCCGTGGCCGAAGGCCTGCATTTCGCCGAGGCGCAAGGCCTGGATGCATCAGCACTGGTCGGCGCCCTGCAGGGCGGCTTCGCCGACAGCGCCATCCTGCGCCAGCATGGGGCGAAGATGGCGGCGCGATCCTTCGCGCCGGGCGGCACGTGCCGCCTGCATCTGAAGGATCTCGATCTTGCTTTCGATCTCATCGCTCCGGAGCAGCCTCGCCTGCATCTGGGTGAAGCGATCCGCGAGCGCTTTCGTGCCTTGGTCGCCGCCGGCCAGAGCGAGGCCGATCACAGCGCCTATTTCCTGACCTATGGCGCCTGACGCCTTACGACAGGATCTGGTAATGCGCCTCGACCGGATTGCCGGCATTGATCGGCAGCATGTCCTGCGGGCAGGCCGACATGGCGATGATGCAATCCATCTTGGCGCGCAGCACCACATAGTCGCCCGCTTTCGAGAGCGGCTCGCCCCAGCCGGTCGTGCCGTCCTTGTTGAGCGGAATGTTCATCCACAGATTGAGCGGCGACGGCACCTCCGGCGCCTCGAGGCCGATCTGGCGCATGGCGGCCTTGAGATTGTCGGTGCAGTTGTCGTGATATTCGGTGCAGCCCAGGAGCCCGTAGCGATAGTCGTCGCAGGCCGCGAACAGCGTGTCATGGACGCCGGGCGAGGTGTCCTCCTCGAAATGGAGGATGGTGCGCCTGCGGTTGGTGACGAGATCGTGCCCTTTGCGCGGGAAGATCGTGCCGATGGTCGGGCGCAGATGCTCCATCGACATGAACTCATGCGGGTCCTCGGCGCTGAAGGCCCAGGTGTCGACCACCTGGTGGCCATGGGTGTTGATGATCTTGATCGCCTGGCCTGAGCCGAGGCGGCAGGCCCGCCCCTTGCGGGCTGGAACCAGTTTCACGTCACTTGCTGTCATTTTTGCGGGCCTCGAAGATATAGCCGATGAAGTTGAGAAGGACCTGGGCGGCGAGGAAGCCGGTGATGCCGGAGGGATCGTAGGCCGGCGCCACTTCCACGAGATCGACGCCGACGACCTTGCCGCGCTTGACCAGTCCCTGCAGGATTTCCATCACTTCGTAATAGAGGAAGCCGCCATGGCTCGGCGTGCCGGTGCCGGGCGCGATCGAGGGATCGAAGCCGTCGATGTCGATGGTCACATAATAGCGCGCACCTTGCGGGATCTTGGCGAGCACGCCCTCGGCGCCGAGACGGCGTGCCTGGCGGACGGAGAGGATGGTCGAGCCCCGGGCGCGCGCATCCTCATAGCCTTCGCGTGCGGTCGAGGAGACATTGCGGATGCCGATCTGGGTGAGGCCAGAGACATGGCTCTGCTCCGCCGCGCGGCGCATCGGGTTGCCATGGCCTTCGCGCACCCCGTGCCGGACATCGACGAAATCGAGATGAGCGTCGATCTGGACGATATGGATCGGCCCATGCTCGCTGAAGGCGCGCACACAGGGGATGTTGACCGCATGGTCGCCGCCCAGCATCACCGGCAGGGCGCCGCGCGCGAGGAGCTTGCGCACCGCCTTCTCGGCATTGGCATGGCTCTTGGCGGTGTCGGTATGGACCATATCGGCATCGCCGACATCGACGATGCGCACCTGATCGAGCGGCAGATAGGTGACGTCGTCCTCATGGTCATAGGCGCCGCCATGGCCGAAGGAGAACAAGGTCGAGGCCTCGCGGATGGCGCGCGGTCCGAAGCGGGCGCCCGAGCGATATTGCGTGCCCATGTCATAGGGGATGCCGAGCACCGCGACATCGGCGTCGATCTTGTCCCAGTCGGTCGCGATCGGGCGCTTGCCGAAGGTGCAATGTCCGACAAAGGGCAGATCGAGCCTGCCGCTTTCATATCCATGACTCATGCTCTCTCCCCTTTGTCCTTGAGGTCCGCTATTTCGCCACGCCGCTTTCCGGCAAAAAAGCTGAAACTCGTGATCATCATATCGATTTTTTCGATTTATTCCGCCGCCCGGCCAGTTTTTCTTGCGGCGCCGTGTTGAACACCGCCTGGGCCGCCGCGGCGAGGCGCCCGTCCTGCGCATGCACCCCTTCCGCCACCAGCCCGCGGATGAACAATCGCTGCAAGGGTGAGCTTGGCGTGTCGCTCTTGGTCACGATGACGAAGGGCCTGACGATGCGGGTCTCGGGCGACATCAAAGCCCGCATCTGGCGGCGCTCGACCCAGTGATTGGCATAATGCTCGGGCAGGTAGCCCAGGAACTCGCCGCTCAGGATGAAGGCGGCCTGGGCTTCCATATTCGTGGCATGGGCGCGCACCGGGGCCTTTCTGAAGAAATGCAGCTCGCGGTTATTGGCATAGGGCCTGACCACGAATTCGGATGCCTCGATCTCGGCGCGCGTCGGCTTTGCCTTGAACAAGGGATGGAGATGGCCGCAATAGAGCGAATTCATCTCCTCGTGGAACAGGATCTGATCGAAGCCGTCGGGAATGTCGAGCCGCGGGATCACCGCGAGATCGAGCCCGCCCGTCGCGACCTGCGCCATCAGCACATCGGGCGAGCTCACGGTGAGCTTGATCTCGACATCGGGCGAGTTCCTGACGCATTGCTTGATGACGCTCGGAAAATCGAAGCGCGGATCGGTGATGGTGTTGTCGACCATGCCGACGCGGAGCGTGCCCACCACCTTGTGATGCAGCTCGCCCAGCACGCCCTCGAAGGCCGAGATCGAGGCGACGAGCGATTTCGACCCGTCATAGACCGCCTGACCGCGCTCGGTGAGCACGAAGCCCTTGCGCCCGCGCTGGCAGAGATCGAAGCCGAGCCGCTCCTCCAGCGCGCGCAAATGGAAGCTCACCGTCGACTGGCTCATGCCGAGCGCCAGCTGGGTGCCGAGGAACCCGCCATGCTCGACGAGGGCTCTGAACACGGTGAGCGATCTGAGGTCGCTGGGCGAGAAGCGCATGTTTCCCTTTCCCGGATGGAAAAAGCCATTCTGGCAGATTTGCAACTCATATCAACTCTTTCGATATGAGGCCGAGCAACTTCATATTTTTTGCAGCAAAGGCCTTTGCTTGGATGCCTCCTCGAAGAACCAGAATTCTCACAGCAGGGTGGAACATGATGATCAATGCCAGAACCAAGCTCTTCGGCGCCTTCGTCTTGGCCTTTGGCCTATGCGCGTCGCTCGCAGACTCGGCGCAAGCCGAAGACCTCCTCGCCGGCATCAAGGCCAAGGGAAAATTCACCGTCGCCACCGAAGCGCGCTTCCCGCCTTTCGAATTCGTCGAGAGCGGCAAGATCGTCGGCTATTCGACCGACATGATGGAAGAGGTGATGAAAGCTTTGCCGGGCGTCGAACTGGAGCGCCTCGATCTGCCCTGGCAGGGTATCCTGCCCGGCCTCGCGGCGAAGCGCTTCGACTATGTCGTGACCTCGGTCACGGTGACCAAGGAGCGCTACGACGCCTATCATCTGAGCCTGCCGATCGCCGACGCCACCATGGCGATCCTGAAGCGCAAGGATGACGACACGATCAAGAAGCCGGAGGACATCGCGGGCAAGGTCGTCGGATCGCAGACGGGCTCGGCCCAGTTGCAGGCGCTCGAGGCCTTCGCCGCCGAGCTTTCGACCAAGGGAACGCCGATCAGCGGCACCAAGACCTATGTCGATTTCTCCGAAGCCTATGCGGATCTGGGCGCTGGGCGTATTTCCGCCGTCGTCAACAGCCTGCCCAATCTGTTGGAAGCCCAGCGCCAGCGGCCCGATGTCTTCGAGGTCGTGCTGCCGACCTTCGGGCCCAAGACCTATTTCTCCTGGGCCGGCCGCAAGGACGAGGACAGCGCCGCTTTGAATGACCTCATCGATGCCGAACTGCGCAAGCTCGGCGAGAGCGGCAAGCTTGCCGAATTGCAGAAGAAGTGGTTCGGCGCCCCGATGGAGCTGCCGAGCGACAAGCTTCCCGAACCCGCGAAGTGACGTGAGCACCCTCGCTTTGCGAAGAGCGGGGCGAGGGTGACATTCGACTCACCGCTGCGATGCTTGATCTCCTCGTCAAATATGCGCCGGATTTCTTCAGCGGCATGCTGGTCACGATCTTCGTGTCGGGCAGCGCCATCCTGCTCGGCGCCGTGCCGGCGCTGGCCTTGGCTTTCGGCCTGATGTCGAAGCATCCGTTGGTGCGCTATGCCGCGAATCTCTATCGCAGCTTCTGGCGCGGCACACCGATCCTCGTCCAGCTTCTCGTCGTCTTCTATCTCCTGCCGGTCATCGGAATTTCGGTGCCACCGGTGCTGGCCGCGATCCTGGCGCTCGCGCTCAACACCACCGCCTTCCAGGCCGAAATCTATCGCGCCGGTCTCCAGGCGATCCCTCATGGCCAGATCGAGGCGGCGCGCATGCTCGGCATCGGCACACGCCATGTCCGCTGGCGCATCCTGGTGCCGCAGACCATCCGCCTTGTGCTGCCCGCCATCGTCAGCGAGATCGTGATCATTATCAAGAATTCATCGCTCGTCTCGGTCATCGCCGTCACCGAGCTCACCCGCGTCAGCCAGCAGATGGCCTCCAATTCCTTCCGGCCGCTCGAAAGCTATCTCGCCGCCGGCGTGATCTATCTCATCATCTGCCTTCTCGTGTCCTTCGCCGGGCTCACCGTCGAGAACCGTTTGCGCCGGCAAGGCGCGGTGTCGCTATGACGACATTGGATTTCATCGCGGCCTACGGCCCCTTGCTGCTCTCGGGCCTCTTCGCCACCTTGCGCATCTGCGTCCTCGCTACCCTCATCGCCATCCCGCTCGGCCTCGTCGTGGCGCTGCTCTTGAGAAGCCGGCATGCCGCCTCGCGATGGATCGCCCGCGCCTATGTCGAGGTGATGCGCGGCACGCCCATCCTGGTCGTCCTCTTCCTGCTCTATTATGGCGGCCCGAGCTTCGGCCTGGTGCTCGAGGCCGAGCCCGTCGGCATATTGGGGCTCGGCCTCTATGGCGCGGGCTACTTCGCCGAGATCCTCCGCGCCGGCCTGCAGTCGATCGCGCAAGGCCAGATCGAGGCGGCCCGCATGCTGGGCATTCCGCCTATGCGCATTCTATGGCGCATCCAGCTGCCGCAGACGCTGCGCCTGGTGGTGCCGCCCTCGATCAACCAGATCATCGTCCTCATCAAGGAATCGGCCGCTTTGTCGATCATCACCGTGCCGGAGCTGACCAAGATCGGCGCCCAGATCGCCAATGAGACTTTCGCCGTGATCCAACCCTATCTCGCGGTGGCTTTGCTCTATTGGCTGCTGATCGAGATCCTCGCCGCCTTGGGCCATTGGCTGGAACGCAAAGTGAGACATGCATGAAGCCTGAAAAGAACGACAGGGCGTTGATCCAGGTGAAGGGCCTGCGCAAGCGCTTCGGCGAGATCGAGGTGCTGAAGGGCATCGATCTCGAGGTCCGTCCCAGCGAAGTGCTGTGCATCATCGGGCCGTCGGGCTCGGGCAAGAGCACGCTGCTCCGCTCGATCGCCTTCCTCGAAGCCTATGATGCGGGCGATGTGGTGTTCGACGGCAGGCTGATCGGCTATCGCGACGAGGCCGGCAAGCGGCGACTCGCCAGCGAGAAGGAGCTCAATCAAGACCGCTCGGGCTTCGGCATGGTGTTCCAGCATTTCCATCTCTGGCCGCATTTGCGTGTGCTCGCCAATGTCACCGAAGCCTTGCGGGTGGTGAAGAAGATCGGATCGGCGGAAGCCGACCGCATCGGCGCCGAGATGCTGGGCAAGGTCGGCATAGCGGGATTCGCCGACAAATATCCCGAGCAGCTGTCGGGCGGGCAGAAGCAGCGCGTCGCCATTGCCCGCGCGCTGGCCATGAAGCCCAGGGTAATGCTGTTCGACGAGCCGACCTCGGCGCTCGATCCCGAGCTCGTCGGCGAGGTGCTGGGCGTGATGAAGCAATTGGCGCAAGAGGGCATGACCATGCTGGTCGTCACCCATGAGATGGGCTTCGCCGCCCATGTCGCCGACACGGTCGTCTTCATGGACGGCGGCAAGATCCTCGAGAAGGGCGATCCGGGAAAGCTCTTCGCCGCGCCCGAAAGCGACCGGCTGAAGCAGTTCCTCAATACCTGGCGCGAACGCTCGATCTGAACTGCCGGTTAAGCGCGATCGATGCGGCCCGCGTAGCAGCCGCGCTTGGCATTGTGGGCATGGATATAGTCGACGTCGGGATTAGCGAAGAAGCGCTGGATGACGCCTTCGATCTCCTTGCCCTCGACGATATCGGCGTCGAGCATCATGCCGTCCTTGTCGAAGGCTCTGAGCGACATGAGCCTGAGACGGATGACGTCGGGCACTTCGTCCACTTGGGTGTAGGTTTCCTCCGCGCCTTCGCGCACGAAAATCGCATGGCTCGCGCGATAGGGCGTGTCGGCGGGCTGGCAGACATGATTGAGCAGGAGCACGGTTTCGCCGGGCGATGCGTCGCGCATCTCGATACGGTCGGGATAGCCCGTCGGTGTGTCGACGACATAGCGCTTGACGCCGTGCTTCGCCAATTCGGCATCGCTCAGGCCATAGAGATGACGGAACGGCTCGGGAGAAAGACCGGAAATGCGGAACGCCATAGCTGCCTCCAATTGTTGAAGACGCGAAGTTAGGCGGCCCGGCCCATCCGAGCCACCCGTTTCTTGCTGTCACGTCTGCGGTTCCACGCTTTGCAAGGTCCGCGATCCGAATTTCGCGTAATAACGTTCCCCTTCGATTGACCAGGTAAACGAGCCGCCACCACGCAAATCCTTGAGCCGCCCCGTACCGTCTATGATCTTCCACGTGCCGATACCACCAACGCGATCAGGTGCATCGCGACGCGTCACAACACCTTCGAATGTTTGATTGCTGGTTGAGCCGTCGGCCAGTATGAAGGTGTGAGTGCCCGAGAAGGGCTCTGTCTCTTCATAGATAGATATCGTCTCTACGCCGGCATAAGTTCCGTGTTCGTCATTGGCAAATTCGACGCGCCCTTTGAAGAGAGCAAGGACTACTCGGCGTCCTTCCGGGCTCGTCCCGGTCATCGCCTCATGCCAGATCGTTTCTCCGGTTTGAATACCCGTCATGAAGCTGTGATCCCTCATCCCAGTCTCCTCCGTCGATCAATCCGTGCCACTTATGGCTATGAAAGCCTCTCACACACATTATCGCAACACTGCCACCAAGTCGCATCCAGGTTTCTAGACGACCGGCGGGTTGAGCCGCGCAAAGCCCTCCTGGCGGTGATAAGGGAAATAGGGATAAGGCGCTGTCCGGCGGCTCGCTTCATCGAGGCGCCGCATCTGTTCCGGCGTCAGCGTCCAGCCGACGGCGCCGAGATTTGCCCTGAGCTGCTCTTCATTGCGCGCCCCGATGATGACGGACGACACCGTCGGCCGCTGCAGCAGCCAGTTGATGGCGATCTGCGGCACGGTCTTGCCCGTCTCGGCCGCCACCTCATCGAGGGCATCGACGACCCGATAGAGGTGCTCGTCATCGATCGGCGGGCCGAAGCTCGCCGTCTCATGCAGCCGGCTGCCTTCCGGCAAAGGCTCGCCGCGGCGGATCTTGCCGGTGAGCCGGCCCCAGCCGAGCGGGCTCCACACCAGGGCGCCAAGCCCCTGGTCGAGCCCGAGCGGCATCAGCTCCCATTCATAATCGCGCCCGATGAGCGAATAATAGGCCTGGTTGGCGACATAGCGCGGAAACCCATGTTTCTCGGCGATGGCGAGCGACTTCATGATCTGCCAGCCGGAGAAATTGGAGACGCCGACATAGCGGATTTTGCCCTGGCGCACGAGATGATCGAGGGTGCTCAGCACCTCTTCGATCGGCGTCGATACATCGAAAGCGTGGAGCTGGAACAGATCAATGTGATCGCTGCCGAGCCGTTTCAGCGCCGCGTCGATGGAATGCAGCAGCCGCGACCGCGAGGAGCCCCAGTCGTTTGGCCCGTCGCCCATCGGCAGCGCCGCCTTGGTCGAGATGAGGACCTCGTTGCGCCGGCCCTTGATCGCCTCGCCCAGCACCTCTTCCGAAGCGCCGTTCGAATAGACATCGGCAGTGTCGAAGAGCGTGACGCCGGCTTCGAGGCAGATGTCGACGAGGCGGCGGGCTTCCTTCGCATCGCTCGTGCCCCAATTGCCGAAGAGGGGGCCTGAGCCGCCGAAGGTTCCGGCGCCGAAGCTCAATACCGGCACCTTCAGGCCGGAACGTCCGAGTTGTCGATAATCCATGGGTCTTGTCCTTCCGGCTTGAGGTTCAGCAGGCTTTGGGTTGAGCGGCGGCAGTGGGCATGCGGGATGGCGTTCCGGCGCGCAGGCTGAGCGTCGCAATGCCGATGCCGGCGAGCGTCACGAGGGCGGCGACCGCCGGAATGGCGCCGAGGCCCGGACCGTGATCGATGACCACGCCGCCGAGCCAGGCACCGAGCGCATTGCCGAGATTGAAGGCCGCGATATTGAGGCTCGAAGCCAGGCTCTGGCCCGCTCCCTCGGTGGTCTTCAGCACCCACATCTGCAAGGGCGACACGGTGGCGAAGCCGGTGGCGCCGAGAAGGCCGACAAAAGCAATGGCCGCGATCTGGTCATGGAGGGCGAAGGTCATGGCGAGGCTGGTGAGCGCCAGCACGCCAAGGCTTCCGATCAAGGTCGGCTTGAGCCAGCGATCGGCGAGCTTGCCACCTAAGAGATTGCCGATGAGGAGACCGACGCCGAAGACCAGCATCGCCGGCGAGACGATGGCGTCGGAGAAACCGGTGATCTCCGTCAGCATGGGCGCGATATAGGTGAAGATCGCGAAGACGCCGGCATAGCCGAGGATGGTGGTGAGGAGCCCGAGCCCGACGGACGGGCGCGCCAGCGTCGCGAGATCGTTCTTCAAGCTGCTTTCGGCGGCAGGGGCGGAAGACTTCGGCACCAGAAGGGCGATCACCGCGAAAGCGGCGACGCCGATGAGCGTCACGGCCCAGAAAGTCGCGCGCCAGCCATAGAGCTGGCCGAGCCAGGTACCGAAAGGCACGCCCAATATGGTGGCGACGGTGAGGCCGGTGAACATGATGGCGATGGCCGAGGCCTTCTTGTTCTCAGGCACGAGGCCGGTGGCGACGACCGAGCCGATGCCGAAGAAGCTGCCATGGGCGAAAGAGGTGATGACGCGCGCGATCATCAAGAGCGCATAGGTGGGCGCCAGGGCGCTGGCGAGATTGCCGATGATGAAGATGGCCATGAGCGCCAGCAGCACGGTCTTGCGCGGCCATTTCTGCGTGAGGGCGGTGAGCAATGGTGCCCCCACCACGACGCCCAGCGCATAGCCCGAGATGAGAAGGCCCGCGGTAGAGACGCTGACGCCGAAGCTGGCGCCGACCTCGAGCAAGAGGCCCATGATGACGAATTCGGTGACGCCGATCCCGAATGCCCCGGCGGTCAGGGCGAAGAGTGCGAGAGGCATGATATTCCCTCCGAGAGATGTCGAATGGCCCGGAGATAGGTGCCCCTTCATTCGTCAAGTAGCTTGGATGAGTGAACAGTATTTGTGATATGAACTCACAAATAAGAAGCATTCCCGTGCGAAGGAGATAGGCCTATTGTCCCTTTCCGCGGTTTTCGCTGCAGAAACGCACAAGAGATCCATGGCCAAGCTCGAATGGGATGATCTGCGCTATGTCCTGGCGGTGGCGAGCGAAGGCTCGTTGGCGGGCGCCGCCCGGCGGCTTGGCGTCAACCACACGACGGTGCTGCGGCGCGTCGGCGCCTTCGAGGAGCGGCTGGGGCTTCGCCTCTTCGAGCGCTTGCCCACCGGCTATGTCTTGACCGCCGGCGGTGAGGAATTGATCGCCGCGGCGCATCGGATCGATGACGAGGTGACGGCGCTCGAACGCAAGCTCGCCGGACAGGATCTCAGGCTCTCAGGGATAGTGCGCATCACCACGACCGACACGCTGATGGGCTCGATCCTGCCGGAGGTGCTGGCGGCGTTCCGCGATGCCTATCCGGGCATCGCGATAGAGGTCGCGGTCTCCAATCTCATGTTCAATCTGACCAAGCGCGATGCCGATGTGGCGATCCGTCCCGCCCCCGATCCGCCGGAGACGCTGATCGGCCGCCGCATCGCCAGGATCGCCTTTGCGATCTATGGCAGTGCCGACTACCTCGCCGCGCATGAAGGCCGGAAGCTCGCCGATCATCCCTGGATCGGACCTGACGATCATCTCGCCGCGACCTCGGTCGCGCAATGGATGCGCGCCGAATTGCCGGGCGCCGATATCGCGCTGCGCACCGACTCGCTGCTCGCCGCGCGCAACGCTGCTCTTGCCGGCCTCGGCCTGGCAGCGCTGCCCTGCTACCTGGGCGATACGACGCCGGGACTCGTCCGCCTTGGGGGGCCGATCGCCGCGATGGAGACGGCGCTCTGGATCCTGACCCATGAGGATCTGCGCCACCAGGCCCGCATCCGTGCCTTCACCGACTTCGCCGCCCAGGCTTTGGCGCAGAAGCGGGCGCTTCTCGAAGGTGAGGCGCCACTCTCGCCGCGCGAAAGCGGGGAGAGGGTGAAATAGCGCCTGTGCATTCACGCAACGACACTCGGCAAAATCACAGATCGGCATAGAGCAGAGCGCGGCTTACCTCACTGCGGAGCAACCTTGAGGAAAGCCGCGATGACCCCGATCGAACTTCATACCTATCAGACGCCGAACGGCCACAAGGCCTCGATCATGTTGGAGGAGACGGGCCTGCCTTACAGCGTCCATGTCGTCGATATCGACAAAGGCCGGCAGCATGAGCCGGAATTCTTGCGGTTGAACCCCAACAACAAGATTCCGGTGATCGTCGATCCCGACCGCCACCGCACTGTCTTCGAGACGGGCGCCATCCTCTTCTATCTCGCCGAGCGATCAGGCGCACTCAGGCCACGCGATGCCGACGAGGCCCTGACGACGCTGCAATGGACCTTATTCCAGGCGGCGCATCTGGGACCGATGCTGGGCCAGCTCTGGCACTTCAAGGTCTTCGCCCGGGAAAGGCTGCCCTACGCCATCGAGCGCTATGAGAATGAGGCGACCCGCCTCCTCGCCATTCTCGATCATGAGCTTGCCCGCCGTCCCTATCTGGTCGGCGCGCAGTACGGCATTGCCGACATCATGACCTGGCCGTGGATCAATGCGCTCTCGAAGCTCGGCCGGTCTCTGGCGCACACGCCGCATCTCAAGCGTTGGCATGCCGCAATCGCCGCGCGGCCCGCGGTCCGACGCGGCATCGCCATACCGCATATCGCTGCCGATTGACGGCAGTACTCAACTCAAAGGAATCCGTGCAATGGAATCTCTGTTCATTCCCTTGTCGCTTGTCGCCGGAGGCCTGCTCGCCGTCCAGGCGGGCGCCAATACCCAGCTCGCCAAGGCGACCGGCAGTCCCTTCGCCGCCACCACCATCCAGGTGCTCATCGCCGGCCTGTTGCTTCTGCTGGTCGCCCTCGCGACCGGCACCGCCGCCGCTTTCGGCAAATTGCCGAGTGCCGTCTGGTGGCATGCGACGGGCGGCATCGCGACCGCGATCTATGTCGCCTCGACCATCCTGCTCTTCCCGCGCCTCGGCGCGGTGGTGACGGTCGGGCTCTTCATCGCCGGCCAGATGCTGGCCTCGCTCTTCCTCGACACATTCGGCATCCTTGGCGTGCCGCGCCAGCCGCTCGAATCCGCGAGCCTTCTCGGCACGCTCGCGGTCCTCTTCGGCGCCGGCGCCATCGTCTTCGGCCAGAAGGGCGCCGCGGCCGAGCTCTCGCTCTTGACGCTCGGCTGGATCCTGCTCGCTCTCGTCGCCGGCGCAGTGCTGCCGGTCCAGGGCGCGATCAACGGCCTGCTGCGCATCGGCATCGGCGCCCCCTTCCCCGTCGGCGCCTTCAGCTTCGCCATCGCCACCTTGTCGATGCTGATCGTGCTCGTGGCGTCGCAAGCCTTGGGCACTGCGCCCAAGCCCGATTTCGCCGGACTGAGAGACATGCCCTGGTGGGGCTGGATCGGCGCCGTATGCGGCGCCACCTATGTCACCACCATGTTCACGGCGATCCCGGTGATCGGCACCGCTGCGACCGTCGGGCTCACCGTCGCCGGCCAGCAGATCGCCTCGCTCTTCGTCGACCGCTATGGCTGGTTCCGCTTGCCCAGGCGCACGATCTCGGCCTTGCGCTTCTCGGGCGTCGCCCTCCTCCTCATCGGCGTCGCCGTCATCAAGATCTTCTGATGAAATCGAGGACCGTCGCGACGATCGCCTCCGGCGCGTCCTCTTGCACCAGATGCTTGGCGTCCGGCACGACCCGGAATTGGGCATCGGGAATGCGCCGCGCCAGCTCCTGGCCGCGCTCGAGCGGTATCCAGTCATCATCCTTGCCCCACAAGATCGTCACCGGGCAGCGCATCTCGCCGAAGCGGTTCTCGATCTCATCGGTGAAGCGCTGATCCATCTGGGCGATCTGGCGATAGAAGGCGGCCTGGCCTTCGGCGCCGAGCCACGGCTTCATATAGAGCGCCAACTCCTCTTCCCGGAGCGCATGGAACACGGTCCCGGCGAGATAGGCGCGCAGGATCGCCTCATGGATATAGGCCGGCAATCCGGCGAAGACTTTCTCATAGTCGTGCGCCGTCTGGACAAAGGGCGAGCCCCAGGGCCGGATCGCCACTGGATCGATCAAGGTGAGCGAGCGGTAGTCGCGGCCGTTGAGGAGATGCGCGCGCAATGCCGTAGCGCCGCCGAAATCATGCGCGACCACATCGGGCTTGCCGAGCTTCCAGTGATCAAGCAGCGCGGAGAGGACCTTGTTCTGGACGCCGAGCGAGACATCCTGCCCGGCCCGTTTCTCCGACTGGCCATAGCCGAGGAGATCGAAATAGAAGACTTGGGCGTGCGCGGCGAGCCAGGGCGCGATCCGCCGCCATTCGATGGAGGAAAAGGGCGTTCCATGCACCAGCACCAGCGGGTCGCCTTGGCCCTGGACGCCCCAGCGGATCTCCTGCCCGCCGAAATCGAAGCTTTCGGGAAGGTGCCAATCGGTTCCTGTCATGCAATCTCATCCATCGTCGCGAAACCGCCCGCCCTTGACACGCTAGGCTCGCGGCCTTTCATTTGCTAGAGGCCTGTGCCTGGTGAGTGAGAAAGTTGGAGGGTCTGCGGACGTGCCGGCAAAGAATGCGACATGGCGCATCGGTATCCTGTTTTCGCGCAGCGGTGTCGCCTCGGTGACGGGGACCGAGCATTTCTTCGGTACAGCACTCGCCATCGAGGAGATCAATGCCAAGGGCGGCGTGCTCGGGCGCCAGATCGAGCCCGTCGCCTATGATCCGGCCGGCGAGCCCGAGCTCTACAGCTCCTATGCCCGCAAGCTTTTGCGCGAGGACGAGATCAATGTCATCTTCGGCTGCTCCATGTCCGGCAGCCGCAAGGCGGTGCTGCCCTATATCGAGCGCTATAACGGCCTTCTCTGGTATCCCTCGATCTATGAGGGCTTCGAATTCTCCGAGAACGTTCTCTATACCGGCTCCACCCTCAACCAGAACACCTTCGCCCTCGCCGACTTCATCCTCCAGCGCTATGGACCGCGCATCTTCTTCGCCGGCTCCGACTACATCTATCCGCGCGAATCCAACCGGGTGATGCGCGATCTCCTCGAATGCAAGGGCGGCGAGATCGTCGGCGAGCACTATGTGCCGCTCAATGCCGATGACGCGGCCTTGCGCAAATTGATGAAGGAGATCGAGAAGGCCGAGGCCGATACGGTCTTCTCCACCCTGATCGGCCGTGGCGCCCGCAAGCTCTACGGCATGTATGCCGATGCCAAGATCGACCGCGGCAAACGCCCGATCGCGAGCCTCACTCTGGCCGAGGGCGAGATCAGGGTCATCGGTCCCGACAGATGCACCGGCCATGTGCTCGCCGCCCCCTATCTGGCGGCGGTCGAGAATGACGAGAACCAGCGTTTCGTCCGCGCCCTCAAGAAAAGATTTGGCGATGAGGCCATGGCGACCATGTGGTCGCAGACCGCCTATTCGCAGATCCATCTCTTCGCCCGCGCCCTCGAGCAGACCGAGACGCTCGATACTCACAGGCTCGGCCAGGCGGCGCTCGCCGTCGACTATCCCTCGCCCGAGGGCCGCATGAGCTTCGATCCCGAGAACCGCCATGTCTGGTCGACGCCGCGCATCGGCGTCGCCAAGGCGGACGGCCAGTTCGAGATCGCCTGGCAGTCGAAAGTGCAGATCCGTCCCGATCCTTATCTGGCCTCCATCCGGCTCGAAGAGCCGTGGCTGCAGAATTGAGGGCGCCGCCGTGACGACGCTCAAATTCATCCTCGATGACCTGCAGCAGGCCAAGGTGCTGGTCATCCATCCGCGCGACGAGGATGGCGCTGCCCTCGTCGATCACCTGAAGCGGCTCGGCTGCGATGTGAAGGCGGTGTGGCCCATGCCGGCGTCCATCCCCTCCGATGTCGATGCCGTCTTCGTCCAGGTGGGCGAATCCTCCGCCGAGGCGCTGGCGCCTTTGGTCGAGAATGTCGCGGCGGCGATCATCGCCATCGTGACTTATGAAAGCCCGACCTCGCTCAAGGCGATCGCCGATCTCAACGCCCATGGCGTGATCACCAAGCCTTTGCGGCAGCTCGGCGTCCTTACGCAGTTCGCCCTCGCCCGCTATCGCTACAGCTACGAGATGCGGCTCGCCAACAAGGTGCGCAAGCTCGAGGACACGCTGAAAGGCCGGCGCACCATCGAGAAGGCGGTCAGGATCCTGACCGAGCTGAACGGGCTCGAGGAAGAGGTCGCCTATCGCCAGATCCGCGACCAGGCGACGGCGAAGCGCATCGCCATCGTCTCGGTCGCCGAAAGCATCATCGCCGCCAATGACGCGATGCGCGCCTTCGGCATGAAGATCTCGAAGCCCGGCAAGAGCTGATCCTCACCGCCGTGCATCGCGGACTTGACTCGGTCCCATGACCGTGTAACGTCGCCCACGAGCAAGTTTGCTCGGCGGCAGGAATGCCGCATACATTTTGGCTGGGCAGCCCCTTGGTTTGCGGATGATTTCCGCGCCAGGGGTTTTTTGCGTTTGGAGGAAGCATTGACGGTCAAGGCGGAAACGCGGCCGGCACTCAAGATCGCTTGCGTGCAATTCGAGCCGGTGATCGGCGATGTCGCCGGCAATCTCGCAGCGATGGAAGAGCGCATCCGCGCTGCGCATCGCGAGGGCGCCGCCGTCATCGTGCTGCCGGAGCTCGCCGACTCGGGCTATGTCTTCAACGACATCGAGGAAGTGGGCCGGCTCGCCGCACCCATCCCCGAAGGCAAGAGTTCGCGGCATCTCATCGCGCTCGCCCAGGAGCTCAGGCTCCACATCGTGAGCGGTCTCGCCGAGCGCGACGGCGAGAGCTTCTACAATTCGGCGATCCTGTGCGGACCTCAAGGCTATATCGGCAAGTTCCGCAAGCTCCATCTGTGGAACCGCGAGAAGCTGTTCTTCGAGCCGGGCAATCTCGGTCTGCCGGTCTTCGACACCGGCATCGGCAAGATCGGCATGGCCATCTGCTATGACGGCTGGTTCCCGGAAATCTTCCGGCAGATGGCGCTGAAGGGCGCCGAGATCGTCTGCATACCGACGAACTGGGTGCCGATGCCGGGCCAGGACCGCTCGGTCGAGCCGATGGCCAACATCCTCCACAAGGCGGCGGCGCATTCCAATGCCATCTACATCGCCTGCGCCGACCGCATCGGCGTCGAGCGCGGCCAGCCCTTCATCGGCGCAAGCCTGATCATCGGGCCGACGGGCCAGCCGATCGCCGGTCCCGCCGGCTACGACACCGAGGAAATTCTGTCTGCAACCATTTCGCTTGGCGACTTGAAAACAAGCCGGACGCTCAGCGAACGAAACGACGTGATCGGCGACCGTAGGCCGGATGTCTACGGCTGACGGTTGTCGCGATCGAAAAATTCCGGCGTCATCAACAGGGGAAACGACCATGAAACTGAAGCTATTTTCCATACTCGTCGGCACGATGCTTGCCACCTCGGCCTTGGCCGAGGACACGATCAAGATCGGCGTGCCCGTCGGGCTCTCCGGCGCCAACAGCGTGATCGCGCCGGCGATCGTGCAAGCCTCCGAGCTCGCGGTCGAGGAGATCAATGCGGCGGGCGGCATATTGGGCCGCAAGCTCGAGCTCCATGTCGCCGATGACGGCTCGGGCGCCGCCGGTGCCCAGAAGGCCTTCGATTCGCTGGTCTTCCAGAAGGAAGTGAACGCCATCATCGCGACCGAGACCAGTGCCGCGCGCAATGCCGGCCTGCCGATCGTCGCCAAGGGCGACATTCCCTATATCTATGCGTCCTTCTATGAGGGCCGCTCCTGCAGTCCCAATCTCTATGTCAATGGCTGGGTGCCGGAGCAGCAGGTGCCGCCGGTCGTCGATTATTTCATCAAGACGCAGAACGCCAAGAAGTTCTTCCTCGTCGGCAGCGACTATGCCTTCGGCCGCGGCATGCTCGAATTCGCGCGCGCCTACATAACGAAGGCCGGCGGCGAAGTGGTCGGTGAGGAATACCTGCCGATGGAAGGCACCGACTGGACGGCGATCATCACCAAGCTCAAGGGCTCCGGCGCCGATGCGCTCATCACCTCGACCGCCGGCGGAACGCCGAACGTGACCTTGACCAAGCAATTGCGCGCCGCGGGCGTGACCTTGCCCTATGGCAATCTCGCGGTCGATGAGGGCACCGCCAAGAGCATGGGCGCCGATGCCGCCGGCATCTTCATCGCCGCCTCCTATGTGACGAGCATCGACAGCCCGGCCAACAAGTCCTTCCTCGCAGCCATCGAGAAGAAGTTCGGCACGGAGCTGCGCACCCCCAACGATCTCTCGGTGCCGCAATATGAGGCCGTCTATCTCTACAAGGCGGCGGTCGAGAAGGCCGGGACGACCGACACCGCGGCGGTGCTCGAAGCCCTGCCGCAGGTCTCCTATACCGGGCCCCGCGGCGTCATCACCATGAACAAGCAGCATCATGCGCCGCTCACCATGTATCTGGGCCAGGTCGAGGCGGACGGCTCGGTGAAGGTGGTGCAGACCTTCGAGGGCGTCGATCCGGGCGAGCAGTGCCCCAACCTCTGACCTCATGACAGGATCGAATGGGGCTGCGCTGCCGCGGCCCCATTTCCCGCTGCGAGCCCCGCCATGATCATCCTGCTCGACGTGATCACGACCGCCGCCATTCTCTTCGTCGTCGCGGCCGGGCTGCTCGCCATCTTCGGCGTGCTCAAGATCATCAACTTCGCGCATGGCGCCTGGCTGACGGTCGGCGGCTATTGCGCCGTCGTGACGACGGCCTGGGGCTTGAGCCCCTGGTTCGCCTTGCCCTTCGCCTTCATGGTCGGCGCCGCGCTCGGCGCCCTGACCGAGCTCTTCATCGTGCGCCCGCTCTATCGCCGGCCGCTCGATGCCATATTGGCCACCTGGGGATTGAGCATCGTCATCGGCCAGCTCATCACTTTGTGGTTCGGCCGCGATATGCAGATGATCCCGAACCTCCTGTCGGGCACGATCGACTTCTTCGGCATCAGCTATTCCGTCTATCGCCTCTTCACCATCGTTGCCGCCCTCGTCATCGGTCTCACTTTCGCCTTCCTGCTCGACGGCACGCGCCTCGGCCTTTCGGCCCGCGCCGTGATCATGAACGAGACCTTGGCGCGGGCGCTCGGCATCGACACCGCCAAGGTCAGGCTCGCGACCTTCATGATCGGCACCGGCATTGCCGGCCTCGCCGGCGTGCTGCTGACACCGCTCACCAGCGTCGATCCCAATATGGGCGTCGGCTGGCTGATCGGCGCCTTCATGCTGGTGATGGTGGCGGGCTCGTCCTTCGCGGCGCTGGCTTTCGCCTGCCTCGTCTTCGGCGGCGCCCAGGTCCTGGTCTCGACCTTTGTCAGCCCGATCTTCGGCAGCATCACCGTGGCCGTGCTCTGCGCGCTGGTGTTGCGCGTCAGCCCGAAAGGATTTGCCCGTGAGTGACGCAGCGCTTCGCCGCCTCAACCTGCGCGCCACGCTGCTCGCGATCCTCGCCTTCGGCGCTCTTCTCGCGGTGATCTTCGGGCCTTCGATCTTCGACCGCTTCACCATCAATGTGCTGACCCGCTCGATGATCTACGCCATGCTGGCGGTGACCGTCGACCTGCTCTGGGGTTTTACCGGCGTGCTCACTTTCGGCCAGGCCGCCTTTTTCGGCCTTGGCGCCTATGCGACGGCGATGGTGCTCACCCATATCGGCGCCTCGCCGGCGCTGATGGTGCTGGCTTTCGTGCTCGCCTTCCTGGTGCCGCTGCTCGTCGGCCTCATCGTCGGCTGGCTCTCCTTCGGCTACAAGGCGACGCCGCTTTACGCCACCGTGATCTCGCTCGTCGTGCCGATCGTCATCACCCAGCTCGCCTTCTCGGGCGGCCATTGGACCGGATCGAGCAGCGGCCTCGTCGGCTACGGCACCTTGCCTTTGGGCCTCAAGGGCTATTTCCGCCTCTCCGGCATTTCTCTCCTCGTCGTGGCGACGGCGGCCTTCATCTTCGTGCGCTCCGATGCCGGCAAGGTCCTGGTCGCCATTCGCGACAATGAGGCGCGCTGCGCCTATCTCGGCCTCAACCCCGAGCGCATCAAGATCCTGCTCACCACCGTGCTCGCGGGTGTCGCCGGCATTGCCGGTTTCCTCTTCGCCAATGCGACGGGGGTGGTGGCGCCCGAGAATACCGGCTTCGTCTTCGGCACCGAGCTCGTCATCTGGACGGCGCTCGGCGGGCGCGGCACCATCATCGGGCCAATCTTCGGCACCATCGGCATCGATTATCTGAGCGCCAGCCTGTCGGGCGAACTGCCTTTCCTGTGGAACCTGATCATCGGCGCCTTGTTCGTCATCATGATCATCCTCTTGCCGAACGGCCTTGCCGCTTTGGTCGACCGCTTCCTGCCCGGCGGCAAGCGCATTGAGGCCAGCGGCACCCCGGCGATCTTCGGCAATGAAGCGGCCTCTGCCGCGGGATCCTTCAAGGAAAAGCCGCTGCTCCAGGTCAAGGACCTGAGCAAATCCTATGGCAGCCTCAATGTGCTGAAGGGCCTCGATCTCGACGTGCGCCCCGGCGAGCTTGTCAGCCTCGTCGGCCCCAATGGCGCCGGCAAAACGACGGTCATGCGCTGTCTCAGCGACGGCACCGAGATGACGGGCGGCACCATTGTCATGGCCGACCGGAATGTCGCCGGCCTGACGCCGAACGAGATCGTGGCCTTAGGGGTAGGACGCAAATTCCAGGTGGCGAGCGTCTTCGACAGCCTGAGCGTCGCCGACTGCCTGCGTCTCGCCCGCGCCAAGCGGCTCTCGCCCAGTCCCTTGCGCCGCTCCAGCGATCTCGATCTGCCGCCGGCCGCCGCCGACATCTTGAAGCTGACCGGCCTCGACCGCCTGCTCGACCACCCGGTATCCCTGCTCTCGCATGGGATGAAGCAGAGCCTCGAGCTCGCCATGGTGGTAACGCTCGAGCCGCGCCTCATTCTGCTCGACGAGCCGACCGCCGGGCTCACCAAGACCGAGCGCACCACCATCGGCCATATCCTGCAAAAGCTCACCAAAGAGCTCGGCCTCGCCATCATCCTGGTCGAGCACGATCTCGATTTCGTACGCCAGATCTCGAGCCGCATCGTCGTGCTGCATCAGGGCCGCCTGGTGCTCGACGGCACCGTCGATGACGTCATCAATTCCGACGTGGTGAAGTCGGTCTATTCGGGAGGCGCCCATGTATGACGCTGAGCCCCCATCGCCCGCCAAGCTCGCGCTCACCGAGATTTCGAGCGGCTATGGCGCCATCGATATCATCAACGCTCTGTCGCTTTCGGTGGCGACGGGCGAGATCTTTGCCCTCATGGGCAAGAACGGCATGGGCAAGACGACCTTGCTCAAGACGATCCTGGGCTTCGTCGCTTTGCGCGGGGGCGAGATCAGACTCGACGGCGCCTCGATCGTCGGCACCTCGCCCGCCTCCCTCATCGCCTCAGGGCTGGCTTACGCCCCCCAGGAGCATGCGCTGTTCCAGGATCTCACCGTGCGCGATAATCTGCGGCTCGCTTTGCGCTCCGATGCCGGCCTTACGCAAGCTTTCGAGGGCGTCTATCGCCATTTCCCCTTCCTCAAGGATCGGCTCGGCCAGAAGGCCGGCACTCTATCGGGCGGCGAGCAGAAGATGCTGATCCTCGGCCGCGCCTTGATGCTGCGGCCCAAGCTCCTGCTCATCGATGAGATCTCGGAGGGCCTGCAGCCGACAGTGGTCGAGAAGATCGCGGCCGCGCTCAAGGAAGAGCGCCGGCTCAACAACACGACCATCCTGATGGTCGAGCAGAATCTCGATTTCGCATTGGGCGTCGCCGACCGTTGGGCGGTGCTGAAGCTCGGCCAGATCGACGATACCGGCGATGTCGCGTCTGGCTCGCGCGGTCGCATCCTCGAGCATCTGAAGATCTGATGTATTTCGACCTCGATTGATCAGCCGGCACCCGCAGCGGTAAGCAATCCACCGATGACGGCGATATTGACGATGAAGCCCGAGCGCAGCGAGTTTCGCTCAGGTCCGGAATAGCGCCAGAAATTGAGCAGCATCAGGCTGGCGACGATGGTGAAGATGATGAGCGCCCAAGCCGCATAAGGGCGCGCTATGCCGAAAGCGAGCGCGAGGCCGGCAGTGATCTGCACGGCAGAGCCCACCGGCACCAAGAGACGCGGCGCCGGAAAATCCCGCTCGGCCAGAAAGGCGGTGAGGGCCTTGAGGTCGAGGAGATGCGCCAGGCCTTCATAAGCGAACATGCCACCCATGAGGAGGAAGCCGACACGAGCGGCCGTGTCCATTGGCCGGCCTCCTAGCGTGCCGACCAGACGGCGAGCTCATAGCCGTCGGGATCGGTGAAATGGAACCGCCTGCCGCCCGGAAAATCGAAGATCGGCTTGACGATGGCGCCGCCCGCTTTTTCCACGCGCTTCTGCGTCGCTTCGAGATCGTCGGCATAGAGGATGACGAGCGGCCCACCCGGGCGCGGCGCGCCGAAGGTGGTGAAGCCGCCGGTCAGCCGGCCATCGGCGAATTCGCAATAATCGGGTCCATAATCCTTGAATGTCCAATCGAAGGCCGCGCCATAGAATTTCCGCGACCGCGCGATGTCCTTCACATTGAACTCGATATAGTCGATCTGCCGGTCATTGTGCTGCGCAGTCATTGGGGGTCTCCTTTTGGTCGCGGGCAATCATGCCTCGGCCCGACGGCACGTGTCTTGAACAAAACGGCCAGCGCGTCACGCGAGCTGGCGCGCGAACTCCCCCGCCGTCATGCCGCACAGCGCGCGGACCTCGCGGTTCAGATGCGCCTGGTCGGCATAGCCCGCCGCCAGCGCCAGATTGCCGAGGCCCAAGGCCTCATGCCGGCGCACCAGGCCCATGAAAGCCTGCAGCCGCAGGATGCGATGCAGCCGCTTGGGACCATAGCCGAAGGCATCATGACAGCGGCGCCGCAAGCTCCGCTCGCTCAGGCCCAGCGCAGCGCGTATCTGCGCTATCCCGCCTTGCTGTTCGGCGACATTCGCACCGGTCAGGCCGAAGATCAAAGCGGCATCGCGGGGCGGCGCGTCACGCGCGGCCGGCAGATCGAGGAGCAGCCGCTGCAGCAGGAGAAGTCGCTCCTTGTCCGTGGCCATGGAAGCAAGCCGCTCCGCGATGAAGCGCGCCTTCCGTCCCCAGATGTCCGCCATCTCGACCTCCCGGCCGAGAAGCTCCGTCATGGGCAGATTGAGCCACCGGCATGCCGAGCCTGGCGTGAAGCGCAGGCCCAGGATCCTATTGCCGGCCCCGAGATCGGGGTATGCCGCCACGGCATCCGGACCGACGACCAGGAACCGATCTTTGCGCCAGAGGAGATCGACGCAACCATCAGGCACGATCGCTATCGGACCCTTATGATCGGCAGCGACTTCATTCACCCAGGCACAGAGAAAATGCGGACGCAGATGCGCGATCGGCAAAGCCTCTTCATAGCTGCCGGCGCGTCCCGGCAGCGTCGCGGCACCTTCCTTCCGGTCCTCGCTCGCTTTCACCACAAGGCTGAGGATATAGCATCGGCGAAGCTCTTGCGATCCCGGCTCACGCCCGCCGGAAGGCCTTCAGCCGCGCGATGCGGCGCTTGCCCTCGGCGGTCTCACGCATGTCGAGGAAATCGGTGAAGGTGAAGACGCAGACACCGTCCGCCGTGCTCGCCTCGACCCGCCCGACAATGTCGAGAAACTCCTCGGTCGTGATCGACGTGGCGCGCCCGCGATTCGCATGCATGCCGTCCAGATAGAGGGCGCTGCCCTGGATGGTTGCGACGGTGGTGGAGCGGCTGCGCCGCTTGACGTCATCGGCGATCGCGGCCGGCCATTCCGGCCCGCGCCTGAGGATCTGGTGATAGCCCATCACCTCGAACACATCGGCGACCTCCTTGAGCCGCGCCGGGCTCTGGCCGAACACTTCTTCGGCCACATTGTCGAAATCTTCGAGGAAGAAAGGCAGCGTGTTGATGGCGACCTTGATGTCGCTCTTGATGGATCTGAGTGCCGTGCGGATGGAGCCGACCGCGCGTGTGGTGGCCGCGCATTTCCAGTCACGCCAAGCCGCTCTGTGGCTGGCCGCGATCATCTGCGCTGCCTTGACCGGATCATCAACCGGGATATCGATGCCCGTCTCCTGGCGAAAGCGCCGAAGCGTCTCGGGTCCATAGCAATAATCCGGCATTTCGGCCCGCGTCACATCGGGCAGCCAGATTTCCCAGAAGCCCGGCCAGCGGATGAAGCCCAGATGGACGCCGTCGGGCGCGAGCTCTTGCGTCGCCTTTTCGAGGAGCGCCAGCTTGTGCGCGATATTGGCGGCGCGATCGGGCGGCAGGCCGATATACCAGTCGGTCTTCCCTTCCCGGCGGCCGAACTGGTCGATCGGCAGGAGATCGGGATGGGCAGCGATGAAGCCCGGATCGAAGCCGATATTGAGGCTGGCGAAATACGATATCCCGCGCTCGCGCAGCGCATCGCGGAAGGCGCGGTCGTCGAGCGTCGCGAAGCGCGCCTTCTCCTCCGGTGTGACTTCGCTTTCGATCGCCGTGTCCTGCATCGGCAGGAGCTTGCTCTGCGCCATCACATAGGTGACGCCCATGCCCGCCAATAGGTCGGCCGCCTGTTCGGGCTCGAGCCGGTGCCGGAGGTACCAGACATTGTCATAGATCTTCATTCCGACGCGCGGATCAAGCATGGTCACTAACCTTTGTCAGAGGGAGTTGTGCCGGCCGGGCGAGCCGGCCGGCAGAGTCCTAACGGGCGTCACCACTCGCCCTTGAATTCGTTCACATTGGCGCTGGTGATCTTGGGCATCGGGATGATGTTGCGCTTCTCGGGCAGGCTCTCGCCTTTGGCGAGCTTCACCGCGAAATCGAGCGCCTGCTTGGCATCGGTGGTGGGCGACTGATCCATCGTGCCATACATCAGACCGTCGCGGATCGCCTTGAGGCCGTTGATCGTGCCGCCGGTGCCGACGACCTTGATGTCGCCGCGTCCCGCCGCCTTGAAGACTTCCGCCGCCGCCGCCCCGCTGTTGTCGTCCTGCGCGAAGACGCCCTTGAGATTGTCGCCATAGGCGGTGAGGAAGGCCTGCGCCACGTCCTTCGCCTTGACCGGATTCCAGTCCGCCGTCTGTGCGCCGATGACGGTGATCTTGGAATTGAGCTTGGCGAGCCCGTCCTTGAGGCCTTGCGTGCGCAACAGCGTCGTGCTCTGGCCGGGCGAGCCTTCGATGATGGCGATGGCGCCTTCGCCGCCAAGTGCCTCCTGCAGCAATTCTGCCGCGATCACGCCTTGCACATAGTCGTCGGGTCCCGAATAGCCGGCGAGCAGAGCCTGGCCGGGCTCGGCGGGCTCGTTCGACACGGCAAGGATCGGGATGCCGGCGTCATGCGCCTGCTTCAGCGCCGGGATGACGGCATTGCCGTCGAGCGAAGTGACGAGCAGCACATTCACCTTGCGGTTGACGAGCGTCGCGATATCGCTGCTCTGCTTGGCGATGTCGCCATCGGCACTGAGCGTCACCACCTCGACGCCTTCGACGCCCTTGGCATTGGCCTCGAGCGCATTGGTCACGGCGGCGATATAGGGCCAACCGAGATTGGGCTGCGAATGGCCGATCACGATCTTGTCCGCCGCGACCGCACTGGATGCGGCCATCAGCCCGGCGGCGAGCGCCGCGAGAGCTGCTCCCTTGAGATACTTCACTACAGACATCACACTTTCCTCCACAGTTTTTGACTTCACTGGCCGGAACGCCGGCCCCGGCGGCATTTCTTCTTCAGCGCGGCCGCGAGCGCTCAAGGAGGCCCTCCATCACGACCAAAGCGAACAGCAAGGCGCCAATGGTCATGCGCTGGTAGTAGGAAGGCACACCCAGAAGATTCATGATGTTGATCAAAGCACCGACGAAGACGAGCCCGGCCAGCGCGCCGAGGATCGAGCCTTCGCCGCCACGCAGAGAGGCGCCGCCGATGAGGGCCGCGGCGGCCGCGGTGAGCGGCGTCATCTCGCCGATGATCGGCGAGCCGGTGCCGAGCCGTGCCGCGAGCAGAAGGCCGGCTAACCCTGCGAGCACGCCCGACAGCACATAGCATTGGGTCTTGAGGCGGTTGACGGCGAGGCCCGACATGCGCGCGGCTCGCTCATCGGCGCCGAGCGCATAGACATGGCGGCCCCAGGCGCGGTGATAGAGCAGCACATGCGCCAGGATCATGATGGCGATCATGATCAGGAAGGCATAGGGCAAGGGCCGGCCCTGGCCCAGCGCCAGGAAGGTGTCGTCGAGGCTGACGACCGGGCGTGTGTCGGTGTAAGCGAGCGTCGCGCCGCGCACCATGACCATCACGGCGAGCGTTGCGATGAAGGGATTGATCCTGAGCCGCGTCACCAGCGTGCCGCTCAAGGACCCACTGAGAGAGCCCATGACGGCCGCGCCCAAAGCCGCCGGAAGGAGCCCGTAAGGCAGGAGCACGACGGCCGCGACGCCGCCCATCGCCATCACGGCGCCGACCGAGAGATCGAAGCCGCCGGCGATCATCACGATGGTCATGCCGGCGACGATGATCCCGTCGGTCGAGATCGATTCGGCGAGCGTGCGCAGGTTTCCACTGGACCAGAAGCCGTCAACAAAGATCGCCAGGATCAGGAGCGGGATCAAGGGCGGCTTGATGAAGAGCCGCATCGCGACGGGCGAAAGGGAGAGCGTCATGATGCGCTCCCCGACCGCTGCCAGGAGTAGAAGGCGACGGCCGCCGTCAGCACCACGCCCTGGACGAGGAGCTGCACCGGATATTGGTAGTTGTTGATCGTCATCACATTGGTGATGACGGCAAGGACGAGGATCGCCGCCGCTGTGTCGGCCGGACGCCCGACGCCGCCGGTGAGGCTCGTCCCGCCGAGTACGGCGGCGGTGAGGGCGGGGAATTCATAGCCGCGGATCGCCGTCGGATCGACATGGCCGACGAGCGAGGCGATGAGCACGCCGGCGAGCGCCGCCAGCATCCCTGAGATGACATAGGTCGCAACGCCGGTGCGCGTGACGCCGATGCCGGCACGCCGTGCCGCCTCGCGATCGCCGCCCAGCGCATAGACATGCCGTCCGAAGACGGTCTCGCTCATCACGATGGCGAGCCCGATGACGAGGCCGGCGAAGATATAGACCGCGAAAGGCACGCCCAGCAGTCTTGCGGTGGTGAGCGCGGTGAAGAGCGGATCGATATCATCGGCGCGCACATGCTGGCCCCTGACCAGCGCCAGCACCGCGCCCACCACCAGGAACTGCATGCCGATGGTGGCGACGATCGAATTGGCGCCGGCGCGATAGACCGCGAGGCCGTTGATGAGGCCGATGACGCCGCCCGTCAGGATCGGCAAGAGGATGGCGGTGAGCGTGCTTAGCCCGTCGGACGGGCCGAGCAGCAGCGCCATGACCGCCGCCATCATCACCGTGGCGCCGGTCGACAGGTCGAACTCGCCGCCAATGAGCACGATGGTCATGCCGAGCGCCACGATGCCGGTGATGACCCCCTGCTGCAGCACCGCGGCAAGATTGGCGGGCGTGAGGAACGGTCCCGACCACAGCGAGGCGGCCACGACCAGGACGAGGAGCACCGGCCAGATCGGCGTGATCAGACGAAAGGATGGATGCTGCAGGGTGGCGCTCGTCATGGCGAAGCGCCGTTCTCAGGGACAAGCTTGCGGCCGCGGATGATCATGTCGACCACCTCGTCCTCATGCGTGTCACGGGCCTGGAGCGCGCCGACGATCTCGCCGTTTTTCAGGACGACGATGCGGTCGGCGAGGCGGATAACGTCGCGCACGTCATGGCTGATGAGCAGGATGCCGATGCCCTGGTCACGCAGGCGGCGGATCAGCGCGCCGACTTGCGCCGTCTCATGCGGCCCCAAGGCCGCGGTCGGCTCGTCCATGATCAGGAGCTGGACCTTGAAATGGATGGCGCGCGCAATGGCGATCGCCTGGCGCTGGCCGCCCGACATCTGGCGCACCGGGCGCTCGATATTGGTGAAATTGGGATTGAGGTCGGTCAGCGCCTGCGCCGCTTCGCGCGCCATCGTCTTCTTGTCGAGGAAGCCGAAGCGTGTGCGCAATTCGCGCCCGAGGAAAAAATTTGCCGGCGCATCGAGATTGTCGGCGAGAGCGAGCGTCTGATAGATCGTCTCGATGGCATGGCGGCGCGCATCGCTTGGTGAGGCGAAAGTGACGGCCGCGCCATTGACCTTGATCTCGCCCGAGGTCGGCGGGAAGACGCCCGAGATGATTTGCGCCAGCACCGACTTGCCGGCGCCATTATGGCCGACAAGAGCCACGACCTCGCCGCGGCCGATCGTGAGATCGACGCCTTTCAGCGCCCTGACACCGCCGAAATTCTTGGTGATGCCGGTCAATTCGACCAACGCGCCGTCAGCCATGGCTCCCCCTCCTATAAGAAAGACTAGGAAAAGCCGTTTAGCGAGTCAATAAATCAATTCCATTGTTTTACTTTAATAAGGTAAGCTCACACCATGCCTGACGGAATCCCCTCCCCGCGTCCCGGCTTCAGCGCCAATTCCGCCAGCCGGGTGCGCCATCACAATCGCCGTGTCCTGCTGCACGCCTTGCGTCTCGAGGGCAGCCTGTCGCGTGCCGAACTCGCCCGCGCCACCGGCCTCACCCCGCAGGCGATCGCCAATATAGTCGATGACCTGATCGGCGCGGGCCTCGTCCGCGAGGCCGGACGGCGCAAGGCGAAGCGCGGCCAGCCGCCGATCGAGATCGAGATCGCCAAGGACGGCGGCTATGCGCTGGGCATCCGCATCGACTCGTCGCATTTTCATGCAGCCGCTGCGGATCTCGGCGGCGACATCATCGAAACGCGCGAAGGCCCTGCTCCGGCGCAAGGCGACTGGCTCGATTTCCTGAGCGCCCTCTATGCCGATTTCGCGGGACGTTTCGGTGCCGAGCGCTGCCTGGGGCTGGGGCTGGTCACGCCCGGCCCCTTCGATGTCACCTGGCCCGGCGTCCCGACACCGGGCGCCGTCCCGGCGTTGCAGAGCCGCGCCATTGCCGAGGCGCTTGCCGACAAGACCGGCACCGACGTGCTGCTCGAGAATGATGCGACGGCGGCGGCCTTGGGCGAGAAGCTCTATGGCGAGGCCTTGAGCCTCAATGACTTCTTCTATGTCTTTATCGGCGAGGGTGTGGGCGGCGGCATCGTCATCAGGGGCGAGCCCTATCGTGGCAATCGCGGCAATGCCGGCGAGTTCGGCCATGCCGTCATCGATCCCAACGGCCCTTCCTGCTATTGCGGCAATCGCGGCTGCCTCGGCGAATATCTGTCGCTGAGCGCGATGCGCCGCGATCTCGCTCTGGCCGAGGCGCAAGGCAAGGATGCGACCGCCGCGCGCGATGCGTGGATCAGGCGCGCCGCCGAGGCGCTGTCGATCGGCCTCACCACCATCGAGAACCTGTTCGATCCGGAGCGGATCATCTTGGGCGGTGCGGCACCGGTCGCCCTTCTCGAAGAGCTCGCCCGCCACTTGCGCCTGCTCAGGCCCTCGGTGCGCCAGGATTTCGGCGACGACCGCTTGCGCCTGAGCCAGCTCGGCGAGCGTAGTGCTGCGCTCGGCGCCTCCGCTCTGCCGATCCTCGCCGCAACGACGTCCGGTCCGGCTTAGGGCTTCGGCACGCGCTGGATGCGGTCGCCGCGCCAGGTGCCGACCCAATATTCCTGGCCGAGATCGAGCGCGGTGCTGGCAGATCCGAACAGGGTCGGCTTGGCTTCGCTGACGACGGTCTCGGCCATCAAGGTTTCGGGCTCGACCTTGATCACCTTGAAGGGATGCGGGCATGAGGCGGCATCGCTCATGGCGCAGACAACGAAGTCCGCGCCCGTGAGCCACTGCCCCGTCACCAGGAGCTGGCCGTCATCGTCCCAATGCAGATTGTCGGGGAGGAAATCAGTCCCGATCACCCGTGCCGGCGCTGCATCGTCGCGCGGGATGCGATGCAGTTTCCGGGCGCCCCATTCCGCCACGAAGAGGATCCTGCCGTCGGATGATGCAGCAATGCCGTTAGGTCCCGACATTTGGGTTCCGGCGATCTCGCGCCATCCCGCTTTCGGCGACCATTCGAGCACCGCGCCCGTGGGCTTGCCGGCGACAAGGTCGGGTCCCCAGTTCTTGTTGCCGGCATCGAAGAATTTCGTCGCCGCGAAGCCGCCATCGGGCAGTGCCGCCACGCTGTTGAGGAAGGCGCCTGACGGTGCGGGCACGCAGCCCTTCCAGCGCAGCGCCGGGACATCGTTCTTGGCCTCGATCTGGAAGACCTCAACTGCCTCGCGCCCGCCATGGCCGATAGCCAGCAGTGTCAGGCCGTCGGAATCTTGCCTGAGCGCAATGCCATGGCCACGGTACGTGGCCGTCGTGGGTTTTTCCGCGCACTGAGGATAGGCGGCACTGTCAGGTGCGGCCGCCATGGCGTCAATCTCGATCGCGCGCCAGGTATGATCCCTGGTGTTCAAGAGATAGAACATCCCTTGCGTGTCTTTCGGACCTGCCGCGCGGCTGGCAATCACCCAATCCGTTCTCGGAATCCGCGCCAGGTCCTCGGCATTGACGGGCCCGCAGATGAAGGCCTTGTCGGTGACACCGCCGCATTTGCCGTCTTGCGCTTCGCCCGCCATGGCTGCCCCGGCACTGCTCAACAATGCGAAAGCGGTCAGGCGAGCGACAAGCGCAAGCATGGACGCGCTCACGCGGCCTGCAGTCTGATGCGCTGCAGCGGCGGGAAAGCGAGCGCGATCGCCGCGGCGCCGAGGCCCAGAGCAAGCGAGCCGATGAACATCCAGGCATAGCCGCCGTAATTGTCGAAGATCCAGCCGCCCGCCAAGGGACCGATGGCCATGCCGAGGCTCGACAGCATCGTCACCGCGCCGAACACCGAGCCCATGATCTCCTGGCCGAAATATTCGCGTGCCAGCGTGGCATAGAGCGGCATCACGCCGCCATAGGCGGCGCCGAAGACCACCGCGAGCATGTAGAAGTGCGTGAGATCGCTGACCGCGAGATAGGTGCCGATGGCGATCGCCTGGACGAGGAGACCGGCGATCAGCACCGGCTTGACGCCGATCCGGTCGGCCATCACCCCGAGCAGGACGCGCCCGCCGAGCCCCGCGAGGCCCTCGACACTATAGATGCTGACCGCCGCCATGGGCGTGATGCCGCAGATGATGGCATAGCTCACCATATGAAAGATCGGGCCGGAATGCGCCGCACAGCAGGCGAAGAAAGTGAGGCCGAGCACCAGGAATTGCGGCGTCCTGAGCGCCTGCGCAACAGCGCCCTTGGGCGGCCCTGACGCCGCCTGCGGCGCGCCTGCGGCCGGCGCCGCCTGCGGCGGGCGGCGCACGAAGAGTGCCGCCGGAATGAGCAGCACCCAGGCGCCGATCCCGATGATGAACATCGCGGTCCGCCAGTCATAGGCGGTGATGAGCCAGCGCGCGAAGGGCGAGATGGTGAGCGGCGCCACGCCCATGCCGGCCGAAACCAGCGAGACGGCGAGGCTGCGATTGGTCTCGAACCATCCGGTGACGGCGGCGATCATCGGCGCGAAGAAGGCGCTCGCGGCAAGGCCGACGATGATGCCGTAAGTGAGCTGGAACACGATGAGCGATTGCGCATAGCTCGCCAGAACCAGAGCGAGGCCCAGAAGCACCGCGCCGATCATCACCACGATGCGCGGGCCGTAGCGGTCGCTGACCGAGCCCCACAGGAAGGCGCCGAGCCCCATGACGATGAAATTGAGCGTCATGGCGCTCGATATGCCGGCACGCGACCAGTGCGTGTCGGTCGACAAGGGATCGAGGAACACGGCGAGCGAGAACATGGCGCCGATGGCGACACAGGTCATGAGCGCGCCCAAGGCGACGATCACCCAGCGATAGGACGATTCCATCGCAAGCCTCCCGGTTTCAGCTCTTGTTCGGACGGGGGAACAAGAGTTCCACATACCGCCGCAAGTGATCCATGCTTTCATGCGCCGTCTGGGCCTGGCCCTGGCCCTTGGCCAGGATGATGGCACCCTGGATGACGGTCTGAATATATCGGGCGAGGCTCTCCGCCGTCCAACCGGCATCGATCTTGCGATGTCGCATCGCGGCCATGATGATCTCGGTCAGCGCTTGCGCGTTCTCCGACATGGTCTTCTGGCAGGCGTCGCGCAGCGCGGGATGAGTGGCGTAGACTTCCTGGATCATCGTGCCGGCGAAACAGGTCCAGTCGGGAAGCTCGCCGGCCATCATCGCTTTCCGCGAGTCGAGATAGGCGAAGAGCTGGTCCACCGGGTCGGCCGCCTCGGGGTCTGTCTGGACGAGACAGGCCTTCGCCCGCATGCGCCAGAGCTCCGCCGCCGCGAGCGCCAGGTCGTCCTTGCTCTCGAAATGATGGAAGAAGCTGCCCTTGGTCACCCCGGCAGCAGCGCAGATATCGTCGATGCGCGTGGCGTTGTAGCCCTTGGCGCGCACCACATCGAGCGCTGCGGCGAGCAGCTTCGATTTCGAACGGTGTTCGGCCAGGATTGTCGGGCTCATTCCCGACCATACCCACTAGTTGGTATGGAGTCAATACGCGAACGTGTAGAATGACTTCAGGCCCTGCATGACCTCCAAGGTAATCGACCAAGCGCTGCCGGCGGCTCAGACTCCGCATGACGCATCGATGAAGGAGCGAGCCCATGGCGATCACCTATGTCATCAAATTCAATGTCCGGCCGGAGCAGCGCGGCGCCTTCCTCACGCTGCTCGATGGCGTGCTCGATCAGATGCGGCATGAGCCGATGTTCCATGAGGCGGTCCTGCATCAGAACCCCGAAGATCAGAACCGCTTCATGCTCTATGAGACCTGGGAAAATCATGAGGACGTGCTGCAGGTGCAGTTGCACCGCTCCTACCGCAAGGCCTGGCACGACGCCTTGCCGACGCTCCTCACCGGCGAACGCGACATCTCCATATGGCAGCCATTGCGCGCCCTCCTTCGCTGAAGCTCCGGAGGGCTCCGCCTTCCAGTCCTGCGAAGCTCCATAAGGCGCGAAGCAGGATTCATTCCGCAGCGACCTGCTCGAGCGGGCGCACCGGCGTCCTGTGCCAGCCTTCCTCATGGCGCTGCCAATAGGCCTGCTTCAGGGCGAGCGAGATCGGTCCCGGCCGGTCATTGCCGAGGATGCGCGCGCCGATGCGCGAGACCGGCATGACGCCGCCCGCGGTGGTGGCGGCGAAGACCTCGTCCGCATCCTCGATCAGGGCGCGCGGGATCGCCGCGACCTTGGCCTCTATCCCCTGGTCCGCGCACAGCTCCAATACCGATTTGCGCGTGATGCCCTGCAGGCTGCCGCGATCGGGGGTCAGCACTTGTCCGTCCTTGACCATGAAGATGTTGAAGCCGGGCCCTTCGGTGACGAAGCCTTGCGCGTCGCACAGGATCGCCGTGTCGAAGCCGTGGTCATGCGCCTCGAACAGTCCCGAGGTCAGGTCGCTCCACTGATAGTTCTTGACCGTCGGATCGACCGAAGCATCGGGCACGCGCGGAATGCTCGCGATCCACAGATGCGCGCCGCGCTCCTGCACGTCCTTGGGGATGACGTCGATCCAGGGCAGCGCATAGGCGATGAAATGATTGTCGCAATCGGCCGGGCGCCTTGATCCGGCGACGCGCGGCCGGCCGCGCAACGCCACCATCGCGACATAGGAATCGGCGAGGCCCGCCAGCGCCACGCAGCGATGCAAGGCCGCTTCGATCGCCGCGCGATCTTCGGGCGGCTTGAGCCGGCGCGCTGCCATCGAACGGATGAAGCGGTCGAGATGGTCGTCCAGACGGAAGAAGCCGTGCTTGAAGACATGGACGACGTCATAGACGGCGTCCGAGCGGGTGAAACCCCAATCGGTGACCGGGATGCTGGCCTCGGCGATGGGAACATAGCGGCCGCGCACATAGGCGGCGCCATTGGCGAAGGGTGATGTGTCCATGGGCGAAGCCTATCTTCTCAATGAAGCCACGGCAATCGGGTCGGTCGTCATTCCTGCTGGCATCGCGAGTCTCGAAGGGATAGCGTAAGGTCAATGGCGACTCGGACAGAGAAGGCGGCTGAGCGAGCGGTTGGCATGCGCTGGCCTGGGGTGCCCTTGCTGTTGCTGATCTCCGCCTGTGCGCATCACCCGGAGCTTCTCGACAAACCCGACAGGGTCTGGGCATCCTCGAGGAGCATGGACAGCATAGCATCCTGCATCATCAGGGCGCTCGATGAGCGAGGGCGCTCCGGATCCAATCTTTCTCCGAGCCAGACCCACGCCAGGCATGTGATCGAGCCGGGGAAACTCTATGAGATCAGGCCCGAGCAGCAAGGCTTGGCCACCGGCGAATCCTATACCGTTCGCCTGGAAAAGACCGGCGAAATGATCACGCGCATATCGCTCTTCGTCCAATCGCCATGGAAAAAGAGCGTGATCCGCGCGTTGAAGCCCTGCGGCTCCTGATCCTGACACATTCCGTTTGAGCGATTCCGCGGCGGCCCCAAGCGCGCTAGGCTGCCCGACCATGCAAAAGATCGAGATCAAGATCCGCGATGGGGTTTTGCCCGTCCTATGTCTATCGGCCCCAAACAAGGCCCCGGCCGCTGTCTTCGTCTTCATGGAAGGGATCCTGGTCTTGCGCGACACGCCGGTCTATGACGAGACGGCCTGCGAACGCCACTGGCGGACGATGACGCAGCTTTTTGACGATGTCCTCAAAGGCGGCGCCCGGGCTCCAGGATGAAAGCAGCATGGTATGAAAGAAACGGAGCGGCGCGCGATGTTCTGATCGTGGGCGACCTGCCGGACCCCAAGCCCGCCCGTGGCGAGGTGCTGGTCAAGCTCAATGTCTCCGGCGTCAATCCCTCCGATGTGAAGAGCCGCGCCGGACGGCCGCTCGCCGGCGCCAAGGTGGTGCCGCACAGCGATGGCTCGGGCGTGATCGCGGCCGTTGGCGACAATGTGCCGGCTTCGCGCATCGGTGAGCGCGTCTGGCTGTGGAACGGACAATGGCAGCGCGCTTTCGGCACGGCCGCCGAGTTCATCGCCTTGCCGGCGGAACAGGCCGTGCCCTTGCCGAAGAGCGTCGACTTCACGGCCGGCGCCTGTCTCGGCATACCGGGCCTCACCGCCATGCATGCCGTCAATTTGCACATGCCGGTTGCGGGCAAGACGCTGCTCGTCACCGGTGGCGCATCGGCGGTCGGGCACTATGCCACGCAGATCGCCACCCTTCGCGGCGCCCGCGTCATCGCCACCGCCTCGGCCGCGCGGGCCGATCACGCCCGGAGCGCCGGCGCCACCCAAGTCATCGACTACAAGGCCGAGAATGTCGCGCGCCGTATGCTCGACCTGACCGACGGCAAGGGGGCCGACGGCATCATCGACATGGATTTCTCCACCACCGCCCCTTTGCTGGCTAATGGCATCCTGGCGCCGCATGGCAAGCTCGTCGGCTATGGCTCCAACATCCGCGGCGACCAAGCCGTGCCTTTCGGCGATCTCCTGTTCAAGAGCCTCACCCTTCAGTTCTTCCTGGTCTATGAGCTCAAGCCCGAGGAACGAAAGGCGGCACTTGAGGATCTCAAGGCCCTGCTCGAGAAAGGCGCGCTCAGCCATACGATCGGCGCTCGCTTTCCGCTCGCCGGCATCGCCTCCGCCCATGAGGCGGTCGGGGCGGGCCGCGTTCTCGGCAATGTCGTTCTCGACATCGCCTGATCAGGCCATCGTGAGCTTCGCCCCTGTGAGCCGCTTGGGCAGCAACGGCGCATCGACGCGCTCGCCGAAATGACGGCGCCTTCCGAAGGCGAGGCGCAAGAGCACATTGGTATAGAGACCGGGACCCGATGAATAGATGCGCCAGCCGCCATCGACGGCGATCTCGCCGTTCTTGACCCGTGCCCACTGGGCGCTCGCCTTATAGCGGTCGGGGAAGGCCGCATCGCTGCTCGAGAAATAAGCATTGCGCTGCCGGAGCGACGCCTGCTCCAGCACCTCGGTCACGGCGATCGGATTGACCTTCAGGAGCGCGTCCCACAGCGCGTCGGCCTCGCAGAGCGTCGCCATCGCTTCGCCATAGCGCAGATGCGCATGCGTATACATGAGGCCGATCTCGCGCCCGAAATTGGCGGCCGACTCGGCGCGGCGGAAGATGTGCTCAGGGCCGCCGCGATAGGTGACCGGTCTGTCCATGAGCCGGGCGCCGTCGGGGAAGAGGAGATGCTCGCGAATGATCTCGACATGATGCCGCGTCTGTTCCTCGTTGAACAAGCCGCTGATGATGCCGCGCTTCATCGGCAGGAGCGAGTATTTGAGTCCGGTCCGCTCATCGCTCGGATGCAGCAGCAGTTCGGGCCGCTCCTCGCCGGCTGCGAAGATCGCATAGCCGGCGACGGTCTTGTCGCGGATGAGATGCTTGTTGAAATCCCGCCGCATCTCCAGCGCGAGGCGCTTGAGGCTTTCCGCTTCCGGCCCGCGCCCCGCTTGGCGCAGCACCTCGATGTAACGCTTCACCTGGTGGAACAGCAGGGCCACGGTCCAACTCGACACCATGGAGTCGCGCAAGCCGGGATCGGCGGGCTGGAGCGAATCGTTCCAGTCGCCTTCGCCATAGCGGATGAGCTTCGTGCCCGGGATGAAGCGCTCTTCCGCCGTGGCGATGAGCTTCTCTATATGCCGGGCGATGGAATCCTTGCGTTCGGTACGGGCAAGCGTCTCCTCATTGCGCCAGGCCACTTCCTCGTCGAGGAAGCCGAGGTCGTTCGTCCATTCGACATAGTCGCACAGCGCCTTGAGCGGCCAGACGATGACGTCGCCATGGGCATGGCGGTCCTGGATGTTCGAATAGGGCTCGAGCATGAACCATTGCGGCCAGTCGCCGCGTTTCTCATATTGCTGGGCGAAGACGATCTTCAGGATCGCCTTCACCGGCGCGTCATGCTCGAGCGAAAGCAGGAACTCGACCGGCCCCTGGCAGACATCGCGCGTGCCCCAGGCCGCACCCGTATATTGCTCGAGCCCATGCGGCACGGTGAGATGGATCATCGCATTATGGGCAAGCCACGGGAATGACGTGTCGAGCGCCTGAAGACCCGGATCGCTGCCCTCGATGCGAAGCCCGCGCGTGACATGAGTCCAATAGCGCCGGGCCGGCGCCAGCATGGCCGCGCCGTCGACGCCCGCCGCATATTTCGCCGCAAGCCGGTCGGCCTCTCTCGCATCGCTGAGCGAGCCGGTGACGGCGAAGCGGAATTCCTTAGTCGCGACCGTGCGCAGGGCCACATAGGCGCCACCGCGGAAGACGCCATCGGCATAGAGCAATTCATCGCCGCCCACCGCTTCGACCGCATCGGGCGTGCTGGTCACGAGATCATAGGCCGACTGCGGATAGCGCTGCCCCCAGAGGAATTGCGGATCGGGACGGAAGCGGATGCGCTTGTCCTCCCTGTCGATCTCGACCCGGCCTTGATGGCTGAGCTCGCGCTCGCCGAGCACGAGATGGCCGAAGACGAGGAAGCGGCAGGCCTCGCCTTCGACGCTGACGCGCCATTGCATCGCCGCGTCATTGCCCGCCGCGACCGCTTCGACGATGATGCTGCGTGAGCCTGTCCGATAGATCCAGCGGCAGTCGCTCAGGCCGATCTCGAAGACGGAGGGCACGGTCAGCAGCCGCCAGCCCTGGCCGAGATCGGCGAGGATGCGCAGGCCGCTGGTGCGGGTGATGTTGTAGGGATCGCGCGAGATCGAGAACAGCTTGTGGAAGGAGGTGTTGCCGATGGTGAGCTGCGCGCCGAAGATGCCATGCATCCAGGAGGTGGCGCAAAGCGTCGCCTCATCGAGCAGCATGCCCTGCCCGCTGCGCAGGAGCGCGCCGTGGCGGCGGGGAACGAGCCGTTCCTTTGGAGCGAGGACGACATGGCGGTTATGCGCGCCGTCGGGCACGAAGAAGGAGAGGAGCTCTCCATCCTGGCGCTCCTCATGACGGCGCTCTTCATAGCGACGCGCCAATTCGGCAGCGCTCAGCGGCTCGGTCGTGAGCGGTGGCGCATCCTGCACCAGGCCGCGCGCCGGCGCTGCCAGTGCGATGTCCTTTGACGAGAAGCCGGCGCGCGCAGCCTTGACGAGCTCGAGCTTCGCCAGATCGGCATCGCTCGAAGCATCCGCGTGATCGGGCTCATGCCAGCCGAAAAAGGTCCAGTGGGCGGACGCGCCGGGCTCGATCATCGCCGGCCGCGACTGGAGCGCGGCACAAGCCACCTCATGCTGCAGCCTCAGGCTCGGCAAGTCTTTCCCGAATGGAAGATCGATGCCGCTCCGGTCGCGATAGAAGGGGCCGAAGACTTGCAGCGCGTCGGTGGCGAAGGCCACGGCACCGTCGAGGCAGCCTTGCATGACCCAGGGCCAGCGCCCGCCTTGCGCCAAATTCTGCCGGCTCATGATCACCGGGCCCAGCGCCGCGTCCTGCACGACATGATGATCGATATATTGAGAGACATAGGCTTCGTTATTGGCAACGAAGCCACGATCGCCGAGGCCCAGATCCTGGACGAGCAGCACGTCGCAGGCGATCTTGCTCTTGCCTTCATTGGCGATCTCGACATGCCAAAGCCAGGCATTGCTCGCGGGCGCGAGCCAGAATGTGACGCGATGGCGAAGCCCGTCCGCCACCCCTTCCCAGACGAAGCGGTCGGCATCGGCGCCGAAGCGAAACCCGGCCTCGGGCCCGACGATCTCGACGATGCGCGGCCGATCACCGCCGATGCGCAGATAGAGCCGTCCGATGCCGCCATGGATGGGCGAGCCCGGCACCTGATTGAGCATGATGCGTCCGCGCTCGCTCTGGTGCTCGAGGACGAAAAGCGCGCCATTGGGCAGCACGCTTGCCGACAATCCTGACGCATTGGCAATTTGCCGGCAGCCGATGTCGCCTTCGCGCGGTGTCGTGAAGCTGGCCGTTGCGTCAGATGTCATGCGGCGTCCCCCAAATCATGCCAGCCCGAAGAGAGAAGGAGCGCAGGAGCGCTCGCTTGTCAATCGCTTCAGACACCCATCGCCGCCTTCACCCGCTGGCGCGTCAAGGGCAGATCATGAAGCCGCTTGCCGATGGCATGGCGGATGGCATTGCCGACGGCACCCGCCGTCGGCCCTTGCGCCGCTTCGCCCGTGCCGAGGAAAGGCTGCCCGGGCCGGTCGATGACATGCACCTCGACCGTGTCCGGCACGCTAGCGAAGCGCAGGATTGGATAGCTCGACCAGTCGGTACTGGTGATGCGGGTCCGGTCGAAAGTGACCGCCTCATAGAGCGTCCAGCTGATAGCTTGCAGTATGCCGCCTTGCGTCTGGTTCCTGATCCCGTCGGGATTGACGGCCTGGCCGCTGTCGATGGCCGCCACCGCGCGAGCCACGCGCACGCGCCCCGTGTCGCGTTCGACCTCGACTTCGAGCGCCAGCGCCAGATAGGCGGCGAGCGTCTTGTAGCGCGCGAAGGCAAAGCCCTTGCCGTGATAGGGCGGCATCTCTTTCGCCCAGTCGAAGCGCTCGGCGGCGAGCTCGACCACCGCCTTGGCGCGCGGGTCGTCCAGATGCTTCAGCCGGAACTCGACCGGATCGGTCCCCGCCATGATCGCAAGCTCGTCGATCGCGCTCTCGATCGCGAACACATTGGCATAGGCGCCAAGGGCTCGAAGTGCCGAGACGCGCACAGGCATGTCGGGCAGGAAATGCCACTGCACCTTCTTGTTCGCGATCGCATAGGGCGGATTGGCGTTGCGGTCGCCATTGCCGGAAGGACTGATCTGCAATTTTGCCGGGCGCGGCGTTGCGGGCGCCGATTTATGGATGCCGGCGAGCAGCGCCCCCGCACCGCCGGGCCGCGTCGAATGCGTGTTGCTCCACAGATCGAAGCTCCAGCTATCGATGCGGCCATTCGCATCGAGCGAGCCTCTGACTTTCATCAGCATAGCCGGGCCGAAAGGCTCCCAGGCATGTTCCTGCTCGCGCATCCATTGCACGCGCACCGGCCGCCCAGTGAGCTTCACGGCGATGAGCGCCGCATCGGCCGCCGCGTCGTCGGCGCCATTATGGCCATAGCAGCCCGAGCCTTCCATGTGGATGACCTGCACACGCTCTTCCGGCATCGCCAGCATCTCTGCGATCGCCTCGCGGTCGGGGAAGACGCCTTGCGTATGCGACCACACTTTCAGACCCTGGTCCTCGGTCATGAGTGCGACGGCGCAGCTCGGCCCGATCGATCCATGGATCTGATAGGGCCGCGTGAAGCGCGCCTCGAACACATCACCGCCGAAGGCTGGTGCCCCTGCCTCGGCAACGGTGCCGACCTCGCGCGCGAGTCCTTCGAGCACAGGGGGTAGATCGGTCTCGTCCGGCAGCGTCTCGCGCTCGACCCATTGCGCCGCCGCGGCCAGAGCCCGCATGGCGGTCACCGCCTGGTATTCGCGTTCGGCCACCACGGCGAGAAAATTGCCGTCGCGCAGGACCGAGACCACGCCCGGCATCGCTTCAATGCTTGTGGTATCGACATCGGCAAGCGTCGCGCCATAGCTCGGCGGCCGCACCACGCGCGCATGCACCATGCCCTCGAGCCTCAGATCCTGCACATAGGCGACGCCGCCCGTGACCTTGCCCGGAATGTCGACGCGCGGCAGCGACAGGCCGATGATCCGCAAATCCGAAGGCGCCTTGAGCGCCGATTGCGGTGCGGCCTCGACATGGAGATCGATCGCCGCCGCAAGCTCGCCATAGCCAGCCTTCCGTCCGTCAGGCGCGGTCACCGTCTTCTGGGCCGCCTTCAGCTCACTTGCGGCAAGGCTGAATCTCTCTGCCGCCTTCGCAAGCAGGAGCTCGCGCACTTGCGCCGCCGCGTTGCGGATGGCGGTGCCGCTGTTCTGCATCGATTGGCTGCCGGCGGTAAAACCTTCATCTGCCGTGCGGCCGGTATCGGCGGTCACGAGCTCGATGTCCGGGGGCTCGACATCGAGCTCTTCCGCCGCCACCTGGATGAGCGCCGTCCTGATTCCCTGGCCGAGCTCCGCCTTGCCGGTGAACACGGTGATCTTCCCGTCCGCATCGATGCGGATCCAGCTGTCGAGGTGACGCGCCTCATCCAGGCTGCCCGGCAGCTTGGGGCCTGCCGGGGCGGGTTGTGCCGGTTCCTGCGCGCCTGCCGGCACGAGGGAGAAGGAGACGATCAGCGCTGCACCGCCGGTGAGCAGCGCGCGGCGGTTCATTTGCATGTTCATCAGCCGGTCCTCCCCGTTTTCATCACCTGGCCGGCGCGCTTGATCGCCGCGAGGATGCGCATATGCGTGCCGCAGCGGCAAAGATTGGTTCGGAGCGCATCGCGGATCTCGCGGTCGCTCGGCTCCGGGTTCTTCTGCAGGAGCGCCTGCGCGCTCATCATCATGCCGGGAATGCAATAGCCGCATTGCGCCGCCTGCATTTCGATGAAGGCGGCCTGGATCGGTGCCGGCGCCTCGATCGTGCCTAAGCCCTCGAGGGTCGTCACCTTGCGCCCTGCGAGCGCCATCACCGGCGTCACGCAGGAGAGCATGGCTTCGCCGTCGACCATCACCGTGCAGGAGCCGCATTGCCCGAGACCGCAGCCGAATTTCGCCGCATTGAGCTTGAGCTCGTCGCGCAGCACATAGAGAAGCGGCGTCGCGGGATCGGCGGTGATCTCATGCGTCTTGTTGTTCACATTGAGCGTAACGGCCATTTCTACTCCTTCGCGCCCACATTCTGGGGCGCCCGTTCGATACCGTCCGCCGGCCTGACCGCGACCTTGTAGTCGCCGCTCCGCGTCTTGCGCACCCTTTCGGCAACACCTTCCCAGTTGGGCTTGCCGGAGAAGCGCTGGCGCATATAGGCGAGGAGGTCGGCGATCTGCTGGTCGCTGAATGCCGCCGCAAAGCCCGGCATCATTGCGCTCGCTTCGCCATCCGCCGGCGGCAGGCCGAAGAGCGTCACATTGACGATGTTCTGCGGATTGGGCGAATTCACCGCCGTGCTCAGCCGGAAATCGAGTCCGCCGAAGGGCGGCGGCCGCCCGCTCTCATGACACATGGCGCAGGCCGATTCATAGATCGCCGCACCTTGCGCCTCGCTGCCGTCGCGGGCCGCAACCGTCGTCACGGCAGCCGTCTCTTGCACCGCCGCCTGGCGCTGCGTTTCAGGCTTGCCGATCAGCGATGCGACATAGATGGCGATCGCCTCTATATCGCTGTCGGGCAGACTCGCGAGATTGCCGGTCACCTCGGCCATCGGCCCGCGCGAGACGCCATGCTTCTCGTGCCACCCGTGGCGCAGGAAAAAGGCGAGCGCCGCCTTGTCCCAGGGCGTCGGCGCCGGCGAGGCTTCATCGATCGCATAGGCGACCCAGCCTTCCGCCTCGCCGCCGGCGAAATGCCGATCCTTGTCTTCGGCACCGAGCTGGTTGCGCGGCGTGTGGCAGGCGCCGCAATGGCCGAGCCCCTCGGCGAGATAGACGCCGCGATTCCACTCTTCGCTTTGCTTGGGATCGGGCCGGAACGGACCATCATCGAGATAGAGGAGCTTCCAGCCGGCGAGCAGCGGGCGGAAGCCGAGCGGGAACATCAGGTCATTGGCGGGCGCTGTCGCCTTCACCGGCTCGCGCGTCATGAGATAGGCATAGAGGGCGCGGTTGTCGTCGTCGGTCACATGGGTGAAGTGATCATAGGGAAAGGCGGGATAGAGATGCCGCCCTTGCCGGTCGACACCTTCGCGCATCGCGCGCAGAAAGGCCGCTTCCGACCACCGGCCGATGCCGGTCTCTGGGTCGGGCGTAATGTTGGTGGAATGGATCGTGCCGAAGGGTGTCGGAAGGGCAAGGCCGCCGGCAAAAGCCTTGTCGCCGGGCACGGTGTGGCAGGCGATGCAATTGCCGACCGCGGCAAGCTCGGTGCCTTTCTTGACCAGAGCCGGGTCGAAATTCTGTGCCGTAACGTCGATAGCTGCGATCTCCGGCCGCCAGGCGAATGCCGCAAACGCTATTCCCACGCAAATGAGGAGGACGGCCACAAGGCCCAGGATTTTCCAACCGCGCATCAGTGCCTGGCAATTCGGCTAAGTCGGGCGACAACGCATGGCGGCGGTGAAAGTTCCGTTATACGCCGATCGCCTCGACATAGCGGTGGAAGGCTTCGACCTCGCCCTCGAGCGGCTCGCGGCCGGTGAAGCTGCGCAGATAGGCCGGCACCAGCGCCAAGCGGCTTGCCGTCGGCTCGACGATCTCGAGCGAGTAATAGCCGATCTGCATGAAATAGAGGACGCGCGCCCTGACATAGGCATCGACCTCGTCATAGCCATAGCGCGCGAACATGTCGCCGATGGCGGCGACCCGGTCATTGTCGGCGGCATCGATGATCTCGTGGACCTCGGGCGAGCTCCTCGCCCAGGTGCGGATGGCAAAATCGAGCCGCGGCTGGAACAGATTCTCGTCCACCCAGCATTCGAAGACGTTGAGCACCGCCTGCGTCACGGAGGGTGCCGGCCGCTTCGCCCTTTCGATGATGAAGCGGGTGTTCTTGTTGCGCCAATGTTCGAGAAGCTGGTCGAGCAGATCCTGGCGGCTCTTGAAATACCAATAGAAGCTCGAGCGCGACACGCCGAGCTTGTGCCCGAGCGCCAGGATGCGCACGCCCTCGACCCCTTCCGAAATGAGGGTCTCGAGCGCGATATTGAGCCAGTCCTCCCGCGTCGCCTTGATATTGCCGGAGAGGGCGGCCCGTTGGGCCTCGTTCTTCGCCACGCGGATGATCCTGGCCATACGCTCTTACAACGCCAAGGTTTGTTCAAGCCATTTCCACAAATAGGGTGCTAGCCCGCGATCCACATGGAGGCGCAGGCGATCGCCATGGCCATGGCGGCAGCACAAGGCATTGACCCCGGCGAAAAGGACGGCGGCGCTGGGCGTCGTCGCCTGGGGATCGAGCGTCATCGCGCGCGCCAGCAGCGAGGCCAGGCCTGGGCCTTCGATCTCGAACATATGCAGACCGGCATCGTGAGCGCTGACCGCGAAGCCTTCCTCATGCCAGCCAGGCGCGATGTCGAAAGGCGTTTCCGACACCGCCAGGATACGGTCGCGGGCGATGCGCAAAGCGTAGCTCCGGCCGGTCGCGGTCGCGAGCGCGCCCACTGCTTCAGCCGCCATGCCCGACGCCTTGCTCCAGGCAGCGATGTCACCGCTCACCAGGCATTGGCTGAAGCCCGAAGCCGAGCGGATCGCGAGGCCTTCCGCCGTGATGACCGCGGTTTTCCAATCGGGCACGGCCGACCACTTTTCGGCGAGATCACGCATTGAGCCGCTCTCCTTCCGGATCGAAGGCGCAAGGCGGCGTGATCGTCGCGCGCCGGACCGCTCCCAGATGCTGGATGTCAATGGTCTCGCCATGGCGCGATGCGCCGCGCTCGATGAGCGCAAGCGCGATCGGTCGCTCGAGTGTCGGGCTCATATGGCTCGAGGTCACGAAGCCCTGGCTCCGGATCCTGCCCTTGTCGTGCGCGACGCCATGACTGCCGGCCGGCAGCGGCGGCTCGCCTTCAGCGACCGCGAGGCCGACGAGTTGCAGGCGGTCGTCCTTGTTGGCGACATCGGTGAAGAGCGAGCGGCGGCCTACATAATCGCTCCGCCGCCTGGTACGCGGTCCCGCGACGCCGAGATCATGCGGCATGGTGGTGCCGTCCGTGTCCTTGCCGATGACGATATACCCCTTCTCGGCGCGCAGGATCATCAGCGCCTCGAGGCCGAGGGTCACCGCATCGAAAGCCTTGCCCGCCTCTTTGAGCCGCGCCCAGAGCGGCTCGGCCCGGTCGGCGCGGATCGACAGCTCATAGCTGCGGTCGCCGGTGAAGCTCACGCGCGCGATGCGCAGCCTGTCGGCACCGAAGCTACCCTCGCCCACCGCCATATGCGGCAAATCGCGATCATCGAGCGAGAGGCCGAGATCGAGTGCCGCGAGCAATGGTTTCGATTGCGGACCCGAAACGGTCAGCGTCGCCATCTCGGCCGTGGCATTGTGGATATGGACCGCCTCGCGGCCAAAGCGATCCTGCCGCCATTCCTCGAGCCTGGCATGCACGGAAGCCACATGCGATGAGGAGCAGGAGACGACGAAGCGATGCTCGTCCAACCGCACCAAAATGCCGTCATCGAAGACGACGCCCGTTTCCGACAGCATGAAGCCGTAGCGGCAGCGGCCCGGCGTGAGCGTCGACATGGTGTTGTAGCAGATGAAGTCGACGAATTCGGCGGCCTTTGGCCCCATCACCTCGATCTTGCCGAGGGTCGAGCCGTCGAACAGCGCCGCCGATTGGCGCGCCCGCCGGGCCTCTTCCTGGATTGCGCGCTCGGCATCGGCGCCGCCATAATGCGCCGGACGCAGCCAGCCGCCATATTCCTGGAACACAGCACCTTGCGCGCGATGTACCGTCTCGAGCGGCAGCCGGCGCACCGGCACCATCAATTCTCCGCCATTGAGGCCGGCGAAGCTGGTGAACGGCACCGGCGTGAAAGGCGGCCGATAGGTGGTGATGCCGGTCTCGGGGACGGAACGCCCGGTGATGCCGGCCATCAGCGCGAGACCCGGCAGGTTCGAGGTCTTGCCCTGATCCGTCGCCATGCCGAGCGTGGTGTAGCGCTTGAGATGCTCGACCGAGACGAAGTTCTCGCGCGCCGCGAGCGACACATCCTTCGCCGTCACATCGCTCTGATAGTCGATCCACACGCGGCCTTTCGCACGCGCATCCGGCCATGTCGCCAGGACGCCGTCCTTGGTTTCGCCCATGGCGGCGCCCACGACCGTGATCCCGTCGACCGGATCGCCCGGCAGGAAAGCGGCACGCGCTTCGTTCCAGACTGGCTTGCCTTTCGCTTGGGCATAGAGATGAATGGTCGGCGTGGCGCCGCCGGAGACGAGCACGCAATCGGCAGGCAATGATATGCCGTCATCGAGTGTCACGCCTTCGACACGCATCCGGCCCCGCGCCGACACGATGCTGCGTCCGGCAAGCCACCCCACACCCTCTGGCGCGGCGCGCGCCATGTCCTTGCGCATCTCGACCAGCACGACCTCGGCACCCGCCTTGGCGAGCGCACCCGCCACCTCATAGGCGCTGTCATTATTGGTGGCGATCACGATGCGCCGGCCCACGCGCACGCCATAGCGGCGCAAATAGACGAGCGCCGAATCCGCCGACATGATGCCGGGCAGGTCGTTATTGGCGAAGGGCAAAGGCCGCTCGATGGCACCGGTTGCGAGAATGACCTGGCGCGGCCTGACCCGCCACAGCGTGTCCGGACGGCCGTCATGATGGCGCTGATTCAGGGCGACGAGATTGTGGTCATAGATGCCGAAGGCGGTGGTCGAGGTGAGGACCGGATGGCCGTCACGCTTCAGCGCCGCGACCGTCTCTTCGGCCCATTGCGGGCCGGGCTTGCCGTCGATCTCGCCGTCGCGATGCAGCAGCGAGCCGCCCCCTATTGATTGCTCATCGACCAGCATGACCGACTTGCCCGCTTCCGCTGCACGCTTCGCGGCGGCAAGGCCCGCCGAGCCTGCACCCACCACCAGCACGTCGCAGTGATGGTTGACCCGATCGGCGGCTTTCGCCGCTTTCCAGGTGGGATCGACCTTGCCCAATCCGGCCATGGCGCGGATCCGGGGCTCGAAGCGATGCCAGTCGGGCCACATGAAGGTCTTGTAGTAGAAAGCAGCCGGAATGAAGCGCGCGAAGCGGTCGAGGAAAGCTCGTGTGTCATGGAGCGCATCGGGCGCGGCGTTGACGCTCCGCGCGATAAGCCCCGGCCGGGCGGGCTCGGTCGTGGCCCGCATATTCGGGCCACTGCCGGCAATATCGACAAGGGCGTTCGGCTCCTCGACACCCGCCCCCCAGATGCCGCGCGGCCGGTGATATTTGAAGCTGCGGCCGACGACCGCCACATCATTGGCAAGCAGGGCGGAAGCGATCGTGTCGCCGTGGAAGGCCGCGACCTCGCGCCCGTCGAAGCTGAAGGAGATCGCGCGCGAGCGATCAATGGCGCTGCCGCCCGAGGGAAGACGCATCGAGCTCATTTCGCCTCGCTCGTGTCGGCGATCGCCGTCGCGGTGTGGACTTTGTGGCTGATACTGTCGCGCTCCATCACGAAGAACTCGCCGCAGGTCATATGCAGCCAGACTTCGCGCGCGGCGCCCTTCGGATTGGCGCGCATGTAAAGATAGTTCGCCCAGTCTTCGGCCGGCACATCGGCGCCGTCGGGCCTGAGGTTTCCGGCTTCGCCGCCATAATGGAATTCGCTCTCGGCGCGCGGGCCGCAGAAAGGACAGATGAAGATCTGCATCGTTCTCTCCTTGTCCTAATGCGCGATGCCTGAGCCCGCCGCCTCGTCGATGAGGCGACCGGTCGCGAAGCGATCGAGGTCGAAGGGACGGCTGATATCGTGATGCTTGCCGGTGGCGAGGAGATGCGCCAAGAGCGTGCCGCCCGCCGGGATGGCCTTGAAGCCGCCGGTGCCCCAGCCGCAATTGAGATAGAGTCCGGGCACGGGCGAAGGCCCGATGATCGGCGATGAATCGGGCACCACATCGACGATGCCGGCCCATTGGCGCATCAGCTTGAGCTGGCCGAAAGCCGGAATCATCTCGAGGAGGCCCGAGATCACGCCTTCGAGCACCGGCAGGCCGCCGCGCTGGCCGTAAGAGGGAATGCGGTCGAGCGCGCCGCCAATGACCATCTCGCCCTTGTCCGACTGGCTGACATAGACCCCGGTGCCGGGCGAGGCCACGACCGTGTCGAGGATCGGCTTGACCGGCTCCGACACGCAAGCCTGCAAGGCATAGGAGTTGATCGGCAGGCGGAATTGGGCCTTGGCGGCGAGCACCGAGGAATGCCCGGCGACCGCCATGCCGATGCGCTCGGCGCGCATGGCGCCTTTGCTCGTCTTCACACCCCGGCAGCGCCCGCCCTCGATGATGAAATCCGTAACCTCGCAGTTCTGGATGATGTCGACGCCAAGTCCGCTCGCGCCCCGCGCGTAGCCCCAGGCGACGGCGTCATGGCGCGCGGTGCCGGCTCTTCCTTGCCACACGCCGCCGAAGACCGGAAAGCGCGCCTCAGGGGAGAAATTGAAGATCGGCGCCACCCGGCGGACATCCTCAGGTGAGAACAGCTCGGCATCGATGCCGTTGATCTGCATGGCATTGACGGTGCGCGCGGCGATTTCCATCTCGATCGCGCTGTGGCACAGATTGATCATGCCGCGCTGCGACAGCATGATATTGTAATTGAGCTCGCGTGCGAGCCCCTCATAGAGCCGGTGCGAGAGGCCATAGAGCGCGACGCTTTCGGGATAATAATAATTCGAGCGCACCACGGTGGTGTTGCGCCCGGTATTGCCGCCGCCGATCCAGCCTTTCTCCAGCACCGCGACATTGCCGATGCCATGTGTCTTGGCGAGATAATAGGCGCTCGCCAGGCCATGGCCGCCGCCGCCGATGATGATCACGTCGTAATTCTTCTTGGGCTCAGGCGAGCGCCAGGCCGGCGCCCAGCCGGTCTGGCCGGCGAGTCCTTCCTTGAGGAGCGAGAAGGCGGAATAGCGGCGGGTCATGCGTCGGCCTTTATCAAATCGTCACGCGCGCATCTTGGTCCCTTTCGGATCATAGGGCGAGGCTTCGATGACGCGCGCTTGCCGCTCAACGCCGACAATATGGGTCGAAAGCTCCGTCCCCGCCTCCGCCGCCTCCGGCTCGACCAGCGCCATGGCGAGGCTCTTGCCGACGGTGTGGCCATAGCCGCCCGAGGTGATGAAGCCGACACGGCGGCCCTTCAGCCAGATCGGCTCGAAGCCCGTCGCATCGGCATCCTCGGCGTCGATCGCGAGCGTGACGAGGCAGCGGCGCGGGCCACCGCTAGCCTTCTCCTCCAGCGCCGCGGCGCGGCCGATGAAATCGCCCTTGTCGAAGGCGATCCAGCGGTCCATGCCGGTTTCGGCGGCCGTGTAGCCCTGGGTGAATTCGCGCGACCAGATGCCGAAGCTCTTTTCGAGCCTGAGCGCATTGACGGCGTTGAAGCCATATTCGACGATGCCGAGATCCTTGCCCGCATCCAGCAATGTCCTTCTCAGCGCCCTATGCTCATTGGCGCGACAGCTGATCTCATAGCCGAGCTCGCCCACGACCGAGAGCCTGCCGACCCTGGCGCGGATCAGCCCGACATCGAGGCTGCGGCAGGCGAGGAAGCCGAAGGCCTCATGCGACACGTCCTGATGCGTCACGCGGCTGAGCAGCTCGCGCGACCGGGGTCCGGCGAGCGAGAAGCCGACCACATCATCGGAGATGTCGCGCACCGCGACATTCTCCGCCAGATGCTGCTCGAACCAGCGCATATGCCATTGCCGCAAATAATAGGAGCCCATGATCCACCAGGTACCGTCGCCCCAGTTGAAGAGCGTGAGGTCGCCCTTGAGCTTGCCGTTCTCGCCCAGCATGGGCGCGAGCCTGGCGCGGCCGGGCTTGGGCAAGGCGCAGGCGACGAGCCGGTCGAGCCAGCTTTCGGCTCCTGCGCCTGAGACCTCGTAGCGCGAGAAGGCGCTGATATCGAGAAGGCCGACGCCTTCGCGCACCTTGCGGCATTCCTCGCCGACGATCGCGAAGGCGCTCGAGCGCCGAAGTGTCGGGGGCTCGTCGAAGTCCTTGGGCGCGAAATAGAGCGGCACTTCCATGCCCCAGGAATTCCCCCACCGCGCGCCGGCTTCGGTCATGGCGTCATGGGCGCCCGCCGTCTTGAGCGGACGGCCGGCCGGCAATTGCTCATTGGGATAGCTCATGACGAAGCGGCGTGAATAGAACTGGCCGGTCGTCTGGCGGGTATATTCGCGGTTCGATGCGAAGTCGCCATAGCGCGCGATGTCCATGCCAAAGACATCGGCTTCGGGCTCGCCATGAATCATCCATTCGGCGAGCGACTTGCCGACGCCGCCGCCTTGCAGGAAGCCCGCCATGACGCCGCAGGCGACCCAGTAATTGCGAACACCGCGCACCGGCCCGACCAGCGGATTGCCGTCGGGCGAGAAAGTGAAGGCGCCGTTCACCCAGCGCTTGATGCCGGCCGTCTCGAGGCAGGGATAGCGGCTGAAGCCCAGCGCCAGCTCGTCGGCGATGCGGTCCTTGTCCTCCTGGATGAGGTCGAAGCCGTAGTCCCACGGCGCCCCGTCCATGTTCCAATGCTTGTGGTTGATCTCATAGATGCCTAGCAGCATGCCCTTCTGCTCCTGGCGCATATAGGTGAAGCCTTCGAGATCGGCGACCAGCGGCAGTTCCTTGTCGAGCGCCTTCACCTCGGGGATGGTCTCGGTGACGAGATAATGATGCTCCATGGGCGAGACCGGCAGCTCGATGCCGGCCATGCGCCCGACCTGCTTGGCCCACAGCCCTGCGGCATTGACGACATGCTCGGCGGTGATCGTGCCCTTCTCCGTCACCACGTCCCACTGCCCGTCGGGACGATGCTTGAGCTCGATCACGCGGTTGTGCTCGATCACTTCCGCGCCGCGCTTCTTCGCCGCCCTGGCATAGGCATGCACCGTGCCGGCGGGATCGATATAGCCTTCCCTTTCGGCAAAGAGGCCGCCGATAAGGCCATCGGTATTGATGATCGGGCAGAGCTTGCGGATCTCATCGACGCCGACCAGATGGGCATCCTCGATGCCGATCGTCTGGAAGACGCGGTAGGAGGCCTTGAGCCATTCCCAGCGTTCGGGTGCGGCAGCGATGGCGATGCCGCCCGTCATATGCATGCCGATATTCTGGCCCGATTCCTTCTCGATCTCCGACAGGAGATCGATCGTATAGGCCTGGAGCGCTGCGATATTGGGATCGGCATTGAGCGCATGGAAGCCGCCGGCCGCATGCCAGCTCGATCCCGCGGTCAGCACCTCGCGCTCGATCAGCACGAGGTCGCGCCAGCCGAATTTCGCCAGATGATAAAGGACCGAGGCGCCGACCACGCCGCCGCCGATCACCACTGCCCGATAATGCGATTTCATCCGTCTCTCCTTCACCGAACTCGGAGGCTAGAGATAATGGACACATATGTCTAGTACTCTGCTGAGCACCTGCAATATCCATAACGATAGCGGCAGGACTTAATGTACATGCTTGTCTAGTACTGAGCGATGAGCTAGCCTTGTTAGCCTTCGGTCGGGAAAGGCCGCAAAACCAAGGGAGTGAAACGAAATGAGTGACATCGCCGATGAATTCAACAAAGCTTCGCTCAATCGCCGGGAACTCTTGCGCTCCGGCAGCCTGCTTGGCCTGACGGTGCCTTTGGCCGGCGGGCTCGGCGCCGCGGCTTTGTCTAACCTCGCGGCGACGCCCGCCCAGGCGGCGGCCGGCCAGCTGGTCATCGGCGTCACCCAGGAAGCGGTGAACTTCAACCCGCTGCTCTATGTGAACACCGGCGTCGAGACCTCGGTCGAATTCATCGTCTTCGACGCGCTTTGGAAGTTCGATCCCTCAGGCAAGCTCATCGCCAATCTCGCCGCCGAGATCCCGACCGCGGAGAATGGCGGCATTTCCGCCGACGGCCTCACCTGGACCATCAAGCTCCGCCCCGGCGTCAAGTGGCATGACGGCAAGCCCTTCTCCTCCGCCGACGTGATCTTCACCCTCGACGTCATCCGCGATCCCAAGGTGGTTGTGAGGAGCCGCAACGGCCATGAGCATGTCGAAAGCTACGAGGCGGTCGATGACAACACTGTGCGCATCAAGCTCAAGGACAGTTTTGCGCCCTATGTGGTGTCGTGGCAGAAGACCAGCATCATTCCGAAGCACATATTGAGCGGCATCGACATCAACACGGCGCCCTTCAATGTCCAGCCCATCGGCACCGGGCCCTTCAAGTTCAAGAGCCGGGTCGCCGGCAGCCATATCGAATTCGAGCCCAATCCCGACTATCACGGCGGCGCACCAAAGCTCACCTCCCTGATCCAGAAATACGTGCCCGACCAGCAGACGCTCTATGCCCAGTTCCAGACCGGCGAGGTCGACATCTATGAGCTGCAGGGTATTCCGCCGCTGCTCTATGCCAAGGCCAAGCAGCTTCCGAACTGCAAGGTCGAGCCGAGCGCCTCGCCTTTCGTCGAGTTCATCTATTTCAACTGCGGCAAGCCGCAGTTCCAGGACAAGCGCGTGCGCAAGGCGCTCTATATGGCGATCGACAAGAAGGGCTGGATCGATGCCGTCTATTACGGCGTGCCGATCCCGAGCCTGAGCTATCTGCCGCCCAATCACTGGGCCTACAACAACAAGCTGGTCGATCCGGGCTTCGATCCTGTGAAGGCCGCGGCCCTTCTCGATGAAGCGGGCTGGAAGGTCGGCGATGACGGCGTTCGCGCCAAGGACGGCGTGCGTCTCGCTTTCACCATGTCGACCACGGCCGGCAACAAGGCGCGCGAGCAGGCGCAGCAGCTCGTCCAGCAGAACCTCAAGAAGGTCAATGTCGAGATGACCATCAAGAACATGCCGGCCTCGGTCGTCTGGGGCGACTATACGGTCAAGAGCGAGTTCGACACGCTCATGGTCGGCTGGGATGCGCTGCTCTATCCCGATCCCGATTATGGCGACCGCATCATCAGCAAGTCGATACCGGCCAAGGGCGGCAGCGGCTCGAACTATGTCCAATACGAGAATCCCGAGATCGACGAGCTCTGCGCCAAAGGTGTCGCGACGGTCAAGCAGGAGGACCGCAAGGCCATCTATGACCGCATCCAGGAAATCCTGCTGGAGGACCTGCCTTTCGCGCCGATCTTCGCCTATCAGACGATCGTCGGCGTGAAGGACCGTGTCGGCGGCTATGTGCTCAATCCCTATACGCCGATCAACACCTGGAATCCGGCGGATTGGACGGCGAGTTGAGTTGACCTCGCCTGAGCGAAGCCAGACAATCGGGGAATGGCACGCTTCCTGATCAACCGGCTCGTGCAGTCGGCGATCCTTCTGCTCGGCGTCTCGATCGTCGGCTTCGCGCTGATGCATCTGGCGCCGGGCGGACCGCTCGCGGTCTATACCTTGAACCCGACGGTGACCGCCCAGGACATCGAGCGGATCAAGGTATTGTTCGGCCTCGATCAGCCCGTCTATGTCCAATATCTCAAATGGGCGGGCGGATTGCTCAGCGGCAATTGGGGCTACAGCTTCTTCGGCGGCCAGCAGGTGCGCGAGATCGTCCTCGACCGCCTGCCGGCAACCTTCCTGCTCATGGGCACGAGCCTCGCTCTGGCGCTGGTGATCGGCGTCGCCATCGGCACGCTGGCGGCGGTCAGGCGTAATTCGATCTTCGATTATGCGACCGCCATCGGCGCCATGATCGCGCTGTCCTTGCCGACCTTCTGGTTCGGCCTGCTCGCCATCTTCTTCTTCGCCCAGACGCTGGGCTGGTTCCCGGCGGGCAGCATGACGAGCACGGGCGGTGGCGGCTTCCTCGACCGGCTGCATCATCTGGTGCTGCCGGTCGTCGTCCTGGCGCTGGTGCTGGTGGCGCAATGGAGCCGCTACACGCGCTCATCGATGCTCGACATTCTGGACCAGGATTTCGTGCGCACGGCGCGCGCCAAGGGGCTCAGTTCCTCGCGCGTGCTGGTGAATCACGGGCTCCGAGCCGCGCTGGTGCCGCTGGTGGCGCTCGCCGGCCTGCAATTGCCGCTGCTGGTCGGCGGCGCCTTGGTGACCGAGACCGTGTTCAGCTGGCCTGGCATGGGCCTCTTGTTCATCTCGGCGCTGAGCACCCGCGACTATCCGGTGCTCATGGCCATCCTGATGGTCGGCGCCGTCGTCGTCATCCTGGGCAATCTTCTCGCCGACATCATCATCGCCTTTGTCGATCCACGGGTGAAGCTCCATGATGAGTGATGTGGCACTCGAGCCCCAGGCCGTAGCGCCGCCGCGCCGCGTCAGCGCCTTCCGCCGCCTGCTGCGCCATCGCCTCGCCCTCCTCGCTCTGATCGTGCTCGCGGTGCTGGTGATCGGATCGGCCGGCGCTCCGTGGCTGGCACCACATGATCCCGAAGAGCTCGACATCGCCAACCGCTATGCCCCGCCTTTGACCGAAGGCCACATCCTCGGCAGCGACGATCTCGGCCGCGACGTGCTGACCCGTCTCATGTATGCGGGCCAGATCTCGCTTTCCGTCGGCATCGCGGCGATGCTGGTCACCGTGATCGTCGGCTTCTCCGTCGGCGCCTTCGCCGCCTATTATGGCGGCTGGATCGGCGTGCTCCTGATGCGCCTGACCGACATCATGCTGTGCTTCCCGAGCGTCTTCCTGCTGCTCTTCGTCGCCGCCTTCGTCACGCCGAGCCTCGCCTCCATGGCGCTCATGATCGGCCTCACCTGCTGGATGGAGATCGCCCGCATCGTCTATTCGCAGATCCTGGTGTTGAAATCGGCCGACTTCATCGCCGCGGCCCGGATGATCGGCACGCCCTCCTGGCGCATCGTGCTGCGCCAGATACTGCCCAACACGCTGGCGCCGGTGCTGGTCGCGGCGACGCTCAATACGGCGAACGCCATCCTGCTCGAAAGCTATATCAGCTTCCTGGGCTACGGCATCCAGCCGCCCGCGGCGAGCTGGGGCAACATGCTGACCAACGCTCAGAGCGATTTCCAGGTCGATCCCTGGCTCGCCGTCTTCCCGGGGCTCGCCATCACGCTCGCCGTGACCAGCTTCAACTTCATCGGCGATGGCCTGCGCGATGCCCTCGATCCCCGGATCCGCGACCGATGACGGACCGGCGCTCCGATCCGTTGCTTAAGGTCGAGAATCTCTCCGTCGCCTTCGGACCGGCCAGGGCGGTCGACGGCATTTCCTTCGCCGTGACGCAAGGCGAGATGCTGGGCCTCGTTGGCGAATCGGGTTGCGGCAAGTCGACGACCGCGCTGGCGCTGATGCGGCTCTTGCGCGATGCGAGCCTCGGCGGGTCCGCCCGGCTCGACGGCGTCGATCTCCTGGCGCTCGATGAAGCCGCCATGCGCGAAAGGCGCGGCGCCGCGGTCGGCATGATCTTCCAGGACCCGGCGACGGCGCTCCATCCGATGATCCGGGTCGGCGACCAGATCGTCGAGGCGCTCGAGGCGCATCTCCATCTGCCGCGCGACGAGGCCCGCCGCCGCGCCATCGATCTTTTGCGCAAGGTCGGCATTGCCGCGCCGGAGGAGCGCTTTTCCGTCTATCCGCATGAGATGTCGGGCGGCATGTGCCAGCGCGTGGTGATCGCCATGGCGATGGCCTGCTCGCCCAAGCTGCTTCTCGCCGATGAGCCGACGACGGCGCTCGATGTCACCGTGCAGGCGCAGATCCTCGATCTGTTGCGCGGCCTGGCGCGCGAGGCGGGCATGGGCGTCATCCTAATCACCCATGATCTGGGCGTCGTCGCCGGCATGACCGATCGCGTCGCCGTCATGTATGCGGGCGAGATCGTCGAGATGGCGGCGACGGAGGAATTGTTCGCCAGGCCCGCCCATCCCTATACGCTCGGCCTGTTGCGCTCCATCCCGCAGCTCGACAGCGGCTGGGACGAGCCGGTGCCGACCATTCCGGGCAGCGTGCAAGGGGCGGAGCGCCAGACCGGATGCCGTTTCGCGCCGCGCTGTGCCAAAGCGAGCGAGGCCTGCCGCGTCCCACCGTCGCTGAGGGACATCGGCGACGGTCATTCGATCGCCTGCTGGAACGCTCCATGACGGAAGTTCTGACCGAAGCCCGGGGCCTCGCGCGCCATTATCGCATCGGCCGGCGCGTCCTCCATGCGCTCGACGGCGTCGACCTTGCCGTCGATCGCGGCGCGACCTTGGGCCTTGTCGGCGAGTCAGGCAGCGGCAAGAGCACGCTCGGGCGCACGCTGGTCGGCCTGCAGAAGCCGACTCTCGGCAAGGTCCTGTTTGAAGGCAAGGATGTCGCCGATGCCGAGCCTTCCTTCCTCAAGCGCCTGCGCCGCGAGCGCCAGATCATCTTCCAGGATCCCTCCGGCGCGCTCAATCCGCGCATGACCATTGGCGCCACGGTGCTGGAGCATCTGAGCGTGCAAGGCTGGTCGCGCGCCGAGGCGCAGCGTCAGGCGGCAGTGGCGATCGAGCAGGCGGGGCTCTCGACCGCCTTCCTGTCGCGCTATCCGCATGAGATCTCCGGAGGCCAGCGCCAGCGCGCCGTGATCGCGCGCGCCATCAGCACGGATCCCGCCTTCATCGTGGCGGACGAGCCCGTCTCGGCGCTCGACGTCTCGACCCGCGCCCAGATCATGAATCTCTTGCGCAAGCTCCAGATGGAGCGCGGCCTGACGATGCTGTTCATCAGCCATGATCTGAGCGTGGTCGCGCATATGTGCCGCGACGTGGCGGTCATGCATTTGGGGCGCATCGTCGAGCGCGCCCCGCGCGCCGTTTTGTTCAAGACGCCGCGCCATCCCTATACCGCGGCCCTGATGTCGGCGATCCCGATTCCCGACCCTGTCCGCGAGAAGAAGCGCACGCGCATCATCCTGAAGGGCGAGACGCCGAACCCGGCGAACAAGCCCTCGGGCTGCAGCTTCCATACGCGATGCCCGCGGGCGACGGATATCTGCCGCAGTGTCGATCCGCCGATGCGCGAGATGGGCAAGGGCCACGAGATCGCCTGCCACCATCCGCTGGAATAGATGCCATTTGTAAACTAATAGTTGACAAAAGTAATCTATAAGATTACACAGTGATTTTTGTGATTCGAAGCTGGAAATCGAAGGGCCTGAAGGAATTGAACGATACGGGGACCACCCGTCATATTCAGAAGAATTTCCATGCTCGGATTATCCGTAGGCTTGATGCCTTGAAGGTCGCAAAGAAGCCGGAAGACATGAACTTGCCGGGTTTCGATTTTCATGGCCTGGCAGGTTTCAAACCGAAGCGATTTACGGTCCATGTGAACGGGCCATGGTGCATCACTTTCGAATTCGAGAACGGTGACGCTTATAACGTTAACTTTGAGCAATATCACTGATAGTGCTGAGACTAGGAAGCGGTCAGATGACCCAGAGTAGAAAGCCCACGCATCCCGGTGCCATTCTCCGGGAAGATGTTCTCCCTGCGCTGAAGATCAGCGTTTCGGATGCAGCCGAAAAGTTGCTTATTTCTCGCCAGACGCTGCATAAAATTCTGGCTGAGAAAGGCCCCATCACGCCGGAAATGGCTGTCAGGATTGGCAAGCTCTGCGGCAACGGCCCTGACCTCTGGCTTGGTATGCAACAGGCTGTGGACCTTTGGGAGGCTCAACAGAAACTGGCAAAAGAAGTCGAGAAAATCCCGACCCTCGAAACGGCGTAAAGCCGCTCTCACTTCACCAGCCAGTCCTCATTGAGCGTATCGCGCAGTGCTTGCAACATGATCGCCGCCAGATGTTCAGCCGTGGGACCTGATTCCTTGTCGGCACGATGCAGCACGAGGCCGAGTGAGGGCAGCGGCGGCAGGCCGTGCGCTAAAGGATCCAGCACGCGCACGCCGCGCGGCAGTCCGATCGGCGTGCGCACCGTGATGCCGAGTGCCGCTGCCGTCGCCGCCCACAGGCCGCCGAGGCTCGGGCTTACGAAAGCGAGGCGCCAGGAGAGGCCATGCTTGTCGAGCTCCTGGCAGGCGATGGTCCGCAGCATGCAGGGCGCCTCGAGTGCCGCGAGCGGCAAAGGCTCATCATCGTCGCGATGCCAGACCGTCGCATCGCTGGCTGGCCCCAGCCAGCACAGCGGCACCTTGGCGATGCGCTCGACGAAAGCCGGCGCTTCGCCGCCGTCCCAGGCAAGCGCCAGATCGAGGCGGCCCGACGCGATCTTCTCGATGAGCGCGCTGTTACGCGCCACATGCCCCTCGATCCTGACCCTGGGATGCGAGCGCGCGAAACGCCCGAGGACGTCCGGCAGCATCGCCTCGCCGAAATCCTCCTGGAGTCCTAAGCGAATCCATCCTTCCAATTCGACGCCGCGCACGGCGCCCACCGCCTCGTCATTGAGGTCGAGCAGACGGCGGGCGTAAGAAAGCAGCGCCTCCCCGCCATTGGTCAAGGCAAGGCCCCGCCCCGATTTGCGCACCAGCGGAATGCCTGCTTGCTCCTCGAGCTTCTTCAATTGCGCGCTCACCGCCGAGGTGCAGCGGCCCAGGCGGTCGGAGGCACGGGCGAAGGAGCCAAGCTCCATGCCGGTGACGAAGCTTCGGAGCGCATCCATGTCGAGATTGGTGAAACCCACGATAATCATCCTAAAAATCAGGACTAACTATCCTGAATAATCAGATTTTCAGGACAATCACGAAGCGCCATATTGTGCGTTGTCAATCCACAAATGGAGAGTGCCATGCCCTTCGCCCGCATATCGCTTCTGGCCGGCAAGTCGCCGGATTATCTCAAGGCCGTCTCGGACAGCCTGCACCAGGCGCTGGTCGACAGCTTCGAGGTGCCCGAGAAGGACCGCTTCCAGGTCTTTCACCAGCATCAGCCGAACGAGCTCGTCTTCGACCGTGATTATCTCGGCGGCCCGCGGTCTGAGGATTTCATCCTGTTCCACATCACCACCGGCAAGCCGCGCGCGCTCGAGGTCAAGCAGCGTTTCTATCGCCGTCTCGTCGAACGCCTCGCCGCGGCGCCTGGCATCCGCCCCGAGGACGTGATGATCGTCATCGCCTCGTCCACTTTCGAGGAATGGTCCTTCTCGTCCGGCGTCTGTGCCGCTACTCCATCTGAGGTGGCCGCCTGATGCTCGCCATGGAGTACAGTTTCACGCTTCCCGCCGATTACGACATGGCGATCATCGAGCGCCGCATCCGCGACAAGGGACCGATGCTCGACGGCTTTCCGCTGTTACGCTTCAAGGCCTATCTGTCGGCGAAGAAGAAGGACGGAAGTGCCGAGAACCTCTACGCCCCCTTCTATGTCTGGGACCATCCCGATGGCATGAGCAATTTCCTCACCGGTCCTGGCTTCGCGGCACTGACGCGCGATTTCGGCTGGCCGCGAGTCGCGACCTGGACCGTGTGGCATGCAAAGCTTGCGAAGGATCTGTCGGTAACACGCTTCGCCAGCCGTGAGATCACGGCGATCGCTCCCTATTCCGACCTCGCGGCGCTGCGCCAGGCAACGACTGAAGCGGCAAGTATCGCGAGCGATGCGCTCGCCGATGTCGTGGGCTTCGACCCGACGGCATGGACCCTGGTGCGTTTCCGCCTGTGGCGCGAATTGCCGAAAGCCCTTGCCGGCGATGCACAGCTTTACGATGTCGGGCATATATCGCTGCCGTAACGCCTCAACTCGTGCGGCCGGTCAGGCGGACAACCTTGAAGGCGACCGCGATGGCGAAAGCGGGTGCGGCAGCGAAGACGACGGCTAGCCAGAGTGCGGCGTGGCTGGCGCCGGCAAGGCCGCCGGGCGTAGCGATGCCGGCGACATTCGCCACCATGCCCGCCGATGCCGTCCCGAAAGCGATCGCAAAAAGCTGCACGGTCGTCATGCCGCCGGCCGCAAGATCCTGCTCGGTAGCCGGCGCGTTCTGATAGACGCGCGTGACGATGCTCGGCCAGGCGAGGCCGATGCCGAAGCCGATCAGGACGAGACCGAGACAGATGGGCGCCAGCAGCGGCCAGCTTCCGCCGCCATGGGCGGGGAGGAAGATCGCCAGCAGCACGAGGCCCGCGAGCGTCAATGCCGGGCCCGCCACGATCAGGCGCGCGCCGCTCTTCTCCTGCCAGCGCGCGCTAAGGAGCGTGGCCGCGGTCCAGCCGATGGACATCAAAGCGGCGAGGTAGCCGGCCCACAAGGGTGATTGCCCGTGCAATTGCTGCAGCAGATAGGGCACGAAGACCTCTGGCTGCATGCCGAGCATGAGGAGCGCGATGACGAGATAGAGCGCGCCCAGGGGTGTGGCGAGCGTAAAGGACCGCTTGGGCAGGAGGCGTGCCGTCGCCCGCGTCTCGATCGCCGCGATGAGCCCGATCATCAGCAAGGCGGCGGCGAGGCCGGTGAGCTGCCAGAGCGTCTCGGGCGACAGGCTTCCCGCCGAGACGGCCAGCACCGCGGCCGTCAGCAGGACGAGTTGTGGAACGGGGATCGCCGAGCGCTCATTGCGGTGGGCACTCGCACGCGGCAAGGTCGTGAGAGCGAGGACGGCGAACAGGCCTGAAACCGGCAGGAGCGACCAGAAGCCGGCGCGCCAGGCGCCATATTCGGCGAAGATGCCGCCGATCGCCGGTCCGACGAGCGTCGCTACACCCCACATGGCGGAGATGAGGCCGATCATGCGGCCCCACAGCCTTTCCGGCAGGACGATCCGCGTCAATCCATAGGCCAGCGCATAGAGGAAGCCGCCGCCCAGCCCCTGCAGGCTGCGGCCCGCGAGCATCACCGGCATGTTGCTCGCAAGCGAGGCGACGAGCGTGCCGGCGGCGAACAGGATTGTCGCAACGATATAGGCGCCGCGCGGGCCGGCGCTGTTGAGAAGCCGCGCCGTCAAAGCGGCGCCGAGGATCGATGCGACCACGAACAACGTCGTCGTCCAGGCATAGAAATCGAGGCCGCCGATATCGGCCACGACCGAGGGCATCACCGTCGTCGCGACATACATGTTGACAGCATGCAGCGTGACGCCGCCGGCCAGCGCAAGCGCATAGACGCCGTTCCGGCCGCCAAGCAATTCGCCCCAGCCCGAGGGTCGCTGGGCTGAAACGGTTTCGCTTCCGCTTGCGGATAGGGTCTCATCGATCGAACTCTGCACCTGTCGGCCTCCTCGAACTGTTTGCCGACAGGCTTCTAGAACCTCAAGCATGCTTGAGGTCAAGCGGTGAAGATCACCGCCGCGCCATCAAGCGCCGGGGACCAGGCCCCAGTTCCGCCAGCCGGTCGCCCGGATTGCGCAGCGGGCAATCCTTCAGCGACAGGCAGCCGCAGCCGATGCAGCTGGTGATCTGGTTGCGCAATTGCATCAGGCTGTCGATGCGCTCCTCGAGCATCTCCCGCCATGTGGCGGAAAACCGCCGCCAGTCGCGGCTGGTCGGCACATGGTCATGCGGCAGGTCGGAAAGCGCGTCTCGGATCACGGCGAGCGGGATGCCGGCGCGCTGCGCGATGCGGATGATGGCGATGCGGCGCAGGACGGCGCGGTGATAGCGGCGCTGGTTGCCCTGCGTGCGCCAGCCTTCGATGAGGCCTTTCGTCTCGTAGAAGTGGATGGTGGAGACGGCGATGCCGCTGCGCCGCGCCACTTCGCCGACCGTTAGGATGATCTTGACGCCGTTCTCTGCCATGGGCCCTGAACCTCAATACTGCATGAGGTTAGAGGGAATCGCGCCGGAGAGAAAGAGTTACGTCGCCGCGCGCTTCGGCCGCGCCTCGAGTGTCGCGATCGCCTTCTCGAGCAGCATGCGCGTGCGCGCCACGGCGGCATCGTCCAGCAATGACGGATTGAGGTAGAGATCGAGCCCCGGCATATGCTCGCTGATCAGGCTCGACACCTGTCCGCCGCTCGCCAATACGCCGTCGATCACATAGGGCACGACCGGACGGCTGATGCCCTTCATCTGGATCGGCGACAGCGAATGGGCGGTGAACATCTCGCGCACCAGCGCATAGGTTTCGTAGGAGAGCACGATCTGCCCGGGCTCGGCGATGGATTGCAGCCTGGCCGCGAGATTGGCTTCCGCGCCGATGATCGTATAGTCCATGCGGTCGGCGCTGCCGAAATTGCCGACATTGCAGAAGCCGGTATTGATGCCCATGCGCACCAGGAATCTTTCCTCGACGCCCATGCCGCGCCACTTGGCGTTGAGCTCGGTGGTGCGCGCCTGCATCTCGAAAGCCATCCTGAGGCAGGCCAGCGCGTCCTCGGTGACGCCCTTGGTTTCGGGATCGCCGAAGAAGATCAGGATCGCATCGCCGATGAACTTGTCGACGGTGCCGCCATGCTTGGCCGCGATGGCCGACATCTCGGTGAAATATTCGTTGAGCAGTGCCGTGATCTCTTCCGGCTGCAGCTTCTCGGTCGTCGCCGTGAAATCCTTGATGTCGGAGAAGAAGATGGTGAGCTTCTTGCGCTCGGTCTGGATGGCGACGTCCTTCTCGCCGGCGAATATGCTCTTATAGAGCTGCGGCGAGAGATAGCGCGAGATCTTCATCGACACCGCGGCGAGGAAGGCGTTGTTGTTTTCGAGCTCCTTGTTCATGCCGGCGATGAGCTTGGACTGCCGGTTCTGCCAGCCGACGACGCCGAGCCCGAAGGCGGCCATCAGGCCGAAATAGCCCATGAGCCATTTGAACGAGAACAGATTCTTGGCGATCGGCTGGTCGACGATCACTTCCTGGATGCCGCGCACGTCGCCGACTTTCCAGTCATGCTTCGGGCTTTCCGGATGCGAATTGTGGCAGGCGACGCAGGGTGCTGCCATGAGCACGGGCGCCACCAGGCGGACGCGGCCGTCGAAATTGTTCCACGACACGTCATTGACCAGCTGCTTCGGGTCAGTCCTGAGTTTCGCGAGCGCCATCTTCTCGAAAGCATCGAGCTCATGGGGGGCTCTGCCCTGGAACGGGAAATCGGAGACGAAGCGATAGGAGATGTTGCCTTGCTGCTCGCCGATCACCTTGCCCAATTCGAGCGAGAGCGTCGCCGGTATGGGGATGGCGCCCGGCACATCGGCATAGTTGTGGATGACTTGCGTCGTCTCGGGATGGGCAAGGACGCGCGCCACGACATTCTTGGCGTAATAGCCGCGCACGCTGGTGATGACGGAATTGAGGTCGCTCGCCTGGAGGCGCAGCGACTGTTCCGAAAGATTGCGCAGATCGAGCCAAGCCGCGAGCGGCAGGCCGGCAAGCAGCAGCAATACGCCGATTACAATCGCCCATTTTGGCAGGCTTCCAGGGCTTCTGTTCGCTTGATTGGCGGTCATGGCGGAATCACCGGTTTTGCTCAGGCCGGCACTATGTCCGAAAATTCCTTTAGGTTCACCTTAGAAACGGCGGCAAAAGCCGCTAAATATGTTCCCACGCATAGTCGGGCCTGCCCGACCAGGTCAGGCGGTACATGGCGCCCTGGACCACCGACTGGACGACATTGGGCCACAGCGCCGCAATGCAGGTGCCTTGGGCGTGGCGGACGGAAGGGTAGATGATCCCGTTATGGCCCTCGGCGCGCGCCAGATTGGCGATCGCATTGCCGGCCGGATAGCCGATCACCGGGTCGGGATCGAGGCTCGGATGGCCGGGAAGCGTCCTCAGATCGACGAACAGGCCCGACATGCTGGCGAGCATCTCGATATAGTCGACGACCGCCGTGAAGTCGCCCGCATCGGCAAGCGCCCTGGTCAAGTGATGGCCGACCTCGGCGATGCAGGTCTCGACCGCGAGTGCGGCATACCAGGCGCCGCGGTCGGCCGGGCTGAATCGCATCGGCTCGCGCGGCTTGGCATAGGCGAAGCTCGCATTGATGAAGCGCGCATGCGGGACGCCATGCACGAGCTCGTTGGCGGTGAGCCCGCCGAGGCCGCGCTCTTCCGCAATCAGTCTTCCGCTCGTCGCCCCTTCGATTTCGGCGAGGAGGTCGAGCTCATCGGCAGTGTCGGCGAGCGGCGTCATGACGGCCTGACGCAGGCGCGCGCTGGAGACGAGCCTTATGGTGCGCGGGAAGGCCTCACGTACCAACGGCAAGGGCGGCGCGATGTCAGAGCCCGCCACGCAGCGCGTCGATATATTGCCGGGTCTCGATCATGCGCGGGATGCCGCCTTCGATCATCGCCTGGATGGGGGTCTTGCGGTCGAAGATCGGGCCGCGATTGACGAGCTTGGGCCAGCGGTCGGCCATGTCGTCGGCGAACAGCAGATGCAGCCCCTTGAACACGCCGATGAGCGCCGAGGCGCGCGTCAACTGGTCCTGGCTCAGCGTGCCGTCCCACTTGCCGCCCTTCATCCGGTCCCAGGTGCTTTCGGAAACGCCGAGGAGTGCGGCCCCTTCCGCATTGCTGCCGCTCCAAGCCTCGACCAGCCGCAAGACAGCCTTCACCGCGGCACCGGTCAGCCGGCGGCGATCGGCCTCGCCGGAAAATGTCTGCAAGCCGGCATGAGCGGCTTGCGCCCATTCGACTGCTGCATCGGTCATAATCGCTTCTCCTGATGCGGATATACGCACCATGTGACGCGGTGTCAAGCTCAAGCCGGATCAGCCGCCCTCAGCCTTTTCGCCAGCGCCTGCAGGAGCTTCCAGGCCATGGTGCCGTTCATCTCGACCAGCGGACGGAATTCCCAGAAGGTGATGCCGTAGCAGACGAGGTCGCTCATGGCCGTCACCGTGGCGGAGCGCGGCCCGCCGTCGATCAAGGCGATCTCGCCGAAATGGTCGCCGGGTCCCAAGGTGGCGATCTCGACCCCCTTGCGCGAGACCTTGGCCTCGCCCGATTCGATGAAGAAGAAGGCGGCCCCGCCCGACCCCTCCATGATGACGGTCTCGCCCTTGGCGAAGCGGCGCTGCTTGACGACACGCGCGATCTGCTCCGCCTGCCGCCGGTCCATATCGGCGAAGAGCTGCACGCGCCTGAGCGCCGTCACCGGATCGCGGGGCGGCGGGCCGGGCGGTTGCGCCGCACCGGCAGACTTGCCGGTGGTGACCGCGCGGCATTGCAGAAGATAGAGCTTGCCGTCCTCGACCGCCCATTCGATGTCGCGCCTCGGTCCATAGACCTTCTCGCATTTGAGCGCGAGCTCGCTCAACGCGGCAAGCTCGGCGTCGCCGATCGAGAGCTCATTCACTTTTTCCGGCGGCACTTTCTCCTCGAATGTGCCGCCGGTCGGCAGCGAGCGGATGGCGATGCGCTTGCGACCGGCCTTGCGCTCCAGCACCTGGCCGGCGCGGTCGAGACGGAAATGGTCGGGGACGACGAGGCCTGCGACCACCGCTTCGCCCAGGCCGAAGCTCGCTTCGATCAGGCGCTCGTCGCGCCCCGTCACCGGATGCTCGGTGAACATGACGCCGGCGGCGCTGGGATTGAGCAGCGTCTGGACGACGACGCCGACGCTCGGCTTGGTCAAGAGGCCGACCTTCTGGCGATAGGTGATGGCCGAGTCCGAATTGGCCGACCACCAGACTTCGCGGACGGCATCGGGAACGTCGGCGGCCGAATGGACATTGAGCACGGTCAGATGCTGGCCGGCGAAGCTCGCATTGACGCCGTCCTCATCGACGGCGGAGGAGCGCACGGCGAAAGGCGGTTTGAGATCGGCGATGGCCTCTTCCACTTCGGCAATGGCCTCTTCATCGCCCGAGGCGACGGCATCGACGAGATCGCCCGACAGCGCGACGCCGGGCGGGACGGTGATGCCCTGGCGCGTCGCATCGCCGAGCCCTACCGCCTTCGAGCCATAGAGCGATGTCTCGCGCGCCTTGGCGAAGGGGACGACCTTTTTCACCCGAGCACCGTCACTTCGCCGGCATCGCCGTCGACACGGACGAGCATGCCGTCCGCGATCTTCTCCGTCGCCTCGCGCGTGCCGACGACGCCCGGAATACCGTATTCGCGCGACACGATCGCCGCATGCGACAGGAGCCCGCCATTGTCGGTGACGATGCCGCCCAAGAGCGGCAGGAGGATGTTGAAGGCCTCGGTCGTCGATTCGGTGATGAGCACGTCGCCCTTGGCGATGCGGCCGAATTCCGGCGGCCCCGAGACGCGGCGCGCCGGTCCCTCATAAAGACCCTTGCTCGCGGCGAGACCGTAGAGGACGGTCTCCTTGTTCTCGGCCTTTGAGCTTCCGAAGATATGGCCAAGGCTGACGAGGGTCGCGCGCATGAGGCGGGCGACGGCGGGCGGCAGCTTGGAAAGGTCGGGCGGGAGCGGTGGCGGCGGACCAAGCACCGGCGGCGCGTCCTTGGCCGTATAGGCTGCGCGATATTGTGCACGCTTCGCCAGCTCATCCGCGGACGGACCGTCCCTGCCCATGACCAGCGCACACATTTCACCAAGGCCGGCCTCCAGCATCTGCTGCCGCGCATCGATCCGGCCACGATCCAATGCCCGCCGACCCGCCGCCAGCGCGGCGCGGCGCATGAGGCCCGCGGCCCAGATATCGCTATAGACGCCGCGTTCGTCCCTGAGCCGATAGGTGAGGCGCGCCTCGGCGAGAAGCGCGTCGAATTCCTGCGCGTGCTTCGCCGGCACCTGGGCACGGATCTCAGCCGTGCTTTCCTCGACATCCGAAGCGGGAGCGTCATCGACAACGGCGCCGCGTATGGCGCGCAGAAGCGCATCCGGCAGTTCCAGCGCCGTCGGCTCGGCGATGTCGAAGCCGTCGATGAGGCGATTGCCGACGAGATCGAGATAGGCCTCGATCGCGGCACCGGCCTCGCCGCCATGTGCCCGCAGGCGTTCAAGCACCTTGGCGGGATCGCGGTCGGTTTCGAGGATCTTGCGCGCCGAAGCGTCGTTGGCAAAAGCCCGTTTGAGGCGCGCCATCTCTTCGGAACCGCCCGAGGAAACTTCGGCCGAACCGCGCATCAGCCCCAAGAGCTCGGAATGCGGCAGGCCCGTCCACTCCGCGGCATGGACGAGGAAATCTCCGGTCGGCAGCACGGCGGCGGCGGTGAACCGCATATGCTGGGCGATCATCGCCGCATGATGGTCGCGGCAGCGCGTCAGATAGGTGGCGAGCTCTTCGTCGGAAAGCGAGCCCGGATCGACGGCCTGCAATTTGCGATGCGTGGCGATCGTCGAGGGCTTGTGCTTCTCATCCCAGTCTTTGAGCTGCTCGCGCCAGAGTTTCTGCGCATAGACCTGTTCGGCGCGCTTGAAGCGTTCAGGGATGTCGGCTTCGGGCGCCGGCAGCTTTTGATTGTAGCCGAAGCCGTTGACATAGGCGACCTGGATGCCGTCGATGAGCATCCCATAGAAGCGGGCGAATTCACCGGTGCCTTTCTTGAAGGCGGGCGGGTGCATCTCCTGCCAGTAATGCGTCATCGGACGCGGGAAATGCACGGGATCCTGTTCCCAGGTTCCCGGCCCCGGCGGCTCGAAATGAAGTGGCGTGGCGGAATCTGACGCAGTCATTGGCGGTTCTCCCTGGGACGGCCGGCTGAGCAGCGGGAGTCGTACCAGTCTTCGGGGCCCATGACCTAGCGGAAAAATGGCCGACGGCTGCTGCCGAAACTGTCAGCAGACTTCGGCCGCGGCCGAAACACCCCGTGTCAGCAAGCGTTAAGCTTACTGATCTCGGAACAGTACATGGATTCCACATGACCCTTCACCATGCACGACTGGCCGGCAGAAGCGAATTCGATCACGCCGCGGCGCTGAGGACGGTAGCGGCGATGATCGCCGTCCTCTTCGCCGGCAGCACGGTGCTGACGCCGCTTTACGTCATCTACAAGCAGGCGTTCGGCTTTTCCCAGATCACGCTCACCTTGATCTATGCGGTCTATGTCGTGGGCAACCTCACGGCGCTGCTTGTTTTCGGGCGCATCTCCGACAGCGTCGGGCGCCGCCCGGTGGCGCTCGCCGCGATGGCGGTCGCGGTTATGAGCGCCTTCATCTTCCTGCTTGCCGGCAATGTCGTCTCCCTCGACATCGCCCGCATCCTGAGCGGTTTCGCCATTGGCGTCGGCGCGGGAACGGGAACCGCCTGGCTCGCCGAGCTCGTCGCCCATGAAGACAAATCCCGGGCGAGCCTGATCGCGACCAGCACCAATTTTCTGGGGCTCGGCGTCGGTGCCTTGGCCTCGGGCCTCCTCGCCGACTTTGCGCCTTTGCCCTTGCGCCTGACCTTCATGGTCTATCTCGTCGCCCTTGCCCTCGTCGCGGTCCTGATCTGGCGCACGCGCGAGACGGCCCGGCCGGCGCCGCTCTCTTTCCGGCCGCGGCTTTCGGTTCCGGAGAAGATCCGCGCGCCCTTTGTCGCCCCGGCCGTGAGCGGCTTCGGCGCCATGGCGCTTGTCGGCTTCTATGCGGCATTGGCGCCCAGCATCCTGGCGCAGCAGCTCCACGAGACGAGCCATGCGGTGGCGGGCGCGGTCTTCTTCGAGCTCGCCATCGTGGCATCGGCCACCATCCTCCTGACGGCGCGCCTCTCGACCCGCACCGCCATGCTGGCAGGGCTCGGCCTGATGATCCCGACCACCGCCTTGATCGTCGCGGCGCAGATCCTCGCTTCCTTGCCGGTCATGATCATCGTGACCGCGAGCTGCGGCATCGCCGCGGCCTTGGGCTATCGCGGCGGCCTGCAAGTGGTGAACCAGTTAGCGCCCCAGGACCGCCGCGCCGAGGTGGTGTCAGCCTTCTTCATCTGCTGCTTCTGCGGCAATGCGCTGCCGGTGATCGGCATCGGCATCATCTCGACCCTGGCGGGCGCCATCACCGCGAGCCTCGCCTTTGCGGCGATGATCGCGCTGTTTTCTCTGGCGGCACTGGGCTTCGGATTGAAATACGCGCGCTGACGGCTCTCAAATCCCGTCATTTGAACGCATCGATCTTGCCAAGGACGCAAGATACCCGTTGCGGGCCATGCATCTGCGAGCAGTGATCGATCAGCTGCATGCCGATGAGATCGACCAGGAACCGCTCGGAATAAGGCGATCTGTCTCCCGGCTTCCGCTGAACCCCGAACGACTTCAATATGCCGGAGTGCAGGCAAGTCGAGGGACGAGGGTGATTGCGACCGACAAATACGTAGGCGACCAGGAGGTCATCGGAACTGGTCGAGTCCTGTTCATAGAAGAATCGACAGGCATCGTCGCTCAACTGGTCTTTGACATTTTCGACCGCCCGCATGAAACCAGGAAGCTCACTTTCATATTCGGCGATTTTCATATCGCCGGGGTCCCTGAATATGACCAATTGAGAGAATTTCTCGGCAAGTGGATCCTTGGGCCTTGGACCCTTCGCGAAGGTCAGCGGCAACATACGGCCGAGAAGCTGCATTTCTGAAAAGACAAGCTTGCTGAACAGCTCCCGCTCGGAGGCGTCGCTCGCGTCGTCCTCGAGAATGTACAATCCGATATTCTTGCGCAGCGAAACAATGTCGCCATTGTCATAGCGAGAGGACTCGATGAGCGCGCGGATCGTCGTGCTATTGACGGGGAATTGTTCCTGCGATGCAAATGCCGGCTGGCTCGCCAGCAATGTCAGGCCGATCAGCAGCAACGCCTGTCGCAACAGAAACCCATGAGCCGTGCGCATCGACCCCTCCTCGGTAGCGCCCATAGGGAGCCATGCTTGCAGCCGAGTCGGCAAGTATACTTCCACAGAAAATGGGACGGTCGCGACCTAAAGCTGGGCCTCGATAGAGGCCTTATCTATCACCGACCACACTTGCCAGATCTTCTCTCGCCGAAATTCGTAGAATACATTTTCTGTGAAGGAGACTCTCTTCCCGTTTACGGGGAGCCCAAGGAATTTTCCCTTTGGCGTGCAGTTGAAACCTAGCCGGCTCGCAATATAGGGCGGATCGGACATCAGCAGCTGGATATCGAAATGAAGGTCCGGAATTTCGGCGAAATCCCGCTCCAGCATCTGGCGATAGCCTGACAGCCCGATCTGCCGGTCGTTATGGCGCGCCTCATCGTGAACGAACTGTCCGAGCTTCGGCCAATCCTGCTCATTCAGACAGGCAATATAGTCTCGATAGATGTCGCGCAGATCGGCCTCTGTCATCGCGATCGAGCCTCTTCACCCGCTTGTCTTGTTCGGATCGCGCCAGGCCCGTTCGAAAGGCAAGCGCCAGGCATGCGGTGCTATGAGCTGGTGGATCGCTTTCGGTCCCCAGGAGCCCGGCTGATAGAGGCTGACCGGCGGCGGGTTTTCCAGAAGCGGGGTCGAGACTTCCCACAGGCGCTCGATGCCTTCGGCGGTGGTGAACAGCGTGTGGTCACCGCGCATGGCATCGAGGATGAGCCGTTCATAGGCTTCCAGCACGTCACCGATCCAGCCCGTCTCGTGCATGGCGAACTGCATGCTGAGCTTGTCAAGCCGCATGCCGGGACCCGGCCGCTTGCCATAGAAGGAGAGCGACACCTTGGACGCATCGGCGAGGTCGAAGGTCAGATGGTCCGGTCCCTGCGCGCCGACGCCGGAGCCCGCCGGGAACATGCTCTTGGGCGGCTCGCGGAAGGCGATGGAGATGATCCTTTGCCCTTCCGCCATGCGCTTGCCGGTGCGCAGGAAGAAGGGCACGCCGGCCCAGCGCCAATTGTCGATGGCGCATTTGAGGGCGATGAAGGTCTCGGTGTCGGATTCGGGATCGATCCCCTCCTCCGACCGGTAGCCGGCGAACTGGCCGCGCACCACATCGCGAGGATCGAGCGGCAGCATCGAGCGGAAGACCTTGTTCTTCTCCTCGCTGATCGGCTTGGGCTCGAGCGCGGTCGGCGCCTCCATCGCCATGAAGCCGAGGATCTGAAAGAGATGCGTCACCACCATGTCGCGATAGGCGCCGACGCTTTCATAAAAGCCGGCGCGCTTGCCGAGATCGAGCGTCTCGGGCACGTCGATCTGCACATGGTCGATGAAGTTGCGGTTCCAGATCGGCTCGAACAGCCCGTTGCCGAAGCGGAAGGCGAGGATGTTCTGCGCCGCTTCCTTGCCGAGGAAATGATCGATGCGGAATATCTGCTCTTCCGCGAACACCTGGTGCAACTGCGCGTTCAGCGAGACGGCGCTGGCGAGATCGGTGCCGAAGGGCTTTTCCATAATGATGCGGCTGTTGGCGACGAGCCCGGCTTCGCCGAGAAGGCGCACCGCGGCCAGAGCCGCGGCGGGCGGCACGCTCAGATAATGTATGCGCCGGCTGTCGCCGCCGAGCGACTTCTCGGCCACCTCGACTGCCGCCTTGAGCGCCGGGGCGCCGGCCGAGAGGGGCACGTAGCTTAAAGTGTCGGCGAAGGCCTTCCAATCGGCCTCCTTCACTGCCCGGCTCGAGAATTTCTCGAGCGCCTCGCGCGCCAGCTTGCGGAAACCGTCGGTGTCGAGATCCTCGAGCGCCATGCCGATGATCCGGCAGCCGGTGATGAAGCCTGAGCTGCACAGGTGGAACAGCCCGGGCAGCAGCTTCCGCCGCGAGAGATCGCCCGTCGCCCCCACCAGGATGAGCACTTGCGGATGCTTTGGACCCATCCGGGATGCGTTCTTCACCATTGCTGCTGGTCCCCTCGGTTCACCTGCGGCGATGATGGAACGAAATTCGTGCCAACTTCAAGACGGTACGTCCAGGCTGACCGGATTGACATCTCCTCTCCGCCGCGTGATGAGTCCGCCATTGTACTGGGGGCCAAACGAATAATGCCTGACAAGCGAGCCAAAGACATTCTGTTCAATGCATACTGGAAAACGGGCTGGAAGTCGGATGCAGATCGACAACTCGACCCGACTGAATTCGCTTACGCGAAGAGCAAGCGCTATATGTTCGATGCGATCTCGCTCACGCATGATCAGGCTGTCAATCAGCTTCTGTCGGAGAAGAGGCTCGCCGACAAGACCAACATATCAAACGCCTTCTTGGCGAGTCTGGGCACGCGTCGCCTGGATGCGAGATCGGCGCTCGGCAGCTATGGCTTCGCCGCGAATTTTCCTTCCCATACAATTGCTTCTGTTCCAAATAGGCTGGTGCCGTCCGGAGCAAGATGTTGCCAATATTGCGGGTTCTACGAATTCCCCTCGCCTGAGGAAATCGATCTCAACGTTTTGAATTTTGAGCGGCACAAATGGGGCGGTGTACGGCGTGATGACCTCGCATATGCGTGGTTGGATTTGTCTCTTTTCCGTGAGATCGAGCCACAGCATCCGACAGATGCCGACAAACGCGTGATGCGCCAGATACTGAAGGTCGCCGCGTCTCTTCCACCTACAGCTACTGCAAGTCTCCTGGAAAAAGCACTGGCTGGACTTTTCGCTTCGTCCAAATATGAACGAAGGGTACTGATCGAAATCCTTTGTATCTGCGGCATACTTCAGCCGAAGAACCGCAGCGGATACTTTGGTGAATTTACATTAGCCTTCGAGCGTGAGCATACGAGCCAGCATTATAACGACTGGCGCTATCCCGCGATGTGGTGGCGCGGTTCCGATGGCATAAATCCAACAGCAGTTGAAGCGTATTTTTCCGATCTCTGAGTGTCGGCCGACGAAATGCTCTCTCATTTCACATCGCAGGGGCCATTGGTTCGAGTCCAGTATCGCCCATCATCCGCCCGTTCTGATGTGCCATAGTCACGATCGCGCCACCTCGAGCACTACCCGTGCGTTTGGGGTTATGTAAGTGCGAGCCTTGGGGGTTATCTCAATCACCGTGTGCCTGGGATGTTCGCGGCGACTGCTGAATTCAAGGTCAGGCGAAGACCGTAAGCCGGCATCATGCAACATACACAACGCATCTGTCAGAGGCTTACCTACAACATCAGGGATCAGAACGGATAGGCCGGTAGCGAGGACTAGGTTTATTTCTGTTCCACGATTGACCTCTTCGCCAGCCGCTGGAGATTGGCTCAAGGCGATATCCTTCGGTTGCTCGCTATCCTGGTAGGCCAGTTCTCCTATCAAGAGTTCCTCTTCTTCCAGTAGCAGCCTCGCCTCCTTGAGCGGTATGCCAGCTAGATTAGGCACTTTGTGCTTTACGCGGCTTCGAGGCGGATCCCAACGGTCTTTCGGATCGAGGGGCCCTTGTTCAAGGCCAAATGCGGCTCGGCGCAAGTGAACGGCTTCTTGATGAGTAAGGCCAAAGCGATCCATCGTCTCCTGCAGCTGCATACGCAGCACGTCTGCCCGCCGCAAGCGGGGCATGGTGGCGACAATTCTGTCACGAACATCAGACCTCACGCCGTCTATGTCCTGAACCAACTGATTATCCGGATGGCCCGGGAGCCCGATCTTGTTAGCGATGCGGCGGGATAGGAATTGCGTTTCGAGCATGCTTACCGTGTCCCGGGGGTAACGGTGGGGATCATTAACGCTCTGAAGCATCGCGGTGCCGATCTCTGCGCGAAGCCTATTTGCCTGCTTAACCAACATCGTACCCGCAGTTATGCCCAAATTAGACCACTCAGGCCTGGTCCTTTCAATGAGGACGGCTGTACCAATCGGACGGACAGAGACCCGTTCAGGAGGACAGCAGCACACTCCGCGGCCCGTTATGAAAAGCGTTGCAGGGACCTCAGTAGGTACCAAGCCGCTCTTGCGCAGAAAAACGAGAAGATCGATTTTTACACTTAGTGGAGGCAAGCAGGCTCGAATGACAGTATCATCGGGAAATTCCTGGTCTCTCACGAATTGGGGGCCAACTTTCCCGGTGACGCTTACTTGGTTCAGCTCGGTGCCCATGACCACTTCGGGCGCTGTATATTGCACCGGTGCTTTGTTCATTTTACTACCAGGCGAATCGATCTCGGACGGAACAGTCTGAACCGCCTTAACCTCTGCACCATTGCGATCGACGTCAATTTCCAGCCCTGGTGGCGCTGTGTAGGTCGCCGTATAATCCCATGAGTGGTAATCTATATTGTATGCCGTTGCATCCGGCGGCCCATATCCTGCCGCTTTAGGGTCCTGCGGAAACGATGCTTGGAGATGCACTAATTTTTCTGATCTGCCGTGTTGTTTCTCCCAAGCGATATGAGCTGTTTCCAGATACGCCTCGACACAGAATTCTTGCACCTCTTTGGGTCGCATGACGACCAGAAAGACTTCCTGTATTCCTTCAAGTTCGCGTGGTCCATTAACAAAAGTATGCTCAGTTTGAACAATATGGGGCCGGGGAAGAACGAAGAAAACGGCCCGATTTGTGCCCAAATGGTAGCTCGTGAACTGATGATACATCTGCGTGAGTTGTGTAGTATGGGAGAACAGCTCTCGCATCTCCCGCGATTGGTCGCTCGAACGGAGATTGGAATATTCCTGCTGAGTTACGTCTTTTGTACCCCATTCTCCCTGAACGGAAATCCCAGCTCCAGCTCCTCCGGGCCCCTTCGCTTCAAGGCTGCCTCCTTTGAAAACATCCAAGACTTCATGAGATTGTGTTGTAGTCATCCCTTTTTGGACTTTGATGCCAGAAAGGGATCGTGACATGACTTCGCCAGTTTCGGAGACAAGTTCGTACACCTCGCGCTTCTTGGGTTCGAAGTCCATAAAGTAGGGATATTTGGATTTGTCGCTGGCAGCGGAGCCCGTTGGCTTGAGCGATACCTCGAGAATCGCTCCATAGCAGCCATAATATTCGTTTAGTGAATCGATTCCCAATTGAGTAACGCTAGTGTCGCTAAAGGGAGTTATTTTGGTATCAGGAGGAATCCCCAGTTGTTGCCTGATTTCGTCACCCACCTGCAAACCGGTGATAGTGCACGCAACCTTCAGGTATGAGACGATCATGTTCTCATATGTTTGGTGTTCATCTGGAGGTTCGTATGAGAAGATGGCGACAGAGGAGCGCCAGCGATATGGAAATACCCGGTCGCAGACCTTTTCATCAATCATGTCCGCACTGACGCAAAGCCGCTTCCACGGGATATCAACGGGTAGAGAGAGAGCGCTAATCGTCATGAGATCCTCCCATCCAGGGTTCGGAAACAGCGCGAGAAGAAGAAGCACCGCGGATGCAACTCCCCAGCGCACATGCCGCCGGTTGACGCCTTCTATCGGGGACTAATGAAGGGTAAGAGCTTGATACCTTCAGGCTGTGCTGCCCAGCCTTTTGCAGACTCGGCTTCAACCGGGATGCCTCTAACATCGATGAACTCCTTATCCCACCATGCCCGCTTCCCTCTCTCGCCCCTCCAACCGGTCCACTGATTGGGAAACGCTTCTTCTATTCCAATGAACTCTGGCTCTCCCGTCCACCTTGAAACTTTATGCCCCGCCTGAACAGCCGGTAGCTCACTAAGGTGCGAACGCGCCATCCAATCTTTTGTGGTGGGATTTACTAGGAAACGTAGGGGATGTTCCGGGTCCGCGAGGATCATTTTTAACGCGCGATTCATCGCGGCTTCTCTACCTACGTTCCATCCCGGGTGTGCGGCGTAAAGCCTGGAGTAGTTGACCTTGCCACCACTTCCCAGACTCAAAAGACCAAAATACATTCCGGCGTGAAGTGCTCGATCTGCGTCGCCCGTCAACACGTATATCGTCAGATAAGCAGGTCCGGAGTAAGGATCAAAGATAGTTGATGTGTGACTGACTAGCACATCGATTTGTTCTGCCTCCTCGGCGGACACCCCGCCAAATAGCCCCCCAGTTATCTGGATAGCACCAAATCCAATTGCAGTGCCTCCTCCGAAGGCTGTGACGAAAGCACCCGCGACTGCAAGACTACTGCCCCCTGACGGAACAGCGAGGATTGCACCACCGACTACAGCTATTCCCAAAACAACATTGGTCACGCCGCGTTCCACCGCTGACGCTTTGAAGAGATCCGGGCGCTGAGCAGCCAGGTTCGCCATAAAGGCGGCCCTGTACTCGGGTCTTTCTGTGGCACGCAGTACCGCAATGGTTTGCCTAACGAAATCGTCTGAGGCTTTTTTGTCAGTGCCGCGCGGATCTACGAAATCCGCGGGATTGTGAAGCGCATAGAGATACGGCGATGGACCGTCCGCATAGAGTTTCGGGTCGCGTGAGATGAACAATCCGTGTTCCGGGTCGTAAAGCCGTGCAGGGGTTTCATATAGACCGAGCGCAGAAAGCAACGGCATTGCTCCGAATATCGGATCTGATTCCGCCACACTGACCGAAAACGGTGTGATACCGTCGGCCATGAAGCGCGACTCTTTGCCAAAGACATCGAAGCGGTCGCGCTCCACCACGGCTCCGGTGGCGTCCGTGACGAAGAGGGTCGAGAACAAGCCATCGAAGTGAAGTGTTGTCGTGCTTCCGGTTGTTCGCTGCTCGATCGGTGAAGGCCAGAGTGGATGTGGCGTCATCTGGCGCACACCAGCAAGTGGAAATCTCTCCTCATGAACCCACCGGCTGCCCCTGAACCAACGCTGATATGTTTGTCCGCCGACATCCATTCTCGCAGGCCGCGATAAAGGATCATAAGTAAACTTGGCTTGCACGGAGCCCGATGCGGCTTCCCGAATTTGTACGATCCGGCCCAATGCATCAATGTCGTAGCGGTGCTTCCCATCCTTCTCTCGTGGTCCATCGGCGGAGTACAAGATCGTTTCGGAGCCGATTTGCGTGACCTTGTGCCCGGTCGCATAGTTGTAAAGCGTGTTGATAGAGCTGCTGCTGAGCATAAGCTGTCGCTGCTGGCGGCGGTCGGCGTCGTCGAGTGAGAATGTTTCCTTCCTCTGAGCGGCCGCGCTCGCCTGCTCGGCAGCCGCGATGTCTAGGTCCTGTTCCTGTTGCGTCGCCGCATCGGAAATTTGAGCTAGAGGAAAATCTGAAGACGCATAATTGAGCCGGTCCCGGGAGTCGAAGCGGTGCAATCGATTGCTTTGAGGAGGTCCCAGGAGTTGCATCAGTCGCCGTCGATTCCGCCGGTCATAGCGATATCGACAGGACTCCAGCACCTGCCCCGCCTTCGTGTGCCCAAGTCGTATGAGACGGAGCGCATCATCGTAGACCAGTTCAGCAGTGATGCCGTTTCTGGTGACGATGGAATGTAGCCGGTCCCTACCTGCGTACACAAACTGGGCAATGAATGAGTCGGGAGTCCCGCCAAGCGAGCCAGGTGTAACCAATGATACTTGTGTCGGTCGACCACCGAGATCGACCGTCGTCCGTTCCACGCGACCGTCGGGATAAACGAGGTCAACCTGGCCAGCGAGGTCATCGAACCTGACCTGCAAGGTCTTGCCCTGACTGGATTCAGCAACCAAGCGCCCAACACTATCAAATTTCTGCACAACCGTGTGGTTGGGGAAGGATGCTTGTACTTGGCGGCCGAGCAGATCGTAGGCGAACTCGTGTTTAGGGACGGCAAGGACGACTATCCCGGGCACGCACTCGATGCTTCGCAGCTCACCGCTGTGCGCGTAATAAGTGAACAGAAATTGCGAGCCCGCAGGTGTAGTACGCGTCGCTAGTTGCCCTTGGCTGTTGAAACTCTGTTGCCAGTGCGATCCGTCGGGCAGCACCACATCGACAATACGGCCGATCGCGTCACGATGCCACTGTGTTGTCTCTCCGATCGGATCAACGAAGTGTGTAAGACGACCTAGCAGATCATGTTTGTATTCTGATTTGATGTTTAGACCAGTCGGGTCGAGTAGCTTCTGCTCAAGTTCCCCCAGCAAGCCGTAGCGATATTTGGTGATGACGCCGAGTGGTTCGCGACGCTCCACGATGAGGTTGCGGTCATCATGGACGTGCGTAACTTCGGCCCCACCGGGCGACGTTATCTTCTCCAGCCTGCGGCGACTATCATATTCATATTGCCAGGACGTCGTGCGCGTGCCGCCCGGCTCGATTTCCTTGCGCGTAACGGTGGCCAAATTGTTATTTGTGCCATACACGGTGGTCTCGACATTGCCAAACACATCCTCCGCATGGACAAGGCGACTCACGCCATCATAGTCAAACTTCAGAATGCCGCCACGGGGCATACGGATCCTGCGAAGTCGGTCATCAGGATCATAGACGTACGTAGTGCTGAGCACTTGGGTTCCGCCCGGGTTGTCGTTGATGATGTGGACTCTCTCGCGTATCAATCGGCCTCGCTCGTCATAATCGAACTGCTCACGTGCGAGGATGCGCGTCCCATCACCCGGCTCCTCTTCGACACGGATCTCCCCCAAACGGTCCATTGGCTGCCACTCGAACTTCTTTAGAGCACCGTTTGCAAGTCGCATTTCGAGAGGACGCCGCCAGAGATCTCGTTTCGTTACCTCGGTGACTGTCCCATTCGGCTCTTTGACGCGGCGCAGTGAGCCATCCACATCGTAGGTCAAACGTGTCGTAAGCGCTTCTGCTGTCTCGGCTCCAATAGTTTCCTCCAGCAGCAAACCGCGCTCATCAAAGCAGCGTTGAGCGCGCGTGCCAGTGGGATCGATTGTCTCACGCGCGCGGCCAGCATGATCACGATAGAACTTCGTATTTCGCGGCCGGTTTGTATTGGCTCCTAGGATCAGCTCTTTGACGTTGCCAAGGATATCCAGCCGGTATTCATCAACAATCGCATCCTGGGTGATGACACTATCAGCATAGTCGCCTCTTGGCCGCTCGACGCGAAGCGGTACACCCTCTCTCGTGAAATTCGTGCGCGTTCGAGCGACAGAACCTGCGACTGCGGGGAGCGCCTTCTCCTCAAGTTGTCCTAGCGCGTTGTAAATGAATTCGGTGACAACGCCTGCGGGCTTGGAAACTTTCGCCGGCAGACCAGCAGCATCGTAGGTGTATTCAGTTTTGTAGGCGACCCCGGCCACATCTTGAATCAATGTCTTGATGAAGCCTTCCAAGATCGGAGGCTTCGGCTCGCTGGACCCTGACGGTGGTTGTTGCTGGTCCTTGGGATAGTAGTAGAGTTCGTCACGGACGCCTCCTGGCGAAATCATCGCCATCACTTGTCCGCGGCTATTGGTTTCCAACCGAGTAACACATTCTTGCGTGCCGCCGTCCTCTGGCAGAGTCACCGTCGGCAGCTCGATTCTCCGCAGCCTTCCGGTCGCCCCCACGCCGATGTCATATTCAAATTGTGTAGCTTGATCGTTTTCGTCGCGGATGAGCAGGGGAAGCTGATAGATTGGATCATACCAGCCCTGAAACATCGTACGCTTATCCGGCATTAGCCGGGATTCAAGCGCTACATTCCGTAGATTGCCGCGCGCGCAGGGATCCTGATTCTCGTGATCGTACTCAAAATGGGTCGTGACAGCTGGACCAATCTCTTTCGTCATGTTGCCCTGTGTGTCGTACTCCCACGCGTATACGACCACACGATAGGACCCATCACGGTTGAGCCGGAAGCGATAGTTGATCAGATCTCCACGATAGTTGAATGTATAGGTGTGAAGCGAACCGTCCGGCGGGTGAACAACTGTGCGTCTGGCTAGCACATCGGCGTAGACGGGATCCTCTGGAACATACTGTATTTGTTCGTACTCGAACTGGTACAGAAAATCGCCATGCAGTTGTTGCGTTATCCGGTTGAATGCCCAGCCAGCTTCAGGTCCGCCGTATTCGTTTTGCAGATAGGTCTGGCCTTCAGCGTCGACGACTCTTCGCAAGTTGTGTCGCGCGGCGGGATGGGGGTTGAGAAAGTCATACTCATAACACGTAGTGGCGCCTTTAGGATAAGTGGCGGTCGGTAACGTTTTCACGCCGACGAGATGCTCAATTTCGGGATGGTGCCAATATTCAACACGCCGCTTGCCGCTGTGATCTTCGATCGCTTCCAGGAGGTTGCACGTACCGTAATGGAAGAAAAGGCCACGTCCAGCCTCATCGCGAACATGGTGCAAACGGTTCTCTCCGTCGTACCCGAGTTTGATCCTATTCCGGTGACGGTCAAAGATGTCCAGTAGCGGAATGCGCTCCAGGTTGGACCAGTTTTCGGGATAGGCAAATTCCCAGGTGACGCCACCTGAGTGAGTCAACCTGTACTGTTTTTCGCCAAGGCGTTCTAGACGCTTATGGACTCCGTAGTCCGGCTCAAACGCGTCGCCCGTCCAGCGGAAATAGTCTTCATGTAAGCTTCCGCTCCACAGGGCGATGCCGCCATCGGATAATTCACGCAAATATACGTTGTAATTGTGATCCCAGTTAAAGCCCCACGGACCAAAATATGGAAGCCCGCTGCGGTACATGCGCACCAAGCGCAGGGGGAGGAATGGCGTGGGGATGTCGAAATCAACCTCGCTGATCGTTAGAGCGCCCGTGAAGAGATCGACCGGATCGCCATCACCGACGGGCAAGAGAGCTATTTGGCCAGAGTGACTCCAGCTCCGCTGCTCCGGGAGCGGTTCATTGACCAGAAGACGACGAATCAATTCTGAGTCATCGGGCGGGGGAGGCGGACCAGCCGGTGACGTAGGTTCCAGACGCTGGGGAATTTCCTCTGCAGGAATAGGCTCGGTTGGATCGTACACGCGATAGGGTGCTGTCTGGAGCGTAACGTGCGCAGGTTTCGGACGTATGCTGAGCAGCCCCCAGACTTCGACATCCGGCGCGCCTTGGTGCTCGGGTGTGTCAGATTCGGGAGGCGGAACATCGGGATTCGTCGCCGTTGCCTTGGTGACGCGCGTCGGCTTTGGTTTCGGCTCCGGGGTACCGCCATGGATTAACTTGAACTCCTCGCAGGCCCGCGTAAGAAGCTGCCACGTGTTCTTCTCGGAATCCTCCTTAAACACCAGTTTGCCTGTCGGCGTGCCCAAGGCGTCTCGTTCGACGTTGTTGTTGTAGAATTCTTCCGCCGCCGAGCAGGGATCCTTGTAGTGGCCTTCCCCGTAGAGCTTTTTCAGATCAAGCGAGATCTGGCGCAGCCACCACTCCGTAGATCCTTCGGGAGGAGATGAAAGGCTATCGGCGTATCCCTCGGGCATGTCTCGATTTCTCTCGACCCCGCGTTGCCGTCCTTTCAACTACTATATCACCTTTTCGAGTTGATGCCCGTGTTACGGCGGTGCCGCAGGCTTTATTGCCGAGCCGCCTTCCCAAACAGCGAGGCTGAATTGGATTTTGAAATCATCAAACGACCAAAACCACAACTCATTTCAAAATGTTACTGCCTGGCTAGATACACCTTGCCCAGCTCGACACTGCGGTCAGCCCAACGAAGGTGCTCCAAGACTAGTTCACCTCGATGGGGCACCCCTGTCCTGGACTCTGCCAACGAGTGACGCCTTGGCAGCCTATGTGATCTCCGAGGTCGAAATCCGCGACCGTGAATCGATGGACTCCTATCGCCGCCTGGCGGCCGACAGCATCGCCCGATATGGCGGGCGCTACCTGGCCCGTGGCGGGACGGCGGAGCTCATCAAAGGCGGTCCCGCTCGCAAGACGATCATCGTCGAATTCCCGACTATGGCGATTGCCAAGGAATGGTATGCATCACCCGCCTATGCCGAGGCGCTCAAATTCCGCCCCCACGCCCTCGACCGGCGGCTGCTCTTTGTCGAAGGCGTGCACCCCGTTGCGGGTGGCTAGCTTTTGCTATCGACGTCGGTGATGGCGTCAGCGAAGGCTTGCGGGGCTTCCTGCGGCAGATTGTGCCCGATGCCCCCCGTGATGGTGCGGTGCGCATATGGGCCGGAGAACATCTTTCGGTAGGCATCCGGCTCGGGATGGGGCGCGCCATTGGCGTCGCCTTCGAGCGTGATCGTGGGCACGCCGATGACCGGCGCCTGCGCCAATCGCTTCTCCAGATCGTCGAATTGCGCCTCGCCCTCCGCCAGGCCCAACCGCCAGCGGTAATTGTGGATCACGATCGCGACGTGATCGGGATTGTCGAAAGCGGCGGCGCTCTGCGCGAAGGTGGCGTCGTCGAAATTCCATTTCGGCGACGCCAGCTGCCAGATCAGCCTGGCGAAGTCGCGCGTATATTTCTCGTAGCCGGCGCGGCCGCGATCGGTGGCGAAATAATATTGATACCACCATTGCAATTCGGCCTTGGGCGGCAGCGGCAGCTTGCCGGCCTGCTGGTTGCCGATGAGATAGCCGCTCACCGAGACCAGCGCCTTGCAGCGCTCCGGCCAAAGTGCTGCGATAATGTCGGCAGTCCGGGCACCCCAGTCGCAGCCGCCGATCACGGCCTTGTCGATCTTCAGCGCATCCATCAAGTTGATGATGTCGACGGCGAGCGCCGGTTGCTGGCCGTTGCGCATCGCCTCCTTCGCCAGGAAGCGCGTCGTGCCATAGCCGCGCAGATAAGGCACGATCACCCGATAGCCTTTCGCCGCCAGGAGTGGTGCCACGTCGACATACATATGGATGTCGTAAGGCCAGCCATGCAGCAGGATGACGGCTGCGCCGTCGGCAGGGCCTGCTTCGGCATAGCCCACCTTCAGGACACCGGCCTCGATTTCCTTGAGCGCGCCGAAGGAGGCAGATGCTGCCTGCGCCGGCTGACTTATGCCGAGCTCGATGGCGGCAAGGGCAATGGCCGCAGCGCCGACAATGCGCCGGCGCCGGTGATCGATGGTCTCGCGAGATTTCATTGCGTCCATGATGAACCGCTTTCTCAAAAGATAAATGACAACAGGCGATCGGTGCTCATTCTACACCGATCGCCCGATCTGGGAGGAAGACGAGACGGCAAGCCGGTCTTGCTTGCTTCAACTGCCCTTGCGCAGCGACCTGAAGGCGACGCGGAGCTCGGACGTCAGGAGCTTCGGCTGCTCCCAGGCGGCGAAGTGGCCGCCCTTGGGCAGCTTGTTGTAATGGATGAGCTTGCGATAGGCCCGAGTGGCCCAGCTCAACGGCGCCTCATAGAGCTCGTCCGGAAAGACACTGACGGCCACGGGGATGGTGACGTTCTTCGGCGCAAAGAAGGCCAGCTTGCTCTCCCAATAGAGACGCGCCGCCGAGATCGAGGTGTTCGTCAGCCAGTAGAGCGTGGCATTGTCGAGAATGTCATCGCGCGTCAGTCCTTCGGGATGTCCGTCGAAAACGCGGGCGATCAGCTGATAGCTCTTTTCGTCATGATCGATCATCCACGCCGCCATGCCGACCGGTGAGTCCGCGATCCCGTATAGTGTCTGCGGCCGGTTGCCCATCTCGATCGCATAGCCAAGACCGTGCTTGTAGAAGGTGTCGAGCTCGTCATAGGCCTTCCGCTCTTCGGCCGAGAGGCCGGCGGGCGGCGGGCCGCCGTCATGCAGGGCTTTTGCCACATCGTCGGGAACGGTCGCCGGCATGTTGACATGGATGCCGAGCAGTCCCGGCGGCTTCAGCAAAGCCATTTGCTCCGTCACGGCATCGCCCCAGTCGCCGCCTTGCGCCACATAATGGGTGTAGCCCAGACGCTTCATCAGCACCACCCAGGCGCGTGCGATGCGCTGGGGATCCCAGCCGGTCGCGGTCGGCTTGGCTGAGTAGCCGTGGCCCGGCAGGGACGGTATGACCACATCGAACGCGTCCGCGGCACTCCCACCATGGGCCGTGGGATTGGTCAGCGGATCGATGAGCTTGAGCTGCTCGAGGATCGAGCCCGGCCAGCCATGCGTGATGATCACCGGCAGTGCATTCTCGTGCTGCGACTTCATGTGAATGAAATGGATGTCGAGCCCGTCGATCTCGGTCATGAATTGTGGAATGGCACTCAGCCGCGCCTCGATCCTGCGCCAGTCGTAATCGCTCGCCCAATAATGCGCGAGCTTCTGGATCGTCGCGAATTGCACGCCTTGTGATGAATCCCTAACCGTTTCCGCCTCGGGCCACTTGGTCGCCGTGATGCGCCGGCGCAGGTCGGCGAGCTCGTCATCCGAGACCTTCACGCTGAAGGGCCGGATCGCGTTGGGGTCGGTGGCCGCCACCGCCTCGGATGTGGCAAGGGCCGCCATCCCAAGACCGGCAGCAGCGGTGGACGTGGCAAGCAAAGCACGACGCGTAAGTCCTGCGGATTGGTCGGTCATGATGTCCTCCTCGGATTCGATGGGCCTTACTGCCGCAGCTCATCTGACGCCGGGCAGTGTGCGCCGGGCGCCGCTGCAAGGGGAGTAAATGGTTGTAAATTTTCGTTAGCCGGGGGTGAAAAGCTTGAATTGCAAGGCTGAATCTGGCGGTCGCTTGACAAATCCGCTTATCGCAATGCCTGCAAGAGATTGTGCGCCGCAATAAGATCGGCCGTACCGAAGCCTTCATGAAAGCGCGCATAGATCGGGGCCAGGAGATCGCGTGCCGCTTCCGCGCGTCCCTCCTCCCGCCACCGTCGCGCCAGGCTTGTCGCCGTGCGCAGTTCCCACGCGAGAGCCCCTTGACGGCCGGCCCAGGCGAGCGACTGCATCATATGCTGCTCCGAGGCCTGCGCCGCATGCGCTCCACCCTCCTTGAGCACGATCTGTCCCTTGATGCGAAGAAGTTCGGCCAGGCACCACAGTTCCTCATTGTGCCTGGATCGCTCCAGGGCTTTGTCGATAGCCGCAACGCCTTGCGCCACTTGGCCTGCATTGGAGAGAGCTTCGGCCAGTTCGCCAAGGAAGGCCGTGTAGCGCAACGCGAAGCGTGCCGGCGGAAGCTCGCTGAATGCCTTGCGAAGCTCTTCGAGGCCGAGAGCCGGATCACCGCTGCGCGTCAGGAGAAGCCCGTGAAAGCAGCGCCCCCATATCTCCCACATGTTGAGCGCATTCTTGGCCGCGGTGGCGAGCAACAGGGCGATGAAGCGGTGGGCTGCCTCGAGATCGCCGGTCAGAAGGGCGATCGGACAGGCGGCCTGTGCCAGGATGTTGCATAAGGACATCGCGTGGCCGAGCGCGGTCGCTTCCTCTACGCCAGCCTCTGCGGTGCGCATGGCCTGATCAGGCAGTCCCTGCAGCCAGAGGATCTGCGCCAGGGTCATTTCGGCGGTGATCCGCTGGTCGAACTGGAAGCGAATGACATGCGAGCGGCGGAGCGGGGCCACATAGCTGCCGAGCATGCGCTCGATGTGCCGGCGCGCATCGGCCAAGTCCCCCAAAAGGTGCAGCGAAAAGCCGATCATCCGATCCCCGACCGACTGGTCGGCTGACGCGGACGCGTTGGCGGCCAGGTCGCGGAACTTCCGGGCCAGCTCCAGGGCAGCGCGATGTTCTCCTCGGTTGAAATGATCGATCCACGATCCCCACAGGGCCTTCAGGCGATAGTCGATGTCGTCGAGCTTTTCGGCGATCTCGAGGGTCTGGGCCCAGATCGCCCCGATTTCGCGGACGCCCCGCCCGCCACCTTCATTCCCATAGAGCAGCGTCGAGCCGAGCGCCGCCAGAAGCTGCATATGGCGGCGCGTGCCATGGCTTTCCGGTGGCAGGCCTGCAAGGGCCTGCTCCACGCGCCGGCGGCATTCGTCGATCAGCGAAAGATAAGTCCACAGGGGCTCGGCGGCGATGGTGAGCGCCGCACCGATCGATCCATCGCCGTCGGGTGAGAACGTCCAGTCCAATGCCGCCCGCACATTGTCGATGTCCGCACCATAGACGGCGAACCATTCCTCGCTGGCCCTTGTCGACCATTCCATCTCGGCGCGCTCGAACAACTCCTTGTAGTGTTCCGCGTGCCGACGGGTGAACGGCTCGAGTTCTCCGCTCTCGATCAGCTTCTCGCGCGCATAGGCGCGCGTCGTGTCGAGCAGACGGTATCGGGCGGTGGTCCCCATGACATCGGCAGTCACCAGCGATTTCGCGACCAGATTGGCGATGGCCTCGACGGCATCCGAGGCGGCCATGTCCGCCTTGGCGGTGACGGCGCTCGCGGATGGGAGCGTGGCGCCGCCCGCGAATACCGCGAAGCGCCTGAAGATCACGCGCTCCCATTCGGGCAGCAGAGTATAGCTCCAGTCGATCGCGGAACTGAGCGTCTGATGCCGCGGCAGCGCCGTGCGCCGGCCGCGCAGGAGCAGACCGAAACGATAATTCAGGAGCTCGGCGATGCCGGCGATGCCGAACGTATCCACGCGACCCGCCACGATTTCGATCGCGAGCGCAATGCCGTCGAGCCTGCGGCAGATATCGACGACGAGCGGAGTGTCGCTATCGCTCAGCGTGAAGCCGTCGAGGCTTGCGGCGGCCCGTTCGACGAAGAGCTGGATCGCCGGAAACGCCAAGGCTTGCGCGGCCGTGAGGCCGGCGGGCGACAATGGCGTGGCGAGCGGCGACAGGCGATGCACCCGTTCGCCCTCGGCGCGCAGCGGTTCGCGGCTGGTTGCGAGAAGATGCACGCCGGGCGCCCCCTTTCGCAATGCTTCGGCCAGCAGGGCCGCGGTCTCCGTGACATGCTCGCAGCTGTCGAGAACGATCAGCATCTTCCTGTCCGCAAGGGCGGCGGCGAGGTCCGTGGCCGGGTCGTCGGTGCGAATCGGGAGGCCCAGCGCAGACGCAACCGCGCTTGCGACAAGCCCGGAATTGCCGATCGGTGCCAGATCGACGAACCGGGCGCCGTCGGCAAAGGACTGAGCCAGGGCATCGACCACCGCCAGCGCGACCGTGGTCTTGCCAATTCCTCCTGGTCCCACGATGGTGATGAAGCGCGATTGAACAAGCCGTGCTGCGATGAGGCGAACGGTATCGTCACGGCCGACGATGCGGGCAAGCGAAAGCGGGAGACCCTGCCCGGCACCGGATGCGGGCGATGGTTGCCCTGCCGCAGGCTGCCCTGCGGCGCGTTCGACCTGGGCCAGGAATTGATAGCCGCGGCCCGGGACATTGGCGATGTAGCGCTTTCCGGCCTGACCGTCGCCGAGCGCCCGGCGGATCGCCGCGACATGAACCCTGAGGCTGCCTTCCTCGACGAAGGTATTCGGCCAGACCCGGGCGATGATCTCGTCCTTGCCGACAAGCTCGCCCGAACGCTCGACGAGCATGATCAGGATATCGAGCGCCCGGCTGCCCAGGCGGACGGGTTGGTCGGACAAGAGCAGCAGCTTCCGGGCGGGGAGCAGGCGAAAGGGCCCGAACTCGAAAACGCCCGGCGGCGCAAGTGGAGCCTGATCGGTCACCCCTAGCTCCGTTCAACAAGGATTGGCCCCGGGGAAACCTAATGGAGGGCGTTAGTCCTGTCGACTCCGGCGGGTGTGTATCATGAACTCACCTTGTCCAGCGTGATCGGCAGGTCGCGCACCCGCTTGCCGGTCGCGTGATAGACCGCATTGGCGACGGCCGCGGCGACCCCGACGATGCCGATCTCGCCCAGTCCCTTGATGCCGAGCGGATTGACGAGATCGTCTCGTTCATCGACGAAGATCACCTCGATGTCGCCGATATCGGCGTTCACCGGCACATGATATTCGGCGATGTTGGCGTTCATGATGCGCCCGAATCTGTGGTCGATCAGCGTTTCCTCATGCAGCGCCATGCCGATGCCCCACACGACACTGCCCAGGATCTGGCTGTGGGCGGTCTTGGCGTTGAGGATGCGCCCGCCGGCGACGGCGCTGACCACGCGGGTCACGCGGATCACGCCGAGCTCTTCGTCCACTTTCACTTCCGCGAAGATCGCCGAATGGGTGTTGTGCGCATGTGAGCCGTCATCGGGAAATTCGGTGGTCTTCTCCTGCTCGATACGGTTCACGCCGGCATGCCGCAGGATATCGCCGACCGGCACGGCACGCGAAGCATCCTTGCTGCTCACCAGCCTGCCCTCGGCCAGCAGGACATCTTGCGGCTGAACGCTCGCGAACGGTGAATTCGGCAATTGCTTTGCCAGGCGCAGCAATTCTTCACGCACCGACGCGCATGTCGTGACGATCCCGTTCGACACCGAGGCCGCGATCCAGGATCCGCCCTCGACCGGCGAGCTCGGCAAGGTCGAATCGCCGAGCTTGATCGCAATATTCGCGATCGGCAGGCCCAGCATGTCGGCCGCGACCTGCGCCATGATCGTATAGGTGCCGGTGCCGATGTCGGATGTAGCACTGGACACTTCCGCATGCCCTTGCGCATCGAGCCCGACACGCACGGTAATGGGCACTTGCAAGGCTTCCCATATGCCGGTCGCCATGCCCCAGCCGACGAGATCGCCGCCGTCGCGCATCGAGCGCGCTACGGGATTGCGCTTGTCCCAGCCGAAAGCTTCAGCACCCTGCCGATAGCAATCGCGCAAGGCCTTGCTGCTATAGGGCCGATCGGCGATCTGGTCGCGATCCGAATAGCATTTGTAGCGAAGCTCGAGCGGATCGAGCTTGAGCGCCACGGCAAGCTCGTCCATCGCGCATTCCAACGCATAGACGCTGGAGGCGGCACTCGGCGCGCGCATATCGGCCGACGTCGCCAAATCGAGACGCGCGAGCCTGTGGGCATATTTCGCATTGGCGCAAGCGTAGAGGAGAGCCGACCAGCCCGTCTCCTGGCGATGAAATTCCTCATATTGCGATGTCACCGTGACCGCGTCATGGGTGATGGCCGCGAGGGTTCCATCGGCCTTGGCGCCAAGCTCGATCCGCTGGATCATGGCAGGCCGGTAACCCAGCTCATAGAGCTGCTGCCGGGTGAGCACGACGCGCACCGGGCGCTTCGTGGCCCGAGCTGCCAGAACCGCCAGCACGACTTGATATTGCGGGCGCAGCCCCGAGCCGAATCCGCCGCCCATGAAGGCCGACATGACGCGCACATCTTCCGGCTTCATGTCGAACACGCCGCACAGATAGCGCTGCACGTTCTGCACGCCCTGGGTCTTGTCATAGACGGTGAGCTTGCCGTCCTTCTCCCACATCACCGTCGTGGCATAGAGCTCCATCGGATTGTGGTGCTCGATCGGGACGTAGTATTCGGCCCGATGCTGCGTCTCTGCCGCGGCGAGTGCGGCATCGGCATCGCCACGGGCGGGCGGCGGCGCGAACATGGCCTCGAAGGGATTGGTCGGGGCTTTCGGCGCAACCGCATGGTCGCGCTGGCGGTATATGTCCGTGACATGCGGCTCACTCTCATAGTCCACCCGCACGAGGGACGCCGCGAAACGCGCGATCTCCGGCGCTTCGGCGACGACCAGCGCAATAGGCTGGCCGTTGAACATGATCCTGTCGTCATAGAGCGGCCGAAAGGGCGACCCGGCGGGCGCGGCATCGTCGTGATAGGCCTTATCGCTATTCGCCATCGCCGGCCGATTGTCATGCGTGAGCACGTCGATCACGCCCTCGACGCCGAGCGCCGCGCTTGCGTCGATCCGCGTGATGCGGCCCTTGGTGATGGTGGAAGTGACGACGCTGCCGTGAAGCAGGCCCGGGGCAGTAAACTCGGCGGCGTATTTGGCGGCGCCGGTGACCTTGGCGTGGCCGTCGATGCGAGGTATGGCGGCGCCGACATAGGGCTTGCCGTTGCCCGGCGTCAGGGCCTGCTGCGTCGCTGTCGTCATTGGCGTTGTCTCCTCTGCCTTGGCCCATGTTCCGTGACCGAGGGCTCCCAGCGCGACTGCACCTTGCAGGACGTCGCGGCGGCTGATGTCTGTCGTCATTCAAGCCTCACATGATCTTCTTGCTGGATTGCACTTGCGGCGTGCCGCGCGCGGCCTGGGTCAGCGTCCGGATGATCCCGCGGCGGGCGAGATCGATCTTGAAGGTATTGTGCGGGTACCCCTTGGCACCGTGCAGCAGGATATCGGCTGCGCGACGAAAGGCGGCGGCATCGGCGGTCTGTCCGCGCAAGCTCGCCTCGGCCTCCCGGTCGCGCCACGGCTTGTGCGCGACGCCGCCCAAGGCCAGGCGGGCTTCGGTGATCTTGTTGCCGTCAAGCTCGAGCGCGGCGGCGATCGATACCAGGGCGAAGGCATAGGAGAGGCGGTCGCGGATCTTGAGATAGGAGTGGTTTGCCGCGAAGCCTTGCGCCGGAAGCTCGATCGCCGTCAAAATCTCGTCACTGTGCAGATTGGTTTCGTGTTGCGGCGTATCCCCTGGCAGTCGGTGGAAGTCCGAAAAGGCGATGACGCGCTCCCCTGCCGGTCCCCGTGCATGGACCTTGGCATCGAGAGCGACGAGCGCCACGCACATGTCGGAAGGGTGCGTTGCGATGCACGCGTCGCTTGCACCGAGGATCGCATGCATGCGGTTGAGCCCCTCGATGGCCGAGCATCCACTGCCGGGCTCGCGCTTGTTGCAGGGTGTGGCGGTGTCATAGAAATATGGGCAGCGGGTCCGCTGCAGCAGGTTGCCGCCGGTCGAGGCCATATTGCGCAATTGCGCCGATGCGCCGGCCAGGATCGCGCTCGCGACCAAGGGATAGCGTTCCGTGATCAGCGGATGATAGGCGAGATCGGAATTCGGCACGAGCGCGCCGATGCGCAGTCCGCCATCGGCCGTTGCCTCGATGGCCTTGAGCGGCAATCGCGAAATGTCGATCAGGCGCGAGGGGCGTTCGATATCTCCCTTCATGAGGTCGATGAGGTTGGTGCCGCCCGCGATGAATTTCGCTGATGGATCGGCGGTGATGAAGCGCATGGCCTCGGCGACGTCGCTCGCCCGCTGATATTCGAAATTGATCATGACTGTCCCATCGCTTGCTGGATCGCCGCCACGATATTGGGATAGGCGCCGCAACGGCAGATATTGCCGCTCATGAGCTCGCGTATTTCTTCGGCCGTCTTGGCCTTGCCTTCGGCGATCAGGCCCGTAGCCGAGCAGATCTGTCCGGGCGTGCAATAGCCGCACTGGAAGGCGTCATGATCGATGAAGGCCTGCTGCAGGGCATTGGGCGTGCCGTCTTCGCTCAATCCCTCGATGGTGGTGATCCTGGCGCCATCCTTCATGACGGCAAGCGTCAGGCAGGAGACGACGCGCCGTCCGTCGACCAGCACCGTGCAGGCGCCGCATTGGCCATGGTCGCAGCCCTTCTTGGTGCCGGTCAGATCGAGGTGGTCGCGCAAGGCATCGAGCAGCGTCGTCCACGGCGATGCGTCGAGTTCCCTTTCGACGCCGTTGACGATGAGTGTCGTCCGGATCCTCGGCGGTATCGGGATGGTGGGCTGGGTTTTGCCTGTTTGCGCCATTTTTTCAACTCCGCGTTTCTCAGATGTGGCCAGCATGCGCCGCGGGCTCGGAGGGTGGGAGTTAATGGTTGTAAATTTTCGTTATTCGGGTTGAAGCGCGCCAACCGCTTCCTGGACGCTGGCGATGAGGGCTTCCCTGAGGGCACGAGCGGGGTCTGCATTCGGATCCAAGCCGTGCCGCTCGAAGATCCATTTGGGATCGTTGTAAGAGAGCCAGGTTGCTCCGGACGGGTCCCGCCAAATCATGGCTCTCAGCGGCAGGTCGATGGCCACTGTCCGGGCGACCTGCATCAGCGGCGTTCCCATATGGGGATCGCCGAAGAGGATCACGGCTGTCGGCCAGAGCGTCAGGCCGGCCCGGTGGGCGGCGGCAGCATGATCGATACGGGCAAAGACGGTCATTCCGCGCGCCTCGATCGCAGCCGCAAGGCGCTTTATCGTTTCATCGGGCCCGAAGCCGCTGCTTTGCGTCTTGAAGCCGGCGATCTCCATTCTCATCCTCTTCTCGCTGGATCCCCCAAGCGAGCATGCCTGCAGTGCAGCCGGGGGCAGAGTTAATGGTTGTGAATCTTCGTTACCCAGGTAGAAGTCGTTGAATTCCAAGACCGAAGCGGCGTTGCGCCCCCGGGGAAATCACAACCCTGGCATCGGCTGGATTCAGCAGGGATGTGGGAGTAAAATTGAAGTATAAATCCGTCGCGACTTGTCCTCACGGAGTTGTTCAAAAATACGAAATGCCGGACGAGGACAGGATTTCAACCGATCATTGCATTTCCTTCGGGTCATTCGAGTTTTTCCCCGTGCGGCAGCTTTTGCTCGACGCCGGCAAGCCTGTCCGTATCGGCAGCCGGGCCTGCGACATCCTGCTGGCCCTGGTTGAGAAGCAGGGCCAGATCGTCAGCAAGCAGGAGCTGCTGGCGCGGGTCTGGCCGAACATCTTCGTGGAAGAGGGCAATCTCAGGGTTCATGTCGCGACCTTGCGCCGCGCTTTGGGTGATGGTCAGGACGGCAAGCGCTACATCAGCAACATTGCCGGCCGCGGCTATTGCTTCGTCGCCCCTGTCAGCACGACGCAGGCGAGCGCAGCCGTCGTGCCGGCGGAGCCAGTGGACAGGCCGGCGGGCATGCCGGTGCCGCTCGCCCGCATGGTCGGTCGCGCCGATATCGTCGCAGACCTTGCCGAGCGGCTGAGACAGCATCGGTTCATTTCGATCGTCGGTCCCGGAGGCATCGGAAAGACGACCGTCGCCATTGCCATCGCGGATCGCGTTCTGGCCTCGGTCAAGGACGGTGTCTGTTTTGTCGATCTTGCCCCGCTGACCGACCCGCAGCTCGCGGCATCGGCGCTCGCAGCCCAGCTCGGCGTCGCGGTGCGCTCCGACAATCCCTTGCCGCACCTCATCCAGTTCCTGAAAGAGAAGAATATCCTGATCGTGCTCGACAGCTGCGAGAATGTGATCGAAGCAGCGGCAGTCCTCGCCGAGGAGATCTTCAAAGGCGCCAAAGGAACATTCGTCCTGGCGACAAGCCGGGAGAGCCTGCGCGCGGAAGGCGAGCATGTTTACCGCCTGGCGCCCCTGGGTGTTCCGGACGACGCCGCGAAACTCACGGCGGCCGAGGCCCTCGCTTTTCCTTCCGTTCAGCTTTTTGTCGAGCGGGCCCTCGCAAGCAGCGGCGATTTCGAGCTCACCGACAGGGACGCACCTATTGTGGCCGCGATTTGCCGCAGGCTTGATGGCATTGCGCTGGCGATCGAGATCGCGGCGGGACGCGTCGATGCTTTCGGCGTAACGGGCTTGGCGGCGCTGCTCAGCGATCGCTTCCAGCTTCTGATGCAAGGCCGGCGCACGGCTTTGCCGCGCCACCGGACACTGAGCGCGACCCTTGACTGGAGCTACTCCCATCTTCCTGACGCCGAGGGTCTGGTCCTGCGCCGTCTCGCCGTTTTCGCCGGCCCGTTCACGATGGAGTCGGCCAGCGCCGTCTTGGCAGGCACCGGCATCATGCCTGACAACGCGGTGGATGCCATCGCCAACCTGGTCGTCAAATCGCTCGTCGTGGCCGACACGGACAGCACGACGGCCTTCTATCGGCTGCTCGACACCACGCGCGACTATGCGCTGTTCAAGCTCGAAGAAAGCGGTGAGCGCGATCGGATCGCCCGAACTCATGCCGAGCATTACAAAGCCTTGCTGGAACGGGCCGAGGCCAGCTGGGAGACGCGGCCCGCGGCTGAATGGCTCGACCGCCATCGCCACCTCCTCGACAATGCAAGAGCGGCCTTGGATTGGGCATTTTCAGCTTCGGGCGATGCCGCAACCGGCGTCGCGCTCACCATCGCCACTATCCCACTGTGGTTTCAGCTGTCGCTCATCAGCGAATGCGCCGAACGCATAGACCGCGCCCTCGCCGCACCTGAAGCGAGCCGGAACAGCGACCGCGACATGCGTCTTCACGCCGCCCGCGCCTGGGCGCTGATGCAGACGACGGGTTTGGTGCCCGAGACCGAGGCCGCCTGGCAGCAGGTCCTCGAGCTCGCGGAACAGCAAGGTGACATCGATCATCAGCTCCGGGCGCTCTGGGGGCTGTGGGCGGCTCTTCTCAACCGCTGCGAATTGCGCACCGCTTTGACGATGGCGCAGAAATTCTCCGACCTGGCCGCCCGCCAGGCAAATGAGCAGGACCGCCTCGTCGGCGATCGCATGATCGGCTACCTGTTTCACCTCATGGGCGATCAGCAGGAGGCCCGGCGCTACATCGAGCGCATGCTGGACCATTACGAATCCCCGGTGATCGGCGCTGAGATCATTCGCTACGTCTTCGACCAGCGCGCCACGGCCCAGTGCTTTCTGGCGCGCATCTTGTGGCTGCAGGGATCCGCCGGTCAGGCGATGCGCCTTGTCGAGACGATGGTCGAAGGCGCGATTGCCGGCAAGAACGTGCTTTCGCTCTGCCAGATATTGGTCCAGGCCGCATGTCCGATTGCGTTCTATGTCGGCGATCTCAAGGCCGTGGAGCGCTATGTCACGATGCTTCTCGATCAATCGGCTCGCCAGGCCCTGGACTTCTGGCGGATCTACGGGCGCTGCTTCCATGCCCTCCTCGTCACCAGGCGCGATGGGATCGATGATGGCGTACTCATGCTGGGCGCGGCAGTCGATGACCTGCGCGACATTCAGTACGGCGTCTACTACACCATGTTTCTCGGTGAATATGCGGCAGCGCTCGGAAGCGCGCATCGGCCGCAGGAGGCGCTCGCGGCCGTCGACAAGGCGCTCGCCCGTTGTGAGCGCAATGGCGAGCGCTGGTTTCTTGCGGAATTGCTGCGCATCCGCGGCGAAATCCTGTTGCGCGCAGGTGATCCCGATGCCGCGCAGAAGGCGGAACAATGCTTCCTGGAAGCGATCGCCTCGTCCGAGCGCCAGGGAACCGCCGCCTGGCAGCTGCGTTCTGCTGTGAGCTTGGCGAAGCTTCACCGCGCCCAGGGCCGCGATGCGGAGGCGCAAGGCGCTTTATCGCGGGCCTTTGGAAGTTTCAGCGAAGACTTTGACACTCAGGATATGCGCGAGGCCAGGACATTGCTGACCGCTCTTTCGTGATTTGGAGAATTAACAACCTTTTACTCTGATCGGACGGCTGGCAAGTGTATGTTCCCACTCAGACAGGCTGAATGAAGAGAAAGGCCATCCCATGAAAACGGACACCGATGCCTCGGTCTTCAACAAGATTGGCGAACTCGTGGCGGAGGAGCAGCGGCTCTATAAGAAGGGCGAGCCTTCGGACGCTGACATAGAGAAGCTGCGCGGCATTGGCGTGCAGCTTGACCAGTGCTGGGATTTGCTCAGGCAGCGGCGCGCGTTGCGGGAATATGGCAAGGACCCGAGCGAGGCCCAGCTTCGCGACGCGCGAATTGTCGAGAAATATCAAGGCTAAAGAGAGTACCTCATTAGGGGTTCGATAGTCTCGGTCGCGCGGGCCGCGTCGCTGCCGCGCCTTTACACCTCTTAACAACAGTAAACTCGCTTTGTCGCCGCTCTTGTCCGATTCTCCCGGCGTGGAGGTTTCCGGAGGCGACGCGAATGAATGAACTGCTGTCCGACATCGTGCGTGCCCATGGCGGTTTCAGCCGCTGGCGCGCGCTCAATCGGGTGGAGGCGACGATCGTCACGGGCGGCGGCCTCTGGGCGCTGAAGGGGCTGGCTCAAGACCCGGACCCGCGCCGGATGACCGTGGACCTGCATCAGCAGCGCGCTTCCCTCAAGCCCTTTGGCGATCCCGACTGGCACACCGAATTTGCCCCCGACCGGATAGCGATCCGTCGTGGTGACGGCTCGATCGTGGCCGAGCGCGAAAATCCCCGCGCCGCGTTCACCGGCCACGACGTGAGGACGGCTTGGGATCCGCTGCACCGTGCCTATTTCAACGGCTATGCCTTGTGGCTCTATTTGACGACGCCTTTCCTTCTCGCGCGCGAGGGAGTCCGGGTCTATGAGATCGAGCCGTGGATCGAGCATGGCGAAACCTGGAGCGTATTGCGCGCGGAATTCTCCGGCATGATCGCAACCCATAGCGCGGTGCAGGATTTCTACTTCGGCGATGACCTGTTGCTGCGCCGGCATGACTATGCGGTTGATGTCGCCGGCGGATTTGCCGCCGCGCAGCTCGTCCACGACTATATCGGCGCGGACGGCATTCGCCTGCCCAGCAAACGGCGGGTCTATGTCTGCCGGTCCGACCGCAGGCCGGATCTCTCCACGCTGCTGGTCTCGATCGATATCAGCGACGTGCGGTTCTCATAACAGCCGCCGGCCGCGCCAAATAGGAACCTTGCCCCCCGTCAGGTGTTTGGCCCTGGTTCATAAAGGAGGCACCCAATGGACAGTAGGCAGCCTTCGCGATTGCGCAGCACGGCGGCAATAGACGGACATCCGCTCCACCCGCTTCTGGTCGCATTTCCGATCGCGTTCCTCATCGGGGCACTCCTGACCGATCTGGCTTTCCAGGGCACCGGCGATGCCTTCTGGGCGCGCGCCAGCGCCTGGCTGATCGGCTCAGGGCTGGTGAGCGGAGCATTGGCTGCCGTCGCAGGCTTCGTCGACTTCATCGCCAACGAGCACATCCGTTCGCTGAGCCTCGTCTGGTACCATTTCATCGGAAACGCGATTGCGCTCGCGCTCTCGGCAGTCAGCCTTTACCTGCGCCTTTCCGGTGACGCCTTAAGCGTGACCGGAACTGAGCTTCTGCTTTCCATCCTGGTGGTCGTGATCTTTGCCGTCACCGGCTGGCTTGGTGGAGAAATGGTCTTCCGGCACGGAGTGGGCATGGCCGGAGAGCGATCATCCGTCGGGGGGCGCCTCCAACCGAAAGGGAGTAACCCCAATGAAGGACGATCCTGAATTATCGCGCCGCCGATTTCTGGGCCAATGCCTGTCGGGCGCCGCCATCGTGGGAGCGACGACAGTCCCCGCCCAGGCATTGAACAGGATGAGCAAGACCGCCTCGCGTTATCAGAATCACCCGAATGGGGACCAGCGGTGCGGCCGATGCAGGTATTTCCAAGCTCCGGACTCATGCCAGGTCGTGCCGGGCAATATCAGCCCGAGAGGCTGGTGCAAATGGTTCCGCGCGCGCCGCGGCGGCGCCATGGAATATTAGGTTACGCCGCTCGGCGTAGGGAAAGGCACCTTGCCGCCGGCGTTCGCGGACGCGCCTGATGATGAGCACGGGGCAATTGGCGGCATCGGCGACGCGTCGCGACACAGGTCGCCGGAAGAGGCTCATGATCCCGTCGCAACGGCAACTCGCCCCGACAATGATGAAGTCGACCCCATGGAGATCCGCGCGGGCGATAATCGAATCGGCAACGCAGTTCGCGCGCTCGGTTTCACACATCACCTGGCTTACACCCGCTCGCCGCGCTCGGCGAAAGGCCTCGTCGAGATAGAATCTGACGTAGTCATCCGCCCAAAGATAGACCGGTGCGCCGCGCGGACTTGGCAGCACGGCCGGATTGACCATGTGGAAAACGAGCTTCGCCGACAACTGCCTGGCCATGTCGATCGCATAGTCGGCCGCCGTGGCGGAATGATCGGCGTCGTCTATCGCGCAAAGGATTTGAGAGACCATATGGCCTTCCTCGCCGTCTCTTCGTGACCCGGCTAGCCCGTTTCATGTAATTAACCAAAGCTTGGGGCGCGATCTGGTTCCCGGCTTCTCGGGGACGGAGGGAGCGACAGCGAATTGGACGAGCCTTTCAATATTGGTTTCCCCGGCCGATGCCTCGGCCACGATCCGGTCGGCGATGTCATGGCGTTCATTCTCGCCGATATAGCCCTTGCTCGCGATCACATGGGAGCAGGCCTTTCCCATGGCTTTCAGTATATAGGGCTCGCGAATGTCGCATGTCATGGCTAACCTCCCTTATGGTTGAGCCGATGGGTCTTGGTTTGGCCCAATGCGTCGCGCGCGGCATTTGTTCCAAAATTGCGGCCTTGCGACCGCCGCGTCGCTTGATTTGCGGGTTTCCGGCGCGGAGCGAAGCCGCTAATGTCCGCCTGTCCTCGACATCGATGATGGGAACATGACGGCAGAAGCCCAGGCGACCAATCCTCCTCACGTCATCATCATTGGCGCCGGGTCGCTCGGCCTGTGCGCGGCGGTCAGCCTCGCCGATGGGGGCGCCAAGGTGACCGTGCTCGAGGCGAAATCGATCGCCTCGGGCTCTACGGGCCGGTCGGTGGGCGTCGTCGGCACGCAATTCACCGATCCGGATGAAATCCTGCTGCGCCGCTATGCCTTCCAGCATTTCGCCCGCTGGGAAGACGCCGGATTGCACTTCAACCACATCGGCTATTTGCGGCTGGCCAGGACCACGGCACAAATGGCGCTGTTCGAGCGCTCGGTCGGGATGCAGGCGGAGGCCGGCTTCCGCGCCAAGCTCTATCAGGCCGACGAATTGCACCGGCTTGTCCCGCATATGGACGTGACGGGTCTTGCCGGTGGCATCTTCGGACCGGATAACGGCTTTCTCGATCCGCATGAGCTGTGCATGTTCCTCGCCGAAAGGCTGAAGAGCCTGGGCGGCAGGCTGCAGCAATATTGCACCGTCACCGGCGCCACGCGGCAGAAGGGCGGCTACCGGCTCGAGACCACGAAGGGTGTGGTCGATGGCGATGTGGTCGTGAACGCCGCCGGCGCCTGGGCCCCGCTTGTCGCCGAAATCCTCGGCCAGACACTGCACGTGCGTCCCGAGCGTCATGAGGGGGTCATGGTCCTGCTCGACCAGCCGCTCGACTATACGATGCCGATGGTCATGGATCTGGTGAATGGCGAAGGGACGGGATTGAATTTCCGCCATGAGAAATCGGGCGAGCTCATCGCCGAGATTCACAAGGTCGATTCGACGCGGGCCGAAAACCCGGATGACTATAACGAGCAATGCGATGAGGCGTCGAAAATCCACCTCGCCGAGCTTCTGCTGGAGCGGCTCCCGCATTTGCCGGGCGCAAGACTGGGGCGCGGCTGGGCCGGCCTCTATCCGGTGACCGCTGACCACCGGCCGTTCGTGGGCCCGATCGACGCGAGGGAGCCAAATCTCGTCACCGCTGCCGGTGCCGGCGGTTACGGCATTCAGCTCGCGCCGGTCATCGGCCAGATCGCGGCGGACTGGGCCCTTTATGGGGCGCCGGTCTCGACCCCAGGAATGGAAATTCTGGCGCCTTCTCCAGCACGCAACATCGCATGATCAAGGAGCAGTCCATGCAAGACACTTTCACTTTGCGCTGGGTTCTCGCCGCGGCATTGACGGCATTCCTGCTGCTTGGCGCGCTGTCCGTCGGCGCATCGGCGGACGGGTTTCTCGATCAGAAGCCGCGAATCGCCGTGATGTCAGCCTTCCAGCCGGAGTGGACGAACCTCAAGAAGGAGATCCAGGAGCCGACGGAATACATGATCAATGGCAACAGCTTCATCACCGGCAAGCTTGCCGGCAAGGACGTCGTCCTGTTCCTGAGCGGTGTCAGCACGGTCAATGCGGCGATGAACACGCAGATCGCGCTCGATCGCTTCTCGGTCACCACCGTCGTGTTTTCGGGGATTGCCGGCGGCGTCGACCCCGACTTGCATATCGGGGACGTCGTCATTGCCGATCGCTGGGGCCAGTATCTGGAGTCGGTGTTCGCGCGCGAGACGCCTGAAGGTTTCGTCATTCCCTCCTGGATGAAGAGTGAATTGGACGGCTTCGCCGGCTACGGCATGATCGTCCCGCGTTCGGTCGAGGTGACGCGGAAAGGCACCGGCACCGAATACCGTTTCTGGTTCCCGATCGACCCGGGCCTCTTGGACGTCGCCCGCAAGGTCGCGGCCAAGGTTCATCTCGATGCTTGCGCCGCGGATAAAAGTTGCCTGGCCAGAAAGCCTGAGATCGTTGTCGGCGGCAACGGCGTATCGGGTTCGGCCTTCATCGACAACGCCAAGTTCCGCGAATATGCGTGGTCGACCTTTCAGGCCAAGGTGATCGATATGGAAAGCGCCGCCGTCGCTCATGTCACCTATGCGAATGGCGTGCCGTTCCTCGCGGTGCGCAGCCTGTCCGATCTTGCGGGCGGCAGTGGCGGGCCCAACGAGATGCTGACCTTCATGGCCTTGGCCTCGCGGAATTCGGAGGCGGTCGTCAAGGCCATTGTGGCGGAAATGCCGTGACGGCGAGAGCTCATTCGGGCTTCTGCTTGTGCTGCGCCATCGTCTTCAGATAAGCGAGCACGTCGTCCATTAGAGCGTCCGGATCCGGATGCGAGGCGAAAGCGGGCATGGTGGCGTTGTAGCGGACCGACCGTGGGTCCATCAGCCATTTGCGGATCCACGCGTCCGACAGATATTCGGTGACGCTCATCGGGTAGTTGAGCTCGGGCGCCTTGTTGCCGCCTTCGCCGTTGATCGTGTGGCAGGCCATGCAGTTTTCCCGAAAGGCGAGAAATCCCTTCTTCGCCTTCTCTGAGGCATCCTTCGGCGGACTCAATCTTGGGAAGCGATCGGCGAAATTCACCAGATCGATGCCCACGACTTGATAGGGCCAGCCATTGGCGCCTTGGGCGCGGAGCTCATCTGAATGAAGGTTGTCCCAGACCAGGTAGAAGGGTCCGAGCGGCACATCCTTTTGACCCTCGAAGCGGTTTTGGACGTTGAACACATCCTGGTCCAGCCGCCGATAGGCGAGGGTGCCGAGATGCCGGCTGAAACGGTCCATGGGCAGGACGGGCTGGTAGCCGTCGACGCAAGTGAACAACACCTCGTCGATCTCCTTCCACTGCTCGCCATAGACCGCGCTGAAGAGCTTGCCGATATCGAAACCCTCATACGTCACGTTCTTGTCTTCATGCGGCTCCCAGACGGTGATCTCCGTTGTGGGCACCTTTTGCCTGAGCTCCGCCATGCTCAGCTCCACGACCGGCTTCCCGCGCACCGAGAAGCGCAAGACCGTGTCTTCCGAGGCGAAGGCGGGTGACGTCAGAAAGAGCATGGCCGCCAGCACCGGCCAGATTATTCGTGCAAGCCCCACGCAACCTCTCATGCGATTACTGCTCCAGTCTTGCGCCCGTTAACAAAGACCGTTCCTCGAGAATGCTGCGATCGAGCTCGGATAATGTCCTATGGCCCGAGAGACCGAGATTGGCGTCGAGATCGGCCGCCAGATTGGCGATCACGTCGCGGACGCCGGCTTCGCCCTGCAGGGCAAGGCCATAGGCGTAGGGACGCCCCAGCAGCACCGCACGGGCCCCGAGCGCCAGCGCCTTGATGACGTCGGCGCCGGTCCGGATGCCGCTGTCGAACAGAACCGGGATCTTGCCGTCGATGGCATCGACGATACCGGGCAGGGCGTCGAGCGCGCCGACGGCGCCGTCGACCTGCCGGCCGCCGTGATTTGACACGATCACGCCATTCATGCCGAGCTCCAGCGCGCGGCGCGCATCGTCAGGGTGCATGATCCCCTTGAGCACGATAGGAAGACGGGTCCATTCCCGCAGCCGCGGCAGATCCTCCCATGTCAGGTGGGGACGCGAGTAAAGAGCGATGAACTTCCTGATTGTCCTGACCCTCTCGGGGGTGGCCAGCAACCGCTTCAGGGACTTTCCCGGCGCGGCGCCGATGAGCTCAAGCGCGGACCGGATCAGACCGAGGCCAAGGGGCGGGCGCAATCCTTCCGGATCATGGCCGTCGACCTCGATGGCCGCGAAGACCGGATCACTGACATAGTTGGCTATGCCCCGTCCGGCCATGAAGGGCAGATAGCCGCGGCTGAGATCCCGCGGCCGCCAGCCGAGTTCGGTCGTATCGAGCGTCACGACAAGCCCGCTATAGCCCGAGGCCTCCGCGCGCGAGATGAAGCTTCTGGCGATCTCATCGTGCTGGGACCAATAAAGCTGAAACCACCGGCATCCTTCGCCATTGGCCTTGGCGATATCCTCCAGCGGATAGGAGGCCTGGCTCGAGGTGACGAAGGGAATGCCCTCAGCGGCAGCAGCGCGTGCCGCCGCGAGATCGGCCTCTCTGTGCGCCAGCTCGAGGACGCCTATGGGCGCCAGAAGCACCGGCAGCGGCAGACGCCGGCCAAACAGCTCGACCGACAGATCGCGCTTCGACACATCGCGCAGCACTCTTTGGACGATGCGGCGCCGGTCGAAGGCCTCACGGTTGGCGGCCATCGTGCGCTCGGCGCCGGCGCCGCCGGCGAAGTAGGCCCCGGCGCGGGCGCTCAGCTTGCGAAGTGCCTGCTGCTCCAAATCCCGGAGGATGACGGGAACCGCGCAATACTTTCCGGCAAAGCCGTCGAGATAGAGCCGCTTCTGGCGTAGCCGGCTTCTATTGACCACACTCCCCTCCCCTTGGGCGGCGTCCGATCAAGTCTCCTGCGATGAGCCCCGGTTCCCGATGATCGTCCTCGTCAGAGGATCAGGCAAGCCAATTTGGCCCATTAGCCCGGCTTGACGTCGCCGTGAGCCCCCGCTCATGGAGCCGCAGGCCCGGGGCCTTCCGGCGAGACACGCAGCACCTCGGGCGCGGTGTCCAGCCAGCCATACTGCTTCGACATCTCGCCCAGTATGTCGAACAGCTTTTTCGCGTCGGCGTGGGGCATGGCGATATTGTGCGACACGCCGGTGTTCTCGAGGGTTGCCGGATTCACAATCTCGAAATGGAAAAAAACGGCTTTTCCCCGCTCGGACGAGGCATTTGGGTTACAGACCACGAGGTCGGGCTTGAGAGTCATGACATTCCTCCTCCTCCGAGGCTCAACCACGGCAGCCAGAGCTTGTTCCCGCCCGGCGGACCAGCGAATATCTGGCCAGAAGGACGGTGGGTGAACAGCAATGACCGATGAAGACGTCTACCACAAGCAGCAGTTCGGCCAGAAGACGGGCTTCGGCAAGGCGCCGGCCCTGCTCCTCGTCGACTTCGTCAACGGCTTCCACGATCCCGAAATCCTCGGCGGCGGCAATATCCCCGAGGCGGTCATCGCCACAGTCCCGCTGCTCGGCTTCTTCCGGGACCGCAAGCTGCCCATCGTCTTCACCCGTATCGTCTATGCCGCGGACGGGTCCGATGCGAGCCTCTGGTGCGAAAAGGTTCCGCGCCTGCTCGGCTTGACCGAAACCGCACCGGCGAGCCAGATCGTCGAAACGCTGAGCCCGCATCCCGGCGAGTTGGTCATCCGGAAGACGCAAGCCTCGGCCTTTTTCGGCACCCACCTCAATGCCTGCCTGATCGCCAGGGGGTTGGACACTCTCGTGGTGGCGGGCTGCACGACGAGCGGCTGCGTGCGCGCCAGCGTGATCGACGCCATGGCTCTCAACTACCGTACGATCGTCGCCATCGACTGCGTCGGCGACCGGGCGCTCGATCCCCACAGGGCCAATCTTTTCGACATGGGCCAGAAATATTCCGATCTCAGGACAGCTCAGCAGATAATGTCCGAAATCTAGGGCGCATCGCATGGCGATACACGACTTTGGTGGCAGTCGCCGGTTTCCGGCTTTACAGGAAAGTGACCGAATCCTATTCTCCTCGGTGACGGCGAGAAATGATCGTCGACACCGCTCTCTTTCGCACTGAGCTGTCGCAAAAAGACGTGAGGATCTGAAGTCCTCCATTTGGTCTTTTGGTGGAAAGCAGGCGAGAAGCCCCCATGAAAACCCGCGCCGCCGTTGCCTTTGAGAAAGCCAAGCCGCTCGAGATCGTCGAGGTCGACCTCGAAGGTCCGCGCGAAGGCGAGGTGCTGGTCGAGATCAAGGCGACCGGCATCTGCCACACC